>NZ_BAAGTN010000007.1:0-915868 GCF_054781895.1 Saccharothrix stipae | reverse complement strand
GGTTGGTGGGGCGCGTGGGTGGGGGGGTGGGGGCGGTGGTTGGGATTAGGTGAGGGCGGATATGAGGCGGTGGCAGCGGAGGGGGTCTTCGGTCAGGCCGGCGTCCAGGCCCCAGAGCCAGTAGTCGACGGCGCGGAAGATGACCCAGTTGCGGGCCTGGTCGTGGGGGATGGAGGCGTAGTCCACGGCGATGGTCAGGTGTTCGGTGATCGCGGTGGAGTCGGGCATCTCGTCCAGTCTGGTCCAGAGGACGCGGGCCAGGTCGTAGGCGAGGTCGCCTCGTAGGAGGATCGGGTCCACGGTCAGCCAGGGTTCGCGGGTGCCCGCCAGGACTTGTGCCGAGTGCAGGTCGCCGTTGACCGCCAGGTCCGAAGTCGTGGTGACCAGTTGCTCGACGGCCTTCTCCCCCGCGCGCAGGAATGCCGGGTCGAACGGTTTGCCCTGGCGGGTCCAGTCGGCTTCCAGGCTCGATGCGCGGGCCAGGGCGAGGTCGGCGGTGGAGCGGGCGGTTGGTGGGGCGGGGATGGCCAGTCGGCGCGCCATCGTGCCCAGCACCGCCATGGCCTCCTCCGACGGGAGGTGCAGGGCGGTGTGGTCCATGTCCAGGCGTTCCAGGAGCATGGCGCCGGCGGGGTCGGCGTCGACCAGGTGGACGGTGCCCCGGCCCCGCCAGAAGCGCAGTGCCTCGATGTGCGCGGTGACGTCTTCGCTTGGGGCGTTCATGCGCAGCACAAGGGGTGTGCCGTTGCGGGTCACGGGAATCACCAGGGCGTGTGAGCCGTGGGTTGCCGGGCCGTCGGGGCGCAGGTCCCAGGTCGCCAGGCGGTGCTCGATCGCGGCGGGCAGGGCGGCCAGCCAGTCGCGGTCACGGGGGATCGGTGAGTTCCGGAAGGTCTCGGGGATCACGTGGTCGAGGTGGCCGATTCGACGGAGTCGTGGATGTGCATGACCTCGGTCAGCTCGGTCAACCGGAACAGCTTGTGCACGGACGGCTGCAGGCACGCCATCCGGAACTCGCCGCCGGAGCCGTCCAACCTGCGGTGCCAGTCGAGCATCAGGGACAGTCCCGTGGTGTCCATGAACGGCACGCCGCCCAGGTCGACCACCACGTGGGCGCCCGTGCTCGCTTCGAGGCGGTCGGACAGCACGGGGACCGTTTCCGCGTCCAGTTCGCCCGACACCGCGACGACCGTCCAGCCGCCCCGGACCTCACTGCGCACCTGCAATTCCATGGTGCCCGAGCCTAGCCACCGGACGGGCCCCGTGCCGATACCGTGCCCGAACGTCATCACACGCGCCGGTCACCCGCGCGCCGCCGAACGTCGTCAGGACACCGGTCGGCGCGACCACTCGGTGGCGCGCCCGGAGGATGTGCGACGATGCGGTAACGGCCGATCAACGGGAGCGGATGTGCGCAACGAGCCAGCGGCGCCGGTGGCCGTGACGCTGCCCGCCTCAGCGGGCTCATCGGCGCGTGCCCGACAGGTGGTGGGCGACGCGGCGTCAGCCTGGGGGTTGTCGGCGGACGCCGCCGACGACGCCGCCTTGGTGGTGACCGAACTGGTGTCCAACGCGGTGGACCACGCGACCGGCCCGGTGGGGCTGACCGTGACGCGGACGGCCGCCGGCATCCGGATCGAGGTGGCCGACCAGTCCTCCGCGCTGCCGCAGCCGAGACCGGTGCAGGTCGACTCGGCACGCGGGCGCGGGTTGATCATCGTGGCGGCGTTGAGCCGGTCCTGGGGTTCGGACCCGACCGCCCGCGGCAAGGTCGTGTGGGCGGAACTGGACGGCTGAGCGCGCCTCGCGGAAAGCGGCGGGGTGCCGTGGTAGAAGGCGGCAGAACGGGTATCCCGTGGTCGCCGACTACCGAGGAGGTCATGTGTCCACGACCGAAGCCGGTCAGGTGACCGGTACCCAGGACAAGGACTACAACATCATCTGGTTCGTCGAGGCGTGCCTGAGCAACGCGCTGCGGCTGGAGTCCTACATCGCCGACGCGGAGCGGGCGGGCGACAGCGAGCTGGCGGAGTTCTTCCGCCGCGCGCAGGGCGAGAGCCGCAAGGGCGCCGAGCAGGGCAAGCAGCTGCTCACGGCGCGCCTCGCGCGGTCGTAACACGCGGAAGGGCCGCCCTCGACCGGAGGGCGGCCCTTGCTCGTCTTCGCGGGGTCACTGCTGGTCGCGGAACCGGTCCAGGCCTTCCTTGGCCTTGTCCGTGCCCGTCTGGACGTGCTCGGAGTGCTGACCGCCGGTCCGTTCGTCGACGAACTGGCCGGCCTTGTCGATGCCCTGGTCGGCCTTGTCGCCGTGCTGACCGAGGGCGTCCTTGGCCTTGTCCTTCAGCTCGTCGAACTTGTCGCCGATACCCATCTGCGCTCGAACCTCCTCCGGGTGTCCCTCGTGGACACTCCCCGGATACCCCGGCGCCGGTGCGGTTGATGCGCCCACACCGACAACTCACCCGGTCGAGTTAGTCGGGCACGGGCGGGTCGGGCAGGCCGAGCATGAGCAGCAGCTCGCGGCAGTCGTTCGCGTCGACCGAGTTGTCCGCGACGGTGCGGGCGGCCAGGTTGCGCTGGATGACTTCGGCCCTGTCGGCCGCGGCCCGCGCGTCGGCGAAACCCACCGCCGCGCCCTGTGATCGACCAGGTCTGGTGCTCTGCGTCATGAAGAACCCGCCTCCCCTGCCGGCAGGGCCGCACCACACCGGCAGCGGGCGAGATCCCGCAGGCCGGAGGCGTGGTGGTTCGGACCTACGTGCCCGCTGGCCGTGGGGGTAGATGATGTGAACGGATGATCCGGCGACAAGCCGGTGCTCCCGTCCCCGGCCTCGGAGTGCGGCCGGACTGGGTCGGGTACCGCGCCGGCCGACTGCCGACAGCTCGTGCCCCAACCCACCGAAGTCTACTCCACGACCTGCCACTGTCGTGCCGTCAATATCCAACCAACTGCGAGCGACCGCAGTCAACTATTGCCAGGAACCGCCGGTTCGCGCTTGACTGGCCCCGATTCGTCGGGTGTCGACCGGAGGTGGTCGTGGTGAGCGTCAGAGTCGCCGCAGTGGCCGGTGTGCTGATCGGGTTGGTCGGCCTGGCGGCGCCCGCGAGTGCCGCGCCGCAGGTCACCGCCCTGCCGGTGGTGGACATGGAGGCCGTGCTCAAGGCGGCGCAGATCGACCCGCGCCGGGCCGACTCGGCGATCACGCCGGGCAGCGGCGACAGCGTGCGGCTCGTCGAACGGGCACTGGTCGCGAAGGGCCTGCTGGCCTCGACCTACGCCGACGGGCATTTCGGCACCAGGACGATCGACGCCTACGCGGCCTACCAGCGCTCGCTCGGCTACACCGGGATCGACGCCTCGGGCCTGCCCGGACCGACCTCGCTGCGCCTGCTGGGCGAGACGACCTACACCGTCACCCGCGTGGTGTCGGCGGGCAGCCGGGTCACCTACCGCGGCGCGTTGATGAACACCCGCACCAAGGCCATGCTGGTCGAGGCGGAACGGCTGCTCGGCCGGTCGTTGACCATCACCCAGGGCTCTTACAACCCCGGTGGCGTGCCCGGCTCGGCCGGCACCCACGACGGCGGCGGCGCGCTGGACATCTCGGTGTCGGGCATGACGGCGACCACCCGGACCGCCGTGACCAAGGCGTTGCGGCAGGTCGGTTACGCGGCCTGGGTCCGCACCCCGGCGCAGGGCTTCGACTACCACATCCACGCGATCGCGTTGGGCGACCCGGACCAGTCCTCCGGCGCCCAGCACCAGTCGGGCGACTACTACCTCGGCCTGAACGGCCTGGCCAACCGCGGCCCGGACGACGGGCCGGTGGTCACGCCGAAGCGCACGTGGGAGGAGTACCAGCGAGCGCTCTGAGCCGCGACGGATGGCCTCTACGATGGGCAGCACGATGAGCAACGTGGAGACCGACCCGTCCGAGCTGGTCTGCGAGAGCACGTCCGGTGCCGCGGCGGTCGAGATGCTCGACCCGCGCGACGTCCCGTTGGGCGGCCCGCGGGCGATGACGGTGCGGCGCACGCTGCCGCAGCGGTCCCGCTCGATGATCGGCGCGTGGTGCTTCGCCGACCACTACGGTCCGGACGACGTGTCGGTCAGCGGGGGCATGGACGTCGCGCCGCACCCGCACACCGGCTTGCAGACCGCGAGCTGGCTGTTCAGCGGCGAGATCGAGCACCGCGACAGCCTAGGCGTGCACGCGGTGGTCCGGCCGGGCGAGCTGAACCTGATGACGGCCGGGCACGGCATCTGCCACTCGGAGGTGTCGACCCCGGACACGACCGTGCTGCACGGCGTGCAGCTGTGGATCGCGCTGCCCGACGCCGACCGCGACGCGCCGCGCGACTTCCAGCACTACGCGCCCGGCGCGGCGGCGTTGGTCGGCGCGACCGCCAGGGTGTTCCTCGGAACGGTCGCGGGCGAAACGTCGCCGGTGCGCACGTTCACCCCGTTGCTGGGCGCGGAACTCGTGCTGGAACCCGGCGCGAGCCTGGCGCTCGACGTGGACCCGGCGTTCGAGCACGGCGTGCTGGTCGACTTGGGCGCGGTGGCACTCGGCGGCACGGCCCTCGCCCGCGGCACGCTCGGCTACGTCGGCGTCGGCGCGACCGCACTGCACCTGGCCAACACCGGCGACGACGCGGCCCGCGTGGTGCTGCTGGGCGGCGAGCCACTGGGCGAGGACCTGGTGATGTGGTGGAACTTCGTGGGCCGCAGCCACGACGAGATCGCCCAATTCCGCGACCAGTGGCAGGCCGAGTCGGAACGCTTCGGCCAGGTCGAGGGCTACCCGGGCACCCGCCTCCCCGCCCCACCGCTGCCGATGGGCCGCCTCCGACCACGCGGCAACCCACCACCGGCCTGACGGAACCCCGACGTGACTGCCGGTGTTATCCGGTTGGCCGGGCCGCCTCGCACGCCGAGACTGAAAGGGTGCCTCGTGCTGCCCACACCCGTGCGCTGCTGCGCGCTCGCATCCTCGACGTGGTGAACCGGTGGGACCCGGAAAGCCTGCTCGCCATGGAGGCCCCCGAGGACGAGTACGAGCCCGAAGCCAGGTCGTTCGCGGCGCTGCTCGACCAGGGCGTCACCATCACGCCCGAGATCGTGCGGCAGGTCTGGGAGCAGTGGTTCGGACCGGATTCCGGGTTCGTCCGCCTCGCGACCCGTGAGGTGCGGGCCGCGTTCGCCGAAGAGCTGAACCGTGCGGCTGTCCCGACAGAGGGACCTGCACAGGTGCGTGACGGAGCGTCCCGCGCTGATCAGCTCTGACGGGACCGGTCGAGCAGGGCGGTGGCGATGGCGACCTGGACCGGGTTCAGGGCGGTCTCGCCGTCCTGGACGTCCCACAGCGAGTTCTGCAGCACCCGGCCCAGGGTCCACGCCGTGGCGCGGTCGCGGTCGAGGGCGAGGACGTCGGTCAGCAGGTCGAAGCGGCGCAGGACGGCTCGCGGCACGTCACCGGTGGCGATCACGGCGTCCCAGCGGTTGTCCAGGGCGGGCAGCAGGTCGAAGCCGGGATCGCCGGCCAGCGGTTCGGGGTCGATCGCCAGCCACGGCTCCCGGTCGCCCGCCAGCACGTTGTCGTAGTGCAGGTCCCAGTGCAACAGCCGGTCGCCCGCGTCGTCCGCCACCTCGGCCACGGCGGACGCGCAGGTGCGCAGCAGGTCCCGGTCGGCCGACGAGCGCAGCACGGGCACGGCGCGCGGCACCTGGTCGAGCATGGCGCGGGCGATGTCGGTCAGCCGCCGCACGCCCGGCGGCGCGGGCACCGCGACGAGGCGGGCCAGCAGGTCGGCGAGGATCCGCAGGGCGACCGCGTCGTCGGCCACCGCGGCCAGCGGACGGCGCGCGTCCAGCCGTTCCAGCAGCATGGCGCCCGGCTCGTCGGCGAGCAGCCGGACCACGCCGTCACCGTCCCACGTGCGCAGCCCGATCGGCGCGGCGGCGTTGTCCTCGGTGACGGGCTGGAGCTTGAGCACGGCGGGTGTGCCGTCCGCGCGCACGACCGGCAGCACGAGCGACGCCATGCCGCTGTCGACCGGCCCGTCCGGCCGCAGCTCCCACCGGTCGAGGAAGTCGGCGGTCTGGCCGGGCAGCGCGGCGAGCCACGCCCGGCCCCACTCGGTGCGGTGGTACGACGCCGCCAGCGCCTCCGGGATCTTCACGGGCGCGGGGCGTACATGATCACGGCCACGCCGGCGAGGCAGATCGCCGCGCCGACGTAGTCCCACCGGTCGGGCCGGAACCCGTCCACCACCACGCCCCAGGCCAGCGACCCGGCCACGAACACCCCGCCGTACGCGGCCAGGATGCGGCCGAAGTGCGCGTCGGGCTGGAGGGTCGCCACGAACCCGTACAGGCCGAGCGCCGCCACGCCCGCGCCGATCCACAGCAGGCCCCGGTGCTCGCGCACGCCCTGCCAGACCAGCCACGCGCCACCGATCTCGGCGACGGCCGCCAGCGCGAACAACAGCAGCGAGCGGACCACGGTCATGAGCCCGACGATAGCCGGCGTGCCGCCCTTGACAACACCGGACCCCGTTGTGAACAGTTGTTCATGAACAGACGTTCATAACGAAGGGGGCACCCGTGCCGGAGATCGTCAACACCCACCAGGCCGAGGCGTGGAACGGGTACGAGGGCCACCACTGGGCCGACAACCACGAGCGCTACGACGCCGTGAACAGCGGTTTCAACGACATGCTGCTCACCGCCGCCGCCATCGCGCCCGAACACCGGGTGCTCGACATCGGCTGCGGCAACGGCCTGGTCAGCCGGCTGGCGGCACGACGTGCGGCGCACGTGCTGGGCGTCGACCTGTCCGGCCCGATGCTGGCCCGTGCCCGGGCCGCCGCGACGGGTGTGCCCAACCTGGCCTACGAGCAGGGCGACGCGCAGGTCTTCCCGTTCCCGCCGCACGCCTTCGACGTGGCCGTCAGCCGGTTCGGGGTGATGTTCTTCGCCGACCCGGTCGCGGCGTTCGCCAACATCCGCGGCGCGCTGCGGCCCGGCGGCCGGTTGGCGTTCCTGTCGATGCGCGATCTCGGCGACATGGCCGGGGTGTTCGAGGCGTTCGGCGGCGCGCCGGTGTGGACGTCCGCCGAGACCGGGCCGCTGTCGCTGGCCGACCCGGCCGTCGTCGACCGGGTGCTCACCGGCGCGGGCTTCACCGACGTCACGGCCGAGGCGGTGGAGGCCGACCAGGTGTGGGGCGGCGACGTCGCCGACGCGACGGAGTTCCTCATGGGTTGGGGCCCGGTGCGGCACGCGCTGCGAGACGCCTCGCCGGCCCTGGTGGCCGGCACCCGGGACGCCGTGGCGAGGGCGTTGACGCCGTACTTCGACGGTGCCGCGGTGCGGCTGCGCGGCAACGCCCGGCTCGTCACCGCGAGGGCCTGACGTGGCGCGGATCGTGATCTTCGGCGGGTACGGCGCGGTCGGCCGCGAGGCGGCGGCCGTGCTGTCCCCCGCGCACGAGGTGGTGGTGGCCGGGCGCAACGCGGCGGCGACGGTCCCGGGCACCACGACATTGCGGGTGGACCTGCGGGACGACGGAGACGTGCAGCGCGCGCTGGACGGCGCCTACGCCGTGTTGATGTGCGCCGAGGTGGACAACGCCCGGATCGCCCGCGCCTGCCTGGAACGCGGCGTGCACTACGTGGACGTGACCGCGTCGCACGAGACCGTCACCGCCGTCGAGGCACTGGAGGGTGACGCGACCGCGCTGCTCAGCGTCGGCCTCGCGCCCGGTGTCACGAACCTGCTGGCCCGGCACTGCGTCGAGCTGACCGGCGCCCGTGACGTCGAGATCGGCGTGCTGGTGGGCGGCGGCGAACGGCACGGTGCGGCGGCGGTCGCGTGGACGCTCGACGGGCTCGCGCGGCTGGGTCCGTCCTGGCGCACGACCTTCCCCGCGCCCCACGGCACGCGGACCGTGCACGGGTTCCCGTTCTCCGACCAGCACACGCTGCTCCGCACGCTCGACGTGGACCGCGTGCGCACCGGGTTGTGCCTGGACTCGCGGCTGGTCACCGCGCTGCTGCCCGCCGCCGCGCGGTTCGCGCACCGGCTCGGGCCGTTGACCGGGGTGCACGTGGGCGGTGACGGGTTCGCGGTGGCGGTGTCGGCGGGCGGGGTGACGTGCGCGTTCAGCGGGAGGAGGCAGAGCCGTGCCACGGGCGTGGTCGCGGCGCTGCTGGTGGCCCGGCTGCCCGCGCTGCCGCATGGCGTGTGGCACGTCGACCAGGTGGTCGAGCCGCTCGGGTTCCTGACCGAGGCGGCCGGGCACGGCTTCGTCCTGCACCTACCGCCTACGATGCAGCGCGATGGCACCACGACGAGCAGCAGCACTGCGTGACGGCGAGGTGAGCCTGCGCGACCACCTGATCGCCGCGGCCACCCGCCTCATCGCCGAACGGGGCACCGCCGGGCTCACGGTCCGCGACATCGCCCGCGCCGCCGACGTCGCGGTAGGCGTGCTCTACAACCACTTCGCGGACAAGGAGGAGCTGCTCGCGCTGGCCCTGCACGAGCACGTGCGCGAGGTCGAGCGGCGCGTCGGCAGTCCCGCCGCGGACGGCACGCTCGAAGAGAACCTGCACGCCTTCGTCACCCACGCCCTGGCCGTGCACGCCGCGTTCCTGCCCGCGTTCGCCGGCCTGGTGGGCCAACCCGAGGTGTTCGCCCGCTTCGACGCGCTGCCCAACCCGATGGCCGGCGGGCGCGGCCTGCACGCGGCCCTCGCCGACTACCTGCGCGTCGAACGGGACCGGGGCCGGATCGCCGCGACCACCGACCTCGAAGCGGTGGCCACGCTCATCGTCGGCGCGTGCCACGAACTGGTCCTCCCCCGCGTCTACCGGGGTCTGGCGGAGCCGGTCGAAGTGCCGCCGGGCTACGTGGACGCGCTGGTGTCCACCGTGCTGAACGGCATCACACCGCGCTAGGGCCGGTGCGGGACCGAACCCCCGTCCGGCCGCGTCGTGGTTCGTCGACGCGGCCGGACGCCCCCGGTTACCGGCACCCCGCGCGTGGGGTGGCCGTCGACCGAACGGCGGGCGCGACATCCCCCTCAAGCGCCGAGCCCACCGGTCCGTCGGGTTCGACCATGGCGGATCGGGGCACGGCGGCGCCAGGGGCACGGGACGCTGGGACAGCGCGGATGCCTTGAGCTGCAACGACGTGGACCGGTGGGACAGCCTGTGGGACGCTGGATCATCGAGGGGGCGGTGCATGTCGTCATCGGCGCACGTCGACGCGTTCGCGCGAGCGCTCGGCGAACTGAAGCGGGGCAGCGGCCGCAGCTACCGGGTGCTGGGCGAGCGGACCGGGTTGAGCAGGTCCGCGCTGCACCGCTACTGCCAGGGCCGTGCCGTGCCCGAGCACTTCGAGGTGGTGGCGCGGATCGCGCGGGCCTGCGGCGCGACCAAGGCCGAACTGGTCGAGCTGCACCGGCGGTGGGCGATGGCGACGTCGGAGACCACCGCGCCCCAGGACGAGCCGGTGGCCCGGCAGCTGCCCGCCGCGCCGGCCGGGTTCACCGGGCGGGAACGGGAGTTGGCGCACGTCACGGCCGCTCTCACGGCCCAGCCCGCGACCGTGGTCATCTCGGCGCTCAGCGGCGCGGGAGGCATCGGCAAGACCTGGTTGGCGCTGCACTGGGCGCACCGCAACCTGCACCTGTTCCCGGACGGTCAGCTGCACGTCGACCTGCGCGGCTTCGACCCCACGTGCTCACCCGTGCCGCCGGCGGCGGCCCTGCGCGGGTTCCTGGAGGCGATGGGCGTCGACCCGGCCACCATGCCCACCGACCCGCAGGCCCAGGCCGGCCTGTACCGCAGCGTGATCGCCGGCCGCCGGATGCTGATCGTGCTGGACAACGCCCGTGACACGGCCCAGGTCGTGCCACTGCTGCCCGGCAGCCCCACGTGCACGGTGCTGATCACCAGCCGCCGCCGGCTGACCCGCCTGGTCACCGCGCACGGCGCCCGCCAGGTCGACCTGGACGTGCTGCCCGACGACGAGGCCCGCAACCTGCTCGACCGCCACCTCGGCCCGGACCGGCTGGCGTCGGCACCCGGCGCGGTGGACGAGCTGGTCGCGTTCTGCGCCGGCCTGCCGCTGGCCCTGGGGATCGTGGCGGCCCGCGCGACCAGCCACCCCGAGTTCTCGCTGTGCGCCCTGGCCGACGAGCTGCGCGACCACGCCGGCCGGTTGGACGCGCTCAACATCGACGACGCCGAGGCCAACCTGCGGGCCGTGTTCTCCTGGTCCTACCAGGCGCTGGCCGAGCCGACGGCCACCGCGTTCGGGCTGCTCGGCCTCGCACCGGGCCGGGACATCGGGTTGCCGGCCGCCGCGGCGCTGATCGGCGTGCCCACCGCCGAGGCACGGGTGCGGCTGCGCGGCCTGGAGGCGGAGAGCCTGGTGCAGGAGCACGAGCCGGGCCGCTACCGGATGCACGACCTGGTGCGGCTGTACGCGGCCGAGCAGGCGACGCGCGACATCGCCGAACCGGTGCGCCACGAGGCGTTGACCCGGCTGCTCGACTTCTACCTGCACACCGCGTACTCCGGTGAACGCGTGCTCGACCCGCACCGGCCGTCGATCGCGATCGGCCGCCCGGTGCCCGGCGTGACGCCCCACCCGCTGCCCGACCTGGCGCGCGCGGTGGCGTGGTTCGAGGTCGAGCACGCCAACCTGATGGAGGCGCAGCTCCTGGCCGCCCGGCACGGGTGGCACACCCCGGCGTGGCGGCTCGGCTGGGTGCTGCACACGTTCCACTACCGGCAGGGGCACCGGCGGGACAACCTCGCCACGTGGCGGACCGCCGTCGCCGCCGTCGAGCACTTGGACGACCCGGGCGACCAGGCCCGCGCGCACCGGCGGCTCGGGGTGGCGCTGCTGGACGTCGGCGAGCACCGCGAGGGCCTGGCGCACCTGCACCGGGCGTTGGACCTGTTCCACCGGGCCGACGACGTCGCGGGGCAGGCGCGCACGCACGAGGCGTTCGCTGCCGCGTGGCACCAGCAGGGCGACAGCGAGCGCGCGCTGAAGCACGCGTACCAGGCGTTGGAGCTCTACCGGGGGCTGGGCGACCCGACCCGTGAGGCGAACATGCTCAACTCGGTCGGCTGGTACCACATGAGGCTCGGCGACCTCACGCGCGCGGCGGAGTACTGCACGGCCGCGCTGGAGCTGAACCGGCGGCTCGGCTACGCCGACGGCGAGGCCTACACGTTGAGCAGCGTCGGGCACATCGCCCACCGCACCGGCGACCACGCGCGGGCCGTCGAGCACTTCCGCGACGCGATCGCGGTGCTGCGCAGCCTGAACGACCGCGGTGAGGAGGCCGACACGCTGGACCTGCTGGCGCAGGCGCACTCGGCGTTGGGCCAGCACGACGAGGCGCGCGAGGCCTGGTCGCAGGCGCTGGAGCTGTACCGCTCCCAGCACCGCACCGCCGAGGTGCTGGCGATCCGGTCCCGGCTGGCCGCCGCAGACACCGTCGCCTGATCGTCGGGGGGTCGTCGGCGGCGGCAAGCCGATCAGCGACTGAGCGCGCTTCGGGTGCCGCGTGCGATCTCCAGGTCTTCGCGCGCCGTGACGACGAGGGTCCGGGCTTGCGCGACGGGTCCGGTGATGTCGGTGTCGCCGTCGACGTGCCCGTTGCGGTCCGGGTCGATCGCGATGCCGAGGAACCCCAACCTCTCCGCGGCCCGGCGGCGCACCGTGGCGGACTTCTCGCCGACGCCGCCGGTGAACGCCAGCACGTCCAGACCACCGAGCGCGGCGGCCATCGCGGCGACGCCCCCGACGAGCCGGTGCGTGTAGACGTCCAGCGCCAGCACGGCGTCCGGGTCGCCGCCGGCCGCCGCCGCGTCGATCTCGCGCAGGTCGCCGGTGCCGGCCAGCGCGGTGAGGCCGGACTCCTGCTCCAACGCGGTCGCGACCTCGTGCGGCGACAGGTCCTCGTGCTCCTCCAACCACAGCACCAGACCGGGGTCGACGGTGCCCGACCTGGTGGCCATCACCAGGCCTTCCAGCGGGGTGAAGCCCATGGTGGTGTCGATGCTGCGGCCGTCGGCGATAGCGGCCAGGGACGCGCCCGCGCCCAGGTGGCAGCTGACCAGCCGCAGGCCGGGCGACACCAGTTCGGCCACCCGGCGCGCGCAGTGGGCGTGGGACAGGCCGTGGAAGCCGTAACGGCGGATCGCGTACCGCTCCCGCCACTCCCGGGGCACGGCGTAGGTGGCCGCCGCGGCGGAGATCGTGGTGTGGAACGCGGTGTCGAAGCACGCGACCGCCGGCACGCGCGGCAGCAGCCGGTGCACCGCGTCCAGGGCCGCCAACGACTTCGGCTGGTGCAGCGGCGCGAGCGCGGTCAGGTCGACCAGGGCCTGCCGCACCAGGTCGTCGACGACGACCGGTTCGGTGAACCTGGTCCCGCCGTGCACCACCCGGTGCCCGACGGCGTCCGGCGTCGGCCAGCCCTCCAGCACCTCGCCCAGCCGCGCCGGGTCCGGCTCGACGTCGGCGGTGCGCTCCACCTCGTCGTCGGCCGCCAGCAGCCGCAGCTTCAGGCTGGACGAGCCCGCGTTGACCACCAGGACCCGCACGTCAGCCCCACGTCCACCCGGCGATCGCCGGGTCGTCCTCGCCGTGCTCACGGGTGTACCGGCGGGCGGCGGACCGGGCGTCGACCATGCGCCGGCGCACCGACGCCGCCGCGCCGCCCAACGACGGCACGCGGTCGATCACGTCCATGACCAGGTGGAACCGGTCGAGGTCGTTGAGCATCACCATGTCGAACGGCGTGGTCGTGGTGCCCTCCTCCTTGCAGCCGCGCACGTGCAGGTCGACGTGGTTCGTGCGGCGGTAGGTGAGGCGGTGGACGAGCCACGGGTAGCCGTGGAAGGCGAAGATCACCGGCTTGTCCGTGGTCTCGTTCACCACCCGCACCTTCAGGCCGGGCAGGTGTTCGCGCAGCAGCTTCGCCGCCGCCAGGGTCTCCAACGTCGGGATGTCGCCCGCGCACGCCGGCACCACGTCCGGCTCGCCCTCGGCGGTGCCCGCCCAGTCCCAGGCGCCCACGCCGCGCGCGCAGTGGGCGATCGCGGCGGTCATGTCCAGGTAGGTCAGCGCGGGCTGCTTGCCCGCCACGACCACGTTCACGTAGTGCCTGCTGCGCAGGCAGTGGTCCATTCGGCACGAGCGCGCCGTCGTCGTCGAACAGCTCCTCCGGCCGGTAGCCGCGCATCCGCTCTTCCAGCTGGGCGCGGTGACCGGCATCGGTGCGGGTGCCGGCGAGCGGGACCTGGTGCGCGCGGAAGGTGCCCTCGACCGGCCGGCCGTCCACTTCGCGCGGTCCGGTCCAGCCCTTCGGTGTGCGCAGCACGATCACCGGCCACGGTGGGCGCCGCGTGGCCGTCTTCATCTCGGCGATGTCGTCCAGCACGGTGTCCACTGTGGACGCCAGCTGCTCGTGCACGGCCTTGGGCTCATCGCCGACGACGAAGTGCGGTGTGTGGCCGTACCCGCGCAGCAGCGACGCCGACTCGTCCTCCGGGTTGCGCGCCGGCACGGTGGGGTTGGCGATCTTGTAGCCGTTGAGGTGCAGGACCGGCAGCACCACGCCGTCGCGGGCCGGGTCGAGGAACTTGTTCGAGTGCCGGCTCGCGGCCGGCGGCCCGGTCTCCGGCGCGACGTGGCTCGGGATGCCGCCGGGGAAGGAGAACTGGCGGAACAGCGCGCGCAGGCCGTCCAGGTCCTCGCCGATGGCCGGGTAGACCTCGCTGTAGGTGCCCTCCAGGTAGGCGTTCGCGACGAGCCCGGGTCCGCCGTGGCCGGGACCGGTGACGAAGAGGGCGTTCAGGTCGCGTTGCCGGATCGCCCGGTTCACGTGGGCGTGGACCAGGTTGAGGCCCGGGGTGGTGCCCCGGTGGCCGAGCAGGCGCGGCTTGACGTGCTCGGGTCGCAGCGGCTCGCGCAGCAGCGGGTTGTCCAGCTGGTCGAGGTCGTCCGCTTGCTGCCCGGTCGACGGCATGGAACCGACGCTAGCCGTGATCACCGGGTGCCGAAACTCGACCGCGTCCGCCGAGGCGTGGCGGGCGGGAACGGGTGGGGCGGGTGACGATGGGGCCCGGTCGGGCGCGGGGAGGTGCGGATGTCCGAGGTCGCCGGTGTGGGGGTGGCGCAGGCGGAGGGGTTGACCTCGGCGCAGGTCGCGGAGCGGGTCGCCGACGGGCGGACCAACGCGGTCGGCTCCCGCACCAGCCGCGGCGCCGGGCAGATCGTCCGGGCGAACGTCATCACGCCGTTCAACGGGCTGCTGACCGCGTTGTTCCTGGTCGTCCTCGCCACCGGGCGCTGGCAGAACGGCCTGTTCGGGCTGGTCGTCGTGGCCAACACGGCGATCGGCGTGATCGGGGAGCTGCGGGCCAAGCGCACCCTCGACCGGCTCGCCGTGCTCAACGCGCCACACGCCCGGGTGACGCGCGACGGTGTGACGTCCGAGATCGCGGTCGACGAGGTGGTGGCCGACGACCTGATCGGGCTGCGCACCGGCGACCAGGTCGTGGCCGACGGCGTGGTCGACGCCACCGACGGGTTGGAAGTGGACGAGTCGCTGCTGACCGGCGAGTCCGACCCGGTGCACAAGGCGGTGGGCGACGAGGTGCGGTCGGGGTCGATCGTGGTGGCGGGGTCGGGCCGGTTCCGGGCCACGGCGGTCGGCGCGGACGCCTACGCGAGCCGGCTCACCGCCGAGGCGCGCCGGTTCACCGTGGTGCGGTCCGAACTGGTCGCGGGCACGAACAAGCTGCTGCGGTGGATCTCGCTGATGATGCTGGTGGTCGGCCCGCTGCTGCTCCTGGGCCAGCTGCGCAGCGCCGACACCGACGGCTGGCAGGACGCGATGACCGGCGCCGTGGCGGCGTTGGTCGGCATGGTCCCCGAGGGCCTGGTGCTGCTCACCAGCCTGGCGTTCATGGTGGCCGCGGTGACCCTGGCGCGGCAGCGGACGTTGGTGCAGGAGCTGCCCGCCGTGGAGGTGCTGGCCCGGGTCGACGTCGTGTGCCTGGACAAGACGGGCACGCTCACGCACGGCGACATCGTGTTCGACTCGCTGGTGGTGGACGGGCCGGGGGACGAGGTCCGGGAGGCGTTGGCGTTGCTGGCGTCGGCGCCGGACGCGAACGCGACCTCCGCCGCGCTGGCCGCGTCGTTCACCTCGACCACCTGGCGGCGGACCGGCGGCGTGCCGTTCTCCTCGGCCCGCAAGTGGTCCTCGGTGGACGCCGACGGGCACGGCACGTGGGTGCTGGGCGCGCCGGAGATGGTGTTCCCGGCCGGTGGGGCGTGGTCGGAGCGTGCCGGCGACATCGCCGCGCAGGGCAAGCGGGTGCTGGTCCTGGCCTCGGCCCGCGCCCCCGCCGACGGCACGTCGTTGCCCGCCGGCCTGGCCGGGCGCGCGCTGGTCGTGCTGGCCGAGCGGATCCGCGAGGACGCCGCCGAAACACTGCGGTACTTCGCCGAGGAGGGTGTGGCGCTGCGGGTGATCTCCGGCGACAACCCGCGCACGGTCGGAGCGGTCGCGGTGGCCGTCGGGGTGCCCGGCATCTCCGCGGCGGACGAGGCGGTGGACGCGCGGACGTTGCCCGACGACCCGGACGAGCTGGCCGACGTCCTGGAGACCTCCGCCGTGTACGGCAGGGTCACGCCGCAGCAGAAGCGGGCCATGGTGGGCGCGTTGCAGCGGCGCGGGCACGTGGTGGCGATGACCGGTGACGGTGTCAACGACGCGATGGCGTTGAAGGACGCCGACATCGGCGTGGCGATGGGCAACGGCGCCGCCGCGACCAGGGCGGTGGCCCAGCTCGTGCTGCTGGACAGTCGGTTCGCGCACCTGCCCGACGTGGTCGCGGAGGGGCGGCGGGTGATCGCCAACATCGAGCGGGCGGCGAACCTGTTCCTGGTGAAGAACGGGTACTCGCTGGTGCTGGCGCTGGTCGTGCTGGTGAGCGGGCTGGCCTACCCGTTGGCGCCGATCCAGCTCACCATGATCTCCGCGCTGACGATCGGCATCCCCGGTTTCGTGCTGGCGCTCGGCCCGAACCGGCGCCGGTACGTGCCGGGTTTCCTGCGGCGGGTGCTGCGGCTGGCCGTGCCGACCGGTGCGGTGATCGGGCTGGCCGCGTTCGCCGGCGACCTGGTGATCCGCCAGCTGGACCCGGCCGGCGGTCCGGCGGCCGGGCGGACGGTGGCGACGGTCGTGGTGCTCGTCGCCTCGCTGTGGACGTTGTCGCTGGTGTCGCGGCCGTTGACCGGCTGGAAGGTGGCGCTCGTGGCCGGGCTGGCCGGGGCCGCGGCGGTGATCCTGGCCGTGCCCGTGCCGGCGGCGGACGTGTTCCTGCTCGACGTGACGCCGCAGCGGCTGCTGGTGGGCGCGGTGGTCGGCGCGGTGGCGGCGGCGCTGGTGGAACTCGTCGGCCGGCTCGTGCCGCGGCCCGGGCGCGAAGGCGGACCAGCCTGACCAGCCTGGCCGCAGCGGGGCCGCGTCACGCACCGACGGTGCCGTCGATGCCCTCGCGCAGGAGGTCGGCGTGCCCGTTGTGCCGCGCGTACTCGTGGATGACGTGGAGCATGACCAAGCGCAACGACACCTCCCCGCCCCAGCGTGCGTGGTGACCCGTGACGTCCAAGGACTCGGCCTCGCGCTCGATGCGGCGCGCGTGCTCGACCTCCGCCTGCCAGGCCTCGAAGGCTTCGGACCTGGTGGCGGTGGAGGCGTCGTAGGCGACCTGGAAGTCACCGTCGGCCGACCACACCAGCGGGACGTCCTCGTGGTTGATCACCCGGCGGAACCAGGTCCGCTCCACCTCGGCCATGTGCCGGACCAGCCCGAGCAGGGTGAGCGTGGACGGCGGCATGGAGCGGCGGCGCAAGTCCTCTGTGGACAGACCGTCGCACTTCATGGCGAGCGTGGCGCGGTGGTAGTCGAGGAACGCGCGCAACGTCTCGCGCTCGTCGCCCCGCAGGGGTGGGCCTTGGCGTTCGGTGGTCATGGGGTAGATCGTCCCCGGCGGGCTAGGGTCGGGTGCCATGGACCCGCTGGTGCCCCGGTACGGGGCCGGATCGCTCGCCGACGTCGTGCCGTCGTTGCTGGCCGGGCTGGAGGTGCCCGGGATGGTCGACGTGCTCGGCATCTCCGGACCGTCGCGGGTGTGCGTGCTGCTCGTCGACGGTCTCGGGTGGCGGTTGCTGCGCGAGCACGAGGCCGACGCGCCGTTCCTGGCGTCGTTGGCCGGGTCGCCGATCACGGCCGGGTTCCCGGCGACCACGGCGACCAGCGTGGCCGCGCTCGGGACCGGCCTGCCGACCGGTGAGCACGGGTTGGTCGGGTACACGTTCGCCGTCGACGACGAGGTGTTGGACGCGTTGAGGTGGCGCCGGTACGGGTCGGCGCGACACGTGGACCTGCGGACCGTGCTCGTGCCGGAGGACGTGCAGCCGCGGCGCACGGCGTTCGAGGTGGCCGCCGACGCGGGGGTGGCGGTGCGGCTCGTGCTGCCGCGTGACCAGCAGGGCAGCGGGCTGTCGCGGGCCGTGCTGCGAGGCGGGCGGTTCCAGGGCGTGCTCGGGTTCGGTGACCTGGTGACACGGGTGGCGGAGGCGTTGCGGTCGGCGGACCGGGTGCTCTGCTACGCCTACCACGCCGACCTGGACGCGCTCGGGCACGTGTACGGGCCGGGCAGCAAGCCGTGGCGGTGGCAGCTGCGGTTCGTCGACCGGTTGGCGGCGGCGGTGGCGGACGGCCTGCCGGCGGGTGGCGCGCTGGTCGTGACGGCCGACCACGGGATGGTGCCGGTGGCGGACCGGGTGGACTTCGACACCGACGCGGTCCTGCGCGAGGGGGTGCGGGTGCTCGGCGGTGAGACGCGGGTCCGGCACGTCTACACGTCCGACGCGGAGGCCGTGCGGGCCAGGTGGGTCGAGCGGCTGGGTGACCGGGCGTGGATCGCGTCACGCGCGGAGGCCGTCGCGGCGGGGTGGTTCGGGCCGCGCGTGGACGAGCACGTGCTGCCGCGGATCGGTGACCTGGTCGTGGCGGCGAGGGGTTCGCTGGCGGTGGTCCGATCGGAGGTCGAGACCGGTCTGACCGAGCTGGTGGGGCACCACGGCTCGCTGACGGAGGAGGAGCAGCACGTCCCGGTCCTGCGCACGACCGGTTCGGCATAGCATCACGTGTCGGCCGCCGGGGGTCGACGGCCGGGTCGACGGCCGGCGGCGGGGACGGAGGCGATGGGTGGAGGACGGGTCGCCCGTGGTGGACACGTCGGTCGCCGGGGTGGTGCAGGCCAGGTGGGGTGTCCGGCCGGAGCCCGCGATCGCGCGGTACGCGGAGCCGGGCTGGCAGCTGTCCCCCGTGCCCATCGACCGCCGGTGCCCGAAGTGCGCGGGTGAGATCCACGGCCTGTACCGCGCCCACCCGGACCGCGGCCGGCAGCAGCTCCAAGCCGCCGTGGCGTGCCCCACGTGCCCGGCGTCGTTCACGCTGCGGGAGTTGAAGCTCGCGCAGCGCTCGGTGTTGGGCGACCTGCGCCCGGACGCCGTCTCGCGCCGCCTCGCGGAGGACGCCCAGCTCGAAGCGCTGGCCAACGCCACCCACACCGTCCGCCGACCGCCGGCGAACCGCCAGGGCCGGACCGCTCCCCCGGCCCGCCGGGACGCCGGGCCCGACGAACCCCTGACCAACGAACCCCTGACCAACGAACCCCTGGCCGGCGAGTCCCTGACCCAGGAACCCCTGACCGACGAGTCCCTGACCGATGACCGCCGCACCTACCGGGACGTGCCGCCGGAGCCGGGTTCACCGCAGGCGGAGCCGGTGCGGTCGCGGCGGCCGGCACGGGAACAGCAGGAACCGCGGCGGCGCGGGCCGGGGAGCGCTGCGGGTCAGGAGCCCGGGCGCGGGGCCGGTTCCCGGAGTGAGCCGGAGGCCCCTCCGGGCGAGGTGGAGCCGGAGGCCGCGGAGGCGGAACCGACGGTGGCGCGGCCGGCGCGGCGGGTCTCCACGGTCGCGATGGCGGCCCGGATCCGGTCGATCCTCAGCGGCTCGGAGGGTGCGCCGACGACTCGCGCGGCCGGGGTGCCGGCGTTGCCGCCCGCGTTGGCGGCACTGGACGCGCGGCCCGTGTGGTGGTGCAAGACGGTCGACCCGGCGTTGGACGTGACCGCCCTGCCGGCCGGGGTGGACGCGCGGGTCGTGCTGCCCGACCGGCCCGAGTTCGACGGGTTGCGGGCGCGCCTGGGCGAGGCCGGGGTGCCGTTCCGGGCCGTCCGGCACTGGTTGGAGCAGGAGGACGTGTCCGCGACCTCGGCCGCCGCCTGGTTGTCGGACGTCGGCGGCGTGGTGCCGCAGCGGTGCGAACCGGTGGTCGGCGAGGGGGCGCGGGCGGCTCGCCTGGCCTTCGAGGTGCTGTGGGACCTGCACGAACCGGTCGACCCCGGCACCGTGCCCGACCCGGTGCCGGTCGGGCGGTACGTGCCGGCCGACTGGGCGCGGTTCCTGCCGTTCCCCGTGCTCAACCCCGCGCAGGCCCAGGCCGCGCCCCACCTGGTGGACGGCGACTCCCACCTGTTGATCACGGCACCGACCGGCGCGGGCAAGACGGCGATGGGCATGCTCGCCGTGCTCAAGGCGATCCTGCACGAGGGCCGCAAGGCCGCCTGGCTCGTGCCGCAACGCTCGCTCACCGACGAACTCGACCGCGAACTGGAGACCTGGCGCACCGAGGGCCTGCGCGTCGAACGCCTGTCCGGCGAGTACGCCGTGGACGTCGAAGCGGTCAAGGCGGCCGACCTGTGGGTCGCCACCACGGAGAAGTTCGAGGCGATCTGCCGCGCCGGCTCGCTGCAGGCCGCGCTGGGCGAGGTCGGTTGCCTGGTCGTGGACGAGATCCACCTGCTCGGCAGCCCGGGCCGGGGCGCGCTGCTGGAGGCGCTGCTCGCCCGGGTGCGCGGCACCGACTCACCGGTCCGGATCGTCGGGCTCTCGGCGACGGTGTCCAACGCCGCCGAGGTCGCCGAGTGGCTGGAGGCGGACCTCGTGGCCACGACCTGGCGGCCGTCCACGGTCACCTGGCAGCTGCCCACGATCCCCGCCGCCTCCGGCTTCACCGCGAACAACCGCCTGCGTGAGCAGGTCGTGCTCGACCTCACCCACCGGCACACCGCCGAGGGCGGCAGCGTGCTGGTGTTCTGCGGCTCCAAGCGCAACGTCCGCTCCACCGCGATGGCGATCGCCGCCGACCGGGGCGCGCCCCTGCACACCGTCGCCGCCGACGACGTCGACGGCCTGACCAAGGCGTGCGCGGAGGTCGGCGTCCGCCTGCACTACGCCGACTACGAGCACAAGCACGCCGCCGAACGGGCGTTCCGGGCACGTGAGGCGGACGTCCTGGTGGCCACCTCCACCGTCGCGGCCGGTGTGAACCTGCCCGCCCGGGCCGTGATCGTCCGGGACGTCTCCATCGGCGGCGAACCGATCGACACCTCCACCGTGCTGCAGATGTTCGGCCGGGCGGGGCGCATCGGTGCTGGTGAGACCGAGGGCTGGTCGTACCTGGTCGTCGACGAGACGCAGCGCGCCGACTGGCAGACCAGGCTGGTCGCCGGGTACTCGGTGTACTCGCGGATCCGCGACTCCCTGCCCGACCACGTGCTGGCCGAGGTGCTCCAGGGCCGGATCGGCACGGTGGACGACGCGCAGGCGTGGTGGGTGGAGACGTTGGCGCACGCGCAGGGGGACGACGACCTGGAGCCGGTGCAGGAGGCCGTGGCGTTCCTCGTGGACGAGGGTCACCTGACGTCGTCCGACGGCGGCCGGTTGGCGATCACCGAGCTGGGCCGGCTGACCGCGCGGATGATGGTGTCGACCCACACCGGGCACCGGTTGCGCCGCACGCTCGGCCTGCTGCCCGTGCCACAGGACCCGGACGAGGCGGAGAACGCGCTGAGCCTGGTGCTGTCGGTCGCGGTGCGCGACCTGGCGGGCATCCCGGTGCCCGAACCGGTGCGGCCCGCGGTGGCCACGGTGATCAAGGCGGGCGGCCGCACGTCGCAGATCACCAACACGACGTCGGTGAAGGGCCTGGGTTCGCAGACGACCACCGCGCCCGGTGACCTGGCGTGGGCGGCGCTGCTGCTCGCGGCGCGCTCGCCGCACCTGTTCGACTCCGCCGGCCGACGGGCCGGACGACGGGTGGCCGGCGGCATCCCCGTGGCCACCCTGCACCCGGTGTACGAGCAGGCGCCGAGGTTCCTGGCGTGGCTGGCCGCGCAGGGCGTGCTGGGCACCGTGCACCCGTGGATCGCCGTGGTGGCCGCCGACCTGGACCACCGCGTGCGCTGGCGGGGTCTCGCGCCGGGCCGCGGCGCGGGCCGGTTGCTGTGGATGTGCGAGGAGATGGCGACCCGCGCGCACCTCAAGGAGGTGGTGCCGGACCTGTGGCGTTCGGCGATCGCCCGGGGCGTCCGATCCCCGGACTGGCCACCGGGGCGGTCACCTGCGGGCTGCGTCCTGGACCACGCCGGTTACACCGCGTTGTTGCGCGAACGCGCGACCAGCTACGTGCTGAACGCGCACGCCGACACCGCCACGGTCACCGGGGGCACCGGCGCGACCGCGATCGCCTGGCGCGGCCGGGCCTGGACCGCGCCCACGACGTCGGCCTCGACCCTGGCGTACCCGCCGGAGGACGACGAGCAGACCGGGACGGGTGTGGCGGTGTTCACCAGGCGCGGCGACCACCGCGCCACCGGCTGGCTGGAGGCCTACACGAGCCTGCGCACGGCCGAACCCGAGCCTTCGCCGCCACCCGCGCGCACCCGCCGTGGTCTGGGCGGCGCACCTCGGTGACCCGGCTTCGAACCGCTCAACGGCGGTTCACGGCCTCCGCCACCATCGGCGCCAGGGTGCGGCTGAAGGCGGCGTTGAGGTGGTCCGGGTCGTAGTACACGGCGATGTTGCCGACCACCCCGTGGCACTTGTGCTCGTCGCAGAAGTAGTCGCTGAAGTCGGCCAACGACACGGCCGGGTTGTCGCTGGTCCTGGCGACCTCCGACAGCGGGTCCGGCGGTTGGGCGGTGCCGCGGTCCACCGCGCACGGAGCCGGGTCGCCCGGGTTCAGCGCCACGCACTGGTGGTCGCGGACCTCGCCGTTGAGCGGCGGGTCGCCCAGCACCACCACGCGCGCGCCGGCGTCGGTCCAGCGCCGCCAGCGCGGTTCGAGCCCGTCGCGGTACTGCTCGACCTGCGACCGGCCGCTGCCGTCGTCCACGAGCTCCTTGCGCGCGTAGAACGAGGTCAGCACCACCGACGGCGAGTCGTCCGCGATCACGTCGGTCATCCGCGCGGTCCAGTCGGCGCACTTGCGCTTGGCCTCGTCGGTCGCCGTGCCGCGGTAGCCGACGAAGTCCACCTCCGCGAACGGGCACCCGCCGAGGTAGGCGAGCTTGAGCACCCAGCCGTGCTCGCGAGCCAGGTCGGCCACCGGCGGCTGCCACTGCTGGGCGTGGGAGTCGCCGACGAGCCACACCGTCCGCGCGGACCCCGAGCCCCCGCTGAAGTCGCAGACCATGACGTCGGCCTCGTCCTCGGCGGCGGCGCAGCCGGGCGGCTGCTTGAAGTACTCGTTCGCCGGCCCCATGTGGACGACCTTCGCCGGTCCCAGCGGGTTCGGGCAGCCGTTGGCCGGGATCATCGCCTGGGCGCCCGCGCACGGCCCGGTGCCGTGCTCGGCGACGTCACGCTCGGCCTGCGCGACGTGCCGGCCGTAAGTCCAGTTCAGCCCGCCCGCGGCCGCGGAGACGACGACCAGGCCGACGACCATCGCGGCGAACGTACGACCGGAGCCGAGGCGGATCGCGATGCCCCGGTCCTCGACCAGCACCTTGGACAGGTAGGCCAGCACGAGCGACGCCGCGAGCACGACGAGCAGGTAGGGCGTGGTCATCCGGCCGGCCTGCAGGGCGTCACCGAACACGAACGGCGCGATCATGATCAGCGGCCAGTGCCACAGGTACAGCGAGTAGCTGATGCCACCGAGGAACTGCACCGGCGACGACGCCGTGACCGGTGCGTGCCACTGCCGGCCGGGGCGCGTCCCGGCCGCGATGACGAGCGCCGTGCCGACGGTCGGCACCAACGCCAGGTAACCGGGGAACGGCGTGCCGTGACCGTAGGCGAACGCCGACCCGAGGATCATGGCGAACCCGACGGCCGACGCGGCGCCGGACAGCCGCTTCGACAGCTCCACCCCGGTCAGCGCGACCAACGCGCCGAGCGCGAACTCCCACACCCGGACCGGCGTGATGAAGTAGGCCTGGCTCGGCTCGACCTGCGTGTAGTAGACGCTGAACGCCAACGACGCCGCGCCGACCGAGGCGATGCCGACGATCTGCGCCCGGCGCTGCCGGATCTTGAACAGCAGCACCAGCAGCAGCGGCCAGACCAGGTAGAACTGCTCCTCCACCGACAGCGACCAGTAGTGCTGCACCAGGCTGGCCGCCGCGTTGGCCGCCGAGTAGTCGACCGACTTGGCCGCGAGCAGCCAGTTCTCCCAGTACAGGGCGCTGGCGAACGATTCTGCCGCGGTCGCCTCCCAGCGCGGGTAGGGCAGCAGGAAGTACGCGGCCACGACGCTGACGACGAGCACCAGCAACGCCGCGGGCAGCAGCCGGCGGATGCGGCGGGCGTAGAAGCGGCCGAGCCGGACGCGGCCGGTGGCGGTGATCTCGCGGTCGAGGTGGGAGCTGATCAGGTAGCCGGAGATGACGAAGAACACGTCGACGCCGACGTACCCGCCGGTGAGCCCGCCCGGCCAGAGGTGGTTGACCACCACCGCCAGCACCGCGACGGCGCGCAGGGACTGGATGTCGGTGCGGAACGCCGAGGGTCTCTTGGCTTCGACGGGCGCGCGTTCCTCGATGACCGTACTCACGCTTTAGCTCGTCCCCCACAGGTGTGCCCCGACTACAGACCGTCGGCGCAGCACGGTACATCACCGCGCCGACTCGCTCCTCCAGCAGCGGCCGAGGTCGTCGTGGCCTGACAATGGTGGCCGCGCACACCGCGCCCCGCGCCTGACCGTGCCGCCGGAGTGAGGACCCCCGATGGTGAGCTATCCGCCGGAACCGTGGCAGCTGCACGGCCGGGCGTGGGTGTCGGTGTGGTTGGTGCGGGCGACCGCGCTGCCGCCGCTGCCCGTGCGTCCGGTGACGTTGTTCGGGCGGGCGGTGGTCGGCACGGCGTTCGTGGACTACCGGCCGCCGGGCATGGCCTACCACGAGCTGCTGGCGGCCGTGCTGGTGCGCGAGGGTCCGCGGTTCGGTGTGTCGATCACGCGCATCTGGGTGGACAGCCCGGCGTCCCGCGCGGGCGGGCGTGAGCTGTGGGGCATCCCCAAGGAATCGGCCGAGTTCGAGTGGGACGGCGACCTCGCGGCGTCCGCCGGTGACGCGCACGGCCCGATCGCGTCGGTCCGGGCCGGGTCACCGCGGTTCGGCGTGCGGCTGCCGGCGGCGACGTCGACGTGGCAGGCGTTCGGCCGGGGTCTGGCCCGCACCCCGCTGCGCGCCAGCGGTCACGTGGCCCCGGTCGGAGTGGTCTGGGACGTCGCACCGGCGGGTCCGCTGGCCTGGCTGCTCCCCCACCGACCACTGCTCGGACTCGCCGTGCGCGGGATGCGGATGACGTTCGGACCGCGCCGCCGTTGATCCCGGCGCTCGAACGCGGCGGGCCGGTCCGGGTGCGCGCCCGGACCGGCCCGTACCCGGTCACCCCAGCTCGCACTCGGCGAACCGCTCAAGCCCTTCCGGCTTGTCCGCGACCCGACCGATCGCCGTCTCGATCCGGTTCAACGCCGCCGTCCGCTTGCTCGCCAACGGACCCAGAATCGCGTTGTCGACGAAGTTCGGCCCACCCTGACCCTTGGTGTCCACCAACCGCTTGTTGGCCTCGTCCAACTGCTTGTCCAGGTTCGCCAACTCACGCGTGACCTCCGCCTGAGCCGCAGCAGGCACCGCGGACAACGCACCGACCGGCGACGGGCACGCGATCACCTGCTCACCGGTCGCGGGATCAGCCGCCGGGGGCAGAGTGACCTTGACGACGTCGCCGGCCTCGCCCAGCGAGCACTCGGCGAACTGCTCAAGCCCCACCGGCTTGTCCGCGACCCGGTCGACGGCGATCGCGATCCGGTCCAACGCGGCGGTCCGCTTGCTCGCCAACGGACCCAGGATGGCGTTGTCGACGAAGTTCGGCCCACCCTGACCCTTGGTGCTCACCAACCGCTCGTTGGCCTCCTTGAGCTGCTTGTCCAGGTTGGCCAGCTCACGGGCGACCTCGGTCCGCGCCGCTTCGGGCACCGCGGCCAGCGCGCCGACCGGCGACGGGCAGACGATCGCCTGCCCGGGAGGATCGTCGCCACCCGCCGTGGCGAGCGCGGCCACCGCCGTCACGACCATCGCCGCCACGCCGACCGCACCGATCACGACCGCGCGTTTCCTGCCGAGCTGAGGACGTGTGTGCCTCATGGACCACCTTCCTGTGTGGGGCCACCTGCGCGGCGGGGCGGCCCGTTCTCGTCCGGGGGTACGGGCACCCGTCGGTGGCTGTTCAGGCGTCCCGCCGACATTGCGCCGATCGGCCCGACACGTCAGGGGTTGTCGCTAGGCCGAACGCAGGAACGCGGCCAGCCCGTCGAGCAGCCGGTCCACCTCGG
The DNA here is from genome assembly GCF_054781895.1 of Saccharothrix stipae. Lineage (NCBI taxonomy): Bacteria > Bacillati > Actinomycetota > Actinomycetes > Pseudonocardiales > Pseudonocardiaceae > Saccharothrix > Saccharothrix stipae. The sequence continues at coordinate 890,065 of NZ_BAAGTN010000007.1, read as the reverse complement.
CCCCGGTCGAGTAGGGGGCGAGCCCGATCCGCAACCCGCCGGTGTCGCCGAGCCCGAGCCACCGGGACGTCTCGATCGCGTAGAACGACCCCGCCGGCGCGTTCACGCCCAGACCCGCCAGGTACCGGTACGCGTCCGCGGCCGCGTGGTCCGCGAACGTCACCAGCACCGTCGGCGTGCGCGACGCGGCCCGCGACCGCACGACCACCCCCGGCAGCGCGGCCAGCCCCGCCTCGACCTCCTCCCGCAACCCGTCCTCGTGCTCACCCACCGTCGTCAGCGACGCCGCGATCCGCTCACGCCGCGTGCCCGTGCCGGAAACCAGGTCGGCGATGAAGTCCACCGCGGCCGTGCAGCCGGCCAGCACCTCGTACGGCAGGGTGCCCAGCTCGAACCGCTCGGGCACGGCGTCCGACGACGGCAGCAGCTTGTCCGGCCGCAGCTCCGCCAGCACCTCCGGCCGCCCGGCCAGCACACCGCAGTGCGGCCCGAAGAACTTGTACGGCGAGCACGCGAAGAAGTCCGCCCCGATCGCCGCCACGTCCACCGGGTGGTGCGCGGTCAGGTGCACGCCGTCCACGTAGAACAGCGCACCCCGCGCGTGCACGGCGGCGGCGATCCCCGCCAACGCCGGACGCGTGCCGATCAGGTTCGACGCCGCCGTGACGGCCACCAGCCGGGTCCGCTCCGACAGCACCTCGGCCACGTCGTCCAGCTCACCGGTCGCCGGGTCGAACCCGACCCACCGCACCACCGCGCCCACCGCCTCGGCCGCCTGCACCCACGGCCGCACGTTCGCGTCGTGGTCCAGCCTGGTCACCACCACCTCGTCGCCGGGACGCCAGGTGCGCGCCACCGTGCGGGCGAAGTCGTAGGTCAGCTGGGTCATGCTGCGCCCGAACACGACGCCCTCCGGCGGTGCGCCGAGCAGGTCGGCCATCGCCCGGCGGGCGTCCAGCACGATCGCGTCGGCCGCGCGTTCGGCGGCGGTCACCACACCACGGTTAGCCAGGGACGAGGTCATCGCGCCGCGCACCGCGTCGGCGACGGCGGCGGGCACCTGCGAGCCACCCGGCCCGTCGAAGTGGGCGGTGCCGGTGGCGAGGGACGGGAAGCGGGCGCGGACGGACTCGACGTCGTAGGTCATGGCACCACTGTGACCGCCGATCCACTTGGGACTCCAGTGGTCCGCGTCACGTCCACCCCTTGACATTGGTCCAACCATTGTCAACGCTTGTGGAAGCGCTCTCACGGATGAGGCCGACGGGTCTCGCCGTCGCGCGCGCCCTCTCGGTCGCCCTGAACCGGCCGGGAGGTCGGATCAGCCCCTGCACCGAGGAGTCGCACCCATGCGCACCCTGACGAAGTGGTTGAGCGCCTTCGCCGCGCTGGCCACGTCGGCGTCCCTGGCCGCCGCCACACCGGCCGCCGCCGTCGGACCCGACCTGCTGCCGATCACCGTCACCAACGACAGCGGCCGGTCCGAGGCCGTCCACCTGTACGTGCTCGGCACCGACATCCGCCCCGGCGGGCGGCTCGGGTACGTCAACCAGGCGGGCACGTTCACCCCGTGGTCGCCCGGCGCCAACCCGCCCGTGCCCGCGCCGGACGTGTCGATCGCGGGCCCGGCCAACGGCGGCAGCGTCACCCTGCGCGTGCCCCGGTTCATCTCCGGTCGCGTCTACATGTCGTTCGGCGAGAAGTTGAAGTTCTTCCTGACCCCCGACGGCCTGGTGCAGCCTGCGCCGTGGGCGGAAGGCGACCCGAACCGCGACATCCTGTTCGACTGGAGCGAGTTCACCTACAACGACGCCGGCCTGTGGCTCAACAGCTCGCAGGTGGACCAGTTCGCCGTGCCGCACGCGGTGACCGTGACCGGCGCGAGCGGCGTGACCAAGAAGACCGGTGAGCTGGTCTCCAACGGCCGCGAGAACGTGATCAACGGTGTGCGCAACCAGCCCGGCTGGGCGAACACGATCCGCACCCGGGCCGACGGCACGGTCGTGCGCGTGCTCGCGCCGGGCAAGGCGGCCGACGCGGGCCTGTTCGACCGCGCGTACCTCGACCCGTACATCACGCAGGCGTGGAACGCCTACAGCACCAAGACGTTGACCGTGGTGCCGTTCGGCGACCGACCGGACGTCCGCTACCTCGGCCGGACCTCCGGCACCACCATGACCTTCACCGACTCGTCGGGCAGGCAGGTGGCGTCGTTCGCCAAGCCGTCCACGTCGAACGTGTGGGGTTGCGACGGCGCGTTGGCGGCGCCCAACGACCAGGTCGTGGGGCCCATCGCGCGGACCCTCTGCGCGGCGCTGCACCGGGCCACCCTCGGCACGATCGACACCCAGCCCGGCGGCGGTCCCGCCGACTTCTACCGCGGTTCGCTGACCAACCACTACTCGCGGCTGGTGCACCAGAACATGGTGGACGGCAAGGCCTACGGGTTCGCGTTCGACGACGTGCAGGCGCAGGAGTCGTTGGTGCACGACGGTGATCCGCGTGCGGCGGGGATCGTCCTGACCCCGTTCGGCGCGGGCGGCCCTCCCCCGGCCGGGCCCGCCGGGAGCATCGTCAGCGCGTGGCACGGCAAGTGCGTCGACGTGCCGAACTGGAACTTCGCCGACGGCCAGCGCCTGATCGTGTGGGACTGCACCGGTGGCACGAACCAGCGGTGGGAGGCGACCGGGGGGACGCTGCGCACGCAGAACGGGATGTGCATGGACGTGGCGTGGGGCTCGACCGCGAACGGCGCGCCGGTGCAGATCGCGAGGTGCAGCGGCAACGCGGCGCAGCAGTTCGTGCTGACCGCGGCCGGTGACCTGGTCAACCCGCAGGCGAACAAGTGCGTCGACATCGCCGACTGGAACCCGGCCAACGACGCGGTGCTGCAACTGTGGGACTGCGGCGGGACGGCGAACCAGAAGTGGCGACGCGGCTAGCGTGGCGACGCGGCTAGCCTGGCGGTCGTGATCGAGTCGACCGCGGAGCTGACCGACGAGCTGACCGCAGAGCTGGTCGTGGACGGGCGGGTGCCGCGTTCGCCGGCGTTGTCACCGGACGGTCGGTGGGTCGCCTACGCGGTCGTGCCGGTCGGTCGGGCCGGGGAGCACCCGGTGAGCGAGCTGTGGTTGGTACCGGCGGACGGCGGTGGTCCGCCTCGACTCCTCACCGGGTCGTCGGAGGTCGACGAGTCACGTCCGCGGTGGTCACCGGACTCGACGGCGGTCTACTACCTGTCGGACGCGGCGCGACGCGGGTGCCCGCAGTTGCGCCGCGTCGGGGTGGAAGACGGTGTGGTGGCGGAGCTGACCAGCCGGCGCCGGGGCGTGCTCGACCACCTGCCGCTCGCCGGTGGTGCGGCGGTGGCCGTGATCGCGTACGACGAGCCGACCGAGGAGGACGACCGGCGTGCCGCGGCACGTGACGACGCGTGGGTGTGGGGCGAACAACCCGACCCGGCCAGGCTCCACGTCATCGACCTGACCACCCTCGTGCCGCACACCCCGGCTGGCCTGGGCGATCGGCACGTGGTCGAACTGGCCGAACGTCCCGGCGGCGGTCCGCTGGCCGTGCTGACGTGGGCCACGCCGGAGATAGACCCTGGTTCACTCCACCCCGCGCTGCACCTGGTGGTCGACGGTCAGGCTCACGACCTGGGTCCCGCGCACGTCGAAGCGACTTCGCCGGTGTGGTGGCATGATGATCAGGGATGGCGACTGGCCTACCTGGCCACGACCCCTCCGGGCCTGGTCGGAGGTCGCGCGGTCTTCGACCTCCCCGTGCCAGGCCACCTAACTCAATCGGGTGATCCTCAAAGTTCCATCAAAGAAAGCGCTGTTATTCGCAACCTCGAACGTCGGTTGAAACAACGAGGCCGGCAACCAACCCCCGTCCCCCAACCCCAACCAACCCCGCCCCACACAACCCCGCCCCACCCCGACCTGACCCACCGGAACCTGACGGCCGGAACCCCGACCTGCCCGACCGAACTGACCCAGGCCGGCCGAGCAGTGATCGCACTGTTCGCGAACGGCCTCGACACCACCGTCCACACCCTGACCCCGACCGGCTTCCAGGAACTGACCCACCTGACCGGTCATGCCGAACACCTGACCGCGAGCGCCGCGGCCACCACTGGCACCGCGCCCACCCCGAGCGCCGCAGCCACCGCTGGCGCCGCGCCCAGCGGGCCCACCGCGAGCGCCGCGCCGTCCGCCGGGATCCAGCACACCATCGCCGCCGTCGTCAGCACCGCCTACAGCGCCGCAGACGTCCACGCCGGCTCGCTGGCCGGCCCAGCCGCCGCGCCACTCACCGCGCCACCGATCGGCTCGCCCGCCGGCACACCCACGACGCCACCCACCGGACCGTCCACCGGGCGATCCACCGGGCCACTCACGGGGCCGGCCGCCGGGCGATCCACCGGGCCGTTCACGGGGCCACCGATCGGCCCGCCGGCGGCCCTGTCCGCGACCGCGCACGCGACGCCACCGGCTGGGGTGTCCATCGGCTCGTCCGCCGCATGGTTGCGTCGCCTCAGCCGGACCAGGCCCGAGTTGGACGCGGTTCGCTGGGCGTCGCGCGAACGGCTCGCCTATCGCGCGCACGACGGGCTCGCGCTGGACGGCCTGCTGCTCCTGCCACCGGGCCGCACGCGCACCGACGGGCCGTTCCCGCTCGTCACGCTCATCCACGGCGGCCCGTACGACCGGTACTCCGACCGGTTGGAGCTCGCCTGGTACCCGTCCGGCCAGTGGCTCGCGACCGCCGGCCACGCGGTGTTCCTGCCCAACCCGCGCGGCAGCATGGGGCGGGGGCACGGGTTTGCCTCGGCGGTCGCGGGGGCGGTCGGGTTGGCGGAGTGGGACGACGTCGTGACCGGGATCGACCTGCTGGTCGCGGACGGCGTGGCCGATCCCGATCGGCTGGGGATCGGTGGCTGGAGCCACGGCGGGTTCCTGGCCGCCTGGGCTGTCGCACGGACCCGCCGTTTCCGGGCCGCGCTGGTCGGGGCCGGGATCAGCGATTGGGGGATGCTCGCGGCGACCGGCGAGTACGGGGCGTTCGAGGCGGCACTGGCGGGCAGCGGCGGGTGGGAGGGCGTCGGACCCCACCCGCACGACCGGCTCAGCCCGATCTCGCACGCCGCGCACATCCGCACGCCGGTGCTGATCCTGCACGGCGCGAACGACACCAACGTGCCGGTCTCGCAAGCCGAAGCCCTGCACCGCGCGCTGCGCCGGTTCGAGGTCGAGCACGAGTACGTCGTCTACCCCCGCGAGAACCACTCGATCCGGGAACGCGCGCACCAGCTCGACGTCCTGCGCCGCAGCCGGGCCTGGTTCGACCGGTGGCTCGCGCCGGATGACGGGCGCCAAAACACCCGCTAAGTCCATTGTAGACAGACAACGCGGGTCACAGGTACTGGTGGAACCACCGGCCCGCCAGGTAGGAGACGTCGTCCAACGCGCCCGGCTCCTCGAACAGGTGCGTCGCCCCCTCGACCACCTCGACCCGCCACGTCGCCACCAACTGCCCGGCCGCCGCGCGGTTCAGCTCCAGCACCTGCTCGTCCCGACCACCCACCACCAACAACGTCGGCGCACGCACCCGCGCCAGCGCACCACCCGCGAGATCCGGCCGCCCGCCGCGCGACACCACCGCCCGCACCAGGTAGGTCCCGGCCGCCGCCACCAGGGCCGCCGCCGCACCGGTGCTCGCGCCGAACAACCCGATCGGCAGCCCCCGCGTCGGCCTCGCCCGCGACGTCCACTCCACCGACGCCGCCACCCGCTCCGCCAGCAGCCCGATGTCGAACCGCAGCTGCCCCGTGACGCGGTCCTCCCGCTCCTCACGCTCCGTCAACAAGTCCAGCAACAGGGTGGCGAACCCGTCCCTCCGCAGCGATTCGGCCACCACCCGGTTGCGCGCGCTGTGCCGCGAACTGCCCGAACCGTGCGCGAAGACCACCACCCCGACCGGATCGTCCGGTACCCCGAGGTCAGCGGCCAGGTCGACGCCCCAGGCGTCGACCGACACCGGCATCGTGCCGCTCCGCGTCATGTCTCCCGGGGTTCACCGGCGCACGCGTGGGCAAACGAACCGCGCCCGACGCGGATACCCGACGCCCGGCGGGTAACCCATCAGTGTGCCCGGCCGGCACGGAAGGAGTCACGATGGCCGACGAACGAGCGCAAGCCGACCGAGGAGGACCGATGTCCGAGCAGCAGGAGGCGTTCGAGCCGCAGTGGGACACGGTGGACGAGCGCAATCGAGGAGGCGCGACCGGGACGCCGGGCCCGCAGTACGTCGGAGCGGACGACGACGGCGACTTCACCGACGACGAGCCGACGGCCATCGCCGGCGAAGCGGGGTCGACCTACCTCCTCGGACCCGAGGACGCGGCCATGCACATCGAGGACGAGGAAGGCCGACCCACCGAATGACCGAACGACAGGACGAGTGACCAGAGATCACGACAGACGGGCGATGTGATGACGGACGTCCCAGACCGGATCAGGTGACATTTCCCCGGTCGGGGGATGCTCCATCGGGCACCGGGTGGTCTGCCTAACCTCCGGCCGTGCCTGAGAAGCCCGAACAGCCCGAGAGGCCCGACACCGCCGTCACGCTCACGCACCGGGCGATCGCCGTGCGCGGTGCGGACCCGGACGCGGCCCGCGCGTTGCTGGGCGTGGCGCTGGCCAAGGACGCCGGGTACGAGCCGGCCTGGCGCTGGCTCGCCGAACTGGTCACCGACGACGCCGAGCGCCTGTTCTGCCTGGACCGCGCCCACGCGATCAAAGCCGACCCGGCCACCGACCGCGCCCGGCGTGCGCTGCGCGGCGTCCGGCCGGTGGCGCCGCACGAGGCGCGCGACGTGGTCGAGCCGCCGCGACCGGACCCCGTCACCCCCGCCCCGAAACGACGCCTCCGGCGCAGGTCGCTGGTCGCGGCGGGCGTGGTGGCCCTGGTGACGTTGACGTCGGTCGGCGTGTGGACCGCGACCGGCCAGGCGGGTGGCACTCCCGTGCACGTCGCCCTGGTCGCGGGCCTGACCGGACGCGACCCGGCCGCCGCGGCCCACCTCGAACGCGGCGTGCGGATGCGCCTGGACGACGTCAACGCCGACGGCGGCGTCCAGGGCCACCCGGTGGAACTGCTGGTCTACGACGACGCCGACCAACCCGACCGGGCCGCGCGGATCGCCGAGGAGATCGTCCGCGAGAACAGGGCGCTGTACGTCATCGGGCACGGCGTCACGGCCACGTCCCTGGCCGCCGCCCCGGTCTACCGCGCGGCGGGCATCCCCGCCATCACCCCTTCGGCCAGCGGTTCGGGCGTCACCGACGGCAGCGACTGGTACTTCCGCAGCATGTTCGGCGACCGCACGCAGGGCGACTTCCTCGCCACCTACGCCGCCGAGGTGCTCGGCGCCGACGAGGTGGCGGTGGTCTACGACGACACCGAGTCCGGTCGCTCCGCGCAGGCCGCGTTCGCCGAGTCCTACCGCCGGTTCGGCGCGGTCGTCGCCGCCCTGCCCGTCACCGACGACCCGCAGGCCGCCGTGGACCAGGTCAAGGCGCTCTCCCCCGGCACGCCGGTGCTGCTCGCCACCGAGGAGCGCAACGGCGTCGCCCTGGTGCGCGGCCTGCGCGGCGCGGGTGTCGACGCGCCGATCATGGGCACGGCCACCCTGGGCACCAAGTCGTTCCACGACGCCCTGGGTGGCGTGACGCGTGATCTGCACCTGGCGACGCCGATGGCGCACGACTCGCTGTCCGGTCCCGCGCTGGCGTGGGCCGAGGGCTTCCAGCAGCGGTACGGCGAACGCCCGCGCTGGCACGCCGCGACCGCGCGGCAGGCGCTCAACGTCGGCCTGCACGTCGTCACCGCGCACGGCGTCGGCCTCGACCCGGCGACGATCGCCGACGACCGCCGGCGGCTGCGTGACGGCCTGGCGGCGTTGAAGGACAAGAAGAACGCGTTCCCGGCGCTGCTGGGGCCGCTGTACTTCACCGCCAACGGCTCGGCGCAGATGCCGGTGTCGTTCGTGACCAGCGACGGCTCGCGCCTGGTGTCCGCGCCCGTGCAGCTGACGATCTACGAGCCGCCGACGCCCCAGGCGTTGGCGGCCGGGCTGGCCGCGGGCACGGTGATCGCGATCGGGGACCGGTACCTGACCCGGCGGCAGGTCGTGGCGACCGGCATCAACCTCAACGAGGTGCGCGACCTGGACACCCGCGACGGCACCTACTTCATGGACTTCTTCCTGTGGCTGAAGTACACCGGCCCGCACTCGGCGGCCGACGTGCAGTTCGTCAACGCGGTGAAGCCGGACCTGAAGCTGGGTGAGCCGCTGCGCGACGTCACCGGCGCGGACGGCACCTACCGGCTGTACCGGGTGGCGGACCGGTTCAAGAACGCCTTCGAGTTCCGCAGCTTCCCGTTCGACCACCAGCACCTCAAGGTCGTGCTGCAGAACCGGACGCGGACGGCCGACGAGGTGGTGTACGTGACCGACCGGGAGATCCTCGACCAGCCGGCCGAGCACCACTTGCGCAGCGGCGCGGACGCGGAGGCGTCGATCAACGACATCCCCAACTGGCTCGCCACGTCGGCGAGGTTCTTCCAGCGGACGGTCGGCAGCAGCGACGCGCTGGGCGACGAGTCCGCGGTGGGCACCGCCGCGGGCATCTACTACAGCCAGTACACCGGTGAGGTGGAGATCGTCCGCGACACGCTGCCGTTCCTGCTGAAGAACCTGCTGCCGCTGTTGCTGCTGATCTGCGTCACCTACCTGTCGTTGTTCTTCAAGGCCTCCGACGGCACGGCGCCGGTGTCCATGGGTGTCACCGCGATCCTCAGCACGGCCGTGCTGCTGAACAACGTGACGTCGCAGCTGCCGTCGGTCAGCTACACGGTGGCGCTGGAGTGGGGGTACTACGCGTTCATCCTGCTGGCCGCCGGGTGCGTGCTGATCGCCATGCTGCGCAAGCGGTTGGTGTCGGTGCAGCGCGACGAGGCGGAGCGGCGGCTGGCGCGGGCCGCGCGCATCGGCTACCCGGCGTGCCTGCTCACGGTGCTGGTCACGTACCTGGTGGCGTTCGCCTAGCGGGAGTCCCACCAGTCGAGCACCCGCGTGCCGTACAGGGTGAGCCACTTCGACGGCTCGCCCGCGGGCACGTCGACCTCGAACCACACCCGTCCGGGGTGGCGGCGGGCCTGGAGCCAGGTGCCGTCGGGTTGCCTCCGGGCGCGGACGAGTTCGATCGCGTCGGCCAGCCGCGGGTCGGGCGTCGTGCCGTCGACGAGCGCGGCCTGGCGGAAGTACTCGGCCGCGTGCAGCACGTTGTAGAACCAGCGGAAGGGGTAGGAGAAGCGGTCCACCCACGGCGCCACGGGTTCGCCCGTCGAAAGCCGGCGGAACAGCCCGCGGCGCAGCAGGTACTCCTCGCCGGCGCGGCGGGCGGCGCGGGTCGCGTCCGTGCCGCCGGTGGCGGCGTCGTAGGCGAGGAGTCCGGTGAGGGAGTTGAGCGTCGAGTGGAACGACGACCGGGTCGAGCCGTCGACCCACTCGCAGTTCCAGCCGCCGTCGGGCAGCCGGTGTTCGACGAACCAGTCGACCACGCCGGTGATGTCGTCGATGTCGGCGCCGAGCCACAGCCCGTTCGCGACCGTCCACGCGTTGATGCAGCAGTCGACCTCGCCGCCCCAGTACGGCAGGTCGTCGTACTCCCAGCGGCTGTTCTCGGCGATGAGCTCGGCGGTGCGGCGTTCGCGCAGCACGGCGGGGTCCAGACCCCACTCGCGCAACGCGTTGAGCGACCACGTCGTCGCCGTCCAGGGCTGCCCGGCGCCTTCGGCCGCCTCGGGGCCGTGGAAGTCGTGGCCCGCCGGGAAGTACGCGCCGCCCGCCCACTGGCCGTCCGGGTCCTGGAGGGCGAGCAGGCGTGCGCCGAAGCCCTCGGTCGCGATCTTCGCCCGGGTCGCCCGCCAGACCTCGGGCGGCGCGCCGACGAGGTCGCGCTCGACCTGCCAGCGCAGCGCCGGATCGGACTCCAGAAGCCACGGGATCGTGGTCGTCATGGCGACGATCCTAGTCCTGCGCCCGGGATTCGTCGGTGGATCGTCCACCGACGACGAATGGACGACTCGGGACTCTAGTCCGCCAGGTACACCTGCCGCCGCGTCGCCGTGTTCTCGAAAGCCTCCAGACCGGCCCGCTGCCCGGTCGGGAGTGCCGTGAGCATCGCGTGCAGCAGGGCCGCGCACAACGCCGTCGAGGCGGCGTGCGAGTCGAACGCGAAGTGGGAGCTGACCGGCGCGGTCAGCACGAGGTCGGCGTGCCCGGTCAGCGGGTTGATCGGCTGATCGGTGACCAGCACGGTCCGCAGGCCCACCCCTCTCGCGAACGTCAGCGCGTCCAGCATCTCTCGCGGGTACCGCGGCAACGCGAACGCCAGCACCCAGCCGGCGCCGGCGTCCTTCGCCCTGATGAGCTCGTCCTCCAGGAGCGAGCCGGCGAAGTCGACCACCCTGACGTCCGGGTGCGCCTTCGCCGCGAGGTAGCCGAACAGGTGGGCCAGGGGTGCGGACACCCGCAGGCCCAGCACCGGCAGCGGCCGGGACGAGGCGAGCGCCGCGGCCGCCTGCCGCAGCGGTCCCGGGTCGGCGAGCCCGTCGCGCAGCGAGCGCAGGTTCCCGATCTCGGTCTCCACCAGGAGTTGGATCTCGTTGAGCTCCTCGGCCGACCCGGTCGCGGCGGGCGGGTCGAGCACGAGCGCCCGCACCGCCGCCCGGAACTGCGGGAACGTCCCGAACCCGAGGGCGAAGGCGAACCGGGTCACCGACGCCTGGCTCACCCCCACGCGTTCGGCGAGGTCCACGGTGCCCAGGTAGGCGGCCTCGTGCGGGTGTTCCAGGAGGTATCGCGCGATGCGCCGCTGGGCGGGCGACAACCGTCGTCCGCCCAGCAGCCGCCGCAGAGCTGCCGAGTCCATCGCCGCTCTCATCGTCCGGTCAGGAGGTGAGCCCTTGCTCCTTCAGCCACGCTTCGGCCACGTCGTCCGGGTCCTCCTTGTCGTTGTCCACCTTCGCGTCCAGCTCGGTCAGCTCCTCGGTGGTCAGCTTCTCGTTGAGCGCGGCGAGCGCGGCCGTCACGGTGTCGCTCGCCTTGGACTCGTTGATCAGCGGCACCACGTGCTGCGCGGGGACGAGGGTCTTGGGGTCTTCCAGCACGACCCAGCCCTTGTTGCCGATGGTGACGTCGGTGCTGAACAGGTTGGCGACCTGGATGTCGCCGCCCTCCAACGCGCCCCTGGTCAGCGGGCCACCCGCGTCGAGGGCCTTGAACTCCTTGAACTCGGCCCCGTAGACCTCCTTGAGGCCCACGAGTCCGACGAAGCGGGTCTTGTCCTCCGGTGGACCGCCGAAGACCAGCTGGGCGGCGTGCGGCTTCAGGTCGTCCAACGTCTTGAGGCCGTACCTGTCCGCCGTCTCCTTGGTGACGACGTAGACGTCCTTGTTCTCCGCGGGCGCGTAGGGCAGCACCTTCAGCCCTTTGGGCAGCACCGGGCCCAACGCCTGCTGGACCTCCTCCGCCGTGCTCTGCTTGGCGTTCTTGTCCAGATACTGCAACAAGCTGCCCTGGTACTCGGGCAGCACGTCGATGTCACCCTGCTGCAACGCGGGCACGATGATCTCGCGCGACCCGAGGTTGGCCTTGACCGTGGCGTCGATCCCCTTGGCCTTCAGCACGCCCGCGTAGAGGTGGCCGAGGATGACGTTCTCGCTGAAGTTGGCGGTGCCCACGGTGATGGCGCCCGCGTCGGCGGAGCCGGACCGGCTGCTCTGCGGATCCAACGTGGTGACACCGCCGGAGCACGCCGTGAGCACGAGGACGAGGCTCGCCAGCAGGCTCGTGGTGACGGGTTTGGGCTTCATGTGGTGCTCCTTCGGCGTTGCGCGACGAGTCCGCGTGGGGTGAGTGCCCGTTGCAGCCCGCTCAGGGCCAGGTCGAGCGCGATCGCGAGGACCGCGATCAGCACGGCTCCGCCGAAGACCTGGGCCAGGTCGTTCTGCGCGAAACCGTCGAACACGTAGCGGCCGAAGCCGCCGAAGCTGATGTAGGCCGCGATGGTCGCGGTCGCCACCACCTGGACCACGGCCAACCGCACGCCGTTCATGATCAGTGGCACGGCCAGGGGAACCTCGATCCGCAGCAGCACCTGCCACCCGTTCAGGCCGGTGCCGCGTGCGGCGTCCCGGACGTCGTGGTCGACCGCTGCCATGCCCGCGTAGGTGTTCGTGACGATCACCGGGATGGCCAGCACCACGAGCGCCACGTAGACCGGCCACAGGTTCAGCCCGCTGACCAGGAACACCAGGATCACCACGCCGACGGTCGGCAGGGCGCGCCCGAAGCCGCTCAGGTTGATCGCGAGGAAGGCGCCCTTGCCGGTGTGGCCGATCACCAGGCCGATCGGCAGCCCGATGAGCACGGCGACCACCGTGGACAGCAGCGAGTACTGGAGGTGCTCGAACAGGCGTTGGAGGACGCCGTCGGAGCCGGTCCACCGCGTGCCGTCGGCGAACCAGCGCAGCACTTCGGCGAGGAGTTCACCCATGCCGACCGCCCCTCCTGGTCCACGGCGTGAGCGCCCGCTGGACGACGACCAGGAGCAGGTCGGCCACCAGCGCCAGCAGCAGGGTGAGCACCACACCGGCGATGACCGGCACCGCGAAGTCCCGCTGGAACCCGTCGATGAACAGCCGGCCGAGCGCACCGTGCCCGATGAACCCGGCGACGCTCACCAGGCTGATCGTCATCACGGTCGCGACCCGCACACCCGCCACGATCACCGGCAGGGCCAGCGGCAGCTCGACCGCGAGCAGGGTGCGGGCGCCGCCGTAGCCCATCGCCCGGGCGGCCTCGCGGACGTGCGGCGGCACGGTCGCCAAGCCCTCCACCGTGTTGCGGACGAGCACGACCAGCGTGTAGACGGTCAGGCCGATGACCGCCGTCTCGTAGCTCAGACCGGTGAGCGGCAGCAGGAGGATGAACAGCGCCAGCGAGGGGATCGTGAACAGCACCCCCGCGGCACCGAGCACCACACCCTTGAGCACCGGGAACCGCACGGCCAGCACACCCAGCGGCAGCGCCAGCACCAGTCCGAGGAGGACGGCGGCCCCCGCGATCGCGCTGTGCTCCAGCGTCGTCATCGCGAGTTCCCCGGCGTGGTCGGGGATCCAGGACCACTTCACGGCACCAGCACCTCGGCCCGGAACCGCGCGGCGCGCTCGTTGATCCGCCGCGGGCTCGACACGCCGACCACGCGCCCGTCACCGTCGACCCGGACAGCCAGGCCGACCGGCGAGGAGACGGTGGCGTCCAGCGCCGCGAGCAGCGATGCCCGCGCGGTGAGGCCGGTGGCCACGATCGGCTCGGCGTCGGCCAGCACGCCGCCCGCTGGCACGTGGTCGAGGTCGAGCCACCCCCGCGGCTTGCCGTCGTCGGTCACGAGGAGGACCCAGCGGTCGGCGGTCCGCCTCGCTTCCGCGACCGGCGTGGACTCGGTGACGCTGGTGACCGGTTCCACCGGCACGTCGGCCAACGACGTGAGGGTGAGCAGCTTCAGGCCGCGTTCGGAGCCGAGGAAGTCGGCCACGAAGTCGTCCGCCGGATGGGCGAGGAGTTCGGCGGGCGTGGCGAACTGCACGAGCCGGCCGCCCGTCTTGAAGATCGCGATCCGGTCCCCGAGCTTGACCGCCTCGTCGATGTCGTGCGTGACGAACACGATCGTCTTGTGCAACTCGTCCTGCAACCGCAGGAGTTCGTCCTGGAGGAGGGTGCGCACCACCGGGTCCACCGCGCCGAAGGGCTCGTCCATCAGCAGGATCGGCGGATCCGCGGCCAACGCCCTGGCCACGCCCACCCGTTGCTGCTGACCGCCGGAGAGCTGGTGGGGGTACTTGCCGGCCAGACCGCGGTCGAGCCCGACGGTGTCGAGCAGTTCGGTGACGCGATCACGCGTCCTCCCGCGGTCCCAACCCAGCAGGCGCGGCACGGTCGCGATGTTGTCGGCGACCGTGCGGTGCGGGAACAGGCCCGACTGCTGGATGACGTAGCCGATGCCCCGGCGCAGCGCGGAGGCGTTGACGTCGCGCACGTCGCGACCGCCCACCCGGACGTTGCCGCTGGTCGCGTCGACCATCCGGTTGATCATGCGGAGGGTCGTGGTCTTGCCGCAGCCCGAGGAACCCACGAGGACCGTCAGCTGCCCCTCGGGGATCTCCAGGTCGAGTTCGCGCACTGCCGTGGTGCCGTCCGCGAACTTCTTGCTCACGGCCTCGAAACTGATCAAGACGATTCACCTCTTGTCCTGTGTGAATACGTTCATGCATGCTTCGGTCCGAGCCGGGCGGTGTCAAGGTGCGCTCGTCAGTCGACCTGCTCGTCCTCGGGGCTGCCCGCGGCGAGCGCGGCCAGGACGTCCAGTGCGGTGGTCAGCGTGGGGGCCGACGTGGAGGCCAGCGCCAGGCGGACGGCGTTCGGCGCGTGGCCGGGGATGACCGCGAACGCGGCGGCGGGGGTGATGGCGATGCCACGTCGGCCGGCGGCGGCCACGAAGGTCTCGGCGCGCCACCGGTCCGGCAGTCGCCACCAGCAGTGGTAGGAGCCGGGGTCGGCGCGGATGTCGAACCCGGCCAGCCGTTCGCGCGCGAGTCGTTGCCGCGCCAGCGCCAGCGCGCGTTTCCGGTCCACTATGGACCGCACGGTGCCGTCGGCGAGCCAGCCGGTGGCGGCCGCGATCGCGAAGTGGCCCGCCGCCCAGCCGCCGGACCGGGCCGCGGCGGCGACCCGGTCGACCAGGTGGGCGGGCGGCACGGCGAACCCGACCGTCAGGCCGGGCGCGAGGCGCTTGGACAGGCTGTCCACCACGGTGGTGCGCTCGGGCGCGAGGGGCGGCAGGTCGGGGCCGAGGAAGGCGTAGATGGCGTCCTCGATCACCTGCACGTCCAGCTCGCGGACCGTGTCGGCGAGTTCGGCGCGGCGTCGTTCGGGCATGGTGGTGCCGAGCGGGTTGTGCAGGATCGGTTGGAGGTAGACCGCGCGCACGTCGGCCGCCCGGATCGCCCGCGGCAGCACGCCCGCCTCGTCCGCCGACAGCGGCACGAGCGTGACGCCGAGCCTGGCCGCGATCGCCTTCACCGCCGGGTAGGTCACGGCCTCGACGCCGAGCCGCCCGCCGACCGGGGTCAACGCCGACACCGCGGCCGCGATGGCCTGCCTGCCGTTGCCGGTGAACAGGATTTGCCGCTCGTCCGGCGTCCACCCGCCACGCGTCAACGCCCGCGCGGCGGCGGCACGCGCCTCAGGAGTGCCGCGGACACCGACCGGCGTGAGCGCTTCGCCGAGGCCGTGCCGGACGAGCCGGTCCAGGCTCGGTGCCAGCAGGTCCGCCTGGTCGGGCAGCACGCAGAAGTTCAGCTCCAGGTCGACCCGCGCCCCGCTCGGCTCGGCGAACGCCGGTTCCGCCGACGGCCGGGTCGCGCGCACGAACGTGCCCCGCCCGACCTCGCCGACCGCGAGACCGCGCCGGATCAGCTCGCCGTAGACGCGGGCCGCCGTCGACCCGGCGATGCCGTGCTTGCGGGCGAACCCCCGTTGCGGCGGCAGGCGGTCACCGGGCTTGAGCAGACCGGCCGCGATGTCGGCGGCGAGCCGGTCGGCGATCAGGTGGTAGTCCACCGTGCCAGCATCCCACAATGCACCGAGAGCATTGTTTTCATTGCACCGAGTGCGGTGGCGTTCCTACGCTGGTGACGTCAACGGACCCAGGGGGACGCATGCGCGTGAACGACATCGACATCGCCTACGACGACAAGGGCGACGGGCTCCCGGTCGTGTTCGTGCACGGTCACCCGTTCGACCGCTCGATGTGGTCGCCGCAGGTCGAGCGGCTCAGCGCCCGGTATCGCGTCATCGCTCCCGACCTGCGCGGATACGGTGAGACGACGGTGGTGCCCGGCACCACGCCGTTGAGCGCGTTCGCCGACGACCTGATCGGGCTCCTCGACCGCCTCGACCTCGACCGGGTGGTGCTGTGCGGGTTGTCCATGGGCGGTCAGATCGTTATGGAATTGCACCGCACCCACCCGTCACGAGTGCGCGGGCTCGTCCTCGCCGACACGTTCCCCGAGGCGGAGACGGCGGCGGGTCGAGCGGTGCGTTATGAGGCGGCGGAGCGCGCGCTCCGTGAAGGTATGGGCCCTTACGCCGAGGAAGTGCTGGACAAGATGATCGCCCCGCACAACGTCGTCGCCCTGCCGGCGGTCGCCGAGCACCTGCTGCGGATGATGCGCGGCACGTCGCCGGAGGGTGCCGCGGCGGCGCTGCGCGGGCGGGGGGAACGGCCCGACTACCTGGAGTCCCTGGCCCGGGTCACCGTGCCGACACTCGTGGTGGTCGGTGAGGAGGACGAGTACACGCCGGTCGCCGTGGCGCGGCGGATGCACGCGATCATCCCCGGCTCGACGCTGGCGGTGATCCCCGGCGCCGCCCACCTGCCCAACCTCGAACGGCCGGAGGAGTTCACCGAGGTCGTCGAGCGGTTCCTGGCGACGATCTAGGCAGGTCGCGCGGACGACCGGACACCGCACAGGAGCCGGTCGCGCGGCAGGGCCGCCGGTGCGGGGCGGAGCCGGTCGGCGACCTGGGCGGCCGTGGGGCGGCGGTGGGCGGACAGCGAGGTCATCGCCGCGAGCAGGCGGGCCAGGCCGGCGGGCACGTCGTGCGGGATCACCGGCGGGCGGTGCAGGCGGGCGACGGCCGCGTCCACCCGGTTGCCCTGGTACTCGCGGTAGCCGGTGAGGCATTCCAGCAGCACCAGGCCGAGCGCGTAGACGTCCGCCGCCGGGCCGACCTCCTCGCCGCGCACCTGCTCCGGGGCCAGGTAGGAGGCGGTGCCGACGACCTTGCCGACGCTGGTCCTGGTGGCGCCGAGCTCGCGGGCGAGGCCGAAGTCGGCGAGGTAGGCGGTGTCGGAACCGTCGGAACCGTCGAGGAGGATGTTCGACGGTTTGACGTCGCGGTGCACGAGGCGGTTGTCGTGCACGTGGGCGAGGGTGTCGGCGAGCTGGTGGCCGAGCGCGCGGACCTGCGCGGGCGTGAACGTGCCCGCCGGCAGCCGGTCGCGCAGCGTCGTGCCCTCGATCAGCTGCATCACCACGAACGACGTCCCGCCGCACGTGCCGACGTCGTAGACCGACAGCAGCCCGGGGTGGGACAGCCCGGCGAGCGTGCGCACCTCGTTGTCGAACCGGCGGCCGTCGAGGTCGTCCTTGCCCTCGAACACCTTGACCGCGACGAATCGCCGGAGCACCGCGTCCCACCCCCGGTGCACCTCCGCCGCGCCGCCCGCGCCGAGCTTGCCGGTGAGCTCGTAGCGACCTGCGAGGACGCGGTGCTCGGTGGCCAACGACATGGCCCCACCCTTCGGGTCGCCTATCCGGACGTCCCCGAATTCCCGAGGGACGACTCCCCCAAACGCCGAGGTCACCCATCGGATGAGACCCGGTCGAAGCGCGCCGGACGACGCCCGCACCACCGGACCGCGCGAGCCGCTGCCCGCGCCGCGGCCGAGTCCGACAGACGCACGGCCACTGCGGCCGAGCCGTGCGGGGGATCAGCCACAGCGACCAGATCCGACACACGCACAGCCATCGCCGGCACGCCGCGCCGAGAGTCAGCCACAGCGACCAGGACCGACACACGCACATCCACCCCGGGCGAGCCGTGAGGCGGGTCAGCGAGGTGGGGTGGCGCAGCGGGCCGTGCCCGGGCAGCTCCGCAGCAGTTTCACCTGCGGTGGGTGGGTGATCGTGGCGGGTGGTGTGGTCGCGTTGCCCGGCCAGGTGAGCGAGATCGCGATGGACGAGGCGTTGTTCTCGTACGACTTCTCCACCAGCGACCGGTCGCTGTTGACCACGTTCACCACGTCGTACACGCCCGACGGGACGGCGGTGATGTCCAGCCACTGGAAGTCCACCGTGTACCGGTAGTCGTCCCCGTACCCCACCGAGATCCCCTGCACCACGCTCAACGCCCCCGGCGCGTGGTGGCCGCACCGGTTCTCCCGCAGCAAAGCCGCCAACCCCGCCTGCGGACTTCCGTCGGCGCCCGGCCGGTTCGGCAGGCGGTCGTCCGTCGGGTAGCGGTCGCCGAGGCAGAAGCCGGTCTTCCGGTCGGTCACCACCGTCCGACCCGACGGCGTGCGCAGCTGGAAGTGCTCGAAGCCGAGCAGGTGCCAGTGCTCGTGCGTGACGGCCGGCTCGTAGTACAACGTGGCCGGGATCGCGTGCTGCGCCTGCCCGTAGGTCATCGGGATCGAACCGTCCACAGCGGACTGGAACGCCTGGCGGGCGGTCATCTCGCGCTGGTCGGCGCTCGCCCGGCTGCCGTGGATCAGCAGCGGCCCGTCGCCGACGTTGTCCGCCGACGTGGTGAACCGCAACCGGACCGCCCCGATGGGGCCCGCACGCACGCACTCGCCGTTCGGCGCGGTCGGGTCGACCACCGGGCACACGTCCCAGTCGACGCACGAGGCCGGGTTGCCGGCGAAACCGCCGGCGCACCCCACCGGCGCCTGCCGGAGGTCGGGCAGCAGCACCTTGCCGACCGCCTGCGCGTGCGACGGCCCCACCAGCGCCGCGACCAGCACCGCCGTGACGAACAAACCCGTGTGTCTTCGCACCACGTCTTCCCCCGGGAGTCCACTTCAGAATGATCCACTCACCAACCTACTGAGCCACCCCGACAACCCGAGGCCCGCACCGGCCAAGTTCACTCGATCGACTGAGGGACAAGGGAAATCTCCCCGATGGACTCTAACCTTCACCGCGATCGCGCCCCGGGCGCGCGTCATCCGCGACTGGAGGTGGGTCCGATAGACCAGGGAGTTCCCGGCACCGTCACGATGGTGTGCGGCACCAGGCCCGAGCTGATCAAGCTCGCCCCGCTGATCCGCGTGATGGGGGCCGAAGCCACCGTCGTCTACACCGGACAGCACTACGACACCGCGATGTACCACCGGATCCGGCAGGACATCGGCCTGCCCGGCCGGTTCCACGAGCTGACCGTCGGCGGCGGCCGGCGCGGCAGCCAGCTCGGCGCGGCCGTCGCGGCGGTGGACGACGTGCTCGCCCGGCACCCGACGAACGCGGTGATCGTGCAGGGCGACACGACGTCCGCGCTCGCCGGCGCGTTGGCCGCCAACGCCAACGACGTGCCGCTGGTGCACGTGGAGGCGGGCCTGCGCAGCTTCGACCGGGCGATGCCCGAGGAGCACAACCGGGTGGCCATCGACCACCTCGCCGACCTGTGCTGCGCGCCGACGCCGCTCAACCGCACCAACCTGCTGGCCGAGAGCGTGCCGGAGGAGCGCATCGCGATCACCGGCAACACGGTGGTCGAGGCCCTGGTGACCGCCCTGCCCGGCCCCGACGAGGAGGCCGTGGTCCTCGCCGCGCACGAGCTGAGGCGCGACGGCTACGTGCTGGCCACGCTGCACCGGCCGGAGAACGTGGACGACCCGGTCAACCTGGAGGCGATCCTGCGCGAGCTGAACCGGCTGCCGCTGCCGGTGGTGCTGCCGCTGCACCCGCGCACGGCCAAGCGGGTGGAGGGCTTCGGCCTGTCCGCCCTGCTGACGCGGCTCAGGGTGGCCGAACCCCAGGCGTACCCGGCGTTCCTGGCGCTGGCCCGCTGCGCGGCCGTGGTCGTGTCCGACTCCGGCGGCATCCAGGAGGAGGTCAGCGTGCTCAAGCGGCCCGTCGTGGTGGTGCGCCGCAGCACCGAGCGGCCCGAGATAGAGGGCACGTTCGGCACCCTCGTGCCGCCGGGGCCGCGGGTGTGCGCGGAGGTGTTGCGCTGGCTGGACGACGTGGCCGGCCACCGGGAACGCCTGGAGCACATCCCCTCGCCCTACGGCACCGGCTCGCCGTCGACCCGGATCGCCGTCGCGCTGCGACAGCTGGTCCGCGGCGAGCCGGTGCACGGCCGGCCGGTCGAGCTCAGCCCGGAACGGGTTGTGGTGCCCCCGCCAGCGTCGCGACGACCCGCCGCGCGAGTGCCGCACTCGAATTCCAGCTCGTGACGTCCGGGTAGACGTGCGCGGTGGTCGCCAGCAGCAGCGGGGTGCCGGCGACCACCACGGGCGGGCGTTGCGCCAGGTACCCGAGCGGGTACACCGGCTCCACGAACGGCGCCTTGAACACCCGCACGTCCTCCACGTCCTCACGGGTCAACGAGGGGTGCAGCGCCAGCAGCTGCGCGGTCCACCGCGCCGCGATCGCCGCGTCGTCCTCCTGGAACAGCGCGGACTCCCGGTCGGTGTACCGCATCGCGTAGACCAGGTGCCGCCCGTCGTAGGGGTCCACGCCGGCCAGCGGGGTCATCTGGATCAGGCCGTCGAACTCCGTGCCCGAGCGCACCACGGGCGTCCAGTAGTGCCCGGACAGCGGGCGGCGCAGGAAGAACAGCGCGTTCACCACGCCCTGGTACGGCAGCCGCACGTCGGGCAGCCGCGCGGTCAGGTCGTCGTCGGCGAGCTGCCGCAGCAGCGGCAGGGGCAGCGTGGACACCACCCGGTCCGCCGACACGGCCTCGTCGCCGTCCAGTCCGAGCCGCACCCGGGCGCCGCCGCCGGTCAGCCCGATCCGCCGCACCGGCGCGTCGAGCCGCACCACACCGCCGGCGGCCTCGATCGACGCCCTCAGCGCGTCGATGACGGCCCGGTAGCCGCCCTCGGGGTACCCGCGCACCGACACGGCGCCTTCGCGGCCCAGGCGCTGCCACAGGTACAGCGCGGGCACGTCGCCGAACCGCGCGCCGAACTTCGCCCCGAACAGCGGCGCGAGCAGCAGCTCCCACACCCGGTCGCCGTACAGCCCGCGCAGCCAGTCCTCGGTGCGGGTGCGGTCGAGGTCCTTGCCGCGCCCGAGCCGGCGCAGCAGCACCGAGACCGCGCCGAACCTCAGCCGGTCGAGCACACCCAACGGGGTGAACCTGAGCAGGTCCAGGGCCGTGTTGAACGGGTAGTCGCGGCCCTCGACGACCATGCCCATCCGGGTGGGGCGCCAGGCGATCGAGTCGCGCAGCCCCAGTTCGCCCAGCAGGTCGAGCAGGTGGTCGTCGGTGGGCATCACGCAGTGGTAGAAGCGCTCGACCCAGCGGTCGCGCCAGGCGAAGAACGTGCCGAGCCCGCCGAGCTGGTCGCTGCCCTCCAGCAGGGTCACCCTGGTGCCGGCGCGCACGAGCCGGTGCGCGGTGGCCAGGCCGCAGATCCCGCCGCCGACCACCACCACGTGCCCGTGGTCCGCCCGTCCCATCACAGCGCCCGGTACGGCGCGGGCGAGAGCCGGTCGCGGACCAGCAGCTTCACGTACTGCCAGACCGTGCGGGCGATCCGGATCTTGCTCGGGCCCTGCTTGCGGTCGTAGCGCAGGGCCAGCGGCACCTCGGCGACCACCGGGCGGCAGTGCCGCAGCTTGAGCAGCAGCTCGACCATGCACGCGAACCCGCGTTCCTCGATCAGCCGCTCGCCCCAGTGGCCGGCGGCCCGGGCCAGCAGGCTGACCCGGTAGGCGCGGAAGCCGCTGGTGAAGTCGCGGACGCCGTCGACCCGCAGCACGCGGCGGAACAGCACGGCCGCGCCGCGCGACAGCAGCCGGCGCAGCGCGGGCGCGGTCGCGTCGTCGCCGCCGGCCACGAACCGGGAGCAGATCACCACGTCCGCGCCCGCCGCAATCTCGCGCTCCAGGTCGCGGATCAGGGCCGGGTCGTGGGTGTCGTCGGCGTCCATCACCACGACGACGTCCTGGTCGTCCGCCTCGGCCAGCACCGCGCGCAGTCCTGATTGGACGGCCTGGCCGAGGCCGAGGTTGACCGGGTGCCTGACCAGCCGGACGTCCAGGCCCGGCCAGCCGTCGGCGACGACGTCGGCGGTGCCGTCGGACGAGCCGTCGTCCACCACCCAGGTGATGAGCTCCTGGGCGAGCGCGAGATCGGCCAGCCTGGTCAGCAGCGGCGGCAGCGAGGCGGCCTCGTTGTAGGCGGGCAGCACGACATGGGCACGCGGGTGGACGCGCGCGCCGTCGGAAAGGGCCGGTCCGCCCTGTTCCGACGCGGTGCGCACGTCGCCTTCGTCGACGGTCAAAGGGCCCCATTTCACTTGATGGCGGATGACGGTCCAGAATTATTCGCCTCCGGGCCGCGACTAGATTCGACCACCCCGCCGACATCTTGTCGCGCGACAGGGAGAATTGACGGAGCAAACGGACCTTAGCACCACCAGAAAGGGGAATAGTGTTCACCGAAAGAGTGAATCAACACCAATGAATCGCGCTTGATGCACACGGAGTGAGCAGAGATTCCCGTTCGTATGGACTCGAACGGGTGACCAATATCGGGTTCGTGGTGGGAAGGACGTCGTCCGAATGTGGTGTGGCGTGGACGGGACGCGCTCGGTCCCTGGCAAAGGCGGTCCGAGGTGAACGGCGTGGGCTCGGTGACCGCGTCGTTCCTGGTGTCGCGGCGGCGGCAGCCCAAGCCGGGTGAGGCCTCGGGGTCGGACCTGCTGCGGCGGGTGAACGCGGTGGCCGTGCTGCTGGTCGCGGTGGACGTGACGGCGATCGCGGCGGTGGCCGTCCGGTACTCGCCGGGCGCGCGGTGGACCGCGGTGGTGGCGGTGGCGCTACTGGGCGTGCGGGCGGCGTGCCGGCTGTACCGGCGGCGGCTGTGGCTGTCGTGGTTCCACGACCTGCCGCGCTCCGCGGGCGCGACAGCCGTGGCGTTCGCCCTGGTCACGCTGGTCGGGCTGGTCGAAGGCGGGCCACCGGGCGCCACCGTCGCCGCCCAGTGGTCGGTGCTGGCGTTCGCCGCGCTGAGCGAACCGGCGCGGCTGGCCGTGTTCGCCTTCGGCCGTTGGTGCCGCCGCAAGTTCCACCGCTGCGACCGCACGATCGTGGTCGGCGCGGGGAAGGTCGGGGTGGACCTGGTCGGCGCGATGCTGGCGCACCCGGAGTTCGGCCTGCGCCCGGTCGGGTTCGTCGACCCGGAGCCCGCGCTGGACCCGGCCGCCCTGCCGGTCGAGCTGATGGACGAGGACCTGGCCGCCGCGATCACCCGGTTGGGCGTCGGCACGGTCGTGCTGGCGTTCTCCCACGCCCGCGAGTCGTCGGTGGTCGACTCGGCCATCACCGCGCACCGGCTCGGGTGCACCACGCTGGTCGTGCCCCGGATGTTCGAGCTCTACCAGGACGGGCCGGACATCGAACGGCTGCGCAGCTACCCGCTGATGCGCCTGGGCACCGCACCGACCAGCAGGCCGAGCTGGTGGGTCAAGCGCGCCATGGACGTGCTGCTGGCCGCCGTCGCGCTGGTCGTGCTCTCGCCGGTGATCGGCCTGTGCGCGCTGGCCGTGCTGCTGGAGAGCGGCCGACCGGTCGTCTTCCGGCAGATCCGGGTCGGGATGGATGATCAGCCTTTCGTGCTCTACAAACTGCGCAGCGTGAGAATGAACGGCGAAGACGATTCCCAAGTCACCTGGTCGGTGGTCGGAGATCGCCGGGTCGGACCAGTCGGTCGATTCCTCCGCAGCACTTCGTTGGACGAACTGCCGCAGTTGTGGAACATCATCCGGGGCGACATGTCGATCGTCGGACCGCGACCGGAGCGACCGGGTTTCGTGCGCGAGTTCTCGGCTATCCACGAGCTATACTGGGCCCGGCACCGAGTCCCCACGGGGCTTACCGGGCTCGCGCAGGTGCACGGCCTGCGAGGTGACACCTCGATTGTCGACAGGTCCCGATACGACAACTACTACATAGCCAACTGGTCGTTGTGGCTGGACGTGAAAATCCTGTTGCAGACGGTGGGTGAGCTGTTGTGCCGAAGGAACCGCTGAACCGGCGACGACACCGCCGTGCCCTCGCCCTGCTGTGCGCCGGTGCGCTCCTGGTGTCGGCCGCGGCGTGCACGGCGGGCGCGGCTCCCGGCCGACCGGTGCCACCCGACCCGCTCGGGCCCGTGCCGAAGCCGCTGGCGCCGTGCGGCTGGTGGTACGGCATCGGCGAGCCGCCCAGCAACCGTGACATCACCTTCGCCGCGCAGCGCTACGGCCTGGTGGTGCTCAACGCCACCGAGACCTCGGCCCTGCGCCGGCTCAAGCACCTCAACCCGAAGATCAAGGTGCTCGTCTACAAGGACCTGGCCAGCGCGCGCAACTACCCCGGCGCGGTGGAGGGCGACGCGGACGCGCCGCTGCTGCCCACCGGCATCGGCTACTTCAAGGCCCAGCGGGAGAACCCGCACTGGTTCGCGGTGGACACCAAGAACAACCGCATCGAGTGGAACTCGTACCCGAAGCACTGGCAGATGACCGTGTGGGACCCGGCGTACCAGAAGGCCTGGAGCGAGGCGGTCACCGCCGAGGTGGTGCGCGAGGGCTGGGACGGCGTGCTGGCGGACAACGACTTCAGCAGCCTGAAGTACTACTCGTCGGCCGTGCTCAAGGGCACGGCGGACGCGGCCGAGTCCGATCGGCTGATCCGCGAGGGCATGGACAAGTTCCTCACCGCGGCCGGTGACGCGCTGCACAAGGCCGGGAAGATGTTGATCCCGAACGTGTCCGAATCTCACCTGACCGCAGGACGGTGGACGGCGCACTCGCGCTACCACGGCGCGATGGAGGAGAACTTCGGCCTGCGCGACAACGGCACGGGCGAGCTGCTCACGTTCAAGGGCAACGAGTGGAAGGAGCTGCGGTCCCAGGCCGCGCTCGGCGAGAGTTGGCTCCTGCTGATCACCCACACCAAGGGCGCGCGGGAGGAACGCGTCGGGTACGCCACCGCCGCGCTGCTGGCCAGCCCTCACACGTGCTGGTCCGGTGCGACCACGAAGGACTACCGCGACCCGGACTGGTCGAAGTACCAGGACGCGGGTCTCGGCGAGGCGGTCGAGACGGCGAACCGGCTGCCCTCCGGCGTGTGGGACCGGCGGTTCACCGGCGGGTACGTGGCGGTGAACCCGACCGGCACCGCCGCGCGGGTGACGCCGCCGCCGGGGTTGGTCGACATCGACGGCGGCGCGGCCGCGCCGGCCACGATCGAGCTGGCCGGTGGTGATGCCGTGATCCTGGTCAGGCCCACCGGCACCACGACGACCGCGCCGACACCGACCAGCACGACCACCACCGCCGCGCCGACCACCACGACCACGGTCCCGACGACCACCACGACCACGACGACCACCTCACCGGCCACCTCCGAGCCGCCGACGACCACAACCACCACGACCACAACGACGACGACCGCTACGCCGTTGACGAGTCCCAGCCCATGAGGGCGCGGTAGAGGTCGAGGTGCCGCCGCGCGCACACGTGCGGCGCGAACCGCTCCCGCGCCCGTTCGGCGAGCACCAAGCCGATGCGGCCCGGGTCGGGTTCGGCGAACAACGCGCGCAGCCGGTCGGCCAGCTGGTCGACGTCACCCGGCGCGGCCAGCGCCCCACCCGCCGCCGCACCACCCAGCATGTCGGCCACGCCGCCGGTGTCCGTGGCCACCACGGGCTTGCCCGCCGCCATCGCCTCGGCCACCACCAGCGGCTGCTGCTCCATGGTGGACGGCAGCACGAGCGCGTCGTGGTGCCGCAGCAGGTCCGGCACGTCGGCGCGGAACCCCAGGAACTCCACCCGCCCGCCCAACGCGCGGGCCAGCCGTTCGGCCCTCTCCCGTTCCGGTCCGTCGCCCACCACGGTCAACGTGGCGTCCGCGGGCATCACCCCCGGCAACGCCAACGCCGCCAGCAGCGTCGCCAACCCCTTGCGCTCCACCAGCAGGCCGACGAACACCAGCCGCCGCACCGGCCCGACCGGCGGCTGCACGTGCGCCGCCGCCACGCAGTTGTCGATGTGCGCCACCCGGTCCCCGGGCACCCTCAACCTGGTCGACAGGAACCGGCCCATGGCCGGTGCGGGCACCACCGTGCGGTGCACGGCCCGCGCCACCAGCGCGTCGGCCGCCAGCACGGTCCGCGTGTAGGCCGACGGCCCCACCGCCCGCGGCACGCCCCGGAACCACTCCTCCCCCACGTCGTCCGGCACCCCGTGGTAGGTCTGGACCACCTGGTGCCGCCACCGCAGCCCGGCACCGACCAGCCCGGCCCGCCGGTCCTGCGCGTGCACCACGTCCGGCCGCCACGCCCGCACCACCGCCCGCGCCCGGCGCCCGGCCAGCACGTCGGCCTTGTCGCCGACCTCCACGTGCTCGTGGTGGCCGCTCAACCCCTCCGCGCCCCGACGTGGCACCGGGCCGAACAACCGCACGTCCGCCTCACCGGAGGCGATCAGGGCCCGCGCCAGGCGCACCGTGACGTCCACCGGTCCACCGCTGTCCTGGGTCAGCAGGTACGCCACCCGCAGCACCCGGCTCACCGCGCACCCACCAGCAGCTTGTCGACCAGGGTCGCGATCTGGTCGGCCACCTGGCGCCGGTCGAACAGCAACTCCGCCCGCCGCCTGCCGTGCGCGCCCTCCAGGTCCGCCGCCGAGGGGTCGGCGAGCCGCACGGCGACCGCGTCGGCCAGCGCCGCGACGTCACCGGCGGGCAGCACGGCCCCTGCCTCGCCGACGCTCTGCCGCACGCCGCTGACGTCGAACGCGACCACCGACCGCCCGCAGGCCATCGCCTCCAACGGCACCAGCGCCATCCCCTCGGCCCGCGACGGCAGCACGACCACGTCCGCGGCGGCGTAGAAGTCGGCGACCGCGTCGTCGTGACCCCACCAGCGCACGGACTCGTCGTCGCAGACCTCCCGCCACCGCTGCGCCATCGGGCCGTCGCCGACCAGCACCAGCCGCGCGTCCGGCACCTTCGCCCGCACCTCCGGCCACGCCGCGAGCAGCTGGTCCTGGCCCTTGAGCGGCGCGAGCCGGCCGACGCACACCGCCGTGGGCACGTCCGGCAGTCCCAGCCGCCACCGTGCCGCGACCCGGTCGGCGGGCCGGAACCGGTCGACGTCCACGCCGTTGCACACCACCTCCGCGGGCCCCGCCACCCCGACGGCACGCCCGGCGGCCAGTTCGTCGTCGCTCACGCACACGAGCTGGTGCGTCCACCGCGCGCCCAACCGTTCCCACGCGCGGGCCGCGCGCCCCACCGGCCCCGCGGCGGACTGGAACGACCACATGTGCGGCTGGAACAGCGTCGGCCGCCGCCCGCGCACGACCAGCCGCCCGGCGAGCCCCGCCTTGGAGCTGTGCAGGTGCACGACGTCCGGCGCGAGATCGCGCAGCGCGCGCCGGAGCCGGACCACCTCCGCCGCCGTCCCGATGCCGGGTTGCCGACGTGCGGGCCAGGCACGCACCTCGACGCCGACGTCACGCGCCCGTTCGGCCAGCGGACCCGGCGGGCACACGACGGCCACCGTCCAGCCGAGTTCCCGTTGCGCACGGGCCAGTTCCAGCACCACCGCCGCCACGCCCGCCGTGACGGGCTGGCTCACGTGCACGACCCTCACCGGCGCACCACCTCCCGGTTCGCCGCCAGCACGACCACGCCGCACAACACCGCCAACACGCCCCCTTCACCGAGCGCGGCCACCACGGATCCGGGTGGCCCGAACACGTCACCGATCAGGAACGCCACCGCGGCGCAGCACCCCGCCGCCGCGACCACGCCGGCCACGCCGCGGGCCAGCGCCCGCAGCGGCGGCCCGACACCCCGCCGCGCCAACGCCCACCACGTGCACGGCACCACCAGCCACGCCGCGGTGACCTGGACGAGCGCGACCGCCACCACGCCGTGCCGGGTGAACAGCAGCAGCCCGCCGACCAGCAGCACCAGGTGCGTCGCCTCCAGCGCCAGGTAGCGGCGCGCGTGCCCGGCGGCCTTGAGCACCTGGTACCACAGGTGCAGCAGGCTGATGCCCAGGCCGTAGAGGCACAGCAGGGCCAGCGGCGTCGCCGCCTCCGCCCACCGCGCGCCGAACACCACGACCCGGTCGGCCAACGCCGCCGTCACCGCGTACAGGCCGCCGGTCACCACCAGCACGGCCGAGGTGAACCGCCCGACCACTTCGGACAGTCCCTGCCCGTCGCGGACCAGCTTGGCGCACAACGGGAGCACCACGCCGCCGAGCACCACCGCGACCAGGATGTACGGCACCCAGGCGATCCGGTAGGCCAACGAGTACACGCCGACGACCTCCGGCCCGTGCACCCGGGCGATCGCCAGGTAGTCCACGTTGATCAGCAGCACGGCCACCAGCGCGCCGGGCCCGACCACCGCGATCCACCGCCCCGCCTCGGCCGCCGCGTCCGCGTCCCACACCGGCCGCACCCGCACCCCGACCACCACGGCGAGCGCGGGTTGCGCCACCGCCGTGCACAGCAGGCCGATGACCAGCGAGTACGGTCCGGCGCCCGCCACCGCGAGCGCGATCGTCACGGCCGCGCCGAGCACCGCGCCACCCGCGTCGGGCAGCAGTCGGCGGCGGAAGTCCAGGTCGCGGTGCAGCAGCCCCATCTGCACGCCGGCCGCGGCCGAGAACGGCAGGCTCACGGCCGCGAGCCGCACCAACGGCGCGACCGGTGGCGCGTCCAACGCGCGGGCGATCCCGTCCGCGGCGAGGACCAGCGCCACGGCCAGCGCCAAGCCCGCGCCCACGCTGAGCACCAGGAGCGTGCCCGCGACGCGACGGGGGTCGCGGTCGGTGCGGCTGACCACGTCGTACACACCCATCGACTGGACGACCTGGCCGATGTTCACCAGCGCCACGGCCAGCGCCACCAGGCCGAGGCCCTCCTCGGTGAGGAAGGCGGCCAGCACCAGCGTGACGGCCATCTGGCTGCCCTTGCTGACCAGGTTGACCGCGAACAGCCACAGCGAGCCCCGCACGGCCCGCTGACCGACGGGTGTCACGCCCGGACCGTGCCGACGTTCGCGCATCGACGGGTGGCCGCGAACCCCACCACCACCAGCCACGCCGCCACGACGGCCACGCCGTCAACCGTCACGTCGACCCGTGCGCCCGACACCGCCCGGATGGCCTGGCTGACGAAGTGCAGGTGCGCGAACGGCACCAGGAGCAGCAGCACCGCCAGCCCGACGCGCCACCAGCCCCGGTCCCGCCGACGACGCCACCACACGACACCGACCGCCACCACCGACGGCACGGCGATCAGCACGTCACCGGGCTGGTGCACCACCGCGACCACCACCGCCAGGCACGTCAGCAGGTCCGCCGCGGCCGGCTCGCCCATCCGGTCCAGCCGCCGCGCCAGCACCGCGCTCGCCGCGAGCACACCGACCAGCGCCAACGCTTCCGCGCCGAGCGGCAGCCATCCCACGACGCGGTAGCAGACGGCGGCGAGGTCGATCCGCTGCGCGGTCAGGGAGTCCACCGCGCCGTAGGCGGTCTGGCCGGCGTGGGCCAGGTTCGCGGCGATCACGTCCAGGAACGGCCCCACCCCGCCGTCGCGCACGACCAGCGGCACCACGACGACCAGGCTGGCCGCCGCCGCGACCGCCGTCCCGGTCAACGCCACCCGTCGCGACCCCCGCACGAACAGCAGCACCGCCAGCGGCAGGCCGAACTGCGGCTTGAGCCAGGCCAGCGCCAAGGCGGCCGACGCCCACCTCGGCGCGTCGTGCCGGGCCAGCAACGCGCCCGCCGCGCCGACCGCGATCAGCGGGTTCACCTGGCCGACGTACAGCTGGGCCTTGCCCACCTGGCTGAGCACGAGCAGCGTCGCGATCACCGCCGTGCCCAGGACGAGCGGCACGTGCGGGCGCAGCCGGCCCGCCGCCAGCAGCGCCAGCGCGACCAGCAGCAGCAACGAGGCCACCGTGAACGCCACCGCGCCCACCCGATAGCCCGGCAGCGCGAACGGCGCGTGCAGCAGCAGGTGGTAGGGCTGGTAGAGGTTGAAGCCCTGCCGCACCGGCCAGTGGTCGAACATGGTGGCCGGCAGGTAGGGGTTGCCCCCGGCCAGGAACTCCCGGATCGGGAAGTACAGCGCGTCCCGGAAGTCCTGCAACCGTTCCTCGGACAGGGTTGCCGCCGTCGGGAGCGGCACCTCCCACGACGGCCGCAGCGCGCGCCACGCCGCCACGGCGCCCACCACCGCCACCAGGGCGGTGAGGAGGCGGGTCTTGTCCTTCAGCGCAACGGTCTTCAGCACGTCACCACCGCCACCACGGTCGCCGTGGTCGGCAGCGCGCCGACCACCGTCGCCAGCTCGTCGTGCCGCCCGGCGGCCGGGGCGAGGACGATCACCGCGTCGCCGTCGGCCGGCTCCCCGGTCTTGTCCGGCAGCTCGGCGGCCAGCTCCTCGGCGCGGTCGGTCAGCTCCGGGACCACCGCCACCACGCGCGCGGGTCGTGCCGAGGCCTCGCACAGCACCGCCAACCGCCGCGCCAGGTCGGGGTCGTCGTCCGGCAGCACGGCCACCGGGCGCCGCACGCCGCCGACGGTGAGCGCGGCGCGCACGTCGTCGCGGGACCGGGTCCGCCGCAGGTGGCCGACGGCGAACGCGGCCAGACCCGCCACGATCCCGGCCACCAGGGCCAGGCCGAACCCGAGCGGCCTGTCGGGCGCGACCCGGGTGGTCTCGGGCCGGTCGAGCAGGCGGAGCCGGGCGACGGGCGAGAGCAGGTCGGCGTCCACCACGGTCTGCGCGATCCGCGTCGCGGCCTGCGCGGCCTGGTCGGCGGTCGGGGCGCGCACCGACAGGCGGGCCAGGCCGGAGGCGGGCACCAGCTCCACGGACACGCGGCGGGCCAGGTCGTCGGTCGTGGTGCCCAGCTCGTCGGCCGTCGCGCGCAGCACCGTCGGCGTGCGCGCCACCTCGACCAGCGCGGGCAGCGACAGGGCGACGACCTCGCCGAAACCGGCCTGGGCGGACTCGCCGGGCTCGGTCGCCACCGCGAGCAGGCCCACGCGGCTCTCGTACTCCGCGCCGCCCAGCTCGACGGCGAGCACCGCGGTCAGCGCGACCAGCAGCGCGACGCCGAGGCTGACCGGCAGCGGACGGCGCAGGACGCCCGGGTCCCGCACGACGGGCAGGTTCCGCCAGCCGTTCAGGTTCCTCGGGCGGTACCGGTCCGCGGAGCCGTTCCGGCTCTTCGAGCCGTTCCCTTGCTTCGAGCCGTTCCGGTCCTTCGAGCCGTTCCGGTTCTTCCAGGCGTGCAGGTTCTTCATGACGCTCCGATCGCGGTGCGCAGCAACTCGTCGTAGGACCGCATCAGCAGCCGCGGGTCGTGTTCACGCCGCACGGACGCGCGGCCCGCCTCGGCCAGTCCGGCTCGTGCCCGCGGGTCGAACAGCAGCGACCGCAACGCTTCGGCGGTCGCGGCCGGGTCGCGGCGCGGCACCACCACACCGCCGCCGCCGGCCAGCGCCTGGCGCACACCGTCCACATCGGTCGCCACCACGGGGCGTCCGGCGGCCAGCGACTCCAGCACCGCGATCGGCATGCCCTCCCAGTCGCTGGTGAGCACGGTGACGTCGGCGGCGGCCAGCAGGTCGGGCACGTCGCAGCGGTTGCCGAGGAACCGGACCCGGTCGGCGATGCCCAATTCGGTGGCGCGCACGCGCAGCACGTCGCGGAGGCTGCCGTCGCCCGCCAGCCACAGCACCGCGTCGCCGGGCAGCTTCGCCCACGCCTCCAGCAGCACGTCGTGCCGCTTCTGCGGTTCCAGCCGCGCCGGGCACAGCGCGACCGGCACGTGCCGCCCGACGCGGTGCACCGCGCGGACCGCCTCCCGGTCCACCCGTTCGGGCTGCGGGAACACGGCGTTGGGGATCACCACCGGGTCGGGGACGCCCGCGGCGCGCAGCCGGTCGGCCGTGGCGTCGGCGACCGCGACGACCGTGCGCGAGGTGTGCTTGAGGATGCGGGCCGCGCCGCTGTAGTCGGTCTCGGCGACACCGTGGAACACGGTCAGCAGCGGCAACCGGCCCGGCAGCACGGCCAGCCGGGCGACCAGGCTGGCCGAGACGTTGTGCGCCAGCACGACCTGCGGTCGGAAGCTGCGGATCGCGGCCTTGGTGGCCGTGGTGGCCCGCAGCACCCCGGCCGGCCTGCGCCGGGCCACCGGCACGGTGAACGTCGGCACGCCGAGCGCGCGCAACGCCTCGGCCCGGTGCCCGCCGCCGCTGGCCACGGCCGACTGCCAGCCGAACTGCGCGCCGGACCGGGCCATCCCGGCGACGAGCGCCTCGGCGCCGCCGGTACCCATCTCACTGATCACGTGGAGCACACGCATCGTCGCTCGTCCTCCTCAGCCGCAGGTCGGCCGCGGCCACCACCGCGACCAGCGACCACAACGGCAGGTAGTACTGCTGGGACAGGAAGGTGGAGGCGACCACGACCGCGATCAGGGACGCCTGCACGGCCAGGACCGGCAGCGGGTCGGGACTGGCGCGGCGCACGCGTTCGCTGACGACCGCGGTGAGCGCCAGGAGCGCGGCGAACAGCGCGAAGCCGGGCACGCCGAGTTCGGCGGCCACCTCCAGGTACATGTTGTGCGCCACCGGTGTCTGCTCGTCGATCTCGGCGTTGTTCGAGGCGGCGGGGTAGCCAGCGCGGAACCCGCCCGGTCCGAGGCCGAGGCCGGGGTGGTCGGCGACCATGCGGACGGCGGCCTGCCAGCGCAGTTCGCGGGTGTCCACGTTGGTCGCGGCGATGTAGGTCTTCTCGCGCACCGCGCGGTCCAGCTCCGGTCCGGCGAACAGCACGGCGGCCGCGCCGATCACGGCCAGCGCCGCCACCCCGCCCGCCAACGCCTTGAGCGGCAACGCGCGGCGGGCCAGCAGCCAGGCCACGGCGGCGGTGAGGGCGAGCGCCCCGCCCCGGGAGAACGTCGCCGCCGCACCCGCGACCAGGACGACGGCGGCCAGGGCGGGCAGCACGCGGTGGCGCAGGGCGAGCAGCAGCGGCAGCGCCGCGACCAGGAAGTAGGCCAGGTCGTTCGGGTCCTCCAACGGCCCCGCCGCCCGTGTCTGCCCCTCGGCGACCAGGCTGTACAGCGCGCCGACGGCGGCCACCACGGCGCCCGCGACGGTGGCCGCGAGCACCGCGCGGATCGGCACCTCGCGGGACGCGACGTCCACCAGGACCACCGTGATGAGCAGGAACGGCAGCCAGCGGAGCAGGTAGTCCAGCGTGAACGCGCCGCCGGAGTGCACCGCCGACGACGCCAGCAGCACCACGGCGAGCAGCGCGAGGACCACGTGCACGGGGTGCGGCTCGGGCGCCCGGCGCTGCCGCACCCGGAGCACGGCCCAGGCGGCCAGGAGCAGGGCGGGCGGCACCTTGGCCAGTTGGCCGTGCACCTGGAGCAGGTAGCCCTCCAGCGGCGCGACGAACACCGTCGCGCAGGTCAGGGCCCGCACCAGCCGGATCATCCGCCGCACCGCGCCAGCAGGCCGGTGTCGTGCTCGCGCAGGCCCGCGGCGAGCCGGTCGACGTGGGCGCCGGTGCCGACCACGTCGAAGTGGGCGCGCAGCGCGCCGAGCACCCAGCCCAGGAACTCGACCTTCCGGGTGCCGGGCACGGCCATGCCGGGGAAGAACTCCATGCCGGGCGCCTCGGCCGCGCCGAGGACGTCGGTGGGGTGCAGCAGCAGCGACGGCTGCACGCCGCGCGCCCGGCACAACCGCAACGCGGCGGTGAAGTAGCCGCGGGCCAGGCGGGGCGAGACCTGGTGCAGTTGCAGCAGGTAGGAGCCGTGGATCGGGAGGCGGAGCAGCGGCATGGTGGTGACCGGCAGTTCGACCAGGCCCGCGCCGACGCGCCAGCGGTAGGCGGCGTTGGGCGCGCGGACGCGGGAGAAGCCGCCGAAGAGGTCGCGTTCGCCGCCGCCCGGCGCGGTGCGGTTGTGGTAGGCGCGGGCGAGCGGGCCGATCCAGGTGGGCAGGGTGCTGGCGTCGTAGCGGTAGCCGCGTTCGGCGAGCAGTTCCAGCAGGTCGCGGGTGACGCTGTAGCCGGGGCCGCGGAAGCCGGTCGGCCGTGGCGCGCCGGCCGCGACGATGGCGTCCTCGGTGCGGGCGAGTTCGGCTTCGAGCCGGTCGCGGGTGTAGCGGTGCAACCAGGGTTCGTGGCCGAACGAGTGGTTGCCCACCTCGTGCCCGGCGGCGGTGATGGCGGCGACGGCCCGTGCGCCGTCCTCGCGCTCGACGTCCGCGCCGACGACGAAGACGGTCGTGGTGAGGCCGTGCGTGCCGAACGCCTCCAGCAGCCGCGGCACGGCGGTGGGCAGGAAGCTCGGGCGGCGTTCCCACTCGGGGTCGCCGTGGGTCTTGAGGTAGGCCCAGAGGTTGTCCAGGTCGAGGGAGACGCTGGCGGTGCTCACCCGGCCACCTCCGTCGCCGGGGTCCTGGTGAAGCGGTCGGCGTAGCCCAGCAGGAGCACGCCGGACACGACCAGCGCGACGCCGAGCGCCACCCACCACTCGCGGCCGGGGGTGATCCGGTCGCCGAGGGCGGCGATGCCGATGATCGAGGTGAGCACGACGGTGGTGGCGTCCATGGTGGCCACGGTCGAGGTGGCCGAGCCGCGGCGCAGGGCCAGGGCGAGGTAGGACTGGCCGACGAGGGCGGCGACGATCATCAGCCACGCCAGCGGGTACAGCGGGAGGGTGGGCAGCGGTTCGTCGGCGAGGGTGCGGCTGGTCATGGCGACCACGGCGAAGGTCAGGCCCGCGGCGGCGGCCAGCGGCACCACCCCGCCGATCCGGCGCTGCACCAGGACGAGCGCGACCACCGGCAGTCCGAACAGGACGATGCCGAGGCCTTGCGGCACGTCGTGCGCGGCCGACGGCGTGGCCGCCGCGACGAGCAGCACCAGGCCGGCGGCCATCACGACGAGCACCACCACCTCGATCGCGCGGACCCGCCAGCCGAGCACGACGATGCCGAACAGGGTGGCCAGCCCGACCGCGCACGACGACCCGGCCTGGACGAGGTAGAGCGGCAGCTGGGCGCGGGCCAGGAACGCCAGCGCGAAACCGCCGACCTGGCCCGCGAAGCCGAGCAGGTAGAGCCGGTCGCGGGCGAGCCTGGCGAGCAGGCCGAGCCCGCCGCCGCCTTCCTCGGCGCGTCGGGAGGCGATCGACTGGGCGACGATGCCCAGCGCGTACAGCACCGCGGACGCGGCGAGTTCGAGGTAACCAGTCACGCGACCCTTCCCAGGGAGATAACGGCCCGTGGAGACAGCCGGCGCGCGGAAGCGGTCGGTGTGATCCCGATATCGGATGGGCAGCGTAGAACCCGGATGTGCTCGACTCGTTCGAGCGATAGGCCACTACCCGATCGAGTTACATTGCCGACTACACAACGAGTTTCTGGCCCCGGGCCCGACCGGTGCCGCGATCCGGCCACCTCGACGCAGGTCGCGCGGGCACGGGCGGGCGGGGCCACGCGGTGCCGGAGCCTAGGATCGGGGCCGTGACTTGGACCGGCCGCACCGATCGGTGGATGCGGGCACACCCGGTCGTGCCGGACACCGTCCTCGCCCTGGTCATCGCCGCGGTCATCGGGTCGGCATCGCTCGACATCCTCCGCGTGGCCAGGGCACCGGTCTGGGTGCTGTGGGTGGCCGGTGCCTGCGGGTTCGTCGTGCTCGCCACCGTCGCGCTGCGGCGGGTCGCCCCCGGGGCCGCCTTCCTGCTCGCCGGCCTGGCGATGTCGGTGACGCTCGCGCTGCCGAACACGGTGGTCTCGGCGGCGGGGCTGGGCCTGGCCGGGACGGCCGACGACCTGGAGATCCCGCTGTTCTTCCTCCCGTCGTCGGCGGTCTACCTGGTGCTCCTGTACGCCGTCGCCGCGCGGCGCTCACGGCTCAAAAGCCTGCTCGCCCTCGGGATCAGCGTGGCCGGGGCGTTGGCGTGCACGGTGCGGATGGCGACGGCGTACGGCATCCTCCCGGTGGGCCGGCTCACGCTGCTGCTGACCTTCGTCGCCCTGGTCGCGGCCGTGACCGGCACCTGGGCCATGGGCCGGTCCCACTTCGACCGGCGGCAACGCCTGGTCGAGGACGCCGCGGCGGCCGCCGAGCGCGCGGCGACCGACGAACGCGAGCGCATCGCCCGCGACATGCACGACATCGTCGCCCACTCGTTGGCGGTCATCGTGCGCCAGGCCGAGGGCGGATCCGCCATCGCCGCCAAGTCACCGGACCGCGCGGCCCGGGCGCTGTCGGTCATCGCCGACACCGCGCGGGAGGCCCTGGCCGACATGCGCGGTACGTTGCAGGTGTTGCGGGGAAACACTTCCCCGGAGGCCGTGCGGCCCTCGCTCGCCGCGATACCGGCCCTGGTGGAACGGGTGCGCGCGACGGGCGTCGACGTCCGCTTCGCCGAGCGCGGTCCGGCCGGTGCCATGACGGCGGGCGCGGCCGCGGCGGCGTACCGCCTGATCCAGGAGGCGTTGACCAACAGCGTCAAGCACGCGGGCTCGCGCCCCACGGTCACCGTCACGATCGCGCACGCACCGGGTGCGTCGGTGGTCACCGTCGACGACGACGGCGGTGACGCCGACGACCGGCGGGCGGTACCCGGCACCGGCGCCGGGCTGCGCGGTGTCGGGGAGCGGGTGCGAGCCGCGGGCGGTGTGTTCGAGGCCGGCCCCGTCGACGGCGGCTTCAGGGTGCGCGCGGAGTTCCGCGCCGGCGGTGGGGAGCCTTCGAGATGACGATCAGAGTCGCCCTCGTGGACGACCAGGAGCTGATCCGCGTCGGCCTGGCCATGGTCATCGACGCGACGGACGACATCCGGATCGTCCTGCAGGCCGGTGACGGTGCGGACGCGGTCGCGAAGCTCGCCGAGACGCGGGTCGACGTCGTGCTGATGGACGTGCAGATGCCGGGCATGGACGGCGTCGAGGCCACCGGTCTGGTGACGGCCCGCGAGAACCCGCCCAAGGTGATCGTGCTGACGACGTTCGACCTCGACGAGTACGCCTTCGCCGGGCTGCGCGCCGGCGCGAGCGGGTTCCTGCTCAAGGACGCGTCGGCCGCCGAGGTGCTGCACGCCATCCGCGCCGTCCACGCGGGCGATGCCGTGATCGCGCCCTCCACGACCCGCCGCATGGTGGAGCACCTCGCCACCGCACGGGTCGCCCGCGACGCTTCGCCCCTGTTGAAGCGGCTCACCGCACGCGAGCGGGACGTGCTGCTGGAGATCGCTCGCGGTCACTCCAACGCCGAGATCGCGCACCGGCTGTTCCTGTCCGAGGCGACGGTGAAGACGCACGTCGGCCACCTGCTGGCCAAGCTGGAGGTCCGCGACCGGGTGCAGGCGGTGATCTTCGCGTACGAGAACGGGCTCGTTCGTCCGAGCTAGTCCGATCTCATCACTTCGGTGGAGCGGTCGGCGACCTGCGGCCGAGGCCCGTCGGAGGCTCGTCGCGCAGCCTGGTGCACATGCCGGACATCGACACGCATTCCCAGGCCACGCCGCTACTCCTGCCCGGTTCCCCCGTGACCTCGTCGGCCGGGCTCGGCGCACGCGGGCCCGGACGGGACGTCACCCCGCGCTCGAACGCGTCGCGGTGGTAGGCCGGGCGGTCACGCGGCGTCGGCGACGGCGAGGCCGATCCGGGTCAGCTGTTCCTCGGTCAGCGGCAGCGTCGCGCGGCCGGCACCCGTGCGGTCGAAGGACGCGTCCTCCTCGCGGAACCGGAGGTCCGGGCTGCCGAAGTTCATCACGGTGAGCGCGTAGGTGTCACCCGTCGGGGTGTAGATGCGCAGCACCTGGAGCAGCGACTGGAACGGCTCGCTCACCCGGACCGGGTAGAACTGGAGCACCGTGCCGTCCGCGCGGACCAGGCGGCGCGGCGGGGTGCAGTTGCCCTCCTCGAACGCCTCGTCGTCGGCCGCCGCGAGCGGGGCGAGGGTGGTGCGGCCCAGTTCGATGTCCACGCTGCCGGTGCCGTCCCCGTCGGTGACGTCGATCCACTGGACGTGGCCGTCCACCTGGTCCGGGTGCTTGTCCTTGTTGGCCGGGATCGTGTGCGTGTGCGGTCCGCTGACCTGCGCGGGCGCGGCGACCTGCCGCACGGCGGACGCCCACGCGTCCAACAACGGCGCGGGCGGGCGCGGCGCGAGCCAGCTGGTGAACCGGCTGCCGGTGCCCAGGTCGCACTGCGGGATGGCCAGGATCTCCCGGCCGGGTGGTGGCGGCGCGGTCCACGCGGGGGTGAACGTGCCGTAGGGGGCGCGCGCCGGCAAGCCGGGCGTCGTCCACTCCGGCCCCACGGTCGCCGGTGAGGTCGTGAGCAGGGGCGCGGCGGTGTTGCCGTCGGCGGGCGGCGAGTGGTCCGGCGCGGCGAGGTCACCCAGCGCGGCCGTGCCGAACCCGACCACGCCGACGACCCCCAGCACGCCCGCCGCCGCGGCCACCCGGCGCGCCAGCAGCCGGCGTCGGCCACGCTTGAGCACGCCGGCCAGGTCGGTGCGCGCGGCGGGCGCGGGCCCGTCCACTTCGGACCGCAACGCGCCGCGCAACTCCTCTTCGTTCTCCCACATCACGCACTCTCCATCACGCAGTCTCTGGGGCGACCGTGCCGCGGTAGGCCTCGCGGAGCGTCTGCAGGCCGCGGGCGGTCTGGCTCTTCACCGTGCCGGTCGAGCACCGCAGCGACTCCGCCACCTGCTCCACCGACAGGTCGTGCACGTACCGCAGCACCAGCACGGCGCGCTGCCGCGGCGGGACGTGCCGCAACGCGGCCAGCAGCGGTTGCCGCTCGTCGCTGGAGGTGTCGGCGGGCACCGCCGACTCCGGCGGGGAGGGCACGGCCCGCTCGCGCCCCCTGCCCCGGCGCCGGGTGTCGAGGAACAGCCTGGTCACGATGGTGTGCAGGTACGCCTCCGCACTCTCCCGCCGCACCTTCGGCCAGGCGGCGTACATGCGGACGAACGCCGCCTGCGCGATCTCCTCCGCCTCCAGCCAGTCACCGCACAGCGCGTACGCCGTGCGTCGAGCCTGGTCGAACCGGCTCGCGAAGAACCGGGAGAACTCGTCGTCGCGCCCCACCCGTCGCCTCCCCCGATGTCCTGCGGTCACCCCATCTACGCACTTGTGCCCCGGCGGGTTGCACCTGGCCTCAGATCGCACCCGCCGGGGCGCTTGGCCGCCGAGTTGCCGGAGCGGCAACTTTGTTTGCCGTCCGGTCCGGGTGGTCCGCACTATCGACGCATGGAGACCGCAGAGGAGTACTGGGAGACGTTCTACCGCGACCGGGACCAGGTGTGGACCGGCAAGGCCAACGAGCTGCTGGTGCGGGAGGTGGCGCACCTGACCCCGGGCACCGCCCTGGACCTGGGCTGCGGCGAGGGTGGTGACGCGTTGTGGCTGGCCGGTCAGGGCTGGTTGGTGACCGCGGTGGACGTGTCCACCGTCGCCCTGGCCAGAGGCGCGGCCCGGGCCACCGAGCTCGGCCTGGCCGCGCGCGTCGACTGGCAGCGGCACGACCTGGGCCGCTCGTTCCCGACCGGGACGTTCGACCTGGTCTCGGCGCAGTTCCTGCACTCGTCGGTGGCGCCGGAGGGCGAGCGGGAGGGCATCCTGGCGCGGGCGGCCGAGGCGGTCGCGCCCGGCGGGGTGCTGCTGGTCGTGGGCCACGCCGGCTGGCCGACGTGGCTGGCCGACAACCCGCCGGTCGACTACCGGTTCCCGACCAACGCCGACGTGCTGGCCGCGCTCCGACTCGGCCCGGAGTGGGTGGTGGAG
The DNA here is from genome assembly GCF_054781895.1 of Saccharothrix stipae. Classification (NCBI taxonomy): domain Bacteria; kingdom Bacillati; phylum Actinomycetota; class Actinomycetes; order Pseudonocardiales; family Pseudonocardiaceae; genus Saccharothrix; species Saccharothrix stipae. The sequence continues at coordinate 850,267 of NZ_BAAGTN010000007.1, read as the reverse complement.
GTGGACGAAGCGGTCGAGCGCGAGATCACCGGCCCGGAGGGCGAGCACGGCACCCGAGCGGACGTCGTGCTGCGCCTGAAGAGGAGTTAGAGGCGGTCGAGCAGGGACGTCAGGGCGTGGCCCAGGGGCAGGTCGACGCGCACGGTCGCGTGGGGGTCGCCCCTGGTCTCGCCCTGGTTGACGATCAGCACGGGCTTGCCCGCGGCGGCGGCGCGGCGGACGAAGCGCAGGCCGGACATGACGGTCAGCGAGGAGCCGAGCACGAGCAGCGCGTCGGCGGAGTCGACCAGCCGGTAGCACTGCTCAACGCGTGACCGGGGCACGTTCTCGCCGAAGAACACCACGTCCGGTTTGAGCACGCCCGTGCCGCAGTCGGCGCACCCGACCAGCCGGAACGACCGCACCTCGGGCTCGGGCAGGTCGACGTCGCCGTCCGGGTTGACCCTGGTCGCGGTGGCCTCGAACGCGGGGTTGGCCGCGCGGAACCGGCGGTCCAGGTCCTCGCGGGGGCCGGCCGCGCCGCAGTCCAGGCAGACGACCCGGTCCAGGCTGCCGTGCAGCTCCACCACGTCGGGCGTGCGGGCGGCCTGGTGCAGGCCGTCGACGTTCTGCGTGATCACACCGGACAGGTGGCCGCGGGCGTGCAGCTCGGCCACGGCGTGGTGGCCGGCGTTGGGCGCGGCGCGGGCGATGGTCCGCCAGCCGAGGTGGCTGCGCGCCCAGTACCGGCGCCTGCCCTCGACGCTGCCGACGAACTCGTCGTAGGTCATCGGGGTGTGCCTGCGCAGGCTGCCCGACGCGCCGCGGTAGTCCGGGATGCCGGACTCGGTGGACAGGCCTGCGCCGCTGAGCACCAGCACCCGCCCGTCGGCGACCACCCGCACGACCTCGTCCAGGCTGGTCGTGCGCGGCAACGGCGCACCGGTCGGCGTCCAGCTCAACGTCGGCCGTGTGCGCATGCCGTCCACTTTACGTGCGGGCGGGCGGCGGACCCGTGGACTCGCGGACCACCAGTTCCGGCGGGCGGACGGTCACCGACGCGTCCTCGACCTCCTCCAGGGACGCGAGCAGCACGCGGGCCGCCGCCCGGCCGAGGCCGACCAGGTCCTGGCGCACGGTGGTGAGCTGCGGGTACACCAGTTCGCCGAGCGGCAGGTCGTCGTGGCCGATCACGGACAGCTCGCCGGGCACGTCCACGCCGAGCCGGCGGGCCGCGCTCATCCCGGCCACGGCCATCGAGTCGTTGGCGAACAGCACGGCGGTGGGGCGCCGGCGGTCCCCGAGCAGCCCGCCGATCGCGGCGACCGCGCCGGCCGCGGTGAAGTCGGACACGACCGAGTGGCTGGGGGCGAGGTCGTGCGCCGCCAACGCGTCCTCGAACACACGTCGCCGGTAGAGCGTGTGCACCCGGTCCTCGGGGCCGGAGACGTAGGCGATGCGCCGGTGCCCGAGCGCCACGAGGTGTGCCACGGCCGCGCGGATCCCGCGGGCCGGCCCGGTCGCCTGCACCGAGGGCACCGGGTCTTCGCGCCACGGCGTGCCGATCAGCACGGTCCGCACGTCGAGGGTCCGCAGCAGCTCGAACCGGGTGTCGCCGATCCGGCTCTCGGTGAGCACGACCCCGTCGACCCGGCGTTCGTCGGCCAGCCTGCGGTAGGCGGCCTCCTCCGCGCTCGGCTCCTCGCCGACGATGTGCAGCAGCAGGCCGTACCCCAGGGGTGACAGCTCGCTCTCGATGCCGGAGATCAGCAAGGTGAAGTGCGGGTCGGCGCTGAGCAGGTCCGGCGAGCGCATGGCGACCATGCCGATGGCCCTGGTCTTCGCGCCGCGCAGGGCCACGGCGGCGGCGGACGGGGACCACCGGAGCTTGCGCGCGGCGGTCAGGATGCGTTCACGGGTGGGCGCGGAGATGCCCCCCTTGCCGTTCACGGCCTTGGACACCGCCGCCACCGACACCCCGGCGAGAGCCGCCACGTCGGCGATCGTCGGCTTGCCCTGTGCCCGTCCCACCACCCGGAGAACGTTACACCCAAAGGCCGCTGCACCTCGACAGAGCAGGTGGTTAAACGATATACCTGTGACCATGCAGCGCAACTCCGCCAAGCTCATCGGCCCCGACGGCGCTCCCATGGTCTGGGTGGGGGTCAACTACTGGTCCCGCACCGGCGGCCCGTTGATGTGGCGCGACTACGACCCCTCGGTGGTGGACGAGGAGTTGCGCACCATGCGCGACCACGGCATCGGCCTGACCCGCAGCTTCTGCTACTGGCCGGACTTCATGCCGACCGAGGACAGCCTGGACGAGGTGCTGCTGGCCAGGTACGACGACTTCCTCGACCGGCACCGCGCGCTGGGCATGCGGACCATCCCGACGTTCGTCGTGGGGCACATGTCCGGCCAGAACTGGGACCCGGCGTGGCGCGGTGGCCGGGACGTGTTCACCGACGAGTCGTTCCTGGACCGGCAGCGCTGGTACGTCCGCGAGCTGACCGGCCGCTGGAAGGACCACCAGGCGGTGGCCGGGTGGCTGCTGAGCAATGAGATCCCGATCTACGCCGACTGGCGGTCGCGGGGCATCGGCACGCTCGACGCGGCCGCGGTGACGGCGTGGGCGGCGGCGTTGATCGGCGAGGTCCGGGCCGCGGGCGCGACGCAGCCGGTGTCGATCGGCGACGGCGCGTGGGGCGTCGAGGTCACCGGGCTGGACAACGGCTTCCGGGTCCGCGACCTGACGCCGCTGATCGACTTCCACGGTCCGCACGTGTACCGGATGGAGGACGACCAGCTGCGGCTGCACCTGGGTGCGGCGTTCGTCTGCGAACTGCTCGACATCGGCGGCAAACCGGTGGTCCTGGAGGAGTTCGGCGTGACGTCCGACTACGTCTCCGAGGAGCACGCCGCGCACTACTACCGGCAGGTCCTGCACACGACGCTGCTCGCGGGCGCGACGGGCTGGATACCGTGGAACAACACCGACTACGACGACCTGGCCGACCAGGAGCCGTACCGGCACCACCCGTTCGAGATGCACTTCGGGTTGACCGACTCCGCCGGCCGGCCGAAGCAGCAGCTGCGGGAGGTGCACGCGTTCACGGAGGTGTTGCGGCGCACCGACTTCGCCCGGTTGCGGCGGCCGGACACGCGGATCGCGTTGCTGGTGTCGTCGTTCCTGGAGGCGCGGTACCCGTTCACCCAACCCGAGGACGCGACGTGCGTGGCGGACAACTCGCGGCAGGCCTACATCGCGGCACGCGAAGCGGACCTGCCCGTGGGCGTGGTGCGCGAGCTGGACGGCGTGCCGGACGACTGCGCGCTGTACCTGGTGCCGTCGGTCAAGCAGCTCACCGCGCCGACGTGGCGGACGTTGGTGGAGCGCGCTTCGGCGGGCGCCGTGGTGTACGCGTCGTACTTCGTCGGTGAGCACCGGACCCAGCGCGGGCCGTGGTGGCCGAAGCTGGACGAGACGTTCGGCGTGGTGAAGCAGCTGCGGTACGGGTTGGTCGACCCGATCGAGGACGACTCGGTGCGGATGGTGTTCCGGCAGGACTTCGGGGGCATCGGCGCGGGCGAGGAGCTGGTGTTCCGGGTCGGCGGCACGGAGAACTCGCGGGCGTACCTGCCGGTGGTGCCCGACGCGGCCGGTGGGTCCGGTGGCGCCGAGGTCGTCGCGGTGGACGGGCACGGTCGGCCCGCGTTGCTGCGGCACCGGGTCGGCGACGGGTGGATGGTGCTGTGCACGTACCCGTTGGAGCACATGGCCGCGAGGACGCCGCGGGTGAACCCCGAGCCGACGTGGCGGCTGTACGCGGCGCTGGCCTCCTGGGCCGGTGTGCCGCCGCGCGTGCGGGTCGACGATCCGCTGGTGATGACGGGACTGATGGAGCACTCGTCCGACGGGAGGGTGTTCGCGTGGTTCGTGAGCCAGCACGCGTCACCCGTCGTGGTGAACCCGGTGGTGGCGGACGGGTCGTTGGTGACGTTGGCCGGCTCGCCGTCGGACTCGGTGGCGTTGGACGCTTACGGCGTGGTCGTGGCGGAAGTGCGGAGGAACGCGTGAAGATCGCGGCAGCGGATGTCGTGGTGACCTGCCCGGGGCGGAACTTCGTCACGCTGCGGATCACCACCGAGGACGGGATCACCGGTCTGGGCGACGCGACGCTCAACGGCCGTGAGCTGGCGGTGGAGGCGTACCTGCGGGAGCACGTCGTGCCGCTGCTGATCGGGCGCGACGCGTCGGCGATCGAGGACACCTGGCAGTACCTGTACCGGGGCGCGTACTGGCGGCGCGGCCCGGTGACGATGGCCGCGATCGCCGCCGTCGACACGGCTCTGTGGGACATCAAAGCGCGCGCTGCGGGGATGCCGCTGTACCAGTTGCTGGGCGGCGCGTGCCGGGTCGGGGCGCTGGCGTACGGGCACGCGTCCGGGCGTGACCTGCCGGAGTTGTTCGACTCGATCCGGTCGCACCTGGAGCTGGGGTTCCGGGCGATCCGGGTGCAGACCGGCATCCCGGGGCTGGCCACCGTGTACGGGGTGGCGGCGTCGGCGGCCGGCGGCGGTGACCGGTACGACTACGAACCGGCGCGGCCCACGGCGTTGCCGGTGGAGGAGAGCTGGGACACCCGCGCCTACCTCCGGCACGTGCCCTCGGTGTTCGAGGCGGTGCGGTCGGAGTTCGGGCCGTCGCTGCCGCTGCTGCACGACGGCCACCACCGGATGACCCCGATCGAGGCGGCGCGGCTGGGCAAGGCGTTGGAGCCCTACGACCTGTTCTGGCTGGAGGACGCCACGCCCGGCGAGGACCAGGCGGCGCTGCGGCTCATCCGGCAGCACACCACCACGCCGTTGGCGATCGGCGAGGTGTTCAACTCGATCCACGACTACACCACGTTGCTGAGCGAGCGGTTGATCGACTACGTGCGTTCGGCGGTCACCCACACCGGTGGGGTGACGGCGTTGAAGAAGGTGCTGGACTTCGCCGCGGTGTACGGGGTCAAGTCCGGGATGCACGGGCCGACGGACATCTCGCCGGTCGGCATGGCCGCCGCGCTGCACCTCGACCTGGCGGTGCACAACTTCGGCATCCAGGAGTACATGCCGCACACCGCGGCGACGTTGGAGGTGTTCCGCACGTCGTACGCGTTCGCCGACGGCCTGCTGCACCCGTCCGACGCGCCGGGGCTGGGTGTGGAACTGGACGTGGCGGCCGCCGGCCGGTTCCCCTACCGCGCCGCCTACCTGCCGGTGAACCGACTGGCGGACGGCACCCTGCACGACTGGTGAGCGATCCACCCCTCGGACCGCCCATCCAGGGCCGTCCACTCCGGACCGTCGCCCCGAACCGCCCACCCAGGACCCTCCGCTCCCGCACCGTCTGCCGACGATGGGGGCGGAGGGGCGATCAGCCGCTGTGCTCGATGCGGCTCCACGCCCCGGGCTCGGGTGATCGCGCGACGCACCCCGGCGGCCAGCCCTGCGCGGTGCCGTCCGGGTTCGTGCGCGGCGGGCCGTAGATCCGCGCCTTGACCTCCTCGACGGTGATCGCACCGGCGAACACGGCGCCCGTGAACGGCGCGTCGTTCTCGAACACCACGTCGCTCAGCGCGAACTCGGCGTCGAACCTGCTGTCGTGGAAGGACGTCGGACTCGGGAAGCTCAAGGTGAGGAACCTCGCGGAGTCGGCGAACCGGGCCCCGGAGAAGTCGACGCCCGCGCGGAGGTCCACGAGGCCACAGGTCACCTCCCCGGCGAAGGTCGCCGAGCCGAAGGCGACCCGCGCCCCGAAGCGCCCGCCGATGCACCGCAGACTTCCCTCGAAGCGCGCCCCGGAGAAGTCGACGCCACCGGCGAAGGTCGAGTCCATGATGATCACGTCGCCGTGGAAGGTCGCCCGGCGGAAGTCGGCGGACCGCACCTCGCAGTCGGTCACGTCCAGCTCGAACAGCTCGGCCCCGCTCAGGTCGAGGTCGACGTCCGGCCAGAACTCGTGGCCCGGTCGCGGTCTCAGGTGCGACAGGACGATCTCCAGGGCGGTCGACCGGACGAGTCGCTCCTGCCGGTGCCGTTCCCGTTCGGCGGTGTCCGCGCCCGCGTACTCGCCTTGGAACGGCATCCGCAGGTAGGCGCAGAGGACGTTGACGATGGTCTGCCGCTGCGACCGGTTGCCCTGGGCGAGGCGCTCCAGCGCGTACATCCCCGCCAGCCGGACCGGCGCCCGGTCCGAGCCGAGTTGGTCCGCGGCCTTGGTGTAGAGCTCGGTGACCCTGCGCTCCTCGGCGTCGTGCCACGTCCTGGCGTTGGCCTCCTCCTTCTGCGCGAGGTCCCGGTCCTTCTTCCGCAGGTCCTCTTCTTGGAGGTCGAGGGCCACTTCCAGCGCCCGCTGCCTGCGCACGGCCAGCAGGAGCGCCAGCGCGGCGCCCGCGCCGGCGGCGGTGGTCAGGCCGGTGCGCACGGCCTCCGTCCGCGCCCGCTCGCGTTCGACGTCGGTCAGGCCGGCGAGGTCGGGCCAGAGCCACCAGCCGACCAGGGCGCCCGAGAGCACGACGCAGCCCGCCGCGGCCGCGACCCACCACCAGCGCAGCGGTCTGAGGTGCACGCGGGGGCGCGGCGCCGGCGGGTCCGTCCCGTACGTCATCCCCGACCTCCGGCGAGCAGGTCGAGCACGAGGGCCAACCGGCGCTCGATGCCGGCCAGGCGCTCCTCAAGGGGGTCGTGCCCGTCCTCCCGCGCGACCACCCGATCGGTGTCGCCGATCAGCAGGGGGTGCAGGAGCACCCGGTCGACCATGGCGTCGGTGGCGCTGATGTCGTCGTCCGCGGTTCGCGCTTCGAAGTCGACGGCGCGGAACAAGAGGTGGCACAACCGCAGGAAGTGCCGCGGGTTGCCCTCGGCGGCGGCGTGCATGCGCGTCACGGCCGACCGGGTGAACGGCGCCACCCCGGAGGTGCCGAACGCTCGGGCGAAGATCGCGGCGACCAGGTCGTGGGCCTCGGTCCCGGTCAGCGGCGCCAGGGGGACCAGGTGCGCTATCCGGTGGCGCACCGGCTCGGGCAGCCGGTGCACGAAGTCGGAGCCACCGCAGATCAGGACGAACGCGCCCGCCCCGGCGAGGTCCTCCATCATCTTCTGGAACGCCCGGTGGTGCTCGGCGACGGAGAACAGGCGGTCGGCCTCGTCCACCACCAGCATGAAGCCGCGGCCACGGCCGCCGCACATCCGGGCGACCCCGGTCAGCGCGGACAGCGCCTCCCGGTCCGTGTCGACCAGGCGCGTGCCGTGGTTGAGCCGCTCCAGGTTGACCCCCGGTGGTGCGCCCCGCAACCACTTCCAGACGTGCTCGACCGAGCCCTGGTGGACGAGCAGCCTGACGGCCTCGCCGAGGGCCTGGTCACCGGTGGCCTCCTGGACCCGGTGCTGCACCGCCTGCCACAGCGTCACCGCCGACAGGCTCATCCGCTTCACCAGCCGCTTGAGGTCCTCGGCCGACCCGGTCAGCAGGTCCGCGGGGTAACCCTGGTCGCGCAGCACGTGGCTGATGGCGTCCACGTAGTAGCCGTCGACCTGCGCGCGGAAGCCGTGCTCGCCCAGTTCGCGCAGGAAGCGGTCGTAGAGGTCCAGGAAGTCCGTCCCGGCCTCGATCCGCACCAGCGCCGCCTCGGGCAGGGCGGCGCGGGCTTCGTCGGACACGTGGTTGGCCACGTGGGTCTTGCCGGCGCCGACATCACCGGTCACCACCGCGACGGCGCCGGCGGACGGGTCCGCCGCGTACTCCGCGAACAGGGACGACAGCTCGCGCATCGCGCCCGTCACGATCCCCGTGCCGGACGTCCCGGGAGCGCCCGCCACCGGCGCGGCCGGGAACGGGTTGGCACGTCGTGCACGCGGGCCGACGGTCATGGTAAGGAGTGCCTCTGCTTGCCGTTGAGGAAGGCGCGCATGTCTTCGACGGTGAGCAGATCGCCTTCCTGGAGGCCGGAACGCGATCTTTCCTCGTAGACGCCGTGCAGCATCCGCTGCAGCATGGCGACCGTCTGGGCCAGACTCGCCAGCAGGTCCAGCATGCCCTCGCTGATGCCCAGGACCCGGTCCCCGTGATGCCTGGCCAGCCTGTCCCGCACGAACCGCTCCACGTCGCCGGGGCCGAGCGGCTGGAGGCTGAGCGTCACCGGCGGCACCCACGTCTCCAGCCGCCTGACAATGTCCGCGACGTCGTCCGGCTCGAGGTACGAGGACTCCGTGTAGTAGAGCACCTTGGGGCTGCTGAACACCCTCGCATAGCGGATGACCTCGTCCACCAGCTCGTTCGGGCTCGGCAGCAGGACCTGGAGGAGCACCTCGGGGTGCAGCGCGTTGCCCAACCGGGGCAGGAACCGCCGCGCGACGTCGCGATCCCGGGCGAGCTGCGCTTCGGCGGCGGGTCTCAGCGCCTCTTCGTCGACCAGGAGGCCGAAGAGGTGGTCGGACACCTGCGAGGCGCGGTCCTCCAGGGACAGTTCGAGGTCTTCGGGCAGGCTGCCGGACAGGTCCACGATGACGCTGCGGAGCCCGCGGTCGCCCGCCACCTTGGCGGTCCAGTCCACGCAGCGGTTGATCAGCGCCGTCTTACCGGTGCCGGGTGCTCCCGTGACGAGCACGAGCCTGCCGTCCTCCAGCACGCCGGATAGGTCCGAGAGCTCGATCTGGAACTCGGTGTACGCCGCCTCCATGTTCGCGAGGTCGACGTAGTACTCGCGGTGCACGGGGCGCTGCCAGGGGCGCAGCGGGCGCAGCGGCGTCGAGTCCCAGCCCGGCAACGCGAACGGGTTGAGCGGTCGCCCGGGTGCCACGTCGTGAGCCGTCCTCTTCGCTGGCGGATGACCAAGGTTACCGCCGACGCGCGACGGCGGTCAGAGCCGGAACGCGGCACGCACGACGGCGGCGTCGTAGAGGCGGTTGCCGGACTGGACCGGCATGGTGTCGGGTGGGCGCGGGCCGACCAGGGCCGCCGCCTCGGCGGGCAGTCCGGCCCAGTGGTCGGCCACGCCGACCTCCAGCGGGGTGCCGGGGTCGAGGTCGCAGGTGAACTCACGGCTGATCGGGCCGTACAGCTCCAGGATCGGGCCGGGGAGGTCCGTCGAGCCGAGGCGGCAGCCGCGCAGGCCCCGGTCCGACAGCGTCACGTGCGTCCGCCACGCCCGCGCGGTCGGCGTGACGCGGAACGTCACCGTCCGCGTGGAGGCATCGGTCGAGGTCAACAGGGTCACCGTGGGCGCGGGGAGGTCCAGGTCGGGCGCGTCGGCGCGCATCATCGGCTCGTCCGCCGTCGGGTGCACCTCGGTCGACGTCACCCGTTCCGGGTGCTCCCCCAGCACCCGCGAGGTCCACTCGTCGGGCGCGGGGTCGGCGGAGAGCCAGCTCGCCCGGCCCGTTGCGCCGTCCTGGAGGTAGATGAGCGAGTCCGGGCGCGGCTCGTCCGGCGCGAACCCGAACCGCACGACCCCCACCGCGAGCAACACCACCGCCACCGCCGCCACCCCGGCCACCGTCACGCCGAGCCGCGGCAGCGCACCGAGCAACGGCAGCAGCAACACGCCCGCCACCATCGCGAACACCACCCCGACCGCGCTCAACGGCATGCCGAGCGCCACCAGCATGGTGCCGACCAGCGGCGGGAAGATCGCCGCGGCCACCAGCGGCGGGAGGAACGCGAGCCGGGTCGTCCACAGGGCGGGCAGGCCGAGCAGCAACGTCCACTGGAACAGGAACCCGGCGCCGGGCACCACCGCCGTCGCCGCCACCAGCAGCACGGCCGTCAGCAGCAGCACCCCGGCGACCACCTCGGCCGACGACCACCGCCGCACCACCCGTGCCGCCGCGACCAGCACCGCCGACCCCAGCACGGAGAACCCGGCGACGAACCAACCCCGTTCGTGCGGCTCGGACAACGCCAGGAACCCCAACCCCGGTCGCAACGCCGCCACCAGCGCCCACGCCGCGTACGACAGCGCACCGGCCACGACCACCGCGCCGACCGCGACCCCGGCCACCGCGACCACCCCGCGCCACCGCAGACGTCCACTTCGGACAGCCAGGACCAGCAGCAACACCAAGGCGGCCACCGTCATCGCGGCGAGCACCACCGCGAGCCACGTCGGGTAGTGCACCAACACCCGCGAGAACAGGTCGAAGTAGACGACGTCGCCCGCACCGGCCCGCAGGTCGCGGTCGCCCAGGGTCCGCACCAGGCCGACCATCGTCTCCCCGTGGTGCTGGAGGCTGCCCCGGTCCAGCCGCTCCACGTCGTCGTAAGGCGAGTGGTAGTCGTGCACGTGCTCGATGAACGCGCTGTTCAACCCGCGCGCGCCCGCCTCCTGGAACACGGTGAAGTCGCTGTAGTTCGGCATCCGCCGGTACACCTCGTAGGCGAGCGAGTTCGCGATGGGCCTGCTGCTCGCCTCGCCGAACGCCGACACGAACGGCGCGTTGTCGGAGCCGGTCTGGAACATCCACACCGGTCCGCCGCTGCCCCGCGCCTCCCAGTTCAGCACCGCGCCGACTTCATCGACGCCGTGGCGCCGCACGAACGCCTCCGCGCCGAGCGTCCCGGCCTCCTCGCCGTCGGTGAACAGGAACACCACGTCGTTGCGCACACCGCCGGTGGTCAGCGCGCGCAACGTCTCCAGCATCGCCGCGACCGCCGCGCCGTCGTCCGCCGCACCCGGACCGGTCGGCACCGAGTCGTAGTGCGCGACCAGCAGCAACGCCTTGCCGCCGCTCACCGACGGGTCCGTGCCGCGCACGCGTGCCACGACGTTGTGCGCGGTGGCCACCCGGACCACGCCCCGCCACGGCCGGACCACGTCGTCGGACTCGACCGCGACCTCGGCGCCGAGGTCGCGGGCGGTGTCGGCGAGGTAGCCGCGGACCCGCTCGTTGTCCGCCGACCCGATCGGGTGCGGTCGTCGGGCGACGGCCCTCAGGTGCTGCTCGGCGCGTCCGGCGGCGAACTCGCCGGGTGGGGCGTCGGCCGCGGGCGTGGGCGGCCGGAACGCCAGCACCGCCAGGACGCCCACCCCGGCGATGACGGTGAGCAGGACCAACACCCGCCGGACGCCCTCGATCACCGGCAGACCCTAACCCGGTGGAAACGCGATCGACAGACGCCCGAACGGCGGCGCACGATGTCCGCCATGGACGCCCTTCCCGCCGGTCGCACCGTCCGGCCGCCACGGCCCGAGGACGCCGAGCTGATCCTCGGCCTGGTGCACGCCTACACCACGGCGGTCATCGGGTTCGCCGACTACACGCTGGAGGACATGCGGGACGAGCTGACCCGGCCCGGCTTCGACCTGGAGCGCGACGCGTGGCTGGTGCTCGACGCGGCGGGCGCGCCGGTCGGGTACGCGACGGCGGACGGCAAGAGCGGCAGCGACCAGGTCGACGTGGACGTGGTGTCGGCCGATCCGGTGGTGGCCGACTGGCTGTTCACCAGGGTGCTGGACCGGGCCCGCGAGATCGGGCGCGCGAACGGGCACGACAAGATCACCGCCGACCAGGGCGTCTACCGCGACGACGTGGCGTTGCGGGCGCGGGTCGCGGCGCTGGGGTTCGAGGTCGCGACCACGTTCCACCGGATGCGGATCGACCACGTCGGCGACGTGCCGCCGCCGGCCGCGGTGCCCGGGCTGGTGCTGCGGCAGGGCGTCGACCCGGACGTGCGGCGGGCCGTGCACGAGGTGTGGAACGCGTCGTTCGCCGGGCAGTTCGGGTTCGTGCCGAAGACCTACGAGGAGTGGCACGAGAAGCTGGAGCGCAGGTCGATCTTCGACTGGTCGGGGCTGTGGCTGGCGGAGCTGGACGGGCGGCCGGTCGGGTTCCTGGAGTGCACCGACCAGTTCGCCGACGAGGGCTGCGGGTACGTGGGCCACCTGGGCGTGTCGGCCGACGCGCGGGGTCGAGGGGTGGCGAAGCACCTGCTGGGGCACGCGTTCCACCTCGACGCGTCCGCCGGCCGGGTGGGCACGGTCCTGCACGTCGACTCGAACAACCCGACGCCCGCGCTCGGCCTCTACGAGTCGGTGGGGATGCGACCGGTGCTGGTGATCGACGTCTGGCGCGGCCGGTTCGCCTGACCGGCCGCCCTCACGGGAGGCGCTTCACGTAGCGCAGTTCGACCACGTCGCGGTCGCCGATGGCCTCGGTGCGCGTGACGCCGTCCGGCGCGAAACCGGCGCGCTCGTAGAACCGACGCGCCCTCGGGTTGGCCTCCAGCACCCACAGCATCACGCCCGGCGCGGTGACGTCGGCCAACGACGCGTCGAGCAGGTCCTGCCCGACGCCGCTCCCCCACGCCGTCGGCTCCACGTAGATGGCGTGCAGCTCGACGAAGTCCAGTTGTCGCAGGTCTTCGTCGCGTGCCGGCCCGGTCGAGGTGAACCCGACGACCTCACCGGCCTCCGGGCCGGTCGCGACCAGGACCACGTCACCGCCCGCGGGGGCCTCGACGAGCGCGCGACGCCACCCCTCGGCCCGCCGTTCCCAGCTCAACGCGGCCAGGAACCCGTCCGGCAGCACGCCCCGGTAGGCCGTCTGCCAGGTGGTCGTGTGCACGCGCGCGATGCCCTCGGCGTCATCCGGCACCGCGCGGCGGATCGTCGTGCGCCCCACGCTAGGCGCCGCTCTGCACGTCGATGGCCCACTTCCCGTCGACCTTGACCAGCGTGTAGACGTGCTGCTCGGTCTGGGTCCCGCCGGACTTGAAGGTGTACGAGACCGTCGCCGCCACCTGATCCGGCCCGACCGCGCGCACGTTGGTGACGTTCACCGCGCTCATCCGACCCCACCAGGCCTGGTAGTCGCCGAAGCTCGGCGACCTGGTGGCCTTGAACCGGTCGGTGAGGCGACCGTAGGCGGTTTCGAGGTTGCCCGGCAGCAGGCCGTAGTAGTCGCTCAACGCCTGGTCCGGGCCGATCTCTGCGGGTGGTGGGTCCGAACTCGGGGCGGTCGTCGGCTCCGGCTGCGTGGTGGTCGTCGTCGTGGGCTGGTCCTCCGCGCTCGTCTGGGCGGGCGGGTTCGCCGCGGCGGTGTCCGACGTCGGCTGGGCGGCGGCCTCGGTGGTGGTTGTGGTCGACCCGGCCGACGGTGAGTCGCGCTCACCCCGGTTGAGCAGGTACACCACGGCGGCGACGGCGATCAGCGCCACCACCGCGAGCGCGACGAGCGCCTTGCGGTCGCCTCGTTTCCCCTCGGCGGGCGGGCCGGCGTCGGCCGGGACGGGTGGCGGCGGCACGGGGCGCGCGGGCGGGGGCGTGGGTCGGGACGGCGCCGGCTCGGGCTCGACCTGGTCGGCGGCCGCGGCGGCGACGGGCACGGCGGCGACGGGCGCGGGCGCGACGGGCCCGGGCTCGGCGGGCTTGGCTGCCTGATCGGGCACGGGATCGGGTTCCGGCACGGGTTCCAGGGGCGAGGCCAGGATCGCGGTCGGCGTCGGCGGGGGCGCCGGGACCGGGGACGGTGTCCCGTCGAACCGCACGGTGCGCAGCATCTCCGCCGCGTCGGCCATGGTCGGGCGGGTCTCCGGGTTCGAGTCGAGCAGGCGCATCAGCACCGGCGCCAGCGGCCCGGCGTTGCGCGGCGGCGGGAACCGGCCGTCGGCGACCCGGTGCAGCAGGGCGATGGTGTTGCCGTCCACGCCGAACGGCGGCGTGCCCTCCAGCGCCGCGTACAGGGTCGCGCCCAACGCGAACACGTCGGCCGGGAACTCGCCCTTGCCGCCGCGCGCCACCTCCGGCGCCAGGTAGGCGGGCGTGCCGACGAGCATCCCGGACGCGGTGACGGTCACCTCGTCGGCCGCGCGCGAGGTGCCGAAGTCGGTGACCTTGACCGTGCCGAACTCGGTGACCAGCACGTTGCCGGGCTTCACGTCCCGGTGCATGACGCCGGCCGTGTGCGCGGCGGCCAGCCCGGACGCCAGCTGCACGCCCAGCCGGGCCACCTCTTCGGGCGGCAGGGTGCCGCGTTCGGCCATCACCGTGGCCAGGCTGCGCGACGGGAGGTACTCCATGATCAGCCACGGGTGGCCGTCCTGCTCGACCACGTCGTACAGGGCGATCACGTTGGGGTGCGTCAACCGGGCCGCGATGCGCCCCTCGCGGATCGCGCGGTCGATCGACTCCTGGTCGAACCCGCTGCGGGACAGCAGTTCCTTGACCGCGACGATGCGGCGCAACCGCTGGTCCTCGGCCCGCCACACCACCCCCATCCCACCCGTGCCGATCCGCTCGGTCAGCCGATACCGGCCTGCGATAGTGCGGTCCTCCGCCACCCGTGCTCCCAACGTCGCGCGCACGTCCGGCGACGGGGGTACCCGATCGGGTTACCTCTCGAACGTGCGTTTCAGTCGTAACACTTCCACTGGTGGTTTGTCCCTTCACCACGCGGGGGCCGCCCAGGTGAGCTGCGCGCCACTTCGCGGTACCGCGCCCGCGGACCGGCAGAGTCCTTTGTGGACTGATCGGGAACGGTGCCGGTTGTGCTCCCCCGTCACCGTGATCACGGCCCGGCGGGAGGCCGCCGAGGTCGAGCGGCTAGGAGGGGCGCGTCAGGCCTGACCACCGGCGACCGTCGACCAGCCCGGCCGGCACCTCCACCGGGTCGTCGTCGAACAGGGCGCGCACCGGGCCGTCGGGCAGCAGCACGCCGTGGTCGGTGACGACGGCGACGTACCCGCCCACCCGCAGGTCGCCGACGACGGTGGCGGGGAAGAACCCGCTCGGTGGCCCGTCGGCGGCCGTGCCCTCGCCGGTGGCCGTGATGGCCGCGGTGGCCGCGAGGACGTCGAGCGCGTCCTCGTCCGCCGACCGGTGGACGATGCCGTCGAACGGCAGCCAGGCCACCCGTTGGCGGTACCGGTCGGCGGTGTGCAGGACCAGCCGCAGACCGGGTTCGACGCGGACCACCACCCGCGCGGCCGGTCGGGGTCCCGACAGGAGCCGGCGGGCGGCGAGCCGGGCGGCGGCCTGGCGTGCGCCCTGGACCGCGGCGACGAACCCGATCACGCCCACCACCAGCCAGAGCGTCGGGTGGTCGCCGCGCCAGGCCCACGTCGCCAGCGCCACGCACGCCACCAGCGACAACCCGATCAGGCCCGAGCGCAGTCGCGGTGCCCGGCGGTAAACCGGGTCGTCGTCCGGCAGGGTGATCGTCACCGGTGCGGCCAGTTCGGCGAACGTCCGGCGCTGCCGTCGTGGGCCGATCAGGAACCGTGCCAGGGAGTAGGCGCAGAACGCGCCGTTCACCGCGAACGGGATGACGACCGACGGCGGTTCACCGGCCACGCCCAGCAGCACCACCGAGGTGATCGCGACCACGCAGCCCAGCCGCGGCCGGGCGAACAGCACGAACGGGGTGGCGAGCACGACGAGGTAGCGCACGCCGCGCGGGATCGGGGCGTCGGCGTCCGAGCCGTCCGCGGCGAGCGCGAGCACGAGTGCGACCAGCCAGGTCAGGTTCGCGATCAGGATGCGGCCGTTGCGGTGAGCGGCCGGCTCGCGCCACCGCCGCGCGAACGCCCAGTCCAACACCGGTGCCGGGGGTCTGCCCATGCCGTCGATCATGCCCGCCAGCGCGGGACGTCGGTGCCCCACACCGTCGGCGGGTGGTCCCACGTGCCCCGGTCGGTCAGCGGCGGGCGGGCGTGGCGGAGCGTGCCGTAGGGCGAGGGGGTCTCGACCAGCCACGGTCCGGGGTCGTAGGCGCCGCGGGTCGGCGAGGGTTCGACGTCGTGCAGCAGCCAGGACGCGGTGCCGGCCAGCGACAGCCGGACGTGCCGGCCCCCTGGTCCGGCGAGGGCGCGCAGGACGGCGGCGGCGAGCAGGTAGCCGGTGCCGTGGTCGAGGGCCTGCGCGGGCAGGACGCCCGGTGTGCCGTCGGTGCTCTCGACGGCCGCGATGCCGGTGGCGGCCTGGACGAGGCTGTCGAACCCGCGCAGGCCCGCCCGCTCGCCGGTGTGGCCCCACGCGGAGAGCTGGGCGATCACCAGGTCGGGACGTGCGGCGTGCAGGGCTTCGGGCGCCAGGCCGTGGCGGTCGAGCGCGCCGGGCCGGTAGCCGGTGACCACGACGTCGGCGCGGTCGAGGAGGTCGTCGAACGCCCGCCGGTCGTGGCGGTCGGCGAGGTCGAGGAGGGTGGAGCGCTTGCCCAAGCCGGTGTCCGCGTGTGCGTCGCGGTCCTCGGGCAGGTGCGGTGAGTCGACGCGGAGGACGTCGGCGCCGAGGAACGCCAGGGTGCGGGTGGCGACCGGACCGGCGATGACCCTGGTCAGGTCGAGGACGCGGACACCCTCGGCCGGACGTGAGGACGGTGGGAGGACGCGTTTGCGGGCCTCGGTGGCGCGCGTCTCGACCAGGGGGCGTCGGGTCTGATCGGGTTCGGTGGCCACCGCGACGGCCAGGCCGCCCGCGGCGTAGACGGTCTCCTGGACCTCCGCGGCTCGGCGGGTGGCCAGCTCGCGGGCCAGGGCGGTGCGGTCGTCGGCCACGCGCAGGGCCGCCAGCAGCGCGTCGCGGTGGTGCGGGTAGTTGGCGTGGGTGCGCACCCAGCCGTCGGCGGTGCACCAGAACCCGGACAGCGGCGCGAACGTGGCACCGGGGCGCCCGTCGATCCGGAGGTGGCGTTCGCTGGTGAACGCCGTGGCCACGGCCGCTTCGTGCACCGTCACGGGTGGGATGGCGGTGTTGTTGCGCACGGCGGACAGCTCGGCCGCCGCCAGCGCGCACGCGCCCACGGTGGCGCGCGCCATGTCCCGCACGGGGAGGCGTGCGCTCAGCACGTCGCCGGCGGGGGTGTAGTCGACGGTCAGGTCGGGTCGGCCGCCGAGTGCCGACCAGGCGTGCGCTGTCACGGGGTCCACCCGGGCAGTGTGCTGCTCGCGGCGGCCGTTGGTGGTGGTCGGCGGCTATAAGGTCGATCACCATGGACTACCCGATCGCGCGTCGTCCCGGGTTCGACCCGCCGGCGGAGTTCGCGTCGTTGCGGTCGCGGGCGCCGGTGTGCCCGGTGTCGTTGCGGCACGGTCAGCAGGCGCACCTGGTGACCCGGTACGACGACGTGCGGGCCGTGCTGCGCGATCACGGCCGGTTCTCGTCGGACCCGAGCACGCCGGGGTTCCCGCAGTTGCGGCCGGTGGTGGACCGCAAGGCGGCGCCGGGCAGCTTCCTGGTCACCGACCCGCCCGAGCACACCCGGTACCGGCGGATGCTGACCGGCGAGTTCACCGTGCGGCGGATGAACGCCCTGCGGCCGGAGGTGGAGCGGATCACGCGGGAGCGGTTGGCGGCCATGCGGTCGGGGCCGCGGCCGGCCGACCTGGTGACGGCGTTCGCGCTGCCCGTGCCGTCGGACGTGATCTGCCTGTTCCTCGGGGTGCCGGTGGCGGACCAGGAGTTCTTCTCGACCCGGAGCCGCGCCCACCTCGACCGGTCGTTGTCGGCGGAGCGGGTGCGGGCGGCGTTGGAGGAGCTGCACGAGTACCTGGCCCACCTGGTCCGCGCGCGTCGCGAGGTGCCGCGCGACGACCTGATCAGCCGCTTGGTGCGGGAGCCGGGGCTGAGCGACGAGGAGGCCGTCGGGATGACCGTGCTGCTGCTCGTCGGCGGGCACGAGACGACCGCGAACTCCATCGCGTTGTCGGTGCTGGCGTTGCAGCGGGACCGGACGCGGTGGGAGGCGCTGGTCGCCGAGCCCTCGTTGGTGGAGAACGCGGTGGAGGAGCTGTTGCGCTACCTCAGCCCCGTGCACCACGGCGTGGTGCGGGCGGTGGCGGGTGAGGCGGCGGTCGGCGGGTCGGTGCTCGGTGCGGGCGAGGGCGTGATCGCGTCCCTGTTCGCGGCGAACCGCGACCCGGCGGCGTTCCCCGAGCCGGACCGCCTCGACCTGCGCCGGGACGCGCGCACGCACCTCGCGTTCGGCAGCGGTGTGCACCAGTGCATCGGCCACCTGTTGGCGCGCTTGGAGATGCGCGTCGCGCTGGGTGCGTTGGTGGCCGAGCTGCCCGACCTCCACCTGGCCGTGCCGTTCGAGCAGGTCGAGTTCAGGTTCGACGCGCCGATCTACGGCCTCCGGTCGCTCCCGGTCACCTGGTGATCCCGCCACCGCGGATCCCGCCACCGCGTGCCCGCTGAGCCGGGCGACCTGCCGTGACGGGTGGCGCCGGCGCCCGCGGGTCGGCCCGCGGGCGCCGGGCCGTCACTCCCCCGTGCCGAACGCGGCGTCGAACGACGCGGCGGGCGGGTCGAACAGGTGCCGCCGGATGAAGCCGACCGCTTCCTCCGCACCGCGCAACCGGTCCATCCCGGCGTCCTCCCACTCCACCGAGATCGGCCCGGTGTACTTGATCGCGTTCAACGCCCGGAACGACTCCTCCCACGGCACGTCGCCGTGCCCGGTGGACACGAAGTCCCACCCGCGCCGCGGGTCGGCCCACGCCAGGTGCGACCCCAGCCGACCGTTGCGCCCGTCGAACCGCTTCTTCGTGTCCTTGCAGTCCACGTGGTAGATCCGGTCGGCGAAGTCCAGGATGAACCCGACCGGGTCCAGGTCCTGCCAGACGAAGTGCGACGGGTCCCAGTTGAGGCCGAACGCGGGCCGGTTGCCGACCGCCTCCAGCGCCTTGCGCGTGGTCCAGTAGTCGTAGGCGATCTCCGACGGGTGCACCTCGTGCGCGAACCGCACCCCCACCTCGTCGAACACGTCCAGGATCGGGTTCCACCGCCGGGCGAAGTCGGCGTACCCCTCGTCGATCACGGCCTGCGGCACGGGCGGGAACATCGCCACGTACTTCCAGATGGAGGAACCGGTGAACCCGACGACGGTGTCCACGCCCAAGCGTGCCGCGGCACGAGCGGTGTCCGCCATCTCCGCGGCGGCACGCTGCCGCACGCCCTCCGGCGAGCCGTCGCCCCAGATCCGGGCGGGCAGGATCGCCTGGTGCCGGAAGTCGATCGGGTCGTCGCACACCGCCTGCCCGACCAGGTGGTTGGAGATCGTCCACACGTCCAGCCCGTACCGCTCGAGCATCGCGCGCTTGGCCGGCACGTAGTCGTCGTCCGCCAACGCCTTGTCCACCTCGAAGTGGTCACCGCCGCAGGCGATCTCCAGCCCGTCGTAGCCCCACCCGGAGGCGAGCCGGCACACCTCCTCGAACGGCAGGTCGGCCCACTGGCCGGTGAACAGCGTGACCGGTCGGCTCATCGCAGGTCTCCAATCGTGGTCCAGGTGGACTGCCGGGCAGCGCTGTCCTCGACCGCCGCCAGCACCCGCTGCACGCGCAGGCCGTCGGCGAAGCTCGGCGCCGGGTCCCAGCCGGCCGGGGATTCGGCCGAGCCGCCGATGGCCCTCAGGAAGTCCGCCGCCTCGTGCGTGAACGTGTGCTCGTAGCCGATCAGGTGCCCCGGCGGCCACCACACGCCCATGTACGGGTGGTCGGCCTCGGTGACCAGGATCCGGCGGAACCCGGCCGCCGAGCCGTCGTCGGCCGAGAACACCGACAGCTCGTTCATCGACTCGAAGTCGAACGCCAGGCTGCCGCGGGTGCCGTTGACCTCCAGCCGCATCGAGTTCTTGCGCCCCAACGCGTACCGGGTCGCCTCGAACGTGCCCAGCGCGCCGGACGAGAAGCGGGCCAGGAACACGGCCGCGTCGTCCACGGTCACCTCGCCGCGCCCGTCGCCGTCGGGCCGCGAGTGGACGAACGTCTCGGTGGTGGCGCTGACGCCGGTGATCAGGTCGCCGGTGACGTACTGGGCGGCGTCCACGATGTGCGCGCCGAGGTCGCCGAGGGCGCCCGAACCGGCCTGCTCCCGCCGCAGCCGCCACGTCATCGGCGACTCCGGGTCGGACAGCCAGTCCTGCAGGTACACCGCGCGCACGTGCCGGACCTGGCCGATCCGGCCTTCCTCGACCAGCCTGCGGGCCAGCGCGATCGCGGGCACCCGCCGGTAGTTGAACGCGACCATCGACCGCACACCGCGGCGGGCCGCATCCGCCGCGGCGGCGGCCATCGCCTCGGCTTCGGCGACCGTGTTGGCCAGGGGCTTCTCGCACAGCACGTGCTTGCCGGCGGCGAGCGCGGCGAGCGCGATCTCGGCGTGCGTGTCGCCGGGGGT
Source organism: Saccharothrix stipae (assembly GCF_054781895.1). Classification (NCBI taxonomy): domain Bacteria; kingdom Bacillati; phylum Actinomycetota; class Actinomycetes; order Pseudonocardiales; family Pseudonocardiaceae; genus Saccharothrix; species Saccharothrix stipae. The sequence continues at coordinate 830,126 of NZ_BAAGTN010000007.1, read as the reverse complement.
GCAGATGTCGACGAGGTCGACGTCGTCCCGGGCGACCAGCGCGCGCCAGTCGGTCTCGACCGCGGCCCAGCCGTACTTGGTCGCCGCATCCTTGGTGCGCACCGCGTCACGTCCGCCGAGGACGGCCAGCCGGGGCGTCAGGGGCACGTCGAAGAACCGGTGGACGCTGCGCCAGGCGTGCGAGTGCACCGCGCCCATGAACGCGTGGCCGACCATGCCCACGCCGATCTCTTCCGTCATCAACAGCCTTTCGCAGCGGTGTCGGGCCGAACCTGGTCGAGCGCGCGCACCGGGGAGGTGGTCACCGGTGTCCGTCATCCCGAGCAGGGTCGGGCAGGGTCATGCCGGGGCCCCTTCGCCCGGACGGTGGTCCCGCACCGGCACGACGGTCGGGTCGTGCAGCACGCGGCGCAGCGCGGCCAGCGCCGCGCCCTTGCCACCGGCGGTGAACCCGAGCGTGGAGGCGGTGACCCGGGTCCTCGCCCGGTCCGGCGGCGGGAGCAGCCAGTCCTGCAACGCGGCGAAGTAGCCGCCGAGCACGACCTTCTGCGGGTCGAGCAGGGCGGCGAGGACCGAGATGCCCGACGCCAGCGCCGCGGCCGTGCGGTGCAGCGCGTCTAGGGTGCGCGCGTCGCCGCGTTCGGCGCGGGAACGCAGGATGGACATGCGTTCGCCCGGTGCCAACTCCGGGTCGTGCACCTGGTCGTGCCGCGGCGCGCAGGCGTGCAGGAACGCGTCCAGCCCCACCTGCGTCCCCCAGCAGCCGCGCCGGCCGCACGCGCAGTAGGTGCTGCCGAAGGGGTCGAGCACCAGGTGGCCCACCTCGCCCGCGTGGTTGTCCGCGCCGCGCACCAGGACGCCGTTGGCGATCACGCCCGCCGTCACGTTGTGGTCGCCGTTGAGGTAGACGAGGTGGTCGACCGGGTCGGCTTCGTGTTCGGCGTAGGCGGCGAGGTTGGCCTCGTTGTCGACGTCGAACCCGCCGACGGGCAGGCCGGTCCGCGCGGCCAGACCGTCCACCACGGCCACCTCGCGCCAGCGCAGGCACGCGGCGGACGCGGTGCCGGCCGCCAGGTCGGCCCGGCCCGGGATGGCGACCGTGATGCCCGTCCAGCTCGCTCCCGGCACGTCGGCGAGGGCCTTGCGGGTCAGGTCGGCGAGCCGGTCCAGGGCGTGCTCGGGTGCGCTGGTGTCGCAACTGGTCTGCCGGCGCACGAGCACCTCGCCGGTCAGGTCCGTGACGGTCGCGCCGAGGTGGCCGGGGTGGACGTCCAGGCCGATCCCGCACGCCGCGCCGGTGCGCAGCCGGACCAGCTCGCCGGGCCTGCCCCGGGTGGCCCCGGTGCCCGCGCGTTCGGTCAGGCCGCGTTGTTCGAGGTTCGCCAGGAGCGGGGAGACGGTGGCCTTGGACAGGCCCGACCAGGCTGCCAGCTGGGCGCGGGACAGCGCGCCCCGGCCGCGGAGGGTGCGCAGGAGGAGGGCGAGGTTGGCCTCGCGCCTGCCTTCGGTCTGCGCCTGCATCGAGTCTCCGACTTCGTGGGTCGTTCGATCGAACGAGGTTCGGCCAGCTCACGCTCCGGGGTGGGTTGCGGCAGATCCTGGCAGTAGGCGGCGTGATCTGACAAGAACTTGGGCCGACTTTTGTGTTCTCGTTGCAAAAGTCGGCCTCGGTTTGACGGAAGGGTACGCCGTGCGATTGCTTTCGCGAACACGAAGGACGTGCGCGTGGGTCCTCGATCGCGCGGGCGCCGGAGGTCAGCCGGCCGGGGAGAACGCGCGGTCGGTCGCGGACCAGGCCGCGCCCGTCACGCCCGCCAGGTCGCCGAGCTCCGACAGCACGATGGGCAGGTTGCCCGTGGCCAGCGGCAGCGAACGGCGGTAGACGGCGCTGCGCACCTCGGCCAGCAGCGAGTGGCCCAGCCCCGACACGCCGCCGCCGATGACGACCATGCCCGGGTTGAGGAAGCTGACCAGCGACGCGACCACGTGCCCCAGCCGCCGGCCGCCCTCGCGCACCAGGTTGGCCGCGGCGAAGTCGCCCGCCGCGGCGGCGGTGCCGACGTCCGCGGCGGTGAGCGCGCCCTTGTCGTGCAGGGCGGTGGCCAGGGCGACCGAACGCCCGCTGCGCGCCAACGTGGTGGCGTCACGGGCCAGCGCCGAGCCGCCGAAGTAGGCCTCCAGGCAGCCGACCTCGCCGCACGCGCAGGCCGGGCCGAAGTCGTCCAGCCGGATGTGCCCGATGTCGCCCGCGGTGCCCGCCACGCCACGGTAGACCCGTCCACCGAGGACTATCCCGCAGCCGATGCCGGTGCCGACCTTCACGAAGATCAGGTCTTCCAGCGACCGGGCCACGCCCGCGTGGCGCTCGCCCAGCGCCATGGCGTTCACGTCGTTGTCCACCGTCACCGGGCAGCCCCAGCGGCCGGCCAGCTCGTCGCGCACGGGGTAGCGGTCCCAGCCGGGCATGATCGGCGGTGCGACCGGCATGCCGTCGCGGAAGCTCACCGGACCGGGCAACCCGATGCCCGCGCCGATGAGCCGGCCCGACGCCTTGGCGTAGACGACGTCGGCCAGCTCGGCGACCCGGCTCAGCACCTGCGCCGGACCGCTGCGGACGTCGCAGTCCTCGCTGCGGCTCTCCAGCACCTCGCAGCGGCCGTCCGTGACCGCGACCGTCACCGACGTCGCGCCCACGTCGACGCCGAGCACGCGCAGGTCGTCGGCCAGGTGGACCAGCGTCGACCGCCGCCCGCCCCGGCTCGCCGCCGGTCCGCCGACCTGGACCAGGCCGACGTCGATCAGCCGGGCGAGTTCCGCGGTCAGCTTGGCGCGGGGCAGTGCCAACCGTTCGCCCAGGGCCACCCGGGACATCGCGCCCTCGTCGCGGAGCAGGGCCAGCAGCTCCGACTGCCTGCCGGAGACCACCCGCGGCTGCTGGCCGCCGCCCGTCGCGCTGCTCATGGCACCAATTTACGGCCGGCGCTCCTCCAGGTGCGCGGCGATCAGGGCGGCGTGGGACAGCGGCGTCCTCAGCTCCGCCACGTCGCCGTTCGTCGTGTAGTCGAGCAGCACCACGTCACCCGCTCCGCTCAACTCCGCGAGGGCGGCCACCTCCGCCGCCGCCCGGTGCTCCAGCACCCAGCGGTAGGTGGGCAGGTAGATCGCGCGCCGCGCCTGTTCGTAGGACAGGAGGCGATCGCCGGTCAACCCCTCGCGGTGGCCGCGCACCGGACCGAAGCGCCGGACCGTGCGCTTGAGGCCGGCCATGGTCCGCACGTCGAGCTTGGCCGCGTCGACGTCCGCGCCCTCGAAGACCTTCAACGCCTGCCAGACGCCTTCCACCGACTGCGCCGTCACGCCCGGTGTGAACGGCACCGGTATGCCCCCGTGCGGGTAGAACGGGCTCAACCGCACCCACGGCTCGGGCCCCTTCGACGTCACGTCCACCACCGACGCCCCCGGATGCGTCCTCGCGAGCCACGCGGCACCCCGCCGCCTGCTCGCCACGTGCACCGCCACGTCCACTCCCCTCTTCGACACCGCGATGGTGCCAAAGGGGTCCGACAACCCCGGCCGCCGGAAGGTCGAGCAGGCGATCGGCGCGCGGAACACCAGCGCGAACACCACATCCACGCCGGACGTTCCGGTCCTCGGGAATTCGCGCGCGGGTCGACCCGGCGGGTGGTTGCATCGCGGCATGCCGATCGACCAGCAGCTGCTCGTGTTGTTCACCCTGACCACGATCGTCGCGATGATCACACCCGGGCCGGACATGTTGTTCGTCCTCGGGTGCGGGATGCGCGGCGGCCCGCGCGCCGGCCTGCTGGCCACCGCGGGCGTGGCGACGAGCGAGGCCATCCACGTCGTCGTGGCCGCCGCGGGCCTGGCCGCGTTGTTCGCCGCGGTGCCGGTCGCGTTCACCGTGGTCCGCACGATCGGCGCCGCCTACCTCGTCTACCTCGGCGTGCAGGCCATCCGCCACCGCGGGCGGGCCGTGGTCGGCGAGCCGGTGACCGGTGGCATGTCCGGCCGCCGCGCCTACCTGACCGGGGTGGCGACCAACCTGCTCAACCCGAAGATGGTCACCTTCACGATCGCCTTCCTGCCGCAGTTCATCAACCCTGACCTCGGTCGGGTCTGGCTCCAGTTCGCGATCCTGGGCGCCATCCTGATCGCGCTGGAGTTCGTGGTGGACGGCGCGGTCGGCGTGCTGGCCGGTCGCATCGGCGGCTGGCTGCGGCGCAGGCACGCGGCCCGCCGCCGGATCGACGTCGCGACCGGCGGCGTGTTCATCGGGCTGGGCGTCCGGCTGGCCGTCGAGCGCTGACCACGGGAAGACGCGCGCCACGGGCGAAGGTCGTCGCCCTGGACCGGTGGCGACGCAGCTGGTCTACCGTCGCGGTGGCCACGACCTCGGTGGACGAGCGGTTCCGGCTTCCGGGGGCCGGACGTCGTGCGCGAAAGGGAGCAGAGATGATGCTGAACGGCAAGGTCGCGGTGATCTACGGAGCCGGCGGGGCGATCGGTGGCGCGGTCGCACGCGCGTTCGCGGCCGAGGGCGCCGAAGTCTTCCTCACCGGACGCCGCCCGGCCGCCGTCGAGGTCGTCGCCGGGGACATCGCCTCGGCCGGCGGTTCCGCCGAGGCGGCTGAGGTCGACGCGCTCGACGAGCAGGCCGTGGACGAGCACCTCCGGTCCGTGGTCGAGAAGGCCGGACGCGTCGACATCTCGTTCAACGCGATCGGGATACCGAACGCGGGCATCCTCGGCGTGCCCCTGACCGACCTGGACGTCGAGCGGTTCTCCCTGCCGATCACGAGCTACGTGACCTCGTACTTCCTGACCGCGCGCGCCGCGGCCCGGCGGATGGTCGAGCGGAAGTCCGGCGTGATCATGACCGTCACCGCGCTCCACTCGCGCACGGGCATCCCCCTGGTCGGCGGCTACGGTCCGGCGATGGCCGCCAAGGAAGGGCTCACCCGGAGCCTGTCCGCCGAACTCGCGCCCCACGGCGTGCGAGTGGTCGGCCTGCGGCCACAGGCCATCCCGGAGACGCCCGCGATCAGGGAAGCCTTCGAGGAACGCGCCGCGGCGACCGGGATGACCTGGGAGCAGTGGCAGGGCTTCCTCGCGGCCCGGACCCACCCGCGCCGGCTCATGACGTTCGCGGAGTTGGCGGACACGGCCGTCTTCCTGGCCTCCGACAAGGCGAGCGGCATGACGGGGACGACCGTCAACCTGACGATGGGCAGCCTGGACGACTGACCGCGGCGTCCGGGCGCACGCGGGATGGTCGTGGCCGGGGCACTGGTCAGGCGCCGGGGATGGCGGGCTCGACGTCGCCGAGCAGCGCCGCCACGGCGGCGGACTCGGTGCGGTCGCCGAGGGCGGCGAGCAGTGCGAGCGCTTCCCGCCACGTCTCCACGGCGGTCACGGTGGCGCCCACGTCCTGGTGCGCGACGCCGAGCACCTTGAGCGCGGCCGCGCGCTCGCGCTGGTTGCCGATCTTGGCGGCGAGCCGGGCGGCCCTGGTCAACTGGGTGACCGCGACCGCGGCCTGGCCTTGGCGGCACGACAGCTCACCCGCCAGGCGCAGCCCCATCACCTGCCCCAACAGCACACCGTGCTGGTAGAACAGGGCCAGCGCCCGTTGCAGCCGCGGGCTCGGGTCGGCGAGCTCGAACCTCAGTTCCAGCTCGCCCGCGGCCAGGTCGAGGTAGGCGGCCAGCAGCCGCTCACCCCGGACGCGGCACTGGTCGATGCCGGCCGAGAGCCGGTCCCTGATCGACAACGCCGCCTGCCCGTCGCGGCACGCCGCCGCCAGCTCCCACAGCGCCAGCACCCGGTCGTGCGCCGTGCCGACCCGCTGCGCGAGGGCGAGGCACTCCTCGGCGGCGTCCGTCGCCTCCCGGTAGCGGCCCTGTTCACGGTGGATGATCGCGCGCAGGTACCACAGCCGGCACCGACCCAGCTCGTAGCCGCTCGCCACGGCCATCGCCATGGCCGCGTCGCCGTCCCGCACGGCGCGTTCGACGTCGTGCCGCCGGGCGAACGCCATGAGCCCCAGCAGGTCGGCCTCGCCGCGCCGGTCCCCCGCCGCCCGGAACGCCCGCAGCGCCGCGACGAGATCCAGCTCCGGGACGCGCACGCCGGTCATCCGCAGGTAGCAGAGGCTGCGGGTGAGCACCGCGGCGCCGAACCCGTCACCGGCCGCCGCGCACGCGCGCAACGCCAGTTCGTGGGTGCGCCACCAGTCGTCGTAGCGCCCCCGGAAGGCGAAGTAGTTGACCGCCAGGGTGGCGAGTTCCCAGGCGTGCCCGGCGAGCCCGGCGCGACCGGCCTGCTCGACGCCGGCGACCAGCGCGGTGTGCTCGGCGTCGAACCACGCGATCGGATCGCCGTCGACGTCCTCGGCCGACGCGGGCCACCGCACCGCCGAGCCGTCGACGTCCGACGCGACCCGTTCGGTCAGGGTGGCGTCGGCCGCGGCGGCCAGGGTGAGCCAGCCGCCGAGCACCCTGGTGAGCGCCGCGGCCCTGGCCTCGGCGGGTTCCTCGGACTCGGCCCGTTCCCGGGCGAACAACCGGACCAGGTCGTGGAGGCGGTAGCGGAGCCTGCCGTCCGGTCCCGCGCCGGTGCAGACCACGAGCTGGGCGTCGACCAACGCGTCCAGCCGGGCCTCCGCCTCGGCCGGGTCGGTGTCGAGCAGGGCCGCGGGCACCCACGCGGCGAAATCGGGCGCGTCGAGCACGCCGAGCACCCGGAACGCCCGCCGCGCCCCCGGTTCGAGCGCGGTGTAGCTCGCCGCGAGGCTGGTGCGGACCGCCAGGTCGCCGGTCGCCAGCTCGTCCAGGCGGCCGGCCGCGCCGTCGAGCCGGTCGGCCAGCCGCGCCAGTGTCCACTGCGGACGGTTGGCGAGCCGGGCGCCCGCGATCCGCACGGCGAGCGGCAGGTGGTCGCAGCGCGCCACGATGGCCTTGGCCGCGACGGGCTCCGCGGCGAGGCGACGCGGGTCGACCAGCCTGCCCAGCAGCTCCAGCGCCGCGTCCGGGCTGAGCTGGTCCATGGTGACCCACGTGGCGGCCAGCCCGGTCAGCCGCCGCCGGCTGGTCACCAGCACCGCGCAGCTGGGTGTGCCGGGCAGCAGCGGCCGGACCTGCCGTTCGTCGGCCGCGTTGTCCAGCACGACCAGGACCCGCCTGCGGGCCAGGAGCGAGCGCAGGGACTCCGCGCGTTCCTCCAGCCCGGTGGGCAGCGCACGGCCGTCGAGGCCGAGTGCGGTGAGGAACCTGGCCAGCACGTCGTGCGGGTCGGCCGGCGCCACCGGGTCGTCGCCGGTGCGCGGGTCGCCGTCGACGCCGTGCAGGTCGACGTAGAGCTGGCCGTCGGGGAACGACTCGCGCAGCCGGTGCGCCACGTGCACGGCGAGGGTGGTCTTGCCGATACCGGCCCGACCGGTGACCGCGACGACCGGCGTCGCGGTGCCGGGCCCGGTGAGGACGTCCGAGACGTGCCGGACGTGGTGCGCCCGGCCGGTGAAGTCGGGGATGTCGGGTGGGAGCTGGTGCGGTGTCGCACCGGGCACGGCCATCTGTTCCGGCTGGGCGTCCCGCGCGAGCTCCGGGTCGTCGTCCAGGATCGCCCGGTACAGGTCGACGAGCTCGCGGGTCGGCTCGACGCCGAGTTCCTCCACCAGCACGGCGTGTCCACGGCGGTAGGTCTCCAGCGCGTCGGCCCGCCGTCCGCTGCGGTAGAGCGCGAGCATCAACTGGCCGCGCAACGCCTCGGCGAGCGGGTGCTCGGCCACCAGGCGGGACAGTTCGCCGACCACGTCGACGTGCCGGCCCAGCCGCAGCTCGGTGGCCATGTGGGTCTCGACGGCCATCAGCCGCAGCCGTTCCAGCCGCGCGGCCTCCGCGGCGACGAGCCCGGTCTGCGGCACGTCGGCGAGCGCCGGACCCCGCCACAGCGCGAGCGCGGCGGCGAGGAGCTCCGCCGCCCGGGCCGGTTCGCGGTCGGCCAGCCGCTGCCGGGCCTCGGCGACGCCGCGTTCGAAGGCCGACACGTCGATGTCGCCCGGATCGGCGACGAGCTGGTAGCCACCGGGCCGCGTGGCCAGCAGCTCGCCGCGCTGGTCACCCAGCGCCTTGCGCAGCCGCAGCACGTAGGCCTGCACGGTGTTCGTCGCGGTCGCGGGCGGTCGCTCGCCCCACAGCTCGTCCACGAGCCGCTCGGTCGGCACGGTCCGACCGGCGTGGATGACCAGCAGGGCCAGCACCAGCCGCTGCTGCGCGGCCGGGACGCCGGTCCAGCCGGTCTCGTTCGCCAGTTGCAGCGGACCGAGCAACCGGAACCGCATCGTGCCGCCCGACAACGTCCCGCTCAGAGCCACTCCCTCCCCCTGATCGGAGTCTAGCCGCGGCGTCAGCCGCGAGTCAGTCGCGAGTCAAGGCCGGTTCAACGCCGCGACGCAGACTTCCGCCGTCCCCTTGCAGTGACGAACAGGAAAGAGGTGTCACATGGTGAACGTTGTGCACGCGCTGTTCCGGGTGGTGCGGACGGTGGTCGTGGTCGCCCTGCTGGCGGCCGGCGTCGTCATCGCCACCGGCGTCGTGGTCGAGCGGCAGGCCGAGGCGGCCTCGGCGGTCGGCGGCACGATCACGCGCGCCGAGGTGATCGCGAGAGCCAAGTACTGGTACGACCGCGGCGACACCTGGTACAGCCAGGACCAGGCGGACGCGATCTCCGACGGCGACGGCCACTCCTACCGCCCCGACTGCTCGGGCCTCGTGGCGATGGCCTGGCACCTGCCGAAGAAGTCCGACGGCTGGGACCTGAACACCGGCGACTTCCACAGCTGGGACGGCAAGTCGTGGCTGGGCAGCCTGCACGACCTGCTGCCCGGCGACGCCGTGCTGAAGAGCGGCCACATGGAGCTGTTCGAGAAGTGGGTCGACCCGAACGACCACACCAAGGGCGCCTGGGTCTACTCGGAGAACACCTACGGGCAGAAGACCAACCACAACGTCAACTCCTGGTCTGAGATGACCTCCTACCGGGGCATCCGCTACGACAAGATCGTCGACGGCACCGGCGGCACGCCGACCGGCGGTCGGATCGGCATCATCAAGCACGACGGCACCGCGCTGGTGAAGCAGGGCCCGCTGAACGCCGGCTGGAAGGACATGCTCCCCGGCGGGGTCATCAAGGACATCTCCGTGTCCGGTGACCGGGTGGGCATCGTCAAGCAGGACGGCACCGTGCTGGTCAAGGAAGGCGAGCTGAACGCCGGGTGGAAGGACATGCTGCCCGGCGGTGTGATCAAGGACGTCGAGCTGTCCGGCAACCGCATCGCCATCCTGAAGTCGGACGGCACGGTGCTGGTGAAGGAGGGTGAGCTCAACGCGGGCTGGAAGGACATGCTGCCGGGCGGTGTCATGAAGGACGTCGCGCTGGCCGGCAACCGCGTCGGCATCGTCAAGCAGGACGGCACCGTGCTCGTCAAGGAAGGCGAACTCAACGCCGGGTGGAAGGACATGCTCCCCGGCGGCGTCATGACCGACGTCGAACTCGCCGGCAACCGCGTCGCCATCCTCAAGCAGGACGGCACCGTCCTCGTGAAGGAAGGCGAACTCAACACCGCCTGGAAGGACATGCTGCCGGGCGGTGTCATGAAGGACGTCGCGCTGGCCGGCAACCGCGTCGGCATCGTCAAGCAGGACGGCACCGTGCTCGTCAAGGAAGGCGAACTCAACGCCGGGTGGAAGGACATGCTCCCCGGCGGCGTCATGACCGACGTCGAACTCGCCGGCAACCGCGTCGCCATCCTCAAGCAGGACGGCACCGTCCTGGTCAAGGAAGGCGAACTCAACACCGCCTGGAAGGACATGCTCCCCGGCGGCGTCATGAGCAGGGTGACGATGGGCTGACGGTCGATCCAGGACGCGGAGCCGGTTCCGACCGGCTCCGCGTCCTGGTGGGCGCGGTCCGGGATCAGCGTGGCGTCGTCGGGCACCACGGGGCGCGGCGGAGGTCGACGTCCTGCCGGTTCGGGTAGTCGCCGCACGAGGCCAGGACGGTGGGCGGTTCGCCGTCGGACACCCGGAGCACGGCCAGGAACTTGTCGATCGGCACCTGACCGCCGCCGAAGTCGATCACGCCGCTCTCGCCGGACAACGCCCTCGCCCCGCCGATGTCGCCCATCTCCTTCCAGATGTGGCCCGGCGAGACGGGGATCCTCCCCAGCTGGATCATGGCGTGCACGAAGAGGTACAGCGCGTCGTAGGTGAGGGCGGCGTGGCCGTCCAGCGACGGGTTCGCCTCGCCCTCGCACTCCTCCGGCAGGAGTTCGCGCAACGTCTGGTGCATCTCGGTCGCCGCCGCGCAGCCCTGGGCGCCGATCGCGAACGACACGTACTCGAACGGGATCTCGGGGTGCTGCCCGCGCAACGTGTCGTCGGCCGCGTACCGGGCGACGTCGTCACCGGCGAGCAGCGCGGGCGGGTCGTTCTTGCACCCGGCGCTCAGCCCGTCCATCAGCTTGCCGAAGTCCGCGGGCCTGCCCGCGAAGAACACCACGTCCTCGTCGCCCACGGCGCACAGGTCCTGGCCGAGGCGCCTGGCGTCGGAGCCTTGCTCGGCCGACACCGGGCGGTACGGCTCCTCGCGCACCCGCAGCCCCTGCTCGCCGAACCTCTTCGCCACGTCGACGCGCAGGTTGGCCGCGTAGGAGTCCTCCTCGGCGCTGGAGTGCACGATCACCACGCCCCGCTTGTCCGGGTGCGCCGCGCGCACGTGCCCCGCCGCGACCTGCGCCTGGCGGTCGTTGGTCGGCGAGACCTGGAAGTACATCCGGGACGCGGTGGGCATGGCGTCGTCCGAGAGCGTCGCGGCGACCACCGGCAGGCCGACCTCGCCCAGCGCGGTGATGGTGTTCCTGGTCGGCGTGCTGCTCAACGCCATGCCGACCACACCGATGATGCTCTTGTCGTGCTCCAGCATCGACCGGAGCTTGTCGGCGACCACCTCACCGTGCTGCATGGCCGACCCCGCGTTGCTGAGCAGGATCCGGATCAGCGGGTCGTCGGAGTCGGTGCGGTCGAGCAGCCGCGCCTGGCGGGCCGCGACGCCGACCAGCCGGGCGGTGTTGCTGGCCAACGCGTCGCGGCCGGCGCTCATCGCCGACACGTACACCACGGTCGCGTAGGGGCGGCTGGTGTCGCGTGCGTGCGCCTCCAGCACCCGCCGGTTCTGGTCCACGATCAGCTCTTGGATCCGGTTGAAGCGCTTGAGGTCCTCGCCGTCGGCCTGGCCGAACAACGGCACGTGGCCCGTGGTGACGCCCACGCAATCGTCGCCGATCCGCTTGAGGGTGTGCGCGTCGGGGTTGTCCTGGTCGAGCCCGCAGTGCTCGTGGCGCCACTGCGCGTTCGCGGCGTTGATCCCGCGCACGTGCCGGTAGCCGACCGTGGCGACCGACGCGAGCAGCAGCAGCACGACGACCACCAGCACCGAGGTCCGCGACCAGACCGGTGCCTGGCGCACCGACAGCGTGGCCGTGGGCGGCACCTCGCCCCGCTCGACGGAGACGTCGGGCACCTGCAACGGCAGGAACCAGGCGGTGGGGCGGCGGGCGCGGCTGTCGGTGGCCAGCTTGCGGGCCCACGTCTCGTAGGCGTGCACGGCCTGGCCGACCGGGGCCGGCGCGCGTTCGGCCGTGGTCTCCGCGTCCGGCGGCACCTTGGCGCTGCCGCTGATGATCACCAGCGGGTCGAACGCGCCGGTGTCGTTGCGGACGTCGTTGATGATCTTCAGCACGGCGTAGCCGCCGTTGTCGCGGCGGATGCCGTCCAGCAGCACCACCGGGTACACCGTGCGGCGGGCCGACCTGATCCGCCACCACGACCGGCGGTAGGCGCGGCGCACGTCCTCCAGGAACGCGTTGACCAGCAGTTTCGCCAACTGGCCGGTGTCCTCGCGCGGCTCGGCGCTCTGGCCGGGCACCAGCGCCGACGTGAGCCGCTCGGCGAAGCCGATGAACGTGCCCGGGTCGTGCGGCGCGAGGTAGGGCTGGCGCAGCAGCCACCGGTACTCGCTGCCCGGCACGAGCCCGCGCAGCTTCGCCCGGAACAGGAAGGACGGGACGAGCCGCACGACCAGCCGCACCCACCACGGCGCGGTCTCCGCGGCGCTGTCCAGCACGTCCTTCAGGTCGTCACCGCTGCGGCGGCTCAGGTCACGCTCCCGTAATCGGGTCAGCAACGTCGCGGCCGACTCCGAGTTCGAGCCGTCCACGCGCTGGTTCATCAGCCAGTAGACGAGTTCGAAGCGGCGGAACTCGTGCCGCCCGTAGCGGTCGTTGGCGCCGTGGGCCAGCTCGCGGGCGACTTGCACCAGCACCGAGCCGACCGCCTCGACCGTGGCGGGCTCGGGCGTGACGACGTCCGGTTGGGGGTCGGGGAAGCGGTGGTAGGCGTGCGGCACGCGGCCCGGGTGCGCGCCCCGCAGGTGCGAGCGGAGCGCGCCGAGCAGACCGTCGGCCTGCTTGCCGCGGACCAGGCAGACCAACGGGATGCCCCGATCGCCACCCGCCCGCGCGCCCGCCCGGCGGCCGGGCAGCTCGCCGAACCTCGGTCGTTCGGTGAGGTCTTGGAGGAGCTTCACCAGCTCGTCCACGACCTCGACCGACGAAAAACCTTGCCCTGCACCGTCTTCGGCCACCGGACTCCTCGTGCGGACCAGCCTCGTCGCACCCTCTCCGGCGTGACGCAGGACTTCCGACTGTAGTCGCCGGGGTGGTCCGGTTCGGGCGGTTTCGCCACTGTTTCCCCACGTCACCGCAGTCTTGCGGGTTCGGGTCGGGTTCGGGGTCACGGCCACGGCACGCCGGGCGGTCCGGGCTCGTGCGGGATGGCGCGGAACCGGCCCGGTGGACGCGGCGGAGCGCGGCCGGAGATCGAGGAGTACCCGTTGTCGCGGGGGTAGGCGCCGGGCGCGTCCCTGTTCCGCACACCGGTCCGAGTGGTCGACCGAGGACGGGTTGCGCGAACAGGTCGCCGCCGCGCTCGGCCCCGCCCGGCAGCTCACCGGCAGCCCGTTGACGGGTGCGGTCGTGGCGGTGAGCCCGACGTTCGCGCCGTTCAGGGCCGGGCCGTAACCGCGGCCGTTACCGTTTTGACACCAGCGTGACGCCCTGGGCGACACAGAGTAGCGGCGCTCACCTGCAAACGTGACGAGCGTCACCCATTACCGCCCATTGCTTGCCTCGTCAAAACACGAACGGTTACGTTCTCGGCCGCAGATCACGGTTCCATCACCGAAGGGACACGGGCCCGACATCCCCCGATACGGCCCAAGTCCACCTGGATCCCCCGCCAGGTCCGGTGACGGAGTTCCCCGACCGCAGGAGGCTGCACCCTTGGCTCGGCACGTCCGTCACAAGAGCAAACACGACCAGACCACGTTCCAGGTACCCACACCGCCGCCCGGTTACAAGGGCGCGCACCGCGCCGAGTCGGAGCGGGTGCTCCCCCGGCGCATCGCCGGTGTCGCGGTGGCCGTCGGCATCGTGTCCGGCGCCGGGGCCGCGGCCCACGCGATGAGCGGCCCGTTCAGCCCGATGGCCGGCGGCGCCGACTTCGGCGGTGTGCCGGACGACACGGTCCGCACCGGCAAGGTCGACACCGTGCACGCGGTCGACCTCGGTTCGGAGACCGCCCGGATCATCCGCCAGGAGCAGCTGTCCGCGCTCCAGACGTTCAACCAGGCCAGCGGCGTGGCGCAGGACGGGTACGCGGCGCGCAAGGCGGCCGAGGCGAAGGCGGCCGAGGAGGCCCGGGCGGCCGCGGAGGCGCGCAAGCCACCGAAGCAGCGCCAGATCGAGGGCTGGATCCGCGAGGCGATCAAGGTCCTGGCCGCCAACGGCACCCCGATCAACGAGGACAGCCTCGACGAGATCTACACGATCATCATCAAGGAGTCCAACGGCAACCCCAACGCCGTCAACACCTGGGACTCCAACGCCGCCCGCGGCACACCCTCCAAGGGCCTGATGCAGTGCATCGACCCGACGTTCCAGACGCACAAGCTGCCCGGCTACAACGACATCTACGCCCCGGTCGACAACATCATCGCGGGCGTCCGCTACACCTACGCGCGCTACGGCGGCTTCGCCAGGCACCCCGGCCTGGTCGGGATCAACGCGGGCACCGGGTACGTCGGGTACTGACGCCGCGCAGCAGTTCACCGCGCTTCGAATTTCCCGGGACGCGGTGCAAGCGGTACGAACCGGGCCGGTGCGCCTCGTCCGCCAGGTGCTCGACGATGCCGCGGCGCACGAACTCCTTGATCCTCGCGCCGAGGCGACCGTCGACGTGCAACCACAGCGCGACGTCGTGCCGGTGGGCGAACTGGAAGAGGTCGCCGCGTCGGCCCAGGCCGAGGCACTGGCCGGCGAACACCTGGTTGAGGGTCTCGGGCCGCTCACCGGCGATCCGGCTGAGCACCGTGTCCGCGGCCCGCGCGCCCAGCGGCATCGCGGCCTGGCAGCTCATCCGCAGCGGCAGGTCCGACGGTGCCGCCGAGTCGCCGGCCGCGACGATGTGCGGGCCGTCCACGCTGGTCAACGTCTCGTCGGTGCGCAGACGGCCCAGGGCGTCGGTGCTCAGCCCGCTGCGCGCGGCCAGGTCGGGCACGCCGAAGCCGGCGGTCCAGACGGTCACCTCGCTGGGCAGCTCCCCGCCGCCGTCGAGCCGCACGGCGGCGCGCGTCACCGCCGTCACGGTCGTGCCGGCACCGTCGAGCACGGTCACGCCGCCCAGTTCGGCGGCCGTCTCGATACCGGTCGGACCGGCTCCGACCACGGTCACCGCGGCCGTCGCGGGCACGGCGTCGAGGGCCGGCCGCAGCCGCCGCGCGTCCTCCAGGGTCGCGATCGGGTGGGCGAACTCGGCCGCACCCGGCACCTCCCGGTAGTCGACCACCGCGTCGTCGGACCCGCCCACGAGCTGGTGCAGGCGGATCCGCTCGACGAACGCGGGACGCGGGTTGATCAGGGTCACGGTCACGCCGTCGCCTCGCGTCAGGCGGTTGGCCGCCATGACACCGGCGTACCCGCCGCCGATCACGACGACATCGGTGCTCGTAGCCACGGTGCCTCCTCCGGTTTCCGGAACTTCCGGCCTTGAGACACCGCGGCACCGCTCGTTGTGACATCCGTGAGGCGGATCGCTCCCCCGCTCAGCCGAGCCGGAAGTCGGCCACCCGGATCGGCGACGGCGTGGTGCCGCTGGAGCGCTGCTGGTACTGCACCGACAGCACCCCGTCGACCGCCAGCCTGGACGTGTCGACGTTGACCTCGCCGAACGCGTTCATCGACGGCCGGTCGAACACGAGCGCCCAGTCGGTCCACCCGCTGGCCCGGCTCGCCGACACGATCCGGCCCCGCGGCATCACCAGGTAGGCGTTGTCGGACCGGTCGAAGACGAGCTTCGTGCGCTGGGTGCTGCCGGGCGGCACGGGGACCTCGCGCTTGGTCCACGTCCCGTTCGCGTTGCGCACGACGTGGAACGTCCGGCCGTACTGCGTGCGCTGCTGCGCGTAGTTCGACACGCACTGCGTGAACCGGCCCGGCACGTAGCTGATCACCACGTGCGGCGTGCCGGTGGAGTCGGCCGCCTGCCCCTCCTGGTTCATCAGACCGTGGTTCGGGTCGAGCGGGTCGACGACCAGGCCCGGCGAGCCCACCGACACCCGCGTGCCACCGGTGTTGCCGACGACCGCGCCCGCCGCGTTGCGCCACGTCCGGCCCCGGTCGTCGCTGTAGACGTAGCCGGTGTCGTGGTTGGTCAGGCCGCCCGGGTTGCACAGCACGCCCGCGTTGCCCTCACGCCAGGTGAACGCCGCGTGCAGCCGACCGCGCCGGTCGTAGGTGAGGCCGTGCAGGTACATGTTGCGGGTGGTCGACACGACGCCGTTCGGCCCGGTGTAGTTGCCGGTCGCGGACGACCACGCGCCCAGCCGACGCCACGTGCCGCCGGTGTACTCGGCCAACTCGTTCACGCCGTTGCCCGACCCGCCGGTGCGGTAGCTGAACTGCAACGCGCCCTCGGGCGTGACGACGAACTGCGGGTAGGTCATGTTCCCCAGCTCGACGCCGCCCAGGGTCCGTTGCACGGTCCCGAAGACCGACGGGGACCAGCGGTGCGAACCGGGCTGCGAGGCCAGGCCCGCCACGGACTTCGAGTAGTGCAGCCGCGTGTTGTGGGTGTCCATCGCGACGTGCAGGGTGCCGTCCTGGGGCGAGATGCCCAGCGAGATCACGTTGTGCGAGTCGTTGGTGCTCAGCCGGTGCGGCAGCACCGCCTTCTCCCACTCGCCGCCCAGCGGTCGCCGCGCGACGACCGCGTTGCGAGCGGACGTGTACCAGGCCGCGTACTGGTGGCCGTTGTAGGTGATCAGGGCGTCCTGGAACGCGTTGTTGTTGACCAGGCCGTCGTAGGAGACGAAGTACAGCGCCGACTGGTCGAGCAGGGTGTCGGACAGCAGGGTGACGCCCGGCGCGGCGTTCGCCACACCCGGCTGCGCCAAGGACGCGGCCAGCACGACCGCCGCCACGAACGGCGTCTTCACAGGACCACCCCGTCGACCTGCAACGTCTGCACCGAACCCGCCGCGAACGGCACCCGCACGGCCTTCCCGGCCACCCGCACGTCCTGCCGCCGGGTGTACCGGTCGCCCGAGCCGGAGGTGAGCGTGGACCACCGGGTGACCACGCCGTCGGGCGCCTGGCCGAACCGCGACAGGTCGAACGTCAGCGTTTGCGCCGCGCCCGCGTTGGCCGCCACGACCACCAGTCGGCGCGCGGTCGGGTCGTGCGCGGCCACCGCGTAGTCGACGCCGGTGCCGAGGATCCGCATGCCGGGTCGGATGTGCCGGGTGAACTGGGCCAGCACGTGGTACTTGGTCTCCACCGCGCCCGCTTGGCCGGTGTTGCCGTCGTAGCGGATGGCGCCCCAGCCGGCGGTGGGGTCCATGACCTGCCAGTAGCACCAGGCGGTCGGCTTGAGCCAGCGGAAGTCCATCAGCAGGCACCGGGCGGTCTGCATGCCGGAGCCGTCGCCGTCGCCGTGCTCGGAGTTCCACAGGACCTTGCCCGCGGCGCGGACGTCGTTGCCGAGCAGGTCGCGGCGGCCGCCCAGGCCCTGGTAGCCGTGCACGTTCACCTGGCGCACGCGTCCCTTGGTGGCGGCGTCGAAGCTGTTCCAGGTGGTGCGGGCGAGGTCGTAGCTGGTCTCGTCGGACGCCGAGATCCCCGTACCGGTCAGGCCCTGCCGGTCCAGTTCGGTGCGCAGGTGGGCCAGCACGCTGCGCTGCGTGGTGGCGCCGATGTGGCAGCCCTCCTGCGTGCCGTTGGCGTGCCAGTAGGCCGAGGACGGCTCGTTGAACGGGTCCACCGTGCGGAAGGTGACGCCCCACCGGTCACGGGCCTGGCGGGCGGTGACCGCGAGGTGGTGGGCGTGCTGGCGGTGGTTCCACGACTGGAGGTTGTCGTCGGCCGCGTTCGCCGCGCCGGAAGGGTTGTGGTTGTTGCACATCCACCACATCGGCGAGTTCGCGAACAACTCGCTCATCGCACCCCGCTGGGTCGCCTTGACCAGGGCCGCGCGCTGCTTGGCGTCGGCGTTCCAGTTCCACGCCGCCGAGGCCGGGTCCTCGTTGTTCCAGTCCTGCCAGAAACCCTCGATCTGCTTGAACCGCGGGATGTTGGGCGAGGCGACCATCCGCTCGCCGTTCACCGCGTTCCAGCTCGACGCACCCAGGTTGTAGCGGGCGATGTTCAGCCCCAGACCCGGCAACGCCGCACCGTTGTAGGTCATCGTCCCGGTGGTGAAGAACAGGTCGGCGAAGTCGTCCCGGTCACCGAACACGTTCGCCCACCACGCCAACGACGTGCCCCAACCCTCCCACGTGCCCTGGTTGGCGGCGGGGTCGACGCCGATGGTGGCGTCGGCCGCGGCCACGCCGGCACCGAGCGCGCCGCCCGCGACCGCGACGCCGGCCGCCGTGAGCAGTGTTCGTCGGGTGAGCCTTCCCGATGGGTCCACGCCAATCTCCTCGTCAGAAGGTGAACTCGGTGTGCAGGGTGCTCCGGCGGTGTCCGGGGACGTCGGGCGCACGGCGGCGGCGTGCACGTGGCCCAATCGAGACGGTGCGGCGATCCCCCTGCTGGAGTGATGTGGAGCCATTTCAGTCCGTGGCATAGTCCAAGGTCAACGAACCGAACAGGAACGATCAAAGTCGATCGGGACCGACATGCGACTCGCGGTGCAGCGGCGTGAACTGATCCTCGCGGCGGTGAGGGAGCACGGGGTGGTCCGGCTCGCGGACCTGGCGGACCGGCTGGGCGTCACGGCGGTGACGGTCCGCCGCGACGTGACCGCCCTGGCCGACCGCGGGCTGGTGTCCCGGGTGCACGGCGGCATCACCACGCCCCACCACGGCGACCCGCCACCGCCGCCGGCGCGGACGGCGAACCTGCTGGTGGGCATGGTCGCGCCGTCCGAGGACTACTACTGGCCCGCCGTGATCCAGGGCGCGCAGGCCGCCGTCACCACCGCGGGCGGGCGGCTGGCGTTGCGCACGTCGTGCTACGACGCGGTCGAGGACCGGCGGCAGGTGGTGCGGCTGCTCGAACGCGGTGTGCAGGCGTTGCTGGTCGCGCCGAGCACCACCGGGCCCGCCGGGCTCGACCTGATGCGCTGGCTGGGCGGGTTGACCGTGCCGGTGGTGCTGATCGAACGGATGCCGCCGCCGGAGCTGCCGACGATCCGGCTGGACGCCGCCGTCACCGACCACGCGCTGGGCGCGGGCCTGGCGGTGCGGCACCTGGCGTCGTTGGGGCACCGCACCGTCGGCCTGGTGCTGTCGCGGCTGAGCCCGCACCGGGCGGCGATCCGGGCCGGGTGGGCGGCGGCCGTGTCGTCGCTGGACCTGCCGGTGGACGGGGTGCCCGTAGCCGACGTGCCGACGTACGGGGCGCCGGGGTGGGCGCAGGCGTGCGACGACGTGCTGGACCGGTGCGTGCGGGCCGGGGTGCGGGCGTTGCTGGTGCACGCCGACCGGGAGGCGATCGACCTGCTCGAACGCGCGCGTGACCGGGGCCTGGACGTGCCGCGCGACCTGGCCGTCGTGTCGTACGACGACGAGGTGGCCGCGGCTTCCGACCCGCCGTTGACCGCCGTGCGGCCGCAGAAGCACCGGCTCGGCGCGCTGGCCGCGCAACTGGCCCTGGCCCGCGCCGCCGACCCCCTCGACCGGCCCGTGCACCGGGTCGCCCTCTGGCCGAGCCTGACCGTGCGCGAGTCGTGCGGGGCACCGCGTGACCGGCCGGAGTAGGCGCACAACCGCCTGTCGGCCGTACCGGTGCCATCGTCGGAGGGCTGAACGATTGATTGCCGGCCGATCGAGGGCCCACCACGATGAGGGCAGGCCGAACGTGGAGGAGGCCCGCGGTGGCGCGATACCGGTTGCACGTCAACGGCGAACGGCGCGGGGTGGACGTGCCCGAGCGGACGCCGTTGCTGTGGGCGTTGCGGGAACAACTCGGCCTGCTCGGCCCGAAGTACGGGTGCGGGGTGGGCGCGTGCGGCGCTTGCACGTCCCTTGTGGACGGTGAGGCGGCACGGCCGTGCATCACCACCGTGGGCGAGGCGCAGGGCAGGCGCATCACGACCATCGAGGGCTTGTCGGAGGACGGCGACCACCCGGTGCAGCAGGCCTGGCTGGAGCTGGACGTCGCCCAGTGCGGCTACTGCCAGCCCGGCCAGATCATGTCGACGGTCGCGCTGCTGGCGACCAACCCGGACCCGGACGACGCCGAGATCGACGCCGCCCTGCGCGACAACGTGTGCCGGTGCGGCACCTACACGCGGGTCCGCGCCGCCGTGCGCCGGGCCGCGCAGTTGAAGCGGGGTCGGTGATGGACGTCAGTCGGCGGACGTTCCTGGGCGGTGTGCTGGTCGTGACCGTGCCGGTGGTGTTGCCGGGCGTCGCCGACGCGGCGGACGAGTTCGCGCCCAACGTCTTCGTCCGGTTGGACGACCGCGGCCGGATCACCGCGACCGCGCCCAAGCCGGACTCGGGGCAGGGCGTGCGCACGATGGTCGCGCTGCTGGTGGCCGAGGAGCTGATGGTCGGCCCGGACGACGTCCGGCTGGAGCAGGCCCACGGCGACACGGCCCGGTTCGGCTCGCAGGGCGTGGGCAACTCGTTCTCCGCCCGGCAGCTCAGCGAACCGGTGCGCCGGGCCGCCGCGACCGCCCGCTGCCTGCTGGTCGCGGCCGCGGCGCGGCGGTGGGGCGTGCCGGTCGAGGAGTGCGCGGCCCGCGACGGCGCGGTCCGCCACGGTCGCCGCGTGCTGCGGTACGGGAGCCTGGTGCGGGACGCGGCGGCGTTGGACCCGACGACCGTGCCGGTGACGTTGACCCCGCCCGAGCAGTGGCGCCTGCTGGGCCGCACGCGCGCCGGCCGCGTGGACGCCAAGGCGATCGTCACCGGCAAGGCCCGCTACGGCATCGACACCCGCCCGCCGGGCGCGCTGGTCGCCGTCGTGGCCCGGCCGCCGTGGCTCGGCGCGACGGTCGACGCGGTGGACGACAGCGCGGCACGCGCGGTGCCCGGCGTGGTCGCGGTGACGGCGCTCGACCCGGCGACGTCCGGGCAGGGCGGCGTGGCGGTGATCGCCCGGTCGATGCCCGAGGCGCTGCGCGGGCGCGAGGCGTTGCGCGTGACCTGGCGCGGCGGCACGCCGACCGCGGACAGCCGGCAGTGGCTCGCGGAGCTGGAGACCGCGCTGCCCGCCGTGCCCGCGGCGCCGGGGCCGGTGGCGTTCGAGGCCACCTACCAGCTGCCCCTGCTGGCGCACGCGCCGATGGAACCCATGAACTCCACCGCCCACGTGACCGCGACCGGCATCACCGTGTGGACGCCCACGCAAGACCCGGGCACGCTGCGGGCGATGCTCGCCGGGCAGTTCGGGCTCGACCAGGCGAACGTGCGGGTCGAGCCGACGTTGGCGGGTGGTGCGTTCGGCAGGCGGATCGAGCCGGACCCGGTGCTGGAGGCCATCGCCTGCTCGCGGGCGGCGGGCGCGCCGGTGAGCGTGCTCTGGACCCGTGACGACGACATGCGGCACGACTCGTACCGGCCGATGTCGGTGCACCGGCTGTCCGCCGTGGTCGACGCCGCCGGCGTGCCGACGTGGCGGGCGCACGGGATCGCCACCTGGCCGTTGACCATCATGCCGTTCTTCAACAACCCCGCCATCATCAAGGCCGCCGGTGATCACTTCCCGTACTCGGTGCCGGGCCGGGTCGACGTGACCCTGCGGGACGCGCCGCTGCGCACCGGTTTCTGGCGCGCGGTCTACGCCGGGCAGTTCCAGTACGCCGAGGAGAGCTTCCTCGGCGAGCTCGGCCACCGCGCCGGGCTCGACCAGGTCGACCTGCGCCGGCGGCTGCTGCCCGCCGACTCGCGCCTGCGCCGGGTGCTGGACGCGGCGGCGGCACGGGCGGGTGGCGTGCGGCCCGGTTCCACCCGCGGGGTGGCGTGCCACGACGACTACGGCTCGGTGATCGCGGTGATCGCCGACGGCTCCGACGGCCGGCTGCGCCGGGTGACCGCGGCGGTCGACGTCGGCCCGGTGCTGCACCCGTCCGGGGTGCGCGCCCAGGTCGAGGGCGGCGTGATGGACGCGGTGTCGACGGTCTCCGGCGCGCAGATCACCGTGCGGGACGGGCGGGTCGTGCAGTCGTCGTTCCGCGACTACGCGTGGGCGCGCATCGACCAGGCGCCGGACATCGACGTGGTGCTCGTGCGGTCGGACGCCCCGATCGGCGGGCTGGGCGAGCTGGCCTTCCCACCCGCGGCGGCGGCCGTCGCATTCGTCACCGGACGGCCCGTCACGGGCATGCCGGTGGGGGTCGAGGTGGGCTGAAAATCCGCGGGTGCCCCGATCACGTCGACCTATCCTCTCCGCATGGACCTGGTGGACCTGTGGCGACCGACCGGACGCGCGGAGCTGGACCTGGTGGCGGCGTCGCAGTGGCGGGCCTGGCCGCCGCGCCTGCCCGACCAGCCGATCTTCTACCCGGTGGCGAACCGCTGGTACGCCACCAGGATCGCGCGGGAGTGGAACGTCCCCGCCGAGGGCGTCGGTTTCGTGACGCGGTTCAGCGTGCGGCGCGACTTCCTCGCCCGCTACCCCGTGCGGCAGGCCGGCGGGCGTGACGTGCTGGAGCACTGGGTGCCCGCCGAGGACCTGGACTCGTTCAACGCCAACATCGTCGGCGCCATCGTGCGCGAGGCCGAGTACCGCGGTCCGGTGCCGGACGCGGAGTTCGACCGGGCGCGGGCCGCGTCGGGCCGTCCCCTGCCGACGGCGTGGCGGCGTTACCTGCAGGGCGAGTCGTGGTTCCGCAGCGGGTGGTTGGGCGACAGCTTCCTCACCCTCTACCCGCCGGCGGAGACGGTGTCGGCCGGCGACGCGCGGGGCGACGCCGCAGCCGCGCGCCTCGGCATCGCGATCATCGGCGACGACGGCTCGCGCAAGCGCCTCGGGTTCGACCTGTGTCACGATCCGGCGCCCGTGGTGCTGGCCGACGGCGGCGACTGGTCGGCGGCCGTGCTCCTCGCGCCGGACGCGGCCACGTTCATCGCACGAGTCGAGTCCGGCGACATGTCCTGGTGATCGAGTCGGGCACCGACCTTCGCCCGCGTCGGACCCCGGTGCCGGGGGTTCCTCCCGGAACGCGAACCGGGGGCGGGGCCGTTCGGCACCCGCCCCCGGTCGGCGTCTCGGCGCCGGATAGACGTCTCAGCGCAGGGCGTAGGCGCGGATGATCGTCTCGGTCACCGCGTTGCCCGCCAGGTCGACCGCGCTCGCGCGCAGCGACACGTAGCCACCCGAGGCGCCCGCCGGGATGGTCACCTCGTCGTGGGACAGGTCGGCCCGCCGCCAGGTCCTGCCGTCGTCGAACGACACCTCGACCTTCTGCACCCTCGCCCGCAACGCGGGCGCGCCGGGCTGGTGGGCGACCGTCACCTTGCCGGTCAACGGCTCACCGGCCGCCGCCCGGTTGTGGTCGTCCAGCGGCAGGCCGAAGCGGACGTCCAGCAACGGCAAGGCCTTCCGGCCACCGCCCTTGGTGGTGTGGAACGTCCACTCCGCGCTCGTCCGGGTGGACAGCGCGGGGTCGAGCGCGGCCTCCGCGACGGGTCGCCGCGCGTCCACCGACAGCTTGTAGGTGCCCGACGTCACGTCGAACGTGCCGATACCGGGCACGTCGCTCCGGCCGACCTGCCTCCCGCCGCGCACCAACGTGGTCGTGCCCTGGTTGGTGGGGTCGAACTGCGCGGTGTTGCCGGGGTCGCTGTCGGCGAACATCGGGATCGAGAGCACCACCCGGTCGCCCTCCCGGTAGGCCCACGGCAGCGGCCGGCCGTCCTGCCTGCTCGTCGGCGGCGTGGTCAGCTCCGGTCCGAACGGGGCGCCGAACACCCGGGACGTCCGCCGCTCCCCCGCGCCCAGCACCACCGGGACGGTGGTCTCGAACCCGAAGTCGACGGTGCCGTCGAAGCCCGCCGCCGCGGCCATGCCGAGCGCCGCGCCGGGGCTCGCGTAGTCGGTCCGGCGCTGCGGCCAGACCGTCTCCACCTCGGCCAGCGCCGTCAGGCCGCCCATCGTCCAGAAGCCGTAGTGGAACCGGTAGCTCCCCGGCGTCCTGGTGTCCACCAGCTGCCGCTCGACGCTGCCCAGCCCGTCGCGCCGGTACCGGAACTCGTGGCCCGCGGGCACCGCGCCGGTCACCCGGTCGGCCAGGAAGTACGCCGACGGGCTGCCCGCGCGGGACAGCAACGACACCTCGACCGGCCGTTGGCGCATTAGCTCACGCACCGCGTCGATCTCCCTGGTGTCGAAGATCGACACCGTGGGGAGGGCCGGCGCGGCGGGCGGACCGATGTAGCTCAGCGCCGCCTTCGCGCCCCTGGCCTTCGCCGCCTCGATCGCGCGCAGCACCTGCTGCCCGTCCCACGGCGCGTCGTCCCAGTTCGGCGGTGCCACCAGGACGATCGCCCCGGTCAGGTCGACGGCCGGGTCGGGGTCGCCCAGGCCGATGTCGACCAGCCGCGCGGTGAGCCGCCCCTCGAAGCCCAGCGGCCAGGTCGCCGTCGCCGAGTCGAGCTCGAAGCCGCCGTCGCCGGTCACCCCGACGGTGGCGTGCGGCGGGGTGAAGTAGCTGAACTGCAACAGGTCCAGGCCCGGCATGGTCGGGCCGCCGATCGAGTAGACCGACGCGTCGTCGTCCGGCGTGCCGGTGATCGACACCAGGTCCGCGGGCAGCGGGCCGTCCTGGTCCACATCGGACACGATCGCGGTGGCGCCGCCGTAGCCCGCACGGGCGTCCGGGTCGTCGATCGACGCGACGACCCGCTCGGCGCGCTTGGCGTCCACCACCAGCTCGGTGGTGCCGGCCACCGTGGCGCGCTCGGCGAACAACGCCATCGCGCCGCTGGTGTCCTGCGTGATGCCGGTGACCCGGTAGTCGCCCGCGGGCACGGTGAAGTACGCCTCGACGCCGTCCCACACCACCATGTCGGCCGACCACCCGGTCCGCTCGTTGGTCACCACGTACAGCGAGCGCACGACATCGCCCTCACGGGCCGTCGCGCGGACGCTCAGCGCGTTCGCCTCACCCATCAGGTTCGCGGTCAACGGCGTGGTCAGCACGACGTCGCCGCCGCGCGCCACCAGCGCGCCGGTCACCTCGCCGTCGGGCGCGGCGGAGGCCCGCAACGTCACCGTGACCGACGCCGCAGACTTCGCGGGCACGGTCAGCGTCCGCGCCACCTCGACCAGGTCCGGCCGGTTCACCTCGGGCTCGATCGTCAGCCGCACCTCGCGGTCGCCGTCGTTGACGTAGGAGACCTTGCGCTCGACCCGCTGCTCGCCCCAGACCTGGCCGAAACCGGCCAAGCCCTCGACCCGGACCGGCTGGCTCGTCGCCCGGGCCACGTCCAGCCGACCCGCGCCTTGTGCGTGGGTGTCCACGTCCGGCAGCCGCAGCGCGCTGCCGACCAGCGCGTTCTTGATCTGGTCGCCGGTCCAGCCGGGGTGCTGCCCGGCCAGGATCGCGGCGGCGCCGGCGACGTGCGGCGCGGCCATCGACGTGCCGGACAGGCGGGCGTGCCGCTCGTCCACGGCGGACGACGGCCGGGTGCCCGCGGCCCTGGCGGCCACGATGTCGCTGCCCGGCGCGGCGATCTCCGGCTTGAGGCCGTAGTCGCCCACGCGCGGGCCGCGGCTGGAGAACGCGCTGAGCCGGTCGTCCTTGGTGACGCTGCCGACGGTGAGCGCGCGGTCGGCCGCGCCGGGGCTGCCGATGGTGCTCGCCGCACCCGCGTTGCCCGCGGAGACGACGAACAGCGCACCCGTGCTCTCCGACAGCACGTTCACGGTGTGCGACATCAGGTCGTTGCCGTCGCTGACGCCGCCGCCGAGGCTCATGTTGACGACCTTCGCGCCCTGGTCGACCGCCCACCGCATGCCGGAGAGCACCCAGTCCTCACGACCGCCGTTGCGACCGAGCACCTTGCCGACCAGCAGCCGCGCGCCGGGTGCGACGCCGGTGTACCGGTCGCCGACGCCCGCGATCGTGCTCGCGACGTGCGTGCCGTGGCCGTCCAGGTCGACGGCCGCGTCGCCTTCGCCGGTGAAGTCCGCCGCGGCGTCCACCTGGGACCTCAGCTCCGGGTGGCCGCCGTCGTACCCGGTGTCCAGCACGGCGACCTTCACGCCGTCGCCGCGCAGGCCCGCCTGCCACGCCTTCGGCGCGCCGACCTGGGTCACGCTGCGGTCCAGCGTGGGCCGGACGCGGCCGTTCAGCCACACCTTGCCCGCCTGCGCGGTACGGGCGCCCGAGAGGGCGCGCCACTCGAGGGCCGCCTCGGACTTGGGGATGTCGCGCTTGACGAGGCCCAGGCGTCCCAACGGGTCGGCCTGGGCCTGGGCCTGGCCCGTGCCGCCGACCAGGGTCGGGACGACGGGCTCGTGTGCGTCGTCGTAGTGCTGTTCCAGCAGCCCGGTCACGTCGAAGAGCCGGGCGTCCAGCCGGTCGTCGCGCAGCAGCGGCAGGGCGTCCAGCGGCACCACGTGGTCGCGGCCCTTGCTCCGGTACTGCCAGGTCCGGACGTGCTCACGCCCCTCGGCCATCCGCACGCCCGCGACCCGGTCGTTCTGGACGACCACCTTGTCCCCCGTGACGAGCGTGACGAACCGCGTCACCGCCGCCGCTCCCGGCTCCTCCGACGACGGATCCGCGGTCGCGGGAACCGCGATCACGGCCGCCAGTAGCACGGCGACCGCCGCCGTGCCTGTGTGTCGACGCAAAGTCGTGCCCTCCCAGTTGTCGCCGGCCCCCGATGTCCGGCTCGCACAACACTCACGACGCTCGAAGAGCGCCAAAGGTTGCCACTGGGATCACATGTTCAGGACAGGACGACCTCGACGCCGACCTTCACGACGTCACCCACCACGAGGTGCTCGGCCTCGCGGACCGAACGCTTCACCGGCAGCACGTAACAGCCCCGCCCGGCGTCCGGGAAGATCGACGTGGACCACGCGCTCGCGCCGAGCACGGGCCGGAGCATCGCACGGGGAGCGAACTGGTCGCCGGGTGTGGTGGGAGGTGGACCGCGAACGTCCTCAGCCTGGCGGCGTCCGTCGGGTGGCGACGGTGATCAGGGTGATCAGCTGGCGGCGGAAGTGGTCGTAGTCGTCGACCGCGCCGAGCAACGACTCGGACTCCTGCTCCTCACGGCGGGCGGCGGCCAGGACGTCGCGGCCGGTCGGGGTGATCTCGGCCAGGGTCCGGCGGCGGTCGTGGGCGTCGGAGCCGCGGGTGACGTGGCCGGAGCGGTTCAGCCGCTCGATGGTGCGGCTCATCGTCTGGTCGGTCACCCGGCACAGCGTCGCCAGCTCGCGCTGGGCGAGCGGCCCGTCGGCGAGGTGGTGCAGCGCGATCAGGCCCGCGTGCGTCAGGCCCAGCGCGTTCAGCACCTCGTCGAACCGGCTCTCCACGACCCGCGCGGCGACCGACAGCAGCCGACCGGTCGGCCAGGAGTCGACGTCGGCGCGCACCTGGTCCGGTCGGTGCGACACCTCCTGCTCGTCCCCGCGGCCCACCGGACCATCTTCGCAGAGCGGCCGGGGGCGCAATCGTTCAGCATGCTGAGCGTTCGCCATAATGCTCAGCATGCTGAACGTTGCGTGTGGTCGCCATCGACTGCTGCTGTGGGGCGTGGTGGGCAGCCTCGTGCTCACCGGTCTGGTGTGGTCGGTCGGGCAGGCGCTGCACGGGACGGTCCTGCTCCCCGACCAGGGCGCCTCTTGGTACTACTGGAAACTGCCCGAGCCGACCTTCTGGACACGCGCGTCGGCGTGGGCCGGGTACGTGGCCCACCAGGTCGTGTCCTGGGCGCTCATCTACTACGCGCAGACGAGGGTCCGCCGCTACACCACCGGACTGCACCGGGTGAACGTCATCGCCCTCGCGGCCAACGGCGGGTTCATCGCGCTGCACGCCGTGCAGACCTGGGTGTTCTACGACGGAATCGCCCAGGACGTGTCGATCTTCAGCTCGCAGGGGTCCGTCGTGCTGCTGCTGGTGGCCGTGCTGCTGATGGAGAACAAGCGGCGCGGGCTGTTCCTCGGCAGGCGGGCGCCGATCGCGGCCGACGTGGTGGCGTTCGTGCGGCGGTACCACGGTTACCTGTTCAGCTGGGCCGCGATCTACACGTTCTGGTACCACCCCATGGAGTCCACCAGCGGGCACCTCATCGGGTTCTTCTACATGTTCCTGCTCCTGTTCCAGAGCAGCCTCATGTTCACCACCGCGCACACGAACCGGTGGTGGACGCTCGGGCTGGAGCTGATGGTGGCGCTGCACGGCACGCTGGTCGCGGTGATGAACTCGGGCCCGAACGGGATCTGGCCGATGTTCCTGTTCGGGTTCGTCGGCGTCTTCGTGATCACCCAGCTGCACGGCGTCGGGCTGGGCAGGACCTCGCGGTGGTGGACGGCCGCCGTGATCGGCGTGGCCGCCCTCGGTGTCTACGCGTGGCGCGGGTACGACCGGATCGACGAGGTCGTGCGCATCCCGGCCATCGAGTACCTGCTGGTGGCCGTGCTCGCCCTGCTGATCTGGGCGCCGCTCCGGCTGGTCCGGGCGATCCGCCGGTGAACCGGGCACCGGTCGCCCGCGGGTGGGTCACGCCACCGGTCGGCCCATCCACCAGTTGCCGGGGGCGTCCGGGTCGGGGCTGGACCAGAACTCCACGCCCGCGCGCGTGAACTCCTCGGCGCTGAGGTAGCCGTCTCCGTCGGTGTCGAGGTGCTCGAACGCCTCGGCGACCTCGACGTCGGTCAGGCCGGGGAAGTGCCCGCGTTGGAACGCCCGGAACTCGGCGGGGCTCACTTGGCCGTCGACGTCGGTGTCGGCGATGGCGAGGAACGCCTCGGCGACCGCGCCGACGGTGGCCCGCGCGGCGTGCGGGTCGTCGACGAGCGAGCAGGTGGAGGCGAGGAACTGCTCACCGGAGATCACCTCGCCGCCGCCGGGGATGTGCGGCAGGTGCAGGTCGTGCCAGATCCGCAGGTAGGCGTCGATGATGCGCTGTTCCTGGGGCGAGCCGGGCGCGTGCCCGAGGGCCTCCGCGGAGCGCCTGCCCATCAGGACGTGGTCCTGCTCGGTGAGCAACCCGTCGCCGTCGACGTCCAGGTGGGCGAACCCGTGGCGGATCTTGGCTTTGAGCATCTCGTTGACCGGCACGAATCCTCCGCACGCGAGGTGGTTGACGCGGACGGCTCACAGGATGCGGCGGTCGGGAGCGGTGGAACAACATCCGAACGGGTTCCCAGCCGACTCGATCGGGTGGTGCCAGACAGTCACGGCCGCCGGACCCGCGGAGGTCGACGGAACGAGGTCCACCGTGCCGCCGCCGCAGAATTGCGGCTCGCTGAAGGAGATGTCCAGGGCGACACAGGCCAATACCGCCATCCCGCTCACGTCGCACCTACAGTGATCCCAGCACGACCAGGATCCCGGACCTCGGCGACTCGTCGCGTCCGGACCGAAGGTGAATTCTGGAGGCCGCATGTCGGAGCCCGGCGCGTCGTCGAGCAACGACTTCTCCGGCACCGCCGACAACGTCGTGCAGGTCGGCACCCTGTACGGCAACGTGGTGTTCGCGGACTCGGCCGAGTCGACGCACCGGGCGAAGGCGTTCGAGGACGTCTACCGCCGAGGGATCCACGAGAACCTCAACCGGGTGGTCTTCTTCGGTCGCACCCGGGAGTGGGCGGAGACCTTCCGGCTCACCGAGGCGTACGTGGAGCTCTCGCTGACCGATCTGGCGGCGGAGCGCGGCGGGTTGCGTGTCGACGACGCCTTGGCCGGCCGCCGTCGGCTGCTGTTGGAGGGCTCGGCCGGCACCGGCAAGTCGACGGTCCTGCGCAAGCTGGCGATCCGGGCGCTGCGCGGCGAGCTGTCCGAGGAGGCCGCCGGGGAGGTGGCCGGCTCGCCCGGCCCGGTGCCCTTCCTGCTGAAGCTGCGGTCGTTCGTGCGGGACGACAGGTTGGCGCTGCCCGAGCCGGAGGACTTCGTGGCCGCGGTCGCCCGGCCGCTCGTCTCGGCGAAGCCCGGGACGTGGGTCTCCCGCTTGCTGGAGAGCGGTCGCGCGCTGGTCCTGGTCGACGGCATCGACGAGGTGCGCGAGGTGCACCGCGGCTCGGTCCTCGCCTGGGTCCGGAACCTGATCGACTTCTACCCGGACGTGGGCTTCGTCGTCACCGCACGGCCCGCCGCCGTGCCGGAGGCGTGGCGCAAGGAGCTGCGCGGTCTCGGGTTCGCCACCGCCCGCCTGGAACCGATGAACCGCCGCCAGGTCAACGGCTTCATCGACAACTGGCACCGGGCGATGGGCATACCCGAGTGGAGCGAGAGCGCCACCGAGCTCAAGGAAGAGGTGGCCGCACGGCGTGACCTGAGCAGCCTCGCGACCTCACCCCTGCTGTGCGGAGTCCTCTGCGCCATCCACGCCGACCACCGCACCTCCCTGCCCTCCACCCGGCACGCGTTGTACGAGACGGGTTTGAGCCTCCTGCTCGAACGGCGCGACCAGTTGCGGGGGTTCCGTTCCGAACGTTCCTGGCAGCTACCGCGGTCGGTCTCCCAACCGCTGCTGGGCCGGATCGCGCTGTGGATGGTCCTCAACGGCCAGGACTCGATCCCCGCGACCACGGCGTTGACGATGGTCGAGCGGACGACTGCCGACCCGCCCCACTCGTACCACCGCGCCAAGCCGCTCGACGTCCTCCACGACGTGGTCGAGCAGACCGGGATCATGCGGCGGTCCGGGCCCGACAGCCTGGAGCTGGAGTTCTCCCTGTCGTCGTTCCAGGACTACTTCGCCGCGGTCGAGATCATCAAGCAGCACCACGTCAAGCACCTGGTCCTCAACGCGCACAACCCGACCTACCACGACGTCGTCATCATGACCGCGGAGCTGGCCGACGAACCCGTCGCCACCGACCTGCTGACCGGCCTGGTCGAACGCGCGGAAGCGGCGGACGTGCACCGCCGCGACCTCTGGCTGCTCGCGGCGGCGTGCGTCGCGAACATCCCCGTGCCGCCACCGCTCCGGGACCGGATCGGTGACGAGGCGCGGCGGCTCCTGCCGCCCACCGGCCTCGACGAGGCGCACCACCTCGCGGGCGCCGGCGGGTTCGTCCTGGACCTGCTCATCGAGCTCGCCCGGACCCGCGAGTTCACCGACGCGGAGGCCGCCGCGAGCATCCGGGCCGCCTCCCTCATCGACCCGGTGCGGACGCGTGTGCTCCTGGAGCACTTCAGCCGACGATCCAGCCCGCGGGTGCGGCAGGAGCTGGCCGCCGCACGTTCCCGGGACAGCGACACGTAGGCAGGTCGGCTAAGCGCGCACCACCGGATTCCGCCGGAGCAGGGCGGCACACCAGTGGAAGTGGCCGTCGCTGCCGTCCGGGGAGAACAGGTCGTAGGTGGTGAGCGCGTAGACGGCCTGGTAGAGCGCGAGGGTCTCGGCCGGGTAGCCGAGTTCCACGGCGAACAGGGCGGTCAGGGTGGCGGCGTGGTGTTCGGCGCGCGGTCCGTACATGTCCCAGACGGCGGCGGTGACGGCGGCCTCGAACGCGGGGTCGCCGGCGGTGGTGAAGAAGCCGAAGTCGAGGACCGCGGTGGGACGGCCGGCGTCGTCCACGTGGATGTTGGGCGGCACGAGGTCACCGTGGATGGCGGTGACCGGTGCGTCGGGCAGGGCCGCGAGGGAGTCGACGACCCGTTCCACCGCACCGGGGAGACCCGGGACGTGGGCGGCGAGCACGTCGCCGTGCCGGCGGGTGGCGCGCCGGACGAGGGCGGCGAGCGCGTCGGGGAAGCGCGCCTGGCCCCGCCAGAGGGGGCGGTCGTCGCCCTGCACGGTGAGGTCGCGCATCGCCTCGGTGCCCGGGACGGTGGCGAGGGCGCGCAGGACCGTCAGGAGTGCGGTGGTCTCGGTGGCGGACAGGTCGGGTTCGGCGGAGGTCGTCACCGGCTCGGCGCGGAAGGGCGATCCGGTCAGCTCGCGCTCGTAGGTCACGAGCACGCCGTCGACGACCTCGGTGTCGAGGATCTCCGGCGTGGCGAAGGGCAGCGGGTGGCGTGCGATGTCCGCGTAGACCCGGCGGGAGAGGTCGAGGTCGGCCGGCGGCCGGCCGCTCCACACCTTGGCGACGAGGCCCTCTTCGAGTCGGTAGACGGCACCCTCGACGCCGGCGCCGACGGGGCGCGGGGCGCGGTGGCCGCGACGGGCGAAGTGTGCGAGCCACTCGTCGGCGTGGCGCTGGCGGTATTCGACCATGGCGGGAGTACACCCGCCCTGCCCCGCGCCCGCACCTGGATTTCCCGACCGCCTAGCCGCGGATCGGGTCCAGGACCAGGCGGACGGCGTCGAGCAGGGTGGCCGGCCGCCGCACGGACGCGGACAGCGCGAGCCCCTCCCAGCCTGGGCCCGCGGCCACCAGCACCGCGTCGGTGCTCCGGCGCAGGTCCTCGATCGGCACGGCGGCGGCGAAGTCGGCGTGGTGCGCCCAGATCACGACCACGGCCGGGCGCAGGCGGTCCAGCGCGTCCCGCAACGCCGTCGACGGCACGCGGGCGCCGAGGCTGCGCCACAGGCGGTCCTGCTCGGACAGTGCGGCGCCGAGCGCTTCCAGCGGCAGCGTGTGCTGCTCTTCCGGTGCGCACGACAGCAACGCGGCCAGCACGCCGTCGCGGTCCGGGTAGGACACGGCGCGCAGCGCGTGCAGCAGGCCGGCGCTCGCCAGGTGCTCGACCTCGACCCCGGCGCCGCGCTGGTGCACGCGGTCACCCAGCTCTACGAGGAACGGCGCGAGCACCGCCTGCCAGGCGGCCACGACACCGTGCGCGGTGATCAGGTCGGCCGCCAGTCGACGCACCCGCGGCTCGTCGAGCCGGTCGGCGGCGGTCAGGAACCCGCGCCGGGCGGAACGGGCCGCGGCGGCGGTGAGTTCGGGCCTGGCCGGCCGCGCCGGGACCGGCACGGGCTGCCGCGACTGACGGGCGGCGTCGGCGGGTGCGACGCCCTGCGCGGTCAGCGCGACCATCCGCCGCAACTGGTCGACCTCATCGTCGCGGTAGCGGCGGTGACCGCCGGCGGTGCGGTCGGACGGTCCCAGCCCGTAACGCATGTCCCACGTGCGCAGCGTGGTCGGCGAGATGCCGAGCATCGCCGCGACCGCGCGGGGTGTCCAGCTCATCGACTACGGGCTCACTTCCTGGCGCGTTCGGAGAGCATAGCCCGCAGTTCGCTCTCACCCAGGCCTCCCCAGATGCCGAACGTCTCGTGCACTTCGAGCGCGTGCTCGCGGCACTGACGCATCACCGGGCACCGTTGGCAGATGGCTTTGGCCATGGCTTCGCGCTGCTCACGGGCGGAGCCGCGCTCGTTGGGCGTGTGGAAGAAGTAGGTGCTGTCCATGCCGCGGCACAGACCGGAGAGCTGCCAGTCCCAGGACTCGGCGACGGGGCGGGGCAGGCGGGAGAGCTCAGGCATGGCGCGCGTCCTCTGCGAGTCGACAACGGTGACGGACCCCATCCTAAAATCGACTCAGAACCGTTTCAACTTGAGCTTCGTCTCAGCCGGGATAGGTGCCCTTGGACCGCAGGGCGTACCGGCGTTCGGCGTAGGCCAGGTCGTCGCGCCACAGCCGCGCGGCAGCCCGCCGCATCGCGGGTCGCAACACCGGCGCAACTCGCCTGACCAGCGCGAACCCGCGCCGATCCGACTGCGCGATGGTCGCCTCGACGACGGCCGTCCGCCCGTCGGCCAGCGGCGTGGCGTGGGTCTCGACCACGCTGCCCTGCCCTTCGCCGGAGACGATGCGCATCACCACCGTGCGCGGTTCGGGGCAGGTGAACTCGGCGGTCACCGGCACGCCGAGCCGGCCGACGAGCCGGAACGTCACCTCGACCAGGAACCGGTCGTGCTCCTCGGTGGGCGTCTCCAGCACGCGGAGGTTGGCGAACGAGTAGGGGTGGAACCACGCGCCGTGCCACGGGTCGAGCCGGTTGGCGATCACGTCCTCCGGGTCGCAGCGGCCGACCAGGGTCGCGACCGCGTCGAGCGCCGCCCCGGCCGGGCGTTCGGGCAGCACCGGCTCGGGCAGCGGTTCCTCGCCGCCCACGTCGTCCAGCCGCACCCACGCGAGCACGCCGTCGTCGTGCGCGGGGAACGGGCTCCACGTGCCGAACCGCTCGCCGCCCAGCGCGAGGCCGTGCCAGCGGCAGACCAGCCTGCCGTCGGTCACCGCACCGTCACACAGCGGTGCGCCCAGGTGCGGGCACGAGCCGGGACCGGCCACCAGCACGTCACCGGGTCCGCGCCAGAGCACCACCTCGCGACCGGCGACCGTGCGGCCGAAGGGCTTGCCGCGCACGACATCGCGGCTCGCACCGACCACGAACCAGTTGCCGGAGGGTCGGGCGGTGGCGCGTTTCAGCGCCGCCTCGATGAGCGCGGGCTTCGCGTCCCGCCACGTCGGTTCCTGCTGCGACCAGGCGGGACTGCTGAACCTGCGCAGCGGCAAGCGGTCGGGCATGTCACTCCTCCGGGATCAGGCCGTGCGGGCGAGCACGGCCCGGGCGAACGCGGGCAGCGCGACCGCGAGCCGCCTGCCGTTGGACACCGCGACGCGGCGGGACAGCACGTCGAAGCCGGATTCCTCGACCAGGTCGAGGATCCGGCCGTAGAGCCGGTACGCGGTGCTCACGCAGGGCCTCGAACGCGGGGCGAGCATCGCGATCCCGGGCCACGCCCGCGCGTAGACCTCGCGGGTGCGGTGGACCTGGTCGCGCAGCGCCGCCCGGATCCGGTCGTCCACCCGGCCCGCGCCCCGCGCCCACCGCAGCCGCTCGCGGTCGACGCCGAACGCGGCCAGCTCGTCGGCGGGCAGGTACACCCGGTCGCGGTCGAGGTCCTCCCCGACGTCGCGGATGAAGTTGGTGAGCTGGAAGGCGATCCCGAGCGCGGCGGCGGCGGGTTCCGCCTCCTGCCTCGGCACGACCGTCCCGAGCACCGGCAGCACCTGGAGGCCGATGACCGCCGCCGAGCCGTGCACGTACCGGGCCAGCTCGGCGCGCGTCGCGTAGTCGGTGACGGTCAGGTCCATCCGCATGGACGCCATGAAGTCGTGGAAGTGCGCGGTGGGGATGTCGTACCGGCGCACGGTGTCCAGCAACGCCGCGACGACCGGGTCGGCGCTCGTGCCGCGTGCCAGGGCGGAGTCGAGGAGCGCGTCGACCGCCGCGAGGCCCTCGGTCTTGCGCGACGGTCCGCTGTGGACGTCGTCGACGATGTCGTCGACCCGACGGGCGAACCCGTACAGCGCGTGGACGGCCGGCCGTTGCTCCTGGCTGAGCATCCTCGTCGCCAGGAAGTACGTGCGGCCGTGTCGGGCGTTGAGCTCGCGACACCGCCGATAGGCGTCGCGGAGCCGCGGGTCGGTGATACCCGCGGCATCCAGTTCCCGGTCTGCGGACATGCGTGAGCGTCCTTCCCGCGATGGCACCCCCTCACGCTAAGTCGGCCCGTGCCGCCCTGCACGACCAGCGCGCTCGTTGTGCAGAGCCGGAGCGGCGCTGCTTAGCTCGAACCGTTCAGATCCGAACCGCTGCTCAAGGGGGGCGACGATGTCGCTGACGGCCGGCGTGGACACCCGCGCGCCCGCGACGCACGACTCGTTCCCGGCGCGGTACGCCTCGGCGCTGGACGACTTCTTCCGCGCCCGTCCGGAGGTCGACGCCGCACGGGACCTCGTCGAGGAGGTGCGCGCGCTGGTCCTGGCCCGCGGCAAGCGGATCCGGCCCGCGTTCGCGTGGTGGGGCTGGCGCGCCTCGGGCGGTGAGGTGCGCGGCGACACGGCCGAGGCCGTCGTGCGCGCGCTGGTGGCGTTGGAGCTGTTGCAGTGTTGTGCGCTGGTGCACGACGACGTGATGGACCGTTCGGCGACCCGGCGCGGCAGGCCGGCCGTGCACGAGGCGTTCGCCGCGCGGCACCGGCGCTCGCGGTGGTCGGGCAGTGCCCGCCGCTACGGTGACTCCACCGCGATCCTGGTCGGCGACCTCGCGCTGGCCTGGGCCGACGACGCGCTGGTCACGGCCGGGCTGCCGGCCGACGCGCTGCACCGCGCGTGGCAGCCGTGGCAGCGGATGCGGACGGAGATGATGGCCGGTCAGCACCTCGACCTGCGCGCGACCGCGAGCCGGGACGGGTCGCTGGAGAGCGCGTTGCGGGTGGCGGCGCTGAAGACCGCCGCCTACACCGTCGAACGCCCGCTGCACCTCGGCGCCGCGCTCGCCGGCGCACCGGCCGACGTGATCGAGTGCCTGCGCGTGTTCGGCCGCGACATCGGCGTGGCGTTCCAGCTGCGCGACGACCTGATCGGCATGTTCGGCGACCCCGCCGTGACCGGCAAACCCGTCGGCGAGGACCTGCGCGAGGGCAAGCGCACCCCGTTGATGGCGATCGCGATCGCCCGGGCCACCGCGTCGGGCGACCGCGCCGGCGCGCGGGTGCTGCTCCGCTGCCTCAGCGGCGTGCCCATGACGGATCGGACCGTGGCCACCGCGCGGGCGCTGCTGGTCGACCACGGCGCCGTGGAGGCCGTCGAGGAGCACATCGAGACGCTGACCGAGAGCGGTCTGGCCGCACTCGACCGGGCGGCCGTCGACGAGGTCGCCCGCACGCACCTGAAGCAGCTGGCGGCCAAGGCCGTCCGCCGCCGCGACTGACCGGGGGACGCCGTGGCACACGTGGTGAAGGGCCGCACCGACTCGGTCGTGGTG
The DNA here is from genome assembly GCF_054781895.1 of Saccharothrix stipae. NCBI lineage: Bacteria > Bacillati > Actinomycetota > Actinomycetes > Pseudonocardiales > Pseudonocardiaceae > Saccharothrix > Saccharothrix stipae. The sequence continues at coordinate 793,632 of NZ_BAAGTN010000007.1, read as the reverse complement.
ATCGGCGCCGGGCTGTCCGGCCTGTCCGCCGCGCTGCACCTGCGCGGGGCCGGGCACGAGGTGACGGTGCTGGAGCGGCACGGCCACCCCGGTGGTCTGGCGGGCAGGCTGGACCTGGCCGGGCACCGCATCGACACCGGACCGACCGTGCTGACCATGCCTGAACTGCTCGAAGACGCGTTCGCGGCGGTGGGTGCGCGACTCGCCGACCACCTGGACCTGCTGCCACTGCACCCGGCCTACCGGGCCGAGTTCGCCGACGGCAGCGGGCTCGACGTGCACACCGACGCCGCCGCGATGGAGGCGGCGGTCGCCGGGTTCGCCGGCGACCGCGAAGCCGAGGGCTACCGCCGACTGCGCGCCTGGCTGACCCGGCTGTACCAGGTCGAGCGCGACCGGTTCATCGGCGCGAGCTTCGACTCGCCGCTCGACCTGCTCGGCCCCGACCTCGTCGCCCTCGCGCGGTTGGGCGGCTTCCGCTCCCTGGCGGGGGCGGTGGGCCGGTTCCTCCGCGACGACCGGCTCCGCCGCGTCTTCACGTTCCAGGCCCTGTACGCCGGGGTGTCGCCCACCGACGCGCTCGCCGCCTACGCCGTGATCGCCTACATGGACACGATCGCCGGCGTCTGGTTCCCGCGCGGCGGCATGCGCGCGGTGCCCCAGGCCCTCGCCGACGCCGCGTCCGCCGCCGGCGTCCGGTTCCACTACGACGCCGAGGTGGTCGCGCTCGACCGCGCCGGAGCGCGGGTGACCGCGGTCCGCACCACGACCGACCGCTTCCCGTGCGACGCCGTCGTGCTCGCGACCGGCCCGGCCCAGAGCACGCGGTTGCTGCACGGCAGACCACGGCGCCCGCGGCCACTGCGGTGGTCGCCGTCGGCGGTGGTGGTGCACCTCGGCGCCGGGCGGGTGGTCGACGGGCTGGCCCACCACACCATCTCGTTCGGCACGGCGTGGGAGGGCACGTTCGACGAGATCATCAGCCGGGGCCGGCTGATGAGCGATCCGTCCCTGCTGCTCACCACACCGACCCTCAGCGACCCGGGACTGGCCCCGGCGGGGCGGCACCTGCAGTACCTGCTGGCACCGTGCCCGAACCTGGACGCCGCACCGATCCGGTGGGACGCCGTGGGGCACCGCTACGCCGCGGAGGTCGTCGGCGAGCTCGTCGCCCGCAAGCTGGTGGACCCCGACGTCGAGATCCTGTCCGTGGTGACGCCCGAGGACTGGGCGCGGTCCGGCCAAGCCGCCGGCACCCCGTTCTCGGCGGCCCACACCTTCACCCAGACCGGCCCGTTCCGGCCGCGCAACCTGCCGTTCCGCGACGGCAACGTCGTGCTCGCCGGCAGCGGCACCACCCCCGGCGTCGGCATCCCGCCGGTGCTCATCTCCGGCAGGCTCGCCGCCGAACGGCTCCGGCGCCGCTGAACGACCCGCCGGCAGCGGTCGTCGGAGTGCCGCAGGACGTCGGCTTCCGCCGTGGCCACCGCGACGGCGCTGTAGCGTGACTCGATGCAGTGGCGGCACACGTACTCGCAGTCGATCGCCGACTCCCACATCGGCGGGCACGTCATCCAGTTCGGCACGGCGCGCGAAGTCAACATCCACACCGAGCACCCGGCGTTCTTCCTGGAGCCGTTCCCGTTCGCGCCGGCGCCCGCCGACCCGACGTGGCTGTTGGCGCAGCCGAGCCGGCTGCTGGACGCCCGGAGCCGGATCGTGGACTTCGTCGGGCGGACCGAGGAGCTCCGGGACTTGGCGTCATGGCGCGACTCCGACCGCGCGGCGATGTCGGTGCTGCTGGTGCACGGCGCGGGCGGCCAGGGCAAGACGCGGCTCGCCATGAGGTTCGCCGAGTTGTGCGCCGCCGAGGGCTGGTCGGTCCTGCACGCCAGGCACTCCAACACGATCGCGCCGCCCGCGACGGACCAGCCCGAACCGGCCGACGCACGCGGTCTGCTGGTCGTGGTGGACTACGCCGACCGCTGGGCGCACACCGAGCTGGTCCGGCTGTTCGCCGACCCGCGGCTGCGCCGGGCCGTGCCGACCCGGGTGCTGCTGCTCGGCCGCACGGTGCAGTGGTGGCGGGCGATCTGCGGTGAACTGGCCGAGTTCCGCGCGGCCACCGACGACCTGCCGCTGCGGAACCTGGCCGACTCGGTGGCCGAGCGCGAGCGGGTGTTCCACGCGGCGCGCGGCCGGTTCGGCGAACTGCTCGGCGTCGAACGGCCGACCGCCGCGCAGGCGCCCGGTTCGTTGCACACCAAGAGCTACGGGCCGGTGCTGGCGCTGCACGTGGCGGCGCTCGTCAGCGCCCTGGTCGACCTGCCCGACGCGCGTGCCCGGGGCGAACGGCTCCCGGACGGGCAGGCCGGCATGGCGGCCTACCTGCTGGACCGCGAGTACATGAACTGGCACCGGCTCTACCGCGGTCGGGTGCTCGGGGAGGAGTTCGGCACGCCGCCGAGCGTCATGGCCAGGGCCGTGTTCACCGCCGTCCTGACCGGGGCGGTCGGCCACTCCACCGGCACCGACGTGCTGCGGTCGCTCGAGGTCGAGCCGCCAACGCGGGTGCTGACCGACCACCGGGTGTGCTACCCGCCGATCGACCGGGCCACCGTCCTCGAACCGCTCTACCCCGACCGCCTCGCGGAGGACTTCCTCGCGCTGCTCTTACCGGGGCACGACATCAGCGGCTACGCACCCGATCCGTGGGCGGTCGACGTCCCGGCGGCGTTGCTGGACCCCGACCGGCGGACCGCGTCCCGGTTCGCGGGTCGTGCGATCACGTTCCTCGCCTCGGCCTCGGCGCGGTGGTCCCACGTCGCGGAGCACCTCTACGGCCTGCTGCGGGCCAACCCCGCGATCGCCCTGCACGCGGGCAGCGCGGCGCTGGTGGCGTTGTGCGACATACCCGACGTCGACCTCACCCTGCTCGAACGCATCGAGGCCGCGCTCCCCGCCGACCGGGACGTCGACCTCGACATCGGGATCGCCGCGCTGGTCCGGCGGCTCACGGCGGCCCGGTTGGACACCGAGCGCGACCCCGTCCGGCGGGCCCGGCTGCACGCCACGCTGGGCTGGCGGCTGGTCGAGGCGGGTTTCGTCGCGGAGGCGTTGGCGGCGACGGAGGAGGCCGCGCGGCTGTTCGGCGGCGCCGTCGCGACCGAACCGGGGTTGCGGCACGAAGTCGCCCAGGTCACCCGCAACCTCGGCGGGATGCTGGCCGAGCTCGGCCGGCGCGAGGAGGCGTCGGCCCGCGACGCGGACGCCGTGCGGCTGTACCGCGAACTCGCCGCCGAACGTCCCGGCGCGCACGACCTGGACCTGGCGCACGCGCTCAACCACCTCGCCGGCACGCTGGGCGGCCTGGGGCGCGTCGAGGAATCGCTGGCGGCCCAGCAGGAGGCGGTCGGCCTCTTCCTGAGCAGGACCGCCGTGGACGACGAGGTGGCCCAAGCCGGTCTGGCGTCGGGCCTGAACAGCCTCGGGGTGCTGCTGTGGCACCTCGGTCGCCGGCCGGAGGCGCTGTCGGCGGCGGGCGCGGCGGTGGATCTCACCCGGCGGCTGGCCGAGGCCAAGCCCTCGGCGTTCCTGCCGCACCTGGCGAGCGCGTTGAACAACTTCGGCAGCCACCTGAGCGGCGTGGGCCGGCTCGACCAGGCCCTCACGGCCGCGACCGAGGCCGTGGCGTGCTACCGCCGGCTCGTGGCGGTCAACCCGGCCTTGTTCGAGTCGGCGCTCGCCCGCGCCCTGACCACGGCCGGCCGGTTGGCCGGCCTCGTCGGCCGTCGGGCGGACGCGGTGGTCGCCACCACCGAGGCCGTCGACCTGTGCCGGCGGTTGGCCGCCGCCGACCCGGTGGCGGCCGAGCAGAGCCTGGCCGTCGCCCTGTCCAACCTGGGCTACCAGTTGCGGGACGTGGGGCGTCAGGAGGACGCGCTGGCCGTCGCCACCGAGGCGGTCGAGGTCTTCGGCCGGCTCGCCGGCGACCGCCGGGAGGTGTTCGAGGCCGACCACGCCAGGGCGTCGAGCAACCTCGGCCTCCTGCTGTCGGCGTTCGACCGCCGGGACGAGGCGTTGGTCCACACCGGTAGAGCGGTGGAGGTGCTCGGCCGGCTCGCGTCGGTCGACCCGGAGGCGTTCGAGGTCGACCTGGCGATCGCGTCGGCCGGTCTCGGCGCCGTGCTCGCGGCGGCGGGTCGCGGGGAGGAGTCCTTGGCGGCCCGGACGAGGTCCGCGGCGATCTACCGGAGGCGCGCGGCGGACGACCCGGACGCCTTCGCACCGGACTTCGCCTCGGCGCTGGTCGAGTTGAGCACCTCGTTGACGCGGGCGGGTCGCCACCAGGAGGCCGCCGACGCCGCGGCCGAGGCCGTGTCGATCCGCAGGCGGCTGGTCGCGGCGCACCCGCAGGCGCACAAGGCGCAGTTGGCGCAGGCCCTGACCACGGCCGGCGCGATCTGGGCGGAGCTGGACCGGTGGGCACAAGCCGCCGCGGCGGCGGAAGAAGCGGTGGAGATCCGCCGGCGCCTGGCGCGCGCCACCCCGGAGGCGTTCGACGGCAACCTCGCGCGTTCCCTGGACAGCTGGAGCACCGCGTTGACGGCGCTGGGCCGCCCGGGCGAGGCGCTGGCAGTGGGCGGTGAGGCCGTCGCCCTGCACCGACGCCTGGCGCAGGCCTCCCCGGAGGTGCACGAGGTCCACTACGCCGCCGCGTTGAACAACTTCAGCGCCGCGTTGGGGGACGCCGGCCACGCTGCGGAGGCCATGACCAGCGCCGAGCAGGCCGTGGGCATCTACCGGCGACTGGCGTCGGCGACGCCGGACCGGTACGCGCCGCTCTACGCGAAGTCCCTGGTCAACCTCACCCACCGGCACAACGACCTGCGCCGGCTGGACCGGGCCGCCGCCACGGGCCGCGAGGCCGTCGAGATCTACCGGGGACTGGCGGCGCGCCACCCCGCGGAGTTCGAGCGCGACCTCGCCGAAGCGCTGGCGAACCTGGGTGCCGCGGCGTGGAACACCGGACAGCGCGACGAGGCCTTGCGGACCGGCGAGGAGGCGACCCGCATCCTGCGCGGGCTCGCCCGGGCGGGTCGCGCCGACGTCGAGGCCGGCCTGGCCAAGTCGCTGTGGTCGTTCGCCGCCATCCGGCTCGCCGCCGGCACCGGCCTGCCGCAGGCGAAGGCGGACCTGCGGGAGGCCGTCGACCTCTTCACCGGGCTCGCGCGGCGGGAACCGGGCGCCTACGAAGGCCTGCGGCGCGCCGCGCTCGACCTGCTCGCGCGCTTCGACCGACCCGACCCCGCCTGAGTGAACCGGGGTGGCGGGAGCACGGCGTGCGAACCGGGGAGGTGAGTCGGTGATCGTGCCCGCCGACGGCGACGCCGTGCGCGTGGGACTCTCTTCCTGTGCGTGTTCACCCGGCATGACGATCGACGATGAGGGGTTTTCGCGGTGACTCAGACGGTTCGCGGTGTGGTCGCACGGGGCAAGGGCGCGGAGGTCGAGGTGGTCGAGGTCGTGGTGCCCGACCCCGGCCCGGGTGAGGCCGTGGTGCGGGTGCAGGCGTGCGGCGTGTGCCACACCGACCTGCACTACCGGGAGGGCGGCATCAACGACCGGTTCCCGTTCCTGCTCGGTCACGAGGCCGCGGGCGTGGTGGAGACCGTCGGCGAGGGCGTCACCGACGTGGCGCCCGGCGACTTCGTGGTGCTCAACTGGCGAGCGGTGTGCGGTGTGTGCCGGGCGTGCCTGAAGGGCAAGCCCTGGTACTGCTTCGACACCCACAACGCCTCCCAGCCCATGACCCTGACCGACGGCACGGCGCTCTCCCCCGCGTTGGGCATCGGCGCGTTCGCCGAGAAGACCCTGGTGCACGCCGGCCAGTGCACGAAGGTCGACCCGCGGGCGTCCGCCGCGGTGGCCGGGCTGCTCGGGTGCGGGGTGATGGCCGGGCTCGGCGCCGCGCTCAACACCGGCAACGTCGGGCGGGGCGACAGCGTGGCCGTCATCGGCTGCGGCGGCGTGGGCGCGGCGGCGGTGGCGGGCGCGGACCTGGCCGGGGCGACCACGATCATCGGCATCGACCTGGACCCGCGGAAGCTGGAGTGGGCCACCGGGCTGGGCGCCACCCACACCGTGAACGCCGCCGAGGAGGACGTCGTCGCCCGCGTCCGCGAGCTGACCGGCGGGTTCGGCGCCGACGTCGTCATCGACGCCGTCGGGCGCCCGGAGACCTGGAAGCAGGCGTTCTACGCCCGCGACCTGGCCGGCACCGTCGTGCTGGTCGGCGTGCCGACCCCGGACATGCGCGTCGACATGCCGCTGATCGACCTGTTCGCCCGGGGCGGCGCGCTGAAGTCCTCCTGGTACGGCGACTGCCTGCCCAGCCGCGACTTCCCCTACCTGATCGACCTGCACCTGCAAGGCCGCCTCGACCTCGACGCGTTCGTCACCGAGACCATCGCCCTGGACCAGGTCGAGGACGCGTTCGCCAAGATGCACCGCGGTGACGTGCTGCGCTCGGTGGTGGTGTTCTGATGACCGCCCGCATCGACCGCACGACGACCCGGGGCACGTTCTCCCTCGACGGCGAGACCTTCGACGTGGACAACAACGTCTGGGTCCTCGGTGACGACGCGGAGTGCGTCGTCATCGACGCACCGCACGACGTGGCCGCGATCCTGAAGGTGGTCGCGGGGCGCACCGTGAAGGCGATCCTGGCCACCCACGCGCACGACGACCACGTCCGGGTGGCCCGTGCGCTGGCCGAGGCCACCGGCGCGCCGGTGCTGCTGCACCCGGCCGACCGGGTGGTGTGGGACCTGACCCACCCCGACGCCGGACCGGACGGCGACCTGGCCGACGGGCAGGTGGTCGAGGTCGCGGGCGTCGCGCTGCACGTGCTGCACACCCCCGGCCACGCGCCCGGCGCGTGCTGCTTCCACGCCCCCGCCCTGGGTGTCGTCTTCACCGGCGACACCCTGTTCCGGGGCGGGCCGGGCGCGACGGGACGGTCGTTCTCGGACTTCGACACCATCATCGAGTCGATCCGCACGCGGCTGCTGACCCTGCCCGCCGACACGGTCGTGCACACCGGGCACGGCGACGACACGACGATCGGCGCGGAGTCGCCGCACCTGGCCGACTGGATCAGCTCGGCCCGCTGACGCCGGTGCCGCGCCGCCGAACCCCGACCCGGGTCATCACGTCGGGCCGGTCGCCCTGCCGGACCGGCCGTACGCTGTCGTCCACGGCGACCGACGGGAGGCTGAGGTGACCGGGACGACCGTGGCCGAGGTGATGGCCGAGTTGGCCGCGCTGGAGGACCCCAGGGCACGCGAGGTGAACGAGAAGCACGGCGACGACCACGGGGTGAACCTCGGCAAGCTGCGGGCGATCGCGAAGCGGCTCAAGACCCGGCAGGACCTCGCCCGCGACCTCTGGGAGACGGCCGACACGGCGGCGCGGCTGCTCGCGCTGCTGATCTGCCGCCCGAAGGCGTTCGAGCGCGACGAGTTGGACACCATGCTGCGCGAGGCCCGCACGCCCAAGGTGCACGACTGGCTGGTGAACTACGTGGTCAAGAAGAGCCCTCACGCCGAACGGCTGCGCCTGGCCTGGTTCGCCGACCCCGACCCGGTGGTCGCGAGCGCCGGCTGGGCGCTGACCACCGACCGGGTGGCCAAGAAGCCCGAGGGGCTCGACCTCCCGACCCTGCTCGACGTCATCGAGGCCGGGATGCGCGAGGCCCCGGATCGCCTGCAGTGGGCGATGAACCACTGCCTGGCCCAGATCGGGATCGAGCACGCCGAGCACCGCGCCCGCGCCATCGACATCGGTGAACGCCTCGAAGTGCTCAAGGACTACCCGACTCCCCCGAACTGCACGTCGCCGTTCGCGCCCACCTGGATCACCGAGATGGTGCGCCGACAGCACGACCAGGCTCACGTCACGTCGTCGGTCCGGCGGTAGCGCGGCCGAAGGTCGACCGCGCGCCCGTCACCGATCCGCGCGACACCGGCCGGTCACGGCGTCCAGCGGACGTCGGGGTTGATCCGGCCGGTCCAGTTGAAGACCGCCATGTTGTCCCAGCCGTTGCCGCTGTTGGCGATGTCGGCGGGGTCCCAGCCGTTGCCGGGGACGGCGTACCAGGTCGGTTCCCAGTAGAAGACGCCGATGGCGCCCGCGTTGCGCGCGGTGTTCTGCACGTGGGCGAAGTTCGTGGCCTGACCGGTCCAGGTCAGCGGGTAGCCCGCGCAGCCGGCGTTGATCGAGTTGCCGGTGCCGTCGGCGTTCGCGGTGGTGAAGGGGTACGCCGTCTCCGCGAGGACCACGTCCTTGCCGTAGCGGGAGCGGACGTCGGAGATGACGTTGTAGAGGTTGGCGAGCGTGCCGTGCCACGAGCAGTAGTACGACAGCGCGGTGATGTCCCAGGCCACGCCCTTGGACCTGATGCCGTCGTAGAACCAGCGGGCGTGGTCGAGGCTGTCGGCGTTCGCCGTGTGGATCATGACCTTGGTGCCGCCGTTGCACGCCTTGGTGGCGTTGTAGCCGGCCTTGAGCAGCAGGCTCAGGTTGGCGAAGTCGTTGTCGACCACCTTGCCGTCGTCCCAGAGCATGCCGACGTTGATCTCGTTGCCGATCTGCACGCTGTCGGGCGTGGTGCCCTGGGCCTTGAGGCTGGTGCAGACGTCGTAGGTGTAGTTGTAGACGTCGGTCTGCAACTGGCCGATGGTGTGGCCCGCCCAGGCGGCGGGCTTGTACTGCTTGCCCGGGTCGGCCCACGTGTCGGAGTAGTGGAAGTCGACCAGCAGCTTGAGACCCTTGGCCTGCACGGTCTTGGCGTAGGCCAGGACCTTCGCCTTGTTGTTGTAGCCGCTGCGCGGGTTGTTCCAGACGCGCAGGCGGACGTAGTTGACGCCCGCGCCCTTGAGGATGTCGAGCGGGTCCCGCGCGACGCCGGACGCGTCGTAGAACCTCGCGCCGAGGTCCAGGGCGCGTTGCGCGGTCGAGACGTCGGCTCCGCGCATGGTCAACGTGCCCGCCGCCGCGACGGCCGGAGTGAGCGCGGTCAGCGGGAGCACGGCGGCGGTCAGGGCGAGGACGACCTTGGCCGCCCGGTGTGGTCCGGACATCCGATCTCCTTTGATCGACGATGCGGCGGCGGCGCGACTGTGCACGTGCACGGTAATGAGCGACCACAGCCTCCTGTCAACCGCGGAATGTTCGTGGTGGCAGGTGTCCCCACTCGGCCGAACGACTGTGCACGATCACACGGAAGCCGGTGATCACCAAGTCGTTACCGCGTGCGACGGCGGGGTCGGTCGGTGCACAGCTGGGCGCGCAACGTCTCGCCGACCCACCGCTCCCAACGGTCACGTGGCCAGCCGCGCCGGGCGAACAGCAGGTACAGCTCAGGGCTGAGCAGGCCGTACAGCACGTCCGCCGCCTCCTCCGCCGAGACGCCGTCCTTCGCCCCCGGCTTGCCCACCAGGACCTCGGCCACGTTCCGCTGGACGACGAGCCGCGGGTCGACGTCGTGCGGCCACAGCGCGGCGACCTCCGGGTCGCTCGCCGCCGCCGCCTCCAGCACCTTGCCGATCGGCGCCACCCGCGCCAGCACCGAGGTGGTGCCGCTGACGTAGGCGCGCAGCACGTCCTGGGCCGTCTCGGCGGCCAGCGCCTCGGTGTACCAGGGACGGTCCATCGTGGCCACCGGCTGGTCGTCGCCCGCGATCGTGACGTCGACCAGTTCCTTGAGCAGGGTGCGCTTGTTGCCGAAGACGAAGTAGATCGTCTGCACCGCGACACCGGCCCCGTCGGCGATGTCCTGGAGGTTCGTCGCGCCGTACCCGTCCCGCACGAACAGCGCGAGCGCCGCCTCCAGGATGCGCCGACGCGTCTCCTGCGCCTTCTGCGCCCGCTTGCTCACCCGCTTGACATCGCTCATGACTGGAGTCTATCTCTAGATAACGAAGCTAGAAGTCAACTCTAGAGATTGGATCCAATGATGGGCCTCCGCACCGCCGCACGCGCCCACCTCCGGGTCGGGGCGACGACGTGATCAGGGTCGAAGCATTGAGCAAGGTGTACGGCTCGGCCGAGGTCCGGGCGGTCGACGAGGTGTCCTTCCACGTCCCCGCCGGCACCGTCTTCGGCTTCCTCGGGCCCAACGGCGCGGGCAAGACCACGACCATCAAGATGCTGGCGGGCCTGCTGACGCCCACCTCGGGGCGGGTCCGGCTGGGAGGCTTCGACGTGGCCACGCAGCGCTCGGCCGCGATGGCCCGGTTCGGCGCCGTGCTGGAGGGCTCGCGCAACGTCTACTGGAGCCTGTCGGCCTGGCAGAACCTGATGTACTTCGGCCGGCTCAAGGGCCTGCGCAAGGCACAGGCCAAGGCGCGCGCCCAACACCTCCTGACCGGCCTGGAGCTGTGGGACCGGCGCGACGACGAGGTCGGCGGCTTCTCGCGCGGCATGCAGCAGAAGGTCGCCATCGCCGCCGCCCTGATCGCCGACCCGCCGATCGTGCTGCTGGACGAGCCGACGCTCGGCCTGGACGTGGAGGCCACCCGCACGGTCAAGACCTGGATCACCGAGCTGGCCCGCGAGTCCGGCACCACGATCCTGCTCACCACCCACCAGCTCGACGTGGCCCAGGAGCTCTGCGACCGGGTGGCCGTGATGCGCCGCGGCCGGCTGGTGGCCGACCTGCCGACCCGTGAGCTGCTGGCGAGCTTCCGCGAACGGGACCGGTACGAGATCCGCGTCGAGGGCGCGGCGCCGCCCGGGTTCGACGGCGTCACCCACGACGGCGTCACCACGATCAGCGTGCGGGTGGGCGATCCGCGCGAGGTGTACGACGTGGTCGAGCGCTTGCGCGCGCAGGGCGCCGTGCTGGAGTCGCTGACCCAGGTGCAGCCGGACCTGGAGGACGTGTTCCTCGCGCTGGTGGACGAGCCGTCCCATGCTTGCTGACGTCCTGGCCGCCGAGGTCGGCAAGGGCCTGCGGGTCCAGCTCGCCCACCCGGTCGGGCACGTCGTCACGCTGCTGGTCAGCACCACGATGTACCTCGGCCTCCAGTTCGTCCTCGGACAGGGCGAACTGCGGCAGGACCTGCTGCCGCGGACCCTCGTCGCGATCGGCGGGTACTGGTTCCTCCAGTACGCCGGCCTCGTGCTGGTGGCCGACCTCATCGAGGAGAAGCGCGCCGACACCTTCGCGCAGACCCGGATGACGCCCGCGCCGCCGTGGCTGCCGATGCTCGGCCGGTTGCTCACCGCCGCGATCTTCGGCCTGGGTGTGGCCGCCGCGGCCGCCCTCGTGCCGGCGCTGGTGGTCGGGATCCCGATCCCGCCGCGCTGGGCGGCGGTCCTGCCCGCCCTGCTGCTCGGGGCGAACGTGCTGGCCTTCACGTTCCTGTTGGCCGCGCTGGCGCTGGTCTCCCCGATGATCGGCGCGTTGCAGTCGCTGTTCACCTCGCTGGTGCTGCTGCTCAACGGTTCCTTCCTGCCACTGGCCTTCTACCCGGACTGGTTGGCCGCGTTGGCCAGGGTCCTGCCCACGACGCTGGGCATCGAGGTCATCACGCGGACGCTGTTCGAGGGCAGGACGTTGGCCCAGGTCTGGCACGACGGCTCGCTGCCGTGGCTGGTCACCCACACGCTCGCCCTCGTCGTGGCGGGCGGCCTGCTGTTCACCCGCAACCACCGCCGAGCTCTGGAGGGGTCGTCGTGACCTTCGCCCGCGGTTTCGCCGCCGAGGTCGGCAAGGGCCTGCGCGGTTTCGCCGCCGGGTGGCGCGAGAGCCTCTTGCAGATGATCACGTTCCCGCTGTTCTACCTGCTCGTGGTGTTGTTCATGGGACGCGGTCTGCTGCTCGCCGAACTGCTCCTGCCGGTGCTGCTCGGCATGGTGGCGCTGACGTTCATCCACGAGCAGGTCAACCGGGTGTTCTGGAGCTACCTCGGTGACATCCAGTCCGGTGTGCTGGAACAGACCTACCTCACCCCGCTGCCGTCGGCCGCGCTGATCCTGGGCCGCCAGGTCGCCGCGGTGGTCGCGGCCCTGCCCACCGCGCTGGCCGTGTTGGTCACCGGTGCGGTAACGATCGCCGTCCAGGGCGGCCGGGTGCCGTTCGACGCGCAGGTGCTCGTGCCGCTGGCCGCCATCGCGCTGGGCACCTGCGGGCTGGCCCTCGTCCTGTGCGGGCTGACGCTGGTGTTCAAGCGGATCGAGATCATCACGCAGGTCTCGGTGGCGGCCTACGCCATCGCGGGCGGCACCCTGGTCCCCTTGGCCGCGCTGCCCGACCCGATCGCGTTCGTCAGCCGGTTGCTGGTCCCCATCGCGCCGGGCATCGAGGCCATGCGGGACGTCCTGCTCGGCGGGCACTCCCTGGCCGCCCTGCCGACCGGTTGGGGCCTCGGGTGGTTGCTGGCCCAGCCGCTGCTCATCACGGCGGGCGGAGTGGTCCTGTTCACCCGGCTCGAACGCCTGGCCAAGCGCCGCGGCACCCTCGGCCGCCACTGACCCCCGACCGACCCCCGACGAAACGAAGGAAGCAGCCGACGTGAACGTGTTCCTGTGGATCCTCCAAGCCGTCCTCGCCACCGCCTTCGGCCTGGCCGGGCTCGCGAAAGCCCTCCAGCCCAAGGAGAAGCTCCGCACCACGATGCCGTGGGTGGACGACTTCACACCCACCCGGGTCCGGCTGATCGGCGTGGTCGAGGTCCTCGGCGCCCTCGGCCTGGTCCTCCCGGCCGTGACCGGCGTCGCCCCGGTCCTCACCCCGCCGGCCGCCATCGGCCTGGCCGTCACCATGCTCGGCGCCGTCGTCGTCCACGCCCGCCGCCGGGAATCGCCCGCGATCGCCGTCAACGTGGTGCTCCTGGTCCTGGCCGCGGTCGTCGCCTGGGGCCGCCTCGGTCCCCACGCCCTCTGAACCGACCGCCACCCGACCTGGAGCGCCATGATGGGCAACACCGTGACCCTGCACCCCGTCGGACGAGTCGTGGGCGGCCGCGACGAGGTGGTCGAGGACGACTGGCACGACGTCCGGGCCGTGATCCGGCTGGACGACCGGTCCTTCACCGCGTCGGCCGTGCTCGGCCTGGAGGACTTCTCCCACCTGGAGGTCGTCTTCCTGTTCGACCGGATCGACCCGGCCACCGTGTCCGGCGAACCGCGTCCGCCCAGGGGTAACCCGGACGCGGCGCCCGTGGGGATCTTCGCCCACCGCGGGCCGTACCGGCCCAACCGCCTCGGCGTGTCCCGCTGCCGCCTGCTCGGCGTGGACGGTTTGGACCTGCACGTCGCCGACCTGGACGCGCTCTCCGGCTCGCCGGTGCTCGACGTCAAGCCGTACCTGGTCGAGTTCGCGCCACGGCAGCCGGTCGCCCAGCCGGCCTGGGCCACCACCCTGATGAGCCGCTACTACTGACGGACTTCCGCGGCCACCACGGGATCAGTCGGCCTGGCGGCTGAGGTGCTCCCACTCGGCGAGGGCGGTCGTCCGCGCCCGCACCAACTCCTGCACCATGTCGTACGCCGCGCCGCCCAGGACCAGCCGCTTGGGCGGCTCGGGCAGGTCCACCACCTGAAGCACGACCGCGGCGGCCAGGCGGGGGTCGTAGTCCTCCGACTCGCCCCACAGCCCGCTCAACCAGGCGCGCAGCGGGGCGTAGGCGGGGTTCTCCTCGGTCGTGGTCAGACCGAGCGTGAACAGACCGGTCTGGTAGCCGCCGGGCTGGAGGATGGTCACCTTGATCCCGAAGCGCTCGACCTCCATCGCCAGCGCCTCGCTCATGGAGTCGAGCGCCGCCTTGCCCGCGCCGTACAGACCGGTCGACGCGAAACCGCCGGCCGACCCCATCGACGAGACCTGGAGGATGTGACCCGAGCCTTGTTCCCGCAGCAGCGGGACCACCGCCTGGTTCACCCACAGGGCACCGAAGAAGTTGGTGTCCAGGTGGGCGCGGGCCTGCTCCTCGGTGATCTCTTCGAGCATGCCGAGCACCACGCCGCCCGCGTTGTTGACCACGACGTCGAGCCGGCCGAACGCGGCGAAGGCCCGCCGCACCCCGGCCACCACGGCCGACCGGTCGGCGACGTCCAGCGGGAAGGTGACCAGCCGGCCCGCCGACGCGGAGGCCAGGTCCTCCAGCGGCGTGATGTCGCGGGCCACGCCGACGACCCGGTCGCCCGCCGCGAGCGCGGCCTCGGTGAACGCACGCCCCAGTCCGCGCGAGGCGCCGGTGATGAACCAGGTGCGGGGTTCGGTGTGTTCGCGTGTCATCGGTGTCCCCCATCGTTTTCTGAGACGATACGTTCCGTCTCGATGAGGAAGACAATGACAGCCGCTCCCCCGACTGTCAAGACGAACCGTCTCGTTCCCAGTAGGATGTGGGCATGGCTCCAGGCACCACACCCGACGGCACCCGGCGCAGCGAGCGCTCGCGGGTCGCGATCCTGACCGCGACCCGCGAGCTGATCAGCGAGGTGGGGTACGCCAAGTTGACGATCGAGGCCATCGCCGCCCGCGCGGGCGTGGGCAAGCAGACGATCTACCGCTGGTGGCCGTCCAAGGGCGCGGTGGTCTTCGACTCCCTGCTGGTGCTGAGCGAGCAGCCCGACGGTGGCGGCATCGAACTGCCGGACACCGGGGACGTCGAGGCCGACCTCAAAGCGGTCCTGCGCGCGACCGCGGCCGAGTTCGCCGATCCCGCGTTCGAGGCGCCGATCCGGGCGCTGAACACCGAGATCATCAACGATCCCGAACTCGCCGCGGCCTACCGGGAGAAGATGGAACGACCGATGCGCGCGGCGAAGCAGCGGCGGTTGCTCAGCGCCCAGCGCGCCGGCCAGATCGCCGCCGACGCCGACCTGGACCTCCTCATCGACGTGCTGTACGCGCCGCTGGCCCAGCGGTGGCTGCTGCGCTCAGGCCCGCTGGACGACGACTTCGCCGACGCCCTCGTCGACACCGCCCTGCGCGCGTTCCGGCCCGGCTGAGCCGGTGATCGGCCCGGCCCGGTGTGACCCGGTGCGCGGTCAGCTCGGGCGGGCGCCGATCCCGACGAGTGCCCGGACCCGCAGCACCGCCGTCGGTCGGACCAACTCGCGGTAGCGGTCGCGGACCGCGGCCACGGCCCGGTCGTCGAGGCCGGCCAGGAGGGCCCGGCCCGCGGAGCCGGTGACGAACGCCCAGGCCGACTCGGGGGTGATCGGGACGTCCAGCTCGACCGGGTGCACCCGGACCTCGTCGAGCCCCAGGCTCCGCATCCACTCGGCGAGCTTGTCGTCGGTGTCCAGCCGCGCGGCCCGGTCGGCGGCCGCCGGTCGGGTCGGCGCCACACCGGTGTGCTCGGCGAGCGCCCGGAACAACGGGCCGACGACGTCGTCCACGCTGCCCTGCCGCCACGTGGTCACGGCCAGGGTGCCGCCGGGACGCAGCAGCCGGACCAGGTGCGCGCCGGCGGCGTCGACGTCCGGCAGGAAGAAGATCCCGAACACGCACTGGACGTGGTCGTAGGGCAGGCCGTCCGGAGCCGACCAGCCGCCCGCGTCGCCCCGGTGGAAGCGCAGCTGCGGCAGCTCCCGCGCGCGTCCCGCGCCCTGGTCGAGCAGCGCCGCGGCGAGGTCGACGGCGTCCACGACGCCGTTCGGACCGACGGCCCGCGCCGCCGGGATCGCGGACGACCCCGCGCCGCAGCAGACGTCGAGCACCCGCTCCCCCGGCACCGGTCCGACGAGGTCGACCACGGCGGCGCCGACCGGGTCCCACAGCAGCGGCGTCCACTCCGCGAACTCCGCGCTGCCGTCCTCGAACGCCCTGATCACTGCCTTCTCGGACACCCGTCCCCCTCAACGCGTCGCAAACCCATCGCAGCTTACGTAACGACAATCGGTCCCGCCCGACGGTCGTGCACGCCGCGGAACCCGACCGGAGAACACGAACGGATCACTGCCGCAACGGACCACTGCCCGGCCTCGATAATCGCCGTGTGGGGGTGTCGGTGAAGGGGGAACTTTGGCCAAGTCGGTGTTCCGCGGTCTGCACGCCCTGCTGTCGGCCGTCCAGGACCTGAGCGAGCGGCCGCGGTGGTCGTGGCGGGCCAGGGGTGGACCGCGTGGTGACCGGGCGCTGCCAGTGGTGTGCCTGATCAGCAAGGAGGCGGACGGCGTCCTGACCGACCTGGCGAAGCTGCTCGCCGAGGTCGGCCCAGCGAAGATCCCGTTCGCCCGGGTCGACCTGGACAGGGTGGCGGCCGACACCGCGAACCGGTGGCGCGAGAGCAGGCGCGAGGAGCCGCCCCTGTTGCCGGTGCTGGACGAACTGCGGCACCAGCTGTCCGCGGATCGGTTCGGCACGTTGCGGCCGAGCCGGTTCCGGCACTACCGGCTGGTGGACTGGCTCACCGGCAGGCGCCTCACCCAGGGCGACAACCGCCACGAGTCGACCGACATCACCGAGTTGCTCCGGCTGTGGCACGGCCGGCGGGAACGACCCGAGGCCGCGTACCAGGCGGCGGTCACCGAAGGGCTCGTGCTGCTGCCGGCACCGGTGAAGTTCCTGATGGCTTTGCTGTTCGCGTGGCACCGTCCGCTGCGGTTCTGGTTGTGGACCCGCGGGATCCGATTATCCGGCGGCGAGCCGCGGTGGTTGATGCGGCAGCCGTTCATGCTCCCCGGGCACTCCACGAGCTTCACCGGTTTCGCCGAACTCCTGACCGCGGGCAGGCAGGACGAGGACGACCGCGCGCAGATCAAGAAGCTCCTGGTGCACGCCTTCCTGCAGGACCTGCGCGAACTGTACGGCGCGGGCACGTGGCGGCCGCGCCACCGGCGGCGGACCGCGTACACGGTGGTGCTGCTGGACAACGTCACCGAGGCCAACGGCGGCTGGGAGCTGCTCCAGCTGATCAACGACGTCCGCAACGAGTCCACCGAGCACGACCCGGTGCTCGTCGTGGCGACCGCACGGGCGGTGCCGCGGGGGCTGGTCAAGGGCAGGCCACGGGCGGTGGCGGGGATCGCGGGCGAGGTCGCCGACTGGTACAAGGACCTGCCCGCACGGCGACGGGCGCTGAGGCAGGACACGATCATCGCGGTCACCCTGTCCTCGCCCAGGGCCGCCGACGAGCAGGACCGGCGGGCCTGGAACACCTTCCGCGAGCACATGCGCCCGCGCGCCGTCCCGCTGCCCGCCCGCAGGTCGTTCCTCGCCGCCGTGGTCGCGCTGGTGCTGACCGCGGCGGTGCTGACCGGCGGGCGGTGGTTGGCCACCAGGTTCACCGAGGAGTGCCTGCCCTCGCCCCGCGCCGGCGTGGCGACCACCTGGATCGCGGGCGACGACGGCGGGGAGTGCGTCGGCTACAGCGACGACGCCGCCCAGGTGTTCGGCGAGGACCAGCGGCTGCGCAAGGCGCAGCTGGCCGTCTTCGAGCTCAACCGGGAGGCCGAGCGGCTGGCCGCGGCGGGCGGGCGCCGGCCGTTGGTGACCGTCGTCTACTTCGCCGAGTTCACCAGCCCCACCGTGCCGGACGACTCGGCGGGCGCGGTCACGGAGGAGTTGACCGGACTGATGGTCCGCCAGGCCCGCGACAACACCGAGGGGAAGCTGCCGCTGCTGCGGGTGGTCGTGGCCAACGGCGGGCACGAGATGCGGCACGCGCGGACCGTGGTCGACAGCCTCCTGGCGCCGCTGTTCGCCGCCGACGACACCGCCATGGGCGTCGTCGGCATGGGGCGGACCGTCCCCGCGACGGAGAGCGCGATCGGCGCGTTGGGCGACCTCGGCATCCCGGTGGTCGCCACCACGCTGACCGGACAGGGCCTCGGCGACCGGTCCCCGCTGTACTTCCAGCTGGTGCCCGGCAACGGCAAGCAGGTCGCGCTCCTGCGCGAGTTCGCCCAGCGGGAGGCGGAGAAGCGGGGCAAGCCGGTCGAGGTGACGGCCTACCAGCCCGCGCACGTCGACAAGGACAGCTACCTGAAGACGCTGCGGGCGGAGTTGGAGACCGCCTTCGGCGAGGACCGGGAGTGGCTGGTGACGTGGGACGCCGGGGTGCACGGCATCGACCCGCGGTGCAACACCGCCGACGTCGACCGGATCGCCTACTTCGCCGGGCGGGAGTACGACTTCGACGGCTTCCTCGACCGCGTCTTCCAGCGGTGCAAGCACGACACGCCCATGGTCGTCGGCAACGACACCACGTCCCGCTTCGTCGCCGACGGCGCCAAGCGGCGGGAGAAGTACGCGGGACGGGCGATGTCCTACGTGTCCTTGGCCGGCGCCGCGGTGCTGGAGAACCGGTCGTGCTTCGCCTCCGACCGGGAGCCGGGCGTCGAGCCGTCGGCGCTGTGCGCCGGGCTGCTCGCCCTGCGCGCCGGGACCACCTCCCGACCGGCCTGGCGGGCGTTCGGCGAGACGCTCAAGGACCGCGCCACCGCCCTGCCGTGGGTCGGCGAACGGGTCGGCGTCGCCTACGACAGCGCGGGGTTGTTCGTGCACGCGGTGAAGGAGAACCGGTTCCGGCGGCAGCGCACCGACGCCGGCGGCAACCTGGTGCTCGACCAGGCCGCCATCGGACCGCTCAGCCGGGCCGCCATCGGCCAGGAACTGCGGGAGATCTCGTGCCCGACCGACCGCAACGCCCCGCGCGGCAACTGCTACGACGGCGCGTCCGGCGAGATCGGCTTCAGCACCGACCGCACGGGTGAGTCGCGACCGGTTTCGC
The DNA here is from genome assembly GCF_054781895.1 of Saccharothrix stipae. Lineage (NCBI taxonomy): Bacteria > Bacillati > Actinomycetota > Actinomycetes > Pseudonocardiales > Pseudonocardiaceae > Saccharothrix > Saccharothrix stipae. Next base: position 774,883 of record NZ_BAAGTN010000007.1, on the reverse strand, counting down.
TGCTGACCCTGGCCAACATCGCCGACCTCGCGATGGCGCCGACGTGCTCGTACATCGTCCCGGCGGCCGAGGCGCTCTGCCCGCGGCCGTAGCGAGCCCGACCGGGCCACCCTGCCGGGGCGCGTTCGCGGGCGGGCACCGTAACGCAAGAGTTTCGCCGAAGGCAAGACTTGATGCGGCAAAGATGTTAGCGATAACATTCCGCTCGCAGCCCGCGAGAACAAAGCAGCACCTATTCCTGTTAGCGCTAACAGGAATAGGTGCTGCCTCCGGGCAGGCGCCCCGGCCGACGAAGATCGGAGCGAACGATGCACCTACGAGCACGTGCCTGCGCGGTGCTGTCACTGGTCACCATCACCGCACTGGTCGTACCCGCCACACCGGCTCTCGCGGACGTGCTGCCGACCGGTGCGCGGTCGCTGGAGTCGGTCAACCTCCCCGGCCGCTACATCCGCCACGCCGACTACCTCGGCCGGGTGGACCCCATCACGTCCGACAGCTCGGCCCAGGCCAAGAAGGACGCCACCTTCACCGTGATCTCGGGGCTGGCCTCGCCGTCCTGCTACTCCTTCCAGGCGGTCAACGGCCAGTTCCTGCGGCACCGGGACTGGCGGGTGCGGCTGGAGCCGAACACCGGCGCGGAGCAGTTCCGCCTGGACGCGACGTTCTGCGCGGTCACCGGGTCGGTGGCCGGTTCGGTGTCGCTGGTGCCGGTCAACTACCCGGACCGGCGGGTGCGGCACCGCGACAACCAGCTGTGGCTGGACACCAACCAGGACACCGCCCAGTTCCGCGCGGACAGCTCGTTCCGCCTCACCGCGCCGTGGGTGCCGAAGACCACCAAGGGCCCCGTCATCCCCGGCTTGTACGCGGACCCGCACATCACCAACTTCAACGGCCGCTACTACCTCTACCCGACCACCGACGGGTACGCGAGCTGGGCTTCGCCTTACTACAAGGCGTTCTCCTCCACCGACCTGGTGAACTGGACCGACCACGGCGTGGTCCTGGACCACGGGCCGGGCGTGTCGTGGGCGGACAACTCGGCCTGGGCGCCCGCGGTGGCCGCGAAGAACGGCCGGTACTACATGTACTTCAGCGGCGGCGCGGCGTCCGGTGACACCAGCAAGCACCTCGGCGTCGCGGTCTCCGACTCGCCGACGGGCCCGTTCCGCGACGCCCTGGGCAGGCCCCTCATCCGGGCGGGCGCGTACCCGGGGCAGGCCATCGACCCGATGGTGTTCACCGACGACGACGGGCGGTCGTACCTGTACTGGGGCAACGGCGCGGCGCACGTCGTGCCGCTCAACGCCGACATGGTCTCGTTCGACCCGGCGGCGGTGCGCACGATCACCCCGAGCGGCTACCGGGAGGCGTCGTTCGTGCTCAAGCGCAACGGCACCTACTACTTCATGTGGTCGGAGAACGACACCCGCGACGAGAACTACCAGGTCGCCTACGCCACCGGCCCGTCGCCGCTCGGGCCGTGGACCAAGCGCGGCGTCGTGCTCCAGAAGCGCCTCGACCTCGGCATCAAGGGCACCGGGCACCACTCCGTGGTGAAGGCGCCGGGCACCGACACCTGGCACGTGGCCTACCACCGGTTCGCCGTGCCCGCGGGCGACGGCATGAACCGCGAGGTGACCGTGGACCGCATGACGTTCAACCCCGACGGCACCATCGCCCCGATCGTGCCGACCCTGTGATCAAAGGAGATCGCCCGTGTCACGAGCTCTGACGAGGGTTGGCGCGCTCTTCGCCGCCGTGGCCCTGTTGTTCACCTCCTGGTCGGTGACGACCGACCGACGCGCCGAGGCGCTGGAGCCGTTCACCGGCTACCTGATGGCGCACTTCACCGGCGAGCACGCGACCGGCGAGCAGATCTACCTCGCGCACAGCCGCGACGGCCTGCGCTGGACCGACCTGAACAACGGCGCGCCCGTGCTGCTGTCGACCGTGGGCACCCGCGGGGTGCGCGACCCCGCGCTGGTCCGCTCACCCGCGGGCGACCGGTACTGGATCATCGCCACCGACCTGCGCATCGCGAACGGCACCTCGTGGAGCGACGCGGCGAACAACGGCAGCAAGTCGCTGGTCGTGTGGGAGTCCACCGATCTGGTGAACTGGTCCGCGCCGCGCCTGCTGAACGTCGCGGGCGGCATCCCCGGCTCGGGCAACGCGTGGGCGCCGGAGGCCATTTACGACCCGGCAACGGGCGACTACGTCGTCTACTGGGCCACCAACGCCACCCTCAACGGCGTCAAGAAGCACCGCATCTACTACGTGCGCACCACCGACTTCCGCACGATCACCTCGCCGGTGCTCTACATCGACCGGGGCGCGGGCCAGGGCATCATCGACACGCAGATCATCGAGTCGCCGACCAGCGTCGGTGGCTACCGCTACTACCGCGCGTCGGCGGACGGCCACATCACCGTCGAGGGCAGCAACTCCGTCCTCGGCTCGTGGACCACCATCGGCAACCTCTCGCACATGGGCATCTCCAACGGCACCGGCGGCGGCAACGTGGTCGAGGGTCCGATGTGGATGCAGTTCAACGGGCGCAACGAGTGGGCGCTGTGGCTGGACCAGTACGCCACCGGTCGCGGCTACATGCCGATCACGTCGACCAACCTGGGCAGCACGCGCAACTTCACCACCCGCACCGACTACGCGCTGGGCGGCACCCGCAAGCGGCACGGCTCGATCCTCAACCTCACCGCCGCCGAGGAGAGCCGGGTGCTGGCCAAGTGGGGCGTCACGGGGCCGGTCAACCGCATCCAGTCCTACAACTTCCAGGACCGGTACGTGCGCCACAACAACCTCGACGTGCGCATCGACGCGAACGTCAGCCCGGTGCAGGACTCGCAGTTCCGGGTGGTGCCAGGCCTGGCGGGAACGGGGACGGTGTCGTTCCAGTCGGTCAACTACCCGGGCTACTACCTGCGGCACTACGCCTACGACTTCGTGCTCGCGGCCGACGACGGCACGTCGACCTTCAAGGCCGACGCCACGTTCCGGCAGGTGGCGGGGTTGGCGTCGTCGTCCTGGTCGTCGTTCCAGTCCTACAACTTCCCCGACCGGTACATCCGGCACTACGCCTACCAGCTGCGGCTCGACCCGATCACCGATGCCGCGGGCCGCGCCGACGCGACGTTCCGGCTGACCGGCTGACCGGCCGGCTCGGCCGCGGCAGGCGACGGCGAGGGTCTATTGTGGACCTATGCTCCAGCTGAGCGGTCTGACGTGGACGGTCACCATCGGGCTGATCGTGGTACTGCTGGCAGTCGACCTGGTGCTCGCCGCCGCGCGGCCGCACCGGGTCGGCTTCCGGGAGGCGAGCCTCTGGTCGGTCTTCTACGTGCTGGTCGCCGTCGGGTTCGGCATCTGGTTCTGGTCCGCGCACGGCAGCGAGTTCGGGACGGAGTACTTCGCGGGCTACATCGTCGAGAAGAGCCTCTCGGTCGACAACCTGTTCGTGTTCGTCCTGATCATGACCACCTTCGCGGTGCCCGAGGAGCACCAGCACAAGGTGCTGACCTTCGGCATCGTGCTCGCGCTGCTCATGCGGGCGGTGTTCATCGCGGTCGGCGCCACCCTGCTGGCGCTGTTCTCGTTCATGTTCCTGTTGTTCGGCCTGCTGCTGATCTACACGGCGGTGCAGCTGTTCCGGCACCGCAACGAGGACCCGGACATCGAGAACAACGTGGTGGTGCGGACCGCGCGGCGGATCCTGCCGCTGACCGACGAGTACGTCGGCGGCCGGATCCTCACCAAGGTCGACGGCAAGCGGGTGGCCACGCCGCTGTTCGTGGTGCTGGTGGCCATCGGCGGCGTGGACCTGCTGTTCGCGCTGGACTCCATCCCCGCGGTGTTCGGCGTGACCGAGGAGCCCTACATCGTCTTCACCGCCAACGCGTTCGCCCTGCTCGGCCTGCGGGCGTTGTTCTTCCTGGTCAAGGGCCTGCTCGACCGGCTGGTCTACCTCTCGACCGGGCTCGCGCTGATCCTGGCGTTCATCGGCGTGAAGCTCATCCTGCACTGGGCCCACGTCTCCGTCGACGAGCGGGTGCCCGAGGTGCCGACGCCGGTCAGCCTCGGTGTGATCGTGGTCGTGCTGCTGGTGGTGACCGTGGCGAGCCTGGTCAAGACCGGCCGCGACCCGTCGGCCAAGGCGCACGCGGGCTCGCTGCGGGCGCACCCGGACCCCGACCGCGAGTCGAAGGGCTGACGTCCGCCGGCCAGGCGGCCCGCGTCCGGTCGGCCGCCGGCCGTCCCGCCGGGCCGCCACGTCCCGTCAGCCGTCCGGGTGCCGGCCGAGCACGTCGGCGGCGTGCACCGCCTCCAGTGACAGCGTCTTGTACCCGACCTCCTCGAACAGCACGGTGAGCCGGTCGGCCTCGCTCTGCACCACCGTTCCCGAGCCCCACTCGGTGTGGTGGACCCGTGACTGCGCCGGGTACTCCGGGTTGGCGGACACACCGGTGCCCGCCTCGCCCCGCGCGCACGTGTCGCAGTTGCCGCACGTCCGCTCCAGCACCTCGCCGAAGTACCCCAGCAGGTGCTGCCGCCGGCACGCCCTCGTCTCCGCGTAGGCCCGCAACACCTCGATCCGCGAGCGGTCCAGCCGTTGCAGGCGCTCGGCCTCCTCGACCGCCAGGTCGGCCGCCCGCTCCGGCTCGACCACCAGCCGGAACCTGGCCTTGGCCACCTCCACCGCGCCGACCCGTTCGAGCAGGTTCACCCCGGAGGTGACCTTGCGGCGGGACTGCCCGATCTCGCGGGCCAGCTCGGTGACCCGCAGCCCGGGGTGCTCGCGCACGAACGCCGCCAGCTCCACCAGGGCGTCCCGGTCGACGTGCCGGGATTGTAGGAACCGCTGGAGCCCGAGGTCCTGCTGCCGGTAGAACAGCACCGCCCGCGCGGGCTCGCCGTCCCGGCCCGCTCGGCCGATCTCCTGGTAATAGGCGTCCAGGGAGCCGGGCGCGGACGCGTGCGCGACGAACCGCACGTCCGGCTTGTCGATGCCCATGCCGAACGCCGAGGTCGCCACCACCACGTCGACCTGGCCGCGCATGAACGCGTCCTGCACGCGTTCCCGTTCGGCGGCCGTCATCCCGGCGTGGAACGGCTCGGCGTGCACCTGCCGCGCGACCAACTCCTCCGCGTAACGCCGGGAGTCCTTGCGGGTGGCCACGTACACCAGGCCGGGCTTCGGCGCGTCCCTCACCCAGTCGAGGATCGCGCGCCGCTTGTCGTCGTCCTCGACGAACATGCGCACGTCCAGCGACAGGTTGGGCCGGTCGAACCCCATGGCCACCACCGTCGGGTCACGCAGCCCCAGGTGGGTGATCACGTCCTCGCGGACGGTCGTGCCCGCCGTGGCGGTGAGCGCGAGCACGGGCGGGCGGCCGACCCGTTCCACCGCCGAACTCAGCCGCAGGTAGTCCGGCCGGAAGTCGTGACCCCACGCGGACACGCAGTGCGCCTCGTCCACCACGAACAACGCGGGCTTGCCCAACCGGTCCAGCACGTCCGGCTTGGCCAGCTGCTCGGGTGAGACGAACAGGTACCGCACCTCGCCGCGCCCGACGGCCTCCCAGGCGGCGTCGTTGTCCACATCGGACTGCGCCGAGTTGACCAGGGCGGCGGGCGGTGCCCCGTTCCCGCGCAGCGCCGCGACCTGGTCGCGCTGCAACGCGATCAACGGCGACACCACCACGACCAGGCCGTCCAGCAGCACGCCGGGCACCTGGTAGACCGCCGACTTGCCCGCGCCGGTGGGCAGCACCACGAACACGTCCCGCCCCGCCAGCACCTGCTCCATGGCGTCGATCTGCTCGTCCCGCAGCTCCGCCCACCCGAACACGTCCTTGGCCGCCTGGCGCAACCGCCTCCGCACGCCGCTCACCGCCCCACCCGCTCCCGCGCGAGGAGCCCACCGACCACGACCAGCACCGCGCCCAGGGCGAGGAAGCCGAGGTCGTAGGCGAGCTCGTGCGGGCCGCTGCGCACGTGGTGGATGCCCAGCACCAGGTGGTCCACCACGCCTTCGACGAGGTTGAACACACCCCAGCCCGCCAGCACGCCGCCCCACAGCGCCCGGCGCGGCACCGTGCCCACCCTGTTGAGCATGGCGACGCCGGTCAGCACGAGCAGCAGGCACAGCAGGTGGAACAGCCCGTCACCCCGCATGTTGAGGTGCAGGTCCTCGGGGTACCAACCGGACAGCATGTGGTGCCAGCCCAGGAGCTGGTGGGCGACGATGCCGTCCACGAACCCACCGATCCCCAGGCCGAGCACCAGCGCCGCTCTCGCGCCTCTCGTCATGGCCCGGGAGTTGCCCGCCCCGGAGGGATCAAACTCAGGAGCGATCAAACTCAGGGGGATCGAACCCGGTTCGCACGGAGTCGACCAGCGCGGTGACCGCCGGGTGCCACTCCCGGCCCGGTGGGCCGCTCACCACCAGCCGGCGCACCACCCTGGGCCGCAACGGGACCAGCACGAGGCCCGGCGCCGGCATCGACGCCACCAGGCCGGGCACGATCGAGATGCCGATCCCGGCCCGCACCATCGCCAGCAACGTGCCCAGTTCGCGCACCCGGTGCAGCGGGTCGAACGGCAGGCCCGCGTGCACCTGCCGCACGTGCCGCTCGCACCCGCCGCACGAGAGCAGGAACGGGTCGTCGGCCAGGTCCGCCACGTGCACCTCCCCCACCCCGGCCAACGGGTGGTCGGTGCGCAGCAGGGCGTGGAACGCGTCCTCACCCACCAGCACCCCGCAATCGGGCTGCGGGTCGACCACCACGGCCATCTCCACCGTGCCGTTGGCCAGCCACTCGGCGACCTCGTCGTCCTCGCCCTCGAACACCCGCACCCGCACGTGGGGGAACTCCCGCTCCCACCGCGCCATCAGGCTCGGGAGCAACCCCTGGCACACGGTCGGCGGCGCTCCAAGCTTGACCGTGCCCCGCGCCGCGCCACCCCGGCGGGCGGCCAGGTCCGTGATCGCCACCGACGCGGCCACCGCGGCCCGGGCGTGCGCCACGACCTCCTCGCCGAACGCGGTGGGTCGCGGCTTGCCGCGACGGACCAGCACCGGGTGCCCGAGGGTGCGTTCGAGCGCGGCGACGGCGTGCGACACGGCGGACTGCGTGATGCCCAGCGCGTCGGCGGCCGTGCCGAACCCACCCTCGTCCACGACCGCGAGGAACGCGCGGAGCTGCGCGAGGTTCAAGGCCATGAGCGCCTCTCATGCCGGGTTGCAAGCCACTTGTTGGACTCATCATCGCAGGCGAGGCGATCCTCACCCGGTGCCGACGTCCGGGAAGTTCGTGCTGTTGTCCGCGATCTGGGGCAGCAGCTTCGCGTTGATCAAGGTGGCGGTGGACGCGGGCGTGCCCCCGGTGTGGGTGGCCCTGTCCCGCTGCCTGTTCGGTGCGCTCACGCTGTGGGTGATCTGCTGGGCGCAGGGCGCGGCCGTGCCGCTCGACCGGCGCACCTGGGGTCACGCCGCGGTGGTGGCGGCGCTGCTCAACGCGGTGCCGTTCACACTGCTCGCGCACGGCGAGACGCGGATCAGCTCGGTGCTGGCGGGCGTCTTCAACGCGACCACGCCGTTGGCCACGCTGGTGTTCGTGCTGCTGATCGTGCCGGCCGAGCGGATGACCCGGACCCGCGTCGCCGGGCTGCTGGTCGGCTTCACGGGCGTGCTGGTGGTCCTGGGCGCGTGGCGCGGGTTGGCGGGCGACCTGCTGGCGGGCAGCCTCGCGTGCCTGGCCGCGACCGCCTGCTACGGCGCGGGTTTCGCCTACACCCGCCGGTTCTTCTCCGGCGGCGACCACCGGGCGAGCGCGTTGTCGGCCGTGCAGGTCACCTGCGCGACGCTGCAACTGGCGCTGGTCGCGCCCGCGCTGGGCGGGGCGCCGTCGTGGCCGGGGGCGGTCGCCGCGGTGGCACTCCTGGTGCTGGGCGCGGCGGGCACCGGGCTGGCGTACGTGCTGAACCTGGACCTGATCCGCGCGGCCGGGCCCGCGGTGGCGTCGACCGTCACCTACGTCACACCGCTGTGGTCGACGGCGGTCGGCGCGGTGCTGCTCGGCGAGCCCGTGGGGTGGCACACGCCGGTCGGCGGCGTGATCGTGATCGGTGGTGTGCTGCTCACCCGGTCACGACCGAATGTGAAGATTCCTCTATGAACGCGCTCTTCGTCTTCGTCCACGGCTCCAACGCCAACTCGTTCCACTTCTCGCCCCTGCTGCGCGAACTGACCCTGCTCGGCGGGCGGGCGCTCGCCGTCGACCTGCCCGGGCACGGCTTCGACGCCACGTTCTCCGCGTCCTACCAGGCACCTCAGGCCCTGGCCGACCTGGCCACCGCGCCGTCCGGGCTCAAGGGCGCGAGCCACGCCGACAACGTCGCGCACGTGATCGACGTCGTGCGGCGGGCGGGAGAGCACGGGCCGGTGGTCCTGGTCGGGCACAGCCGGGGCGGGATGACCGTGACCGGGGTGGCGAACGCGGTGCCCGAGCTGCTGCACCGGGTGGTGTACGTGTCGGCGTGGTGTTGCGTCGACCTGGCCGCGGGCGGGTACATGGCGGAGCCGGAGTACGCGTCGAGCACGCTCAACGAGCTCGGCGCGGGCCTGCTCGCGGGCAACCCGGCCGAGCTGGGCGCGCTGCGGATGAACTGGCGCACCGCCGCCCCGGCCGTGCTGGCCACGCTCAAGACCGCGATGCTCGCCGACGGCACGGACGCGGAGTTCCTGGCCGCCCTGAACACCCTGGAGCCCGACGAGAGCCTGGACGCGGGCGAAGACCGGGTGGACCCGGACGCCTGGGCCCGCCTGCCGCACACCTACGTCCGGCTGACCGGCGACCGGTCCATCCCGATCGAGCTGCAGGACCGGTTCATCCGCGAGGCCGACGCGCTGCTGCCGGACAACCCGTTCGACGTGCGCACCCTCGACACCAGCCACATGGGTTTCCTGGTCCGCCCGCGGCAGATCGCCGCGCTGCTGACCGACCTCGGGTAGGCGTCCCGGTCCGACCCGAGAATCCCGGTTTGTCAGATTCTTGCGTGACGCTGCTCACTTCTTGCATTCTGGTGCCGTCCCTCCAACGAAGGAGCGTGCGGTGCCCCTGTCACGCAGGACATTCCTCGGGTCGGCCGTGGCCGCCTCCGCGATGGCCACCACGTCGTCCCCGGCGCACGCGGCCAGTCCGCCGGGCGACGTGGTCGGCAAGATCACCGTCGGCTACCAGGGCTGGTTCGCGGCCCGGGGCGACAACTCGCCGCTCAACGGCTGGTGGCACTGGAGCGACGACTGGGGCCGTCCGCCGTCGCCGGCCAACCACGCGCTCATGTCGTGGCCGGACACGACCGACTACGCGCACAAGTACGAGACGGCGTTCGGCGCCCTGGGCGACGGCCGACCGGCGACCGTCTTCTCCAACCACGACTACCAGACCGTGGACGTGCACTTCCGGTGGATGCGCGAGTACGGCTGCGACACCGCCGCCCTCCAGCGGTTCAACCCGACCGGCGGCGAGGGTCCGATCCGCGACGCCGTGACCGCCCACGTCCGGCGGGCCGCCGAGGCGCACGGCGTGAAGTTCTACCTCATGTACGACGTCACGAACTGGACGAACTTCCAGTCGGAGATCAAGGCCGACTGGACGGACAAGATGCGCTCGTACACCTCGTCACCCATGTACGCGCGCCAGAACGGCAAGCCGGTCGTGTGCATCTGGGGCTTCGGCTTCAACGACCCCGGCCGGCCGTTCACCCCGCAGCAGTGCCAGGACGTCGTCGACTGGTTCAAGGGCCAGGGCGTGTACCTGATCGGCGGTGTGCCCACGCACTGGCGGCGCGAGGTCGAGGACTCGCGGCCGGGGTTCGGCGGCGTCTACCGCAGCTTCCACATGATCTCGCCGTGGATGGTGGGCCGGATCGGCACCGTGGCTGACGCCGACCACTTCTACACCCACGTCAACTCGCCCGACCAGGCCGAGTGCGCCCGGCTCGGCATCGACTACCAGCCGTGCGTGCTGCCGGGCGACCTGTCGCGGCGGCACCGGGCGCACGGCGACTTCATGTGGCGGCAGTTCTACAACGTGGTCCGCCTGGGCGCGCAGGGCATCTACATCTCGATGTTCGACGAGTACAACGAGGCCAACCAGATCGCCAAGACGCCCGAGACGCAGGCGGGCATCCCGGTCGGCTCCGGTTTCCTGGCCCTGGACGAGGACGGCACGCGCTGCTCGTCGGACTACTACCTGCGACTCACCGGCGACGGCGGCCGGATGCTCAAGGGCCTGCTCGCGTTGACGCCGGTGCGCCCGACCAAACCGATGCCGACCGACACCCCGCCCGTCGAACGCGACCTGGCGGCGGGCAGGCCGACCACGCAGAGCAGCCAGACCCAGCACTACGGCGGCCACTTCGCCGTCGACCCGGATCCGCACAGCTACTGGGAAAGCGCGAACAACGCGTTCCCGCAGTGGATCGGGGTCGACCTGGGCACGGTGGCCGCGCCGCGCCGGATGGTGCTGAGCCTGCCGCCGAACCCGGCGTGGGGCCGCCGCACCCAGACCATCGCGGTGGAGGCGGGTGTGGACGGTTCGGCGTTCAGCGCGGTGGTCGGCGCGACCGGGTACGTGTTCGACCCGGCGACCGGCAACGCGGTCACCATCACCCTGCCCGCCGGGCTGAGCGCGCGGCACGTGCGGCTGCGGTTCAGCGGCAACACGGGCTGGCCGGCCGGGCAGCTCGCCCGGTGGCAGGTCATCGGCTGAGCGGACGGGCCGCACAGACCGGGCCGAGCAGGCCGGCTGGGAGCGCTCCCACGGTACGCTGCCGCGCATGACGAGCGTTCTGGTCACGGGGTCGGCGGACGGTATCGGTCGGGAGACGGCGGCGACGCTGGTGTCGCTCGGGCACCGGGTGGTGCTGCACGCGCGCAACGCCGCACGGGCCGGGGAGGCACTGGCCGCCGTGCCCGGCGCGGCCGGCGTGGTGGTCGGCGACCTCGCGTCGCTGGCGCGGACCAGGGAGTTGGCGGCGGCCGCCGGGGCCTTCGACGTGGTGATCCACAACGCGGGGCTCGGCGGTGGCCTGCCGGAGCGCACCGTCACCGAGGACGGTCTGGAGCTGCTGTTCCAGGTCAACGTGCTGGCGCCGTACCTGCTCACGGCCCTGATGCCCCGCCCGCGCCGGCTGGTCTACCTGACCTCGGGGCTGGAGTCGCAGGGCGTGGCGGACCTCGACGACCTCCAGCACGAGCGCGGCCCGTGGCACGGCATGCAGGCGTACTCCGACTCCAAGCTGCTGGACGTGGTGCTGGCGTTCGCGGTGGCCCGCCGGTGGCCGGACGTGTCGAGCAACGCGGTCGACCCGGGCTGGATCAAGACCAGGATGGGCGGTCCGAACGCCACCGACGAGCTGCCCAAGGGCGCGGACACCCAGGTGTGGCTGGCCACGAGCGACGAACCCGCCGCCACCGCCACCGGCCGCTACCTCAAGTGGCGCGAACAACTGCGCGCCAACCCGGTCGCCTACGACGTGGACGTGCAGGACCGCCTGCTTGACGCCTGTGCGGAGATCACCGGCGTCAAGCTGACGTGACCAAGGCCCCGCGTCGGCGGCCGCTCAGCGGGCCGGGGCCTGCTCGGAGACCCGGCCTGGCCGGGTCTCCGCCCACGCGCTCAGCACAGCGGTCTCCTTGTCCGGTGCGATGCCGAGCCTCCGGGCGCGCTCGTGCTCGACGAGCCGACCTCCCCGCATCCACGCCCGGGTGTCGCGCACCGTGTCGACCAACGGCCGCGTGCGAAGGCCCGCTTCGCGAGCCCTCGCGGCATCCACGGCCCAGGTGCCGGCATGAGTGCGCCACAACGGTATTTCGGTCCACTGGCGCAGCCCTTGAGCCACCAGGAAGTCGTCCGCTACCCATTCCAGCTCCGTCCCGCCGGGGGCGGCGGCGGCACAGGCACCGAGGAAGTCGCCGAAGGTCTCGTCACCGGGAGCCGTCACGTTGAACGCGCCCGCCACCCGCGCCCCGAGCAGGGCGAAGACGGCCACGTCGCGGACGTCGACGGGCTGGATCGGGCGAGCGGGGTCACCGGGCGCGAGCACCCGTCCGCCGCGCCGGACCCGGTCGAGCCACCAGGGCAGCCGGCCGACGTACTCACGGGGTCCGAGGATGACCCCCGGCCGGAGGATCATCGTGCGCTCGGCCCCGAACACCCCGGCGACGGCGCGTTCGCACCCGGCCTTGGCGAAGCCGTAGCTCGACGGCCCCGGGTTCCCGCGGCGGCCGTAGCCCCGGTCCGCGTCCGAGGGGCAGTCCAGCACCGCGGACGACTCGGTCAACGGCTCGGTGGGCCAGCCAGCGTAGGCGGACACCGAGGAGACGAACACGTACCGGTGCACGACCCGGTCGAGTACACGAGCCAGTGCCAGCACTTCGCGTGGCACGTACCCGGAGGTGTCGATCACCACGTCCCAAGGCCCGTGGGACGCCAACCTGACGAGGTCGTCCGGATCGGTGCGGTCGCCGCGCACGGCACGGATCCCGTGCACGTCGTCGCCGGTCAGGCCACGCCGGAAGGTGGTCACCTCGTGTCCGGCGCCGAGCGCCGCGTCCACCACGGCACGACCGAGGAACCAAGATCCGCCAAGCACCAGGACCCGCATGGGCACCATCCTGGTGAACGCACCCCGGCCGCGTGGTGGTGGTCCGGCTCAGCGCGCCAGGGTCTGCTCGGAGACCTGCCACAACCGGGTCGCCGCCTCCGGGTCCAGCGCGTAGGCCGCGACACCGCTGACCCTGTTGCCGTCGTTCGCGACGGCCTCGGCGCAGTCCTCGAAGTACCGCCCGCCGACGCCCTCCAGCAGCGGTGACGTCGCCACCAGCACCGAGGTGGCCGCGCCCTGCTCGGGCGTCTTCAGCGTGAACCCGTCGACCTTCGCCCGGTTGATCAACTCCTGCATGGCGTCCGGGTCGACGTGGCGCTGGAGGTTGGTCATGATCCCGCCGGGCATGAGGGCGTTCGCGGTGATGCCGTCGGCCGCCCAGCGCTTGGTCGCCTCCACGGCGAACAGCACGTTCGCGGTCTTCGACTGCCCGTACGCCGCCCACGGGTCGTAGGGCCGGTCGGCGAAGTGGATGTCGTCGAAGACGACCGGCGACATCAGGTGCGCGGAGGAGCTCACGGAGACCACTCGCGCGCCCTCGACGGCCAGGAACCGGTGCAGCCCGGCGGTGAGCGCGAAGTGGCCCAGGTGGTTGGTGGCGAACTGGAGCTCCCAACCCTCCGGCGTGCGGGTCTCCGGCGTGGCCATCACGCCCGCGTTGTTGACCAGGATGTGCAGCGGACCGTCCCAACCGGCCACGAACGACGCCACGGAGGCCTGGTCGGCCAGGTCGAGCCGCGCGACCCGGACCGTGCCGCCGATCTCGTCGGCCACCCGCTGCCCGGCCGAGGTGTCGCGGACGGCCAGGGTGACCTCGGCGCCCGCCGACGCCAGCGCCCGGGCCGTCTCGACACCGATGCCCGACGCGCCACCCGTGACCACGGCGCGCCGGCCGGTCAGGTCGATGCCCGCCACGACCTCCGCGGCGGTGGAGTCGGCGTCGAACGGCGTGGTGATGTGCTCGGTCATGTCTCTCCCCTGTCGTACACTGAAGCGGAGGTTCCTCCGCTACGCCTCCACGGTAACCGGAGGTTCCTCCGTTTACCCGGAGACCTGCGTCACACCCGTTTGGAGGCACCGTGTCCCGCCCACTGCGCGCGGACGCCCAGCGCAACCGCGACCGCTTGATCGAGACGGCGCTGGACGCGTTCACCACCGCGGGCGCGGACGTGACGTTGGAGTCCATCGCCAAGCGCGCGGGCGTCGGCATCGGCACGCTCTACCGCCACTTCCCCACCCGTGAGGCGCTGGTGGAAGCGGTGTACCGGACCGAGCTGGCCAAGCTCTGCGACTCCGCGCCCGAACTGCTGCGCACGCTGCCGCCGTACGAGGCGACCAGGGCGTGGATGGACCGATTCACGGACTACATGGCCGCGAAACGGGGCCTGGCGGACGCGCTGAGCGCGGTGATCGCGTGCGGTGGCGACCCGTACGGGGAGAGCCTGGCGCGGCTCACGGAGACCACCGAGCTGCTGCTGAAGGCCATCGACCGCACGGATGTGGTCCCGCTGGACCTGCTGGCCACCCTCGGCGGGATCGCGATGGCGGCGGGTGAGGTCGGACCGAGGCCCGGCACGCTCGACCTGGTGATGGACGGCCTGCGCTACCGGCCCTGACCTCTACCGACCCTGACCCGCCGGTGCCGACCGCGGCACGGATCGCCGCACGGCCGCGCGTGGCGTGCCGACGAGCTGCCGGTTCAGGTCACCGCGCAGTGTGGACACCGCGTCGAGCACGTAGTTCTGCCGCACGCGCCACGGACCGCGGTCACCCTGGCGCGGGAACGCGTCGATGGCGCGCTGGATGTAACCGGAGGCGAGGTCCAGCAGCGGACGACGGACCAGGTCGCGGTCCGGGGTGGGTACCACGGCGGCGTAACCGCGCTCGTCCATGTGGTTGACCACCCGGCACACCAGGCGCGAGGTAAGGTCGGCCCGCAGCGTCCACGACGCGTTGGTGTACCCGACGCACACCGCGAAGTTCGGCAACCCGGTGATCATCGCGCCGCGCCAGATGAACTGCTCGGGCAGCCCGACCGGCCGCCCGTCCACGCTCGGCGTGATCCCGCCGAACGCGAGCAGTCGCAGACCGGTGGCGGTGACCACGACGTCGGCCTCCAGCACCCGCCCGGACTTCAGCCGCACCCCGTCGGGCGTGAACGTGTCGATGTGGTCGGTGACGACCGACGCGCGACCGGACCCGATCGACCGGAACAGGTCGGCGTCCGGGATCGCGCACAGCCGCTGGTCCCACGGGTCGTAGGTGGGCGTGAAGTGCTCGCGGACCAGTCGCTCGTCCTTGAGCGCCTTGGCCGACAGCCCGGTGAGCACCTTGCGGGCGACCTTCGGCCAGCGCCGGCAGAACTGGTAGAACGCCAGCCCGAACAGGATGTTCTTGGTCCGGATCAGCCGGTGCGCGACGCCCGCGGGCAGCAGTGCGCGGGTCTTGTCGGCGAGCTTGTCGCGGCCGGGCACCACGCCGATCCAGGTCGGCGAGCGCTGGAGCATGGTCACGTGCCCGGCGGTCTCGGCCATCGAGGGCACCAGCGTGACGGCGGTCGCGCCGCTGCCGATCACCACCACGCGCTTGCCCGCGTAGTCGAGGTCCTCGGGCCAGAACTGCGGTCGCACGACCCGGCCGCGGAAGGACTCGACACCGGGGAACACCGGGTCGTGGCCCTGGTCGTAGTCGTAGTAGCCGGTGCAGGAGTACAGGAAGTCGCAGGTGATCGTGCTCTCGCTGACCGCACCCGCCTCGTCGCGGCGGCTGATCGTCAACGTCCAGCGCGCGGTCTCGGTGGAGAAGTCGGCGGCCACCACCCTGGTCCGGTAGCGCACCAGCCGGTCGATGCCGAACTCCGCGGCGGTGTCCCGGATGTAGCTCAGGATCGACGGCCCGTCGGCGATCGACTTCGCCTCGCGCCACGGCTTGAACGGGTAGCCGAGGGTGAACATGTCCGAGTCCGACCGGATGCCGGGGTACCGGAAGAGGTCCCACGTCCCGCCCATGGCGTCGCGTGCTTCGAGGATCGCGACGGACTTGCCGGGGCACTCGGTGCGCAGCCGGTAGGCGGCGCCGACGCCGGACAGTCCGGCGCCCACGATCACGACGTCGAGGTGCTCGGGAGTGGTCATGGGCTCCAGTGTGGTGGCGGCGCCTGCGCGGTTCTTGACTGGGGGCGACAAGTATTTGACCCTGTACGACATGTCGGTGGTCCGGTCGGCGGGGTTGCGCGGGTTCCGGGCGACCGTGGCCGAGCTGGGCGGCCGGGCCGAGGACTACGCCCGCGCGGCGGGCCTGCCGGTGGCCGCGCTCGACGTGGACGACCTGCTGGTGTCCGACCGGGTGATGGCGGCCGTGCTGGAGCTCGCCGCCGAGGGGTTGCGCTGCCCGGACCTCGGCCTGCGGGTGGCCGCGCGGCAGGACTTCGGCATGCTCGGGCCGCTGGCGCTGGCCATCCAGAACTCACCGACCGTGGCCGACGCGCTGGAGTGCACCTCGCGCTACCTGTTCGTGCACGCCCGGTCGTTGAGCCTGTCGCTGGTCGACGACCCCTACGGTGCGCCGGACCTCGCCGCGCTGCACTACGGCCTGCCGCCGGGCCTGCCGATCTCGGTGCAGGCGATCGACCTGGGCCTCGGCTTCCTGCACCGGTCGATCACCTACCTGCTGGGCGGCCCGTACGGGTTGCGCAGCGTGGAGCTGCCGTACACGCCGGTCGCGCCCCTGGCGGTGTACGAGGAGTTCTTCGGCGCGACCGTCCACATCGGGCAGGACGCGCCGGTGCTGCGGATGCCGCGCGCCCTGGTGCACCAGCCGTTGGCGGGCGGTGACGAGCGGGTGTGGCGGTTGGCGCTGGCGTTCCTGGCCGAGCAGGCGGCGGGCGAGGGCGCGTCCACGACGGCACGGGTGCGCGCCGTGCTGACCCGGTCGCTGGGGACGTTCCCGCCGGAGATCGGCGCGGTGGCCCGGTTGGTCGACCTGCACCCGCGCACGGTGCAGCGCCGGTTGGCCGCGGAGGGCACCACGTTCGCCACCGTGCTGGACGAGGTGCGGCGTGAGGCGGCGAAGCGGTACCTGACCACCACCGACATGCCGATGAGCCAGGTGGCCGGCCTGCTCGGGTTGTCGGAGCAGTCCGCGCTCAGCCGCTGCTGCCGCCGGTGGTGGGGCGCCACGCCGAGCGCCGTCCGCCGCGGCGCCTGATGTCGTGCCGGGTCAAATGTCTGTCGCGGGAAGTCAAGCTCCGGGGTGCGGGTCGGGCCAGACTGGTCCGACCGACGTCCTGAGGAGGCCGCATGTCCCAGCTCTCGCGCTACCGGTTCGCGGGTGGCACGGCGGTGGTCACCGGCGCGGCCGGCGGCATGGGCGAGCAACTGGCCTACGGGCTGGCGCGGCGCGGCAGCGACCTGGTGCTGATCGACCGGGACGCCGACCGGCTGGCGGCGGTGGCCGCGAGGATCCGCGGCCCGCGGGTCGAGACGCACGTGGCCGACCTGTCCGACATCGCCGGTCTGGACGGCCTCGCGGCCCGCGTGCTGGCCGCGAACCCGCGGATCACCCTGCTGGTGAACAACGCGGGCGTCGCCCTGGGCGGCACGTTCGACCAGGTGAACGCGGAGGAGTTCGACTGGGTCGTGGACGTCAACTTCCGGGCGCCGGTCGCGTTGACCCGGCTGCTGCTGCCGACGCTGCTGGAGTCGCCGGGCAGCCACGTGGTCAACGTGTCGAGCCTGTTCGGGCTCATCGGGCCGCCCGGCCAGACCGCGTACTCGGCCAGCAAGTTCGCCCTGCGCGGGTTCACCGAGTCGCTGCGCCACGAGTTGGCCGACCGGGGCGTCGGCGTCACGTGCGTGCACCCGGGCGGCATCCGCACCAGGATCGCGGAGACCGCCCGGGTGGCGTCCGGGGTGAGCGAGGCCGAGGCGGCGCAGGGCCGGGAGAGCTTCGCCAAGCTGCTGACCTACCCCGCCGACAAGGCCGCCGAGCGGATCCTGGCCGGCGTGGAGAAGCGCAAGGGCCGGGTGCTGATCGCGTGGACCGCCGTCGTGCCCGACGTCCTGGCCCGGCTGTTCCCCACCTCGTACCTGGCCGTGATGACCCGCCTCAGCCCGGCCACCGCGCGCAACGCGGCTCAGCGCAGCACGACCTCCACCGGCGACTGAGTGACCTGGTCGTGCGAGGTGATCACCGGCGACACGCGGTAGGCGTCGACCTCGAAGGCCGCGCGCACGTCCGCGTCGGGGTCGCTCAGCAGCGCCGCGAGCTCGTCGGCGGCCAGGACGTCCTCTTCGGACAGTTCCGGCGCGTCGCTCAGCGTGCCCCACAGGTCCCAGAGGATCATCTCGTGCTTGTTCAACGACGCCAGGTCCTGCACGAGGTCGTGCCGCACCTGGGTCAGGCCGCGCGTGCCGGGGACGGTCAGCTCGGGTGACACCGCGAACCGCTCGGGGTCCACCTCGCCCGAACGGCACACCCGCCACGCGTCCGCGCCCACCAGGAACGCCTCCCGCGGCACGTCCACGAGGTCGACCTCGCTCTCGGTGAACTGCGGGTCGACCAGCCGCCACCGCCGCCCGTCCCACACCTCGGCCACCACGTGGTCCAGGTACCAGCCGGGCGCGAGGTAACCGGCGAACCCGACCCGTGACCGCGCCGGGATGCCGTGGTGGCGCGCCATCGACACGAACAGCAGCGTGAAGTCCCGGCAGCAACCCACGATCCGCTCGGTCGGCGCGCGCCGGTCGCCCAACGGCGCGGGGTTGAGCTCGTGCAGCCGGGCGAACATGTCCGCCGCGTACCGCAGGTCGACCTCCGCCAACCGGTCCGCCGGGAACCCGTGGTCGGTGATGTCCCCGTTGCCCCAGAAGTGGAACACCAACCCGGACGCGACCCGCCGCAACTCCGCCAGGTCCGGCCCCACACCGTCCAACCACCCGGCCGACGACCCCGGCTCACTGAACCGGCTGTGCTTCGCGTAGTCGATCACGTACTCCCCCTCGCCACGTCTGTGCCGCCATGTCTAGTCCGTGCCCCAGGGGCGGGGTCAAGGGGCGACGCGTGGTTCGTGGCGTAAGGCGCGCGATCAAGTGGTGACGGTGAACAGGACGTAGCCGTAGCTCAGCTCGTGCCGACCGGGGTTCGCGCGGATCCACGCGTCGACCACGTCGGATGGGAACTCGATGCGCAGCACGGATTCCAGCTCGGCCGCGTCGCGGCAGCGCCAGGACGACATCACCTCGGTGCGCTCGGCGCCCTGGTCACGCCACCACGCGTCGGTCGTGTCGGCGGTCCCCTGGGCCGACGCCCACGGTGAGGCGGCGAGCAGGTCGGCGAACTCGCCGTGCCGCCCGTCGTTGTCGATCACGACCAGCGCACCGCCCGGCCGCAGCACCCGCCGCACCTCGGCGAGACCGGGTTCGCAGCCCGGTGGGAAGAAGTACGCGAACCGGGCGTGCACCACGTCCACGCTCGCGTCCGGCAACGGGATGTGCTCGGCCGAACCGGGCCGCACGGTCCCCCGCTCGCCCGCCCTGACCAGCAGGTCCGGGTCCGGCTCGACGCCGATCACCGAGGCCGCGTCGACCGCGTAGCGGGGCAGCCAGAACCCCGTGCCGCAGCCGAGGTCGAGCACCGTGCGGCCGGCCCAGTCGGCCCGCTCGCGCAGCGCGCGCCACAGCACCTCGTCGGGGTCGATCGCCTCGTTCTCCCGCTCGTAGACGTCGGGGTGGTCGGCGATGTTGGGTGCGCGGTGGAAGTCGGGGAACACGCCGTCACCCTAGGAGCTCACGTCCGCGTTCCGCGCGCGTTTTCCTGTCGGTCGCCTGTCCGACCGCCGCTTGGCGATCTTCGACCGCACATTCACAGGTTCTCTCAGGATCACCGCTGACCTGGACCTTGCCCACCCACTTGGACTAGCGCAACCAGCCCAGCGGAATGGTCCGTGTATCTGATCGACAAGTCCTGGTACCTGTGTAGTACAGGGCGACCACAGGGGGTGCGCTCGTCCTGCCCGGTGATCCCGGGGAACGCAGACCTGGGGGGGTCTATGAAGCAGCACGGTACGAACAGCTTCTTCGTCGTCGGCGAGGGAGTGCTGGAGTTCGACCGCAACGGCGAGGCGACGACCCGTCAGCCGCTCACGGTGGAGGAGCTGCGCCGGTTCCGGTTCTCCCGGCTGGGGCCGGAGGGGACCCGACTGGACGAGGAGACCAGGATCGCCCTGGCCACCGCCATGACCGCGGACGTACCGCAGGCGGACTCCGCGGACCCGCCGATCCCGGCGGGCTTCACCTACCTCGGTCAGTTCGTGGACCACGACCTGACCATGGACCGCACCGAGTCGCAGCTCGGCGAGGACGTCAACCTCGACGAGCTGGTGCAGGGCCGCTCACCCGCCCTGGACCTCGACTCGGTGTACGGACGCGGTCCCGGTGACCGCAACGACCGGATCTTCTACGCCGCGGACGGCGTGAAGCTCAAGGTCGGCACCACCTCGCCGGCGCCGTTCCCGGACGAACGGGTCAACGTCGCGCTGGAGGGGTTCGACCTGCCGCGGTTCGGCGCGGCGGGCACGACCGGGGCCGACCGGCGCCGGCCGCTGATCCCGGACACCCGCAACGACGAGAACCTGGCCGTCGCCCAGACCCACCTGGCGTTCATCAGGTTCCACAACCGGGTCGTGGACGAGCTGGCGCTGCGCGGTCTGACCGGGCGGCGGCTGTTCACCGCGGCACGCGAGCAGGTGGTGCGCCACTACCAGTGGATGCTGCGCACCGACTTCCTGCCGCGGATCGTGGACCCGGCGATCGTGGACGACGTGTTCACCAACGGTCGGCGGTTCTTCGAGGCGCCGGGCCGGGGCAGGTCGCCGCACGGGCTCCAGCCGACCATGCCGCTGGAGTTCTCGGTGGCGGCGTACCGGTTGGGCCACAGCATGATCCGGGGCGCCTACCAGTGGAACCGGGTGTTCAACTCGAACGGTCCGGGCGGCGCCGCCTCCCTGTTCCTGTTGTTCGTCTTCACCGGCACCTCCGGCAACTTCGACCCGGGGTCGCAGCTGCCCGACCTGGACAACCCCAACTCGGGCACGGTCGACACGCTGCCCACCAACTGGATCGCCGACTTCCGCAGGCTGTTCGACTTCACCGAAGCCGACCGGCCGGACCTGGCGCCGCCGACCGCCGACGGGGGCAACCTCACCAAGCGGCTCGACACCCTGTTGGTCAACCCGCTGACCCAGCTCCCGGCGGGCACGTTCGACGGGCGCGGCACCACGTTCCCCGAGATCGAGCGCAACCTGGCGTTCCGCAACCTGACCCGGGCGAACATGGTCCGGCTGGCCAGTGGGCAGCAGATGGCGGAGTTCCTGGGCGTGCCGCCGTTGACCGGCGAGCAGGTCCTGGTCGGCAACCAGGGCGCCACGCTGGACTCGCTGACCGACGCGCAGAAGGGCGAGGTGACTGCCTCGACCCCGTTGTGGCTCTACGTGCTGCGTGAGGCGGAGTTCAACAACGGTCGCCTCGGGCCGGTGGGCGGCCGGATCGTGGCCGAGGTGTTCCACCGCGCCATCGAGGGCAGCCGCACGTCGATCGTCCGCGAGCCGTCGTGGCGACCGGCGTTCGGTCCGGACTCCCAGACGTTCCGGATGACGGACCTGCTGCTGTTCGCGTTCGAGGGCAAGGCGGACCTGCTCAACCCGCTGGGCGACTGACGTGTCGGGCCGGGGGTGGTGTGGCCGCTCGGGCGGCCGTCGCGGCTGACGCAGGTCGTCGTGGCGGTCCACCTGGCGGGGACGTTCCCGGTCTCCGTCCAGGCGCCGGCTCCCGTGATGACCGGGGGCAACCCCCTGCCGTTCGACCACGACCGGCGGGTTCGTGGTGAAGGACGTGGCGCTCATCTGTGCCGCACCGGTGCTGCTCGGACGTGTCCTGGGGGCGCGCACGAGCCGGCGGTGCGGACGGTGCCCGGTCCCCGGTCCTCCCGGGGGCCGGGTCTCCCCACCTCCTTGACAGCCGAGGGCGCGGAGCGATTGACTGCGGAGGTTTGAAACGATTCAAGCCTGCGGAGCCGCCCATGTCGTCCCTCAACGGGGTTTTCGGAGCCATCGACATCGGCGCCTCGGGCGGACGGGTCGTGGCCGGCGTGGTGGCCGGCGGTCGGACCACGCTGCACGTGGTGCACCGGTTCCCCAACGGCGTGGTGACGCGCGACGGGCACCTGCGCTGGGACTTCACCGGGCTGTACCGGGAGGTGGTGGTCGGGCTGCGGGCGCTGGCCTCCGGGTTCCCCGAGGTGGTGTCGATCGGCATCGACACGTGGGCCGTGGACTACGGGCTGCTCGGCGAGGACGGGGCGTTGCTCGCCGAACCGGTGTCCTATCGGGACGGGCGCACCGCCGAGGCGGTGGAGCGGGTGCACGCGCGGGTGGCGCCCGAGGCGTTGTACGCGATCAACGGCCTGCAGTTCCTGCCGTTCACCACGCTGTACCAGCTGGAGGCGGAGCGGGCGTCCCCGCGGTGGGACGAGGTGGCGCACGTCGTGCTGCTGCCGGACCTGCTGGCGTACTGGTTGACCGGCGAGCTGCGGACGGAGATCACGAACGCGTCCACCACGGGTCTGCTGGACGTGCGGACGCGGACGTGGGCGCCGGAGTTGGCCGACGGCGTGCCGTTCCCGCCGTTGCAGGAGCCGGGCGAGGTGCGCGGGTCGCTGCGGCCGGAGGTGGCGCGGGCGACCGGCCTGCCGAGCACGACGCCGGTCACGTCGGTCGGTTCGCACGACACCGCGTCGGCGGTGGTCGCGTTGCCCGCGGACGGGTCGCGCTTCGCGTATGTGTCCAGCGGGACGTGGTCGTTGGCGGGTGTCGAGCTGCCGGAGCCGGTGCTGTCCCCGCGCGCACGCGAGCTCAACTTCACCAACGAGGGCGGCGTGGACGGGCGGACCAGGTTCCTGCGCAACGTGGGCGGGTTGTGGCTGCTCCAGGAGTCGCTGCGGGAGTGGGGGGACCCGGATCCGGCGGACCTGCTGGCCCGGGCGGAGGCCCTGCCCGCGGGCGGCCCGACCGTCGACGTGGACGACCCGGCGTTCATCGCACCCGGCGACATGCCCCGGAGGATCGCGGCGGCGGCGACCGGCCCGCTGCGCACGCCCGCCGAGACCGTGCGCTGCGTGCTGGACTCCCTGGCGGTCGCCTACGCGCGCACCGTCGACCAGGCCGCCGAGGTGACGGGCCGGGACGTGGACGTGATCCACATCGTGGGTGGCGGCTCGCGCAACGACCTGTTGTGCCGCCTGACCGCCGACCTCTCCGGCCGCCGGGTCACCGCCGGCCCGGTCGAGGCCACCGCCCTGGGCAACGTCCTGGTGCAGGCCCGGACCCACGGCGCCGGCCCGGCCACGCTGGAAGCGATGCGCGCCCGATTGGCGACCACCTCGGACATCCGCCACTACGACCCGACCTGATTCGACCGACCCGCAGAATCCCACAGACCGAATACGCGTTTCCCTACGCCATTCGGGCATTCCCGAACAATACGATTTTCGCTCATGATTCCAGGTCGTCCGCGAGATGTTCCACGCCGCCGATATCGAAGGAAACGCTTGTCGTAACGCGCGCGGCAAAAGCATGGTCGACAGGGGGCCGCCTTTCTTCTGCCGTCGAACGGCCGACTTCACGACGCCGGGTGCGTCGTCGCACCCGCCCACCGCGGGCCGGAGACCTTCGCCGCGCTCCTGCGGCGCGAGAACAAGGTCGTCGGTTACCTGCACTGGCTGGCGGCTCACCACCCGGACGCGGCGGACCAGTACTTCTTCACCGGCAAACCGAACCTCGCCGACCTGCTCGACGGGAACGACCCGGTCGCGGGTTTCGGCGACGGCAACCTCAAGGCCGTGTCCCCGGTCGGCGTGATCCACCTGTTCCGGCAGTACTT
Organism: Saccharothrix stipae; assembly: GCF_054781895.1. Lineage (NCBI taxonomy): Bacteria > Bacillati > Actinomycetota > Actinomycetes > Pseudonocardiales > Pseudonocardiaceae > Saccharothrix > Saccharothrix stipae. The sequence continues at coordinate 751,256 of NZ_BAAGTN010000007.1, read as the reverse complement.
CTTCGAGCTGACCTCCTTCCTGGGCACCCCGGTCGGCCACGTCTGGATCAGCCCCGGCACCACGGTCGAGCTGACCACGCACAAACAGATGCGCAACCAGTCCGCGCTCACCCTCACGGTGGAGGCGGTCATCTCGACCGTGAGGCACAACTTCTCCGCGGTCGGGCCTTACACCTCAGGGCAGACCGGCAGGATCGTCGCCTCGAAAGAGGTCTGCATCCAGGACCTCCGCGCTGGCGAGGAGTGGACCGAGGGCACCTGCGGACCGCTGCTCAAGTCGGGCAACCTGGTGTTGCGGGCGAAGCGGTGGTGACGAGCACGTCGGGCGCTCACCGCGGCAGGGCGTGACGCTCCCACTCGCGGTGGAAACCTTCGACGTGGCGGGTGACGCGCGTGGCGGCCAGGTCGCCGTCACCTGACTGAACGGCCCGCAGGATCGACCGGTGCTCGCGGCGCAGCCGCACGGCGGTGCGCGGCCAGTCGGGCAGCGCCTGCACGGCGTCCAGCACGGTGCGGTGGATCGCGTCGCGCAGCGCGGCCATGATCGCGGTGTTCACCGCGTTGCCCGCAGCAGCCGTGAGGGCGACGTGGAAGTCGGCGTCGAGCTGGTGGAACGCGTCCGCGTCGAGGTCCGGCGCGTCCATCCGGGCCAGCAGGTCCGCGGCACGGGCCAGTTCCGGGTGGTCGGGGTCGGTCGCGGCGGCGCGCACGGAGTGGCTCTCGATCATCACCCTGGTGCCGACCAGGTCGGCCATCGGCAGCCTGCGGGTGGCCAGGTGCAGCCGCAGGGCCGCGCCGAGCCCGCCCGCCGGGTCGGCGATGACGGTGGTGCCCGCGTCCGGCCCCGAGCCGACGCCGCTGCGCACCACGCCCATCGCCTGCAACACCCGGATCGCCTCGCGCACGGTGGCGCGGCTGACCCCGAGGTCCTCGGCCAGCCTGCGCTCGGCGGGCAGCTGCTGCCCCACGCCGAGCCTGCCCGCGCTCAGCTCAGACTCGACGTGCCGCAGCACCGCGCCGTACCCGGACAAGGCGAACACCTCCGCACGCGACTGTGGTCTGACCACAGCCTGGTGTGGTCAGACCACAGAGCCTAGACTCACCGCGGTGAGAGTCGCGCTGTTCGTCACGTGCCTGGTCGACGGGCTGTTCCCGGACGTCGGCAAGGCCACCGTCCGGCTGCTGGAACGACTCGGCCACGAGGTGGTCGTGCCGCCCGCCCAGACCTGCTGCGGCCAGATGCACATCAACACCGGCTACCCCGGCCAGGCGCTGCCGGTCATCCGCAACCACGTCGAGGCGTTCGAGCGGGCCGACGTGATCGTCGCACCGTCCGGGTCGTGCGCGGGATCGGTGCGGCACCAGCACGCGCACGTCGCCCGCGAGCACGGTGACGCGAAGCTGGCCGAGGCCGCCGCGGACACCGCCGAGCGCACGTACGAGCTGTCGGAGTTCCTGGTGGACGTCCTCGACGTCACCGACGTCGGCGCGTACTTCCCGCACCGGGTCACCTACCACCCCACGTGCCACTCGCTGCGCGTGCTGAAGGTCGAGGACCGGCCGCTGAGGCTGCTCCGCGCGGTCGAGGGCATCGACCTGGTCGAGCTGCCGTCCGCCGAGACGTGCTGCGGTTTCGGCGGCACGTTCGCGGTGAAGAACTCCGACACCTCCACCGCCATGCTCGGCGACAAGATGAGCGCCGTGCTGAGCACGAAAGCGGGCGTGCTCACCGCGGGCGACTCGTCGTGCCTGATGCACATCGGCGGCGGCCTGAGCAGGCTGCGCAGCGGCGTCCGCCCGCTGCACCTGGCCCAGGTCCTGGAGCACACCCGATGACGTTCCTGGGCATGCCCGCCGGCGGCGGCAACCTGACCGGCGAGCCGTTCCCCAAGGCCGCCCGTGAAGCCCTGGGCAACGCCCAGCTGCGCCGCAACCTCGCCAAGGCCACCGCCACGATCCGGGCCAAGCGCGCGAACGTCGTCGGTGAACTCCCGGACTGGGCGCAGCTGCGCGCGGCGGGTGCGGCGATCAAGGACGAGGTGCTGGCCGACCTGGACGAGCACCTGGTGCGGTTCGAGGAGGCGTTGACGAGCCGCGGCACGCACGTGCACTGGGCGCGGGACGCCGACGAGGCCAACCGCGTCGTCGCCGACCTGGTGCGGGCGACCGGCACGCGCGAGGTCATCAAGGTCAAGTCGATGGCCACGGTCGAGATCGGGTTGAACGAGGCGTTGGCCGACATCGGCGTGCACGCGGTGGAGACCGACCTCGCCGAGCTGATCGTCCAGCTGGGCGACGACAAGTCGAGCCACATCCTGGTGCCCGCGATCCACCGCAACCGGTCGGAGATCCGGGACGTGTTCCGGCGCGAGATGCCGGGCGTGGACCCGGAGCTGACCGACGACCCGCGGGCGCTCGCCGAGGCGGCCCGCAAGCACCTGCGGCACAAGTTCATGACGGTCGACGTGGCGATCTCGGGCGCGAACTTCGGCGTGGCCGAGACGGGGTCGCTGGTGGTGGTCGAGTCCGAGGGCAACGGCCGGATGTGCCTGACCCTGCCGCGCACGCTGATCAGCGTGGTGGGCATCGAGAAGCTGGTGCCGACGTGGCAGGACCTGGAGGTGTTCCTGCAACTGCTCCCCCGCTCGTCCACCGGTGAGCGGATGAACCCGTACACGTCGGTGTGGACCGGGCCGACGGAGGGTCAGACCAGTCACGTGGTGTTGGTGGACAACGGCCGCACGGCGACGCTCGCCGACCCGGAGGGCCGGGCGGCGCTGCGCTGCATCCGCTGCTCGGCGTGCCTGAACTCGTGCCCGGTGTACGAGCGCACCGGCGGTCACGCGTACGGCTCGACGTACCCCGGCCCGATCGGCGCGGTGCTGTCGCCGCAGCTGACGGGGGTGGATCGCAACCCCACGCTGCCGTTCGCGTCGTCGTTGTGCGGTGTCTGCTACGACGTGTGCCCGGTGGCGATCGACATCCCGTCGATGCTGGTGCACCTGCGGGCACGGGTGACCGAGTCGAAGAAGACCACACCGGAGTCGACGGCCATGCGCGCGCTGGCGTGGGCGATGTCGGACGCGCGCCGGTGGCGGCGGCTGGTGCGCCTGGGCCGGTTCGGGCGGCTGGCGAGCCGGCACGTGCCGCTGCACGGCTGGTCGACGGCCCGTGACCTGCCGCAGCCACCGAAGGAAACGTTCCGCGACTGGTGGGAGTCCCGATGAGCGCGCGTGACGAGGTCTTGGCGAGGGTTCGGCGGGCGAAGGGGCCTGGTGCGGCCGCGCCGGTGCGCCGCGAGTACCGGGCGGCGGGCACGCGCGGGCCCGGTGACCTGGAGCTGTTCGCGCAACGCTTGCGCGACTACCGCGCACAGGTCCGCATCGTCGGTGCGGACGAGGTGCCGGGTGCGATCGCGGAGGCACTGCGCGACCGCGGCGCGCGGCTCGTGGTGGCGGCGCCCGGCATCCCGCCGGCGTGGACCTCTACGTGGACCTCCGCGTGGTCCGACCAGCCGGAATTGTCGGACCCCGGCGGTAGAATTGAGTTCAGGGTTCCCCTGGGCGGGGACCCCGGCGAAGCCGCGCCCGACCCCGGCGAAACCGAGCCCCACCCCGGCAGCCAAGCTGCGCCCCTCCCCGGCGAAGCCGAGCCCCACTCCCGCGAAACCGAGCGCCGCCCCGGCGAAGCCGAGCCCCTCAGCCGCGAGATCGAGCCCCCCAGGCGCGAAATCGAGCTCCTCGGCCGCGAAACCGGGCTCATCCGCACGCCCGTGGGCGTCGCCACCCTCGAACGCGTCGACGCCGTCGTCACCGCCTGCCACGTGGCCGTCGCCGAGACCGGCACGATCGTGCTCGACCACGACGCCGCCGACCAGGGACCGCGCGCCCTCACGCTCGTGCCGGACTACCACCTCGTGGTGGTGCGGGCCGACCAGGTGGTCGCGGGCGTGCCGGACGCGGTGGCGGCGTTGGCCGGGGTGCGCACCCAGACCTGGATCAGCGGACCCTCCGCGACCAGCGACATCGAGCTCGAACGGGTGGAGGGCGTGCACGGTCCGCGCACGCTGGAGGTCGTCATCGCCCGCTGACCGTGCGCAACCGGTCCCAGCAAGTGGGCGGATCCGCCCACCCTGGCGGGTTTGGCTAAGCTTGACCCTCCAACCGAGAGGCGCTGCAACGGGTGACGAGCCCGCCACGCTCGGTAGGGGTTCGACATCCGCAAGGGCGCCTCCCCCGATGGGAGGCCGCGTGTCGGAAAACGCCCTGCGAGAGCTGCTGGACCAGCGCGTCGCGGTGCTGGACGGCGCCTGGGGCACCATGCTCCAAGCCGCCGCGCTCACCCCGGCCGACTACCGCGGCGATCTGCTCGGCGACCACACGCACGACGTCACCGGCGACCCGGACCTGCTCAACCTGACCCGGCCGGACCTCATCCTCGACGTGCACCGCCGGTACCTGGCCGCGGGCGCGGACATCACCACCACGAACACGTTCACCGCGACGAGCATCGCCCAGGCCGACTACGGCCTGGAGGAGCTGGTGCGCGAGATGAACCTGCGCGGCGCCCAACTGGCCCGCCAGGCGGCCGACGAGGCGGGCGGCCGGTTCGTCGCGGGCTCGGTCGGCCCGCTCAACGTCACCCTGTCGCTGTCGCCGCGAGTCGAGGACCCGGCGTACCGGACGGTCACGTTCGACCAGGTCAAGGACTCGTACGCGGAGCAGATCGGCGCGCTCGCCGAGGGCGGCGTCGACCTGCTGATGATCGAGACGATCTTCGACACGCTCAACGCCAAGGCCGCCGTCGCCGCGGCCCGCGAGGTCGCGCCGCACCTGCCGCTGTGGATCTCGGTCACCATCGTGGACCTGAGCGGGCGGACGCTGTCCGGGCAGACCGTCGAGGCGTTCTGGAACTCCGTCGCGCACGCCGACCCGCTCGTGGTGGGCGTGAACTGCTCGCTGGGCGCGGCCGAGATGCGGCCGCACATCACCGAGCTGGCCCGGCTCGCGGGCACCTACACCGCGAGCCACCCCAACGCCGGGCTGCCCAACGCGTTCGGCGGCTACGACCAGACCCCGGACGAGACGGCCGCGCTGCTGCACGGGTTCGCCGAGGACGGCGTGGTCAACATCGTGGGCGGCTGCTGCGGCACGACGCCCGAGCACATCGCGCGGGTCGCCACGGCGGTCAAGGACATGGCGCCGCGGCCGGTGGCGAGCAGGCCGGAGCGGACCCGGTTCAGCGGTCTGGAGCCGTTCGAGATCGGCTCGGACACCGGGTTCGTGATGATCGGCGAGCGCACCAACGTGACCGGTTCGGCGAAGTTCCGCCGGCTGATCGAGGGCGACAACTACCAGGCGGCGGTGGACGTCGCGCTGGAGCAGGTGCGTGGCGGCGCGAACCTGCTCGACGTGAACATGGACGCCGACCTGCTCGACAGCGAGCGGGCGATGACCACGTTCCTGAACCTGGTCGCCACCGAGCCGGAGATCGCCCGGGTGCCGATCATGGTCGACAGCTCGCGGTGGAGCGTGCTGGAGGCCGGGCTGAAGTGCGTGCAGGGCAAGGGCGTGGTCAACTCGATCAGCCTGAAGGAGGGCGAGGAGCCGTTCCTGGCCCAGGCCCGCCGCATCCGCGACTTCGGCGCCGGCGTGGTGGTGATGGCGTTCGACGAGCTGGGCCAGGCCGACACCGCCGAGCGCAAGGTCGAGATCTGCGGTCGCGCGTACGACCTGTTGACGCAGAAGGCCGACTTCCCGGCCGAGGACATCATCTTCGACCCGAACGTGCTGGCGGTGGCGACCGGCATCGCCGAGCACAACGGGTACGCCAAGGCGTTCCTGGACGCGATCCCGCTGATCAAGCAGCGCTGTCCGGGCGTGCGGATCAGCGGCGGCATCTCCAACCTGTCGTTCTCGTTCCGCGGCAACGACACCGTGCGCGAGGCGATGCACTCGTCGTTCCTGTACCACGGTGTGCGCGCGGGCCTGGACATGGGCATCGTCAACGCCGGTCAGCTCGCGGTCTACGAGGACATCCCGAAGGACCTGCTGGAGCTGGTCGAGGACGTGCTGTTCGACCGCCGCCCGGACGCCACCGACCGGCTGGTGTCGTTCGCCGAGACGGTGGCGGGCTCGGGCACCAAGCGGGTGGTCGACCTGGCGTGGCGCGAGGGCCCGGTGGCCAAGCGGCTGGAGCACGCGCTGGTGCACGGCATCGTGGACTTCATCATCGAGGACACCGAAGAGGCCCGGCTGGAGGCCAAGCGCCCGCTGGACGTGATCGAGGGTCCGTTGATGGACGGCATGAAGGTCGTCGGCGACCTGTTCGGCGCGGGCAAGATGTTCCTGCCGCAGGTGGTGAAGAGCGCGCGGGTGATGAAGCGCGCGGTCGCGCACCTGGAGCCGTACATGGACGCGGAGAAGGAAGCCTCCGGCTCCACCCGCGGCAACGGCAAGGTCGTGCTGGCCACGGTGAAGGGCGACGTGCACGACATCGGCAAGAACATCGTCGGCGTGGTGCTGGGCTGCAACAACTACGACGTGGTCGACCTGGGCGTGATGGTGCCCGCGGCGAAGATCCTGGACACCGCGATCGCCGAGGGCGCGGACGCGGTCGGCCTGTCCGGGCTGATCACGCCGTCGCTGGACGAGATGGTGTCCGTGGCGGCGGAGATGCAGCGGCGCGGGATGAAGCTGCCGCTGCTGATCGGTGGCGCGACGACGTCCCGCCAGCACACGGCCGTGCGCATCGCGCCCGCGTACGACCAGACGACGGTGCACGTGCTGGACGCGTCACGGGTGGCGGGCGTGGTGTCGGCGCTGCTGGACGAGGACCGCGCCGAGGAGTTGGGCGCGGCGACGCGGGTCGAGCAGCAGCGGTTGCGCGAGGAGCACGAGAACCGGCAGAGCACGCCGTTGCTGACCGTCGAGCAGGCGCGGGCGAACGCCGAGGTGGTGTCGTTCGAGGAGTTGCCGACGCCCGCGTTCACCGGGCTGCGCGTGGTGGAGCCGTCGCTGGCCGAGCTGCGTGAGATGATCGACTGGACGTTCTTCTTCCTGGCCTGGGAGCTCAAGGGCAAGTTCCCGAAGATCCTGACGACCAACCCGGCCGCGCAGGAGCTGTTCGACGACGCGAACGCGATGCTCGACCAGATCATCGCCGACGGCTCGTTGCGGGCGAAGGGCGTGTACGGCTTCTGGCCCGCGCACGCCGAGGGTGACGACATCGTGGTGGACGGCAGGCGGCTGCCGATGCTGCGCCAGCAGACGACCAAGCCGCAGAGCAGGCCGAACCGCTGCCTGGCCGACTACGTCGCGCCGGCGGGCGACCACCTGGGTGGGTTCGCGGTCGCGATCCACGGCGCCGAGGAGCTGTCCGGGCGGTACGAGCGCGAGCAGGACGACTACAAGTCGATCATGGTGAAGGCGTTGGCCGACCGGCTGGCCGAGGCGTTCGCCGAGCACGTCCACCTGCGGGCGCGGCGCGACTGGTTCGAGCCGGACGCCGACCCGGCGCTGGAGGACCTGCACGCCGAGCGGTTCCGCGGCATCCGGCCCGCGTTCGGCTACCCGGCGAGCCCGGACCACAGCGAGAAGCAGGACCTGTTCGCGCTGCTGGGGGCCGAGCGGGTGGGCCTGGCGTTGACCGACTCGTTCGCCATGACCCCGGCGGCGAGCGTCAGCGGCGTGATCTTCGCCAACCCGGGTGCGCGCTACTTCACCGTCGGCCGGATCGGTCGGGACCAGGTGGTCGACTACGCCCGCCGGCGCGGCATGCCGCTGGCGGAGGTCGAGCGGTGGCTGCGGCCGAACCTGGCGTACGAGCCGGGCGCCTGAGCAGGAGCAGCCGGGCAGGGGTGGCCGAGCGGGGGTGGCCGAGCGGGGGTGGCCGAGCGGGGAGCCGGTCCTAGGCCCCTGGTCCGGTGTCGTGCGTCCGTGGGGCGCGGGGGCGCTCGGACAGGTGGACCGGCAGGGTGGTGAGACCGCGGATGGTCGGCGAGGCGTACCAGGCGAGTTCCTCGGCCGGCACGGCGAGCTCCAGGTGGACGTCGTCGCGCAGCAGTGCGCCGAGCGCGGCGCGCACCTCGACGCGGGCGAGGTGCGCCCCGATGCAGTGGTGCGTGCCGTAGCCGAGCGAGAGGTGCCGGTTGGCACCCCGGTCGGGCTCGAACACCTGCGGGCGCTCGAAGGCCGCGGCGTCGCGGTTGGCCAGCGGAAGGGCCGCGGTGACCCGATCGCCGGCCCTGATACAGGCCTCGCCGAGGGTGACGTCCTCGGTGGCGACGCGGGCCATGCTCAGGGTGACCGAGGGGCTGTAGCGGAACGACTCCTCGATGACGCCGTCGAGCAGCGAGGGGTTCGCGCGCAGCGACGCCAGCAGGGCGGGGCGGGTCAGCAGGCAGAGCACGGCGTTGCCGATCTGGGCGGCGGCCAGCGCGTGGCCGTCGAAGAACAGGGACGCCGCGAGGCCGGTCAGCTCGGTGTCGGTGAGCAGGCCGCGGTCGTGGTGCGCGGCGACGAGGTCGGCCAGCAGGCCGGGCGGCAGGTCGGGGTCGGCCAGCAGGTCGGTGACCTCGGCGTGCAGCAGCAGTTCCGCGTGGTAGGTCTCGGTCGGGTCGGCGGCGCCGGGCGTGCCGAGCCGGCGCAGGGAGCTGAGGCCGATCGACTCGCGGCGGGCGGTGGGCACGCCGAGCAGTTCGCAGTGGGCGGTGAAGGTCAGCGGTGCGCAGAAGTCCGCGATCAGGTCCGTCACCGGACCGGACCGGACGGCCTGGTGCAGCAGCCGCTCGGCGATCCGCTCGATGGTGGGGCGCAGGCGCTCGACGCGTCTGGCGGAGAACGCGCCGCCGATGATGTTGCGGATCCGGGTGTGCCGCGGCGGGTCCATCTCGGTGATCGACATCTGCAGTGCGGGGCCGCGCGGGTGGCACGCCTCGGCGGCCTCGGCCCGGCTGAACCGCCCGTCCCGCAGGAAGTCCCGCGTCTCGGGGTAGCCGGTCACGAGCCACTGGCCGCCGTCCGGGCCGTGCACGGGCACCACCGCGGGGTCGACCGGGACCGCGGTGGTGCCGATCAGCTGCCGCTGGTGCGCGCCGTCGACGAACTCCGCTCCCCCGAGGCCGTGGGCGGTGCTGACCGTGGTCATGGTGACTTCCTCTCCTCAGCGAGTACCGGGACAGTTGCCGTGCGACGACCGAGCAGGCACACCACGAGGCAGACCGGTGCGAGGACCACCATCGCGGTGCGGAGGTCGCTTCGGTCGGCGATCTGGCCGACCAGGGCGGGCCCCAGGAGCAGGCCCAGGTTGGCCAACGAGGCGGTCGCGCCGATGAGCGCGCCGCTCTCACCGGGTGGCGCGCCGCGCCCGGCCAGCCCGTAGGTGATGGGTGTGGCGACCGAGATCGCGGCTCCGACCAGCGCCGTGCCGGCCAGCGCGATGAGCGGCTCGGCGGCCGTGGCGATCAGCAGCACCCCGACGCCGGAGACCAGCCCGGCCGCCTGGAGCAGCGTCCGGTCCGCGGCGCGGACGGACAGCCAGTGCCCGCCCAGGCGGCCCGCGGCCATCATCCCGGCGAACACCCCCGGTGCGGCCGCCGACCAGGGCGGCGCCGCGTCCAGGACGTCGGACAGGAACACCGCGCTCCACTGCTGCACACCGCTCTCGACCAGCATCGCCAGACCGGCCAGCAGCACCAGCAGCGGCACGGGGCGGACCCGCGGGCGGCGGGCGCCCGGCGTCCGTTCGCGGCGGGCTCTCCGCTCGTGGCGGCCCACGTGCTCCGGGAACGAGTCGCGCACCGCCCACACCCAGCCGACCAGGCCGATCGCGAGCACCACCGACACCGCACGCGCGGGCACGCCGGCCGTCGCGACCAGTCCCGTCAGGGCGCTGAACACCAGGACCCCGACGCTGAACAACGCGTGCGCCCGGTTCATCACCCGCGCCCCGGTCCGGGCCTCCTCGGCCGAGGCGAGCGCCACCACCACGACGTTGCAGGCGCCGGAGCCGAATCCGAACAACGCGATCGACACGACCAGGCCGGGCACCGAGCCGGCCGTCGTCGGCAGCACGGCCGTCACCGCGAACAGCACGAGCACGGAGGCCACGACCACCCGGCCGAAGCGGTCCAGCAGGCGGCCCACCCACGCCATCGCGGGCAGCGCGGCCACCGCGCCGACCAGCAGCGCCAGCCCCAGCTGCCCGGTGGTCGCACCGGTCGCCGCCCGCACCTCGGGCAGGGCGGCCAGGTACGGACCCCACAACGCGCCGTACGCCGTGAACGCGACCGGCACCACTGCGTTGCGCGGCGGTGCCGCGATCACCGTCACGCCCGCCCCCGTGCGCCGGAATCCGAGCGGCGGGACAACCGAAACACCGAAAGGCGCCGACGGGTCACCCAGTTGTCGTCCGAGGAGGGAATGTGTGTTTTCGCAGGAACGTCCATCGACCGACAACGTATCCACGTTCCCGAGCACCGCAATGGCCGCCAACATTGCCGCCTTCGGCATCACGCAGCGCAATTTCGAAGAAACGGGGTCTGAGCAGCACGAAATAATTCCGATCGGTCCGCGCGCCCCCGTGATACCACCCTTATGCCAGGTATTGCCGGCAGCCCCCGAGAACAACCGTCGCCGACCGGTACAAAGGGGTGCGACCGGGAAAACGAAGGCCCCGCCGCCACAAGGGACGACGGGGCCTTCGCGCGAGGCACTCAGACGGTGACCGGTTCCCGTTCCTCCACGGGCCGCGCGGACCGGCGCGCCGACCGGCGCTCCTTGCGGCCCTCGACCATCGAGTACAGCGTGGGCACCAGCACCAGGGTGAGCAGGGTGGAGCTGATCAGGCCGCCGATCACCACGATCGCCAGCGGCTTGCCGATGAACGCGCCCTCGCCGGTGATGCCCAGCGCCATCGGCAGCAGCGCGAAGATCGTGGCCGCGGCGGTCATCAGGATCGGCCGCAGCCGCCGCCGTCCGCCCTCGACCACCGCCTCCCGCACCGGCATCCCGTCCCGCCGGTACTGGTTGACCAGGTCGATCAACACGATCGCGTTGGTCACCACGATCCCGACGAGCATCAGCATGCCGATCAACGCGGGCAGGCCGAGCGGGGTGCCGGTGAGCAGCAGCAGGCCGATCGCGCCGGTCGCCGCGAACGGGATGGACACCAGCAGGATCAGCGGCTGCACCAGGCTGCGGAACGTCGCCACCATGATCAGGAACACGATCGCGATGGCCGCGAGCATGGCCAGACCCAGGTCGGCGAACGTCTCGGCCTGGTCGGCGCTGACGCCGCCGATGCTGTGCGAGGCGCCGGCCGGCAGGTCGAGGGCGTCCAGCCGGGAGGTCAGCTCGGCCGTCACCGCGCCCAGGTCCGAGCCGGTGGCCTTGGCCGACACGGTGGCGCTGCGCGCGCCGTCGGTGCGCCGCACCTGCACCGGACCGTCCACCACGGCCACCTCGGCGACCTGGCCGAGCGTGATGCCGCCCGGCAGCGGCAACGCGCGCAACGCGTCGACGTCGGCCGGCGCGCTGCCCGTGCGCAGCAGGACCTGCTGGGACCGGCCGTCGATCGGCAGCTGGGCCACCGGCACGCCGCGCAGCGCCTGCGCCGCGAACTGGCCGATGGTCTGGCTGCCGAGCCCGCGGGCCGCGGCGGCGGCCTGGTCGACCGTCACCTGCACGCGCGGCGCGCTCACCGACAGGTCGTTGGTGACCTCGCCGACGCCGGGCGTGCCGGTGACGGCCTGCTGCACGCGGTCGGCCGCGTCCCGCAGCGCGGCCGCGTCGGGCGCGGTGACCAGCACGTCGATCGTGTCCGAGCCGAAGCCGGACGCGGCCGCGCCGAACGCCACCTCGCCCGCGCCGGACGTGCTGGCCAGCTGCTCGGTCAGCCGGTCCTGCAACGCTTCCAGGTCCGTGCCCTCGCGCACGGTGGCGCGCACGCGGGTGTCGCCGTCACCGCCGAAGCCGAACGCGGCCAGGCTGTTGTCCGTGCCGACGGTGACCTGGTAGGTCTCCACCTCGTCGGTCTCCGCGAGCACCCCTTCGAGCTTGCGCGCCGCGTCGTCGCGGGCGGCGAGGCTGCTGCCGGGCGGCAGCTTCTGGGTGCCCTGCAACGCGGTGCCGCCCGCGTTGTCGATGAAGTTGGTCTCCAGCGAGCCGGCCAGGCCGAGCGTGCCGCCGAAGATCAGCACCGCGATCAGCAACGTCACCCAACGCCGTGTGGTGGCGAACTTGAGCACGGGCACGTAAGCGCGCTGCAACGGGCTGCGCTTCTCCTTCTCCAGCGCGGCCTCGCGCGCCTTCGCGGCTTCCTCGGGGTCGGTCGGCACGGCCGGGCGCTTGAGGAACCAGAACGCCAGCACCGGCACGATCGTCAACGACACCAGCAGCGACGCCAGCAACGCCACCGTGACCGTGATGGAGAACGGCCCGAACAGCTCCCCCGCGATGCCGCCGACGAACGCGATCGGCAGGAACACCGCGACCGTGGTCAGCGTGGACGCGGTCACCGCGCCCGCCACCTCACGCGTGCCGTCCAGCACCGCGCGTTGCTTCTCCTCGCCGTAGCCGAGGTGCCGTTTGATGTTCTCCAGCACCACGATCGAGTCGTCCACCACCCGGCCGACGGCGATCGTCAGCGCGCCCAGGGTGAGCAGGTTCAGCGACAGGTCGCCGGTGTAGAGCGCGATCAGCGCCACCACCACGGACAGCGGGATCGACACCGCCGTCACCAGCGTGGACCGCACCGACAGCAGGAACAGCAGGATCACCAGCACCGCGAACAGCAGGCCGAGCAGGCCCTCGGTGGTCAGGCCGCTGATCGCCTTCTGCACCTGCGGGCCCTGGTCGAACGCGACGGTGAGCGTGGAGCCGGCCGCCTCGCCCCACTCGCCGAGCTTGTCGCGGACCTGCTGGGAGATCTCGACCGCGTTGCCGTCGGAGGTCATGGTGACGCTGATGCCGAGCGTCGCCTCACCGTTGGTGCGGGTCAGGACGGTCGCCGCGGCGGGCGTGGACTCGACCTTGGCCACGTCGCCCAGCCGCACCGGGCCGCCGGGCGAGGCGAGCGGCAGGGCGCGCAGGTCGTCCACGGTGCCGACCGGGCTGCCGACCTGCACGGTCAGCGTCTTGTCGGCCTGCGGGACGGTGCCCGCGGGCGTGACCGCGCCCGCGGTGGTCAGGGCCGTGGTCAGGGCCTGCGGGTCGACCCGGGCCGCGCCGAGGCGGGTGTAGTCGACGGTGACGGTGACCTGGCGGTCGCGCTCACCGCCGACCGTCGCCTCCCGCACGCCGGGGATGGCCTCCAGGCCGGGCACGACCTCGGCGCGCAGCCGGGTCGCGGCGGCGATGTCGTCGTCACCGGAGGTCGCGGCGAGCGCGATGACCGGGATGTCGTCGGTGCTGCCCTGGGCGACGGTCGGCTCGACGCCCTGCGGCAGGCGGGGCTGGAGCCGGTTCACCGCCTGCTGCAACTGGGCCACGGCGGCGTCGATGTCGGTGCCGTAGGTGAACATCACCTGCACGGTCGCCGAGCTCTCGGCGGAGCGGGTGAGCACCTGCTCGACGCCGTCGACGCCGCGCACGGCCGACTGGATCGGCTCGGCGACCTGGCTGTCCACCAGGTCCGGCGACGCGCCGGGGAACGGCGCGATGACCACCGCGGCGGGCAGCTCGATGGACGGGAACAGCTGCTGCTTGATCGAGGGCAGCGTGAACACACCGAAACCGATCACGAGCAGGCTGAGCAGCCCGACGAGACTTCGGTTGGCCAGGCTCAGCCGAGCCAGCACGGACATCGTGGGAATCTCCTTGGTGAGCGGACCCGCCGGAGCGCCACGTCGGCGGAGCCGACGATCGGACGACCGTCGGGGGAATCGACGGTCGAACCACTGCGCGGGTGCTGCGGGCGGATGTGCGAACGCTGGCACACGCAACCTGAGAACGGGCTCAGACATGGGCTGATTCCACGCCGCCCGGACGGCCTTTGACCTGCGCGGATCGTGCCCACAGCAAGATCGGCACAGCCTGGTGATCTTCGTCACGGAGGCCGGGGAACCCTCCCCGGCCTCCGCCACCCACGGCGACGTGCCCTGCCGGACGCCCTTGGTCTCGGCCGCCACCACGGATCAGTCCACCGGGTGTGGGTCCCGACGGTCCGACTGCACTACGAGACAGGGTGCCGCCGAGTTCAACGGTCCAGTTCGGAGTTCCGCAGTCCCGTCCGGCGCAGTCCCGTGCGGCGCAGCCACAGCAGGCCGAGCACGGGCAGCACCAGCGGGATGAACCCGTAGCCGCCGCCGAAGTCCGACCACACGGTGGCGTCCGGGAAGGCGTCCGCGAACACCAGGCTCGCCGCGCCGACGACGACCACCCCGGCCAGCTCCACGCCGCACGCGAGGTACGCGACCCGCCGCGGCACCGCGCCGGCCAGCGCGGCGGTGGCCACGACGTACACGACGGCCGCGAACGCCGACAGCGCGTACGCCAGCGGCGCCCGCTCGAAGTGGGTGGCGATCTGCACCGCCGACCGGGCCGTGGCGGCCACGGCGAAGATCCCGTAGACCGCGATCAGCATCCGACCGGGACCGGACCGGGTCGCCTCCGCCAGCTCCCGGGACCGCTCAGCCATGGAGTGCCCAGATCTGGTTCAGGCGCAGGATCATCACCGGCACGCTCAGGCACGCCACGGCCAACACCCCCGCACCCCACCGCGACCGGTCGCCCAACGCCCAGAACGCGCCGACCGGCAGCACGACGACCACCGCGATCAGGTACCCGAAGAAGGTGGCCCGGTTCATCCCGCCGCCGTCGGCGCCGATCACGTTGACGGTGGCCAGCACCGCCTGCACGAGCAACCCAGCCTCAAGGTGCACGACCACCGCGGCGAGACCGAGGGTGGGCTTGGTGGCCAACGTGATGGGCCGGTCGGTGACGACCAGCACCAACGCCCACAGGGCGGCGACGAGCGCCACGACCGTCAACGCGGTCGCGAGGACTTGGATCATCGGAGCTTCCCGGTCGATCGAACTGACCACCGCAACCTACCCCCGTCACCGTTGCGCTCCCGAGTCCGGCTCGATTTGACACGGGCCGGCCCCTCACAGACGTCGCAGGCTGGGCAAAGCCACGTCAAGCCGGGCCTTCTGCCGGCGGTCGGCCCACCACACGTGCGATCACGTGCGCGCGAACCGACGATGCGGATCACGTGCCCACGCGATACACAGGGTGTCGAGGTGGAGGAGGGATCCGTGGAGCCGGTGGTCCTGCGAGTGGGCGGCACGCTGGTCGGGTCGGCGATGAAGTTGTGGCTGACCCAGCGCAAGGGCCGAGCCGAGCGCACGAAGCCGCTGGTGGACCTCGTCGGGGCTCGGCTGACCGACGACTTCCAGCGGCGGCGGTTCAACCGCGAGGTGGAGGCGTTGGTGGACGTGGTCTCCGAACGGTTGTTACCGCTGTGCCGGCAGGAGGTGCCGGGACTGCCCGAGCACGAACGGCTCGCCGCGATGGCCGAGGTGGTGTCCGCGTTCGAAGGTGCCGACCTGTCCGACGCCGGGCTGTTCGAGGTGGACGTCGACCCGGCGAAGTTGGCCCGACGCCTGCGCGCCGAGTTGCCGGCTGGCGCCGGGCTCAGCGAGGCGGCCTCGTGGTTCTACGCCGTGCTGCTGGACGAGTGCTGCGCGTGCTTCGTCCAGCTCGTCGTACACCTGACGCCGTTCGCCGCACGGGCGAGCGCCGAACTGCTGGGCCGAGTGTCCGGTTTGTCCGAACAGGTCGGTCACGTGCTCGCCCGGCTGCCCGCGCCGACGTTGATGGCTCCGCAGGGCACCGCCAACGACGCCGAGTTCCGCAACCGCTACCTGCGCCTGGTGAGCGAGACGCTGGACGACATCGAGCTGTTCGGCGTGGACGTGCGCCGCTTCCGCCCGCGCACCACGTTGAGCGTCGCGTACATCAGCCTGTCGGTCAGCGGAGCGCAACGGCGTGCGCACGTGGCCGACGAGGTGGCGCGGTGGCGGGACGGCACGCATGACGGGCAGGACGGCGCGGTGCGGGTGGAGCGCGCTTTGGCCGCCAACGAGCGCATCCTGATCCGTGGTGAGGCGGGTTCGGGCAAGTCGACGTTGTTGCGCTGGTTGGCGATCAACGCGGCACGTGGGGCGTTCCGGGGCGAGCTGGCGGACCTCAACGGCTGCGTGCCGTTCCTGATCAAGCTGCGCGGTCACGCCGGGCGCGGCTTGCCCGGTCCCGAGGGGTTCGTGGAGGACACCGCGCAACCGTTGGCCGCAGTGATGCCGCCCGGTTTCGTGCATCGGCAACTGGAGTCCGGGCGCGCGCTGGTGCTCGTGGACGGTGTGGACGAACTCCCGGCGGCCGAACGCGGTGCGGTGCGCGGGTGGCTGGCCAGGCTGAGCCGGGCGTTCCCGGAGGTCCGCTGGGTGCTGACGTCACGACCCGGCGCGGCGACGGCGGTCTGGCTGAAGGCGGAGGGCTTCAGGTCGGCGTTCCTGGAGCGGATGAGCGCCGCCGACGTCCGCGCGTTGATCCGCCACTGGCACCAGGCCGCACGGGATGCGGGCGGCCTGCCGTGCGACGAAGCCGACCTGCCCCGGCACGAGGGCGCGTTGCTGAGCCGGTTGGACGCCAATCCGCATCTGCGCGCGTTGGCCACCAGTCCCCTGCTGTGCGCGATGCTCTGCGCCCTCAACCTCGACCGCCGCACGTTCCTGCCCCGTGACCGGCTGGAGCTGTACCGGACGGCGTTGACGCTGCTGTTGGACCGCCGTGACGCCGAACGTCACATCCCCGGCGCGACCGAGCTGGCCGGTCAGGACCGCCGGCACCTGCTGCGCCACGTCGCCTGGCGCCTGTCGATCAACGGCCGGTCCGAGCTGAGCCGCGAGGAAGCGGTCCGGCGCCTGGCCGAACGGCTCGCCGCGATGCCACGCGTGCCGCACGACGCGGACACCGTGCTCGACCACCTCGTCCACCGCAGCGGCGTCGTGCGGGAACCGGTGACCGGCCGGATCGACTTCGTGCACCGCAGCTTCCAGGAGTTCTTGACCGCGGAGGAGGCCGCCGACCAGGGCGACATCGGCCTGTTGGTGCAGCAGGCGCACTTGGACCAGTGGCGGGACGTCGTGGTGATGGCGGCGGGGCTCGCGAACGCCCCGCTGCGCGCCGAACTGCTCACCGGATTGCTGGACCGCGCCGACGCCGAGCCACGACGCCGCCGCCGACTCCACCTCCTGGCCGCGGCGGCGATGGAGGCCAATCCCTCTTTGACACCGGACCTCGCCGAACGCGTGGAACGCTGCCTGGCCGAGCTCCTGCCACCGCGCCGAACCGTGGAGGCCCGTTCCCTGGCCGCCGGCGGCGAAGTCCTGCTGCCGCGGCTGTTGCTGGATCCGAGGGACCTGTCGGAAGCCACCGCGGCGGCGACGGCGCGCACCGCCGCGTTGATCAACGGCCCCGGCGCCTGGCCGGTGCTCGAACGGTTCGCCCAAGACCCGCGCCGCCAGGTGCAGCGCGAGCTGATCAGGGCGTGGCCCTACTTCGACCCCGGCGAGTACGCCGACCGCGTCCTGTCCGACGCACCGCTGCTGAACGGGAGCATCACGGTCGAGGACCAGAACCTCCTCGCCCACATCCCGAAGCTGCGCAATCTCGCCGCACTTCGGGTGGACTTGGAAGACGTGACCAACCTGGAGCCGCTCGCCGATCTGCCACATCTCGTCGAGGTGTCCTTGGGCGGCCGGTTCGATGACATCACCCCGTTGTCGGGCAACGAGGAACTCCGCTCGCTCCTGTTGAGCTCGAGCCTGTCGATCGACCTGTCCACTCTCGACGACCCGGCGGTGGAGGAACTGTACTTCTACCCACGAGCCAAGCAGCCGACCGAGATGTCGGACTTCCGATCGATGCGCCGACTGTCTTCGCTGGGCGTGTGCAACCTGGCTGCCATCGGCGACACGACCGCACTGGCGGATCTCGGGCTGTTGAGCCGACTGTCGCTCTACGACTACCCGGCCGGCATCGACCTCAGCCCGCTCAGTCGGCTCGGCGAGCTGCAAGACCTCGGGCTCGGCCACATGGGCGGCCGCAAACCGCTGGGTCTCGACGGCGGCTTGCCTCGACTCGCCGAAGTCTTCCCGCACCTTGTCGAACTCAAATTGCGCAACGTCCTGGACGTCGATGACCTCGGTGAACTGACCCGCTTCCCGGCGCTGCAATGCTTATCACTGCACAACTGCACGGTGACGGATTTGTCCCCGATCGCCGCGATGGAATCCTTCACCACCCTCCGGACCACGATGCCGGTGCCGCCGGGGTGGCTCGAACAGATCAGGACCCTTCCCCGCGTATCGGTGCTGCAGATCCTGACCGGTGGGCAACAGCAGGAAATCGATCTGTCCGAGCTGGGTGACAGGCGGATCACCGTGTACGTCGACGAGGACTGTCATCGCGTCCTGGGAGCGGGCAAAGGGGTCAAGGTCAGGCGAGTCTGACTCCGCGCCGCCACACGTCGACCACCGCGCCGATCGCCGTGATGTCGGTGGCCGGGTCGCCGTCCACCAGCAGCAGGTCCGCGCGCAGTCCCGGCGCGACGCGGCCGTGGTCGGTCAGTCCGAAGTGGACGGCGGGCGCGCTGGTGGCCGAGGCCAGGGCTGCCGACGGGGTCAGGCCGGCGTCGGTGAGCAGTTGCAGTTCGCGGTGCATGGCCCCGCCGTGCTGCGGTGCCCACGGGTTGGCGTTCGTTCCCGTCACGATCGGCGCGCCGGCCTCGTGCAGCACATGTGCCGCGCGCATGGCGTGCTCGAAGCTGCCGTGCGACGCGTGGTCCACGGTGGGCGCCCGGCCTGTGATCGACTCGAAGTACACGAGCGTGCCGACCACGAAGACGCCCCGTTGCACGACCCAGCCGACCAGGTCGTCACCCGCGGCGCACCACACGTGCGTCAAGCCGTTAGTCCACGCCTTCCGCCACCCGTGCCGCGACGAACGCCCGTGCAGCCGCCACGTCGGCGACGGTCTCGAATGATTGCGCGGCGTCGCCGAACTCCTCGCCGACGGACGTCAGCAGTTGGCTCGGGTGCCCGCCGGGCGCGGTGGCGAGCAGGCTCGCGCTGCGCAGGTCGGCGACGTCGTCGCGGGACGCGGCCAGCTCGCGCTGCCGTGCCAGGTTGCTCGCCAGGCAGAACATGTCCAGCTCGGTCGTCACACCGGCCGCCAGGGCTTGCGCCAAGCTGCCGTCGAACGTGTGCGTGTGCCCGTCGACAAGGCCCGGCAGCAGGGTCTTGCCCCGGCCGTCCACCTCGACGTCGCACCGGCCACCGGGCTCGGCGATCAGCGGGCCGTCGACCAGCACGTCGGCACGCGGCACGACGCGGTGGCCGTCAAACACGCGCACGTCACGGATCAGGGTTCGCATGTGTCTCCCTCCAGCGGGTTCGTCGCCGACCAAGAGGGATCGCGACCGGGTGACCGTGACGAGCTGAGGTCCACGTCACATCAAGTCACAGCCCACCGTCCACATCGCTCTTAGGGTGGCCACGAGGGAGGGCCATGGGCGGCACGGAGGCGTTTCGTCGAGCACCGGGAACTGCTGTTCTCCATCGGCTACGGGACGCTCGGCACGGTCGCCGACACCGAGGACGTGCTCCAAGAGACGTGGTTGTCCTGGGCGCCGCGGGAGGACGTCGAGAACCCGCGCGCCTACCTGGTGCGGATCGCGGCAACCACGCGTTGCGCCGCCGGGAGAAGAGCGGTCGCGGCACCTACCCGGCCAGTGGTTGCCCGAACCGCTCGTGGGCGACACGGCGGACGAAGTGGTGCGCGGCGAGGAGTTCTCGATAGCCGTGCTGGTGGTGCTGGAGACCCTCACCCCCGCCGAACGCGGTGTTCGTGCTGCACGAGGTGTTCGGGTACGCGTACCCGGAAGTCGCGGCCATCCTGGGGCGCGGTCCGACGGCCGTCCGGCAGCTCGCGCACCGGGCGCGGGCGCACGTGCAGGCCCGCCGGCCCCGGTTCACCGTGGACCCGCGCACCCGGCAGGCGGTGCCCGAGCGGTTCGTGGCCGCCGCCCTGGGCGGTGACCTCGAAGGGCTGCTGTGGGTGCTCGCGCCGGACGTGACGCTGTGGACCGACGGCGGCGGCAAGGGGCCTCGCCACAAGCCCGGAGCCGGTGCACGGCAGGGACCAGTGGCGCGGTTGCCGATCGCCGTCGCGAAGGACGTCCCAAGCACCACGGACCTGCGGTTGCGCCGCGTGCACGGCGACCCGGCGGTGCTGCTGTTCGTCGACGACGCCCCGTTCGCCGTGCTGGTGCTGGAGGTCCGCGGCGACGTGGTCGGCTGTGTCTACTCGATCACCAACCCGGACAAGCTCACCGGCCTCGACCGACGCGGTTCGCGCCGCGTCGGCCGGTCCGTGCTCCAGGACTAGTTGACCGGATCGCCCGACAAGGTGAGGTCGCCGATCACCACGGTGGTGCGCGGCGCCGCTACGGCGTCCGCCACCCGGGCCACCACCTCGTCGAACACCGGGTCGTCGTAGTAGTCGCTGTGCCCGCGCAACGGTGAGGCGACCATGTCCGGGTCGGGGTCGAGGAACTCCGGGTCGCGCAGCCGCACGTCGTTGCCGCAGCGCACGCCCCACAGCTTCGGGTCGGCGAACACCCGCTCCTCCGCCGTCTCCGGCCACACCTGCACCGGACCGCCCAGCGGGTCGGTCAACCGGTGCACGTTCCACCAGCGGTCGCCGAGATCCTCGTGCAGGCGGACGAGTTCGGCGTGGCCGAGGTAGTGCGGGAACAGCCGCGAGTACGCCCACTGCAACTGCGAGCCGTAGGTGACCAGGCCGACCCGGCGCACCGCCGCGAGGGCGTCCGCCTGCCTGATGTACCGCTCGCCGTCGGCGGGGTCGGGTCGCTCGCTCTCGCGGCGCAGCAACGACAACGCGGCGAAGCACACCACGCTGCCCTGGCTGTGCCCCGACAGCACGACCGCGCCCACGTCGTGGTGCCCGGCCAGCCGGACCGCGCGGGAGGTCAGCTCGATGGTGGCGCGACCGCCGTAGGGCGGCGGACAGATCGGGTGCGCCATCCGGGGCCAGAACGCCACCAGGTCCCACACGATGCCGACCGCCGTGCGCATCCGCGGGCTCTGCCACGTCCGCACACCCAACAACAACAGGAGCAGCACGAGACCGGACACCACGAGGCTGCCCAACGCGCCCAACTCCTGCGCCGGGAGGGTCGACAGCCAGTCGGCCAGTCCCGGCGGCGGCGCGGCCCGCCAGTCCGGGTGCACGAGCCGGGCCAGCGCGAGACCGCCGCCCGCCGCCACCAGCACGCCGCCGAGCAGCGCGATCGCGCCGAGCAGCCAGTGGTAGCGGTACTTCGCCGACGCCAGCCGCTGGGTGAGCGCGACCTTGCCGATGCCGGGCCGATCCGGGCGTCCCGGGTGGTAGTCGGCCACCACGCCGTCCCGGACGGCCACGCCGATCGTATGACGCATACAGGATACCGTGCCGATTGCATACAGTAGACCGGATACCGCAGCCACGAGCCAGAACACCCACACCGGCGCGGACGTCCACCGCAGCACCACCGCCACCACCGCGGCCACCGACCCGGCGCCGAGCACCAGCGCGCTCGACACCTGCCGCACCATGGCCGCCACGATCGGCGCCACCAGCAGCGGGAACGCGATCGCCAGCACACCCCACAACCCCGCGCCGACCAGGTAGCTCGTGCTCAGCACCAGCCCCGGCCGCCCCGCCTCCGGCACCGGGTCGCCGACCCAGTCCACCACCCGGTAGGCCAACCCGCCGCTGAACCCGACCGCCAACGTGGTCGCCACCGCCGCGATCACCACGGTCCCGTAGCCGTGCCACATCGGCCGGAACCGCTTGTCCGCCACCATCAACTCGACACCACGCGCGGAGTGCCGCATGCGCACGCACGCCCCGAGCAGCACGACCAGCAGCAGCATCGCCAACGCCGACAGGATGTTGGTCACCGCCTCGAACCCCGCCAACGGCGTCACCGACCCGGCGGCGTCGGTCGGCAGCCGCCACAGCAACGCGGTCGCGACCCCGACCGCGAGCAGCAGGTACGCCGCCGCCACCCACTTGAGCAGCCGCGAGTTCACCTCCCGCCGGTCCGGTGACATCGCCACGCACCCGACGGCCCACAGCAGCACCACCGCGCCCAGCCCGATCACCGCCCACGACAGCACGTCCGGCGGCCGGTCCGGCTGGGCGGTCCGCAGCGCTCCCGCGTACAGCACCCCCACCACCACGCACGCCGCCGCCACGTGCGCGTCACGCAGCACGGGCGTGCGCGGCGACGTGTGCCAGAACGCGTAGTCGCCCAGGCTGCCCGTGCGGGTCTCCCACGCGTGGTGCGTGCCCTTGGGCTCGTACAGGAACGTCTGCCGGCCGAACCACCACAGCACGGTGATCACCAGCCCCGGCGGGACCGCGCCCACCAGCAGCAACGCCCCGAACGGCCAGCCGGCGAAGAACGCCAGGTGCTCCGCCCGGCACGCCGCCGTGCCCGCGCACTGCCGCACCAGCAGCTCCAGCGACACGTAAGCGGTGGCCGTGACCAGCATGCACGTCAGCACCAGCCCGAGCAGCCGCAACACCGCCTCGGCGAACCGCCCCGCGCCCAGCAGCGCGTACCGGGCCAGGTTGAGCAGCGCGAACGGGATCAGCAGCAGCCACAGCGCCCGGCTCGCGCCGCCCGAGGTGAACCGCCCCCAGTGGAACGCCTCCACGGTGCGGGTGCGCCCGCTGGACGACGCCCGCGCCGGCCTGCCCGCCCGCAGGAACCGGGCGACGTCGTCACCGGCCACCGGGGTGGGGAACGGGTCCCCGAGCATCGCTTCCGGCGGGGTGCCGGACACCCCGTGCACCCGCAGTTCGACGACATCCTCGGGACGCATGGTTTTCCCCTGCCGTAGGTAGCCGTGGGTGTTAACTACCGGATCGCCCACGGGAGGTAGGCCGTTTCAGGGCGGGAGACACCCGGTTGGGCGATACCTGGGCTGGTGAGAGCATCCTCCGTGACGCCCGTGCCCCGATCGGACCGGGCGCGTTCACGGCCCCGACCCGAAAGGCTGCCCACGGTGACCAAACCCGCCCGCCGCGACCCGAGCAAGCTTGTCGACGCCTCCGGGTTCCGCGAGTTCGTCCAGCACGGCTGGGGCCCGGCCGACCGCGCCGCGCGCGTCACGCCCGGCGCCGCCCAGGCCGCCGCCGCGCACCGCGACCGGCTCAGCGCCGCACTGCCCGGCACGCGCATCGCGGTGGCCGCCGGCTGGGCGCCGGTGCGGTCCAACGACACCGACTACGGCTTCCGGCCCGACAGCGACTTCTCCTGGTTGACCGGCTGCGCCGCGGAAGGCGCGGTGCTGGTGATGAACCCGGTCGCCGGTGGTCACGACGCGGAGCTGTTCCTGCGCCCGCCCGCCGGGCCGGACGAGCCGGACTTCTTCGCCAACGCCCGGGACGGCGAGCTGTGGATCGGCCCGGTGCCGGGCCTGGCGGAGTGGACCGAGGCGCTGGGCGTGCGCTGCCGCCCGCTGCACGAGCTGCCGTCGGCGCTGCGCGGCAGGCTGCCCGCCGTGCACGCGACCTGGGGCGTCGACCCGCTGCTGGACGCGGTGGCGGGCGCCGACCACACCGCCGAGCTGCGGACCGTGCTGGCCGAGCTGCGCCGGATCAAGGACGACTGGGAGGTCGGTCAGCTCCAGGCCGCCGTCGACGCCACCGTCCTCGGTTTCGCCGACGTCGCAGCCGAGTTGCAGGCCGCGGTCAAGGGCGGGGGCGAGCGGTGGTTGCAGGGCACGTTCGACCGGCGCGCCCGCACCGCCGGCAACGGGCCCGGTTACGCCTCGATCGTGGCGGCCGGGCCGCACGCGCCGGTGCTGCACTGGGTGCGCAACGACGGCCCCGTGCCCGAGGACGCCGTGCTGCTGCTGGACGCCGGTGTGGAGCTGGACACGCTGTACACCGCCGACATCACCCGGACGTTGCCGGTCTCCGGCGCCTACAGCCCGGCGCAGCGGCAGGTGCACGAGCTGATCGAGCGGGCGTCGGTGGCGGCGCTGGCGGTCGTGCGGCCCGGCGCGGCGTACCGGGACTTCCACCAGGAGGCCATGCGGGTGCTCGCCGAGGGCCTGCACGACTGGGGCCTGCTGCCGGTGTCGGTGCAGGAGTCGCTCGACCCGGACGGCCAGCACCACCGCCGCTACATCACGTGCGGCGTGGGGCACTTCATCGGGCTGGACGTGCACGACTGCGCCAACTCCCGGGCCACCGCCTACCACGAGGGCGCGCTGGAGGTCGGCATGGCGCTGGCCGTCGAGCCGGGCCTGTACTTCCACCCGAACGACGAGACCGTGCCGCCGGAGCTGCGGGGCATCGGCGTGCGGCTGGAGGAGAACGTCGTGGTGACCGAGGACGGCAACCGGGTGCTGTCCTCCGCGCTGCCGCACGACGCGGCGGGCCTGGAGGCCTGGGTCGCGGCGGCGGGCCGGTAGTCACCCCTTCCGCAGGCGCACGGAGGTGATGGCGTGGTGCTCGACCTTGAGCACCTCGACGGTCCAGCCGGACACGGTGATCCGGTCACCGGGACCCTCGGGGATGCGGCCGAGCACCACCAGCACCAGGCCCGCGATGGTGGCGTAGTCGCCCTCGGGCGCGTCGGGCAGTTCGATCCCCAGGTCGATCAGGTCGTGCATGGGGAAGGTGCCGGGCAGCACCAGCGAGCCGTCCGCGGCGTTGCGCACCGCCATCACGTCGCGGTCGGTCTCGTCCAGGATCTCGCCGACGATCTCCTCCAACAGGTCTTCGAGCGTGATGATGCCGTCGACCGCGCCGTGCTCGTCCACGACCAGGCCGAGCTGCTCGCGTTCGGCCTTGAACCGGCGCAGCGCGTCGGACACCCGCACCGAGTCGGGGAACACCACCGGCGGCCGGGCCACGTCGATCAGCCGGGACTGGTCTTCGAGCAGGTCGCGCAGGTGCACGACGCCCACGACGTCGTCCAGGTGCCCGCCGCGCGCGACGGGCGCGCGGGAGTGGCCGGAGGCGGCCAGCTCGGCGCGGGCCGAGGCGACGTCCAGCGCGGCGTCCAGCGTGACCACCGCGCGCCTTGGCACCAGCACCTCGCGCAACCGGCGTTCGTCGATCTCCAGCGCGCCGGTGATGATCATGCGCTGCTCGGCGTTGAGGCCCCGTTGGGCGGAGACCAGCTCGCGCAGCTCCTCGGACGACATCTGCTCCGACTCCGCGTCCGGTTTGCCGCCGAACACCCGGACCACCACGTTGGTGGAGGCGCTCAACAGCCACACCGCCGGCCGTGAGGCGGCCGACAGCACGTGCAGCGGCCGTGCCACCAGCAGCGCCCAGCGCAACGCGTACTGCATCGCCAGCCGCTTCGGCGCGAGTTCGCCGAACACCAGGGTCAGGAACGTCAGCGCGACCGTGACCAGGGCGATCGCCACCGCGTTCGCCCCGTCGCCGAGGAACGACAGCAGCGGCACCAACGGCGCGGCCAACGACACCGCCGCGGTCGCCGAGGCCAGGAACCCGGCCAGGGTGATGCCGATCTGGATGGTGGCCAGGAACCGGTTCGGGTCGCGGGCCAGCCGCACCAGCGTCTTCGCCGACGCCCTGTCGTCCCGCTCCAGCGACCGCAACTGCCCCTCGCGCAGGCTGATCAACGCCATCTCGCTGCCCGCGAACAGCGCGTTCAGCAACACCAGCACCGCGACCAGCGCGATCGTCCACCAGTACCCGTCCACACCCGACTCCATACCCGAACCGGGGCCACGCGCAACCGGGAGATTGGTCATTTCGAGTGGTGGCACTCCCACCCGGTGGTCCTCCTGGGCTAGAACCGTCTCGGGGAGGTCCTATGGGATCAGCGGGGCACCATCGTTCGTTCGTCGTGGTCGACGTCGAGGGCTACGGGGCCGAGACCAGGACGTCGAGGCAGCGCACCGCCGTGCGTGACGGCCTGTACGAGGTGCTGACGACGGCCTTCGCCGACTGCGGCCTGCCATGGGACGACCAGGCCTCGGACGACGTCGGGGACAGCGTGATGGTGCTGCTGCCCGCCGACACCCCCAAGGGCATCCTGGTCGACCGACTGCCCGAACGACTGGTGGCCGCGCTGCGCGAGCACAACCACGTGCACGCCGCCGGGGCGCGCCTGCGCCTGCGGATGGCCGTGCACGCGGGCGAGGTGCACTACGACGGGCACGGCAAGACCAGCGCCGAGATGATCTTCACCTACCGCATCCTGGACGCGGCCGAAGCCAAGCGGGCATTGCGCGAGTCCACGGCCGCCACGCTGGTGCTGATCGTCTCGGACCCGTTCTACCAGTCCGTGGTCCGCCACCAGCCCGCCGCGCGCCCGGACGCGTACCGGCAGGCCGATGCCGACGTGAAAGAGGTGCACGCGCAGGTGTGGGTGCGCCTGGTGGACGGGGAACCCGTCGCCGCCGAGCGGTCGACCTCCCGTTCCCGGCAGGCGCCCCTCACCCTGGCCGACCTGGGCCCGATCGTCGCCGTCCTGCTGCGCGCCCCCGGCTTCGACACCCGGGAAGGACGAGACCTGGTGCTGCGTGAGCTGCCCTTCGCCGCTTCCGTCCCCCGACACAGCTCGGATCGACCGGACGCGGTCAGCATCGTCCGGACGTGCGCGCACTACCCGAACGGGCTCAAGGCGCTGCAGGAAGCGGTCCGCTTCTACGCCGACGGCACCTCCGCCATGGCCGAACTCGACACCCTGTTGACACAGCGGACCGGCGGCGCGTAGTTGCCGCTGACGTCACGGAGTGCCGCCCGCACCTTCCCCCTCGAACCCGTGACTTTACACTCAGCCATGCTCTCGGAAGTCGTCCCTCGCGGCGTCAAAACCGCCCTATTCGTGGCCGTCTAGGGAGGCCAGCCAGTGGATGAATCGGCAATCCGGATCGACTCCGGTCTGGTCGACCTGACAGACGTTCCTCTCGACGAGCTGGACGCATTCGACGCCGAGGCCCTCTCCTCGTCGAACGAGCGCTTCCTCAGGCAGTTGGACCACGCCAGCAGCAGCCTGGGTGGCCACGACTCCTGACCGGCGAGCTCCACGACCACGGCGAAAGGCGATCACGAGGTGCCAGGCTCGAACCCCGCGAGCGGGATACCGCTGCTCAACCACGGGATCACCCTGGCCCAACTGGACGCCTTGGCCTCCGGCCGACCCGACGACGGCAGCACGGCCCTGCTGCGCGGCGTCGGGAGGACGAGACGGCTGCTCGCCCTGCGACTGGTGCTGCACCACGCCCGCGAACACCGCTCGACGAGCAGTCCATTACCCCCGGTGGACGAGGCGTGGGAGCTCCTGGTCGCGGCCGAGCGCGCCCGACCCGAGGCGGTGGCGGACCTGTTGTCACGTCCGCAGGTCGGCGTCTGGTCGGCGCACCTCCTGCGCCGCATGCGGGGCAGGGGGACCGACCCGGCACCCATGTGGTTCCACATCGGCCAACTGCACCTCTTGGCCGCCGCGGGCGGCGTGGCCGCAGGGCTGCGCTTCACGCTCGGAATCCCCCTGTGGGAGGGCGTCGCGGTGCTTCCCGGCCTGGGCACGGCACGAGTGCCCGATAACGCCGAGTGGGGTCACTGCACGCTGGTGTCGGATGCGTCGGGATTGACGGTGAAGACCAGCTCGGGCGATGCCCACCCGGTCGAGTGGCAGCCGGATCACATCCTCCGAGGTGACGTCGGTTCCACCGCGCCGCGCGTCCACCTGGACGACACCGGGCCGTACCGAGGACTGGCGATCCCCGAACGCCCCGCGCCCCTGTCCGGTGCGGCGGTGGCGCGGTGGCAGTCGATCTTCACCGAAGCGTGGACGCTCCTGGAGCGGCACCACCCGCACCAGGCACGGGAGCTGGCGGGCGGCTTGTCGATGATCACCCCCCGCTCGACGGTCTTCCGCTTCCGGTCGCACAGCGGCTCGGTCGGTGACGGCTACGGCGCCGCGATCATCTCCGAACCGCACGACGCCGCGCACCTGGCGATGACGATGGTGCACGAGTACCAGCACAGCAAGCTGAACGCGATCGGCCAGTTGGCGCCCTTGACCAGCGTCGATTCGGCCGCCACCTGCTACGCGCCGTGGCGCGACGACGCCCGTCCGGTCGCCGGTCTGTACCAGGGGGTGAACGCCTTCCTGTCCGTCGTCGAGTTCTTGGCGCGGCAACGCGGGCACTCGACCGGCGTGGACGCCGCCCTGATGCACTTCGACTTCGCCCTGTTGCGGGGACAGGTCGGGGAGGCGCTCGAGGCGCTCCGCGGTCACCCATCGCTGACCGAGCCGGGCAAGAGGTTCGCGGGCGTCCTCGCGGAACGACTGACGGCGTTGCTGGACCTGGCGGTGCCGGCCGAACTGCTCTCGGCCGCCGAGACGGCCGCGCTGGACCACCGCGCGGCCTGGCGCGCCACCCACCTCTACCCGCCGCGGGCGCACGTGCTGGAGTGCGCCGAACGCTGGTTCGCGGGTGAGCCCGCGCCGACCTCCGACCATCGCCCGGTCGTGGTCGGCGCCGCCAAGCCGCCCAGGTTGGACGCCAAGGCGATCCTCATCCGGGTCCTGCTCACCGGCCGCGCGGAGTTCGAGGCGATGCGATCAGGCTCCTCGCAACACGTGCGGGAAGTGGCCGCGGATCTGACGGAGGCGGATTTCGCCCTCGTCGCGGGAGAGCACGAGCGGGCGCACGTGCTGTACGCGGCGGAACTCGACGCGGGATCGACCCGGCCGGGCGCGTGGTCCGGTTTCGGACTCGCGGTGCGCCACCTGTCCCCCGGTCCGGCTTCCCGGGCGTTGCTCGAACACCCGCACCTGGTCCGCGCGGTGCGAGAAGCGATCATCGCGGCCGGCGACATGCCGGACGTCGAGCGCCTCGCCGCATGGCTGGGAGGGGACGACTAGAGCGGCATCGGGTCGATGTCGCAGTTCGCCCGTGCGTCTGGATCGCCGAGTTCGATCACTGCAGGGTGGCTGCTCCCGAGCCGTGCACGCATGAGGTCCACAGTTCGCCTCCGCAGCAGGTCCGCTTCGTCCGTTCGACCGAGCGAACGCAGGTCCTGCGCGAGGTTCGCACGGCAGGCCAGCGTCGTGGGGTGATCCGGGCCGAAGACCGCGGTCGCACGGCTCAGCGTCTCGGCATCGGCGTCGTGGGCAGCTTCTACCTCACCCACCGCGTGCAAATCACTGGCCAGGTTGATCCGGGTGATCAAGGTGGCGGGGTGGTCGTCGCCCAGCCGGGCGAGAAAGCCGTCCAAGGCCGCCTCGTCCTGTCGGCGTGCGCCGTCCAAGTCCCCCATCAAACGACGCACGATCGCCACATTGACGGCCGCAGACAGGGCGTGTGGGTGGTGCGGCCCCAACGTCCTTCCGTACCGGGTCAGCGTGACCTGGGAGAGTTGCGCGGCCTGCTCCAGACGGCCCAGGTGCCTCAGCTCGATGGAACGGGCCAACGCGGCGGCCAGCGTTTCGGGGTGGTCGAGGTCGTACCGCCGCCGCAGGCCGTCGTACGCCGTCTCCGCCGCACTCATCGCGCCCCTGTGGTCCCCTGCCTTGCGGCGCATCACAGCGAGGTGGCGCATGGCGCGGAGCCAGGTCGGGTTGAGCGGTCGCCCCACGCTGAGCCGTTCGTACATGCGCACGACCTCCTCGTGCTCGGCGGCCGCCTCCCGGTAGTTGCCGAGCTCCCGCTTGTCGAGGGTGAGGCCCACCTGGGTGTAGAGAGGCACCTCGTGCTCCTGGCCGTAGATCTGGACCCTGCGGTCCCACGTGTCGGCGTCGAGCTTGAGTGCGGAGGTGAAGTCACCGATGAGACGGAGGTTCACGCCCAGGTTGTGCGCCGCGTTCAGGGTCACCGGGTCCTCGTCGCCGAGGTAGCGGACGCAGATGTCGTAGCTGCGCTTCGACAGCTCCAGCGCACCGACGAAGTCGCCCTCCGCCCGCTTGTCCGCCGCGACCTGACCCATGGCCAGGATGGTGTCCTCGTGCTCCTCGCCGAAGGTGCGGCGGTGCCGTTCCAGCAAATCCACGTTTAGGGGGGTGGCCTCGGCGTACCGACCCTGCACCCACAGCATGAAGCCGTACCAGCGGCCCATCCTCAGGGTCTCCGGGTGGTCCTCCCCCAGTCGCTCCAACCAGGTCCGGTAGATCTGCTCGGACCGCTCGGCGCTGCGCTTGTGATCACCCCACCGGTAGAAGAACTGCACCTGGTTGTAGAGCAGCGAACGGAGCGACTCGACATCGCTCTCATAGGCGTCGGACGCGGCCAGGTGCGCGCTCAAATCCACGTATACCGGCCAGTTGTCCGGCTCTTCCGGTGCCTCCGGGTCGTTCTCGCCGAGCACCAGGTGTGCGGCGTTGCGCATGGTCACGCGTTCGTCCTCGCTCATCTGGCTGATGAGCACGGCTTGCACGAGGCGGTGCAGTTCGATGGAGTTCGCACGGTGGTCCACGCGCACCAACGCGAAGCGGTTCGCGTCGCGGATGGCCTCGTTGAGCCGCAAACGGTCGCGCAGCACCCGGGACAGCTCGTTCGGCACGCCGGTGATGTTGCGGCTGTGGGTGAACATCGTGCGGTTGATCGGCTCCGGCGCCAGGAAGGCGCACACCTGGAGCAACCTCAGCGCCGAGAGGTTCTTGCGCTTGAGCTCGTTGAGCGACAGGTCCCACATCGCCGCGACCGACTGAGGGTAGTCGAGGGTGGAGACGACATCATGCAGTTCCCGTTGTTTCTCGGCGAGCAAGTCAAGGTACTCATCAGCCGGCATGCCCGTCTCGACACGCCAAGCCGCCGCTTGCGCAACGGCGAGCGGCAGGTCGCCCAATGTCCGCGCCAGGCGATCGGCGTCCTCCTCACTGAGATCAGGGTCGCGGCCTCGCAGGAACTGCACGCTCTCGACGCGCTGGAAGACTGAGACGTCGAGACAGCGTGCCGCATCCAACCATTGAGGATCACGTGAAGTGACCAGGATGCGACCGGGCCCGCCGATAGGCAGGTACGGCCCCACCACTTCAGGATTGGTTGCGTTGTCGAAAACCACCAACCAGTTCGATGGAACGTTGTACTGGGGCTGACCTTCAAGTGCGCCGAGGACCGACTGCACGGCGAATTTGGATTCGGCGCCCACATCGAGACCGAGTCGCACACCCAGTTCCACGAGCGAGTTCACGATCTTGACGGTGCGCTCGGCCGATATCCACCAGATCACGTCGAACTTCGCCCGGTTGCGGTAGAGGTACTCGACCGCGAGGTGCGACTTTCCGACGCCACCCACGCCGTGCAGTACCTCGGGTTGGGCGGCGGTGACGATTCCCGGCATCAGTCGCTCGTCGAGTGACCGCAACAGGTCGTCTCGTCCCGTGAATCTCGGATTGCGCGGAGGCACTCCACCGAAAATCAGCGCGGGCAGGTGAGCAGAGGAAACTTGACGACCAAGTCGATCATCCGCAGTAGTTTCTTCGGCGGAGAGCGACGAGCGGCCATCCCGAGGAAGCGACTCCGGTGGCGTCCCGGTCCGATCCGAGGTCGCACCCACACCTTCGGTCGCTACCGGCGACCGCGAGGCGCCGTGCTCGCGGAGGAGGTCTCCGTCGAGCAGCCGGCCGATCTCCGCGGCGGCCGCGGCATAAGGTCCCGACAACGCTCGGGTCGCCGCGAGTTCAGCCTGGAAGAACTGCCGCGCGAGCAAACGCGTACCGGGCGCTTCCTCGCCGGAACTGCCGTCGAGGATCCGACGGAACACGGGCAGTTCGTCGGCCAAGTGGTGGTGGACGGCGGCACGGACACGCAGTGTCGACGTCCGGCGGCTGAACGCGAGCAACTCCTCGCGCACACCGGGCGCGAACTCGAATATCACCCGTTCGGATTCGCCGGTTCCCGCCGAGGGCTTCGCGTCCACCACCAAGGGGCTGCCCAGGAACTCCGTGAGGTGCTCGGTTCTCGAGACGGTCACCAGACGAGCACGCAGGAAGGACATCACTCCGAGGTCGAGCGGCGCCGCCGCGAGGTGGGTGGCGAGTTCGAACGCCTCGGGCGACGCGGTGGCCCGGAAAGCGCCGACGAGCACCGCCGGTGCGCGCTCCGCGTCCAGTGGACCCGACTTGACGGGCGCTCGCGGGATCAGGATCGCGGCCAGGTCGGCCCAGGTCGTGGCGGAGGTGGTCATCCGTGCCCACCGCTCGACGTCGACCGGTCCCAGTCCCAGCACGCAGACGGGCATGGCGTCTTCGAGGTCGTCGAACACGCCCGGCGCGGGGGATTGCGGCACCCAGTCCAGCCGCGAGTTCGACGCGCCAGGCACCGGTGACTTCACCCTCAGCCGGTGGATCTCGATCCCCATCCGCTGCACGATCGGCCAGGAAAGGACGTGGACGAGCGCCACCGGATGAGCCGAACCCCAGGTCCGCAGTGCGCCGAAGGCGTTGCCGGATCGCCACATCGGGCTCACGCCATCGGTCATGACCAGCACGATGCGTCGCCCAGCCGGGTCCACCACCTCCGAGACGCCCCTGGGGGTCGCTCGGGCGCCCGTGCCACGAACGACGATCCTGCCGCTGGGGTCCTCGCCGAACCTCCGAAGGTGCACGTTGCGGAACACCGCCTGTTTGACCAGGGTCCGCGCGAACGAGTCCACGGTCGTCCGCCACAACGCCATCGAAGGGCTGTCGTCGACCACCAGGACGGCGTCCCAGCGCAATTCCGCGGCGGGCCGGTAGACCGGCAGCCACCGCTGGTCGAGCACCGCGCCGACGGCCGTGGCCTCCTCGTCGAACTCCCACTCGTCGACCGACGGGGTCTCTTGCCGGAAGGATCGCAAGGCGTGCTGCACAACTCGGGCTGAAGTGACTTGGTCGAGCCGCGGTGCCCCGTGCTTGCCCGAACCGCCCACCAGCGGTGCGGCGTCGAAATCGACGGCCGCCGTGCCGCTCGTCGTCGTCATCTCGGGCCCGGGCGGGTCGGCCTGCGTGTCCTCGGGGCGTCGTGGTGGAACCTCGTCGGCGGACCGGGCACGCCGCCGAACTTTCCGCGGTCCCGCGTCCTCCGCGCCCGTCGCTGCGACCGGGCCGCCTGCTCGCCCCCCGGTCAGCAGCCACAACGCATCCGCGATCTCACGGGCGGTGAGCCCGGGAGGGCCCGCTTCCCTGCCATCCATAGACACTCCGACAGATAGTCATCCCCGGCTCGGCGGAAGCGGTGGCGGTCGTCATCCGACCGACAGCCGGTTCACGATGGCGCGCACCATCGCCTCCGCCTGGTGCCGGTCCAGAGCGGACGGCGCCTGGGCGCGGATCACGTGCACGGCGTTGAGCAGGAGGTCCACGGCGAGGTGACCGCCGTGTTCGGCGCGAACGGCGTCGAACTGACCAGCCAGGCCGGCCACCAGCTCTTCCGCCTCGTCGGGGAAGTGCGCGGCGACCATGTCCGCCAACTGCTCGACGCCGGGCTCGGGGAGTTCGACGTACAGGCAGCGCCGGAGGAAGGCCGGAGGGAAATCCTGGTCGCCGTTGCTCGTGATGATGATCAGCGGGAAGGCGTGGCACACCACCCGGCCGCCCGTGATCGGCGCTCGGGCACCGGGGTCGGCGGTCCGCACCACCACGACCGGTTCGTGGAAGCGTTCCAGTTCCGGGATCCTGAATTCGCCCTCTTCGAGCGAGCCGAGCAGGTCGTTCACCAAGTGAACGTCGGATTTGTCCATCTCGTCGATCAGCAGGACCCTGGGCAGCCGGTACGGGAGCAGGGCCGTGCCGAGTGGTCCGAGTTGGACGAAGTTCCCGATGTCGTCGTTGTTCTTGTCCTTCAGGCTCATGGCGTGCACGCGCCCGACCGCGTCGTACTCGTAGTGCCCGGACTTGACCGTCGATCGACTGGTGATACCCCATCGGAGCACTCGCCCCAACCCGAGTTCACGCGCGATCGAGTAGGCCAGGCTGGACTTGCCCACGCCTGGTTTACCGACCACCACCAGCGGCCGGGCGAGCAGAACCGCCGAATTGATTTTCTCCAGTACCCCGTAGTCGAGGGAATTGAACATGTGGTGCCCCAGACGACGCCGGGCTTCGACCGCGTCGAACTCGGGAACGGGCAGGTCAGGGCCACCGGTGAATCTGCGCCACGTTGGCGGCTGGGGCCACTTCGAATCGCGTTCTTCGGTGGTCAACGCTCGTCCGGCACCTCGGTATATCCACCAATCGGGTACCGCACCGCGCCCGCCCGACGATAACTCGGCCGGTTCGTCGGCCACGCTTTCAAACCCCATCCAAATACCCTCTCTGGGCCTCACCAGGCGCTTGCGGACTCCGGAAGTCGGTCAGGGTCGTCCCACAGTACTGCAAGACTACGTCCGGCATGGCGTTGATCCGGATCCACGCGCAGCGCATCCCGTCGCAAAGCCGCAATGCGCCGAGGCAGTCCGGCGAGCTCGTCGCCGTCGGCGTGCACGGCGGCGATGGCCGCACGGAAACCGTCATCCGCGCAATCCTCACGATCCCAGATGATCGCGGGTATTCCAGCCCGGAAAGCCATGGCCATCTCCCGCCACGCGACCCCGGCGAGGTTCGCGGGTGGTTCGCTGAGCACCAGGGAGGCGATGTGGTCGTCGCTCAGGTCTGCCGCGAGCCGGGTGAAGTACTCGCCTCCGCTCGGCCTGCTCCAGTAGGCGCGGCAGGCGGACGGGCGGCTGGACAACAAGCGCCACCGCTGCTTCCAGGCCAAGCGGTGACGCGCGGCGCGCACCCGCTCCAGGCTGCTGAGCACGACGGGGTGGTCCACCGCCAGCGGAACGGCGTCCTCGGACATCGAGGCCTTGCGCCAGAACTCGACCGGCACGTTCAACATCTCCCAGGGCACGACGAAGACGAGGAAGATCTGGCCGGCGTCGGACGCTTCGGCCGAACTGCCCAACTCCACCTCCAGTTCGGAGATCAACCGGTCGACCTCGCGTTCGAGGTCGGCACGATCGACGATCGTGTCGCCACGCCGGGCGGAGTGCTGGCCGGGCGTGCCCCAATTGCGCCAGTGGGACACCAGGAAGCGGTCACGATCAGTGGGGTCGGGATCGAACTGGATCACCAGGTCGACATCGACGGAGACCACGACCTCGCCCATGTCGCGCCAGGGCTCGGCGTGCCGGGACTCCGGCGACCTCAAGCCGAGCGAGTCGGACCAGCGCCGGACCCAGTTCCGCAGTTCTGCGCCCAGCACCGGATCCCGGACCTCGTCGGCCACGCGACCGAGGAAGAGCAACGCGGGCGGAGGCGAGGCTGGAGCGCTGTTCACGCCTGCCAGGTGCAGGAATGTCTCCCACACCGATCGGCAGTGGTCGGGAAGCTCGTCCATCCGTGACTCGGTGCACAAGCGCAGCAGCCCTCGGAGCCGGATGCGCTCAGCGTGCTCGTCGGTGGCGAGGCGCACGAGGAGCAGCGAGGCTCGCAGTTCCTGCCAGTCCTCGATCGGCAGGGCGCTCAAGGCCTCCCACTCGTCGGCCGAAAGCAGCAGCGTCGGGAGCGTGACCGCCCCGGGTTCGAGCACGGCGACACCCGCGGCGAGTGAGTGGAGTCCTCCGGGGAGTGCGCAGCAGTGCCTGACCAGGTCGACCAACTGCACCCGACTGGCGAATTGCGCCCGGAGGAACACGGCGCCGGCGAAGACGTCGGAAAGCATGTCGACCAGCAATTGCCTGCCGCCTTCGGTCCGCAGAGCCGCGGTGCCTTCCAACGCGTCCACGACGTCCCGCTGGATCCGTAGCCGCACAGCTTGGTGCCCCGGTGCGAATCCCACGAGCCTGTCCTTCCGCGTCACTCCGGCAGACCGACCAGACCCGTTCGAGGCAGATCAGCGAGCACACGAACCGGTGAACAGTGATGGTGTGGTACCCGCTGGAGTTACGCAATACCCGCGAAGGTCCGCACCGGAACAACCGCAAATTGCGGTCAGCCCACGGCGGCCGGGTGGCGGGTCAGGGCGCGGCCGCTCGTGGTCAGGTCGGTGGCGACGCGGTCGACCGCGTCGGTGAACTCCGCGTCGTCGCAGTGCCAGTCGGTGAGCTTGACCAGCAGCCAGCGGCGCCAGGCGGTGACCAGGGCGGTGAACACCTCGGTGCCCTGGGGCGTGAAGCGGTAGTGGCCGTCGGACTCCGTGACGTAGCCCCGGGTCTGGAGTTGGCGTGCCACCGGTTCGAAGACGCCCGCCGGCACGCTGGTGGCCTCGGCCAGCCGGTCCAGGGTGGCGTCGCCGTGGTCCACGCTCTGCCGGAACACCTTGACCACCAACCACGCCTGCGCGTGCGTGAGCGGGACGTCCGAGTCTCGCAGGACGTCCGGTGTGGGGTCGCGGCGTTCGCGGCTGACGATGAGCGCGACGAGCTTCTCCAGCTCCTGCTCCGAGGTCGACGTGTGCGGCGCGGCGAAGTTGTCGCCCACCTCGGTCGCCGCCGCGCGGGCGGTGTCGCGCAGTGGGACTTCCTCGAGGAACAGGGCGACCAGGAACGCGACCGCGGCGACCGGCGCGGCGGACAGGAACACCAGGTGCAGGGTGTCCGCGTAGGCGGCGATGATCGGGGCCTTGAGCTGCTCGGGCAGGGCGTGCAGGGCCTGCACGTTCGCCGCCGCGGCCGGGTCGACACCGGGCGGGAGGGCGGCGGCGAGGTTGCCCGGCAGGTTGCTCGCGTACACCGTGCCGAAGACCGCTACGCCGAACGAACTGCCCAACGTGCGCAGGAAGCTCACACCGGACGTCGCCACGCCCAAGTCCTCGTAGCTGCTGGTGCTCTGCACGACCACCATCGCCACCGGCATGCACATGCCGACGCCCAGGCCGAGCACGAGCATGTACCCCGACGCCTGCCAGAACGACGTCTGCGGGTCCAGCCGGGACAGCAGGAGCAGCCCGCCGACCATGAGCAGGCTGCCGACCAGCGGGAAAACCCGGTAGCGGCCGGTCTTGCTGATCACGTTGCCGGTCGTGACGGAGGCGATCAGCAGGCCGACCACCAGCGGCAGCATCTCCAGCCCCGACTCGGTCGCCGACGCGCCGTGCACGTACTGCAGGTAGGTCGGCAGGAACGTGACGCCGCCGAGCATGGCGAACCCGACCACGAAGCTGAGCACCGTGCACACGGTGAACACACGACCGCGGAACAGGCGCATGGGCAGCATCGGTTCGGCGGCACGGTTCTCGACGACCACGAACAGCGCGAGCGCGATCACCGACCCGACCGCCATCACGATGATCGTCGGCGACGCCCACGGGTACTCGACGCCACCCCAACTGGTGACCAGGGTGAGGCCGGTCGCGGCCAGGCCGATGAGCAGGATGCCCAGGTAGTCGATCTTCGGCCGACCGGCGCCGCGCACGCCGGGCAGCGCGAACGCACCCACGGCCAGCACCACCACGCCGAGCGGCAGGTTGACGTAGAACGCCCAGCGCCAGCTCAGGTGGTCCACGAACAGGCCGCCGAGCAGCGGGCCGACGACCGTGGCGACGCCGAACACCGCGCCGATGAACCCCTGGTACTTGCCGCGCTCGGACAGCGGCACCACGTCGGCGATGACCGCGGCCGAGGTGACCATGAGCCCACCCGCGCCGAGCCCCTGCACCGCGCGGGCCAGGATGAGCCAGGTCATCGAGTCGGCCCAGCCGCACAGGAACGAGCCGACCAGGAACAGCGCGACGCTGACCAGGAACGCCCGCTTGCGGCCGAACAGGTCGCCGAACTTGCCGATCAGAGCGGTCATGATGGTCTCGGCGAGCAGGTAGGACGTGACCACCCAGGACAGGTGCCCGCCGCCGCCGAGGTCGCTGACGATGGTGGGCAGCGCGGTCGCCACGATCGTTTGGTCGAGCGCGGCGAGCAGCATCCCGAGCATGATCACCGCGACGACGGCACGACGCGCACCGCGCCCGACCTCGACCCGTTCGACCACGTCGACCTCCCGGGCCCGACCATAAAACCGTGGTCGTGCCCCCGCCCGCCACGACCACGGCCGGGTGATACTCGGTCTCATGGGGAACCCTCGCGACATCACCTTCGCCGGTGCGGGAGTGACGTTGGCCGGTGCGCTGACCGTGCCCGACACCGGCGCACCGGTGCCCGGCGTGGTCATGGTCGGCGGTTCGGGACCGTCCGATCGGCACAACGGCAACCACTTCCCGGCGATCCGCGCGCACCTGGTGGACGCCGGGATCGCCGTGCTGTCCTACGACAAGCGCGGGGTCGGCGGCTCATCCGGTGACTGGCGCGACTCGACGCCGGCCGACCTGGCCGCCGACGCGGCCGCCGCGCTGGACTTCCTGCGCGCTCAGCCCGGCGTGCGAGCCTCGGTCACCGGGCTGTTCGGCCACAGCGAGGGCGGCGGGGTGGTCCTGCGCGCGGCGACCCTGCGCGACGACGTGCCGTGGGTGGTCACCAACGGCACCCCGGGCATGACCTACGGCGTCCAGGACCGCTACGCGTTGGCCACGTGGCTGAGCGGGACGGAAGGCGTCACCGACGAGGGTGTCGCCGCCGCTCTGGCCGCGTACGACCGCGTGGTCGAGGCCGGTCGACGCGACGCCGACCTGGCCGAGGCGAACCGGCAGGTCCGAGCCGCCGGGACGCCGCCCGGGTTCGCCGAGTTCTGGGCCGATGTGGACGAACGCCTCTGGGAGTGCGTCAAGCGCAAGCTGGACCACGACCCGATCCCGGACGCGCTGCGCCTGCGCTGCCCGCAACTGGCGATCTTCGGTGGTGCGGACGAACTGGTCCCGGTCGCCGAGAGCGTCGAGCTGTTCACCGCCGCCGCCACCCACCCCGACCGCGATCGGCGGGCGACGTTGACCGTCGAGGTGTTCCCGGGCGCCAACCACCGCGTCCTCGTCGACGGCGGCCTGGCGCCCGGCTACCTCGACACCCTGACCCGCTGGATCACGGCCCGCGTCGGCTGAGGGCGCCTGCCTCCCGTGCGGCGAAGTCCCTGTACCCCTTAGGGAACGTCCCTGATGTCCGCACGGCGGTCGGTGCTCTACCGTCGCCGCCAGCGCCGTCGCTGCCGGCAGGCCGGCCGCTCAGCCCGCACGTCACGGAGGCCCCGATGAAGGCGATCGTCCAGGACCGCTACGGCCCGTCCGAGCTCTTACGGCTGGAGGAGGTGGACAAGCCGACGCCCGCCGACAACGAGGTGCTGGTGCGGGTGCACGCGGCTTCGGTCAACGCGGCCGACTGGCACATCATGCGCGGCGACCCGCGCCTGGCGCGGCTGGCGATGCCGGTGGCGTTCGGCTGGTCCGGCCCCAAGCGGCGGATCCGCGGCCGTGACTTCGCCGGTCGCGTGGAGGCGGTCGGCCGGGGCGTGACCCGGTTCCGGGCCGGTGACGAGGTGTTCGGCGACCTCGGCTACGCCGACGGGGCGTTCGCCGAGTACGCGTGCCCGCCGGAGGACCTGGTGGAGCGCAAACCGGCGGGCCTGACGTTCGAGCAGGCGGCGGCGATCCCGGCGGCGGGCAACACCGCCCTCATCGGCGTGCGCGACCTGGCCCGGGCCCGCCCGGGGCAGCGGATGCTGGTCAACGGCGCCTCGGGCGGTGTGGGCACGTTCGCCGTGCAGCTCGCCAAGTCGTTCGGCGCCGAGGTGACCGCGGTGTGCAGCACCAGGAACGCCGACCTGCTCCGGTCGATCGGCGCGGACCACGTCGTGGACTACACGAAGGAGGACTTCGCCGGGCAGGGGCAGCGCTACGACGTCGTCTTCGACCTCGTGGCGAACCGCTCGCTGGCCGACCTCCGGCGGGTTCTGACGCCCGGGGGGACCCTGGTGCTCAGCGGTGGCGGTGTGTCGGACGGCGGCAGCCTCGTCGGGCCGATGGGTCTGAGCATCAAGGCCGGGCTGATGTCCCGCTTCGTCCGCCAGCGGCTGGTCCAGCTGAGCACGACGACGAGCCGGGAGAACCTGGCGACGCTGGCCGGGCTGGCCGAGTCGGGCGCGGTGGTCCCGGTGATCGACCGGACGTACCCGTTGTCCGAGGCGCCGC
The DNA here is from genome assembly GCF_054781895.1 of Saccharothrix stipae. NCBI lineage: Bacteria > Bacillati > Actinomycetota > Actinomycetes > Pseudonocardiales > Pseudonocardiaceae > Saccharothrix > Saccharothrix stipae. The sequence goes on along the minus strand of NZ_BAAGTN010000007.1, from coordinate 711,157 downwards.
AGGCGATCCGCTACCTCGAACTGGAACACGCCCGGGCCAAGGTCGTCATCACGGTCACCCCGCCGGCCTGACCCGGGGCGCACCGGTTGCCCTCACCCCGCCGGGTATCGACCGTGCCCGAATCCGGGCACGGCATTTGGTCCGGTGGTTGGCTGTGGCCATGCTGGAGCCCGTGGACGACGAGGTGCCGGACGAGTTGGTCCGGCACGTGACCAGGACCACCGGGTTGCCTCCCGCGCTCGCCCGACGAGTGGCGTCCGACGTGATGGGCTACTTCGTCGAGACGGCGGAGGAGTACGTGCTGCGCCGGCACGCCGAGCTGCGGCGCGACGGGGTGGGCAACGCGAGGATCTGGGCGCTGCTGCGGGAGGAGTTGGACGTGCGGCCGGTGGCCGCGCCGCCGCTGACCGAACGCCAGCTGCGCCGAATCGTCTACGGCTAGGTCCACGGCTGGGTCTACGGCTAGAGGAGATCACCCGATCATGTGTGGAATCGTCGGTTACGTGGGGCCGAGGGACGCCGTCCCCGTGCTGCTGGAGGGCTTGCACCGGCTTGAGTACCGGGGTTACGACTCGGCGGGCATCGCGGTCGCGGACGGCGGCGGGTTGCGGGTCGTCAAGACCGCCGGACGCGTCGGCGACCTGCGCAAGGCCGTGCCCGAGGGCACCGCGGGCGCGTCGGGCATCGCGCACACCCGGTGGGCCACCCACGGCGAGCCGACCGACCGCAACGCCCACCCGCACGTGGACGCCGCCGCACGCGTCGCGATCGTGCACAACGGCGTCTTCGAGAACTCCGACCGGCTGCGCGCCCGCCTCGTCGCCGACGGCGTCGAGCTGGCCTCCGACACCGACAGCGAAGTCCTCGCCCACCTCGTCGCCCGCAGCACCGCGGCGACCCTCGAAGACGCCGTGCGCGAAGCGCTGGCGCAGGTGGAGGGCACGTACGGGGTGGTCGTGATGGACGCCGACCGGCCGGGCGAGCTGGTCGCCGCGCGCCGGGGCAGCCCGGTCGTGCTCGGTGTCGGCGAGCAGGAGATGCTGATCGCCTCCGACGTCACCGCGCTGGTCCGCTTCACCCAGCAGGTGATCTACCTGGACGACGACGAGATCGCCACGGTCACCGCCGACGGCTACCGCACGTCCACCATGGACTCCCGTGCCACCAGCACCACCCGTTCCCCCACGGCGATCGACGTCGCGAGCGCCGAGTACGAGCTGGGCGAGCACCCGGACTTCATGTACAAGGAGATGCGCGAGCAGCCCGACGCGGTGGACCGGTGCCTGCGCGGACGGCTGGACCACCGGTTCTCCTCGGCGCGGCTGGACGGCGTCGGCCTCACCCCGCAGGACTACCAGCGCATCCGCCGGGTCAAGCTGCTCGGCTGCGGTTCGGCCTACTACGCGGGCCAGTTGGGCGCACAGCTGGTCGAGGAGCTGGCCCGCATCCCGGCCGACGCCGAGCCCGCGTCGGAGTTCCGCTACCGCAACCCCGTGGTCGACCCGGACACGCTGTACGTCGCGATCAGCCAGTCGGGTGAAACGCTGGACACGCTCGCCGCCGTGCAGGAGCTCAAGCGCAAGGGCGGTCACGTCATCGGCGTGGTCAACGCGGTCGGCAGCACGATCGCCCGCGAGTGCGGCCACGGGATCTTCCTGCACGCCGGGCCGGAGGTGTCGGTGGCGGCGACGAAGTCGTTCACCACGATGGCCGTCGCGCTGGCGATGCTGGCGCTCGACCTGGGTCGGGTGCGCGACCTGTCCATCACCGAAGGCCGACGGCTCGTGACCGGGCTGTCCGAGCTGCCACACCAGATCGCCCAGGTCCTCGCCGCCGAGGACGACATCGCGGCGATCGCCCGCAAGTACGCCGACGCGCGGCACATGTTCTTCGTCGGCCGGGTGCGGGGTTGGCCGGCGGCGCGGGAGGGCGCGCAGAAGCTGAAGGAGATCTCGTACGTGCACGCCGAGGCCTACCAGGCCTCCGAGCTGAAGCACGGGCCGTTGGCGCTGATCAACCCCGAGATGCCGACCGTGGTGCTGGTGCCCGACGACGAGTTGCTGGCCAAGAACACCGCCACGATCGAGGAGATCAAGGCGCGTGGCGGCCCGGTCATCGCGGTCACCGACGCCGACCTGCCCGCGGGTCTGGCCACGGACGTCATCCGGGTGCCGAAGGCGCACGACGCGTTGGCCCCGATCACCCTGTCGGTGCCGTTGCAGCTGTTCGCCTACCACCTCGCGCACGCCCTGGGCCGCGACGTCGACCGGCCGCGCAACCTGGCCAAGAGCGTGACCGTGGAGTAGCCGTTAGCTTAGCCTAACCTGCATGCCCCGGTACTCGACGTTGGACCAGTTGCAGTTGAAGGTGCTCACGAAGGCCGCGAGCCTGATCACCGCGCCCGCCAACCAGCGCGACGTGTTCGACCAGTTCGTGATGGTGGTGGGCGCGGTGGCGGACGTCGCGCCGCACGTGCGGCGGGTGACGTTCCGGGCGGACGAGTTCGCCGAGTTCCGGGTCACCGGTCCGGACGAGTGCTTCGGCCTGCTCATGCCGCCGCCCGGCAGGCCGTTGACGATGCCCAGCCCGGACCGCGTGAACGTCCGCACCGCGATCCGCGCCCTGCCCGCCGAGGACCAGCCGGACCTGCGGTGGTACACCGTGCGGGCGCACCGGCCGGAGCTCGGGGAGATCGACGTGGACTTCGTGCTGCACGGCGACGCGGGCCCCGGCACTCGCTGGGCCACCCGTTCCGCGCCGGGCCAGGCCGCGGGCTTCCGCGCGGGCAACTCGGGCTACCGCGCGCCGTCGGAGGGCACGATCCTGCTCGCCGCGGACGAGACCGCGTTGCCCGCCCTGTGCGCGATCCTGGAGGCGGGCGTCCCGGCGGACGCGCGGATCTTCGCCGAGCTGCCGGACGAGACCTACCGACCGGACGTCGACGCCCCCGTCACCTGGCTGTACCGGGGCACGGACACCCCGGGCTCCCACATCCTCCGCGCCCTGACCGAGAACCCCTCCCCCGCGCCGGACTACGCCTGGGTGTGCGGCGAGTCGGCCCTGGCCACCGGCATCCGCCGACACCTGGTGAAGGACCGCGGCGTGGACCGCCGGTCGGTCACGTTCAGCGGCTACTGGAAGCTCGGCGCACCCCGGATGTGACCGCTCCACCGGTCAATGCGTCCTTGCCGAAGTCCCGTTACCGCACCCGACTACGTCGCGTCCGCGTCACTCCCGGCTTCCCCTTCAAGGAACTCACCGACCCGCTGCTGGAAAGCCCGGTTCTGAGGCATCTCGTCCTTCCAGGTCTCCGAGAAGACGACTGCGGCCTTGGCCTCCGACAGCGGCACCACTCCGGCTGCGTCCAGCACCGCGATACAACCCGACACGTCACAACCCATGTCGCGCAGCCGGGTGAGTATCACTTCCAAGTCGTCACCGTCGTGCGCCCACCGGGCGACCTCGTCCAGATCGACGTCCACCCCGAGGAAGTCCTCAAGCCTCACCTGCGCCCGCCTCCGATTCTGTTGCCACGGATGTCGTAAGTAACCCGCTGCACGTTACCCCGGTGGTTGATGCGGGTTCCTTCGAAAGTCACGTACTGCACGTTGTGCACGGCGCCGGCCTCCGCGACGACCGCCCTCACCCCTTCGGCCAGCGCACGCACCCCTGGCTGGACCCCGCCCCTGGCGAACACCGACAGATCCCGGATGACCATGGTGCGGACTCCCGACGAGTCGACCTTCACTTCGACGTTGCCGAGCACCTTGACGTCCACACCACCGAGCTTGAGGATGTTCCGATATTTTCCGTCTTCGGAGAAACCACCGCGATCAGGGCTGGAACCAGAATCGGACCCACGGCCTCCGGATCGCGCCGCGAAACTACCCATGCCGAAACCAGCCCCGCCGGCGACGGCGAACCCGTCGATGAGCGCATCCATGTCGGCTGCACCGCGAGCGCTGCTCACCGCGGCCTCGCCGAAGATCACTTCATCTTCCTCTAGACGGTGGTACGTCTCCAGGTCGCAGTCGGGGCTCTGCACCGCGATGGCCTCGGCGCAACCGGCGCGGAGGGCGAAGACCGTCCTCCACAACGCGTCGTAGTCGTTGACGACCGGGGTCTTCCCCGAGGGTTTGTTCGCCGCCAGCCGGGACCTCAGGAAATCGGGGTTGAAGTTGACACCGGGTGTTCCGGGCACCTGGTAACCGTCGATGACGCCGACGCTCGGGGATTGACCCGCAGGGGCGTCGCCACCGAGCACCGGGTCGTTCGACGGCGAACCGCAGCACTTGTCGTAGTCGGGTGCGCTGCAGCCGTCCCCGTCGGGACCGCAGTTGGCGATGAGGCCGGTGGGGTCGCTGTAGGTGGTGGGGTTGTTGTCGGCGTAGACGTAGCCGGTCCACTGCTGCGGGTTCTCGACGTCGAGGATCGGGTCGACGCTGATGAACCGGCCGGTGGCGGCGTCGTACTTGCGGGCGCCGATGTCGGTCAGGCCGGTGGCCTCGCTGACAGGCTTGTCGAGGAACCCGTGGCGGTCGGGCCAGGGCTTGCCTTCGACCGGGTTGAGCTGGTTGCCGTACGGGTCCATGGTGCGGCGGCTGACGGCGAAGCCGACCGACTCGACCGCGACGGACGTGGTGTTGTGCAGGTCCGAGACGAGGTAGGTGGGGTTGGTGTTGCCGACCCGCACCGCGATGTTGACGCCGTTGTGGGTGTAGTAGCGGGTGCCGACGACGGTGCCGGTGGTGTTGTCGCGGGTGAGTTCCTGGCCCGGCAGGTAGAGGGTGGTCTTGTCGGGGTCGCGGCGGATGAGCTGGTTGCCGTCGGCGTCGTAGACGTACTTGGTGATGCCGGTGGGCGAGGTGACCGTTTCGAGCCGGTTCTCGTGGTTCCAGTCGAGGATGTGCTCGCCTGAGGGCAGGACGCGGCGGGTGGTGCTGCCGGTCTCGTTGTACTCGTAGGTGTTGAGCGTCTGCCCGGCGGGACCGTTGGTGGTGGCGCGGGTCAGGCTGTGCGGTCGGGCCGTGCCGGCGTCGGGGTAGGCGTAGTCGGTGGTGGTGTCGCCCGTGGTGCCGGGCAGGGCGTGCCGGGTCTGCTTCTCGCGCAAGCCGTTGGGCTTGAAGGTCCACGACGTCCAGTACGGGACGGGTCCGCCGATGTTGGCGTGTCCTGGGGTGGTGGAGGGGCTGGCGGCGCAGTCGTCGGTGGCGGTCCAGGCGTTGTCCAGTCGGCGCAGGCTGTCGTAGGAGTAGCACTGGGTGCGGACCGGTGCGCGGCCTTCCGGGCCCTGGGTGTTGACGGTCTTGGTGACGTTGCCCGCCGCGTCGTAGGTGTAGCGGGTGTCGTCGACCTGCGCGTCGGCTTGCTGCGTGGACAGGTTGGTCTGGGTGAGCCGCCGGGTGTGCAGGTCGTAGTCGTAGGTCAGCTGGGCGGTGTTGTTCGACGGGCCGAGGATGAACTGCCGCGCTTCACCGAACGGCGTGTACACCGACTCGGTGGCGTAGGCGTTGTACCCGGCGGTCATCGTCGGCTTGCCGTAGCGGTTGTACGTCGTGGAGACGATCTCGCCGTTGGGGAAGCCGCCGGCCGCGGTGGCGTGCTGGACGTAGGTCTGCAGGCCGGTGGTGGTGTAGCCGTAGCTGGTCGTGTAGGTGGCGTTGAGGCCGGTCTCGGCGACGGGGATCCGGGTCACGGTCTTGCTGACGAGTCCCTGGCCGTTGTAGACGCTGGGGCCGGAGTCGTAGGCGCCCTCCGGCGTGTAGCGGGTGGAGTACCAGGGCAGGCCCACGCCGTTCTGCGCCCCGTCGTAACGCCACTCGGCGAGCTTGGTGCCACTGGTCGAACCGAGGTACTCGGCGGTCCGGCGGCCGAGCACGTCGTGGGTCAAGGCCAGCGTCCGCTTGCGGGCGTCGGTGGTGGTGAGGATCTGCCCGGCCAGGTCGTAGGTGGTGCTGGTGGTGCCGGCGTCGGGGTCGGTCTGCGCGGTCTTGCGGCCCAGCAGGTCGTAGCTGAACGTCCACTGGTTGCCGACCGGGTCGGTGATCTTCTTCAGCTCGCCCAACGCCGTGTACTCGCGGGTGGAGGTCTGGAAGGTGCCGCCGGTGACGGTGTCGCCGGTGATCGTCGGCGGCGCGGTGTAGTCGTGCGTCTGGGTTTGGCGGCCGCGGACGTCGGTGACGACGGTCCGGGTGACGCCGCCGTGCGGCGGGAACACCGTCGTCCGGTCACCGCCGTGCACGGTCCTGGTCTTCCGGGTGAGGGTGGTGCCCTTGTACGAGGTGGCCAGGACGGGGCGGCCGGCGCCGTCGAAGTCGGTGACCGTGCGGTCGTTGACCTGCGCGTTGCTCAACCCGACCAGCGTCGTGGCGGGCGCTCCGGTCGTGGCCCACCGGTTGTAGGTGTGCCGCGCACGGCCGTGGGAGTCGTAGAAGGAGTCCTTGCCGACCGTTCCCCCGCCCACGGCGTCGGACTGCGTCTGGCGGGGCTGACCGAACGCGTCGAACAGGTCGACCTGGGTCAGGTAGTTCGTGCCCGAGCCGTAGTCGACCAAGGTCTTCGTGGTGACGGCGAGTGGCCCGTCGGTGCGGACCAGGTAGGAGTAGGTGACCGAAGCTTCCTGCGAGGCTGACTTGCTCCGGCCCGGTTTCCACACCGCGGTCAGCCGACCCAACGCGTCGTAGTCGGCGTCGCTGCGACGTGAACCGACGTCGATGGCGGCGGTGGCCTTGCCGCGCGCCGGGTCGATCTCGACGGTGCTGGTCTGGCTCTTGGCGTTGGTGGTGACCGTCTTGGTGAGCACGCCGCCGTCGACCGGGGTGTAGGCGGTGGTCGTGGCGCGCTGCAACGCGTCCGTCGTGCTGGTGGTCCGCCCGGAGGGGTCATGAGCAGCGGTGCCGGTGGTGGCGTAGGTCAGCACGTCGTTGGTGTTGACGGTGGCGGCGTCGACGCGCGTGTCGTCGCCGGCGGTCACCTGCCCCAGAGCGGTGTGCTGGTCGTAGTAGGTGCGGGTGGAGTTGAGGATCGACGTCTGCGCCACGCCGTCGGCCGGGCACGCCTGTTGGGAGGTGGTGGTTTCGGCGGCCCGGTTGCGGACCCAGGTGGTGGTGTTGTCGGCGTACGTGGTCCGGGTGCACACGTCCGGGACGCCGTCACCGGACTCGGTCCGGTTGGTCGGCCTGCCGGTGTTGTCGTACCGGGTGGTCGTGGTGGCGGTGCGGGTGGCGCCCGTCGCCAGGTGGGTGATCTCCCTGCTGCGCGTCACGCCCACGATGTCCGCGGTCAGCGCGGGCAGCCCGGTGCGGGCACGGGTCGCCGTGGTGCCGATGACCGACGGTTCGGTGAGGCTCGTGGAGATACGTGCGCCGCCGTCGCCGTTGAACGACTCCACCTCGTAGGCGGTGTCGGCGAACTTCGCGTGGTCGGTCAGGGACTCGCCCAGCGAGTTGGTCACCGACGCGGGGCGGCGGCCGTTGGCAGGCAGGGTGTCGCCGTCCATGCCCCGGAAGTAGCTGGTGCGCACCAGTGTCTGCTTGTCGGCCACCCCGTCGAAGGTGTGGCCGGGGTTGCCGGTGCGGACCTCGACCTGGCCGTAGCCGCGGTACTGCCCGTAGCTGCGGTGCTCCGCCCGCACGAGCTCGGAGTCGTCGTAGTGCCACGCCGGCGTGCCCAGGTACTTGTAGGCGGTCACCTGGGTCGGCGACACCGCGTTGCGATCCTGCACCTCGACCTTGTCCACCACGTACTTGTGGAAGAAGTCCAGCGTCGGGTCCTCGTTGCGCGGCAACGTCCAGTACACCGGATAGCAACGGCGCGTGTTGTACGCCACGTCCGTCGGCACGCTCGTCGCCGAGCAGTCCTTGCCGCTGTAGGTCACCGAGATCACCGAACCGGTCTCGGTGTTGACCTGGGTCAGGCGCTTGTGCGCCATCGCCGGCATGTCCCGGTAGCCGACCACCCGGTTGTCGTAGTCCTGGTAGGCGAACGTCACCGCCGGCAACGCCGTCGCCGTGGTGCCCTTGTGCCCGGTCCGCGTGATCGACGCCAGCAGCAGGTCCTTCACCGAGTCGTCGGTGTGCGGGAACTGCTGCGCCAGGCGGTACTCGTCGACCTTCACCGGACCGGAGCCCTGGTTGTACTGGGTGGTGATCGTGGTCAGCCGCTTGGTGGACCAGTACGAGGGCGAGTGGTTGTTGCACACCGCGCCCTGCTTGCACTCCTGGTCCTGCGGCACGTCCGGCCAGTGCTTGCCGTTGACCGAGTCGAACCTCGCCGTCGAGCAGTCGAACGTCGGGCTGGGCTGGCAGCGCTCGACCACGTCGAACACGACCTGGTTCGGCGCCACCGCACCGTAGATCGACCCGCCCACCGTGCGCAGGCCGTAATCGATCCGCTTCAGCGTCCCACCACGCGTGTAGGCCACACCGGTGGTCAGCTTGTTGGCGCCGTAGTGGTTGGTCTCCGGCGCGTAGTAGTACGACGTCACGTTGCCGTGCGTGTCCTCGACGAAGTCCAGGTTCCACCGCCACGCCTGCATGCACCACGACGACCCGAAGCCACTCGGGTTGTAGCACTTGTCACCCGAACGCGGCCCGTACACCGGCACCGTCCACGCCGAGTTCGTCTGCTCCTGGTTCGTGTAACCCGGCCCCCGGTTGCGGCCGAAGTAGTAGCTGACGCCGGCGGTGTTGGTGATCTTCCAGTACTCGCCGTCCACGACACCGTTCGACGCGCCCTGCACCAACTCGATCCGGGAACCACCGTCCTGCGCCGCACGCCAGGTGTTGGTGGCCTGCTCGTACACCAACTCGGTCGCCTGCCCACCGAGGTTCATGGTGACGATCTGCCCCGCCCAGCACAGGTCGCCGGTCTGCTGCGCCTGCGGCAGCGTCTTGTCCTCCGCACAGGTGCGGTAACTGCGCTCGATCGAACCAGGTGCGTAGTCCCAACCCTGCCCGACCCACGAGCCCTGGTTGTTCGTTGCCATCGTCCGACCGTCCACACTGGACGACGCATAGGACAGGGCAACCGACGGCGCCGTCGGCCCACCGTAGGACGACGGCGGCAACGCGATCGGGTACGACCACGAGAACGAACCGGCGTTGCCCGCCACCGCCCACGTCCCCGACGGCGACAACGACGACGCCTCGAACGTCCCGTTCGGACCCTCGCCCGCCGCGGTCACGGCGAGCACCACCGGCTCGGCGGCGAAATCGGTCCGCACGGTCCTGTTCGCGGTGTCGTTCGTCGACGCCATCGGCGTGAGGACCTGGCACTCCGGCACCTCGGGCGTGGTCAGCGCACAGTCCGGGAGACGGTCGAGCTTCAGCCTGGACCCGAAGTCACCACCGGCCGCGTTGCGGAACGCCGAGTAGTCCACCCCGACCGACAGCCGACCGTCGGCCTCCTCGGCGGGCGTCACGGCCACGACCACACCCGTGACACCGGCCTTGCGCGCCACGTCCTGGTCGGCCACCTCGACATCGACCCGCTGCTCACCGCCACCCTCCGCGGCGACCGTCACCGGCAGGTCACCCGCACGCTGCGCGGCCGCACCCGCGGCCACCGACGCCCGGCCCGCCACCGGCCACGACGCGTCACCCACCTCCGACGCGACGGGTTCCGCCACCGGCGGCGCCGGGGCCGGCAGGGCCAGCTCCACGCGCGGGGTCAGCTTCTCCGGCTGCGCGATCGGCGGCGCGCCGCTCCGGACCGCGTCGGAGGTGAGCCCCACCGCCAACGACACCGCGACCAACGCGGCGAGGGACAGGGACAACGTCCGTCTCGACCACCCGGGACGGCGCGCATCCGCGGTCGACGGGCGCGCTGAATCTCCACCGAGCATGTTCGAAGCCCCCCAGAGAACGGACCGTGATCGGTCACAGGCGAGCGGAACAGTAAGCGATCAATCCTCGCCAGGGGAAGGATTTCGCTCGTGCGGTGAACACGGTCGAACCGGCCGCGGGAAGCCGGTCGCCCGCCGCGTCCCGACCCCGTTGACGTCGCGGTCCCGCCGGCAGGACACCCTTCCGCCGCCGGCGATCGGTGTCACCCCGCGTGTTGCGTGGTGCAACGCGCCCGCCCGGCGGGACGATGTGGGGGTAACGGTGTTGCGGTGATCGGGGTGTGCTGGTGGGTGGTCCGGCTCGGCGGGTGTTCATCGGTCATACCTCGGAGCTGCGGCGGTTCCCGGTGGACGGGTCGTTCGTGGCGGCGGCGGAGCGGGCCGTGAAGCGGGTGCGGGACGCGCCGGTGGACATGGAGTACTTCACCGCCGGTGACCTGCCGCCCGCCGAGCTGTGCCGTCGCCGGGTGGCCGAGTGCGACGTGTACGTGCTGCTCGCGGGGTTCCGGTACGGGTCGCCGGTGCGCGACCGGCCCGAGGTGTCCTACACCGAGCTGGAGTTCGAGGTCGCCACCGAGCTGGGCAGGCCGCGCCTGGTGTTCCTGCTGGACGAGGAGGCGGTCGGGCCGGGGGTGCTGTTCCGGGACCCGGAGTTCGGGGCGCGCCAGGAGGCGTTCCGCCGCCGGCTGCTGATGGACAGCGGTTTGACGGTGAAGGTGGTGCGGACCCCGGAGGAGCTGGAGACCGCAGTCGCCCAGGCCTTGACCGAACTGCCCATCGCCGAACCGGCCGGGACCGGGGTCGGCAACGCGGCGGGCGGGGTGCGGGTGTGGAACGTGCCCGCCCGGCTGCACGGTTTCACCGGCCGCCACGACCTGCTCGACGGGTTGACCGCGGCGTTGGCGGGCGCGGGGCCGGTGGTGGTGCGGGCCATCGCGGGAATGGGCGGGATCGGCAAGACCAGCACCGCGATCGAGTACGCCCACCGGCACGCCGAGGGCTACGACGTGGCGTGGTGGATCGCCAGCGAGGACCCCGACCTGATCCCCCAGCAGCTCACCAGACTCGGGCATGCATTAGGCCTGGTCGACCGCGGCGCCCCGGTCGAGGCCGCCGTGCCGCGGGTGCTGGGCGAGCTGCGCCGACGGGACCGGATCCTGCTCGTGTTCGACAACGCCGAGCACCCCGACACGGTGGCGCCGTTCCTGCCCGGCGGCCGACCCCGAGTGGTGATCACCTCCCGATACCCCCGCTGGGACGGTGTCGCCACAACGCTGGAGCTGGACGTCTTCAGCCCGGCGGAATCGACCCACTTCCTGCGGTCTGAACTGCCCTCCCTGACCGACGGACAGGCCGAGGCGATCGGCGAGGCGCTGGGGCACCTGCCCTCCGCGCTGGACCAAGCCGCCGCCGTCCTCGCCGACCGCACCCTCACCCCCGACCGTTACCTCGACCTGCTGGGCACCCGTGCCCGCGAACTGCTGCGCCGCGGCCACGACAGCAACGGCCCCGGAGGGCGGGTGTCGGTGGCCGCGTCGTGGTCGCTTGCCTTCGACGCCCTGGCCCACCACGACCCCGCCGCACTACAGCTGCTCACCCTGATCGCCTGGCTCGCCCCCGAACCGGTGCCGCTGGCTTTGATCACCGACCAGCCGGACGTCCTGCCCGAAACACTGGCGTCGGTCGCGGCGGACCCGTTAGCGATCACCGACACGGTGCGCGAGCTGCGCCATCGCGCACTCATCCGAGTCGAGGCCGACAGCCTGCAACTGCACCGCATCCCCGCCGCCCTGCTCCGCACCACCGACCCCGATCCGGACCAGACGGCGGCGCCGGGCTGGGCGGCGACCGCGCTGTTGCTGTTACGACGCAATCAGCCCGCGTACGCGTGGAACACCCCGGCGGTCTGGCCGCAATGGCAACGACTGCTGCCCCACCTGCTCACCGTCACCGCACCCGACCGTGAACCGCTCCTCACCGACCATCACCACAGCTTGGCGCTGCTCCTGGACAGCATCTCCACCTACCTGGCCGCCAGCGGACAACCACACCAAGCCCTCCCCCACGCCCGACGAGCACACCAACTCGCCCGCGACCACCTCGTCGACGACCACCCGGACACCCTCAACGCCGCCAACAACCTCGCACTGCGGCTGCGCGCGTTAGGTGAATACCAGGCCGCACGCGCGCTGGACGAGGACACCCTCACCAAACACCGCAACACCTTCGGCGAGGACCACCTCAGAACTCTCACCTCTGCCAGCAACCTCGCCATCTGCCTGCGCAGGTTGGGCGAGTTCCAAGCCGCGTACGAGCTGGACGAGGACACCCTCACCAGACGTCGCCGCGTCCTCGGCGACGACCACCCCGACACCCTCAGCTCCGCCAACAACCTCGCTGTCTCGCTGCGCACGTTGGACAAGCACCAAGCCGCACGCGAGCTCGACGAAGACACCTTCGCCAGAAGCCGCCGCGTCCTCGGCGACGACCACCCCGACACCCTTACCTCCGCAACCAACCTCGCGAGGGACCTGACCGCGCTGGACGAGCACCAAACCGCACGCGAGCTGAACGAAGACACCCTCGCCCGGCAACGCCGCGTCCTGGGCGACGCCCACTCCGACACCTTGCTGACTGCCCGGAACCTGGTGATAGTCCTCCACGAACTCGGCGAGCACGATCAGGCGGACGACCTCCAGAGCTGGATCAGCCAGAACACCGAGGCCTGACGCGCACGACGTCACAACGCCAGTCGCGGCCAGGATGCCGTGTCGCGCAACAGCTGCCGGTCGTGCGTGGCGATCACCACGGCGGCCGGGGTGGTCGCGAGGGCGGCGGTCAGCTCGTCGACGAGCGCGGCCGACAGGTGGTTGGTCGGCTCGTCCAGCAGCACCACGTGCGGGCGGTCGGCCAGTACCAGGGCCAGGTCCAGCCGTCGTCGGGCGCCGACGGACAGTTCGGCCACCGGCCGGTGGCGGTCGTAGGCGTCGAGCAGGCCCAACTCGGCCAGTTCCGGACCAGACCCAGCCGGCCGGGCGTCGTACAGCTCCGCGGCGGTGCGCCGGCCCGGAGGGTCGGACTCCTGGCCCAACCAGCCGACCCGCGCCGAACGGGCGCGGGTGACAGTGCCCGTGCTCGGCGTCAGGTCGCCCGCCAGCACGGCGAGCAGGGTCGACTTGCCGGCGCCGTTGGGGCCGGTGACGACCAGTCGGTCCCCGGCCTCCAGCGCCAGGTCGACCGGACGCGCGAGCCGCCCGGCCACGGTCGCCGACGCGACCCGCAGCAGGGTGGCACCGCCGTGTTCGGGCAGGTCTGGCATGGCGAACCGGGTCGGCGGCGGCGGGACGGCCACCACGTGCGCGGTCAGCTCCTCCTGCCGTCGGTGCACGGCCCGGACCAGGCCGGGCGCGCGGGTGGCGCGGGTGTGCTTGCCGTGGCCCTTGTCGGGCCGCCAGTTGTCGCGCAGCCGGTTCCGCGCCGCGAGCAGGTCGTCGGCCAGGCGTTGCCGCTCGGCAACCTGCTCGGCGTGCAGCGCCTCCCAGCGGGCGCGCTCGGCCCGGCGTGCCTCGACCTGTTCGGCGTGGCCGCCGCCGTACACCCGTGGTCGGCCGTCGCTGGACGGGTCGAGGTCGACCACGGTGGTGGCCACGTCGGCCAGCAGCGCCCGGTCGTGGCTGACCAGCACGACCACGCCCGGGTGGGCGCGCAGCCGCTCGGTGAGGTGGTCGAGCCCGCCCGCGTCGAGGTGGTTGGTCGGCTCGTCGAGCAGCAGCACCGCGTGCCCGGCGCCGAGCAGGCAGGCCAGCCGCACCCGGTGGCGCTGCCCGACCGAGAGCGTGCCGAGCGGACGGGTGCGGTCGGCGACGGCGTCGAGCGCGGCCAACGAGACCTCGACCCGCCGGTCGGCGTCCCACGCGTCGAGCGCCTCGGCCTCGGCGAGGGCGGCGGCGTAGGCGTCGTCCGCGCCGGGACGGCCGTCGGCGAGTGCCTCCGCGGCGGCCTCCAGGCGGGCCAGGGCGACGCGCACGGCGGCCAGTTCGAGGTCGATCAGGGCGCCGACGGTATCGGTGGCGCCGAGCGGGATCTGCTGGTCGGCCACGCCGATCGAGCCCGCGCGGTGCACCTCGCCGCGGTCGACGGGCAGGTCGCCCGCCAGCACGCGGAGCAGGGTGGTCTTGCCGCGGCCGTTCTCGCCGACGACGGCGACCCGGTCACCGGCGGCGGCGACGAGGTCGACCCCGGCGAGCACGGGCCGGCCACCGAAGGAGACGTGCACATCGGACATGCGGACGTGCGCCGCGCGCACGAGGGCGGGCGAAAGGTGGGACGACATGAAGGAACTGCCTCCGACGAGAAGTGATGAGCAGGAAGGACGAGGTCCGGTATCGCGGTGTCGCGGTACCGGCGGAGGCGTCGTCCCTCAGAGGTAGAACTGCGGCTGCATCACACGACCAGGTTACGACGACCGCGGGACCGGCCGCATCCGGATTCCGCCCGGGGGGGGTGAGGTGATCCACCGCACCTGGCACAGTCGTCACCGTGCCGTTGGACGACCTGCCGGACTGGCTGCCGACCTGGTGCGCGGAGCACCTGGGTGACGAGCCGGTCGGCGTGCTGTTCGAGCTGCGGCAGATGTCGGCGGTGTTCGGGCTGCGGTTGGCCGGCGGGCGGGACGTCGTGGTGAAGGCGCGGGAGGACGGCGGTCGGGCCGCGTCGTGCGTCGCCGCGCAGGCCCGGTTGGCGCAACGGGGTTTCCCGTGCGCCCGGCCACTCACGCCCGCGGTCGGTGTCGGCGCGCTGGCCGTGCACGCCGAGGAGTCGAGGTCCGGCGGCGAGCTGCTGCGTGGCGACTCGCCGGACGTCGCGGTGCGCTACGCGGCGGTGTTCGCCCGGCTGATGGCCGAACTGGCCGACGTGACCGTCGCGCCGCCGCTGCCGAATCCGCGCTGGGCGCGGTGGGACCACGCGGATCCCGGGTTGTGGCCCGCGATCGCGCTGCTGGACGACCTGGACCAGGCCGCCGTGCCCGCGCACGTACTCGACACGGCCGAACGGGCCCGCAAGCGGTTGCTGGCCACCGACCTGCCGTGCGTGCTGGGCCACGCCGACTTCGAGGCGCAGAACCTCCGCTGGCGCGACGGCGCCGTGTGGGCCGTGCACGACTGGGACAGCCTGGCGTGGCAGCCGGAGGCGGCGCTGGTGGGCGCGGCCTCCGGGTCGTTCCCGAGCACCACGCCGCCGACCCTCGCGCCGATCGAGAGCTCCGCCGCGTTCCTGGCCGCCTACCAGGACCTCCGGGGACGTCGGTTCACCTCGGAGGAGCAGGAGCTCGCGTGGGCCGGCAGCCTGTGGCCGGCGGCGCACAACGCCCGCTGGGAGGCCCTGCACGGCGACACCCCGTGGTCCGGCGAGGCCGTCCGCGCGCAGGCGGCCGAACGCCTCCGCCGCGCGAACGCCTAGCGGCTCGGCAGTGCTCGGCACGATCGTCACCCATCAGGGTGAAGTGGTTACGGGCCGCAACTTCGCCGAAGCGGATTTCGTCCGTGGTCAGTAGGATCCGGGCTCGTGACCGAGCAGCAGCCCGAGCCGTTAGTCGACGAATCCATCTCGATCGCCAAGCCGGCGGCGGACGTGTGGCGGGCGATCGCCGTCGCCGAGCTGCGTGCCGGCTGGTGGGGTGACCTGGACCTCGACGCCACGGTCGGCGGGCGGTTCGAGGAGCCCTGGACCGACGGCGACGGGCGGGAGGTGCTCACCAGCGGAACGGTCACCGAGGTCGTCCCCGACCGGTTGCTGGTGCTGTCGTGGGCGGACGAGGACTGGCCGGCGACGACGCGGGTCGAGGTGGGGCTCACCGAGACCGAAGGCACGACGGCGGTCCGCCTGCGGCACACGGGCTGGGGTGCGCTGCCGGGTGGCGAGGCCCTGGCCGCGGAGCACCGGGCGGGGTGGCGGCTGCACCTGAACAACCTCCGCACGTACGTCGAGCGAACCGCCCGCGGCTAGCGCAACACGGCGTGGGCGGCGTCCACGGCGGCCGTGCGCAGGGCGTCCACCGGCTCGTCGGCGAACACCAGCACGCAGTCGGCGAGGCCGCCCAGGGCCACGGTGGCACGCGTCGCGTCCGCCAGTGACGGCTGGTCGCCGACCAGCAGCACGGCCAGCCGCAGGCGCCAGTCCAGCACCCGGTCGACCAGGCCCAGGTCGGCCAACGCGACCAGCTCGCGCACCATCAGCGCGACGACCTCGCGGTGCTTGAACTGGAAGTCGAAGTAGCCCTCCAGCAACGCCCGGGGCCCTTGCGGCGGGCGCGACTCCAGCTCGGCCACGAACGCGTCGCCGTCGTCGATCAACGGCTGCACGATGCTGCGCACCAGCTCCTCGCGTGACGCGAAGTGGTAGTAGAGCGCGGGTTTGGTGACCCCGAGGCGGTCCGCGATCTCCTGGAGGCTGGTCGCCCGCACGCCCTGCCGGAGGAACAGCTCGCGCGCCACCGCCTGGGCACGCGCCTTCGTGTCGGATCCCCTGGCCATGCCGCCCAGCTTAACGACCGGTCAGTCGACCCTTGCGCGACGACGGCCCACGCACTTACCATCCGTTAAGTAAGGAGGATGGTCATGGGGGTTCTCATTTCCGGCGCCAGCGTCGCCGGGCCGGTGCTCGCCTACTGGCTGGCCAGGTACGGGTTCGAGGTGACGGTGGTCGAACGGGCGCCCGAGCCGCGCAAGACCGGCGGCCACGCGGTGGACCTGTTCCGGCCCGCGATGGACGTCGTGGAACGCATGGGCGTGCTGCCCCGGCTCATGGAGCGGGTCACCGGCACCGACCGGATGGTGGTGCACACCCCGGGCAGGCGCCCGGTCGAGGTGGACCTGGGCCGGCTGTTCGGCGCCGTGTCCGACCGGCACGTCGAGATCATGCGCGACGACCTAGCCGAGGTGTTCCACGACGCCACGCGCGACGACGTGGAGTACGTGTTCGGCGACTCGATCACGTCCATCGGCGACGACGGCGAGGTGACCTTCGAGCACGGCGCACCGCGCAGGTTCGACCTGGTCGTCGGCGCGGACGGACTGCACTCGAACGTGCGGCGGCTGGTGTTCGGCGACGTGCCGGAGCTGTTCATCGGCGCCTACCTGGCGGTGCTGTCGCTGCCGAACTACCTGGGCCTGCGGGACAGCTCGATCGCCTACTCCGACGTCGACCGGATCGCCGCCATCTACAGCGCCGACCACCTGCCGGACGCGCGGGCGGTGTTCCTGTTCCGCACCGAGCGGCCGCTGGACTACCACTACCGGGACCTGCCGCGGCAGAAGCAGCTGCTGCGCGAGGCGTTCGCGGGCGTGGGCGGCGAGGTGCCGCGGTGGTTGGAGCGGTTGGACGGCACGTTCTACTTCGACTCGATCACCCAGCTGCGCATGGACACGTGGTCGCGCGGCCGGGTGACCCTGGTCGGTGACGCGGGGTTCTGCCCCGGTCCGGCGGTCGGCGGCAGCACGAGCCTCGCGGTGGTCGGCGCGTACGTGCTGGCGGGCGAGCTGGCCGCGGCCGGTGGCGACCCGGCGGTCGCGTTCCCGGCGTACGAGGCCGAGATCGGCGACTACGTGCGCCGCAGCCGGGCGTTCGCGGTGGGCACGGCGAAGCGGCTCATCCCCGCGAGCACGCGGGAGCTGTGGGTCCTGCGGCAGGCGATGCGACTGTTCCCCCGCCTGCCGCGGCCCCTGGGACGGGCGCTGGCCAGGATGAACGGCAACGGCGTGCGGCTGCACGACTCGGTGGTCCTCAAGGACTACGCGCCGGTCGCCTGAAGGCCCCGCGGCCCGGCGGCCCCGGGCCGCGACCCGTCGCTCACCACTGGATGTCGGTCAACGCCTCCAACGGCGCGCGGTCGTCCAGCGACTCGGGCACGACCAACGTGTCCGCCGCAGTCAGCGCCGCCGGGAACGTGAAGCCGCACCTCTCCTCGACCTCGCCCAACCGCACCTGGAACACCCGGAACTCGTCCAGGTCCAGCGACTCCAGCTGGTTCAGGTTCTGCGTCAGCACGAACGCCCGCGCCTTCAGCGTCCCGGCGGAGACGAACGCGATGACCTTCCAGTACTCGCGCGGCAGCGCGACGCCCCGGAACACGCGGTCGTCGGACTGGAACACCGGGCCGCCGTAGACGCTCACGCGCAGGTCGTCGACGTCCACGTCGGACAGCACCGCGTCCTCCAGCCGACCCCACAGCCCCTGCCGCATGCTCTGGTTGAAGTCGTCCATCTGGGGCGTGATGTTGGTGAAGAAGAACGAGTCCACGTTCGCCTGCTCCGCCACCGCCTTGGGACCCCACAGCAGGTCCGCGCGCCGCGCCACGTGCCCGCGGTCGAGGCGGTTGCCCCGGTACAGCTCGTCGCCGACCTGGAACCGCGCCGGGAGCCGCGGGTCGAGCACGAACGGGATGCCGGTGCGGTTGATGGACTTCAGGTCGCCGCCGTCGATGTTCCACGCCACCCAGAACGCGAACCGGCGCGACTTGCTCTGCGCCAGCGAGAAGTGCGTGTAGTCGACCACCACGGACCCGTTCAGCTCGACCGCGTCGGCCCGCGCCGCCTCGCCCAGCTCCGGCAGGCCCACCGGCGTGCCGAGGAAGTCCTCGTCGAACCCGACCGGCGCCGCCGCCATCCGGAGTTCCCGCGGCGGGTTGAGCGTGATGCCCAGCTTCTCGAACACCGAGCCGGGCAGGCACGCCAGCGCGTGCTCGTCCGGGCTGTCACCGGCCTCGCCCGCGAAGTGCAGGCCCGCCATGGTCTTGCCGGTCTTGCCGTTGGACGCCTTGAACACCCACGCGGAGCCGGAGTCGCCGCCCATGCTGATCTCGCCGTCGGCGGCGGGGCGCGCCGGGTCCGGCCCGATCTCGAAGCAGCCGACCTGCCGCGGACCGACACCGGGGCCGTAGTCGATCTTGACGAGGGTGTCCACGCGGCGGACCACGCCGTGCGTCACGCCCGTCGTCCGGCCGCTCTTGACGACCTTGTCGCCCAGCTCGGGCTCGCCGAGCCGGTCCACGGCCACGCCGAGGTCGAGGATCTCCGACTCGAACCGCCGGTCCTCGATGGTGGCGATGGCGCAGTCGCCCGCCGCGCCCAGGTGCGACCGGACGAGCCGGCCCAGCCGGTTGCGGTCGGTGCGGTTGTCGTCGTGCACGCCGGGCTGGACCACGTCCTCACCGAGGGCGCCGTGCGGTCCGTGCAGGACGTGCCAGTTGCTCAGCACGTACGGGGTGCCGTCGACCCGGTCGTAGACGACGCAGCCGAAGGTGCCCGCGGACACGCGCACGTGACCCAGGCTCACCCCCGGCACCACGGGGTCGACGCGCGTCTTGCGCACGTTGCTGACGGTCTCCTCCACCACGTGGAAGTCGACCCGGTAGTCGCGTTGCAGCACGTCGGTGGGCACGGCCACGCCGTCCACCTCGATCGTCCCGGGCAGCAGCGCGGTGCCGAGCGCGCGCAGCGCCTCGGGCTCGGCCTTCTGCCGGACGGTGAACTGGATGGCGAGTTCGTCGGTCGGCTTGCCGTCGGCGACCTTGTAGCCGATGCCGATCGAGGACACGTTCGGGTCACGCAGGTAATCGGCGCCCTTGGTGCGCACGAACTGCCTCAGCGATGCCTGCAAACCGTTGTTCTTCTTGACCATGAGCGCAAACCCCCTGTGTGTGCGCGCCGGTGGCCTTGCTGTCGCGATCCCCCGATCAGGTGTTAGCCCATATCGCGCCCGTTCACCCATTCGGCCCAACGATTGGCCACCGAATGCAGTCTTCACCCCCGAGAAGACTGAAAGTTGACCATCAGACGACTGATCGTTGAACTCTGATCGGACCTGTCGTCGCGGGCGTGGTCGTGCTGTGGTTCAAGTCCCTGCACGAAATTGGAGGAGTTGTGGGAATCGGACGCATAGCGGTGGCGAGCGCGCTGTTAGCCGGGCTCGTCGCCGCACCCGCTCACGCCACACCCGCTCACGCCACCGCCCCGGTGTTGTACCAAGGGCACCCGGACGCCGTGGCGGGCAGCTACATCGTGGTGCTCAAGCGGCATGAGGACCTGGCCTCCGCCCGGTCCGCCGCGCCGGGTGTCACGTTCACCTACCGGACGGCCTTGTCCGGGTTCGCCACCCGGGCGAGCGCCGCGCAGGCGGCCCGGCTCGCCGCCGACCCGCGCGTCGCCTACGTCGCGCAGGACGTGCGGGTCCGCTTGGAGCCGCAGGCCCTCGCGGTGCAGCCGAACCCGCCGTCGTGGGGGTTGGACCGGATCGACCAGCGCTACCTGCCGCTGGACCGCAACTACACCTACCCGAACACGGCCTCGTCGGTGCGGGCGTACGTCTTCGGCACCGGCATCCGGTACACGCACCAGGAGTTCGACGGCGCGGCCGTGCCCGGCTTGGACACCGTCGGCGGCATGACACCGCCCGGCAACGACTGCAACGGCCACGGCACGCACATGGCGGGCACGGTCGGCGGCCGCACCACCGGCGTGGCCAAGGACGTGACCCTGGTGTCCGTGCGGGTGCTCAACTGCCAGGGCTCGGGCTCGTACTCGCACATCCTCGCCGGGATCGACTGGGTGACCCGCGACGCGGCGGCGAGCGGCCGGAAGGCGGTCGCGCTGATGCCCCTCGGCGGCGGGCTGAACCAGCCGTTCAACGACGCCATCACCAGGTCGATCAACGCCGACGTGCACTACTCGGTGGTGTCCGGCAGCTCGAACGCCAACGCGTGCAACTACTCCCCCGGCAGCACGCCGCTGGCCACCACCGTGGGCGCGACCGACGCCAACGACGCGAAGGCGAGCTTCTCCAACTACGGCTCGTGCATCGACGTGTGGGCTCCGGGCGTGAACATCACCTCGGCGTGGGGCACGTCGGACACCGCGTACTCGACCATCAGCGGTTCCACGGCGTCGGCGCACGCGGCGGGCGTGGCGGCGCTGTGGCGGCACCGGTTCCCGGGTGACTCGGCGGTGGCCGTGGCGAACGCGCTGCGGGCCAACGCCACGGCGGGTGTGGTCACCAACCCGGGCGCGGGGTCGCCGAACCTGTTGTTGTTCATGGGGATGATCCCGGTGTAGGTCAGCGCAGCCCGCGGTCGCGGGCGTGGACGGCGGCCTGCGTGCGGTCGCGCAGGCCGAGCCGGCCGAGGATGCGGGAGACGTGGTTCTTCACCGTGCCCTCGCTCAGGTGCAGGCGTCGGGCGATCTCCCGGTTCGTGGCGCCGGTGGCGACCAGCCGCAGCACGTCCACCTCGCGGTCGGTGAGGCCTTCGAGCCCCGGCGGGCGTTCGTGGCCCGGCGGGTGCTCGTGGCCCGGCGGGTGTTCCGGACCGGGCGGTTGTTCGTGACCCGGCGGGGGTTCGTGGTCGAGCGCGGTCGCCAGCCGGGCCGCCGCGGCCGGGTCGAACTGGACCACGCCCGAGTGCGCGAGCCGGACGGCGGCGGCGAGTTCGGCGGCGGGCCGGTCCTTGAGCAGGTAGCCGCTCGCACCCGCTTTCAGGGCGCGCACCACGTACTCCTCGTCGTCGAACGTGGTGAGCATGACGACCCTGGTGCGCGGGTTGCGGCGGCGGAGGAGGGCGAGCGCGGCGATGCCGTCCAGCACCGGCATCCGCACGTCCATCAGGACGACGTCCGGGTCCTGCGCGACGGCCAGGTCGACGGCGGCCTGGCCGTCACCGGCCGTGCCGACCACCGCGATGCCCGCCTGGATGTCGAGCAGGGCGGCGATGCTCTCCCGGATGAGCCGCTGGTCGTCCACCACGACCACGCGCACGTCGCTCATGGCGTCGCCCTCGGTACGACCACGGTGAGCCGGGTGCCCGCGTCGCCGTCGACCTGCACGGAGCCCCCTGCCTGCGCGATCCGCTCCCGCATGCCGCGCAACCCGAAGCCCTCGCGGTCGTGCGGGAAACCCGGGCCGTCGTCGGCGACGACGAGCCGTGCCTCACGCGGTCCGCAGTGCACGGTGACGGTGACCCGTGACCCTCCGGCGTGGCGCATCGCGTTGGTGATGCCCTCCTGCGCGGCCCGGTAGAGGGCCAGCAGGGCGCCGGGGGCGTAGCGGGACTCGTCGCCCGTGCAGGCGACGGACACCCCCAGGCCGCGGGCGAGGTGCGCCAGCGACTCGGCCAACCGGAAGGGCTCGCGCAGGGCGCGGACCGACGTGCGCACGTCCTCCAACGCCCGCCGCGCCGACTCGCGGGCGTCCTCGATCGCGCGGTCGGCCGTCTCCGGGTCGCGGTCGCGGAACGCCGAAGCCTTCTCCAGCAGCACCGACACGGCGGTGAGGTGGTGGCCGAGGCCGTCGTGGACGTCACGTGCCACCCGGTTGCGCTCGGCGGCGGCCGACAGTTCCGCCATGGCCAGCGCGAGGACCAGGCCGATGCCGAACATCAGCAGGTCGGACACGTGCTCGACGGACCGCGTCCACCCCGGCACGGTGAGCTGGAAGGCGACGACCAGGAAGACCGCACTGGCCACCCCGACCCCCACCGCGACCACCCGGCCGAACGCGAAGTAGGCGGCGAACGGCAGGAGCAGGAACAGCACCCGCGCCATCCCGGAGCCGTCGGAGAACGCGACCAGCACGACGAGCAGGGCTTGGACGGAGAGGACCGCGGCGGCCGGGTAGCGCGATCCGACCGCGTCCACGAAGACGATGGCGGCGAGGCCGAGCACGAACGGCACCCACCGCGTCTCCCCGAGCCCGGCGACCCCCGCGTAGCCACCGGCCACCAACACCGCCCCGCACAGCAGGGGCGACAACCACGACAGAGGACGCACACCCGCAGGCTACGTGGCACATCGCGGTCCGGACCCCCATCCGCCGAACCCACGGGCTCAACCCCGGACGTCTCCACGAACGGGTGAATCTCGCGAATCCGGAAAAGACCCATGCCGAAAACGTCGTTATCGACGATGCGAAACGTCGGTTGGAACAACGAGGCCGCGCCCAACCACCCGACCGCCCGCACCTCCCGCCCAGACCAATCCCGCCCAACACCTCCGCGCCCCAGACCCGGGGCAGGGGGCGGCACGTGCCGATCGGCACCCGGGAAGTGGCCGGTCGGCACTCCCGGTGGGGCCGGCCGCGCTCCTAGCGTTCCCGGCATGACGTTTCTGTTGCGATTCGGCGCCATCTGCGGCGCGCTGTCGGGCCTGTTCATCGCCCTGCCGGCAGCGGTCGAGGGGTTTGTCGGGGAGACGACCGCCACGAGCCTCGTGATCGGGGTGTCGCCGGCCTTGGCCGCACCGCTGCTCACCGCGCTGTACCTGAAACAGCCGAGGACCACGTTGGGCGTCGTGGGGTACGTGGTGAACTTCGTGGGCCTCGGGCTGTTCGGGGCGGCCGCCTACGCGTTGAACATCGTCCTGTTCCACCTCGACGAACCGGTGCTCGCCGCGCCGACCGTGGCCGTCCTGTCGGCCAGCGCCCTGATCTTCGCCATCGGCACCGTGCTGTTCGCGATCAGCATGATCAGGGCCCGCGTCCACCCGCCGATCCCGGTGTGGATCTACGCCATCGCGCTGCCCGTCTTCACGTTCGCCGCACGGCTGCCGGACACCCCGCTGACCAGCGCGCTGCACGTCGTCATCGGCGGCGCGCTGCTGTGGCTCGCCCTGTCGGTCTACCCGCCGGCGACGCGACCGGCGGCGAACAGCAACAGCACGATCACCACGAGCGCCGCGTAGGGCACGAACACCCGAGGCCGGCCGCGGGTGCCGGCCCACGTCAACACCACCGACGCCGCCCACACCAGCGCGGTGCCGCCCGCCGCCACGATCATCGGCACCCGGCCGTACGAGCAGACCCCCGACACCGAGTACTCGCAACTGCCCGTCGGCGTGAACGCCGTCAGCCCGTACCCGATGGCGATCGGCGCGACGACGCACAGCAGCACCGTGCCGAGCACGGCGGGACCTTTCATGGACCCGCACGGTAGCAGCACCACCGTGCGGGTCCACAAAGGACTCACCGACCCGCTACGGCGCCCAGGGCGCGGTCACGGCCCAGCTCACGTCCGCGTCGTAGGACACCGGGTTGTCGTACACGTGAGCACCGCCGTTGACCGCCACCCACACCTCCTCCGCGTAGTGCCGCACGCTGGCACCCAGCTCGTTGACCGACGCCAACCGGACCCCGCCGGCGCCGGGCTGGGCGCAGAACGTGGCGTCCCGCCGGAACAGGTCGCTGCCGTCCGACGCGCCCAACCGCACCCGGAACGCCGCGTGCCGCAGGTACTGGCCCGGGTGGTTGCGCGACTCGAACGAGTAGCACGACGGCTCCGAAAGGCCACGCCGCACGATGAACGTCGCGTCGGCCTTGAGCAACCCGTCGCTGCCCGCGCCCACCACGTCGGTGCGCGCCAGCGCGTCGCGGTGCCGCAGATACCGGTCGGTGAAGCCGGGCGTGGTCACCCGGAACGACCGCGCCTGGTCCAGCGGCAGGTCCGCGCCGCTGCGCCAGAGCGGGACGACCGCCGCCCACGTCGTGTCCGCGGCGAAGCTCGTCGGGCTGTCCCAGGGGTTCGTCCCGCCCGACCGCGCCAGGTACACGCCCTCCTGGTAGTGCCGGATGAAGTGACCGGGCAGGTTGCGCGACTCCAGCACCGTGCCGCCGTGGCCGGATCGCGCGCAGAACGTGGCGTCACCGGCGAACCCGGCCGACCCGTCGTTGGCGTCCGACCGCACCCGGGACGCCGAGTGCCGCAGGAACCGTCCCGGGAAGTTGCGCGACTCGAACGACAGGCACGCCGCGTCGGACAACCCCGGCCGGGCCCAGAACGTGGCGTCCAACCGGCCGGTGTCGTCGCCGATCACGTCGGTGCGCGCCAGCGCGTCGCGGTGCCGCAGGTGCCGGTCGGTGAAGCCGGTGGTGGTGACCTTCAGCGAGATCGCCTCGCCACGCCCGACCTCCGTGCCGCTCGCGATCGCCAGCACCCGCCGGTTGACCTCGCGCACCCGCGCCTCGGTCATCTTCAGCACCTGGCGGTCGTAGGTGTAGAAGCCGTTGACCTCGTTCTCCACGTCGTAGGGCTCGGTGTAGACCGACGCGGACAGCCCGCGCGCGTGCACGAACCGGCCGACCTCCTTGGTGATCTCCACGTACCGGCCGGTCAGCGACGTCTCGTCGGGGAACAGCTCGCCGTAGGCGAAGCCCGCGCCGGGCTGCCACTCGTGGCCGACGACGCGCCGACCCAGCCCGCCGAACTCGCCGAGCACCGCGATGCGGTTGGCGTCGGGCAGCCTGGTGGCGCCGGACATCTGGTAGGCGTGGTCGTCGATGACGTCGCCGTTGCCCGGGTCGGGGTCGGAGACGCAGCAGTTGGAGCCCGAGTTGTGGTTGATCGGCCGGGTGTTGTCGATCGACCGGACGAGGTTGACGATCCGGCCGGCGTCGTACTCGCCCCAGCCCTCGTTGAACGGCACCCACTGCACGATCGACGTGATGCCCTTGAGCTGCTCGACCATCCGGCGCAGCTCGGACTCGAAGTGCGCGCGACCGTTGGGCACGTCGTCGATCGCGTCCAGCGACGGCATGTCCTGCCACACCATCAGCCCGAGCCGGTCGGCGTGGTAGAACCAGCGGGCGGGCTCGACCTTGATGTGCTTGCGCACCATGTTGAAGCCCAACGCCTTCTGCCGCTCCAGGTCGAACCTCAGCGCGGCGTCGGTGGGCGCGGTGTAGATGCCGTCGGGCCAGTAGCCCTGGTCGAGGGTGCCGAGCTGGAACACGAACTTGCCGTTGAGCAGCGGGCGCATCACGCCGCCGACCATCGCCTTGCCCAGCGACCTCATGCCGAAGTAGCCGGTGACGACATCGCTGCCCAGGGTGACGCGCAGGTCGTAGAGGAACGGGTCGTCCGGCGACCACAGCCTGGCGTCGGGCACGGGCACGCGCAGGTGCGCGCCGACCGCGCCGGTAGCCGTGCCGACCACCCGGCCGGCGGTGAGCACCTCGGCCCGCACCTGTTGGCCGGCGGTGCCCTGCACGACCAGGTCGAGCACGCCCGCGGGCACGTCCGGCGTGGTGTCGAGGCGGGTGACGTGGTTCGCGGCGACCGGTTCGAGCCACACCGTCTGCCAGATACCGGACGCGGCGGTGTAGAAGATG
This sequence comes from Saccharothrix stipae, assembly GCF_054781895.1. Lineage (NCBI taxonomy): Bacteria > Bacillati > Actinomycetota > Actinomycetes > Pseudonocardiales > Pseudonocardiaceae > Saccharothrix > Saccharothrix stipae. Next base: position 685,167 of record NZ_BAAGTN010000007.1, on the reverse strand, counting down.
CCGCTCGGGCTGCGGCGCTGCTTGCCGATCGGGTACAGGCTGCCGTCGACGGTCGACCGCACGCCGACGATGACCTCGTTGGCGCCAGCCCGCAGGGCGTCGGTGATGTCGAACGAGAACGCGTCGAAGCCACCGGTGTGGGTGCCGACGCCGACACCGTTCACCCAGACGCGGGTCTCCCAGGTGACCGCGCCGAAGTTGAGCTTCACCCGGCGGCCGTGCCAGCCGGCCGGCGTGGTGAACGTGCGGCGGTAGAACATGTGGTCCTCGTGCCGCTTGATCCCCGACAGCGCGGACTCGATCGGGTAGGGCACCAGGACACCCTCGGCGAGGGTGCGGCCGAACGGCGGCGAGGACAGGTTGGGCGCGCCGGCGAACTCCCAGACGCCGTTGAGGTTGAGCCAGTCCGACCGGACCAGCTGCGGGCGCGGGTACTCGGGCAACGCGTTGGTCGGCGACACCTGACCCGTCCACGGTGTGGTGAGGGGCGCCGGTTTGGGCTGCCAGACCGCCGCGGAGGCGGTGCCGGGCAGCGCGATGACGAGGGTGCTCAGGACCAGGAGTCCGGTCAGACCGGACAACAGCTTGCGCATGGTGGCTCCACGGTCGGCAGGATGCTGGTGACGTGGGTGCTCGGTGACCTGGGTCACTTCCCGTTCTTACATCGTTGATACAACGTTGTAAAGGTCTGCGCGGGCCGGCTACCATCCCGGTCGTTACCGAGAATCGGAGGCGCCGCTTGGCCACGCTCAAGGACGTCGCCGCGCTCGCGGGCGTGTCGGTGAAGACGGTGTCGAACGTGGTCAACGGCTACGCGTTCGTGAAGCCGGAGAACCGCCGCCGGGTCGAGGAAGCGCTGCGCACCACCGGCTACCGGCCCAACCTGGGCGCGCGCAACCTGCGCCGCGGCCGGACCGGCTTCCTGGCGCTGGTGCTGCCGGAGCTGGTCGTGCCGTACTTCGCGGAGCTGGCCGGGCTGGTGCTCGACGCGGCGCAGGAGCACGAGTGGAACGTGCTGATCGAGCAGACCCTGGGCACCCGCGAGGGTGAGCGGGACACGTTGGCCTCGCTCGGCCCGCACATGATCGACGGCGCGATCGTGAGCCCGGAGGCGTTGCAGGCGCGGGACTTCGACGAGCTGGCGCCGGGCATCCCGGTGGTGATGCTCGGCGAGCACTCGGTGGACCTGCCGATGGACCACGTCGGCATCGACAACGTGGAGGCGGCGCGGGTGGCCGTGGCGCACCTGGTCGGCCTGGGCCGCACCCGGATCGCGGCGATCGGCGCGCACCCGCACCGGGGCACGGCGGCGCAACGCCTGGAGGGCTACCGGCGCGCGCTGGCGGAGGCGGGCCTGCCGGTGCGCGACGAGCTGGTGGCGACGGCGTTGAACTACCACCGGCGGGACGGCGCGGAGGCGATGACGCGGTTGCTGGCCGCGCACGAGCCGCCGGACGCGGTGTTCTGCTTCAACGACCTGCTGGCGGTCGGCGCGGTGCGCGCCGCGGTGGAGCGCGGTGTGCGCGTGCCCGCCGACGTGGCGGTCGTCGGGTTCGACAACACCGAGGAGGGGGCGTACAGCCTGCCCTCGCTGACCACGGTCGCGCCGGACAAGGTCGCGATCGCGCGGGCCGCGGTGGACCTGCTGCGCGAGCGCGTGGACGACCCGGAGCGGCCGCCGGAGCACTTGCGGACGCCGTTCTCGTTGCGGGTCCGGGAGAGCACGAGGGGTGACGGATGACGCGTGACGGGGTCTTCGAGGCGCCGGGTCGGATCAACCTGATCGGCGAGCACACCGACTACAACTACGGTTTCGTGCTGCCGATCGCGTTGCCGCACGTCGTGCGGATCACCGCCGCCCGTCGGGACGACGGCGTGCTGCGGGTGGCGTCGCGCCAGGCGAGCGGCGTGGCCGAGCTGCGCGTGGTCGACCTCGCGCCGGGTGTGGTGACCGGGTGGGCGGCCTACGTGGCGGGTGTGGTGTGGGCGTTGCGCGAGGAGGGGCACCGGATCGGCGGGTTCGGCCTGCTGGTGGACGGCCGGGTGCCGCTGGGCGCCGGGTTGTCGTCGTCGGCGGCGTTGGAGAGCGCCACCGCGCTGGCGGTGACCGAGCTGTCCGGTGTCCCGTTGGACCGCCGCACGCTCGCGCGGATCGCGCAGCGCGCGGAGAACGAGTTCGTCGGCATGCCGTGCGGGATCATGGACCAGTCGGCGTCACTGCTGGCCCGCGAACGGCACGCGTTGCTGCTCGACACGCGCACGATGGCGACCGAGCACATCCCGTTCGACCTGGCGCCGGCCGGGCTCACGCTGCTGGTGGTGGACACGAAGGCGCCGCACCGGCTGGTGGACGGCGAGTACGCGGCGCGGCGGCGCGACTGCCACCGCGCGGCGGAGCTGCTGGACGTGCCCGCGCTGCGGGACCTCGACCGCGCCGAGCACGACCTGCCCGACCGCCTCGCCCGCCGGGTGCGGCACGTGGTCGGCGAGAACCAGCGGGTGCTGGAGGTGGCGGAACTGCTCCGCGCCGACCGCGTCCGCGACATCGGCCCGCTGCTGACCGCCTCGCACGCGTCACTGCGGGACGACTACGACGTGACCGTGCCGGAGCTGGACGTGGCGGTGGAGGCGTTGCTGGCGGCGGGGGCGCTGGGCGCCCGGATGACCGGCGGCGGCTTCGGCGGCTGCGTCATCTCACTGGTGGAGGAGGCCGCGGTCGAAGCCTGTGCCACGGCCGTCCGCACGGCGTTCGCCGAACACGGTTTCGCCACCCCCGACTGCTGGACCGCGACCGCGGCGGCCGGGGCACGCCGGGCTGACCACCTCCCCGCAGCGTCGGGCAGCCGTCGAGTGGCGACCGCCTAGGCGCCGGGTGCCCGGTAGTCCGGGATCCTGGTCCGCGCCTCGTCCATCTCCGCCGAGGTCAGCAGCGGGGTCGTGCTGAGCTGGACGCTGCCGCTCTGGTTGACCACGAGCGACAGTGCGGCGGCCGCGGCGGGCTCGGCGTCGACGACGATGACCACGTCGTCCGGACCGTAGGCGAAGTAGAACGCCTCGACCTTCCCACCGATGGACTCCGCGAGGGTGCGGACGTAGGCCTCACGCACGGCGAAGCCCTCTTTGACCACACCTTGGAAGCCCACCGGTGTGTATTTGGCGTGAATCAGAAATTTCGCCATGGTGCACCTCGTCGATCAGAAGTAGTCGGGTGCTCCCCCACCGCCAAGGTAGGTCCGCAGTCGAGTGACCACCACTCGACCGCGGCACCCGCCCTCCGGGTCACCCGGTCGAAGTGCCGGGCCGAAGCCACCGCATGGGACTTCCACATCAGCGACGCTCGACCCCATTCGGGAAGTTCATCGCTCACCAATACGTCCTACAGTTGGGCAGGCGTTCACCAGGGACGTTCGGGCGACGCCCGGCGAGGGCCGTCATCGCACCCCCGCCGCAGGCCTCCCGCACTCCACCGGGCGTACACGTCGGGGATGGCCGCTGATCACCTTCGGCGTGTACGCAGTACCGGAACGCGTTCTTCCCGGCCCTGCACCGAAGGAGAGCCGATGTCCCCATTGACCCGACGAACGCTCATCGCGGGCGGCATCGCGAGCGCCGGCGTGACGGTCCTCGCGCCCACCACCGCGAACGCCATCTCCTACCCGTTCACGTTGGGCGTCGCCTCCGGTGAGCCCGCCGCGGACGGTTTCGTCATCTGGACGCGCCTCGCGCCCAGCCCGCTCAACGCCGACGGCCTCGGCGGCATGGGCAGCGCCTCCGTCGCGGTCGAGTGGCAGGTCGCGACGGACCGGCGGTTCACCGAGATCGCGCGCAGCGGCACGGCGACCGCGGCGCAGTCGTGGGCGCACAGCGTGCACGTCGAGGTGGCGGGCTTGCTGCCCGGTCGCGAGTACTTCTACCGGTTCCGCGCCGGCGGGCACATCTCCCCCGTCGGCCGCGGCGTCACCGCGCCCGCGGCGGGCACCAGCCCGTCGCTGACGATGCTGTTCACCTCGTGCTCGCACTTCGAGGCCGGGTACTTCACCGCGTACCGGCGGATGGCCGAGGAGAACCCGCACCTGATCCTGCACCTGGGCGACTACATCTACGAGGGCGCCGCGTCGACCACCTCGGTGCGCAAGCACGCCCCGGCGGTGGAGATCTCGAACCTGGCCGACTACCGGGTGCGGCACGCGCAGTACAAGACCGACGTGGACCTCCAGGCCGCGCACGCCGCCGCGCCGTGGCTGGTCGTGTGGGACGACCACGAGGTGGAGAACAACTACGCGAACCTGGTGCGTGGCAACACCTCCCCCGCCGGTGACTTCAAGGTGCGGCGTGCGGCGGCGTACAAGGCCTACTACGAGCACATGCCGCTGCGCGCCGCGCAGGCGCCGGTCGCGGAGAACATGCAGCTCTACCGCCGGGTCCGCTGGGGCGGGCTGGCCACGTTCCACATGCTCGACACCCGCCAGTACCGCGACGACCAGGCGTGCGGCGACGGCACGAAGGTGTGCGCGGAGGCCGACGACCCGGCACGCACCCTGCTCGGCAACGCCCAGGAGGCGTGGCTGCTCGACGGGATGCGTCAGAAGCTGGGCACCTGGGACTTCCTGGGCCAGCAGGTGTTCTTCGCGCAGAAGCTGGCCTCGGCCGACGGCGCGAAGTCGATGGACTCGTGGGACGGCTACAGCGCCAACCGCGGCCGGTTGCAGCGCGGCTGGGACGCGGCGGGCCTGCGCAACACCGTGGTGCTGACCGGTGACGTGCACCGGTCGTGGGCGGGCAACCTGATGAACGACTACCGCGCGCAGGACCGGGTGGTCGGCACCGAGCTGGTGACCACGTCGGTCACCTCGGGAGGCGACGGCAGCGCCGCGGACACCGGCCTGTCGAGCCTCAACCCGCACGTGAAGTTCTTCAAGAACCTGCGCGGGTACGTCCGCACCGTCACCTCACCCACCCAGATGAACGTCGACTTCCGGTTCCTGGACCGGGTCACCACGCGGGACTACCCGGTCCGGACGTTGCAGAGCTACGTCGTCCAGGCGGGCAACCCGGGATTGCAGGCGCCGTGAAGAAGCCGATGACGATGACCGCGGCGCCGATGATCGCGGCGCTCATGCTGCTGGGCGCCGGCACCGCCTCGGCGGCGGTCACGTGGACCGCCGCGAACAGCACCGCCACCGGCGACCAGGACAACGCCGCCGTGGCCGCGGTGCGCAACGGCTGGACCGCCGTGGTGTGGGAGGACGACCGCGACGACGCCACGCCCACCGACCCCGTGCACAGCGACGTGTGGGTCCGCCTTTTCAAGGACGGCGTGTCGCGCTACGAGAAGAAGCTGTCCGCAGGTGGCACGGGCAACTGGCGGCACGTGCAGCCGGACGTGGCGGTGCACGACGACGGCACCGCGGTCGTCGTGTGGGCCGACGACGGCGAGGGCAACGGCTTCTACAACATCCAGGTGCGGGTGCTGAACACCAGCGGCACGGTCACCGGGTCCGCGCGGGCCAACGCCGACACCGCCGGGCAGCAGCTGAACCCCGCGGTGGCCGCCGACCCCGACACCGCCGGTTTCGCCGTGGTGTGGGAGGACAAGCAGACCACCACCAACGCGACCGTGCGGGTCGCCGGGTTCGCGTCGGTGACGTCGAAGACGTACGAGGCGCAGGTGCACACGACCGGCGGCACGCACCAGCGGCCGGACGTGGCCATGGGCGCGGCGGGCAACGCGATCGTGGTGTGGGACGAGGACGGTGACGGCAACGGGTTCTTCAACGTCGGCCGCAAGATCCTCACCCCGTCCGGCGGGGTGAAGCTGGCGCAGGGCGTGGCCAACGCGAGCGGTGACGGCCAGCAGCGGCGGCCGGTGGTGGCGGCGAACTTCAACGGCGACCACGCGGTGGCCTGGGAGACCGACCACACCGGCACGGCGCAGGTGGGCGTGCGGTCGTTCGCCGCGGGCGGCGCGGCCCGGACCGCCGCCGACGTGGTGCTGCCGGGCGCCGACCCGCAGATCGGCATCGACGACCAGCTGAACGTCGTGGTGTCGTCGGTGGAGGCGCAGGACGTGGTGTCGCAGGGCCTCAACCCGGACGGCACGGTCACCGGCAGGTTGCCCCGCCAACCGACGGTGTCGACCGCGACGGGCCGGCAGGACGAGCCCGCGCTGGGTGTGGACGCCTGGGGTCAGCTCACCGTCGTCTACACCGACGACAACGACGGAAACGGGTTCGACCAGGTCTACCTGGGCACCGGGCTGGTCAACAGCACCTGGTGAGCCACCTGCGGCGCGCCCCCTTGCTCGGGGCGCGCCGCGGGTGTCAGCGGTCGGCCTCGAACTGCTTGGCGAGCCGCTTCGGCGCGCGGCACAGCCACGCCTCGGTCAGCAGCTCCTCCAGCTCGTCCACGTCGATCGCGTCCAGCCGCACCAGCACCGCGGCGTAGCCGTCGAAGTGCGGGGTGGTGAAGTAGACCGACGGGTCGTCGGCGAGCAGCGCCTCCTTCGCGCCCAGGTCCGGCACGCTCGCCGCGAGCACCGGGCCGTCCGGCGCGGTCGGACCCAGCGCGGCCAGGTCGGCCTTGCGCAGCGGTCGGTCCCACGCGAACGCCTTGTCCTTCACCCGCCACGCGGGCCGGTCGTCGTAGGACGGGCGTTCGGTGACCTCGGGCAGCGCGGCGGCGATGCGGTGCACGTCATCCCAGTCAGCCATGGCTCCAGACGATAGGCCCGGGGTCCGACATCGCACCGGATCGTTGGCGACACCAACGTCTATGCTGTACCGTTGGCCTTACCAACATTGGCGAGACCAACGGAGCTGTGGACCATGATCACGCCCTTCACCCTCGACGTCCCCCAGGCCGACCTGGACGACCTCGCCGACCGGTTGGCGCGCACCCGGTGGCCCGAGGAGTTGCCCGACGCCGGGTTCGACTACGGCTTCCCCCTCGCCGAGGTCCGCGCGCTGGTCGACCACTGGGTCGACGCCTACGACTGGCGGCGGCACGAGGCGGAGCTGAACGCACTGCCGCAGTTCACCACCGTGATCGACGACCAGCGGGTGCACTTCCTGCACGTCCGCTCGGCCAAGGCCGACGCGCTGCCGTTGGTGCTGGTGCACGGCTGGCCGGGGTCGGTGCTGGAGTTCCTGGACGTCGTCGAGCCGCTGTCGCGGGACTTCCACCTGGTCATCCCGTCCATCCCCGGCTTCGGCCTGTCCGGCCCGACGACCTCGCGCGGCTGGGACGTCCACCGGGTGGCGCGGGCGTTCACCGAGCTGATGGACCGGCTGGGCTACCGGCGCTACGGCACGCAGGGCGGCGACTGGGGTTCCGGCATCGCCCGGGCGATGGCCGCCGCCGCGCCCGACCACGTGGTGGCCGTGCACGTGAACTTCCTGCCCACCGCGCCGGTCGAGGGCGTCGAGCTGTCCGCCGAGGACGAGCGGCGGCTGGACCGGACCAGGGCCATGATCCGCAACCGGCCCGGCTACCAGATCCTGCAGGCGACCCGGCCGCAGACGATCTCCTACGCGCTGACCGACTCGCCGGTCGGGCAGCTGGCCTGGATCGCGGAGAAGTTCACCGAGTGGACCGACCCGGACGCCGAGATCGACGTGGACCGGGTGCTGACCCACGTGATGCTGTACTGGCTCACCGGCACGGCCGGCTCGTCGGCCCGGCTGACCCGCGAGTCCGGCATCGGCTCGAACGACTGCCCCGCGCCGCTCGGTGTGGCCGTGTTCCCGCACGACATCGTGCTGCCCGTGCGGCCGTTGGCAGAGCCGGTGTACCGGATCGAGCACTGGAGCGAGTTCGGGAGGGGCGGCCACTTCGCCGCGATGGAGGCGCCGGACCTGCTCGCCGAGGACATCCGGACCTTCTTCGCGGGCCGCTCGTAGCGGTCTACACCACGAGGGAGACGCCGGTCGCCGTGACCACCACGGCGACCGCGGCGTCCAGCACCCGCCACGCCGAGGGCCGCGTGAACGCACCCGTCAGCCACCGCGCGCCGAAACCGAGCGCGCTGAACCACAGCACGCTGCCCGCGATCGCGCCCGCCCCGAACCACCACCGGTCGCCGCCGAACCCGGTGGACGCGGTGCCCAGCAGCAGCACGGTGTCCAGGTACACGTGCGGGTTGAGCCAGGTCAGCGCCAGGCAGGTGACGATCACCGCCGCGCCCGCGCCCGCCGCGACCCCGCCCGCCGCACCGGGGGTCGGGCCGCCCGGGTCCAGCGCGGCCGGGCGCAGCACCCGCCGTGCCGCCAGGACGCCGTAGCCGACCAGGAACACCGCGCCGACCCACCGCACCACCGTCAAGGCCGACGGCCACGAGGTGAGCGCCGCACCGACTCCCCCGACGCCGAGCGCGATCAGCAGCGCGTCCGAACCGGCGCAGATGGCCACGATCGCGGGCACCTGTCGGCGCAGCACGCCCTGGCGCAGCACCAAGGCGTTCTGGGCGCCGATCACGACGATGAGGGACAGTCCGGTGCCGAGCCCGGCCAACAGCGCGTACATCACACCGTCGACGTTAGGAAGCACCCGGGCATAAGACCAGCTACGGTTTCTTACGTATCATTAGCACTCGTGATGCTCGATCCGGAGTGCGTGCGCACCCTGCTGGCCGTCGTCGACGAGGGCACGTTCGACGCCGCCGCCAAAGCGCTGCACGTCACGCCGTCGGCGGTGAGCCAGCGGATCAAGCTGCTGGAACAGCGGACCGGCCGGGTGCTGCTGGTCCGCTCGAAACCCGCGCGGCTCACCGACTCCGGTGCGGTGATCGCCCGGTACGGGCGGCAGCAGGCCCTGCTGGACCGCGACGCGCGCGAGGCGCTCGGCCTGGTCGAGGACCCGACCCCCATCCCGGTCGCGGTCAACGCCGACTCGCTGGCCACCTGGTTCCGCCGCGTGGTCCGGGAACTGGCCACCGACGAGGGCCTGGTCCTGAGCGTGCGGCGCGACGACCAGGACCACACCGCCGAACTCCTGCGCCAAGGCCTCGTGGTCGGCGCGGTCACGTCGACACCGCAGCCGGTGCAGGGCTGCGTCGTCCGTCCACTCGGGAGCATCCGGTACCACGCCGTGGCCACCAAGCGGTTCACCCGGCGGTGGCTGGCCGACGGCCGACCGCTGCACGAAGCGCCGGTGATCGTGTTCGACGAGAAGGACGACCTCCAGGACCGGTTCTGCCGCGAGCTCTCCGGCCACAACGCCTCCGCCCGCCGCCACCACCTGCCCGACGGGCACGTGTTCGAGGACGCCGTGGTCGCGGGCGCGGGCTGGGCGCTGCTCACCGAGCACCAGATCGCCGCGCACCGCAGGCTGGTGCACCTCGCGCCCGACCAGCCCGTGGACGTGCTGCTGCACTGGCAGCAGTGGAAGCTCGACTCGCCGCCACTGGCCCGCGTCGCCGACGCCGTGTTCCGCGCCGCGGCGGCGGAACTGCACTGAACGCACTCAGGCCCGGTCGGACAACCCGCCGCAGCCCGAACCGCACCGAGCAGTCCTCGCATCGAGGCCGGATACACCCATCAGTGATGTACGTGTGAGCGGTTCGCCGGTCGTTCACCGCCCGGCCGCCCGACCATCACCACGCAGTGTTCGAACGTCCCTACTGTCTGCCAAGCCCTCACTGCCGTCGTTCCAAGACGAAGGGTTTCGCATGTCAGCACGCAGAGCACCCATAGCCCTGCTCGCCATCGGCGTCGTCACCGCCGCCACCCTCACCGCCATCGCCTCCTCCGGGCACGTGCCGGCAGCCACGGCCGCCACCACCACCTTCACCCCGACCGCCGACACCCACGTCGACAACTCCGCCACCGGCACCAACCACGGCACCTCCGGCCAACTCGGCGTGGACGGCTCGCCGACCAAGCGGATGTTCCTCAAGTTCACCGTCTCCGGCGTCTCCGGCACCGTCGGCAGCGCCAAGCTGCGCGTGCACACCGACGACGTCTCGGGCTCCAACAGCCCGGCCGGCGGCACGTTCCGCGCCATGACCGACACCACCTGGTCCGAGACCGCCGTGACCTGGAACAACCAGCCCGCCATCGACGGCGCCACCCTCGGCACGCTCGGCTCCGTCGCCCGCAACGCCTGGTACGAGGTCGACGTGACCCCGCACGTGCGGGCCAACGGCACGGTCAGCTTCGGCGTCACCTCCACCAGCACCGACGGCGCCGACTACGACTCCCGCGAGACCGGCGCCACCGCGCCGCAGCTCGTGGTCACCACCGGCACCACCACGACCACCACCACGCCACCGCCCAGCGGCGACCCCGTGCTCGTCGGCGTGGGCGACATCTCGAACTCCGGCTCGGGCGACACCGCCACCGCCGCCCTGCTCGACGGCATCCCCGGCACCGTCTTCACCACCGGCGACAACGTCTACAACAGCGGCACCGCCACCGAGTTCGCCAACTACTACGACCCGACCTGGGGCAGGCACAAGGCCCGCACCCGCCCGTCGCCGGGCAACCACGACTACGGCACCAGCGGCGCGACCGGCTACTACAACTACTTCGGCGCGCAGGCCGGCCCGTCCGGTCGCGGCTACTACTCCTACGACCTCGGCAACTGGCACGTCGTGTCGCTGAACTCCAACATCAGCATGGCCGCCGGTTCCGCGCAGGAGCAGTGGCTGCGCGCCGACCTGGCCGCCAGCACCAAGCCGTGCACGGCGGCGTACTGGCACCACCCGCTGTTCACCTCCGGCGCCAACCACTCCCCCTCCACCTCGACGCGCCCGCTGTTCCAGGCGCTGTACGACCACAACGCCGACGTGGTGCTGTTCGGCCACAACCACCAGTACGAGCGGTTCGCGCCGCAGAACCCCAACGGCGGCCTCGACACCACCCGCGGCATCCGCACGTTCGTCGCCGGCATGGGCGGCGCGAGCCACTACGGCTTCGGCACCATCCGACCCAACAGCGAGGTCCGCAACAGCACCGCCTACGGCGTGCTCAAGCTGACCCTGCACAGCAACAGCTTCGACTGGCAGTTCGTGCCCGTGGCGGGCCAGACCTTCACCGACAGCGGCACCACCGCCTGTCACTGACCCGATGACCGCCGCGCCCGGTCGTCCCCCGGCCGGGCGCGGCGCCCGCCCGCTTCGGAGGTGCGCCGTGTACCTGTCCACGATCACCCGTCCCAAGACCGCCGGCTGGAAGGGGATCGGCGCCAACGTCTTCGCGCTCGGCGCGGTCAGCCTCGTCACCGACGTCTCGTCCGAGATGGTCACCGCGGTCCTGCCGCTCTACCTCGTCGTCGGACTCCAGCTCAGCCCCGCCGCCTACGGCGTCATCGACGGCGTCTACACCGGCGCCACCACCCTGCTCCGGCTCGTCGGCGGCTACCTCGCCGACCGGACCGACCGGCGCAAGCGCGTGGCCGGCCTCGGCTACGCCCTGTCCGCCGTCGCCAAGGTGGGCCTCCTGCTGGCCGGCAGCTCCACCGCCGCGCTCGGCGCGGTGATCACCCTCGACCGGGCGGGCAAGGGCCTGCGCACCGCACCGCGCGACGCGCTGATCACGTTGTCCACCCCGGCCGGCGACCTCGGCCGGGCGTTCGGCGTGCACCGGGCGATGGACGGCATGGGCGCGTTCGCCGGGCCGCTCGTGGCGCTGGCCGTGCTCGCCCTGGCCGGCGGGTCGTTCGACTCGGTGTTCATGACCAGCTTCTGCATCGCCGCGCTCGGCGTGGTGATCCTGGTGCTGTTCGTGCGCGACCACCGCTCACCCGTGCCGTCCGAACCCGTGCGGGTCAAGGCGATCGGCGGCCTGTGGCGTGACCGCGGGGTGCGGCGCGTGGTGCTGGCGGCGTCGCTGCTGGGGTTGGCCACGATCGGCGACGGGTTCGTGTACCTGCTGCTGCAGAAGCGCGAGGGCCTGTCGATCGGGTGGTTCCCGCTGCTCGCGGTCGGCACCAGCCTGGTCTACCTGCTGCTGGCCGCACCGCTGGGCGCGCTGGCCGACCGGGTCGGCCGACTGCCGGTCATGCTCGGCGGCTACGTGGCGCTGGGTGCGGCGTACCTGCTGCTGTTCGGGCCGCTGGGCGGGTGGGCGCTGGTCGTCGTGGTGGTGGCGCTGTACGGGGTTTTCTACGCGGCGACCGACGGCGTGCTGATGGCGTTGGCCGGGCCGCTGCTGCCCGAGCGGATGCGCACGACCGGCATCGCGCTGATCCAGAGCGGACAGGCCCTGGCGTACCTGGGCTCGTCCGTGTTGTTCGGCCTCGCCTGGCAGTTCTGGGGCCCGGAGGCCGCCACCCGCCTGGCCGCCGCGGGCGTCGCGCTCACGCTGGCCGCCACCGTCGCACTCCTGGGACGCCGCTCATGACCACCCGCACCCGCCTCCTGATCACCGCACTCGTCGCCGTGCTGCTCGGCGGGGTCGCGGTGACGTACACCGCCTTGTCGAAGTCCGAGCCGGACGAGGTCGCGACGGCCGCGGTCAGCGGGCCGCGGTTGATGGTGCTGAGCAACGGCCGGCTCTCGACGGTGTCGCGGTCCGACCCCGACGGGCCGCGCGAGGTGACGTCCGAGCACTGCGACCGCGTGTACACCGCCGGCGGCACCACGTCCTGCCTGCGGCCGGTCGGCGCGTTCAAGGCGGGCGAGCTGGCCGTGCTGGACGCCCGACTGCGCGAGGTGCGGACCGTGCCGCTGACCGGCTTCCCGAACCGGACGCGCGTGTCGGCGAGCGGCCGGATGGTGGCGTGGACCTTGTTCGTCGACGGTCACTCCTACGCCGCCAACGGCTTCTCCACCAGCACCGGCATCCTGGATGCGAGAACCGGCGCCCTGGTCACCTCGCTGGAGGAGTTCACGTCCACAGTAGACGGTGCGGTGACCACCGCCGCGGACCGGAACTTCTGGGGCGTCACCTTCACCGCCGACGACAACCGCTTCTACGCCACCATGTCCACCGGCGGGCACCGCTACCTGGTGGAGGGCGACTTCGCGGCTCGCACGCTGCGGTCGATCGCGGACAACGTGGAGTGCCCCTCCCTGTCACCCGATGGGCGGTCCATCGCCTACAAGGCGGCGATCAACGGCGACCCGGGGCAGGGGTGGCGGTTGTCGACACTCGACCTCGCGACCCTCGCGGTCACGCCGCTCGCGGAGACGCGCAGCGTGGACGACCAACCGGCCTGGGTCGACGCACGGACGATCGCCTACGGCATCCAGCGCAGCGACGGCGTCAACGACGTCTGGGCGGTGCCCGCGGACGGCTCCGGCACACCGGTCCTGCTCGTGCCCGAAGCCAACTCGCCCGCACCGATGGACTGAGCGGCGTTCCCGCCACCGGCACCGGGCGCCTCGGCCACTATGTCGGCATGAGCGAGCAGCCAGTGCAGGTGAGCCGTGCCGTCCTGGGCTTCCCCCGCAGGCCGCGGGTGCGTCAGGTGGTGGCGGCGGGGTTACTGATCGCCGCCGTGGTCAGCCTGACGCCCCAATGGTGGTGGCAGGCGACGATGGCGGCCGGACGCTGGGCCGGTCGGTCCTGGCCGGTGGTGGTCCTGGCGCTGGCCGGCGTGGCGCTGCTGGCCGGCGGTCGGCGACGCACGACGGCGATGGCACTGGGCCGCCGACCGCGCACGCCCGCGATGCCGCTGGTCGCGCACGTGACGCTGCTGCTGGCGCTGGCCGCGGCGGTCGCGGTGGGCTTGGGCGTGGTCCTGTGGGGCGTGCTCGGCCGACCGGCCGGACCGACGTGGAGCGTCCAGGACCGGCTCGACGCGGTGAAGGTCGTGCTGACCGTCGTCGGGGGCATCGGCGCCGTGGTGGCGTTGACCGTCGCCTACCGCCGGCAGCACCTCAACGAGGTGGACTCCTACCGCGAGGACAGCAAGGTGCTGCTCGACCGCTACGGCAAAGCGGCCGAGCTGCTCGGCGCGCCCGATGCCTCGGTCCGCACCGCGGGCGTGTACGCGTTCGCCGCGCTGGCCAACGACGCGCCCGAAGCACGCCAGGGCTGCATCGACGTGCTGTGCGCCTACCTGCGCCAGCCCTACGAGCCCCGGTCGGACGGTCAGGAGAGGCAGGTCCGGCTGACCGTCATCCGACTCGTCCGGGACAACCTCCACCTGCCCGCGCACGACCCCCGCAGCTGGCGCGGCCACGACTTCGACTTCTCCGGCGCCGTGTTCGACGGCGGCGACTTCACCGGCGCCACGTTCACCGACGCGGGCACCGTCACCTTCGCCGGAGCCACGATCACCGGCCGCCTGTCGTTCGCGGGCGCCACGTTCGCCGGCGGGATCGTGTCGTTCGACGGCGCCCGGTTCGTCGGCGGCGCGGTGTCCTTCGACGGCGCCAGGTTCAAGGGCGGTGTCGTCGACCTGTCGAGGGTCGACGCGGGGCAGCCGCCGCCCGTGGCCGAGCTCTGGCCGACCGGAACGCCCGTGCCCGCCGGATTGCGGCTGCCCTCCACCGCCGCTTGAGCGGTCCGATCGCCGATCGAATTGTATTCTGTCTACACTGAAGGTATAGAGGATACTGCATACAAAGTACCGCGTTGTCCACCGGACATCACCGGCCCAACACCGTTCCTCCGCGCAGCGGGTTCCTGACCTGCGCGTCCGGTGGGAGAATGGTCATCTGACAACGTTGTCAGGCCTCCTACCCCTGCCGGAGGTTCAGATGCGTCTCCGCTCCGCGGCTGTCGCCGCACTCACGTTCGTCGCGCTCGCCGTCCCGCTCCAGACCGGCACGGCACACGCCATCACCGATCCCGCCCAGCACGTCAACCCGTTCGTCGGCACCAAGCCGGGCGGCCCGGACTTCGGTCACGGCGGTGGCGCGGGCAACACCTTCCCCGGCGCCGTCGCACCGTTCGGCATGCTCCAGTGGAGCCCCGACACGGTGACCCACCAGCACGGCGGCTACCACCACGACGACAACCGCATCCGCGGCTTCAGCCTCACCCACCTGTCGGGCCCGGGGTGCAGCGACTTCGGCACCGTGCCGTTCATGCCGTCCCTCGGCACCACACCCGCGTCCCACTCGACCTTCACCCACGCGGCCGAGCAGGCCTCCCCCGGCTACTACTCGGTCCGCTTCGACAACGGCATCCGCACCGAGCTCACCGCCAACCAGCGCTCCGGCGTCGCCCGCTTCACCTACCCCGCGGGTCAACGCGCCTCGCTCACCGTCGACGCCGGCCGCGCCTTCAACGCCGCGAGCGGCTCGATCACCATCGGGACCGACAGCCTGTCCGGCTTCACCGACAGCGGCGGGTTCTGCGGCACGGGCAACCGCTACCGGCTGCACTTCCACGTCACCTTCGACCAGCCGTTCGCCTCCACCGCCACCATCGCCGACGGCCGGGTGACGCCGGGCGGCCGCGCGGTCGAGGGCTCCAGTCGGGGCGGCGTCGCGCCCGCACCCAAGACGGCCCAGACGCAACAGCTGCCCACGCCCTCGGCCACCACCGAGGACGTGCAGCCGTTCGCCGCGTCGGCGTTCGTGTCCTTCAACGCCACCACCGTCACCGCGCGGGTCGGCATCTCGTTCGTCAGCCTCGACAACGCCAGGGCCAACTTGGCCGCGGAAACCGGCACGCGGTCCTTCGACGAGGTCCGCACCGCCGCCCGCGCCGCGTGGAACGGGTGGCTCGGCCGCATCGACGTCACCGGCGGCACCGCGACCCAGCTCCGCACCCTCTACACCGCGCTGTACCACTCCCTGCTGCACCCCAACGTGTTCAGCGACGTCAACGGGCAGTACGCGGGCTTCGACCGGCAGACCCACACCACCACGAGGACCCAGTACGCGAACTTCTCCGGCTGGGACGTCTACCGCTCGCAGATCGCGCTGATCGCCCTGCTGGGACCACGCGAGGCCGCCGACATCGCGCAGTCCGCGGTGAACCAGGCCGCCCAGGGCGGCTACTTCGACCGCTGGACGGTCGCCAACGGCGGCACGGGCGTGATGAACGGCGACCCGATGGCGATCATCGTGGCCACCGCGCACGCGTTCGGCGGCACGGACTTCGACACCGCCGACGCGTTGCGCCGCATGGTCTCCGGCGTCAACGACATCCGCCAGCGCCCCGGTTGGTTGCAGTACAACGACTACGGGTACGTGCCGACCGGTCTTGGCGACGTGTGGGGCTCGGCCGCGACCACGCTGGAGTACACCAGCGCCGACTTCGCCATCTCCCAGTTCGCGGCCAGGCTGGACGACGCCGCCACGGCGGAGAACTTCCTGCGCCGCGCGCAGAACTGGCGCAACCTGTTCCACTCGGGCGGCAAGTACCTGCAACCGCGCAACACCAACCTGACCTGGCCGGGGTTCAGCCCGACGCAGGAGAACGAGTACGTCGAGGGCAACGCCGCCCAGTACACGTGGATGGTGCCCTACAACCACCGGGGCCTGTTCGACGCGATGGGCGGCAACACCGCGGTCACCGCGCGCCTCGACACCTTCTTCACCGAGCTCAACGCCGGGCCGAAGAAGCCCTACGCCTACCTCGGCAACGAACCGACGCTCAACACACCGTGGGCGTACGCCTACGCCGGCGCGCCGCACAAGACGCAGGACGTCGTGCGGCGGGCGTTGACGTCGCTCTTCCCACCGACGCCGGAGGGCCTGGTCGGCAACGACGACCTGGGCGAGATGTCGTCGTGGGCGGTGTGGGCGGCGCTGGGCCTGTACCCGCAGGCGCCCGGTCGCGCCGAGCTGGTGCTGGCCAGTCCCCAGTTCCCCACCACGACGGTCAGGCGCGGCAACGGCGCCACCATCACGATCACCGCGCCGAACGCCTCCGACACCGTCAAGTACGTCCAGTCGTTGCGCGTCAACGGCGCCACGTCCGGCAGGCCGTGGCTGCCCGCGTCGTTCACCGCGCAGGGCGGCACGCTCGACTTCACCCTCGGCGCCACGCCGTCCACTTGGGGCACGGCGGCCGCCGACGCGCCGCCGTCGTTCGACGTGGGTCCGACCCCGGCGCGGACCGGTCCCGTCGGCGGCCTGGCGGGCAAGTGCCTGGACGGCGACCCCGGTCCCAACGCCGACGGCGCGGTGGTCCGGCTGTGGGACTGCAACGGGTCGGCCGCACAGCAGTGGACGGTGGCCTCGGACGGCACGCTGCGGGCGCTGGGCCGGTGCCTGGACGTCAACGGCAGCGCGCGCGTCAACGGCACCAAGGTGCAGCTGTGGACGTGCAACGGCACGGGCGCGCAGCAGTGGTGGCCGAAGGGGACGACCCTGGTGAACCCGCCGTCCGGCAAGTGCCTGGACGTCCCCAACAGCACCACCGCGAACGGCGTCCAGCTCCAGGTCCACGACTGCAACGGCACCGGCGCCCAGGTGTGGCGCCTGCCCTGAGTGGACTGGCGGAGGAGTTGATTGGCCGGTCGCCACGGCTCTCCCAACACGTGACGACCGGCCGTTGACACCGCGAGGCGGCTACTTGACGCCACCTGCGGTCAAGCCTGCGATGATCCTTCGCTGGAACAGCAGCACCACGACGACCAGCGGCACGGTCACGATCACACCGGCGGCCATCTGGGTGCCGAACGGCTGGTCGAAACCGTACGCCCCGGTGAACCGGGAGATGGCGACGGTAGCAGTTTGCATCGTGCTGTCGTTGACCATCGACAAAGCGATGATGAACTCGTTCCACGCCGCGATGAACGTGATGATCGCGGTGGTGAAGATGCCCGGCGCGGCCAGCGGCAGGATCACCTTGCGGAACGCCTGGCCGCGCGTGCAGCCGTCGATCATCGCCGCCTGCTCCAGCTCCTCGGGCATCTGCCGGAAGAACGCCGTCAGGTTCCACACCGCCAGCGGCAGCGCGAACGACAGGCTGGGCACGATCATCGACTGGTAGGTGTTGATCCAGCCGATGTCGGTGAACAGCGCCAGCAGCGGCACCAGCAGGGAGATGCCGGGGAACATCGAGGTGGCGATGATGAGCGCCGCGACCGCGTTCTTGAACCGGAAGTGCAACCGGGCCAGCGCGTACGCCGCGGACACGCCGATGACCAGCGTGAGGATCGTGGTGACGCCGGCGACCACGAGGCTGTTGAGCAGCGACCGGCCGAAGCCGACGCCGGGCGCGAACACCGCGGTCAG
Source organism: Saccharothrix stipae (assembly GCF_054781895.1). Classification (NCBI taxonomy): domain Bacteria; kingdom Bacillati; phylum Actinomycetota; class Actinomycetes; order Pseudonocardiales; family Pseudonocardiaceae; genus Saccharothrix; species Saccharothrix stipae. The sequence continues at coordinate 667,085 of NZ_BAAGTN010000007.1, read as the reverse complement.
GTTGTCCAGCGAGAACGGCGCGGGCAGCACCGTGAGCTCGAACTGGTCGGACGGGCGGCGGAACGCCGACACCGCCATCCAGTAGAACGGCGCCAGGCAGTAGACCAGGATCAGCCCGAGCCCGCCGAAGGTCAGCACCCGCTTCCACGGCGTGCCGTTGCCGGTGGTCGGGGTCGTGGCGGTCATCTGCGCGCCCTTTCCCTGGCGGCGCCGATGACATCCGCGCCGAGCAACCGCACGAACACCAGGGCCGTGACGGCCACGTAGACGAACAATATCGTCGCGTACGCGGCCGCGGGTCCGAACCTCAGGCTCGCCGCCTCGTCGAAGGCCACCATGGACAGCGTCTCCACCGATTCCTTGCGGCTGCCGATGAGCACGAACGGCAGGTCGAACATGCGCAGCGCGTCGAGCACCCGGAACAGCACGGCCACCAGCAGGGCCGGCTTGACCAGCGGGAGCGTGATCTGCCAGAACTGCCGCCACGGCGACGCGCCGTCGACGCGGGCCGCCTCGTAGACGTCGTTCGGGATGATCTGGAGCCCGGCGAGCACCAGCAGGCCGACGAACGGCGCGGTCTTCCACACGTCCGCGAGGATGACCGCGAACTTCGCCTGCCAGCCCTCGGTGGTCCACAGGATCTGCTGGCCGATCATCGCGTTCGCCACGCCGTCGGCCTGGAAGATCCAGCGCCACAGCAGCGCCGACACGGCGGTGGGCACCGCCCACGGCACGAGGATGCTGGCCCGCACGACGCCGCGCCAGCGGATCGCGTGGTGCATCACCAGCGCCATGGCGACGCCGATCAGGACCTCCAGGGTCACCGTGATGACGGTGAACACGGTGGTGTTGCCGAACGCGTTCCAGAACCGGGCGGCCGACTCGCCGACGAAGATCGCGGTGTAGTTGTCGACGCCGACGAACCGCGCGCCCTCGACGACGAACCCGCTCTCGTCGAGGTCGGTGCCGTCCCGGAACACCGACTCGCGCAGCGCGGCCACCAGCGGGTACCCGACCACGAGTCCGAGCACCACGAACGTCGGTGACAGCAGCGCCGCGGCGAGTCGCCCCGCGCCCGAGGTCGCGCTCCCGGCGCGGCCTCGGGCGCGATGGGCGACCGCCGTCACTTCAGCAGCTCCTGCAACTTCGCCTGCAGGTCCTTGAGCGCCACGTCGCTGGTCTTCTCGCCGGTCAACGCGGCGTAGGCGGCCTCCTGGATCGCCTGGGTGACGTCGCCGTAGCGGACCGCCTGCGGGCGCGGCTTGGCCGACAGGATCGACTCCTTCAGCGTCGGCAGGTACGGGAACTGCTTGATCAGCTCGGCGTCGTCGTACAGGCTCGCCAGGGTCGGCGCCTGCGAGGTGGCCAGCAGGTTGGACCGCTGCGCGGACTCGGCGGTGAAGAACTTGATGAAGTCCAGCGCGGTGGCCTTGTTCTTGCCGAACGCGGAGATGGCGAAGTTGTGGCCGCCGAGGGTGGAGCTGCCGGGTCCCTTGACGCCGGGCAGGGGAGCGACGTCGAACTTGCCCGCGACCTGCGAGGAGCCGTCGGTCTTGCCGGCCAGGTTCCACTGGTAGGGCCACTGGCGGTGGAACAGGAGCTCGCCCGCCTGGAACGCGCGGCGACCCTCCTCCTCCTTGTAGGTGATGGCCTTCTCCGGGATGATGCCCTGCTGGAAGCCGGTGACCAGGGTGTCCAGCCCGGCCTTCGCCTCGGGCGAGTCGACCACCGGCTTGCCGGCGGAGTCGACCACCTCGCCGCCGGCGGAGTGCACGGCCTCGTCGAAGTTGACCGTCAGGCCCTCGTACTTCTCGAACTGACCGGCGTAGCAGCCGATCGCGGGCTGGGTCGCCTTGACCGCCTGGCAGGCGGCGGTGAGCTCGGCCCAGGTCTTCGGCGGCTGCACGCCCGCCGCGTCGAGGAGGTCCTTGCGGTAGTAGAGCAGGCCGCCGTCGGAGTACACCGGCGCGGCGTAGAGCTTGTCGCGGTACTGCGCGGTCTTCACCGCGGGCTGGAGGAACTTGCCCAGGTCGAACTGGTCCGCGGGCAGCTCCACGACCCAGCGGTTGGCGGCGAACTCGGCCGTCCACACCACGTCGAGGTTGAGGATCGTGTAGGCGTCGGACTTGACCTGCGCGTTCTGCACCATCTGCTGGCGCTGGGCGTCGGCGGACTCGGGCAGTTCGATGATCCGGACCTGCTCGCTCGCGTGCGAGGCGTTCCACTCGTCGACGAGCTTCTGCATGTTGCCGGACGTGTCCTTGCCGGTGGCGAAGGTGACCTCGCCCCGGCCTTCGAGCGCACCGCCGGGCTGCGCGCCGCCCCCGTCGCCTTCGCTGCCGCACGAAGCCAGGAGTACTGCCACACCCAGCGCCGCAGTTGCCCGCCACGCCGTTGTCCGAACACCCATTACCCAGACTCCCCTTCGTTCACGTCTTGCTCTGTCAAGCGGACCGGGGCACTGCCGCGGCTGACGATCCGCCCCGGCAGCAACACACCCCGATCGCCGTTCGCGCTGTCCAGCAGGCCGACCGCGGTGCGGGCGAACCTCTCGACGGGTTGCCGCACCGAGGTGAGACCGCCGTCCACAACGGACGCCATCGGTGAGTCGTCGAAACCCGTCACCGCGACGTCCGTCCCCGGCCGGAGCCCCTGGCGGCGCACTTCACGGTGCACACCTACAGCAAGCGGGTCGCTCACCGCGATCACCGCGTCCGGAGGGACTTCGGAGTCCAGCAGGTCGCGCATCGCCGCGCCGCCCGCCTCGACGGTGTCGGCCTCGGCGAACGCGAGCCGGTCCGAGGGCAGGTCGAGGGCGGTGCAACCGGCTCTCCAGCCGCGCAACCGGTCCAGGAACTGACCGGGGACACCACGCCTGCCGACGAACGCGATGCGACTGCGGCCCAGGTCGTGCAGCAGGTCGACCAACCGGTGGCAGACGGCGGCGCCGTCGAGGTCGACCCACGAGCCGGGTTGGCACCCGGACCACGTGCGGCCGAAGGACACGAACGGCACGTCGTGGTCGGCCAGCCACCGGTGGCGCGGGTCGTGCTCGACGGTGTCGGCGAGCACGAACGCGTCGACGGCGCGTTGGGCGACCAGGTCCGCGTAGACGTCCACGCCGGCGCCGGTGAACAGCATGACGTGCCGTCCGGAGCGCTCGACCTCGGCGGTGAGCAGGTGCAGGAACCGGTCCATGAACGAGTTGGGGGTGTCCTGGACCGGCACGCGGTAGCCGATGAGCCCGGCGCGGCGGGCCGCGAGGTTGCGCGCGTTGCGGTTGGGCCGGTAGCCGAGCGCCTCGATCGCCGTGCCGACGCGCTCCCGGGTGACCGGGTCGACCCGGTGCGGCGCGTTGAGCACGTTGGACACGGTCTGGCGGGAGACACCGGCGTGCAGCGCCACCTGGCGGATCGTCGCCGGACCGCCGGGACGCGCCATGGCCTGCTCCCCTCCCCCGGTTCGACTGGTTCGGTGCTCATCGGCGCTGTTTCGTGCTCAAGTCGCGGTCGTTACGGAGCGCACTCGTCCGGACACTTCGACGGCCGTTTGACCGCTCAAAACGGGCGGTACTGTGTCGCGGGCCACACCATCGTGTCAAGGAGTGGGACGGTCGCGTGACCGGAACGCAACTCTTTCGCGTTCAGGGGCGCTTTACCGGAAATAACTTTCGCGTTCAGGGGCGCGTTCGGCTGGTCAGCGTGGCGCGGATGGCCAGCGCGGCGCCCGAACGGGCCCACTCGTCGAAGTCGAAGGGCTGGACGTCCAGGTCGATGAGGGCCGGGTCGGCCTCGTAGGCGGCCGCGATCCCCTCGGCCACGCGTTGCTCGGACACCTCGTACAGCGGCAGGCCGTCGCCGGTGAGCAGCACCTTCCGCGGGTCGATGAAGTTCGCGGCGGTGCCGATGAGCACGCCCAGCGCGTAGCCCGCGTTGTCGAAGACCCGCTTGGCGTCCGGGTCGCCGGCCAGCGCCCGGGCCACGGCCTCGTCGTAGGTCGGTCCGCCGTCGAGCTGGCGCAGCATCACGTGCGTCATCAGGTAGCTCGACGCGCAGCCGCGGTGACCGTAACCGCACAGCGGCCCGCTCGGGTCGACCAGGATGTGCGCCATCCGGGGCGGCAGGCCGTGCGCGCCGCGCACCAGCCGGCCGTCCACGATCAGGCCGAAGCCGACACCCGCGCCGATCGTGATCAGCACCATCGACTCCAGGCCCGCGCCCGCGCCGAACCAGTGCTCGGCCGAGGTCAACGCCTGCACGTCGTTGTCCACGGCGGTCGGCACGCCGGTCGCGGCGGCGACCTGCTCGCCCAGCGCCACGTCCGCCCAGCCGAGGAACCCGGCCTCGACCACCACGCCGTCGCGCACGATGCCGCCGAGCGTCACGCCGATCGCGGTCAGGCCCGGGAACGCCGCCGCGACCTCGGCGACCTGCTCGACCACGTCGGCGGGGTCCGCGGAGCGCAGCGGTTGGTCGACGGTCTCGACCACCGTCGCGGTGAGGTCGGTGACCGCGGCGAACAGCCGGTCCGCGGTCAGCTTCACGCCCAGGAAGTGGTGCGACTCGCCGCGCACGTGGAGCATCTCCGACGGCCTGCCGGTGGACGACCGCAGTTGGGTCTCGCCCTCGACGAGCAGGCCGTGCAGCACGAGGGTGCGGGTCACCCTGGTGAGGGTGGGGCGGGACAGGTGGAGGCGGGCGGCGATCTCGGCCCTGGGCATGGCGCCGTGGATCAGCACCTCCAGCAGCACGTCGCGGGCGACCTCGGGCAGGTCCGGCCAGGACGGGGCGGTGCGAGGGTCGGTTCCCGAGGTCACCGACCGAACATACCCGGGCCCCGTCCCGGCCGGATCGCTAGCAGATGTTCTGCCTGCTGTTGACCAGCGTGTTGTTGCGGAACGTCGTGTTCGTGCCGCACGGGCTCTCGGTGATGGCCGAGTTGGTGACGGTCAGGTTCTGGATGAGGATGTCCCTGGTCACCGGGAACTCGCTGCGGGCGGCCAGGCGGATCTCACCCCCGCCGGTGACGCTGCCGCCCTGGGCGGCGATGTTCACGTTGTAGCAGTTCTCGATCAGGATCGAGTTGTTGCCGGTGTTGGAGATGGTGATCCGGTCGACCTGGAGACCGCCGCTCTCCGAGACGCAGAAGATGCCCCGGCCGCCGCCGCGGGCGATGACCTGCCCGACCCGGACGTTGATCGGGTAGCTGCTGCCGATCCGGCCGTTGCGGTTGGCGGTGCGGAACGCGGCGTAGCCGGTGCCGGTGCCCGCGTTCTCGGCGTCGACCGTGCCCACGGTGGCGTTGATCGTCTGGTTGAGCAGCAGGCCCGACTCGCCGACGCCGCGCGCCACCACCGTGCCGATGGTCAGGCCGTCCACGCCGTAGGTCTCCACGGCGTGCGAGCTGGCGCCCTGCACGTAGGCGTAGTCGATCCGGACGTTGCGGGTCCACTGGCTGGTGTCGCCGCGGTTGTCGATGCGCACGCCCAGACCCCTGGACAGGCGCATGTTCACGTTGCCGATCACCACGTTGGTGACGTTGCGCATGAAGATGCCGTACAGCGGGGTGCCGGTGAGGGTGAGGTTCTGGACCTCGATGTCACGCACGCCGCGCGCGTACACCGGTGCGTAGTCGCCCGAGCCGGTTCCGGTGACGTTGATGGTGCCGCACAGGTCGATCGTGGTGTAGCTGCGCATCGAGTACCGCTCGCCCGCGGGGATGGAGCCGGACGCCCGGACCACGATCCGCTCCTTGGAGGTGCGGTTCGCGGTGAGGCTGTCGTTGGCCGCCTGCATCGCGGCGCGCAGGCTGCTGCCGGTGTAGACCGTGCTGCCGCCGCGACGGGCGGTGAAGCTGCTGCCGGACCCGGTCACCTCGGCGTGGTAGGAGCCGTCGCCGCAGGCGGCCTGGGCCTCCGGGGCGGTGGTGACCTGGAGTAGCGCCGCTGTCAACGCTGACACGGCGAGTAGTGCTTTCATGTGGGGATCTCCTAGGGCTTGGTAAGCGCTTTCCTACTTGGCGGCGGAGATCGTGCTGGTCATCTGCCGGGAGGGGTGGACGGTGGCGGCCCGCCGAGGGACGTGACGGGCCGCCGCCCGAGTCGGAGCTGGGAGCGTTCCCAGACCTGTCCGGTAGTGAATCCGAAGTGACCGACCTACGTCAAGGGCCTGCCGCACAGGTGTGAGGCAGGCCCTTGATCGGTACAGCGGGTCAGGCGCGCCCGCGGCGCTTGGTCCACACGTCGTAGGCGACGGCCGCCAACAGCACCAGGCCCTTGACCAGCATCACCTGTTCACTGGGCGCGCCGATCAGCGACATGCCGTTGTTGATCACGCCCATGATCAGGCCGCCGGTGATCGCGCCGACCACCCGGCCCACGCCGCCCTGGACCGCCGCGCCGCCGATGAATGCCGCCGCGATCGCGTCCAGCTCGAACGCGTTGCCCGCGGTGGGGCCCGCCTGGTTGAGCCGACCGGCGAAGATCACGCCCGCCAGCGCGGACAGCAGGCCCATGTTCACGAACACCCAGAACGTGACCTGCTTGACCTTCACGCCGGACAGCGTGGCCGCCTGGAGGTTGCCACCGATGGCGTAGATGTGGCGGCCGAACACCGACTTGTTCGCCATCACCGAGTAGCCCAGCGCCAGCACCGCGAGCAGCACGAGCACCCACGGCAGGTTGCGGAACCGGGCCAGCTGCACGACCACGGCCAGGATGACCGCCGCCGCCAGCGCGATCTTCGCCACGAAGATCGGGAACGGGTCGACGACCTGCCCGTAGCTCAGCCGCGCCTTGCGGTTGCGCCACTGGTTGAACGCGAACCCGGCCACCACCGCGACGCCGACCAGCAGGCTGACCAGGTCCGCGCCGCCCAGCGCCCCGAGGCCGACGTTGCCGAGGTAGCCCTCGGTGAAGCCGTTGGCCAGGGTGCGGATCTGGTCCGGGAACGGCCCGATGCCCTGGTTGCCCAGCACCGTCAGGGTCAGCGCGCGGAACACGAGCATGCCCGCCAGCGTCACGATGAACGCCGGGATGCCGAAGAACGCCACCCAGTAGCCCTGCGCCGCGCCGATCACCGCGCCCGCGAGCAGCGTGATCAGCACCGCGAGCGGCCACGGCAGACCCATCTGCACGGTCAGCACCGCGCAGATCGCGCCGGTCAGCGCGACCACCGAGCCCACGGACAGGTCGATGTGCCCACCGATGATCACCAGGATCATCCCGATGGCCAGGATCAGCACGTACGAGTTCTGCACGATGATGTTGGAGATGTTCTGCGGCGTCAGCAGAGCACCGTCGGTCAGCACCGTGAAGAGCACCACGATCAGCGCGAACGCGATGTAGATGCCGGACTGGCGCAGGTTGATCGTGAACCTGCGCTGCGGCCCGGCCTGCTTCGCCGCCGGCGTGGCCGCGGTCTTGGTGGTCATGAGGTCTGTCCCTGGGTCATGTGGTGCATCAAGCGTTCCTGGGTCGCGTCCGCGCGGTCGAGCTCACCGGTGATGCGACCCTCGGACAGGGCGTACACCCGGTCGCACAGGCCGAGCAGCTCCGGCAGCTCGGAGGAGATCACCAGGACCGCGCGGCCCTGGTCGGCCAGGTCGTTGATGATCGAGTAGATCTCGTACTTCGCGCCGACGTCGATGCCGCGGGTCGGCTCGTCGAGGATCAGCACGTCCGGGTCGGTGAACATCCACTTCGCCAGCACGACCTTCTGCTGGTTGCCGCCCGACAGCGAGGAGGTCGGGGTGGCGACGCTGGGCGTCTTGATGTTCATCGAGCGGCGGTACTTCTCGGCGACCGAGTGCTCCTCGTTCTCGTTCACCCAGCCCCTCGGCGCGAGCTTGTCCAACCCGGCCGCGGACACGTTGAGCTTGACGTCCTGGATCAGGTTCAGCCCGTACCGCTTGCGGTCCTCGCTGACGTAGGCCAGGCCGTGCTCGATGGCCTTGCGGACGGTGCGCGTGTCGATCTCGCGGCCGTCCTTGACGACCCGGCCGGAGATGCCGACGCCGTAGGTCCGCCCGAACACGCTCATCGCGAGTTCGGTGCGGCCCGCGCCCATGAGGCCGGCGAGACCGACGATCTCACCGCGCCGCAGCACGAGGGTGGCGTTGTCGACGACCACCCGGTCGGGCTGGGACGGGCTGTGCACGGTCCAGCCCTCGATCCGCAGCGCCTCGTCGCCGATCTTGGGCGTGCGCGGCGGGAAGCGGTGCTCCAGGTCGCGACCGACCATGCCGGAGATGATCCGGTCCTCGGTCACGTCCTTCGCGGGCAGCGTCTCGATCGTGCGACCGTCGCGCAGGATCGTGATGCTGTCGGCGATCCGGGTCACCTCGTTGAGCTTGTGCGAGATGATCACCGAGGTGATGCCCTCGTCGCGCAGCCCGTCGAGCAGGTCGAGCAGGTGCGCGGAGTCGTCGTCGTTCAACGCCGCGGTCGGCTCGTCCAGGATCAGCAGCTTCACGTCCTTGGCCAGCGCCTTGGCGATCTCCACCAACTGCTGCTTGCCGACGCCGAGGTCGTGCACGGGCGTCGTCGGGTTCTCCCGCAGGCCCACGCGGGCGAGCAGGGCGCCCGCCGCGTGGTTGGTGCGGTTCCAGTCGATGAACCCGCGCTTGGCCCGCTCGTTGCCGAGGAACAGGTTCTCCGCGACGGACAGCTGACCGCACAGCGCCAGTTCCTGGTGGATGATCACGATGCCGCGCCGCTCGCTGTCACGGACGCCGCCGAACGAGCAGGGCTCGCCCTCGAAGACGATCTCGCCCTCGTACGACCCGTGCGGGTGCACGCCGGAGAGCACCTTCATCAGCGTGGACTTGCCCGCGCCGTTCTCACCGCAGATCGCGTGGATCTCACCGCGCCGCACGGCGAGCGTGACGTCGTGCAGCGCGGTGACCCCGGCGAACCGCTTGGTGATGCCGCGCATCACCAGGATTTCGTCGGACATGGTGTGCAAACCTACTTCAGCTGATCCGCGGTGTAGTAGCCGCTGTCGACGAGCACCTTCTGGTAGTTGCCCTTGTCCACGATCACCGATTCGAGCAGGTACGACGGCACGACCTTCTTGCCGTTGTCGTAGTCCTTCTCGTTGTTGACCTCGGGCTTGCCGCCCTTGAGCACGGCGTCGGCCATCTTCACGGTGGTCGCCGCGAGCTCGCGGGTGTCCTTGTAGATGGTCGAGTACTGCTCGCCGCCGATGATCGACTTCACCGAGGCGACCTCGGCGTCCTGGCCGGTGACGATCGGGTACGGGTTGCCGCCGGTGCCGTAGCCGCTGCTCTTGAGCGCGGACAGGATGCCGATGGACAGGCCGTCGTACGGGGACAGCACGCCGTGCACCTGCGCACCACCGTAGGTGGAGGTCAGCAGGTCCTCCATGCGCTTCTGGGCCGTGGCCGGGTCCCAGCGCAGGATGGCGACCGTCTTGAAGTCGGTCTGGCCGCTCTTGACCACCAGCGTGCCCTTGTCGATGTGCGGCTGGAGGACCGACATCGCGCCGTTGAAGAAGAACGTGGCGTTGTTGTCGTCCGGCGAACCGGCGAACAGCTCGATGTTCAGCGGGCCCTTCGCGTCACCGGGGGTGCCGTCGGCCTTGAGCACCTTCAGCCCGGTCAGCAGCGACGTCGCCTGCTGCACGCCGACCTTGAAGTTGTCGAACGTGGCGTAGTAGTCGACGCTGTCGGTGTTGCGCAGCAACCGGTCGTAGGCGATGACCGGGATGTTGGCGTCCTGCGCCTGCTGCAGCTGCGACGTGATCGCGGTGCCGTCGATCGAGGCCACGATGAGCAGCTTCGCGCCCTTGGTGATCTGGTTCTCGAGCTGGTTGGCCTGCGTCGGGATGTCGTTCTCGGCGTACTGGAGGTCGACCTTGTAACCCTTCTCCTCCAACGCCTTCTTGATGTTGTCGCCGTCGTGGATCCAGCGCTCCGACGAACGGGTCGGCATGGTCACGCCGACCAGGGCGCCCTCGGTGGACCCGGACTGCTGGTCACCGGTCTTCTCGGCCGAACCGCAGGCCGACAGCGTGAGGGCTGCCGCCACGGTGACGGCGGCGAACCGTGGAAACTTCATTGTTTCTATCTCCTCGGGGGTGGCGGTGGTGCGTGCCCAGGAGCTGCTATCGCAGGCCCTGTGCGAGTCGGAAGTACGCCTGGTTCCAGCGCAGGCGGTCGCTGAACGACGAGGTCGTCGTATCCTTGTCGATGACGACCAGTTCGGTGGCCACCATGTTCGCGAAGTCACGCAGGACTTCGGCGCCCACCGCCTGCGTCATCACGGTGTGGTGCGGACCGCCTGCGGTCAGCCACGACTCGGCCGAAGTGGACAGTGACGGTGCGGGCTTCCACACCGCGCGGGCCACCGGCAGGTTCGGCAGCGGCTCGTCCGGCGGCACGACCTCGACCTCGTTGGCCACCAACCGGAACCGCTCCCCCAGGTCGGCCAGGCCCACGACGACGGCCGGACCCGAGGCCGCGTCGAACACCAGCCGCACCGGGTCCTCGCGGCCGCCGATGCCCAGCGCGTGGACCTCGCACGAGGGCTGGTCGGCCGCGATGGTGGGGCAGACCTCCAGCATGTGCGCGCCCAGGATCTTCGGCTCGCCCGGCCCGAAGTGGTAGGTGTAGTCCTCCATGAACGACGTGCCGCGGCCCGTGCCGGCACCCATCGCCTTGACCGCGGCCAGCAGCGCCGAGGTCTTCCAGTCACCCTCGCCGCCGAAGCCGTAACCGTCGGCCATCAGCCGCTGCACGGCCAGGCCCGGCAGCTGCCGCAGCCCGCCCAGGTCCTCGAAGTTCGTGGTGAACGCGCCGAACCCACCGTCGGTGAGGAACCGGCGCAGCCCGGCCTCGATGCGGGCCGCGTAGCGCAGCGAGTCGTGCCGATCCGCGCCCTTGTCCAGCTCCGGCGCGAGCCGGTAGGTGTCGGCGTACTCGGCGACCAGCAGGTCGATCTCGTCCTCGTCGACCGCGTCCACCAGCTCGACCAGGTCGTTCACGCCATAGGTGTTCACCGACACGCCGAAGCGCAGTTCGGCCTCCACCTTGTCACCCTCGGTCACCGCGACGCCACGCATGTTGTCGCCGAACCGGGCCAACTTCATCCCGTTCAGGTGGCTGTAGCCGGTGGCGGCGCGGACCCAGCCGTCGATCCGCTCGGCCAGCAGCGGGTCGCTGGCGTGGCCTGCCACGGTCTTGCGCGGCACGCCGATCCTGGTCTGGATGAACCCGAACTCGCGGTCGCCGTGGGCGGCCTGGTTGAGGTTCATGAAGTCCATGTCGATGGTCGACCACGGTAGCGCCTCGTTGAGCTGCGTGTGCAGGTGCAGCAGCGGCTTGCGCAGCGCGTCCAGCCCGGTGATCCACATCTTGGCGGGCGAGAACGTGTGCATCCACGCGATCACGCCGATGCACGACGGGTCGGCGTTCGCCGCGAGCATCACGTTGCGGATGGCGGCGGTGTCGGTCAGCACCGGCTGCCACACCACCTCCGCGGTGATCCTCCCCGACTCGGTGAGCATCCGCTGGATCTGCTGTGACTGCTGGGCAACCTGCTCTAGCGTGTCCGGGCCGTAGAGGTGCTGGCTCCCGGTCAGGAACCAGACCTGCGGCTTCCCAGCAGGCGACATGCGGGGCTCCCCTCGTGGGCTCATTGCCCGTAGACGTTCTGGTAGCGCGCGTGAAGGCTGTCGATGTGGTGCTGCTCGATCGGCTTCGGCGTGCCCAGCTGGTGTGCGAAGTGGACGGTGCGCGCCACGTCCTCCAGCATCACCGCGGCCTTCACCGCCGCACGGGCGTCCTTGCCGATGGTGAACGGGCCGTGGTTGCGCATCAGCACCGCGGGCGAGCGGCTGTCGCGCAGCGTCTCCACGATGCCCTGGCCGATCGAGTCGTCGCCGATCAGCGCGAACGGGCCGACCGGGATGTCACCGCCGAACTCGTCGGCGATCATGGTGAGCACGCACGGGATCGGCTCGCCGCGCGCCGCCCACGCCGTGGCGTACGGGGAGTGCGTGTGCACCACTCCCCCGACCTCGGGCATGTGCCGGTACACGTAGGCGTGCGCGGCGGTGTCGGAGGACGGCGAGCGGTCGCCCTCCACCAGCTCGCCGTGCAGGTCGGTGACGACCATGGCCTCGGGGGTCAGCTCGTCGTAGGACACCCCGGACGGCTTGATGACCATCAGGTCCTGGCCCGGCACGCGGGCCGAGACGTTGCCCGCGGTCCAGATGACCAGCTCGTAGCGGGTCAGCTCGCGGTGCAGGTCGGCGACCGTGCGCCGCAGGTCGGCAACGGTGCGCTGCACGTCGGCAACGGCGGACATCGGCTATTCCCCCTTCGCGGCGCGGCGCCGGGCCTTGAGCCGGTGCATGACCTCGTTCACGCCACGACCGAAGTAGTCGTGCAGCTCCTGGTACTCCACGAACATCCGCTCGTAGGCCTCGACGTTGTCCGGGATCGGCAGGTACGCACCGCGCTTGATCGAACCCATCGACTGGGCCGCCTCGCGGATGTCCTCGTAGGCCTTCGCCGCCACGGCCGCGTGCATCGCCGAGCCGAGCGCGGGGCCCTGCTCGGAGCCGATCACCGACAGGGGCAGGTTCGTCACGTCGGCGTAGATCTGCATCAGCAGCGGGTTGCGCAGCAGGCCGCCCGCGATCACCAGCTCGGTCACCGGGATGCCCGCGTCGGTGTAGGAGTCCACGATCACGCGCGTGCCGAACGCGGTGGCCTCCAGCAGCGCCCGGTAGGTGTCCTCGGCGCGGGTGGCCAGCGTCTGCCCGACCACCACGCCCGACAGCTCGTGGTCCACCAGCACCGAGCGGTTGCCGCTGTGCCAGTCCAGCGCGATCAGGCCGTGCTCGCCGATGCGCTGCTGCGCGGCCAGCTCGGTCAGCAGCTCGTGCACCGAGATGCCCCGCGCCCGCGCCTGCTCGTGGTACTCCGGCGGCACGTTGTGGTCCACGAACCAGCCGAAGATGTCGCCCACGCCGCTCTGCCCGGACTCGTAGCCCCACAGGCCGGGCACGATCCCGCCCTCGACCACGCCGCACATGCCCGGCACGTCGGCCAGCACGTCGGCGTTCATCACGTGGCACGTGGAGGTGCCCATGATCGCGACCATCTGGCCGGGCTCGACGGCCCGCGCGGCGGGCGCGGTCACGTGCGCGTCGACGTTGCCCACGGCCACCGCGATGCCGGGCTTGAGGCCGGTCCACTCGGCGGCCTGCTCGGTGAGCCCGCCCGCCCGGTCGCCGAGCTGGCCGAGCGGGTGCTCCAGCTTGTCGGTGACGAAGCCCGCGAAGTCGGGGTTGAGCGCGGCCAGGAACTCGACGGACGGGTAACCGTCCTGGTAGATGCCCTTGTAGCCGGCGGTGCAGGCGTTGCGCACGTAGGCGCCGGCGAGCTGCCAGACGATCCAGTCGGCGGCCTCGACCCAGTGGTCCATCGCCGCGTAGACCTCGGGCGCCTCTTCGAGCAGCTGCAGGCCCTTGGCGAACTCCCACTCGGAGGAGATCAGGCCGCCGTAGCGGGGCAGCCAGCCCTCACCGCGCTGCTCGGCCAGGTGGTTGATCCGGTCGGCCTGCGGCTGGGCCGCGTGGTGCTTCCACAGCTTCACGTACGCGTGCGGGTTGTCGGCGAACTCGGGCAGCTCGTTGAGCGGCGTGCCGTCGGCCTTGACCGGGACCATCGTGCACGCGGTGAAGTCGGTGCCGATGCCGATCACGTCGGCCGGGTCCACCCCCGCGTCCGCGATGGCCGCGGGCACGGCGTGCTTGAGCACGTCCACGTAGTCCTGCGGCACCTGCAACGCCCAGTCCGGGGGCAACGGGCGCCCGTCGGGCAGGGCGCGGTCCAGCACCCCGTGCCGGTAGTCGTGCACCGCGGTGCCGAGTTCGAGGCCGTCGCGCACCCGCACGACCACCGCGCGGCCGGACAACGTGCCGAAGTCGACACCCACCACCAATGGATCGCTCGCCATGGTGAGGAGTGTTATCGCTAACATTCATCACGTCAAGACCTGCCCGCAACGTGGCCTTAAAGACCAGGTGAGCGTGCACAATCGTGATGTTCGGCGGCCGGGGCGCCCGGCCCGCGGCCCGACCACAGCCTAGGGGTGATCGGGCCCCGCGCGGAGCCGCTGACAGACGGAGACGGTACGAAAATGTTGCGGTGCCGGCGGGACCCGGCTCACGAGCCGGACGACGTCACTGCACGGGCGGGGCCACGCTGTCCCGCTTCACCAGCGCCGGCGCGACGGTGCGCTGCGGCGCGCCCACGTCGCCGTCACCGACCTGGGCCAGCAGCAGCTCCAGGGTCTCCTTGGCGACGGCGTGGAAGTCCGGGCGGATGGTCGTCAGCGGCGGGATGAAGTACGCCGCCTCCGGCACGTCGTCGAAGCCGACGACGCTCACGTCGTGCGGCACCCGGCGACCGCGCTCGCTCATCGCGCGCAGGATGCCCAGCGCCAGGTGGTCGTTCGCGGCGAAGATGGCGGTCACCTCCGGCATGCGGGCCAGCATCTGGCCCGCGCGGTAGCCGGAGGCCGCGCTCCAGTCCGCGGGCACGACCGGCGGCACCTCCAGGCCGGCCGCCTCCAGCGCCGACCGCCAACCCCTTATGCGGCCGAGGCTGTCGAACCAGTCCGACGGGCCCGAGACGTGCCACACCGTGCGGTGGCCCGCGTCGAGCAGGTGGGTGGTCGCCGCGAACGCGCCCGCCGCCTGGTCGACGGTGACCAGCGGGGTGGAGCGCTCCGGGTCGCCGTCCACCGTGACCAGCGGGATGCCCGCGGACACGGCGCCGACCGCGTCGTTGGCCGACGCGGTCGGCGCGATGACCACTATTCCGGCGACCCGCTGGTCCCGGTGGCGCTCCACGGCGTCGGAGATCGAGTTGCGGTCCAGCACGTTGACCCGGCCCACGCTCACCGCGAACCCCGCCTCGGCCGCCGCCGTCTCGAACGCCGCGAGCAGCGACGCGGGGCCGTAGAGCGTCGAGTTCTGCGCCACCACCCCGATCAGCTGGGACCGGCCGGTGACCAGCGCGCGGGCCGCCTTGTTGGGCCGGTAGCCCAACTCCGCGATGGCCGCGCGCACGCGCAGCCGGGTCTGCTCCCGGACGTTGGGGTGCCCGTTGAGCACCCTCGACACCGTCTGGTGCGAGACCCCGGCGAGCCGGGCGACATCCGTCATCGCGGGATCGCGCGAGGTCCTGTGCTCCACTACCGCCCCATCTCCCCTGTTGACACTGCAAGCCTGCAAACCTGGATGTTAGCGATAACACGACGCGATCACCGCCAGGCGTTCCGGGTCCATTGTCCACCAGAGACCGTTCCCACCTGCGCAGGGACGCGTCATCCCAGCCGAAAAGTCGCACGCTCCCGGGCGCGCCGGTCGCCGCCCGGCCTGGCCACCACCAGCCGACCGGTGTCGTGCGCGAGGTAGGCGTCCGGGTCGGCGACCAGCCGCAGCGACACCGCGTCGCGGTCGGTCAGGCCCGGCACCCGGACGAACGACGCGGCCCGCCCGTAGGCGTCGGCGTCCTCGTACGGGTCGATCCGGACCACACCGCCGTCGACCCGCGCGTAGCGGTCCGGGAAGTTGACCGACCGCACCGCCACCGTGCCCGCGCCGAGGAAGCCGGGCACGAGCCGGAACTGCGAGTCGGCCAGGTCGCGCACGTTGCCGTCCACCCGCAGCCTGTACTCGAAGTGCCGCACGACCAGCTGCGGCGCGTCCGCGGGCGACAGCCGCACCACCGGCCCGCCCTTGCCCACCGGCACGCCGAAGCTGGGCGTGCCGTCGGCGTTCCAGTACAGCTTCTGCACCCTGGTGTGCCGGTTCGGGTCGAACAGCGGGTCGCCGGTGATGGCCCGGTAGTCCCGCGCGTGGTAGACCAGCACGTCCTGGTCGCCGACCGTGGTGAACGAGTTGTGCCCCGGACCGTACTGCCTGGTGGCGTCGTTCGTGGTGAAGATCGGCGTGGGCGTCTTGGTCCACGACCGCGCGTCGAGCAGGTTGGCGTTCTCGTCCGCGGTGAGCAGCCCCATGCAGTAGCGGGCGTCGGTGGCGCTGGCGGAGAAGGTCACGAAGACCCGGCCGTTGCGGATGAGCACCGCCGCGCCCTCGTTGACCCGGAAGCCCTGGACCTCCCAGTCCAGCGTGGGCGTGGCGATGCGCACCGGCGTGGTCTTCAGCGCCAGGGGCGAGGCCATCTCGGCGATGTAGAGGTTGGTGTTGGTGTCGATGCCCGGCTCGTGCTGCGCCCACAGGAAGTACCGCTTGCCGCGGTGCTCGAACGTGGTCGCGTCGAGGGTGAACGTCTCCCGGGCGGTGACCACCTGGCCCTTGAGCTCCCAGCCGCCCTCGCGCGGGTCGTCCTTGGCCGACTCCAGCACGTAGGTGCGGATCCGGAACGGGTCGTCGGAGTCGCCCGCGGCGAAGTAGACGTACCACTTGCCGTCGATGCGGTGCAGCTCCGGCGCCCAGATGTAGCCGCCCATCTTCCCGGACGACGGCCGTCGCCAAATCGTGCGCTCACGGGCGTCGGCGAGGCCGTCCAGGGTGGCCGCGCCCCGGATCACCACCCGGTCGTACTCGGGCACCGAGCCGGTGAGGTAGTACATGCCGTTCACCGGGCGGGTGATGAACGGGTCGGCGCGCTGCTCGACCAGCGGGTTGCGGGTGGGCAGCCCGCCCGCGGCGGCCGCGGCGGCCTCGGGCTCGCCCTGCGCGGAGACGGCCGACGGGGAGGCGGACAGGCCGCCCACCACGGCCAGCGCGCCGCCCGCGCGGAACAGGCTTCTGCGGTCGACGGTCACGGGAGCTCCAATCGCGGACGTGCCGGGCGGGTCATCGGGGTCATCGGGGTCATCGAGGTCGGCGGGGTCATCGGCGGCGGTCCTTGATGCGCAGGAAGGTGACCGAGTTCGGCGGGAACGTGTGGGTGAACGAGCTCGACACCCGCACCTGCGTCTGCCTGGCCTTGACCGGCTGGGTGAACTCGGTGTTCACGTCGTCCGGCAGGCCCTCCAGCACGGTGGCCCTGGCGGTGGGCACCACCCAGGTGCCGCTGCCCAGGTCGACCTTCGTGCGGGCCGCGTTCGACTGCGCGTTGACCACCTTGACGATCAGCTCGCCGGTCGCCTCGTCCCTGGTGACGACCTGGCGGAACGGCTCGGGGTTCTTGTTCGCCTCGTCGGTGAACTGGGCCCACACCCGACCGTCGACGAACAGCTTCACGGTGCGGTCGCGCACCTCGATCCGCAGGTCGTACGTGCGGCCGGTCTCGATCTTCGTGTCGTCGGCGTGGAACACGCGCGACGAGTTGCCGCCGTCCACGGCGGACCGGGTGTTGTTCCAGCCGCCGAGGTTCCACCAGAACGGGTTGCCCGCGCCGTTCACCGCGAACGGGATCAGGAAGCCCTCGCTGCCGGACAGCTTGGTGGCCTTGACGCTGACCGTGAAGTTGTGCCACGTCGGGTCGCCCGCGGTCATCAGGGGGTTGGTCGCGGCGGTGTCGGACTGCACGAAGCGGCCGTCCACCACGCCCCAGTTGCCCGCGCCGTTGCCCGTCCAGTCGCCCGAGTCGACGGAGAAGTCGTCGGAGAACAGCTCCCGACCGTCGGCGGAGGTGACCTTCACGTCGTCGTAGGCCACGGAGGTGGCCCAGGAGGAGAGCCCGATGGCGCCGGTGATCGGCGTGGGGCTCCACGGCGTGCCGGACGCGGTGCTCTTGACGACGTGGTCGCCCACGTTGGTCATGAACAGCTTCTGCACCTCGTAGGAGGTCGAGCCCCACGACGCGTGGTTGTTGAACCAGATCATGTCCGGCCGCCACTGCACGTAGTCCTCGTTGGACAGCAGCGGCGCGTAGGAGGCCAGCTTCACGACGTCCGCGTTGCGCTCCAGGCCGGTCATGAACGCGGCCTCGGCCAGCGCGTTGGCGTACCGGTTGTCCTGCGAGGCGTACTCGCCCAGGAACACCTTGGGCCCGTTGCGGTCGTAGCTGTCGTACCGGTCGTTGTTCTCCAGGAACCAGCTCGGGCTGTTGTAGTAGTGCTCGTCCACCATGTCGACGCCCGCGTCGCGGTTGAGCTGCCAGAGCCGGTCGAAGTTGGCGCCGGTGTCGTCCGGGCCGGAGTTGCTCACGACCGTGATGTCCGGGTACCTCGCCTCGATGGCGGCGCGGAACCGGCTGAACCGGCTGAAGAACTCCTCCGCCAGGTTCTCCTCGTTGCCCACGGCGATGTGCGTGAGCCCGAACGGCTCGGGGTGGCCCATCTCGGCCCGCTTGCGGCCCCAGGTGGAGTCCGCGGGGCCGTTGGCGTACTCGATCAGGTCGAGCGTGTCCTGGATGTGCCGCTGGAGCAGCGCCGGGTCGTCGGTGGCGCGGTTCTGGCCGCAGCCGGTGACCAGCGCGGGCACCACGGGCAGCGGCATCGCGCCGACGTCCTCGGAGAACTGGAAGTACTCGTGGTAGCCCAGGCCGTAGGACTGGTTGTAGCCCCAGAAGTTCCAGTTGGTGGCGCGTTGCTCGACCGGGCCGATGGTGTCCTTCCACTGGAAGGAGCGGCGCCGCTCGAAGGCGGGCGCCTCGTAGCCGTGGTGGCTGCCGGTGTTGACCAGGCACCCGCCGGGGAAGCGGACGAAGCCCGGTTCGAGCGCGGCGATCTTCTCCGCCAGGTCCTTGCGCAGGCCGTGGCCCTTGGAGGTGTCCTGGGGGAACAGGGACACCATGTCCAGCCGCAACGTGCCGGAGCCACCCGCGTTGAGCAGCAGTCGACCGGTGGTGGACGACTCGCGCGCGGTGAACGTGCCGGTGTACTTCGTCCAGCCGTCGCCGGTGACCTCGACCTCCAGCGGCGGCGCGAGGTCCTTGCCCGCCGGGTCGGTCAGGCCGACGTGCACCGGGGTGCCGCCGGGCTGGTCGGTGCGCGCCCAGGCGGAGAAGTCGTAACGCTGGCCCTTCACCACGTTGACGCCCGAGTTGTAGCCGGAGTTGATCACACCCGCAGGCAGGCCGAGGCGCAGGTGGTTGCGGTTGCGCTCGTTCATGCGGGCGTCGTCGTCCACGACGTCGAGCGTGCCGCCGGTCGGCGCCCACCCGGTCAGCGGCGTGTAGGCGGCGTTGTCGGCGGTGCTGTACTCGAACGACCGGTTCTGCACCAGCTCGGCGTACAGGCCGCCGTCGGCGGCGCGGTTGATGTCCTCGAAGAAGACGCCGTACATGGTGTCGTCGATCGCCGCGCCCTTGGCGGTGGGGTCGATCGAGAGGGTGTAGTCGGTGTCCGCGGCCGTGCCCGATGCGGGCACCGCGACGAGCAGGCTCGCGGCGAGCGCCGCGGCCATCACAACGCGGGACATGCGTCCTCCAGTGCTCCGATGCGGGGGAGGTCAGGGGAAGGCGGCGCGTACGCGGTCGAGTTCGGCCTTGGTGACGGGCAGCACGGTGCCGTGCCGGGGTCGGCTGGGCAGCTGGTAGCCGGTGGCGAGGGTCCACCGGCCGGAGGAGAGGTCGGTGGTCTCGAACGGCACGTAGCCGCGGCCGCCGAACTCGTCGATGAACAGGTACCAGCGGTCCTCGGTGTTGGACTTGAACACCGTCGGGCCCTCGCCCTGGTTGACCGAACCCTTGCCGATGCAGTCGGCGACGAAGTCGTATGAGGTGTCGCGCAGTTGCGCCGACTTCTCCGCGAGGATGAACTTGCTGCACGGCGTGGTGGAGGTGTTGTTCCGCTCGTCCTTGGTGAACCGGTAGTACTCGTCGCCGTGCTTGATCACGGTCGAGTCGATGACCGAGTACCCCGGGTCGACCCACACCCGCGGCTCGCTGAACGTGCGGAAGTCGCGCGTGGTCGCGTACAGCATCTTGTTGTAGGTGTTGCCCGTGTGCTCCGGGTCGTCCTCGGCGTAGACCTTCGAGGCCCAGAACACGACGTACGCGCCGATCGAGTCGTCGTAGTACGCCTCCGGCGCCCACGTGTTGCCCGCCGTCTCCGGCGAGACCGGCACGTGGCGCTGCTCGGACCAGTTGACCAGGTCGGTGGACTCCCACACCTCGATGTGCAGGCTGCCCTTGCGCTGCACCAGATCCCAGTTGCCGTTGCCGTTCATCTTCAGGTCGGTGGCGATGAGGTAGAACTTGTCGCCCTCCGGCGACCGGATGATGAACGGGTCGCGCACGCCCTTGTCGCCGAGCGACGACGTGAGCACGGGTTTGCCCTGGTTGAGCTCGTCCCACCGGAGCGCGTCGTTGCCGCGGCTGGCGGCGAGGTAGACCTGCTCGCCGGTGGCCGTGCCCTCGCCGGTGAAGTAGCCGAACAGGTAACCCTCGTAGGCCTGCCGCTCGGGCAGCGGGAGCACGGTGACCTTGAACTTCTTGCGGGTGGTCTCCTCGCCCGCGCGGATCTCCGCGGTGAGCTGCACCTTGACCGGCTTCCCGCCGGCCGCGGGCCGGGTGACCTCGCCGGTGGGCGTGATCACCTCCGGCTTGTTGCTCTTCCACGTGATCGCGGTGCCGTGCAGGCCGGTCGCGGGCAGGGTGATGTTGCCGCGGACGCCCTCGGCGTCCCACACCACCAGCGCGGCGTCGGCCTCGGCGACCTTCTCGTCGTCGGTGAGCTCCGGCCGCACGGTGACCTGGAAGGCGCGGGTCTGGTCGAACGCGGTCGCGGTGAGCGTGACGGTCGCGGGCGCGCTGCCCGGCGCGGGACGGGTGACGACGCCCGTGGTGGACACGACGGCGGGGTCACCGGACCGCCAGGTGATCGTGGAGCCGTACGGGCCGGTGGTCGGGAGGGCGAGGTTCTCCGTCACGGCGGAGGTGTCGCCGAGGTCGATGGCGGCCAAGTCCCGGCGGCCCTTCTCGTCGTCGGGGACGAAACCGAGTTCGTGCGCCTCGGCGGCGGTGAGCGCCCGGTCGTAGAGGCGGAAGTCGCGGACCGCGCCCTTGAGGTACCGGTCGCCGCTGTACACCGAGCGGCCGATGTAGTTCGCCGTCGTGGAGCCACCGCCGATCATGGCCGGGGTGATCGTGACACCGGTCTTGCGCGCGACCTCGACGCCGTCCTCGTACAGCACGGCGGTACCGCCGCCGAGCGTGTAGGTAAGCGTTTTCCACACGCCCCTGGCAAGATCGCGCCCGGCCGTCACGGTCTGCTCCGTGGACCAGTTGCCGGTGGCGATGGACGACCGGTACGCGTTGCCGGTGGTGAACAGGTAGCCGTCACCGAACGTGCCCGAGGAGTTACCCAGACCGTAGATGAAGTACGGCGCCGCCTGATCCTGCGCGATGCGCACCTGGAGTGAGACGCTGACCTCGGTCAGGCCTCGCAAGACGTGGTCGGGCAGCTTCACGTGGCCGTCGACGCCGCCCAGCCGGAGGCCCTCGGCCCCGCCGGGGGTGGCGTCGCCGATAACGGTTCCGTTGCGACCACCGCCCGAGGTATCGGCCACGACGGCGCCGTCGGTTTCGGTGAGGGGATAGTGCAGCACGAGGCCATCGGCGGCGGAAGCGGGCGAGGCGCTCAAAGCCGTCGCGGCCAGCGCTGCGACGAGGGTCGCGACGAAGGTGCGTGGGCGATGACGAAGGGTGACCATGGGGCGTCGCTCTCGTCTGGCGCGCGGCGCGGGGCCGCGGGTGAACAGGGCGTCCGAAGGGTGCAGGTGGGCTGGGTCACAAAAGTGAGCGCTAACATACGACCGCCCTAACAAACGTGTCAAGGATGCAAAGTTGACGTTTCCGGGGGGTTGACGAGCCGATTGTGAGCGTTCACTCTTGTGCCCCAGGTGACCACCGTCACGCGGTTCGCCGTCCCGTCAGTGTCTCGGGTTCACACGGAGGAAGACCAGTGTTGAAGAAGATCACGACCGCCGCCGCCGCGGTCTTGTTGGCCGCGTTGACCGCGTGCGGGTCCGGTGGATCCGGGGACGCGGGATCGTCGGGCGCTCCCAAGGCCAACGACGACGGCAAGATCACGATGGGCTTCGCCCAGGTGGGCGCCGAGAGCGGCTGGCGCACCGCGAACACCAAGTCGATCCAGGAGGAGGCGACCGCCGCCGGGGTCGAGCTGAAGTTCTCCGACGCGCAGCAGAAGCAGGAGAACCAGATCAAGGCGATCCGGTCCTACATCCAGCAGAAGGTGGACGTCATCGCCTTCAGCCCGGTGGTGGAGACCGGCTGGGACACCGTGCTGCTGGAGGCCAAGCGCGCGAACATCCCGGTGATCCTGACCGACCGCGCGATCGACTCGGACGACACGTCGCTGTACAAGACGTTCCTCGGTTCCGACTTCGTCGAGGAGGGCAAGAAGGCCGGCGAGTGGCTGAAGGCCAACGCGGCGGGCGCGAAGAACGTGGTCGAGCTCCAGGGCACGACCGGCGCGGCGCCGGCGATCGACCGCAAGAAGGGCTTCGAGGACGCCATCAAGGGCACCGACCTGAAGATCGTGGCCACCCAGACCGGTGACTTCACGCGGTCGGGCGGCAAGCAGGTCATGGAGGCGTTCCTGAAGGCGCAGCCGCAGATCGACGTGGTCTACGCGCACAACGACGACATGGGCCTGGGCGCGATCGAGGCCATCAAGGCCGCGGGCAAGGTGCCCGGCAAGGACATCAAGATCATCACCGTGGACGCGGTGAAGGACGGCATGACCGCGCTGGCCGCCGGCGAGATCAACTTCATCGTCGAGTGCAACCCGCTGCTGGGCAAGCAGCTGATGGAGCTCGCCAAGAAGGTCGTGGCGGGCGAGGAGGTGCCGGCGCGGGTCGTGACCGTGGAGGGCACCTTCACCACCGAGCAGGCCAAGACCGAGCTGCCCAACCGCAAGTACTGAGCCGCGGGCACTGATCACAGACTGCGGCCCCCGCCACCCGAGTGCGGTGGCGGGGGCCGCACCCAGCGTGTGAGGGGAGTTGTCCGGTGACCGAGCCGGTCGTGGACATGCGGGGCATCTCGGTGGAGTTCCCCGGCGTGAAAGCGTTGCAGGAGGTGGATTTCCGGCTGTTCCCGGGCGAGGTCCACGCGTTGATGGGTGAGAACGGGGCCGGCAAGTCCACGCTCATCAAGGCGCTGACCGGGGTGCACCCGCTCGCGGCGGGCGAGATCCGCTACGCGGGCGAGTCCGTGTTGTTCCACCGTCCCGCGCAGGCGCAGGCCGTCGGGATCAGCACGGTGTACCAAGAGGTCAACCTGTGCGCGAACCTGACCGTGGCGGAGAACATCCTGCTCGGGCGGGAGCCGCGCAAGTTCGGCCGCATCGACGGCAAGGCGATGCGCGCCCGTGCCGCGGAGCTGCTGGCACGCATCGGGCTGCACATCGACCCCGGGTCGGTGCTGGAGAGCCACCCGATCGCGGTGCAGCAGCTGGTCGCGATCGCGCGAGCGGTGGCGGTGGACGCCCGGGTGCTCGTGCTGGACGAGCCGACGTCGAGCTTGGACGTCGACGAGGTCGCGGAGCTGTTCCGGATCATCCGGGTGCTGCGCGACGAGGGTGTCGCGGTGCTGTTCGTGACGCACTTCCTGGAGCAGGTGTACGAGGTCTCCGACCGGATCACGGTGCTGCGCAACGGCCGCCTGGTCGGCGAGCACGCCACCGCGACGTTCAGCCGGATCGACCTGGTGTCGGCGATGCTGGGCCGCGAGATGGGCCTGCTGGAGGAGATCGAGCGCCGTTCGGGCTCGCCGGGCGAGTCGCTGCTGGTGGCCGAGGGCCTGGGGCGCAAGGGCTCGGTGGCGCCGTTCGACCTGGAGATCAGGGCGGGCGAGGTGGTCGGGCTGGCCGGGTTGCTCGGGTCGGGCCGCACCGAGGTGGCGAGGTTGCTGTTCGGCGCGGACAAGGCCGACTCCGGGCGGTTGCTGGTCGACGGCAAGCCGCTGCGGCTGACCGGGCCGCGCGCCGCGATCGACGCGGGTGTCGCGTTCTCCTCGGAGGACCGCAAGGCCGAGGGCATCGTGGCCGACCTGAGCGTGCGCGACAACCTGATCCTGGCGATGCAGGCCGCGCGCGGCTGGGCCAGGCCGGTGCCGCGCAAGCTCGCCGACGAGCTGGTCGCCAAGTACATCGAGCTGCTGGACATCCGGCCCGCCGACCCGGACCGGGCGGTGGGCAACCTGTCGGGCGGCAACCAGCAGAAGGTGCTGCTGGCGCGGTGGCTGGTGACCAAGCCGAAGTTGTTGATCCTGGACGAGCCGACGCGCGGCATCGACGTGGGCGCGAAGGCGCAGATCCAGAAGGTGGTCGCCGACTTGGCCGCGGAAGGCATGGCGGTGCTGTTCATCTCCGCCGAGTTGGAGGAGGTGGTGCGCGTGTCCGACCGGGTGGTCGTGATGCGCGACCGGCAGAAGGTCGCCGAGCTGGACGGTGACGTCGGCGTGGACGACGTGATGGCGCTCATCGCGGGCGGCGGCGACCACGGCGTGGACAAGGGCGTGGAGAAGGCGGTGGTGTCGTGAAGAACCGACTGCTCTGGCCGGTGCTGGCGCTGGTCGCGCTGCTCGTGCTGAACGTGGTGGTGACGCCGTCGTTCTTCTCGTTGCGGTTGCAGGACGGGCACCTGTTCGGCAGCTTGATCGACATCCTGCGCAACGGCGCGCCGACGTTGCTGATCGCGTTGGGCATGACGCTGGTGATCGCGACCCGCGGCATCGACCTGTCGGTCGGCGCGGTGGCGGCCATCGCGGGCGCGGTGACGTGCACGCACATCGCCTCCGGCGGCAACCCGTGGGTCGCCATGGGCCTGGCGCTGGCGCTGTGCGCGGTGCTGGGGCTGTGGAACGGGTTCCTGGTGTCGGTGCTGGGTATCCAGCCGATCATCGCGACGCTGGTGCTGATGACGGCCGGTCGCGGTGTGGCGATGCTGATCACCGAGGGTCAGATCGTGACGGTGGACTCGCCCACGTACCGGCAGATCGGCGCCGGGTTCCTGGTGCTGCCGATCGCGATCCTGATCAGCCTGGCGGTGCTCGGGCTGGTGGCCCTGGTGACGCGGCGGACCGCGCTGGGGATGCTGATCGAGTCGGTCGGGGTCAACCCGTCGGCGTCGCGGCTGGCCGGCGTGCGGGCGCGGACGATCATCTGGACGGTGTACGTGTTCGCCGCGTTGTGCGCGGCCGTGGCCGGGTTGATGATCAGCTCGAACGTGAGCGCGGCGGACGCCAACAACGCCGGGTTGTGGATCGAGATGGACGCGATCCTGGCCGTGGTCATCGGCGGCACGTCGCTGGCGGGCGGTCGGTACTCGTTGACCGGGACGCTGCTCGGGGCGTTGATCATCCAGACGTTGACCACGACGGTCTACACGATCGGCATCGCGCCGGAGATCACGCTGGTGTTCAAGGCGATCGTGGTGATCGCGGTGTGCCTGGTGCAGGCGCCGATTCGGGTTCAGGTTCGTGGTCGGGTTCGGGGGAAGCAAGGGGTGCCAGCGTGAAGGGCTCAGCTGTTGTCACGCCGGTCGGTCCGGAACCGTCCGGGACCGCCCGCCGCCCGCGCGGGTTGGCCGTGAACGTGCCGAAGCGGTTCCTGCCGGTGATCGCGACGTTCGTGGTGTTCGTGGCCACGTTCGGCGTGGGGTCGGTGCGGTACGAGGGGTTCGCGTCCGGGCAGGTGATGGCGAACCTGTTCATCGACAACGCGTTCCTGATCGTGCTCGCGGTCGGGATGACGTTCGTGATCCTGACCGGTGGGATCGACCTGTCGGTCGGGTCGGTGGTGGCGTTGTCGACGATGATCGCGGCGGCGGCGTTGCAGGCCGGGTGGCCGGCGTGGCTGGTGGTGATCACCGTGCTCGCGGCCGGGTCCGGGTTGGGCCTGGCGATGGGGTGGGTGATCCACCGGTTCGGCGTGCAGCCGTTCATCGTGACGTTGGCGGGCATGTTCCTGGCGCGCGGGCTGTGCTTCGTGATCAGCGTCGAGTCGGTGTCGATCAAGAACCCGGCGTTCCGGGACCTGGCGACCGGGACCATCGAGCTGCCGGGCGGGGTGACCATCACCTACGGCGTGGTGATCGCGCTGGTGACCGTGCTCGCGGCGGTGTACGTGCTGCACCTGACGCGGTTCGGGCGCACCGTGTACGCGGTGGGTGGCAGCGAGTCGTCGGCGCGGTTGATGGGGCTGGCGACCACCCGGGTGAAGATCGGCGTGTACGTGATCAGCGGGTTCTGCTCGGCGCTCGGCGGGCTGCTGTTCAGCCTCTACATGCTGTCCGGGTACAGCCTGCACGCGGTGGGGATGGAGCTGGACGCCATCGCGGCGGTCGTGGTCGGCGGGAGCCTGTTGTCGGGTGGGGTCGGGTTCGTGATCGGGTCGGTGGTCGGCGTGCTCGTGCTGGGCACGATCCAGACGCTGATCTCGTTCGAGGGCACCCTGTCGTCGTGGTGGACGAAGATCGTCATCGGCGCCCTCCTGCTCGCCTTCATCGCCCTGCAACGAATCATCGTCCGCCGCACCTGACCGGACCCGCGCGCGTTCGGGTGATCCCTCCCGTAGGTCGTGGGAACACGGCTCTCGGCAACACCGGCCCGGCCGGGTACGTCTGCGGTCACGTACAGCACGTGACCCGGTCGACGTACCCGGCCGGGCCGGCGCTACGTCGATCGCCTCTGGACGCCGGCCATTCCGGCGACGCCATCTCCGTGCGCGCGGGGAATCGGGCGGGGGATCATCGCGGAGCCCAAGATGCATGGTTGGTTGCCGTCAACGCTCGATATCGCCTACCCCCTCCTGTGTGTCGAAGCGGGGCACGGCTTTTCCATTTGCCCGCGGAGTTGTCCGGACGTAGGACGTCGCACCTGATCACGGTCGCATGGGCGTATTACTTGCGACGGAAGGACCGCGAGGCACTCGACGCACTCAACCTGGCCCGGATGGCCGCCCCGGAGCAGCTGTTCACCGGTCGAGTCCACTCGATGCTGCACGGAATGCTGAAGCGCGAGCGCCGCTCGGTGAAGGGCGACCTGCGCAAGCTCGCAGACTTGTCGGAGTAGCGGCCTGAAGGGTTCTGCGGTGTTCTCAGAGCCGTCCAGGCGGCTTGCGCGCGGTTGGGTGTGGCTGGGGTCAGGGGGGTGACTCCCAGCCGGTCAGCAGGGCGGCGGCTTCGCGGGTGCGGGGGTGGTTTTCGCCTTGGATGTCGACCATTTCGGCCAGGACGGTGCGCAGTTCGGCGATCGCCTCGGCACGGTGGCCGCCCTGGTGGAGGAGTTGGGCCCGTTGTTGGCGGATGCGCAGCGCGCGGGGGTGGTTGGTGCCGAATACGGCCTCCACCGAGCGGCGCAGGGTGCTCAGGGCGCTGGCGGCGGTGCGGTCGCCGGCGACTCCTCGCCAGAACGCCAGGTTCGAGCGGTAGGTCAGGGTGGTCGGGTGGTTCTCGCCCAGGGCTCGTTCGGCGTCGGTCGCGGCGGTCTCGAACTCGGTGAGGGCTTGGGGCAGGTCACCCGCGACGGCACGCCAGTAGGCCAGGTTGTGACGTGCGATGAACGTGTCGTGGTGGCCGCGCCCGGCTGCTTGTTCCAGGCCGTCGACGGCTTCCTGGTATGCGGCGACGGCGGCGGGGGCGTTGCCGCTCTCTCCGACCCACCGGCCCAGGCCCAGCAGCGCACGCAGCGTCTGCGCGTGTCGGGGGCCGAGTTCCCGCCGCAGCACGTCCACCAAGGTGGTGGCCGCCGCACGGGCACCTTCCGTGTCGCCGGAGAGGCCCAGGCAGAGCACGCGGTCGTCTTCGGCGGATACCCGCAACGGGTGGGCGGCGGGTAGGCCGCACGTGTCGAGCAGGGAGTTCAGCTCGGCGAGCGCGGTCTCGATGAGGCCCGTCTCCAACCGGTAGGTGGCCTGGTAGAAGCGGGACCAGAGGGTGTCGACGTCGGTAGGGCCGAGGTTGTCGGCGGCGGCGGCGTGAATCTCGGCGAACTGGGCCAGGGCAGTGGCCGGGTCGCCGAGGTCGCCGATCGCCTTGGCCACCTGGGTGCGCAGCACGACCACGTCACGGGGTTCGGTCGCGTGGGCCAGGAGGGCCGTGGCGACGTCCCGGGCGGCGGCGGGGCGGCCGATGCCGGCCAGGTGCTGGCCCAGGCGGCGGAGGACGGGGTGCATGCCGCCGGTCCACAGGTGCTCGCCGGCGATCGAGCGGAGCACCTCGGCGTTGCGGTACAGCGCCGCCGCGGTGTCCGGGTCGGCCGTCGACCACTCGCGCTCGATCGCGTCGGCGGCGGCGACGGCTACCGGGGCCAGGTCGGGGACCAGGTCGCGCGCGGCGCGCTGGACGAGCGCGTGCACTTCCACCCGGCCGTGGTGGGTGACGAGGTTGAGCCGGTGCAACGCCCGCAGCGCCAGCAGGTTGCGCCCGCCGTCGAGCAGCACGGCCTCGGGGATGCCGTCCGGCGCGAGCACCGAGACCAACCCGAGCACGTCGACCGCGTTGGGCGCCAACGACTGCGCGCGTTCCACCGCGAGCCGCACGGCACCGGCGACCGTGTCACGGTGCTCGTCGGCGGGTGACGACGGCGGGAACAGGTCGGCCACCCGTTGCCGCCGGTCGGCCAGCAGGTCCAGGTAGGCGGTCACGTCGATGCCCGTGTCGATGAGGAACGCGGCGGCCTGGGACAACGCCAGCGGGAAGCAGCCGAGCGCGTCCGCGAGCGCGGCCAGCCGGTCGGGGTCGTGCCTGGGGTCGACGGCCAGCCGGGCGGACAGGTAGGCGGTCGCCTCGTCCCGGTCGAACATGCCCACCTCGATCACGCGGGCGTCCGGGCGCAGGAGTGACGCGTCGCGGCGGCGGGTGGTGACGAGGCTGCGGCCCGTGTCGCCCGCGGGCCAGAGGCCGGCCAGCTCCGCCGGGTCGTCCACGTCGTCCAGCACGACCAGCCACGACGTGCCGGTGGACCGCAGCCAGGCCAGGAACAGGTCGGCCTGGGCCTCGTCGTCGGCGACCGCGGCGGACTTCAGCACGCGCCACGCGCGGGCATAGCCGGCCAGCACGGACTGCCTGGTCCGCGCCCCCACCCACACCAGCACGTCCGCGCCCGCCCGGTGGAACGCGGCGGTGGCCAGCTGCGACTTGCCCACCCCGCCGGGGCCGGTGAGGAGCACCTGCCGGACGTCGTCCGTCCGCAACGCCGCGTCGACCGCGTCGGCCAGGTCGGCACGGTCGCGCAACGCCGCCGCGTCGCTGGGCGGCCGTCCCACGACCACGCGCCCGGACTTCGGGGTGGCGCGGCGGTCCTGCTGCGCGGCCCGCCACAGCTCGCGCAGCTCGGTCAGCTTCGGCACGCCGCCGGTCGCCATCGCGACGGCCAGCACGCCGTCGAAGTCGCGCGGCACGGACTGACCGCCGACCCACTCCCCCAGCCGCCGTGCGTTCACCGCGACCCGCCGCCCGGACGGCAGCACGACCGCGCTCGCGCGCCGGGCCACCGCCTCGTCGGACACGTCGGGTAACCGTTGCCGCAACCGCGTCAGCGCCTGCGCGAACGCCGCTTTCGGGTCGCTCACCGCCACCTCCCCAGATGATCAGCAGTCTAGAGCCCCGCACCGGCCCGGAACGGGACCCCGGCGACACCCTCCCACCTGCCGAAACGCTCCTAAGTAAGTGACGACCCGGTACGCACGTCGCTACCTTGCGCCACAGCCGATCGAAGGGAACGGACATGGCACGGCAGGACGGGAACGGCGCGGCGGTGTGGAGGGTGCTGCTGCTCATCGGAGTGCTGTTGAACGGCATCGGCCTCGTCGCCGGGGTGCCGCTGCTGCCGCTGGTCGGCGCACCGCTCGCGCTGGCAGGTCTGATCGGCCTGCTCGCCGCCAGGCGCAAGGCGTCCTGAACCTCCGACGCCCCGCCCACCGAAGGCCGCCCCCACGCCAGGGGCGGCCTTCGCCGTGTTGGGCCGGTCGGCCCACTCGGGCTACCGACCGTTGACTTTCCGGACGGGCCTCTGCAACGCTGCGAACCGGTTACGCAAGAAATCGACAAGTACGCGGAACTTTCTGACAAGATCCCTGGAATTGCCCTAAGAGAAGGGCCTGCACGACGATGTCAACGACGACACGCGCCCGTTCGCGCCTTGCCGCCTCCCTGCTCGCACTGTCCCTCACGGCGTTCACCCTGAGCCCCCCTGCCGCTCAGGCCGCACCTTCGGCCGGGGTGCTCGACCTCGGCACACCGACCCGCATCGACCAGGTCAGACTGTCGTTGCCGGACGACGACTCCACCTTCGCCGTCCAGACCAGCCTCGACGGCAAGGGGTTCGCCACCCTGGTGCCGTCCGCCCCGCGCAAGGGCGACCGCCAGACGTTCGACTTCGACCCCACGCTGGTGCGTTACGTGCGCGTGGACGGCGCGCGGGTGGAGGACATCGACGTCCGCGAGGCCGTCGACGCCAAGCTCGCCGCCGCCTACAGCGCGAGCAGCCACAACGACGTCTACCAGGCGTCCAACGCGGGCGACGCCAACCAGGCCACCTACTGGGAGAGCGCCAACAACGCGTTCCCGCAGTGGCTGCGGGCCGACCTGGGCTCGGCGGTCAAGGTCGACCGGGTCGTGCTCAAGCTGCCGACGGCGGGCTGGGGCGCGCGCACGCAGACGTTGGCCGTGCAGCACGGCACCGACGGCCAGAACTTCGGCGACCTCGTCCCGTCGGCCCAGTACGCGTTCAACCCGAGCGCGAACAACACGGTGACGATCCAGTTCACCGCGACGACCACGCGGTACGTGCGGCTGCTGATCACCGGCAACTCAGCCTGGCCCGCGGGGCAGGTCTCGGAGTTCGAGCTGCACGGCCCGACCACCGGCGACACGCAGGCGCCCTCGGCGCCGACCAACCTCGCGCACAGCTCGCCGCAGTCCGGCCAGATCCGGCTGACCTGGTCGGCGTCCACCGACAACACCGGCGTCACCGGCTACGACGTCTACGCCAACGGCGCGCTGCGCACGAGCGTCGCGGGCACCGTGCTGGCCTACACCGACTCCCAGCCCGACGGCGTCGCGGTCACCTACCACGTGATCGCCAGGGACGCGGCGGGCAACCAGTCGCCGCCCAGCAACTCCGTCACCCGGCCCGGCTCGCCCGGCAACGGCACGAACCTGGCCAAGGGCAGGCCGATCACCGCTTCCTCGCACACGTTCACCTTCGTCGCCACCAACGCCAACGACGACGACGTGAACACGTACTGGGAGGGCGCGACCTACCCGAACACGCTGACCACGCAGCTCGGCTCCAACGCCGACCTCAGCTCGGTCGTGCTCAAGCTCAACCCGTCGTCGGCGTGGGGCACGCGCACGCAGAACATCCAGGTGCTCGGCCGCGAGCAGAGCGCCGCCGGCTTCACCAACCTGGTGTCCGCGCGCGACTACGTGTTCAACCCGGCCACCGGCAACACCGTGACCATCCCGCTGACCGCACGCGTCGCGGACGTGCAGCTGCGCATCACGGCCAACACCGGCGCGCCGGGCGGCCAGGTCGCCGAGTTGCAGGTGTTCGGCGTGGCCGCGCCGAACCCGGACCTGACCGTCACCGCGACCTCGTTCACCCCCACCAGCCCGGTGGAGACCAACCCGATCACCCTGTCCGCGACCGTCCGGAACGCGGGCACGGCCGCCTCGGGCGCGACCGACGTGACGTTCTTCCTCGGCAACGACGCCGTGGGCACCGCACAGGTCGGCGCCCTGGCGGCGGGCGCGTCGGCAACCGTCACCGCGGCCATCGGCCCCCGCGGCTCCGGCTCCTACCAGTACACCGCGAAGGTGGACGAGACGAAGAAGGTCGTGGAGCAGAACGAGGCCAACAACGCCCGCCTGCACCCGAGCGCCCTCGTCGTCACGCCCGTGCCCAGCTCGGACCTGGTCGGCGCGCTGAGCTGGTCGCCGACCAACCCGGCCAACGGCCAGAACACCACCTTCACCGTCGTGCTGCGCAACGAGGGTTCGATCGCCACCGCGAGCGGCGCGCACGGCGTCACGCTCACGTTGGTCGACGCCACCACCGGCGCCACCGTGCGCACGTTCAACGGCAGCCACACGGGCACGATCCAACCCGGCCAGTCGGCCGCGCCGATCACCTTGGGCACCTGGCCCGCCGCCAACGGCAAGTACACCCTGAGGACCGCGGTGGCGGTGGACGCCAACGAGATCGCGGCACGCCAGGGCAACAACGTCACCACCCAGTCCCTGTTCGTCGGCCGAGGCGCGAACGTGCCGTGGGAGCACATCGAGGCCGAGGACGCCGTCACCGCGGGCGGCGCGCAGAAGATCGGGCCCAACCGCACCATCGGCGACCTCGCCGGCGAGGCGTCCGGGCGGCGCGCGGTGACGCTCAACAGCACCGGCTCGTCGGTCGAGTTCACCACCAACGGCTCGACCAACACCCTCGTCACCCGCTTCTCCATCCCGGACTCGCCAGGCGGCGGCGGTATCGGCGCCACGCTGAACGTCTACGTCAACGGGTCGTTCCACAAGGCCATCGACCTGCACTCGCGGCACATCTGGCTCTACGGCAACGAAGCCGCACCGGGCAACTCCCCCGGTGCCGGGCCGCGGCACATCTACGACGAGGCGAACGTGATGCTGAACAACACGTTCCCGCCCGGCACGAAGATCAAGCTCCAGAAGGACGCGGCGAACACCACCAACTACGCCATCGACTTCGTCAACTTCGAGAACGCGGTCGCCCGGGCCAACCCCGACCCGGCCCGGTACCTCACGCCGACCGGGTTCGGCCACCAGGACGTGCAGAACGCACTCGACCGGTTCCGCATGGACACCAGCGGCAACCTGCTCGGCGTCTACCTGCCGTCGGGCACCTACACCACCTCGCAGAAGTTCCAGGTCTACGGCAAACCCATCCGCGTGATCGGCGCGGGACCTTGGTTCACCAAGTTCGTCGTGCCGACCACGCAGGAGAACACCGACGCGGGCTTCCGGGCCGAGCAGTCGGTGAACGGCTCGACGTTCAGCGGGTTCGCCTTCTTCGGCAACTACACGTCCCGCATCGACGGTCCGGGCAAGGTGTTCGACTTCGCCAACGTCGCCAACATCACCATCGAGAACATCTGGGCCGAGCACATGGTGTGCCTCTACTGGGGCGCGAACACCGACTTCATGACCATCAAGGACTCCCGCATCCGCAACATGTTCGCCGACGGCATCAACATGACCAACGGCAGCACGGACAACTGGGTGGCGAACATCGAGGCGCGGTCGACCGGTGACGACAGCTTCGCGCTGTTCTCCGCCATCGACGCGGGCGGTGCCGACGAGAAGAACAACGTCTACGAGAACCTGTCGTCGCTCACCACCTGGCGGGCCGCGGGCCTGGCCGTCTACGGCGGCTTCCTCAACACGTTCCGCAACATCTACGTCGCCGACACGTTGACCTACTCCGGTGTCACGATCAGCTCGCTGGACTTCGGCTACCCGATGAACGGCTTCGGCCCGGAGCCGACGACGTTCAGCGGGCTCACACTCGTGCGCACCGGCGGCCACTTCTGGAACGGTCAGACGTTCCCGGGCATCTGGATGTTCTCGGCCTCCAAGCCGTTCCGGGGGATCCGGGTCAACGACGTCGACATCATCGACCCGACCTACTCCGGAATCATGTTCCAGACCAAGTACACCGGGTCGACACCGGAGAACCCGATCCAGGACACCGTCCTGACCAACATCTCCATCTCCGGCGCACGACTGAGCGGTGACCAGTTCGAGCACAAGTCCGGCATCGGCCTCTGGGCCAACGAGATGCCGGAGGCAGGTCAAGGCCCCGCCGTCGGCTCGGTCACCTTCAACAACCTGAGGTTCAGCAACAACGCCGAGAACATCCGCAACCGCACCTCGACCTTCACCATCACCATCAACCCCTGACCCACCCCTTCCCCAACACCCCTAACCCACCCACAACGGACCCGGCGCACCCCCACCGAGGCTCGATTTGACATGGGTTCGGGTGCCATAGGCTGGACGAAGCCGGGCAGGCTTGGCGGGCGATTTATCCGCCAGGCCTGCCCGGCTTTGGCCTGCCTGGGGTGCCCGTAAGGGCCCCATGTCAAATCGAGCCGGAAGCGCCCACCCCACCCCCTCCACCTAATCCACCCATCCCACCCCCACCCCCGTACATTCGAGCCACACTGCCAAGCCCGCAGGAGGTGCCATGGCCGCGCGCCCACTCGACCGATCCGCCGACGCGCCGCTCTGGCGGCAACTCCAGGACGACCTCATCACCCGTCTCCGATCGGGCGACTTCGACACCGGTTTCCCCGGCGAGCTCGCCCTCGTGGACGACTACCGCGTCAGCCGCCACACCGTCCGCCAAGCCCTCCACCAGCTGCGCGCCGACGGCCTGGTGGTCGCCGAACGCGGCCGCCAGCCGAGGGTGAGCCCGGCCTCCGACGTGGAGCAGCCGCTGGACACCCTCTACAGCCTGTTCGCCTCCGTCGAGGCGGCCGGGCTGGAGCAGCGCAGCGTGGTCCGGGTGCTCGACATCCGGGCGGACGGGGTGATCGCCGACCAGCTCGACCTGGAGGGCTCCACACCGCTGGTGCACCTCGAACGACTGCGGCTGGCCGACGGCGAGCCGTTGGCGATCGACCGGGTGTGGCTGCCTGCCGACCTGGCCACGCCGCTGCTCGGCGCCGACTTCACCCGCACCAGCCTCTACGCCGTGCTGGCCGAGCGGACCGGGGTCCGGCTCGACCACAGCCGGGAGACGATCAAGGCCGTGGTGCCGACCGCCGCCGAACGGGCGCTGCTGCACTGCGGGCCGGACGTGGCGTGCTTGTCGATCCACCGGCTCGGCCGCGCCCAGGGCCGCCCCGTGGAGTGGCGCCACACGATGGTGCGCGGCGACCGCTACACGGTGTCGACCGAGTCAAAGGCCACCCGCCGCTGAACCGCACCCTCCGCACACCCTCCCCTCCCCACGCCCTCCCCACCCCGCCTTGCCCTCCCCACACCGTCCGCCCTAATGTACGGACAAATGACGGAGGCGCGGATGAACGTCGAGACGATCAGCACCGAAGCCCTGGGCGATCGCGGCTACCTCGTGCACGACGGTGAAAAAGCCCTGGTCATCGACCCTCAACGCGACTTCGACCGGATCGAGGACCTGGCCTCCCGCCTGGGCGTCCGGATCACCCACGTCGCCGAGACCCACATCCACAACGACTACGTCACCGGCGGCCTCGCGCTGGCCCGGCGGCACCACGCCACCTACCTCGTCGCCGCCGCCGAGGACGTCGCCTTCGACCGCCACCCGGTGCGCCCCGGCGACGAGTTCGACGTCGGCTCGATGAGGCTCACCGCCGTCGCCACCCCCGGCCACACCGAGCACCACCTGGCCTACGTGGTCGAGCACGACGGGCGACGGGCCGTGTTCTCCGGCGGCAACCTGCTGTACGGCTCGGTCGGCCGCACCGACCTCGTCGCGCCGGAGCTCACCACCGACCTGACCCACGCCCAGTACCGCTCCGCTCGCGCGCTGGCCGACCACGCCGGCGACGACGCGACCCTCCACCCGACGCACGGGTTCGGCAGCTTCTGCTCGTCCGGGCCCGCGGTCGGGGCCGACGCGTCCACCATCGCCGAGCAACGCCGGTCCAACCACGCGCTCACCGACGACGACGAGCACCACTTCGTGCGAACCCTGATCGCCAACCTGACCGCGTACCCGTCGTACTACTCCCACATGGCGCCGCTGAACCGGAGCGGACCGGGCACGCCCGACCTGTCCGTGCCCGAACCGCTGCGCGCCGACGAGCTCACCGCGCGGATCGAGGCCGGCCAGTGGGTGGTCGACCTGCGCGACCGGGTGGCGTTCGCGGCCGGGCACCTGTCCGGCACGGTGAGCGTCGAGTACGGCCGCAGCTTCACCACGTACCTGGGCTGGACCCTGCCGTGGGACGAGCCGGTCACGCTGGTCGGCTCGAAGGAGGCCGTGCGCGCGGCCATCCGCGACCTGTCCCGCATCGGCATCGACCGCCCCGCCGCCGCGATGGGCGACGACCCGACGGGGATCGCGCCCGGCCACCCGGTGGTCGCCTACCGCCGCGCGACGTGGCCGGACCTCGCCGGCCGAACCACCCAGCCCGTCGTGCTCGACGTCCGCCGCCCCGACGAGCACCACGCGGGCCACGTCACCGACTCCACCAACATCCCCCTCCACGACCTGATCCGCCGCCTGGACGAGGTGCCGCCCGGCGAGGTCTGGGTGCACTGCGCCTCGGGCTACCGGGCCGGGATCGCGGCCAGCCTGCTGCACCGGGCCGGCCGCACGGTGGTGCACCTCGACGACGAGTGGACCAGCGCCGCCGCCGCGGGCGTGCCGATCACGACACCGTGACGGCGCTCATCCTCGCCCTGGTAGCCGGCGCCGTCGTCGGCCTGTCGCTCGGCGCGCTCGGCGGCGGTGGCAGCGTGCTGGCCGTCCCCGCGTTGATCTACCTGATGGGCTTCAGCCCGGAGCACGCCACCACCGCGAGCCTGGTGGTCGTCGTGGGGACGTCACTGACCGCCCTGACGACGCACGCCCGCGCCGGCGCCGTCCGCTGGCGGCTCGGCGCGGTGTTCGCCGCCGCGGGCATGGTGCCCGCCGTCGCGGCCGGCGTGCTCACGCGACACGTCCCGGCCGCCTTCGTCACCGGCGCGTTCAGCGTCGTGGCCGCCGCTGCGGCCACGTCGATGCTGCGCAAGTCCCGCGCACCCGCAGGAGACGTGCGCCCGGTCCGGGCCGCCGGCGTAGGTGCGGGTCTGGGCGCGATGACGGGGTTCCTGGGCGTGGGTGGCGGCTTCCTCACCGTGCCCGCACTGGTCGCGGTGCTCTCGGTCCCGATGACGGCCGCCGTCGGCACCAGCCTGCTGGTGATCACGGTCAACGCGGGCGCCGCCCTCTCCGCCCGGCTCGGCGACCTGGCCCTGCTGGACTGGACGCTGATCGGCCCGTTCGCCGCCACCGCCCTCCTGGGCGCCTGGGACGGCAAGCGGCTCGCGGGCAAGGTCCGCACCACGACCTTGCAACGCGTGTTCGCAGCGGCACTGCTGGCCATCGCGGTACTCATGGGCACCGACGCCGTACGCCACGCGCTGAACTGACGCACTCCCAGCCGACGCACGCCCAGCTGGCGCACGGCTAACGCACGGGGACGGCCCCTGGCCGGGAGAGGGAACCAGGGGCCGCCGCCGATCAGGCAAGGACGTCAGCCGACCTTGCCCACGCCCGCACCGCCCTGCACGACCGACTTCACACCGGAGCACGAGTCGAGCGCGTAGCCGTACGGGATCGCCTTGACGCTGCCACCCTGGTCACCCGAACCCGAGTTGACCATGTGGTTGTTGCGCGCCACCAGGTTGGCGGGGTCGGAGCTGCCCTCGCCGCGGTGGAACGGGTCCCTGGTGTTCTCGAAGTAGTTGCACTCCACGAGCACGCCCGCTTCCTCCGTGGAAGCCACACCGTACGACGTCACGCCGCCGTAGTAGTTGTTGTAGACGTGCACGGGGTTGCCGAAGCGGACCCGCGGGTGGCGCTGGTTGGTGCCGTCGAACCAGTTGTGGTGGTAGCTGACCCGCAGCTTGCCGCGGTCCTCGCTGCCGTTGTCGTCGCTGTGGCCCAGCAGCATGGACTTGTCGTGGGCGCTGATCTTGTTCCACGACACGGTCACGCAGTCGGACGCGCGCTTGATGTCGATCGCGCCGTCGTAGCCGTTGCGCAGGCTGTTGTGGTCGATCCAGACCCGGGTCGAGTACTGGACGTTGATCGCGTCGTCCTGCCAGTCCCTGAAGTTCAGGTTCCGGATGATGACGTTGGACGCGTTGGCGACGTTCAGCCCGTGCCCGGCGATGGTGGCGCCCGAGCCGACCCCGATGACCGTCTTGTTCGAGGCGATCTTCGTCATGCTGGACAGCGTGATGGTGCCCGACACGCGGATGGTCTGCGTGGTGGTCGACTTGGCGGCGTTGGTGAACGCCGTGGCGTCGCTGACGGTCACCGTGCCACCACCGGAGCCACCGGAGGTGCCACCGCACTGCGTGCCCCAACCTTCGAGGTTGAACGACGCGGCGTTGGCCGAGGGCACCATGATCACGGACGCGGCCAGGGCCGTCGCCGCGAGCAGCGCGCGGGAAGTCTTGCGAGACATGCGGTTTCCTCCATACGACTGTGGATGAAAAGGGAACCGGCGGCGGTCGAACGTGGCGGTGACCCGGGTCTACATCGGACTCACCACCTCTCCGCGGTGTGCTTGCGGATGTGCTCGACGTCGAACTCGTCACCGAGACCGGGAGAGGACGTCATGGCGACGTGCCCGTCCGCGTCGAGCGGGTCGGCGATCGCGAGCCGGTGGGGCGGCACGCGGTCGAAGTCGTGCAGCGGGTGCAGCAGGCCGCGCTCGTACCAGCGGCCGTTGTCCGTCCCGCCGAGCACGGCCAGGCTCGCGGAGCCGTCGCCGTGGATCTCGCAGTCCATGTTGAACGCCTCGGCCAGGTGCAGCGCCTTCACCGTCGGCGAGATGCCACCGACGTCGGTCGGACCCGCGCGCAGGATGTCGCACGCGCCGGAGGTGATCCACTCGGCACGGCTCAGGTGCTTGCCCCAGGCCACCTCCGGCCCGATCACCGGGATGGACAGCTGCTCGGCCAGCCACCGGTAGGAGCTGATCGACGCCTCCTCCATCGGCTCCTCGAACCAGTAGAAGTCCAGCTCCTCCAACGCCCGACCCAGTTCCAGCGCCTC
This sequence comes from Saccharothrix stipae, assembly GCF_054781895.1. NCBI lineage: Bacteria > Bacillati > Actinomycetota > Actinomycetes > Pseudonocardiales > Pseudonocardiaceae > Saccharothrix > Saccharothrix stipae. The sequence continues at coordinate 628,373 of NZ_BAAGTN010000007.1, read as the reverse complement.
GGTGCGCGAGTACCAGTGGTTGGCGTCCAGCATCAACGCCACCTCGGGCCCGACCGCCTCCCGCACCGCCTGGCACGCCGCGATGTCCGCGCGCACGCTGGGCGCGCCGGGCACCGGCGGCATCCACGTGTGCAGCTTGATCGCCCGGTAGCCCTGCTCCACCAACTGCTTGGCGAACGCCGCGTAGTCGCCGGGAGTGCTCAACCCGCCCGGCATCTCGTCACCGCACATCGTGCTGGCGTAGGCCGGGATGCGCTCGCGCGCGCCGCCGAGCAGCTTCCACACCGGCTGCTCGGCCCGCTTGCCCACCAGGTCCCACAACGCCGTGTCGACGTAGCCCAGCGCGCGGTCGGTGAACCGGCCGTGCGAGCCGCGCTGCTTGCGCGCCATCCTGCGCCACAACCGCTCCCGGTCCCACGGGTCGGCACCGATCAGCACGGGCTTCACGATCGAGTCGAGCACGGCGGGCCGCAGCTGGTCGGGGTGCACCTGGACGCGTCCGACGACACCGTCGGAGTCGGTGATCTCCAGCAGCGCCTCGCGGACCTCGTGCTCGGTGCTCGGGTGCCGGTGCCCGTGCGGGTCCACCGCGGTCCACGCGGTGGTCGTGAACACCGACACCTCGACGCGCTCGATCACTTGCGGTCCTCCCACTCCTTCTGCGCCTCGGTGAGCTTCTTCGCCATGTCGTCCAGGAACTGCTGGGCGGAGAGCTCGCCGAGGAGCACCTTCTGGTACTGGGGCTCGCTGTCGGTCTTGGTGATCGACGAGTACTGCGGCAGGTACACCGGCGCGGGCACGAGCACGGTGGCCGGGTCCTCCAGCACGCCGAGCGCCATCTTCACGTGCGCGGCCTTGTCGATCCACGCCGCGCCGCGCACGTCGGTGTTGGCCGGGATCTGGCCGACCTTCTCGTTCCAGTAGCCGTTGGACTCCGCCGAGGTCAGGAACTCGGCGAACTTCCACGCCGCGTCCTGGTTCTTGCTGTTGTTGAACACCGCGAAGCCGTCGGTCGGGTTGGGCACGACGGTCCGCTTGCCGCTCGGGCCGATCGGCAGCGGGATCGCGGCGACCTTGTCGCCCAGCGCCTTGGTCACGTCGCTGTAGGAGCCGAGGTTGTGGTGCATCATCGCCACCGAACCGCCGGTGAACTGGGCGATCATCTGGGTGAAGCTGTTGTTGACGTCCGCCTCGGGGGTGGCCTTCTTGTACAGGTCGGCGACCTTGTCGACCAGCTCGGCGTTGGCCTTGTCGCCCAGCGTGCTCTTGCCGTCCTTGAAGAAGCTGTCCACGCCGGAGTAGGCGTAGGCCTCGGTGATCAGCTGGAACACCGAGCCCGCGCCGCCGCGGATGGTGTAGCCGTACTTGTTCGCGGCGGTGTCGGTGAGCTTGGTGGCCGCGGTGATGAACTCGTCCCAGGTCTTCGGCGGCTCGATGCCCGCGTCCTTGAACCAGTCCGTGCGGTACCAGATGATGTCCATGTTGGCCGACGACGGCACGATGTACAGCTTGCCGTCCGGCGCGGTCTGGCGGACCGTCTCCACCAGCGAGGGCAGCAGCTTGTCCTTGAGCGCACCGCCGTTGATGCGGTCGTCCAGGGGCGCCAACGCCTCCTGGCCCACCAGGTGCGCGAGGTACGAGGTGGTCACGCCACCGACGTCGGGCGTCTCACCGCCGGCGATGGCGGTGTCGTACTTCTGCTGCACCGACGCGCTGGGGATGCCGACGTACTCGACCTTGATCTTCGGGTTCGCGGCCTCGAACCGGGTGATCAGCTCCTTGTAGATCGGCTCGCGGGCGGGGCCGCCGTTGTTGTCCCAGAAGGTGATGGTCACATCGCCGTCGGCGCCCGCACCTCCCTCCGACGAACAGGCGGACAGCGCCAACGCTGCGGCGACCACGGCACCCACGGCGACCAGCAGTTTTCTCATGATGCTCCCTATCCCTTCACAGCCCCGGCGCTGAGCCCCTGCACCAGGAACCGCTGCACGACGGCGAAAACCAGGACCACCGGTACGGCCGCGACCACGCCACCGGCGGCGAGTGCTCCGAAGTCGGTGTTGAACTCACCCAACGTGTAGCTCAGGCCGACCGGCAGGGTGAACTTGTCCTGCCGCGTGGCGAACATCAAGGCGAACAGGAACTGGTTCCACGCGCCGATGAACGCGAACGACCCGACCGCCACCAGGGCGGGCTTGAGCTGCGGCAGGACGACCGCGAAGAACGCGCGCAGGCGCGAGCAGCCGTCCACCATGGCGGCTTCTTCGAGCTCCACGGAGATGTTGCGGATGAACCCGCTCATCAGGATCAGCGACAGCGGCAGCTGGAACGCCACCTCCGCGATGATCAGGCCGGTGAGGCTGTTGAGCAGCCCCAGGCCCTTGAAGATCACGAACAGCGGGATGAGCATCATCGCGCCGGGGATGAACTGGCTGCACAGCATCGCCAGCAGGAACACCCGCTGGCCGCGGAACTTGAACCGCGCCAGCGCGTAGCCGCCCATCACCGACAGGATGGTCACGAACACGAGCACGCCCAGGCCCATGACCACGCTGTTGTAGAAGAAGATGCCGAACCCGATGTCGTTCCACACCGTGTCGAAGTGCTCGAACGAGATCGGCCACGGCACGAGCTGCGTGGAGCCGGCCGGGCGCACCGCGAACACCAGCATCCAGTAGAACGGGATGAGCGTGAACAGCAGGTACAGCACCAGCGGCACGTGGATCATCCACGGCTTGCCGGGTTCCTCGGCCACGGCCCGGCGTCGCCGCTTCGTCGGCTGCCTGGGCGGCGGCGGGGTGTCCACCGGGGGCCGGGTCAACGTCTCGGTCATGCTCGACTCCCGAACTTCGACACCCGCAGGTACGCGATGGAGAAGAACAGCAGGATCAGGAACCCGGCGACGGTGAGCGCCGAGCCGTACCCGAAGTTGTGCGAGTCGACCGCCTGCCGGGCCACGTACAGCGGCAGCGTGGTGGTCTGGTTCGCCGGACCGCCGCCGGTGAGGGTGTAGATGAGGTCGACGTTGTTGAACTCCCACACCGCGCGCAGCAGCGTCGACAGGATGATCGCGTCCTTGAGGTGCGGCAGGGTGACGCTGGTGAAGCGCCGCCACCGGCTCGCGCCGTCCACCGACGCCGCCTCGTAGAGGTCCTTGGGGATGCTCTGGAGGTCGGCCAGCAGCAGGATCGCGAAGAACGGCACACCGCGCCACAGCTCGGTGACGACGAGGGCGTCGAACACCGTGTCCGGGTTGCCGAGCACCGAGGTGCCCGGCGAGCCGATGCCCAGCTCCGAGAGCTCCTGGAAGATGCCGGTGGACGGGTTGAGCAGCAGGATCCAGATGCCCGTGGTGAGCACGCCGGACACCGCCCACGGCGAGAACACCAGCGCCCGCGCCATGCCCCGGCCGATGAACGTCTCGTTCACGATCAGCGCCAGCACCAGGCCGAGCAGCAGTTGCAGCCCGACCTCGACGAACACCCACTTGGTGCTGAACGCGAGGCTCTGCCAGAACAGCGGGTCGTCGAACAGCATCTGCTTGAAGTTGTCCAGCCCCGCGAAGCCGTTCTTCCACGGCTGCGTGACGTTGTACCGCTGGAGGCTGTAGTAGACGACGCTCCCGATCGGGTAGACCAGGAAGACCGCCATCAGCACCAGCGTCGGTGCGATCAGGGCGTAGGGCGCCCACGTGCGAGTCCTCATGCGGGGTTCCAGTCGCCGAGGTACGCGCGGAGGGTGTGCCCGGCGGCCTGGTCGGCGGTGAGCCGCGGCCGGTCGACACCTTCCGCGGCGCCCGCGCCGGAGTTGCGGTACTCGGCGAACCGGGCGTCGCGCCAGGAGAAGCCGGACATGTCGGTCCACGGCGCGTTCTTCACCGCCGCGGGCAGTTTCGTGTCGCGCACCACCACGGACGCGACGGCGTCCGGGTCGCCACCGGGGTGCCACGGGCGGCCCAGGTAGTAGGTGCCCGCAGGCGCGTCGCTGAGCACCGTCGAGTTCATGATCAGGAACCCGTGCGGGTTGTCCCGCCGCGTGCTGGCGGCGGTGATGTAACCGCTCGGATCGCCACCCCGGTCCAGCGCCCGGATGGTGACCTGGTCGAACACCGCCGTGGCGCGGCCGAAGATGAAGTCGACGTCGCCGACGATCTCGCCACCCCGGTAGTACTGGCGCGCCCGCGTGCCCACGGCGCGCGTGTCGGCGTACAGGGTGTCCTGGTGGCCGAGGAACCGGACGCGGTCGTAGTACTGCCGGTCGCCGGTGGCCTTGACCGCGACCGCCTGCGTGCCGGTGATCTCCGGGTGCGCGGCCCGGTCGAACGAGTTGCTGAACGTCAGGTCGCGGGCGGTGAACCCGTCCGCCTCGATCGTCGCCGTGGCCGAGCCGGTGGTCCCGTACGTGGTCCCGTCGGGCTTCTTGGTGCCGTTGGCGTTGTCGTAGTCGATCACGACGTCGCGCGCGGTGCCGGTGGAGCCCTTGAGGGTCAGGTCGCGCTTGGTCGCGGGCACCCGGATCACCTCGCGGTACACGCCCTTGCCGATGGTGATGGTCGTGCCTTCGGGCGCGGCGTCGACGGCGGCCTGCACCGTGTCGAAGTCGGTGCCCTTGGCCACGTGGTACCGCTCTCGACCCGGCGCGCCCGCCTTGAGGTTCTTCACCCGCGAGGCGGGCTCCAGGCCCCGGTCGAGCGTGGGCGTCCACCCGGCGTCAGCGCCGAGCGGCGTGGTCGGGTTGGCCGCGTTGAACGCGTCCAGCACGTCCACCGGCCGGCCGTCGACCAGCGTGCCGACCTCGGTGATGGCCGTGCCGCCCCAGTTGTAGATCAGGTCCTCGACCGCACCCCCACCGGACAGCTTGACGTAGTTGTTCTCCACGTACAGCTTCGACTGCACGCCGACGCCCCACGCGTAGCTGAACGTGGGTCCGGGCTCGTAGAGGTTGTTGTAGACGTGCACCTGGCCGAACCGCACCCGCGGCAGCCGTTCCTCGACGTTGCGGAACACGTTGTGGTGCACGCTCACCCGCAGCTTGCCCGGGTCGGTGGTCGAGGTGTTGGACGAGCCGATGAGCATCGTCTTGCCGTGGTCGGAGAACAGGTTGTACGACGCCGTGACCAGGTCGGTGCCGTTGGTCATGTCCAGCGAGCCGTCGTGCTGCTGGTAGGGGCGGCCGAAGTAGCTCGGCGCCGCGCTGTCGGGGTGCGGGTGGTCGGTGAACGTGTTGTGGTCGACCCACACGTTGGTGGCGCGTTGCAGGGACACCGCGTCGTAGTCGGAGTTCCAGTTGCCGTCGGCGCCGTCGGTCGGGTCCCACTGCGGGAAGCAGTCGCGGGTGTCGCGGAAGGTGAGGTTGCGGATGATCACGTTCTGCACGCCGTGCACCCGCACGTTCGCGCCGGTGATGCCCGCGCCCCGGCCGTCGCCGACGATCGTGGTGTCCGAGCCGACGTTGAGCGCGATGGCCTCCGCCTGGCGGCGCGCCGACGCCGCGCGGGCGTCCTCCAGCGGGCCGCTCGGTTCGTTCTCACGCCCCCAAACGGCGGGGTCGTAAGCGGCCAAATAGCCCGCGAGCGTGTAACCGTCGGTGGCATAGGTTGCGCAATCGACCCTGACGTCGATGACGCCGCGCACTTTGATGAGGCGGGGCGCGGGTGCCGCGAGGGCCGCCCGCAGTTCCGCCGCCGTGCGCACGACGTGCTCGGTCGTCGCGGCCGATCCACCGGTGGTGCCCGCACCGCTCGACGCCCAACCGTCACCGGGCTGGAGAACCTGTCGCCCCAGGTCATGACCTGCGTGCGCGGGTGCCGCGGCGATCACGCCAAGGGCGCAGGAGAGCACGAGCGCAGTACTGAGTATCCGCATGGCGAGGGGCCTTCCCCGGCGAATTTGTTCATAAATGTGAACTCTATCCAGAAGTGCGAACAGAGTATTGCGAAAATGTCCGCCGCACGTCAACGACGTAACTTCGTTCGACTTCGTTCGAAGGCCGTTCGACGAACACGTTCGACAGTTCGTCGAATTCGAGTCGATTTCGATCGCGCGACCGGAGCACAGCGGGTGCGGCACAGCGCGCAACCGCCCCCGACCCGGGTTCGGGCCGGAGGCGGCGCGGCGGTCCGCGGCGTGCCGTCAGACGGGCCGTGTGCCGTCAGACGGGCGGGGTGCCGTCAGACGGGCGGGGTGAAGGCGGCGATCCCGGCCGACAACGCCCGGGCGTGCGGGTTGCCGGGGTAGCGGTCGGCCAGGTGGCGCAGCGGGCGCAGCCGGTCGGCGACGCGGGTCGAGTTCACCGCGACCGCCGCGGCCAACGCCCGCCCGCCGACCTCGGCCGCGTGGTCGAAGTCCCGGTCCACCAGGTGGTTGCAGGTCAGCGCCACCAGGCTGAACGCGCGGCTGCGCACCATCGCCTCCGGGTAGCCCGCCACGGCGGCGGTCAGCGAGTCGATCGCGGTCGAGGTGTGCGACGGGTCCACCGTCCGGGCCAGCTCGGTCAGCACCACGCCGGTCAGCCCGCACAGGTCGGACTCGTCGAAGAAGCGCACCCACCCCGGCGCCGGACCCGACGGCGTGCGGGCGAACTCGTCGTGCGCGAGGCGCAGCAGCCGGATCGCCTCGCCCCGGTCGCCCAGGCCCGCGTGCGCCCAGGCCCGGTTCGCGTGCAGCACGGCGACCGCCCGCCGTGAACCGGCCCGGCGGGCCGCGGCCAGGCCGAACGCGAAGGCCTCCAGCGCTTCCCGCCGCTCGCCGCGGTGCAGTCGCAGCCGGCCGACGCGGTAGTGGACGTTGGCTGCCAGGTCGTGGTGGCCCGCTTCGGTCGCCAGGTCGAGCGCCCGGTCCCAGTGCCGCGTGGCGGCGTCGTCCCGGCCGGTGTCGAAGCACGTCCACCCGGCCAGGTTGCGCAGGTCGGCCAACCCCACCAACAGCCGCCTGCGCACCGCGCCCGCGCCCTCGGCGTCGAGGAGCCGGTCGTACCGGGTCGCGGCGGCGACCACCGAGTCGCGGCACGCGCCACCACCTCGCCGGTAGTCCACCTCGCGCAGGCGTTCGGTCTCGGCTTCCAAGCGCTCCACGTCCACGACGCCGATGCGTGCCGGGACGCGCTGAGGTTCTGCCATCGCCGCACCTCGCAATTCCACTAGAGCGGTGGAGGGGATCCATCAGCCGTGGCAACGGGGGTACCCAGGGTGACATCGTCGCCACCCTCCGTGGGATCCGCCGAGAAGGTGCGCATTGGCCCCCTGCGCCGACGCCCCCACTGGGCCAGAATCGAGCGGTGATCGCGTGCCACGCGGACCCGTGGCGGATCCCGGACCGGTGGCCGGTGGCCGGTCACGGCGCGCACCCCGCGCGCCCCTCCCCCACCAGCAGCTCCGACGACGTGGCTGCGTCGACAGGAGTGACACCCGATGCGAACGAAGTCACCGAACGCCCGGAGCCTGCGGTTGGCCGACGGACGGCGGGTGCGGCTGACGCCCGTGACGCCGGCCGACCGGGAGGAGCTGGCCGAGGCGTTGCAGCGAGCCGACGCGGACACGTTGTTCCAGCGGTTCTGCGGCGCCGCGCCGCCGCCCACGCCCGCGCTCCTGACCCACCTCACCGACCTGGACCACGTGCGCCGCTGCGCGATCGTGGCCCGTGACGCCTCGGGTCGAGGCGTGGCGATCGCCCGTTACGAGGCGACGGTGGAGTCCGGCGCGGCCGAAGTCGCGGTGGTGGTCTCCCCGCCGTGGCGGGGCGCCGGCCTGGCCACCGCGATGGTGGTCCGGCTCGCGTCCCTCGCGCTGACCAACGGGTTCGACCGGTTCACCGCGACCCACCTCGCCGGCCACCTCGCCGTGACCAGGATGCTGCGCTCGGCCGGCGCGGCCAGGATCAGCGACGGGTCCACAGTGGACTGGTCGGTTCCGCTGGCCCGACCGCGCCCGCTCGCGGTGCCCCGTCCCGCGCGTGACGACGAACGCAGACCGGGGCCGATCAGCACCATCCTCCCCGAGCTGCGGCGTGGACGCGGCCTGACCCAGTACGACCTGGCGGAACGGCTGCACGCGGCGTCCGGCAACGTCAGCATCACCAGGGAAGAGGTGTCGCGCTGGGAACGCGGCAAGCGCATCCCCGGCCCGTACTGGCGCGCCTGGCTCGGCCGGGTGCTCGACACGCCCCAGCAGGAGTTGGAACAGGCGGCCGCCATCGCCAGGCGAACCCGCCGTAGCCGCTGAGCCGCTCGCTCCCGCACGGTCGCCGGGCCGCACGGTGGTGATCGGGACGGCCCCGGCGGAACCGGACGTTCAGCGCGCGGCCGACTCCGCCCGCCACCGCGCCACGACCTGCTCGACGTCGAACGGCATCAGGTTCAGCGGCGGACCCGACATGGGCTTGCGGATCGCCTCCTCGATCTTCGCGTTGATGTCGGCCAGGATCGACCGCACCTCGGCCTCGGTGCGCGCCCGACCGGCGGCCTCGCGCGCGGCGGCCGCCTCCTTGCGCAGCAGCAGCGTCGGCGGGAGCGCGGTGCCCTCCTCGCGGCGCAGCTTCTCCTTCACCCACCACAGCTCGTCGTGCGGCTCGTGCAGCCCGCGCAGCGGCTTGCCCGCGCCCGGCAGGTCGTCGAAGTCGCCGCGGTCCTGCGCCTCGCGGATCTGCCGGTCGATCCAGCTCTCGAACCCCATGCCGGCCGGTTTGCGCTCGGTCATGACGCACCACCCCTCTTCGAGGGTACCGGCGCGGGCCGGGGTCTCGCGGTTGTGCCCGGAGGCGGGCACAACCGCGAGGTCCGGTCAGGAGAGCGTGCAGATCGGCCCCGGTGTCCAACCGGTCGGGTCGCCGCTGCCGTTGAACCCGATCTTGATCGTGCCGGCCGGCGGGATGGCGCCGTTCCAGGACGTGTTCGACACCGTCACCGACGTGCCGCTCTGGGTGAAGGTGCCGTTCCAGCCCTGGTTGAGGGACATCCCGGCCTTGAACGTGAACCCGATGCGCCAACCGCGGCTCGGCGTGGCGCCGCTGTTGCGGATGGTGATCTCCACCGTGAACCCGCCCGGCCACTGGTTGACGACCTTGATCTCCACGTCGCACGACCCGCCCGGGGCGGAAGTCGTGGTGGTGGTGGTGGTGGTCGTCGTCGTCGTTGTAGTAGTGGTGGACGTGGTGGTGGACGTGGGCGTGGTGCCGTTGAGCGCGGACACCACCGCCGGGAACCACTTGTTCGCGATCTTGCGATCACCGGACGCGTTCGGGTGCACGCCGTCGTAGGTGTCGCCGGCGGTGTTGAACCCGGCCCACTGGTCCACCACGGTGATCGGCGACCGGGCGGTGGACTTGCCCGCCGCCCAGCCGGTGATCGCCGCGTTCAGGTCGACCACCCGCTGCGGGCACTCCGCGCACGCGCTCGCCGCCATCGGGATGATCTTGGCGACGACCACCTTCATGTCCGCGTTGTTGGCGCGCATCTGGTCGACCAACTTGCCGTAGGCCGCCAGGATGGTCGCGGTCGACCGGTTGCTCCACACGTCGTTGGTCCCGAAGTGCATGAGCACCACGTTCGGGTTGGTGGCGGCCAGCCACCCGACGAGCTGGTTCTGGTCGGCCACCGCGGTGACGAGCGCGCCACCGTGCCCTTCGTTCTCGCCGTCGTAGGCGAACCCGCAGCCGTCACCGGCCCGGGTGCCCACGAAGTCGATGTTCGTGTGCCCGGCGGCGCGCAGGTCGCGGTCGAGCAGGGCCCGCCAGCAGCCCGGCGACCCGGTGATCGAGTCGCCCAGCGCCATGATCCTGGTGGGTGCGGCGGCCTCGACCGCCTGACCCGGCGCGGCGACCAGGACGCCGATGAGCGTGGCCAACGCGCCTATGAGTGCGGTGACAGCGGTTTTCCTCGACATCTGGGACTCCTAGGCCGTGGTGCAGCTGGCGCCGTTGAGGGTGAACGCGGTGGGCGCCGAGTTGGTGCCGTTCCACGACCCGATGAAGCCGAACGCGACCGAGCCGTTCACCGGGATGGAGCCGGTGTAGGCCACGTTGGTCGCGCTCAGCGTGGAGCCGGACTGGGCCGTGGTGGCGCCCCAGGACTGGGACACGGTCTGGCCGTTGGCCCAGGTCCAGCGCAGCGTCCAGCCGTTCACCGCGGTCGTGCCGGTGTTGGCGATCTTCACGTCGCCCTGGAAGCCGCCCTGCCACTGGCCGGCGATCTTGTAGGTGACCGCGCAGGACGCGGGGCCACCACCGCCGGTCTGGGTGGTCACGTTGACCGTGCCGGAACGGGTGGAGCGGTTGCCCGCCGCGTCCCGCGCGTAGACGGCGAAGGTGTAGGTGGTGCCGGCCGACAGGCCGGTGATGGTCGTCGACGTGGTGGTGGAGCTGCCCGCCGCGGTCTCCGCGGTGCCGCTGACGCGGACCACGTCGTAGCCGCTGACGCCGACGTTGTCGGTGGACGCGGTCCAGGACAGGGTGGCGCTGCTCGACGTGACGCCGGACGCGGACGGGGTGCCCGGCGTGGACGGCGGGGTGGTGTCGGTCGGGCCGCCATCGCCGTAGACGCTGGCCTCGCGGGAGGTGGCCTTGATGCCGTTCGCGCCGTTGATCGCGCGCTGGCCCCAGGGCGTGAGCTGGGCGGCGTTGAAGCCGGTCACCATGTCGAGGTACTCGACGCCGCCGCCGTTGCCGGACCACGACCACGCCAGGTAGCCCAGCTTGAGCGACTGGGTGGTGGCGAAGATCGTGTCCTCGTCGGGGTTGCCGTCGGAGTGGTCGTTGCCGAACTCGCCGACCACGATCGGCAGCTTCGCCGTGACGAACCGGTTCAGGTAGTCGGTGATCTCACCGGCCGTGTCGAACACGCCGTACATGTGGACGGAGAACACGGTGTTCTTCCGCGGGTCGGTGGCGAACACCGAGGCGGCGTTGTCGCGCATGGTGAAGCCCCAGTCTTGGCCCCAGTTCGGCGCGTCGACCATGATCGTGTGCTCGAAGCCCGCGGCGCGCAGGGACGTGATGGCGTCCTTGGTCGCCTGGGTCCAGCCGGCGTGGCCGTTGTTGCCCCACGGCTCGTTGCCGATGTTGAGGATGACGTACTTCTCCTGGCCGGCCATGGCGCTCTGGATGCTCTTCCAGTACTCCACGGCGCGGGCGAGGCTGACCGCCCCGCTCTGCTCCTGGTAGCCGGTGGTGTCGTGCACCTCCATCACGCAGATGAGCTTGTTGGCCTTGCACTGGTTGATGACGTTGGTGACGTCGGCGGCGTTGTTGAGGGTCCACCGGTCACCGGAGCTGAGGACGACCCGGACGGTGTTCGCGCCGGTGGCCTTGATGTCCTTGAGCGCCTGCGTGGTGCGGTCGGCGTACCAGGTGTGCGCGTGGTTCACACCGCGCATCACGAAGTCGTTGCCGTTGGCGTCGAGCAGACGCCCGTTGCTGACGGTGAACCCGGCCGCGGCGTGCGCCGGCACGACCGTCAGCAGGGACAGGACCAAGGCGGCGATGGCGGCCGTTGTGAGGGCACCGACCAAGGCGAATCGCTTGCGCATGGATGTACCTCGCGTAGTTGTCGACATTGACGTAGCGAGCGCAGGGCAGCGCGCCTGCCTCCGGCAGGCCTCCACACCAAAGCAATTAACCGCTTAAGTGTCAACGGTGCCATCCGCCGTCGAACGCCGCCCCCCGACCCGAACCGGCTACACGACGACACACCTGAATCGACCACCTGGGACCGCTCCCAGAAGGCCTTTGCGCAAGTCTCCTACACAACCGCCCTCGCGCCAACCCTCCCACCCGCGCGAGTCGTACCTCCAGCCCGCGCGTGTCCTACGTCCACGTCACGCGTGTCCTACGTTCAGAACACCCGAGTTGCACGCTCAGAACACGCGACCTGGGGTTTTGCCGCACGGCGGCGCGACGAACGCGAACGTAGGACATGGGTGTCCTGAACGTAGGACACGCGCGTTCTGAACGTAGGACACGCGCGGGTTGGGGGTTGGACTCTCGTGGGTTGGGGGGTTAGAGAGGTGGGGGGTGGGAGGTGCTGGAGCGGGGGACCAGTTCGGGGTCCGAGGTCTTCACCTGCTCGGCCGGGGCGCCGTTGATCACGTCCAGCAGCAGGCGCACGGCGGCGGCGCCGCGTTCGGCGATCGGGCGGCGGACGGCCGACAGGGCAGGGCGGACCAGGCGGCACAGGGCCGAGTCGTCCCAGGCCACCAGGGACAGCTGGTCGGGCACCGTCAGACCGAGCTCGTGCGCCACGCCCAGCGCCGACACCGCCATCACGTCGTTGTCGAACACCAGGGCCGTGGGCGGGGTGCCGCTGGTCAGCACGCGCCGGGTCACGCGGGCGGCGGCCTCGTCGGAGTAGTCGGCGTGCACGACCCGCGCCTCGGCCAGGTCCAACCGCGCGGCGGCGGTGGTGAACGCACGGGAGCGGGTCTGGGTGTGCACGAACTTCGTCGGCCCCGCGACCCGCACGATTCGCCGGTGGCCCAGCGCCACCAGGTACTCCAGCACCTCCACCACGGCCAGCTCGTCGTCGGTCCACACGCACGGCAGGTCCGGCACGACCGGCTCGCCCAGCACGACCGCGGGCAGCCGCAGCTCCTGCACCAACTCCACCCGCGGGTCGTTCTGGACCAGGTCGACCAGCAGCACGCCGTCCACCCGCCGCTCGCCCCACCACCGCCGGTACGCCGCCAGCTCGGCCGCCGAGTTGTCCGTCACCTGGAGCAGCAACGACGTCGGCCCACCCGCCAGCGCGCCCTGGATGCCGGAGATCAACTGCATGAAGTACGGCTCCACGCCGATCACCCGCGCGGGCCGGTCCACCACCAGCCCGATCGCGTTCGCGCGCCCGTCGCTCAACGACCTGGCGGCGCTGCTCGGCACCCAGCCGAGGCGGTCGGCGATGTCCATGATCCGGCGACGGGTCGGCTCGGAGACTCCCGGCCGGTTGTTGAGCGCGTAAGAGACCGCGCCGGTGGACACGCCCGCGGCTTTGGCGATGTCCGAGATGGTCGGTCGCTTGCCTACCACCCGCGCCCTCCTCGGTCGGTGATCATCGAGTCTAGACCGCTGATGGGACGGCCCCGCCCGGTAGGGTAATTAAGCGCTTAACGGATGACGAAAGGGGACTGCCGTGCCCTGGTTCGACCTCTCCGAACGGGAACTCGCCGAGTACCGGACCACCACCGCCGAACCGGACAACCTCGACCTGTGGTGGAAGTCCCGGCTGGAGGAGGCCCACGCGGCCGCGTTGCCGCCGGTGCTGACCCCGTACGCGGCCGACGCCTACGGACCGCTCTCGGTCTGGGACGTCGAGTTCTCCGGCTACGGCGGCGACCGGGTGCGCGGCTGGTACATCCGCCCCGCCGGTTCCGGCATCGGGCCGTTGCCCACGGTCGTCTGCTACATCGGTTACGGCGGCGGGCGCGGCCTGCCGTCGGAGCACGCGTTGCTGCCGTCGGTCGGGTACGCGGTGTTCGTGATGGACACCCGCGGCCAGGGCGGGCGGTGGACGCTCGGCGCCACCCCGGACTCCGGTCTCGCCGGCCCCGAGTACCCCGGCGTGATGACGCGCGGCATCGCCAGCCCCGAGACCTACTACGTGACGCGGCTGATGGTGGACGCGGCCCGTGCCGTCGAGGTGGCCGCTGCCCTGGACGGGGTCGACGAGACCAGGCTCGCGGTGTCCGGCGGCAGCCAGGGCGGTGGGCTGGCCCTGGCCGCCGCGGCGCTCAACGGCGAGGCGGTGAAGGTCTGCCACGCCGACGTGCCCTTCCTGTGCGACTTCCAGCGGGCCATCACCCTCACCGGCGAGGAGCCGTACGCGGAGATCGCCGCGTTCCTCGCCCAGCACGTCGACCTGATCCCGGCCGCGCTCGACACGCTGCGGTACGTGGACGGGGCATTGCTGGCCAAGCGGATCACCGCGACGTCGTTGCTGAGCGTAGGCCTGATGGACGAGGTGTGCCCACCGTCCACTGTGTACGCGGCGTACAACGAGATCACCGCGCCGAAGGAGATGGCGGTGTTCCCGTTCAGCGGCCACACCACGCCTCGGGTGCACGACGAGCGCAAGCTCCGCCACCTGCGCGCGCACCTCTGAGTGCCTTATTGATGCGTGACCGGCGAGGTGGCCCGCTCGGCCGGGCCACTCACCGGGTCGCGCGCGCGGCCGTGACGCAGGCGCGGAGCAGCCGGTCGTTCTCCGGTGCCGCGCCGCCGGGATAGGCGTAGCGGCGCCGGTTGTAGCCGTACGCCAGACCGCTGCGGGGATCGGCGAGCGCCTGGCTGCCCGCGGCGCCGCTGTGCCCGAACGCGCCCTGCCCCAGGAACGGGTAGAAGTCCACCACGGCGCTGAACCCCAGCCCGAAAGCCTTGTGGACGCGCGAAACGACGTCGTACCCGATCGACTGGACCTGCGCGAACTCCGCCATGGTGTCCGGCTTCAGCAGCGGTGCCCTGCCGTTCAGCCCCGTGGTGGCCGCCGCGTACATGCCGGCCAGACCTCGTGCCGACGCGACACCGCCCGCCGACGCCTGGCCCTGCGCCCTGGCGATCCGCTGGTTCGGGAAGTCCCACAGCTCGGGCGCGTCGGCACGGTGTTCGTTGAACGCGATCCCGCCCAGGCTCTCGACCCCGGTCACGTCCGCGTCGATCTCGGCCTGCTGCTCCGGTGTCGGCAGCATGGGCAACGTGGTCGCGAAACGCGGCTCCAGCTCGTCCGGCAGCCCGAGGTAGAAGTCGAGGCCGTTCGGCGCCCGGACCCGCTCCTCGAACAGCTCCTGGATGCTCCGCCCCGTCACGCGCCGCACCACCTCGCCGGTCAGCGCGCCGATCACCCACGCGTGGTAGCCGAACGCCGTGCCCGGTCGCCAGTACGGCCGCTGGCCCGCGAGCCGTGCCGCGATCAGCCGGTCGTCGGCCAGCTCCTCCAGGCTGAACCCGGCGTCCGCGCCGACCAGGCCCGCGCGGTGCGAGAGCAGCTCCCGCAGCGTGATGTCCTGCTTGCCCTCCGCCGCGAACTCCGGCCAGTAGTGGCTCACCCGCTGGTCGGGATCCAGCACGCCGTCCTGCACCAGCAGCGCCACCACGAGGTACGCCGCGCCCTTGGTGGAGGAGAACACCCCGGTCAGCGTGTCGGCCGTGAACCCGGGACCTGCCCAAAGGTCCACGACCAGCTCGCCGCGCACGTAGGCGACCAACTGGCCCGCGTAGTCCTCGCGCTCCCCGGCGACGAACTCCGCGAACTCCTCGCGCACGCCCTCGTACCCCGCAGCGACCGTGCCAAGCATGTGGCTCCTCCTCCGGCACCGTGACCCGCGGTCACGATAGCCGGGCGTGCCAACCACTTCGTGCTCCGCGGCACGCGCAGGTGGGGCCGCGGTTCGGCGGGGCGTGAGGGGACCACCGCCATAGTCCCCTCACGCCCCAGCCCGGTCAGTGGACTCGGCGGCTCTCCGAGGGCCTCAGGCAGCTCGGCCTGAGGCCTCCCGTGTCCACGACCAGCTCTCGGGCCACCGCGGTGGGGCCGACCGACCGGAACTCGCGCGTGGGCACGAGCAGCGCCGGCGGCACCGGCAGCGGCGCCAACCTCATGGTCACCTCACCGTGACGTGGTGGTCACCGGGGTCACCAGCACGCGGTCGTAGCCGACCTCGCGCTGCTCGCCGGTGAGCCGCACCGAGTGCTCCCAGCGGATGTCCTTGCTCGAGCAGCCGACCTGGAGCACGACCTCGCCGGTCTCGACCACGCGCCGGCCGTCGCGACCGGTGAACGAGGTGCGGTCGGCGTGCAGCCGGAACGTCACCCCGGTGGCCTGGCCCGGCTCCAGGTCGACCCGCGCGAAGCCGACGAGCTGGCGCACCGGGCGGGTGACGCTCGCGACCGGGTCGTGCAGGTAGAGCTGGACGACCTCGGCGCCGGGCCGGTCACCGGTGTTGCGCACCAGGCACGACACCTCGACCTCGCCGTCGGCCGGGAACTCCTGCCCCGCGGCGAAGTCGGACAGCTCGAACGTCGTGTACGACAGGCCGTGCCCGAACGGGTAGGCGGGCGACGGGTCGACCGAGCTGACCCCGCCCGGACCGCCCAGCGGCGGGTGCAGGTAGGTGGTCGGTTGGCCGCCGGACCCGCGCGGCACCTGCACGGGCAGCTTGCCGGACGGGTTGACGCGCCCGCTGAGCACACCGGCGACCGCGCCCGCGCCTTCTTCGCCGGGGAAGAAGGCCTGCACGACCGCGGCTGGCCGCGCAGTGAATCCTGCGGCGGGCCGCGCATCGACTTCTGCGGCGGGCTGCGCATCCACGTCCTCTGCGGCCTGCGGATCCGCGGCGGGCCCGATGTACTTGCCCAGCGCGTACGGGCGGCCGGTCAGCAGCACCAGCACGACCGGCACGTCCAGCGCCAGCAGCGCGTCGAGCAGCTCGCCCTGCACGCCGGGCAGGTTCAGGTCCTCTGCGTCGCAGCCCTCGCCGGACGTGCCCCGGCCGAACAACCCGGCCCGGTCGCCGAGCACGGCCAGCACCACGTCGGCCTCACGGGCCACCGCGACGGCGTCCTCGATGCCCGACCGGTCGTCGCCGTCGACCTCGCAGCCCTTGGCGGTGGTGACCACGGCGCCCGGGAACTCCTTCAGCACGGCCTGCACCATCGTGTCCATCTCGACGCCCAGGGCCACCTCGGGGTGCTGGACGCCGACGTGGTTCGGGAACGCGTAGCAGCCCATCAGCGCCAGCAGGTCGTCCGCGCACGGGCCGACCACGGCGAGCTTGCCCGCGTCGCGCAGCGGCAGCACGTCGGCCGCGTTGTCCAGCAGCACCACGGAGCGCTCGGCCATGGTGCGGGCCAGGTCGCGCAGGGCGGGCGGGTCGAGGTCGACCGGCTCGCCGCGCAGCACGGCGGGCGACTCCGGCTGCCAGCCCTCGTCCAGCAGGCCCAGCTCGCACTTCTGGGTCAGCACGCGGGTCACCGCGCGGTCCACCAGCGCCTCGTCCACCTCGCCGGACCGCACCAGCTCGGCCAGCGGCTCGCCGAAGCAGCGCACGCTGGGCAGCTCGACGTCGATGCCGGCGGCCAGCGCCAGCGAGGCGGCCTCGCCCGGCGAGCCCGCGATGCCGTGCGCGGTCTCCAGGAACGACACCGCGAAGTAGTCCGCGACCACCACGCCGGTGAAGCCCCACTGGTCCCGCAGCAGGCCGGTGAGCAGGACCGAGTCCGAGGCCGGCGGCACGCCGTCGACCTCGGCGTAGGAGTTCATCACCGAGCGGGCGCCGCCCAGGCGCAACGCCATCTCGAACGGAGGCAGCACCACGTCGGCGAACTCGCGCGGGCCCATGTGCACCGGCGCGTGGTTGCGCCCGCCGCGCGAGGCCGAGTAGCCCGCGAAGTGCTTGAGCGTGGCCACGATGCCGCTGGACTCCAGGCCCTTGGTGTATGCCGCACCGAGGAGACCGACGAGGTACGGATCCTCGCCGATGGTCTCCTCGGTGCGCCCCCAGCGCGGGTCGCGCGACACGTCGAGCACCGGCGCCAATCCCTGGTGGACGCCGACGTCGCGCATCACGAGACCCACCTCGCGTGCCATCCGCTCGACCGTCTCCGGGTCGAAGGAGGCGCCCCACGCGAGCGGGGTCGGGAAGACGGTGGCCTGCCAGGCGGTGAAACCGGACAGGCACTCCTCGTGCGCCATGGCCGGGATGCCGAACCGGGTGTTGGCCACCAGCTTGCGCTGCGTCTCGGCCAGCACCTTCGCGCCGACCAGCGGGTCGACCGGCCCGGTGCCGAACACGCGGGTCAGCTGCCCGAGGCCGGGCTTGGTCAGCTCGTCCCACGGCGGCAGCGGCTCGGCGAACTCGTGCTGCGCGGGTGCGACCTCCTCGCCGTCGGAGATTCCCACCCACACGCCCACCAACTGGGCCAGCTTCTCCTCCAGGGTCAGCTCGGCCAGCAGGGCGGCGACGCGCTCTCCGGTCGGCTTACCGGGATCGGCCCAGGGGTTCAGCACGGCGGCTCCTTCGTTGACGATCGGACGACGAGTTCGGTGGCCAGTTCCACGCGTTCGGTCTCCACGGGGCGACCGGCGATCAGGTCGGCGAGCATCCGGCCCGCGTGGCGGCCCATCTCGGTCAGTGGCTGGCGCACGGTGGTGAGAGCGGGCGAGGACCACACCGCGACCGGCAGGTCGTCGAAACCGACCACGCTCAGGTCGTGCGGCACGGACAGCCCGACGACCCGGGCCGCCTCGATCACCCCTAAGGCCTGCTCGTCGTTCCCGGCGAAGATCGCCGTCGGCCGGTCCGGCAGCGCCAGCAGCTCGGCCGCGCGGCGGAACCCGCCCTCGTGCTTGAAATCGCCGTGCTTGACCAGTTCCGGGTTGAAGGCGATGCCCGCGCGGTCGAGCGCGGCCCGGTAGCCGTCGACCCGCGCGCGGCTGCACAGCATCCCGGCCGGTCCGCCGATGACGCCGACCCGGCGGTGGCCGAGGCGCAGGAGGTGTTCGGTGGCCGACAGGCCGCCCGCCCAGTTGGTCGCGCCGACGCTGGGCACGTTCGGCTGCGGCAGGTCGACCGGGTCGATGACCACGACGGGGATGCGGGAGTTGGCCAGCACCCGGCGGTCGGCGGCGGTCAGCTGGGAGGTGACCAGCAGCGCTCCCGCGCGCCTGGCCTCGACCAGCGACGCCGCCCACGACGTGTGCTGACGGGGTTTGTCCGTGGACGACACCACGACGTGCAGTCCGGTGTCGACGACGCCGCGGATGATCTCCACCGCCCAGGGGCTGTCCAGGGCGGTGAACACGAGGTCCACCAGCAGGTGGCCGGAGGCCCGACGGGACCCCACCGGCACGTAGTCGTACTCGGCGAGCAACTGCCGCACACGAGCCCTGGTCTCCGCGCCGACGTCGTCCTTCCCGTTGAGGACTTTGGACACCGTCGGGAGAGACACCCCCGCTGCTGCGGCAATCGTGGCCAACGTGGCTCGACGCATGTCCCGATAGTATCGAAACTCGATCGAAACACAAGAGTGACCTCCTGACGTGCAGAAACATGAGTCAGACACGCCGAATGGTGACGCTTGACACCGGTTGGACACCCGCCTAAGGTCTGCGCAAGTCGTGGATGTTTCGAAATATTTCGATGCCGCGAACAAATCCGCAGCGTGGCAGAAGGGTGGCGGTCGCATGTCCCGCCGTTCATGGGTGCGTCCCCTCATCGCGATGGGGCTCGTCGCCGTGACAGCAGTGGTGTCCGCGTGTGGCACGTCCGGTCCGGGCGAGACCAACGCAGGCGCACTGAAGATCTGGGCGCTTGAGGACCCGGTGCTCAACAAGATCGAGAACAAGTCGATCGACTCGTTCAAGGCGGGCGGCGGCAACGCCTCGCTGGAGACGTTCGGCAACGACCCCTACAAGCAGCGGCTCCGGGTCGCCATCGGTTCGCCGCAGGCGCCCGACCTGTTCTTCAACTGGGGTGGTGGCAACCTCAAGGAGTACGTCGACGCCGGCAAGGTGGCCGACCTCACGCAGGTGCTGAACGACAACAAGGCCGCCAAGGACGCGTTCATCCCCAGCGTGCTGGACGGCGCGAAGCTCGGCGACAAGTACTACGGCGTGCCGATGCGCGGCATGCAGCCGGTGCTGCTGTTCTTCAACAAGAAGGTCTTCACCGACGCGGGCGCGCAGCCGCCGACCACGTGGGACGACCTGCTCTCGTTGGTCGACACCTTCAAGGGCAAGGGCATCACCCCGATCGCCCTGGCCGGCAACCAGGCGTGGACCGAGCTGATGTGGGCCGAGTACGTGCTCGACCGCGTGGCGGGTCCCGAGGTGTTCAAGAACATCCGTGACTCCGGTCCCGCGGGCTGGAAGGACCCGGCCGTGGTCGAGTCCCTGACCAAGCTCAAGGAGCTGATCGACCGGGGCGCGTTCGGCACCAGCTTCGCCTCCGTCGGCTACGACGCCGGTGGCGCGTCGACCATCATGGCGCAGGGCAAGGCCGCGATGCACCTCATGGGTTCGTGGGAGTACACCAACCAGCTCGACCAGAGCCCGGACTTCGTGAAGAACGGCGACCTGGGCTGGGTGGCGTTCCCGTCGATCCCCGGCGGCAAGGGCGACGCGGCCAACCTCGTCGGCAACGTGAGCAACTTCTACTCCGCGACCGCGGACTCCAAGAGCCTCGACGCGGCGAAGAAGTTCGTCACGAGCGAGCTGCACAAGGACTCCTACATCGAGGCGCTGATCGAGGCCGGTGACGTCCCGCCGGTGGTGGGCGCCGAGGAGAAGCTCAAGAAGTCGCCGAACCCGGAGTACGCGTCGTACATCTACGAGCTGGTGCTGGACTCGAAGAACTTCCAGCTGTCCTGGGACCAGGACCTGCCCGCCGATGACGCCACGTTCATGCTGACCCAGCTCCAGGAGTTCTTCCTGGGCAAGGTCTCGCCGCAGCAGTTCGTCGACGCGGTGGCCGCGCGCTGATGTCGTCCCAGCGGCCTTCGGCCTGGTATGCCGTGCCGGCGTTCGGATTCTTCGCCCTGTTCGCCGCGTTGCCCATGCTGCTCGTGATCTACCTGAGCTTCACGGCTTGGGACGGTCTGGGCACGCCTGCGATCACCGGGGGCGAGAACTGGTCCCGGCTGCTCGACGACGCCGAAGCTCGTGCGTCGGTGTGGCGGACCTTGGTGCTGATGGTCGTGTCGTGGCTCGTCCAGACCCCGATCGCGTTGCTGATCGGGGTCTGGGCGGCCGGCAAGCAGTGGTCCAGGGCGGTGCTCAGCTCGATCTTCTTCCTCCCGCTGCTGCTGTCCACGACCGCTATCGCGCTGTTGTGGAACGCCCTGATGGAACCGAACTTCGGCGCGTTCGTCGGCGGACCGCAGTTCCTGGGCGATCCCGACATCGCGCTCTACACGGTGGTGCTCGTGATCTCCTGGCAGTTCATCCCGTTCCACACGCTGCTCTACCAGGGTGCGGCACGGGCGGTGCCGCCCTCGCTGTACGAGGCGGCGACCATCGACGGCGCCTCGCGGGTGAGCAAGTTCCGGCACATCACGCTGCCGCAGCTGCGGTACACGATCGTCACGTCGTCGGTGCTCATGCTGGTCGGCTCGCTGACCACGTTCGACACCGTGCTGATCCTCACCGGCGGCGGACCGGGCACCGCGACCCGCATCCTGCCGCTGCACATGTACATCACCGGCTTCAAGGGTTTCGAGATGGGCTACGCGAGCGCGATCGCGGTCGTGCTGGTCGTGCTCGGCACCGCGCTGTCGCTCGCGGTCATGCGCTGGAGCGGTTTCCGCTCGATGAGCAGCCAGCAGGAGGGGTCGTGAAGTCTCGTCCCAACTGGCCCGCCGGGCTGTTCGCCCTGGTGTGGCTGGCGATCGTGGTCGGACCGCTGCTCTACCTGGTCACGGTGTCGCTGCGCACGCGTTCCGAGTACCTGGGCAAGAGCGCGTGGGAGGTGCCGGACGCGCTGACGCTGGACAACTACGTCACCGTGCTGACCGGCAACTTCGGCCAGTACCTGCTGAACAACGTGATCGTGACCGTCGTGACGGTGGCGATCGTGGTGCTGGTGACCGTGCCCGCCGCGTACGCGGTGGTGCGCAACACCAGCCCGTTCGTGCAGCGCGGGTTCACCCTGCTCCTGATGGGGTTGGCGATCCCCGCGCAGGCGACGATCATCCCGGTGTACCTGATGATCACCCGGATGCAGCTGTACGACACGTTGACCGCGGTCATCCTGCCGACGGCGGCGTTCGCGCTGCCGGTGGCGATGCTGGTGCTGGTCAACAGCCTGCGTGACGTGCCGCGCGAGCTGTACGAGGCGCAGGCGATCGACGGCGCCGGCCCGATGCGGGTGCTCGTGTCGCTGGTCCTGCCGCTGGCGCGGCCGGCGATCATGACGGTCGTCGTCTACACGGCGCTCAACGCGTGGAACGGGTTCCTCTTCCCGTTGGTGCTCACCCAGTCGGAATCGTCGCGGGTGCTCACCCTCGGGTTGTGGGACTTCCAGGGGCAGTTCGGCACGAACGTGCCCGCGCTGCTCGCGGCCGTGACGCTGTCCGTGCTGCCGATCTTCGCGGTGTACCTGATCGGGCGGCGGTTCCTGCTCAGCGGCCTCACGGCCGGTTTCGGCAAGTAGGTCTGGTTCGGCAAGTAGGTCCAGGTTTTCTCCGGCTCGTTGGCTTGGGAGGAACGTTCATGCGCAAGGTCGCACTCGTTCTGGCCGTCGTCGGATCGTTGGCCGCTGCCGTCGCACCCGCGGCGGCAGCGGCGCCGGAGCCGACGCTCCGGCAGCTCGCGGCACGTCACGACCTGGGCATCGGCACCGCCGTCGACATGGCGGCGCTGGCGAACGACCAGGTGTACCGGGAGCGGATCGCGTCGGAGTTCAACAGCGTCACGGCCGAGAACGTGATGAAGTGGGAGGTCCTGGAACCGACCCGCGGGCAGTACGACTGGGGTCCGGCGGACGAGCTGATCGCGTTCGCCCGGGCCAACCGGCAGACCGTGCGCGGCCACGTGCTGGTCTGGCACAACCAGAACCCGTCGTGGCTGTCGAGCCTGCCCGCCACCGAGCTGCGCTCGGTGCTGAAGAACCACATCCAGACCACCGTCCGGCACTTCAAGGGCAAGGTCTGGCAGTGGGACGTGGTGAACGAGGCGTTCAACGAGGACGGGACGCTGCGTGACACCGTCTGGCTGCGGGCTCTCGGCCCCGGCTACATCGCGGACGCGTTCCGGTGGGCCCACGAGGCCGATCGCGGCGCGCTGCTGTTCTACAACGACTACAACGTCGAGGACGTCAACGCCAAGAGCGACGGCGTGTACAACCTCGTCAAGCAGCTGAAGCGGCAGGGTGTGCCGATCCACGGCGTCGGCGTGCAGGCCCACCACACCGCGGGCTACGCACCGCAGACGATGCGGGAGAACCTGGGGCGGTTCGACCGGCTCGGGTTGCGCACCGCGGTGACGGAGGCCGACGTGCGGATGGTGATGCCGTCCGACTCGGTGAAGCTCCAGGCGCAGGCGAACGTCTACAGCACGATGCTCAAGGCCTGCCTGCTGACGCCTCGCTGCCTGTCGTTCACGGTCTGGGGGTACACGGACAAGTACTCCTGGGTGCCTGGGTGGTTCGAGGGTGAAGGTGCGGCCAACATCCTCGACGAGAACTTCGCCGCCAAGCCCGCTTACCGGGCCATGCGCGACGACCTCTCGTTCGGCGGCACGCGCCGCCGGGGCTGACCCGACCGGGCTCGGGCCCGCCACTCTCCCGGCGGGCCCGAGCCCCTCCCCAAACGTTCGACTCACGGGACCTGAACGTACGACTCGCGCGAGAGTCCTACGCTCACGCCGCGTGAGTCGTACCTTCACGTCGCGCGTGTCCTACGTTCGGAACGCGCGTGTCCTACGTTCAGGACCCCCGAATTCAACGCTCAGGACATCTCATTTGGTGGGTCCGGTGCGTTCCGCGTTGCGGTAACGTGAGCTGAACGGCCGGTGGATCAACCGGACATTCGACACTTTCGATTCAAACTTCGATTGTTTCGAACGTGTTACGCGGGCGCCGAGTGACGAACAACCTACCTCCGCTCCCCCGCGTCTAGCGGCCGGAACTGGGCGGAGCTGTCGTAGACTGCCTCCATGCCGACCAAAGCCGACCCGTCACCCTCGGATGGCACAGCCTCGGGCAAGATCACCATCGCCGCCATCGCGGCGGAGGCAGGGGTCTCGGTTCCGACTGTTTCGAAGGTCATGAACGGTCGCGCGGACGTCGCTCCGCACACCCGGGAACGGGTCGAGGCGATCATCCGGCGGCACGGCTACCAGAGGCGGGCGGACGAGCGGTCGCGGCGGTCCAACCTGGTGGAACTGATGTTCCACGAGCTGGAGAGCGCCTGGGCCCTGGAGATCATCCGCGGCGCCGAGCAGGTCGCCGCCGAGCAGGGCCTGGCGCTGGTGCTGTCGGAGTCCCAGGGCAGGCTCACCCCCGGCCACGGCTGGCTCGAAGGGGTCATCGCGCGCAAGCCGCTGGCGGTGATCTCCGTCTTCTCCGACCTCACGTCCTCGCAGCTGGCCAAGCTGCGCGCGCGTGACATCCCGGTCGTCGTGGTCGACCCGATCGGCGAACCCCAGCTGGAAACGCCCTCTATAGGAGCCACCAACTGGAACGGCGGCCTGACCGCCACCCGGCACCTGATCGAACTCGGCCACCGGCGCATCGCCATGATCGGCGGTCCGGAGCG
The DNA here is from genome assembly GCF_054781895.1 of Saccharothrix stipae. Classification (NCBI taxonomy): domain Bacteria; kingdom Bacillati; phylum Actinomycetota; class Actinomycetes; order Pseudonocardiales; family Pseudonocardiaceae; genus Saccharothrix; species Saccharothrix stipae. Next base: position 604,146 of record NZ_BAAGTN010000007.1, on the reverse strand, counting down.
CGTCCTGTGCAGCCGCGCCCGCGTCGACGGCTACCGCGCCGCGCTGGAGACCGCGGGCCTGGCGTTCGACCCGGACCTGGTCCGCTACGGCGACTTCCACGTCGAGTCCGGGCGCGCCCAGTTCGCACCGCTGCTCGACCTGCCGGACCCGCCCACGGCGGTGTTCGCCGGGTCGGACCTGCAGGCCCTCGGCGTCTACGAAGCCGCACGCGCCGCCGGCCTGCGCATCCCGGAAGACCTCAGCGTCGTCGGCTTCGACGACCTCCCGGTGGCGCAGTGGGTGGGCCCGCCGCTGACCACGGTCCGACAGCCGCTGCAGGACATGGCCGCGGCGGGCACCCGTCTCGCCATCACGCTGGCACGTGGTGAAGAGCCCGAACACCGCCGAATCGAGCTTGCCACCACGCTGGTGGTGCGTCAGAGCACCGCCGCGCCACGCTGACGAGCCGCCTCTAGTGGTGGTGACCCGGCTTCTGGACGTAGGTGCACCCCTCCGCCTCCGCGGGCAGGGTGTGTCCCACGTCCTCGCCGGTTCCCACCGGTGTGCAACGCAGTTCGTGCAGTCCCAACAACTCCAAGCCGAGCGTGCCGCTCAACGCGAAGCCGTTGCCGAACCCGAAGTCCGGGTTGTCCGACACCTCGCCGGACGACATCGCTCCCTGCCACGAGCGCTGGAAGTCGGCCAGCTTCTCGCGCTGGAACACCACCAGCCCGAGCCGCTGGTACGGCCCCGCCTCGCACGTCGCCCACTCCGCCACGTACGGCGCGTAGAGCGCCGCCCGCAACGGGCCGACGAACTCGGCGAACTCCTCCATCGTCCGCGGCACCACGTCGTCGCACTGCCCGGTCTTCTCCCGCACCCAGTCCCCCACCTCCGACGGCGTCGCCAGCGGCGGGCCGAGGGCGTTGGAGCCCAGGCCGGTGGAGCCGGTCGCCGCCGAAGAGCAGGCGACCGACCCCACCAGGAGCGCGACCAGGGCCGCGCATCGCCAGAACATCAGGCCGCGGCGCACAAAGCGCCGTTGAGGGCGAACGACGTCGGGTTCGTCGGCGTCCCCTGCGACGAGCCGTTGAACCCGAAGCTCACCGTCTGGCCGGGCTGGATGTTCTGGTTCCAGCTGGCGCCCTTCGCGGTGGCCTTGCCCGACGCGACGGCGACCTCCGCCGACCACGCCTGGGTGATGCCCTGACCCGCCGGGACGTCCCAGACCAGCTGCCACGCGCTGACCGCACCGGTGCCCGTGTTCTTCACCGACACGTTCGCGGTGAAGCCGCCGGACCACGAGCTGGGCACGCTGTAGGTCACCGCGCACGCGCCCGGGGTCGTGCCACCAGTGGTGGTCCGGACCGACACCACCGCCGAGGGGGGCGAGGTGTTGCCCGCCGCGTCCCGTGCCACCACGTAGAACTGGTACGCCGTGTCCGCGGTGAGGCCGGTGACCGTCGCCGTGGTGCCCGAGCTCGTCGCGACCGCCACGTCGTTGGCGCCCGCCTCGCGGTAGACCTGGTAGCCGGTGACGCCCTGGTTGTCCGAGGCCGCCGACCAGCTCAACGCCACCGAGTTGGAGGACGCGGTCGCGGTGGGCGTGCCGGGCGCCGTCGGCGCCTGGGTGTCACCGCCGCCGCCACCGGTGAAGTTGACGTCCGAGCAGCTGTAGAACGCCTCCGGGCTGTCGCTGCGCTGCCAGATCGAGTAGATGATGTGGCGGCCGCTCTTGTTGGGCAGGGTGCCGTTCCACGAGTACTCGCCGCTGCCCAGCGGCGGGTTGGTGATGCTGTCGAACGGCGCGGGCTCCAGGTCCGACCACTTCAACGGCTGGGTGACGTCGAAGCCGTCCCGGGTGACGTACTGGTCCCACCTGCCGGGGTGCGGTGCCCAGGCGTTGTACTTGAAGTTGATCGACGCGCCCGCCCGCAGGGTCGTCACCGGCCAGTCGCTGCGGGTCAGGTTGTAGGCGTCGTACTTCGTGGTCGGCCCGCACAGGTCGCCGTCGGCGATGATCTCGCGGTGCCTGCCGCCGGCCAGGCTGATCAGGTTGCCGTACCAGTCCCACAGGGGCTGCTTCCCACCGATCTGCACCGCGGCGACGCACGCCGGGTTCGTCGGGTTCAAGTCGCCGCCGCCGCCCCCGATCCTGCCGTCCTCGTAGCAGGCGTAGGTGCGGCTGGGCGGATAGGTCATCGACCCGTGTGCCACCGCTACGCCGCTCTGGACGAAGACGCTGGTCACACCGACGATACCGAGCGCGGCAACAGCCAACGCCCCAAAGCGCTTGAGTCGCAAGGACCTCTCCTTCAGATCGACGGTGATCTGTGAACCATGAAACTGGGAGCGCTCCCAGAATCACGATCGCATTCCTGGTGACGCCACGTCAACGGCTCGTTTCAACTGGTGGCCACCGGGTACCGCTCGAACATGCGGATCGCGGTGGTCGGTCAGATAGCCCGTGACCTGGTGTTGGTGGTGCCGGAGGTGCCCGGATCCGGGGGCAGCGCGGGGGTGCTGGAACGTCGCGAAATGCTCGGCGGGAAGGGCGCGAACATCGCCCGGGGCACCAGGCAGCTCGGCGCAACGGCGGCGCTGGTGGGCGTCGTCGGGGATGATCGGGAGGGCCGCCTGCTGGTCCAGCAGCTCGACGCGGACGGCGTAGCCACGACCGCGGTGGTGTGCCGGGAGGGCACCCGGACGGCGCTCATCGTGGACGTCGTGTGCGACGGCGAGTACCGGTACTTGGAGGACATCCCCGGCCCGACGTTGGTCACGCCGCAGGACGTCCGCGCCGCCTCGGCGATGCTGGCCGGGGCGGACGCGGTGATCGTGCAGCTGGAGCAGCCGGCCGAGGCGGCGTTGGCGGCGGTCCGCGCGGCGGGCGGGTTGGTCGTGCTGGACGGCGCGCCCGACGGTCTTGCCGCCCAACTCCTGGCGGCTGCCGATGTGGTGCGTGCCGATCACCGGGAGGCGGAGGCGTTGACCGGGCTGTCGATCAGCGGGACGGAGGCGGCCGTTCGGGCGGGGCGCGAGCTGCTGGGACGTGGCCCGTCGGTGGTGGCGCTGGAGGTGCCGGGTGAGGCGAACGTGGTGGTGTGGAGCGGGGACTCGGCGGTGATCCCGTCGACGGGATCACCGACGGACCCGTCGACGGAGGTGGTCCCGTTGACGGAGGAAGAGGTGGCGGACACGACCGGGGGCGGTGACGCGTTCGTGGCGCTTTGACGGTGGCTTTGGCGCGCGGTGATGATCCGACGGACGCCGGTCGCCTTGCTACCGCTGCTGCGGGTCGTGCGGTTCGCCATCCTGGGGGGCGGACGGATCTCACGGGCTTGTATGACCTCGCGGCCAGGGGCTGAGCAAGGGCAAAGACCAAGGCGAAAAGATCAAAAGCGTCCTCGCCGGACGGGCAGATCAGCAGGATGACCCCGACTACCCGGTCCTGCCCCGGTCTCGTCGTGGGTCCGGACTCCGTGCCATCCCACCGACCTCCCTCCGGGCTACCACCCGCGTCAAGGGGGCGGCAGGAGACCCACACCGGGCAAGCCCGAACCCCGCCCCCTTGACACGCGCGGTAGGGCAAAGCCAGGTCGGCGGGATGACACGAAGCCCTCCCTTTGGGGAGAAGAGCAGCGGCACAACGACGCAACGGCATGAGGCCAGACCCCGGTCGTCCACTGGCGGGTTTCTCTCAAAGGAGGGGTCCGTGTCATCCCGCCGACCTGGCGCAGCCCTACCGCACGTGTCAAGGGGGCACCTTCCGACCCAACAGGAACGATGGGCTGGAACGGCCCCCTTGACACGTGTGGTTGCCCTTGTGGAGGTCGGCGGGATGACACGGACCCCGGCACCCGCTGGGACGGGAGTCGACCGCCCAATCCCGTCATCCTGCTGATCTGCCCGTCCGGCGAGGACGCTTTTGATCTTTATGATGTTGCTTTTGATCTTTGTACCGGCACGGAAACGGACCCCTGATGGACGGGCGTCGGGCGGTTCCGTAACCTGTCCGAGACCTGAGCGGGTGTAACCCGATCGGGGCTCCCACCCGGCTTCAAGGAGGACCGCGCGACCGTGGCGTCGAAATCCGCTCAGCGCACCGTCCGCGCAGCCCTGACGGCGTCTGCCGTCTCCGCGCTGGTCGGCGTCGCAATGCCCCTCCCCCATGCCGCGGCGGACCCCGAGGTGCCGCCCAACGCCTCCGAGGCGTTGAAGAAGTACACCGACCTCTCCCACCAGGCCGAGGCGCTGAACGAAGAGCACCTCCGCGCTCAGGAATCCCTGGCCAACGCCCAAGGTGCGCTCGACCAGGCCAACCGCGACCTCTCCACGGCCCAGCAGGCGCAGGACGCGCTGCGCGGCCAGGTCGACCTGCTCACCGAGGCCTCCTTCGAGGGCGCCCGGTTCAACCAGCTGTCGGCACTGCTCGTCAGCGACTCGCAGCAGGACTTCCTCAACCGCATGTCCGCGCTCGGCGTGCTGGCGGGCGACAACGCGGAGGCGTTGCAGGGCCTCAGCGCGGCCGTCGACCTGGCCAACGACGCGGCCCACCGCGCCAACGAGGCCGCCGACGCCGCGAACAAGGCCATCGCGGACATCGACCAGCGCAAGGCCGCGTTGGACGGACAGATCAACGAGGCGCGCGACGCCTACCGCTCGCTGAGCGCGGCGGAGCGCGCGGCGTTGAACAACGCGGGCGACATGAGCGCGATCCCGGTACCGGCGGGCAAGGCCGGTCAGGCGCTGGCGTTCGCGCTGGCCCAACGCGGCAAGAGGTACGTGTACGGCTCGAACGGCCCGGACACGTGGGACTGCTCCAGCCTCATGCAGGCGGCGTACCGATCGGTCGGCATCGCGATCCCGCGCACGACGTACGGTCAGGCCACCATCGGCCGGTCGGTGTCGCGCAACGACGTGAAGGCCGGCGACCTGATCATCTACTACTCGGGCCAGACGCACGTGGCGATGGCGATCGACGGCATCCGCGCCGTGCACGCGTCCACCGAGGGCGTGCCGGTCAAGGTCCAGGACATCGAGTCGATCGGACCGGTGAACGTCATCCGGCGCGTGATCGGCTGATTCCGGGGTACTACACCTGCGCCACGACCCGTGACGGAGGACGACATGCCCGACGTAGTCGATCTGATCATGCAGGACCACCGCGAGGTGGAGCGGCTGTTCGCCGAGCTGAAGGACCACCCGGAGAAGCGCCCTCTGCTGGTGCCCGTGCTGTCCGCCGTGCTCACCGCGCACAGCCGCGCCGAGGAGGCCGAGGTCTACCCGGTCGCCAAGGACGAGGCCGGCGAGACCGACGAGGTCGAGCACAGCCAGGAGGAGCACGCCGAGGCCGAGCAGCTGCTGCTCAAGCTCGCTCAGACCGACCCCACCTCCGCGGCGTTCGACGACGCGCTGCGCGAGCTGGTCGACGCCGTGACGCACCACGTCGAGGAAGAGGAGTCGTCGGTGCTGCCCGGCATGCGCGAGCGGCTGACCGAGGAGCGGCGCGAGGAGCTCGGGCGCGCGTTCGCGGCGAGCCGGGCCCGGCACATGGGCGACCGGCCGGGTGAGGAAACCCGGGAGGAACTGCTGACCCAGGCGCGCAACGCCGGCCTGTCCGGTGCCTCGGGGATGAGCAAGTCGCAATTGGAGAAGGAACTGCACCCATCCTGACGGGCGCTCACGACTCCCCTGGGCCTAGGCTGGGCGTTGGTTGAGCAGACAGCCGCACTCTGCCGACCACACCCAGGGGTGGACATGGACGATTTCACCGACGCCATCACGCTCGCGGCTCGCGAGGAGTCGACGGGCGTGGTGGTCGTCGCCGTGACGGGCGAGCTCGACATGGCGACGGCACCGGTGGTCGAGGAGTACGTCCACCGCAGACTCGGCCAGGCGGGCCGCACCTTGGTGCTCGACCTGTCCGGCGTCACGTTCTTCGGTTCGAGCGCCATCAACATGCTCATCGGGCTGCGCGCGGCGTGCGATGCGGCGGGCACGGCGCTGCGGCTGGTGGCGACGACGAAGGTCGTGCTGCACCCGTTGGAACTGACCGACCTCACCGAGCACTTCACGATCGTGACGGCGGCGAGCGAGGCGAGCTGAGCCCCGGCTGTCAGTCGTCGAGCACGGCCCAGACGACCTTGCCGCCGCGCGGCCACGGTGAGCAGCCCCAGGTCCGGCTGAGCGACGACACGATCGTGATGCCCCGGCTGTCCGACTCGCCCTTCGGTGTCGCGGGCGGGTCCGGGCTGTCGTCGCACACCGCGATGGTCAGCCGGGGACCACGCAGTTCCAGGCGCAGGACGGGGGCGGAACGGGCGTGCCGGACGGCGTTCTCCACCAGTTCGGTGGCCACCGTCACCGCGTCGTGGACCAGATGGGTCACGCGCCAGCGCTCGCAGGCCCGCCGGACGAAGTGCCTCGCCAGCCGCGCGCTGATCAACGAACCGGGCAGGTGCACTTCGTCGCGCCTGCGTTCGGGAGGGTGTTCGACGGCGGCCAGGGCGGCGTTGAGGGCGCTGAACCGCGGCACCCCGCCCACGCCGCCGGCGAGCGCCTCCCGGTGGCCGGGCGACTCGCCGACCAGCATCACCGGCACGCCCGGCCACTCCGCCACGCGCAGCCACACCGTGGCGAAGACCGACATGAACGCGGGCGTCGCGCACTCGAAGCCCTCGCCCAGCCGCACGATGACGGCCGTCGGCTCGTCCACCGCGCACTCGAGGAGCCCGTCGCGCAGCGCGCGATAGGTGGTCAGGTCGAGCCGGCCGGTCGGGCGAACCACCACCGCGCCGTCGATGTCGGTGCGGTGGAGCGGTAGCGCGGTCACGTCGAGCCTCGCGTCGGTATCAGGTCCCCCTGATCGCTGCATACCCGAACGAGGCCGTCCCTATTCGCTTCGGCGCAACGACAAGGTGCTCCGAACGGCCCAACTCATCGCGCGGACGTGGCGACCTTGGACTTCGGGGTCCACTGCGTGTAGCCGGCGCGCTCCGCCTCGGCGACGGAGCGGAACGTGACGTCGCCCTTCATGCGCTTGTAGTACGGCGAGTCGGGGGTGTGGAAGATCATCGACTTGGAGTTGGCCTTGACCTCCGACTCCTCCGCGACGGGCGCGACAACGACTTCCTCGACCGCTGCCGGCGCTGCGGGCTCCGGCTCCAGCACGACCACGGGCTCGGCGGCCTCGGGCACCTGGACGACCTCCGGCTCCGAAACGACCTCGGGCTCGGGGGTGGCTTCAGCGGCCGGGGCAGGCTCCGGGACCACGACGACGGCGGCAGGAACCTCGACGACGGGCTCGGCCTCGGCAGCGGGCTCAACCTGGGCGATGGGCTCGACCTCGGCGGGCTTCACCTGAGCAGCGGGCTCGGCCGGGGCGGCAGGCTTGACCTCGGTGCTGGGCTCGACCTCGGTGGCCGGCTCGACTTCCGTGACCGGCTCGACCTTCGTGACCGGCTCGACCTCGGTGACGGGCTTGATCGGCTCATCCTGGGCCGTGGGCTGTGCCGGAGCGGCCGCCTGGTCGAGTTGGGCGCGCAGGTCACGGATGGTGGGGTTGAGACGCAGCCAGACGACCGCCGCGCCCGCCAGGAACGCCGCCACGCACAAAACGATGGTGAACAACCAGGACACTGCCAACTCCTACGGCCACAGCTTGCGGAACAGGACGTCGACCGGACGCGTCACGACGAGCCGCGCACACCTCGGTCGGCAGGTCGGGCACCGTGGGCGTTGCCGCCCGAAGTCACGACGCCCACACCACGAGCTCGACCCGAAAGCGCACGACCCGTCGGCCGAATTCACCGTGTCGGGAACCACAGACTAAGGACGCGTCAGGCGGCGTTCGGCAGCACCCCCTGCCTGCACCCGCACCGGCTGCACACCGGGTGCGCGGGCAGCCGCACGTCGACCAGCAGTCTGCGGGCGTCCTCGAACGTCGGAACCCGTTGGCCCGGCACCAACAGGCTGTCGAGCACCTCCTGCCGGCGCCGCGCCAGCTCGCGGGTCCGCTCCACCGGATCCTTGAGCCTCGCCCGCACCCGCTCCCGCGACTGCTCGCGCGCCAAGGTGCCCGCCGCGCTCAACGGCCGCGCGGCACGCGGCTGGGTCAGGCGGGCGTTGCGCCGGTTGACGCGCCACCAGGCGCCCAGCGTCATACCCGCCACCGGGGGGCGCGCTCGCTGCGCGCCCCCCTGCCACCACGACCTCAGTCGCGCACGGAGGAAGTCGTGCGCTACCTGGTCGCGGCTTCTCGGGCTGCCCTGCCTGGTGCCGTCAGGCCTGCGGTCGACCGCCGCGAGCAGGGCATCGACGCTCCACCCCTCGCCGAACCACGGCTCGACGACCCGGCGCACGGCGGCGCGGTGGGCATCGGGCCAGGTCGCGCGCAGGCAGAACGCCTCGACGGCCGTGTCGATCTCGGCGTCGGTCTCGGGGATGACACGGCCGGGCCACTGACGGGGATCGAGTCGAACACGCATCGCATGGCTCCCTTCGAACGCGTACCGAACATCCGTTCGAGATAGTGCCACCGACCACCGACAATTCCCGAGTCTTAGACTTGACTTATATAAGCCTGGCCTGAAAGATACAGGTCGTGCACGCGTTCGACGTACTCGGCGACCCGGTCCGCCGCCGCATCCTGGAGCTGCTCGCCGACGGCGAGCTGACCTCGGGCGCGGTCACGGAGGTGGTCCGCCGGGAGTTCGGCATCTCGCAGCCCGCCGTCTCCCAGCACCTGCGGGTGCTGCGCGAGAACGGCTTCGCCCGCGTCCGCGCCGAGGGCACCCGGCGCCTCTACGCGGTGGACGACCAGGGACTGCGCGAGGTGGACGAGTGGCTCGACCGGTTCCGCCGGTTCTGGAGCGGGCACCTCGACGCGCTGGCCACCGAACTCGCGCGCGGAAAGCGCGAGAGGCGACTCAGGGAGGAAGAACAGTGATCGACATCGCCGACCAGCTCAAGGCCATCCACCGCGAGGTGAGCGCGGGCTCGGACGACACGATCGGCGTGCTGCTGCGCCGGACCTACGACGCGACCGCGGCGGACGTGTGGGACGCGGTGACCGATCCCGACCGGCTCAAGCGCTGGTTCCTGCCGGTCAGCGGCGACCTGCGCGAGGGCGGGAACTTCCAGCTGGAGGGCAACGCGGGCGGCGACATCCTGACCTGCGCGCCGCCGAAGCTGCTGCGCGTGACGTTCGGCGCCGAGACCAGCATCGTGGAACTGCGCCTCACCGAGGACGACGACGAGCAGACGACCGTCGAGCTGGAGCACACCGTGCCGAAGGCGATGGCGGGCAGCGGCGCGGGCGCCCTGTACGTCGGCCCCGGCTGGGACGGCGCACTGCTCGGCCTGGCCCTCTTCCTGGCCGGCGAGGTCGAGGAGGGCACCGACCCGGTAGCCGCCGCCAACACCCCCGAGACCCAACAGTTCAACCTGGGCTCCATCGCCGCCTGGGAGACCGCCGTCAAGACTTCCGGCACCGCCACCGACGAAGACCTGGCCGCCGCCGTCACCGCCGCCAAGGCCCAATACGCCCCCGACCTCATCTAACCCCGACGCGACCTCGCCCGCGACGCCGGAGGCGGCGCAATCCGACACAGTTTCACCCGGCCGCGCAGCGGCAACCCTCTCCCCCATGACCGACACCCTGTGGGACGAGTTCCACCGCGTAGTGAACATGACCTCGCACGAACTGGAGGACTGGCTGCGCACCCGCTCGGCGGATGAGAACAGCGAGACCCTGCCGGACCAGGCCGGCACGCCGACCGGTCAGGACGTGCTCCGGGTGCTGCGCAAGCGACGCACGGACCTGACCACCGAGGACGTCAAGGTGATGCGCAAGGTCGTGGAACGGGTGCACGAGCAGCGGCGCGAGGACCTGGAACCGACGGCGGGCGAGGCGCACTGGAGGCACCGGCTGATGTCCATCGGCCACGACCCGCTCAAGCCGGCGTGAGCCTCACCCCCGGTGGGAGGGGACGACTGCTTCGGCGTCGCCCAACCGCACGCCCGCCTCGGGGACCAGTCCGAACTGCACGACCTGACGGCGGGCGACGAGGTCGGTGAGCCAGTCGACGGCCACTCGCAGCCGGTTGCCGGGCATCGCCAGCAGGTGGTAGCCGCGCGCCACCACCTTCGCGGGCAGGCCGGTGAGCGGCACGTGCAGGGGGTTGGCCACGGCTTGCGAGCCGGCCAGGTCGACCACGAACCCGAGGTCGCGGTGCCGGTAGGTGCCCACGTCGCCGTGGCCGAGGGAGGCCGCGACGTTGCGCCCGGCGAGCTTGCCCTGGCGCTGCGCGTGCTGCGCGGTCATCGCTGTGGGCTTGCCGTCGTTGAACACGTCCGGCACGGCCGCCACGTCACCGGCCGCGAACACGTGCGGGTGCGTCGGCACGGCCAGCGTGGGATCGACCACGACCCGACCCTTCACCGTGGCGAGCGAGACCGACTCCACCAGCGGGTCCGGCCGCACGCCGACGCACCACACCAGCGTGCGGGTCGGGATCCGGCTGCCGTCGGTCAACCGGGCGCAGTCGGCCGTGACCTCCTCGACGCTGGTCTCCAGCCGCACGTCGACGCCGCGTGCCCGCAGCACCCGCGCGGCGGGCCCGGAAAGCCGGTCGTCCAGCCCGGGCAGCACCCGCGGTGCCATGTCCACCAGCACCCACTTGACCTCGGACTCCGTCAACCCGTTGCGCCCGCGCAACGCCGACCTGGTCAGCAGTTGGCCTTGCGCCACCAGTTCGGTGCCGGTGTACCCGGCGCCGACCACGACGAACGTCGCCCGCGCGGCCCGTTCGGCCGGGTCGGTGGCCTGCTCGGCCAGCTCGACCTGCCGCAGCACGTGGTCGCGCAGGAACACCGCCTCGGCGACCGACTTGAGCCCGAACGCGTGGTCGGCCACGCCCGGGATCGACATCAACCGGGTGACCGAGCCCGCCGTCAGCACGAGCCGGTCCCACTCCAGGACCTGCTCACGCCCTTCGACGTCCACCGCGGTGCACGTCCGCGCGGCCAGGTCGAGCCCGGTGGCGTGCGCCTGCACCAGCCGCGTGCGCGGCAGCTTGGGGCGCAGCGGCACGGCCACCCGGCGCGGGTCGAGCGTGCCGCCCGCCACCTCGGGCAGCAGCGGCACGTAGAGCATGTAGTCGGTGGGGTTGACCGCCACCAACTCGGCGGCGTCGGCCGGGAGCACTCGTTCCAGCGCACGCAGGCAGTGGTAGCCCGCGAAACCCGTTCCGACGACCAGCACGCGTGGCTTGCCCATGACCTGGATCCCTCCGCCGACGCCCGTCCGACACCCGTCCGATGCCGTCTCCGGGTCCAAGTCCGGAGTCCGGTCCGGAGCCCGGTTCCGGAGTCCGGGTCCGAAGTCCGTTCCGCCGGCGGGTACCCCGGACCGAGAAGGGGTAGACAAATGACCATGGCCCTGGGACTGCCCGACGCGATCACCGCCTGCCTCTTCGACCTCGACGGCGTGCTCACGAGCACGGCCGTGCTGCACCGCCGTGCCTGGCGGCGCACCTTCGACGACTTCCTGCACCCGCGCGACCAAGCGCCGTTCGCCGAATCGGACTACATCAAGTACGTGGACGGTCGGCCGCGCTACGACGGGGTGCGGGAGTTCCTGTCCTCGCGCGGCATCACGTTGCCGGAGGGCGAGCCCGACGACCCGCCCGACCGCGACACCGTGCACGGCGTCGGCAACCGCAAGAACGACCTGCTGGAGGCGATCATCCGACACGAAGGCGTGATGCCCTACGCGGGCACGGTGCCCTACCTGCGCGCCGTCGAGGACGAGGGGTTGGGCATCGGCGTGGTGACCTCGTCCGCGAACGCCCGCAAGGTCCTCGACGCGGCGGGCCTGTCCCCGTTCGTGCAGGCCCTGGTGGACGGCGTGGTCATCAGCCGCGACGGGCTCAAGGGCAAGCCGGCGCCGGACTCGTTCCTGGCCGGCGCGCGGCTGCTCGGCGTGAACCCGGAGCACGCGGCCGTCTTCGAGGACGCGCTGGCGGGCGTGGCGGCCGGTCGCGCGGGCGGGTTCGGGCACGTGGTGGGCGTCGACCGGACCGGCCAGCGGGAGGCGCTGCGCGCGAACGGCGCGGACGTCGTCGTCGAAGACCTCGCGGAGCTGCTGTGACCGGTTGGGAGATCCACCCCTGGATGGTGCGCTGGGACGGTCTCGCGGTGGACCAGCTGCGCCGGACCGAATCGGTCTTCGCGCTGTCCAACGGGCACATCGGCCTGCGCGGCACGCTGGACGAGGGCGAGCCGCGCGGGCTGCCCGGCACCTACCTCAACGGCTTCTACGAGGAGCACGCGCTGCCGTACGGCGAGTCCGGCTACGGCTACCCCGAGGCCGGGCAGACGGTCGTCAACGTCACCGACGGCAAGGTGATCCGCCTGCTGGTGGGGGACGAGCCGCTGGACATGCGCTACGGCCGGGCCCACGCCCACCAGCGCGAGCTGGACTTCCGCACCGGCACGCTGCGCCGCTGCACCGAGTGGGAGTCGCCGACCGGCCGCCGGGTGACCGTGCGCACCGAACGGCTGGTGTCGCTGACCCAGCGGGCGGTCGCGGCGATCCTCTACGAGGTCGAGCCGGGCGAGGACGCGCAGCTGGTCGTGCAGTCCGACCTGCTGGCCAACGAACCGGTCGAGAACGAGGGCGACGACCCGCGGGTGGCCGCGGCGTTGAACGAGCCGCTGGTGGCGGACTTCGCACACGCCGAGGACTACCGGGCGGTGCTGGCGCACCACGCGCGCAACTCCGGCCTGCGGATGGCCGCCGCGATGGACCACGAGTTGGAGGTCCAGGACGGGGTGCGCACCGAGATCCGCGCCGAGGGCGACCTGGCCCGCTTCACCGCCGCCGTGGACGTGCCCGCGGGCGGCAAGCTGCGGCTGGTGAAGTACCTGGGCTACGGCTGGTCGGCGCAGCGGTCGGTACCCGCGCTGCGGGCGCAGGTCGAGGCGGCGCTGGCGGGCGCGCGGCAGACCGGCTGGGACGGCCTGCTGGCCGAGCAGCGGCGGTTCCTGGACGACTTCTGGGAGGTCGCCGACATCGAGCTGCACGGCGACGACGAGCTGCAACAGGCGCTGCGGTTCGCGTTGTTCCACATCATGCAGGCGGCGGTGCGCGGTGAGACTCGGGCGATCCCCGGCAAGGGGCTGACCGGTCCGGGTTACGACGGGCACGCGTTCTGGGACACCGAGATGTTCGTGCTGCCCGTGCTGGCCTACACCGTGCCGGAGGCGGCGCGGGACGCGTTGCGGTGGCGGCACTCGACGTTGGGCAAGGCGCGGGAGCGGGCCGAGGTGCTGGGGCAGCGCGGCGCGGCGTTCCCGTGGCGGTCGATCAGCGGCGCGGAGTGCTCGGCGTACTGGCCCGCGAGCACGGCGGCGTTCCACGTCAACGGCGACGTCTCGCACGCCGTGGCGCAGTACGTCAACGCCACCGGCGACCGCGCGTTCGAGCGCGAGTGCGGCGCCGAGATCCTGGTGGAGACCGCGCGGCTGTGGAACTCGCTGGGGCACCACGACCAGCACGGCGGGTTCCGCATCGACGGCGTGACCGGTCCGGACGAGTACTCGGCCGTGGTGGACAACAACGTCTACACCAACCTCATCGCGCAGGAGAACCTGCGCAACGCGGCGGAGGCGTGCGAGCGGCACCCCGACGTGGCCGAGCGGCTGGACGTGACCCCGGAGGAGGTGGGTGGCTGGCGGAAGGCGGCCGACGGGATGCTGATCCCGTTCGACGAGCTGCTCGACGTGCACCAGCAGTCCGAGGGGTTCACCTCGCACGCCGAGTGGGACTTCGAGGGCACCGACCCCGACGAGTACCCGTTGCTGCTCAACCGGCCGTACTTCGACCTGTACCGCAAGCAGGTGGTCAAGCAGGCCGACCTGGTGCTGGCCATGCACGTGCGCGGTGACGCGTTCACGTCGGCGCAGAAGGCCCGCAACTTCGCCTACTACGAGCCGCGCACGGTGCGGGACTCGTCGTTGTCGGCCGGCACGCAGGCGGTGCTGGCGGCCGAGGTCGGCGCGTTGCAGCTGGCCTACGACTACCTGGCCGAGGCGGCGTTCACGGACCTGCACGACCTGCACCGCAATGTCCACAACGGACTGCACATGGCCTCGCTGGCCGGTGCGTGGGTCGCCCTGGTGGCCGGGTTCGGCGGGATGCGCGACCACGGCGGCGAGCTGTCGTTCGCGCCGCGCCTGCCGCCGGGGCTGAGCAGGATGGCGTTCCGCATGTCGAGCCGCGGCACCCGGTTCGCGGTGGAGGTCGGTCCGGGCTCGGTCACCTACCGGATCGTCGCCGGCGACGCGCTGCGCACGAGCCACCACGGTGAGTCGATCGTGGTCGAGCCGGGCCGGCCCGTCACGATGTCCACACCGGACGCGCCCGAACCCCCCGCGCTGCACCAGCCTCGGCACCGCGCGCCGGCGCGGAGGGAGCCGCCGGGTGATCGGCCGTTCACACCCGTTCCGGGGTGACCCGGAACGAAACCACGGCCCTGCAACGGTATGGGGGATGAGGTGCCCGGCCGGACTCTTGGGGGGAGGGGAGCCCGGCCGGGACTTGTCAGGCGGCCAGCTGGGGGGCGGTGGCCACCTAAGCCCTCATCGCAGCCACGGGTACCCCTGTTACCGGCGACCCAATCGAGGACCGGCACGACGGCGTGGTGATCTGCGTCATCCTCCGCGCGCACCGCCCTCGCGCCGGACCGTCCACTGCGGCCCGCAGGCCCGCCACCAGCACGGACGATCACCGCACCAGTGCGGACCGCGCCCGTTCCGGCGGCGCGGGACGTAACCCACAGGGGTGAGAGGGGCAGCGCTGGAGCCCGCGGCCGGACAGGATTCCGAAACGTGAGCTCAACACCGATCTACGACGAGTTGGCAGCCACCTACCTCGCCGACCTCAGCCCCGGTCCCGGCGAAGCCGCCGAGCCGGGCCGACCGGGCGAGCCCGCGTCCCCTCCCGGCGCCCGATCCCCCATCGCGGCCCAGTCCCCCAACCCGACCCAGTCCCCCAACCCCACCCAGTCCACCCCCGCCCGGTCCCCCGACCTGGCGCAGGCAAGCCGGCCGAAGGTCTGAACCACCTCCGATCTTGACACCGCCTCACGCAGCGGAGTAGGACGATCGCAGTCCGTAGAGGTCGCCTACCCCGAAGGGTGGAGCAGAATGCGTGGACGAGCGCTGCTCCTGGCCGTGGCCCTGTTCGCTTCCGGTGCGTGCAACTCAGAGCAGACCGAGCCCCCGGATCAGGTGACACTCACCTGGTGGGACTACCTCAACCACTCCCTCATGGCCAACCAGGCCGTGGACAACCTCCTCGCCCGCTACCGCCACGACCACCCCGGCGTGCGGATCGAGCGCACCTCCCTGCCGTACCCCGAGTTCCAGGCCAAGCTCGCCGAGGCGACCGCGTCCGGCGTGTTCCCGGACATCGCCGCCGTCGACTCCACCGACCTGGCCCGGCTGGCGGCGGGCAAGGCGCTGGCCGACCTCACCGACCGGTTCGACCGGTGGGGGCTCGGCGCGGAGTTCCTCCCGCCGGTGCGCGAGAGCGCGACCCACGAGGGCCGGGTGCTCGGCGTGCCGCTGCGCAGCACCACCACCGCGCTGGTCTACAACCGGGACCACTTCGCCGCGGCCGGCCTCGCGGACCCGCCGACCACCTGGGACGGGTTGCGGACCGCGGCCAAGGCGTTGACCTCCGCCGACCGGTCCGGCCTGTGCTTCGGCGCGAGGGACGACGACCTGACCGTCACGTTCCTGCCGTTCCTGTGGCAGGCGGGCGGCGAGGTGGCCGACATCGGCGACCAGGCGTCCGTCGACGCCCTCACCTACCTCGACGGCTTGGTCAACACCGACCGGAGCGCCCCGGCGCAGGCGCTGGGCTGGACCGACGCCGACGTGCGCCGGCGGTTCGCCGAGGGCCGCTGCGCCATGGCGATCACCGGCCCCGCCGCGATCCCGGAGCTCAACCAGGCCGGCCTGGACTGGGCGGCGGCGCCGCTGCCCGACGGTGCCGCCGGCCCGGCCGGGCAACTCGGCGGCGAGACGTGGGTGGTGGGCCGCACCGGGCAGGTCGACCGGGCGTGGGAGGTGCTGACCTGGCTGGCGGAGCACCCCGACAACGCCACCGAGTTCGGCGGCGGCCTCGGCGCGCTGCCCAACCGGGCCGACACGGTGGACGACCTGGCCTGGCAGTGGGACCCAAACGTGCCGGGCTTCACCGGCCAACTGAGGTCCGCGCGCACCCGCACCGCCCACGGCGCGAAGTACCAGGAGGTCTCCCGCGCGATCTCCACCGCGGTCTCGCGGGCGCTCACCGGTGAGCGCCGACCCGATCAGGCGATTGCGGACGCCGCGGTGGAGATCGACCGGCTGTTGCGCTGACCGTGCCGCCACGCGTGGATTCCAGCGGGAACCAGCCGGTTCACCGTAATGCCGGACCGTGTTGGGCGATGTGTCCCATAGGGGGAAGCGCCCGGGCGGCACGGATGAGCCGAACGGACGCGGGTAACCGAGCGTCATGCGGAACGAGGCGGCCGTGAAAGAACGGCGATCGGGGAAGAAGACCGAGGCGAAGGACGACGCCAAGAGCGACACCAAGTCCTTCAGCCGGGCGCAGCTGCTCGCGTTCGTCGTGGGATCGCTGCAGATCGTCCTCGCCTCGGTCCCGTTCCTGCCCATGGGCGACGGCACCAACCACACCCTGTACGTGTGCACGGGCCTGGCCGGCGTGCTGCTCGCGTGGCAACACCGGCACGCGCGCATCTACGGAGTCCTCCTGCTCCTGCTCTACGGCCAGCTGTTCATCACCTACGCCGACGACACCGGCACCTTGGGCCTGCCGACGTGGGAGACGCTGGCGTACGGCCGAGCGGCCCTGGCGGGTGTGGTGATCGCGCTGATCCCGGGGTTCAGCCGGCGGTAGTCGCCCGCGCTCATGGTGCCGTCGGGGTGGAACCGCAGCTTCGCGTCGCCGCTGCGGGCGATCGACTCGAACATCGCGAGGTCGGACTTGGTGGTGGGCCGCCAGTACATGTGGGCGCCGTGGGTGACGCCCATATCCATCGACATCATCGTCGCCACCGCCCGGTCGTACCGGCGGCGACTGAGGTCCGCACCTCCGGAGGCGCGGATGTCGAACACGTCGTGGTCGCCGGTCAGCGGCCGCAGCACCCCCCGCCGGTCGAAGCCGTGCACGACCCCGTTCCGCACGACGTACTCACCGCGCCGTTCGTACTGCTCCATCTTGTCGCGCAACGCGTCGAACTCCACGCGCCGCTGGTCGTACCGGCGCAGCAGCCGGTCGCTGAGGTCGAACTGGGGTAACTCGGGCCGGAAGTAGCCGACGAGGCCGCGGTGGCGGTGGGCCGCGCCGAGCCGGACGTCGAGGTCGTCGATGGTCTTGGCCTTCACCGCCTCGGGTTTGGGCAGCGCGCCCCGGCGCAACCAGGCCACCGCGTGCGGGTTGGTGGCCCGCACGTCGATGACGAGGTCCTGCTCGGCGGCCACCTGCTGGAACTTGCGGGCGTTCTCGGTCGGCATGCCGAAAACCGGCTCCACCGACGCCAGGGGGAAGAGGTGATCAGTGCGCACGGCTATTAAGGTCCGCCGGAAATGGGCGTGCACCAGACCGCGGGCTTCGGTTAGCTCGAAGCGTGACCCCTGATTCACTGATCGGACTGCTGGCCGAACCCGAAAGGTTGCGCGTGGCCGCCGCGTTGGTCCTGGGCGCCCGCACGATTGCGGACGTAGCCGGGGCGACCGGGTTGGACGTTCGGCGCGTCGAGAACTCGTTGCGCCGACTGAGGTCGGCCGGGCTCGTCGTCACCGACGGCACGGGCTTGCGACTGCGCGAGGAACTGTTCAAGGAGGCCACCCGGGTCGAACAGGCGAACCGGGCCCCGGAGGACCCGTTCGTGCGGAACGGGCGGCTGGTGAAGCTCCCCGCGCAGCGCGGACGCAGGCGGGCGGTGCTCGAACAGGTGAGCACCGCGTTCGAGCCGGGTAGACGGTACCCCGAACGGGACGTGGTGGAAGTGCTGAAGCGGTGGTGCGAGGGCGGTGAGGTCGACCACGTGACCGTGCGCCGGTACCTCGTGGACGAAGGCCTGCTCAGCCGGGACGACGGCGTGTACTGGCGTACCGGCGGCCCGGTGAGCGTCTAGCGGTCGTTGCGCCGTTCGGTCGCGGTCCTGTGGTCGAGCGGTCGTGCGGCCCGCGTGGTCGCGCGGTGGTGTGGGTGACGGCGGTGCGGTCCGATCGTCGGGTGGTCGGTCCTCCCTAGCCGAACGTGTCCGGGTCGGGGCCGGTGCGCTCGCCGCGGTCCAGCTCCGCGATGCGCCGCAGGTCGTCACCGTCCAGTTCGAAGTCGAACAGGGCGAAGTTCTCCGCGATGCGGCTGGGCGTGACCGACTTGGGGATGACGACGTTGTCCAGCTGCACGTGCCAGCGCAGCACGACCTGCGCCGGGGTGCGGCCGTGCTTGGCCGCGATGTCGGTGATGACCGGGTCGGCCAGCAGCGCGCCCTGCGCCAACGGGCTCCACGCCTCGGTCACGATGCCGTGCCGGGCGTGGAAGGCGCGCAGTTCGGCCTGCTGGAGCCGCGGGTGCAGCTCGACCTGGTTCACCGCGGGCACCGCGCCGGTGGCCTCCACGATCCGCTCCAGGTGCGCGGGCTGGAAGTTGGACACGCCGATCGCCCGGACCCGGCCGTCGGCGAGCAGCTTGCCCAACGCGCGCCAGGTGTCGACGTACCGGTCCTGCCGGGGTGCCGGCCAGTGCACCAGGTACAGGTCGACCCGGTCCAGGCCGAGCCGGTCGGCGCTCGCGTCGAACGCGCGCAACGCCTCGTCGTAGCCCTGGTCGGAGTTCCACAGCTTGGTCGTCACGAACAGCTCGTCGCGCGGCACCGGCGAGTCCGCGACGGCCCGTCCGACCGGTTCCTCGTTGCGGTAGGCGGCCGCCGTGTCGATGCTGCGGTAGCCGACCCGCAACGCCTCGGTCACCGCGTCGTACGTGTCCTGAATGGACACCTGGAAGACGCCGAAACCGAGCTGCGGCATGGTGACGCCGTTGTTCAGGGTGATGGTCCTCATGTGCCTCATCATGCCCGCTGTCAACGCTTCCCACGTGCTGGAACGCGTTGACGGGCGTCACGCCCCACTGGTCCGATCACCACCGTGACGGCATTGCCCGAGGTGGCGGAGGTCGAGGTGAGGGTGGTCATCCGCGTCTCCGCCACCGGCACGCGGGTGGTGGACGCGGCGGGGCGGCTGGCCCACGCGCTGCGCTCGGCGCTCGACCTGCCGGACGCGGACGTGGTGGTCGACCTGCCGGTCGCGCGGGTCGAGCCGGAGCTGCGGATCCTGGTCGACGCGCGGCGCGTGCTGCGCCGGAGCGTGCCGGTGGAGCTGACCAGGCTGGAGTTCGACCTGTTGCACCACCTGTGCGCGAACCCCCATCGGGTGCACGGGCGGACCGCGCTGATGGCGAGCGTGTGGGGTGCGAAGAGCATGGTGGACACCCGCACGGTGGACGTGCACGTGCGGCGGATCCGGCACAAGCTTGGCGAGGCGGCGTCGATCATCACGACCGTGCGCGGTGTCGGGTACCGGGTGGACCACGCCGGTGAGGTGGTCGTGGAGCGGGACGCCCCGGCGGGGTGACCCCGGTCGGCCCACGAGCGCCACCCGTCGTCCCACCCCGGCGGCAGCGGGTGCCGGTCGCGGGCCACCAGCGGGTGGTACCCCGGGAAGTGGTGGTTACTCCTCGGATCCACGGGTAGGCCCAGCCCATGGGATTCGAACGTGCGGTGGTGACGGGCGGGGCCGGGTTCCTGGGCTCGCACGTGTGCGAAGCGCTGCTCAAGCGCGGCACGCGGGTGGTGTGCGTGGACGACTTCCGCACCGGGTCGCCGGACAACCTGCCCGACGACCCGCGGCTGGGCGTGGTGGTCCAGGACGTGGCCAGGCCGCTCGACCTGCTCGGCGACGTCGACCTGGTGATGCACCTGGCCTGTCCCGCGTCACCGGTCGACTACCTGCGGATGCCCGTGGACACGCTCAAGACGGGCGGTTTCGGCACGCTGCACGCGTTGGAGCTGGCGCGGCGCAAGGACGCGCGGATCGTCATCGCCTCCACCAGCGAGGTGTACGGCGACCCGTTGGAGCACCCGCAGCGCGAGACGTACTGGGGCAACGTCAACCCGATCGGCCCGCGCAGCGTCTACGACGAGGCCAAGCGCTTCGGCGAGGCCATGACCTGCGCTTTCCAGCGCGAGCACGGTGTGGACGCGGGCATCGTGCGCATCTTCAACACCTACGGCGCGCGGATGCGGCCCGACGACGGCCGGATGATCCCGACGTTCGTGCGGCAGGCCCGCGCCGGCGAGCCGCTGACCGTGCACGGCGACGGCGCCCAGACCCGCTCGCTGTGCCACGTGGACGACCTGGTGCGAGGCCTGCTGTCGATGGCCGAGAGCGACCACCCCGGCCCGGTGAACCTCGGCAACCCCGAGGAGGTCACCGTGCTGGAGGTCGCGCGGAAGGTCATCGAGCTGACCGGCGGCAGGTCCACGATCGAGCACGTCGAGGCGATGACCGACGACCCGCGCCGCCGCCGTCCCGACATCTCGCTCGCGCGCGAGGTGCTGGGCTGGCAACCGGAGATCGGCTTGGACGAAGGGCTGCGGCGGTCGTTTGACCGGCAACTCGTCGGGTAGTCGGACCACGTCGGTCCGCGACGGGCGGACGCGGACGTGAGCCCGCGGAGAAGGCGCGGACGTCGGTCCACACAGGAGCAGGAGCGAAAGGGGAGAGCCGTGCGCGTGCTCGGTATCAACGCGGTCTTCCACGACCCCGCCGCCGCCCTCGTGGTGGACGGCGAGGTGGTGGCCGCCGCGGAGGAGGAACGGTTCTCCCGGCGCAAGCACGGCAAGCGGCCGGTGCCGTTCTCCGCGTGGGAACTGCCCGAACAGGCCGCCCGCTGGTGCCTGGAGCACGCCGGGCTCACCCCGGCCGACCTCGACGCGGTCGCCTACTCCTACGACCCGGACCTGGTCGAGCCCAGCGACGTGCCGTGGGAGGACCTGCGCACCCAGTACGCCCGCCGCGCGCCGTACTTCCTGGCGACCGCGCTGCCCGGGTTGGACCCGGCGATCGTCCGGTTCGTGCCGCACCACGTCGCGCACGCCGCGTCCACCGGCCTGGCCGCGCCGTTCGGCGGTGACTGCGCGGTGCTGGTCAACGACGGTCGCGGCGAGTGCCGGTCGCACCTGGCGGGCAGCTACCGCGGCCACCGGCTGGAGACGCTGGCCGCGCAGCACCTGCCGCACTCCCTGGGCCTGCTCTACGAGGACCTGACCGAGCACCTCGGTTTCCTGCGCTCCAGCGACGAGTACAAGGTGATGGCGCTGGCCTCCTACGCCGAGCCCAAGCACCTCGACCTGCTGCGCGAGCACGTCCGCGCGACCGAGGACGGCGGGTTCCACGTCACGCCGCTGGACTGGGCGACGCTGGCCAAGCGCCGCGGCCCGGACGACGAGGTGACGCGCGAGCACGCGGAGCTGGCCGCCAGCGTGCAGGTGCGGGTGGAGGAAGTGCTGCTGGACCTGGTCCGGTGGCTGCACGAGCGGACCGGGCAGAAGCGGTTGACCATGGCGGGCGGGGTGGCGCTCAACTGCGTGGCGAACACCCGGATCTTCGCCGAGGGCCCGTTCGACGAGGTGTGGGTGCAGCCGGCGGCCGGTGACGCGGGCACCGCGCTCGGTGCGGCGTTGCAGGTGGTGGCCGACGTGGGCGAGCCCGCCGCCGCGATCCCGGGCGCGGACCTGGGCCGGTCGTGGACCGACGCGGAGATCGAGGACCACCTGCGCAACGCCAAGATCGCGTACGAGGAGCCGGACGACGTGGCCGTCGCGGTGGCCGAGGCGTTGGCCGACGACCAGGTGGTGGCCTGGTTCCAGGGTCGCAGCGAGTACGGGCCGCGGGCGTTGGGCCGCCGGTCGCTGCTCGCGCACCCCGGGCGGGCGGAGAACCTGGCCCGGCTCAACGAGGTGAAGGGGCGCGAGCAGTTCCGGCCGATCGCGCCGATGGTGCTGGCCGACCGCGCGGCCGAGCTGTTCGAACGCGGGCCGCTGCCCAGCCCGTACATGCTGTTCGTGCACGACGTGCGTCCCGAGTGGCGTGACCGGATCCCGGCGGTCGTGCACGTGGACGGCACCGCGCGCGTGCAGACCGTGGACCCGGCGTCGGAACCGCTGATGGCGCGGGTGATCCGCGAGTTCGACCGCCGCACCGGCGTGCCCGTCGTGGTGAACACGAGCCTGAACACGGCCGGGCGGCCGATGGTGGACGACCCGCGCGACGCGCTGGAGTGCTTCGGCTCGGCGCCGGTCGACCTGTTGGCCATCGGCCGGTTCGTGGTGCGGCGGCCCCGGACCGCCCGGCAGCCATGACCGTCGACTACGCGGTGGTCATCCCCACCGTCGGCCGGGACAGCCTGCGCGTCGTGCTCGACGCGCTGGAGCACGGCCACGGCCCGCCGCCGCGCGAGATCATCGTGGTGGACGACCGGCCCGACCCCGGCCCGCTGCCACCGACGCACTCGGCCCGCGTGCTGCGCACCGGTGGTCGCGGCCCCGCCGCCGCGCGCAACGCCGGGTGGCGTGCCGCGTGCTGCGAGTGGGTCGCGTTCCTGGACGACGACGTGGTGCCGCCGCACGACTGGAAGGCGCGGCTCGTCCGTGACCTGGACGAGCTGGGGCTGGACGTGGGCGCGTCGCAGGCGCGGATCGTGGTGCCGCTGCCCGGGGACCGCAGGCCGACCGACTGGGAGCGCGGCACCGCGGGTCTGGCCGACGCGCGGTGGATCACCGCGGACATGGCTTACCGACGGGCCGCGCTGGTGCACGCGGGCGGGTTCGACGAGCGGTTCCCGCGCGCCTACCGCGAGGACGCCGAGTTGGCGTTGCGCGTGATGGAGCACGGGTACCGGGTCGTCGACGGGGTCCGCGTGACCACGCACCCGGTGCGCGAGGCCGGGTTCTTCGCCAGCCTGAAGCAGCAGCGCGGCAACGCCGACGACGCGTTGGTGCGGCGGCTGCTCGGTCCCGACTGGCGTGATCGGATCGGTGGCGCGCCCGGACGGCTGCCGTGGCACGTGGCCACCACGGCGTCCGGCGCCCTGGCCGTCCTCTGTGGACTGCTCGGGTGGCGCCGGGCGGCGTTGGCGTTCGGCGGCGCGTGGATCGGGCTGACCGCGTGGTTCGCCGGGCAGCGCATCGTGCCCGGTCCGCGCACCCGGGAGGAGGTGGCCAAGATGGTGGTCACGAGCATCGCCATCCCGCCCGCGGCCTGCGCGCACCGGTTGCGCGGGGAACTGCGCCACCGGGCCGTGCCCGTCGCCGGACGGCGGGGCCGCCGGGTGGCGCGGGCCGCCGATGCCCCGGACCGGCCACGGCCTCAGGCCGATCCCCGTGCCGGTGGGGTGGCACGGCGGTGAGGATCCTCGTGCTGCGCGCCCTCGGCCTCGGCGACCTGCTGACGGCCGTGCCCGCGCTGCGCGGGTTGCGCCGCTCCTACCCGGACGCCGAGATCACCCTGGCCGCGCCCGGCTGGCTGGCCGACGCGGTGGCCCGGATCGACGCGGTCGACCGGCTGCTGCCCACCGAAGGCCTCGTGCCCATCGACTGCGACTCGCCGGACCTCGCCGTCAACCTGCACGGACGGGGTCCGCAGAGCACCGAGCTCCTGCGCGCCACCCACCCCGCCCGGCTCATCACGCACGGCGTGCACGTGCCGTGGCCCGCGCACCAGCACGAGGTGCTGAGGTGGTGCCGGCTGCTGGCGCAGTTCGGCATCGCCTGCGACCCGTGCGACCTGCACCTGCCGCCGTTGCCGCGCGACGGCGCCATCGTCGTGCACCCCGGTGCGAGCCACGGCGCACGTCGGTGGCCCGCGGACCGGTTCGCGGCGGTGGCCCGCGCGTTGGGTCCGGACGTGGTGGTGACCGGCAGCGCCGCCGAGGAGCCCCTGGTGCGCGAGGTGGCGCCGGGGCGCACGAGGGTGGGCGACCTGGCCGGCTTGCTGGACCTGGTGGCCGGTGCACGACTCGTCATCTGCGGTGACACCGGCGTGGCCCATGTCGCCACCGCCTACCGCACGCCGTCCGTGGTGCTGTTCGGCCCCGTGTCCCCCGCCGAGTGGGGACCGAGGTCGGGGCCCCACCGGGTGCTGTGGCACGGGGCGACCGGCGACACCTTCGCCGACCGGCCCGACCCGGGGCTGCTCGACATCACCGCGGCCGAGGTGCTCGACGCCGCTCGATCGCTGCTGGGAGGTGGACCGTGGCCAGGATCGGCGTCATCGGCGCGGGCTATGTCGGGTTGACCACGGCGGCCTGCTTCGCCCGGCTCGGGCACGCGGTGGTGTGCGCGGACGTGGACGAGGCGAAGGTCGCGGCGCTGCGCCGGGCCGAGATCGGCGCGCACGAGCCCGGGTTGGCCGAGTTGGTCGCGGAGGGGTTGCACGCCGAGCGGTTGCGGTTCGTGCTCGGCAACGCGGAGGCGCTGTCCGAGGTGGACTTCGTGTTCCTGTGCGTGCCGACGCCCACCGGTGCGGACGGGGCGGCGGACCTGGCCGCGGTGCACGCGGTGTTGCGCGAGGCGCGGGACGCCGTGCGCGCCGGCTGCGTGCTGGTGATCAAGTCGACCGTGCCCGCCGGCACCACCGAGCGGGTCGCGGAGCTGGTGGGGCGGTCGGACGTCCAGGTCGTGTCCAACCCGGAGTTCCTGCGCGAGGGCCACGCGGTGGACGACTTCCTGCGGCCCCAGCGGGTCGTGGTCGGGTCGGAGGTCGAGGAGGCCGCACGCCGGGTGGTCGCGCTCTACCAGGGCACGGGCGCGCCCGCGCTGGTCACCGGCAGTGCGAGCGCGGAGCTGGTGAAGTACGCCAGCAACTGCTTCCTGGCGATGAAGCTGTCCTACGTCAACAACCTGGCCGAGCTGTGCGAGCAGGTCGGCGCGGACATCGGCGACGTGACCGAGGGGATGCGGCTGGACGACCGGATCGGGGCGTCGTTCCTGGCACCGGGTCCGGGCTGGGGTGGTTCGTGCTTCCCCAAGGACACCAGGGCGCTGCTGTCCACGGCGGAGGACGCGCGGGTCGACTTCCCGTTGCTGCGCGCGACCATCGGCACCAACGGCCACCAGGCGCACCGGGTGGTCGGGCTGGTGCGCGAGGCCGTGGGCGGCGGGTTGGCCGGCGTGCGGCTCGGGCTGCTCGGGCTGACGTTCAAGGCGGGCACCGACGACCTGCGCGACTCCCCCGCGCTGGCGGTGGCCTCGCTGCTGGCGGCCGAGGGCGCGTGGCTGACCGGCTACGACCCGTGCGTGACCGCCGACTGCGGGCCGGTGCGGGTGCTCGGCTCGGCCGAGGCGGTGGCGGAGGGCGCGGACGGCTTGGTGGTGCTGACCGAGTGGCCCGAGTTCGCCGAGCTGGACTGGCCGAACCTGGCCGCCGCCATGACCAGCCCGGTCATCGTGGACACCCGCAACCTGCTGCCGGTCGAGAAGGTGGCCGAGGCCGGGTTCCACCTGGTGTCCCTGGGCCGCCCCACGCCGAGCCGGTAGCCATGTAGGACCGGAACAGGCCTACATCGTCCCTAACGTCGTCGGTAGCACCGGAGACGAGGAGACGAACCGTGAACGTTGTGCCCGACGGCTACCACACCGTGACGCCTTGGATCATCACCGCTGGTCGGACGGCCGAACTGATCGACTTCACGGTCGAGGTCCTGGACGCCGTCGAGCTGGGCCGGGTGGAGGTCGACGGGGTGATCGGCCACGCCGAGGTCCGCGTGGGCGACTCGGTGGTGATGATGTTCGACAAGCCGGGGTGGCCCGCCACCCCCTCGTTCCTGCGCCTCTACGTCGCCGACGACGCCGAGGTGCTGGAACGGGCCGTCGCCCGCGGCTCGGTCGTGGTCACCGAGCCGACCGAGCTGTTCTGGGGCGATCGCGTCAGCCGGCTGCGCGACCCGTTCGGCAACCTGTGGTGGGTGCACCAGCGGGTCGCGGAGCCGACCCCGGACGAGCTGACCGCCCGGATGGCCGACCCCGCGTTCGTGGCGGCGATGGAGTACGTCCAGAGCGCGGACTTCACCCCGGCGGGCTGACCGCTACCCGCACGGGTGGCGGGCCGACCGCTACCCGCGCGGGTCCCAGCGGAAGAAGCGCACGGACAGGGCGGTGGCCACGGCCGTCCAGCCGGCCACGGACAGGGCGGCCAGGCCGACCTGGTCGGTCGGGCCGCCCCACGCCGCGCCGATGAGCGTGCCCAGGCCGGTGCCCGGCACGAGGAACACCGGCACGTCCAACCCGCCGTTCGTCCCGAACAGACCACCGACGATCAGGGCGAAGAAGAACGGCGCGGTGGTGATCTGGGCGAGCTCCGCGGTGCCGGTGACGCCGCTGGTGCCCACGCCCGCCGCGCAGCTGAGCGCCACGCCGCCGACCATCGCCACGAGCAGCAGCTCCGGCCGCGACGGCATCGGGGCGCCCGCCGCCACGCTGATGCCCAGCAGCACGACCGCCTGCGCCAGACCCAGCAGCACCACCGGCAGCAGGATGCCGGTCAGCACCACCACGTCCGACGCCGCACCCGTGCGCAGGCGCTTCAGGTACAGGTCCTGCCTGCGTGCGGTCAACGCGGTCGTCACGGTCACGTACACGGTGAACCCGAACGAGAACAGCAGCTGGAGCGTCACGACCATGGTCCAGCCGCCCTGCTCGCCGTCCATCTGCAAGGCGAAGAAGATCCCCGCCGCCAACGGCATCAGCACGGCCAGCGCGGCGGCGGTCCGGTTGCGCAGCAGGAGCTTCAGCTCGGCCACGCCCAGTGCGGCGATCATGCGGCCACCACCTCCCTGCCCGTCCGGGCACTGTGGAACACGTCCTCCAGCGACGCGTGGTGCGCGCGGATCCGACCCAGCCGGAGGCCCTCCCGCGTCGCCCACGCCAGCAGCACCGCCATGTCGTCCTGGAGCTCACCGGTGCGCACCTCGACCCGACCGGACGGCCGGTGCACCACGTCGCCGGACAACATCGGCAACGCGTCGACGTCGAGCCGGTCCGGCAGGTCGAACGAGATCCGCGCCGGCTGGGCGGCGAGGACGTCTACCAGCGCGCCGGACACCGCTACCAGCCCCTCGTGCAGGATCGCCAACCGGTGCGCCAGCGACTCGGCCTCCTCCAGGTAGTGCGTGGTCAGCACGACGGTCGTGCCCTCGGCCAGCAGCCCGCGCACCACCTCCCACGTCCGCCGCCGCGACTCCGGGTCCAACCCGGTCGTCGGCTCGTCCAGGAACAGCAGCTCCGGCCGGCCGAGCACGGCCAGCGCGAGGTCGAGCCGCCGCCGCTCACCGCCCGACAGCTGCTTGATCCGCACGTCGCGGCGGTGCGCCAGGTCCAGCCGCGCCAGCACGTCCTCGGTGGCGCGCCGACCGCTCGTGACGCCCCACAGCGCCACCATCTCACGCGCGGTCAGGTCGGCCGGGAACCCGCTGTCCTGGAGCATGATCCCGGTGCGCGAGCGCAGTGCCGCCCGCTCGCGGAACGGGTCCAGCCCCAGCACCCGCACGGTGCCGCCGAACGGCGCCCGCAGCCCCTCCAACGTCTCCATCGTCGTGGTCTTGCCCGCGCCGTTGGTGCCCAGCAGCGCGAACAACTCCCCCCGCCGGACCTCGAAGTCCACCCCTCGCACGGCTTCGAAGTCTCCGTAGCGGCACCTCAGGTCCGCCACGTCGATCACCGTTTCTCCCATGGTTGCCATGCTGGCCGCCCACGAGGGCGGTACCCAGTGCCGTCGCGCACCGGTCCCTGTGACAGATGTCAGCAGACAGGCGTGCGATCCGACTCGTAGATTCCACCTGTGACACCGCAGAACACGGCCGCGCTGAGCAGGCTGCGGCGCTACACCTGGTGGTCGGTGGTGACCGGCGGCGTGGTGGTCGGCGCGGGCACCGCCCTGGACCTGGTCGTCAACGGCCGCGACCCCGTCGCGAGGCCCCTGCTGGCGGTGGCCGTGGTGGTCGTGATCGTCCAGCACACCCGCTACCTGCACCAGGCCATGAACGGGCTGGGTCGGGGCGCCAACCGGCCGTGGGAGCACGCAGCGACGTTCGTGGTGGCGCTGGCGGCGTGGGGCGCGGCGAGCGCCGATGAGAGGTTCCTCATGGTCTGGGCCGCGCTGCCCGCCCTGGTGGTCGCGCACGTGGCCGCGATCCTGCCGGCCGGGCGCCGCTGGCCGGTTGTGGCGGTCATGGCGGTGCTCACCGTCGCCGTCGGCGGCCTGTTCAGCGGTGAGGACGCCGGGCAGGCGGTCGCGCTGGCCGCCACGATGACCGCCGTGCTCGTGTTCGCCGACGTCATCCAGCTCTGGATCTGGGACATGGTGGTGCAGCACGAGCAGGGCCGCAAGACCGCCGAGGCGTTGGCCGTGGCCGAGGAGCGGTTGCGGTTCGCCGCCGACCTGCACGACATCCAGGGTCACCACCTGCAGGCCATCGCGTTGAAGGGCGAGCTGGCGCAGCGGCTGATCGGCCGGGACGACGAGTTGGCCAGGCAGCACGCGGGCGAGGTGGCGGAGCTGGCGCGGACGGCGTTGAAGGAGACCCGCGAGGTGGTGCAGGGCTACCGGCGGGCGAGCCTGGGCACGGAGATCACGAACGCGGTGGGCGTGCTGCGGGCGGCGGGCATCGAGACCACGGTCGAGGGTGACGCGGCGGGCGTGCCGCCGCCGTTGCAGCCGCTGTTCGGGGCGCTGGTGCGGGAGGGCACGACGAACGTGCTGCGGCACAGTCGGGCGCAGCGCTGCGACGTGCTGATCGACGTGGTCGACGGCCTGGTGTGCGTGCGGCTGCGCAACGACGGGGTGTCGGCCGACTCGGCGGCCGCGAACGAGGCGGGCGCCGGGCTGGCCGGGTTGCGCGAGCGGTTCGCGACGGTCGGCGGCCGGGTCGAGGCGGGCACGACGAACCCGGAGGGCTTCGAGCTGGTCGGCCGGGCGGGGGTGGGCCGGTGATCCGGGTGGTGCTGGCCGACGACGAGGACCTCATCCGGGGTGCGCTGGCGGCGTTGCTGGAGCTGGAGGACGACATCTCGGTCATCGCGCAGGCCAGCGACGGCGACGCGGCGGTCGCCGCGGTCCGGGCGCACCGGCCGGACATCGCCGTGTTCGACCTGGAGATGCCCCGGCGCGACGGCGTGCTCGCGGCCGAGGCGGTGCGCGGGTTGACCGACGTCGCGGTGGTCATCGTGACCCGGCACGCGCGGCCCGGCGTGCTGCGGCGGGCGTTGACCGCCGGCGTGCGCGGGTTCGTGCCGAAGACCACGCCTGCCGCGCAGCTCGCCTCGATCCTGCGCGACGTGCACGCGGGCAGGCGTTACGTCGACTCCGAGATCGCCGCCGCCGCGCTCACCGAGGGCACGTGCCCGTTGACCGCCCGCGAGCTGGACGTGCTGCGGCACGCGTTGCAGGGCGGCACGGTGGCCGCGATCGCGGGCGAGGCCCACCTGGCCGCGGGCACCGTGCGCAACTACCTGTCGTCGGCGATGACGAAGCTGGGCGTGCACACCCGTTACGAGGCCGCCCGGCTGGCCTGGGAGGAGGGCTGGATCTGAGCCTGACCGAGGTGCACGACCTTCACGGTCGTCATCTCGTCCAGCAGCTCCGGCCCGTAGCCGAACCCGGTGCCGGACATCCGGCGCGGTTGGGCGGCGCCGCCCGGCGCGCCGCCGAACACGGCGTTGACCTTCACCGTGCCGACCGGCAGCGCCCGCCACGCGTGCTGCGCGTGCGCCATCGACCCGGTGAGCACGGTCGCGGCCAGGCCGTGCTCGTCCACGCACGCCTCGGCCAGGCCTTCCTCGAACGACGGCACCACGCGCACGGGCGCGACCGGACCGAACGTCTCCTCCCGCATCACGCGCATGTCCGGCGTGCACCGGCCGAGCACGGTCGCCGGGTAGTACGCGCCCTCGCGGTCCGGGACCACGCCGCCGACCAACGGCTGCGCGCCGTCCGCCACCGCCTCGGCCACGTGCGCGTGCACGTGTTCCCGCATCCGCACGTCCACCAGCGGCTGCGGGTCGGCGTTCCACCGGTGCGCTTCTTCGCACAGCGCCGCGAGGAACTCCTCCGCCACGGCCCGGTGCACGAAGATCCGCTCCACCGAGGTGCACAGCTGGCCCGCGTTGGTGAACGCGCCGATCGCCGCCTGCTCGGCCGCCCACACCGGATCCACGTCCGCGTCGACCACCAGCGGGTCGTTGCCGCCGTTCTCCAGCAGGGCCTTCGCGCCGGTCGCGGCGCACGTGGCGGCGATCGCACGGCCGGTCGCCGTGCCGCCGACGTGCGCGACGAGGTCCACGTGCGGCGAGGCGGCCAGGGCCGCGCCGACCGAGCCGTCGCCGGTGAGGCTCTGCACCACGCCCGGCGGGAAGTGGTCGACCATGAGCTGCGCGAGCAGCACACCGGTGTGCGGGCAGCGTTCGCTCGGCTTGTGCACGACCGCGTTGCCGGTCACCAGGGCCGCACCGAGCAGTCCGCAGGACACCGCGACCGGGTCGTTCCACGGTGTCAGCGCGACGACCACGCCGCGCGGTTCGGGGATCATGAAGTCGGCCGCGTCGTGCGAACCCAGCAGCGAACGGCCGCGGTGGACCGGACCCAGCTCGGCGTACTGGTCCAGAGTGGACGCACCGGCCAGCACACCGTCCCGCGCGGACGCGAGCGGTCGGCCGGTCTCCGAGTGCAGCAGGGTCGCCAGGTCTGTCGCGTGCGCGCGGATCGCCTCGGCCGCGGCCTTGAGCGCGGCTCCCCGTTCGGCGGCGGGTGTCGTCGCCCAACCGGGCTGCGCCTCACGCGCGGTGAGCACCGCGCCGGCCACGTCCTCGTCCGTGGCGGTGGGCAGCCAGCCGATCAGCTGACCATCCACCGGGCTGTGGACGTCGAGTGCTTCGACACGCATGTCCGTCATGCGCGACGGGTACCCCGGTGGCCGACGTGAAACCCGAGGCGAAGCCCCGAGGAGGGACGACCATGCCCGGACGCGAGGAGTTGCCGAGCACGATCGCGCGCTCGTCCAAGAAGGCGCAGCGGACGTGGATCGAGGCGCACGACTCGGCCGTGAAGACCTACGGCGAGGGTGAGCGCTCGCACCGGACCGCGTACAGCGCGTTGAAGCACTCGTTCGAGAAGGTCGGCGACCACTGGGAGCCCAAGGAGCGGAAGGGCCCGTCCGACAAGCAGGCCGCGCGCAGCACGCCCAAGCGGGGCAAGACGGCGGGCGGCGTGGACGCCAACGCGAGCAAGCAACACCTGTACGACCTGGCCAAGAGGCTGGACGTGCCCGGCCGGTCGACCATGACCAAGCAGGAGCTGGTGCAGGCGATCGACAAGGCGAACAACCGCAAGACCGCCAAGGCCCGGTCCTAGCGGCACGGTCCCGACCGCGCGGTCCCCCGGCGGGGACCGCGCGGTCAGTTCATGGCCACCGGCGGCCGCAGCCGGCGGGGACCGTGCGGTCAGTCGCGGGACACCGGCAGCCGCAGCCGCATCCGGACGCCGCGGGCGAGGGGTTCGGCGGCCACCTCGCCGCCGTGCGTCTCCACCACCCGGCGCACGATGGCCAGGCCGAGCCCGGAGCCGGGCATCGATCGCGCCTGCGCCGACCGGTAGAAGCGGTCGAACACGAAGGGCACGTCGGCCGGCGGGATGCCGGGGCCCTCGTCGGTGATCGTCAGCTCCCCGTCGGCCACCACGACCAGCACCCGGCCGCCCGGCGGACTCCACTTCACCGCGTTGTCCACCAGGTTGGCGACGGCCCGCTCGATCGCGTCCGGGTCGACGTGCACCAGGCAGGGCGACAACGCCGACTCGAACCGCGGCGCGGCGGCCCGCGCCCCCGCCTTGGCGACCACCCGTTCGGCGACCAGGTCCAGCCGGGTGTCCTCGGCCCGCGCGGTGCCCTCGCCGTACCGGGCGAGGTCGATCAGGTCGTTGACCAGCGACCGCAGCTCGCCCGCCTGCCCGATCGCCGCGCGCACCAGCGCCGGCGCCTCCGGGTCGCGCAGGCCGTCGTCCTCGGCGAGCAGTTCGAGGTTCGTGGTCAGGCTGGTCAGCGGGGTGCGCAGCTCGTGCGACGCGTCGGCGACCAGCCGGCGCTGGGCGTGCACGGAGGCGTCCAGCGCGGTCATCATGGCGGCGAACGACCGGCCCAGGCGGCCGATCTC
Source organism: Saccharothrix stipae (assembly GCF_054781895.1). Classification (NCBI taxonomy): domain Bacteria; kingdom Bacillati; phylum Actinomycetota; class Actinomycetes; order Pseudonocardiales; family Pseudonocardiaceae; genus Saccharothrix; species Saccharothrix stipae. The sequence goes on along the minus strand of NZ_BAAGTN010000007.1, from coordinate 571,824 downwards.
GTCGCGTCCGGTCAGGTCGACGCGCGCGCTCAGGTCCTTCGTGGCGGTCACGTGCTCGACGGCGTCGGTCAGCACGCGCACCGGCCGCAGCACCCGGCGCGCCACCAGCCGGGCGGCCAGCGCGGCCACCAGCCCGCCGATCACGGTGAGGGCGGCCAGCAGCGCCGCCAACCCGGTCAGCAGGCCGGCCGCGTCGTCCAGCGGCCGGGCGGCCCGGACCAGCGTGGCGCCGCCGCCGCGCGCCCCCGGCATCGGCGCGGTGTACACCCGGTAGGCGACGCCGTCGTGGGTGACGTCCTGGAAGTAGGCCCGTTCCTGCCCCATGGCGACGTTCGCGTCCCGCTTGGTCACGTCGATGAAGGCCCGGTTCGGACCGGGGCGCACCGGCGCGGGGATGAACTGGACCAGCGTGCTGCCCAGGTCGACCGGGGTGTCGGCGAGCTTGGGCTGCCCGGAGGCCTCGACCTTCTGCTTGAGCTGGGCGGCGACGGTCGGGCTGTTCTCGACTGCCTTGGTCAGCGAGTCGTCCAGCTGCCGGTGCAGGTCCGGCCGCACGGACGAGTAGACCACCACCGAGGCGATGGCCAGGGCCACCAGCACCACCGCGCCGCCGGCGAGCCCCACCCTGGTGCGCAGCGTCATGGCCGCTCCCGCAGCACGTACCCCAGTCCGCGCACGGTCTGGATCAGCCGCGGTTCACCGGCCGCCTCCAGCTTCCCGCGCAGGTAGCTGATGTAGACCCACAGCGCGTTGGACGCGGGCCCGAAGTCGTAGCCCCAGACCGACTCGAAGATCAGCACCCGGCTCAGCACGCGGTCCGGGTTGCGCAGGAACAGCTCCAGCAGCGCGTGCTCGGTGCGGGTCAGCTCGATCGGCCGGCCACCCCGGTGCACGCGGTGGGTGGTCGTGTCCATCTCCACGTCGGCGAACCGCAACACCTCGCTGTCCACACCGGTGCGCCGCAGCAGGGCACGCAGCCGGGCGCGCAGCTCGTCCAGCGCGAACGGCTTGACCAGGTAGTCGTCGGCGCCCGCGTCGAGCCCGGCGACGCGGTCCTCCACCAGGTCGCGCGCGGTCAGCATGAGGATCGGCGTGCGGTCGCCCCGGCGGCGCAGCCTGCGGCAGATCTCCAGGCCGTTGGGCTCGGGCAGCAGCACGTCGAGCACGATCACCTCGGGCCGGACCCGGCCGAGCTCGTCCAGGGCCTGCGGGCCGTCCGCGGCGACCGAGACCTGGTAGCCGTCCCGGCGCAGCGCGTGGGCCAGCGAGAGGCGGACAGCTTCGTCGTCGTCGACCACCAGGACCCGCACGCCACCAGTATGGGTGACGACGTCCGGGCCACTCACGGGCCGCGGCCCGGACCGGGTGACACCCGATCCGGGCCGCTCGGGAGAACCGGTCACTTCGTGGGCTTGGGCTGCTGCTCGCCGAGGGTCCGCTTGACCTCGCGCAGGACCTCCAGGAGCCGTTCGGGCGTCAGGCCGAGTCCTTCGGCGATGGCGACGAACGCGCGGTCCCGCACGATGTCCTCACCCCGTGCCTTGACCTTCTCCAGGTCGCGGAACACCTGCCGGGAGCGGTCGACGGTGATGCCGAGCCGGGCCGCCAACAGCTTGACCGCCTCCTCGGGCGCCCCCTCTCCCTTGCCCGGCTTCTCCTGGCCCGGCTTCCCCGCGTCCGGCCGCACCTTGGCCGGCTTCCCGTTGCCGGGCTTCCCCGCGTCCGGCCGCACCTCGGCGGGCTTCTCGTTGTTCGCCTTGTCCTCGACCACCGACGTGGTCGGGTTCGCCAGCGCGGGCGACGTGCTCGCCGCCAGCGCCGTCAGCGTTCCCGCCGCCAGGACGGCGGCGATGACCCTGGTCCGGATCCGCATGGGCATCCCTCGTTCTGTCCGGTGCGCCGGTCGGTCCGGCGCGCCTGGGACCAGCAGACCAAGCCCGGTTCAGGGCAACTTTCAGCGAACCTTGGAATCACCTCAGGAAACGGCCGGCGCCCGTCCGGGGATCCCTAAGATCGACACATGGGATTCCGGTTGCCGTGGGCCGCGCTGGCCCGACTCGGCCACGCTCACTGGTTCTCCGGCAACCTCTACGAGGCCGTGGTGGACGTGCCGGGGCTCCTCGCCGACGCCCGACCGCACCGCCAACCGCGGCTGCTCGGTCCCGGCAGCCCGTTGCGCTACTACGCGCCGGCAGCGCCCGTGACGGTGGTGGCCACCGGGGCAACGCTGGTCGAGAGCTGGCGCAACGGCGGCGACCGGCGTGCGGTCGCCACGTCGGCGGTCGGCACGCTGGTCGCCGCGGGCCTCACGGGTTACCTGGTCAAGGCGGTGAACCTGCGGTTGTTGCGCGACGACGAGCCCTTGGGCGACGACGAGCGGCGACGGCTGATGCGCACCTGGCACCGCGGCAACCTTCTCCGGCTGGTGGCCCTCGCGGTGGCCGCGGCCGCGACGCGCCGGGCCACCCGGTCCGCCCGGGGCTGATCCGTCCGGGCCGATCCGGCTAGGGCTCCAACCACTTGCGGTCGGTGAGCAGCCGGCTCGCCTGCGGGCCCATCAACGTCATGCCGCCGTCCACGACGAACGACGCGCCGGTCACGTACCCGGCCGCCGGCGTGGCCAGGAACGCCACCACCGCGGCGACCTCGCTCGCGTGGCCGGGACGTCCCAGCGGCACGCCGGGCCGCGGCTCCGTGCGCGGGTCCACGTCCTCCTGACCCGTCATCGGGGTGGAGATCTCGCCCGGCGCGACCGAGTTGACCGTGATCGCGTGCTCGGCCAGCTCCAGCGCCAACACCTTCGTCAACGCGCCCAACCCGGCCTTCGCCGCGCAGTACGGCGCCGCACCCACCCGCGGCTGGTGCTCGTGCACCGAGGTGATGTTGATGATCCGACCGCCGCGACCCGCCGCGATCATGTGCTTGGCGGCGCGCTGCGAGCACAGGAACGCGCCGTCGAGGTCGACCGACAGCACACCGCGCCAGGTGTCGAAGTCCATGTCCATGGCCTTCTGCGCGGTGCCGGTGCCCGCGCAGTTCACCAGCACGTCGATGCCGCCCAGCTCATCGGCCAACTCATCCACCACCGCGGCCGCCGTGGGCAGGTCGGTCAGGTCCAACTGCCGCACAGCCGCCTGAACACCCTGGCCACGGACCTCCCGGGCGGTCTCCTCGGCACCGTCGGCATCGGAGTGGAACGTGATCCCGACATCGACCCCGCCACCCGCGAGGGCAACCGCGATGGCCCTGCCGATGCCGGAGTCCGACCCGGTCACGACCGCGCGCATCGGCGCCCCGGCCCGGTCCTGGGGTAGTGGTGCGTTCATTGCCTGCGGGTACCCGGCGCGGTGTTTGCCACACGCCAGGCCGGGAACGCTCCGGGCAGTCGACCGCGGCAGTGGGAGGAGTACCCGGATGAAGGCCGTCACCTGGCACGGCAAGCGGGACGTGCGCGTGGACACCGTGCCGGACCCGATCCTCAAGGAGCCGACCGACATCGTCGTCCGCATCACGTCCACCGGGGTGTGCGGCTCCGACCTGCACCTGTACGAGGTGATGGGGCCGTTCATCGACGAGGGCGACGTCCTCGGGCACGAGCCGATGGGCGTGGTCGAGGAGGTCGGCGCCGAGGTCACCGCGGTCAAACCGGGTGACCGGGTCGTGGTGCCGTTCAACATCTCCTGCGGCACGTGCTTCATGTGCGAGCGCGGCCTCCAGTCGCAGTGCGAGACGACCCAGGTGCGCGAGCACGGGTCGGGCGCGGCGCTGTTCGGGTACACCAAGCTGTACGGGCAGGTGCCCGGCGGGCAGGCGGAGTACCTGCGGGTGCCGTTCGGCAACACGATGCCGATCAAGGTGCCCGACGGGCCGCCGGACGACCGGTTCGTGTACCTGTCCGACGTGCTGCCCACGGCGTGGCAGGCGGTGGAGTACGCGGGCACGCGGGACAGCCTGGTCGTGCTCGGGCTCGGTCCGATCGGCGACATGGCGACCCGCATCGCGCAGCACCGCGGCGTCGAGACGGTCATCGGGGTCGACCTGGTGCCCGAGCGCATGGCGCGGGCCCGCGGCCACGGCGTGACCGTGCTGAACGTGCGGGACAGCCACCTGGTCGACCACATCCGCGAGCTCACCGGCGGGCGCGGCCCGGAGGCCGTAATCGACGCCGTCGGCATGGAGGCGCACGGCGCGCCGGTCGCGAAGCTCGCCCACCAGGCCGTCGGCCTGCTGCCGGACGCCATCGCGGCCCGGTTCATGCAGACCGCGGGCGTGGACCGGCTGCACGCCCTGCGGCTGGCGATCGACATCGTGCGCCGCGGCGGCACCATCTCGGTGTCCGGCGTGTACGGCGGCATGGCCGACCCGATGCCGATGCTGACCCTGTTCGACAAGCAGGTGCAGCTGCGCATGGGCCAGGCCAACGTGTGGCGCTGGGTGCCCGAGATCCTGCCGCTGCTGACCGACGACGACCCTCTCGGCGTGGACTCGTTCGCCACCCACCACATGCCCCTGGACCAGGCACCGCACGCGTACGAGATCTTCCAGCGCAAGCAGGACAACGCGGTCAAGGTGCTGCTGCGCCCGTGAGCGGTCAGGGTCCAGCCATGATCCGCTTCCGGTGGTTCTGCGCCGCGGCGTTGCCGGTGGTGTTGGCGCTGGGTGGGTGTGGTTCGGGCTCAGGTGACCTGGTCGGGCGCACGGCCGAGGAGTTCACCGCGGCGGTCGGCTCCGGTGCGGGCGACCGGGCGTGCGAGCTGCTGACCGAACGCGCGCGCGAGGACGTGGAGTGCTCGTCGCTCGACCTGCCCGGCGGATCCGTCGAGGCGGTCGAGGTCTGGGGCGACGCGGCCCTGGCCCGCACCTCGGAGGACGTGCTGTTCCTGCGGGAGTTGTCCTCGGGGTGGCGGGTGGCCGGCGCCGGCTGCACAGCCCAGGGCGACCGGCCGTACAGGTGCGAGGTGGGCGGGCCGTGACGCAACGCGGGATGTTCTACGCCTATCTGCTGGGTGTGGTGGGGCTGTTGGTCTTCTTCAGCGTCATCGGGCTGGTGGGGATGTGAAGAGGTTCCTGCGGGACAACGGGTTGGGGCTCGCGTTCGGCCTGCTGTTCCTGGCCACGCTGGTGGGTCAGGCCTTCGCGGGCAACGCCGACCTCAACGACCGGCGGCTCACCGACGGCGGTGACCCGATCGGCTTCTGGCAGTACGTGACGTCGTCGGACTTCGCGGTGGACGTGGCCGAGAACTGGCAGTCGGAGTACCTCCAGTTCTTCCTGTTCATCTTCGCCACCGTGTGGCTGGTGCAGAAGGGGTCGACCGAGTCCAAGACCCCGGACCGGATCGGGTCCGAGTCGGACCGGGAACAGCTGCTCGGCGCGCACGCGAAGGAGCAGTCGCCGCCGTGGGCGAAGGCGGGCGGCTGGCGCACGGCGCTGTACTCGAACTCGCTCGGGCTGGTGATGCTCGGGTTGTTCCTCGGCTCGTGGCTGACCCAGTCGATCGCCGGCCGCAGCACGTACAACAACGACCGGTTGAACACCTTCCAGGACCCGGTGAGCTGGTGGGACTACGTGCTCTCGGCCGACTTCTGGAACCGGTCGCTGCAGAACTGGCAGTCGGAGTTCCTGGCCATCGGTTCGATCGTGGTGTTGAGCGTGTACCTGCGCCAGCGCGGTTCGTCGCAGTCCAAGCCGGTGGGTACCCCGCACGACTCGACCGACGAGTCCGGCTGACCGGCCCGGCGGGGCGCCGGGGTCACTCGATGCGGTCTTCCTCGGCCTCGTCGTCCTCCGCGATGGTGTCCCGACTGCGCTCGTGCCAGGGCCACGCGAACCACAGCGTGCCGAACAGCACCAGCGCGAACCCGCCGAGCGCGATGGCCACCCAGCCGCCGACGATGACCTCGCCCAGCAGCAGCACGGTGCCGACCATGGCCACCGCCAGGAACGCCATGCCGGCGATCGCGAAGCGGTTCGCCACCTCGATCACGTCCTCCCGCCTGCCGCGGCGGAACAGCAGCCGGTGCCAGGCCGCGGGCGCGGTCAGCAACGCCACGGCGCACGCGGCGAACAGGATGGTGATCAGATGGGTGCCGCGGACGTAGGCGTCGGCGGACGCGTAGCGCTCGGTGAACGCGATCGACAGCAGGAAGCCGAACAGGATCTGCACACCGGCCTGCGCGACCCGCAACTCCTGCAACAACTCGTTGAGGTTGCGGGCCAATCTCCGTTGGTGTGACTCCTCAGCCTGACTCACCGCCACCGCATACCCAGCCATCGGCCTGCCCAATCATCGTTTTCGGGTGAAGTACGACAGTCCGAAGTGGTTCAGCGTCGCCGGGGTCCCGCCGCGAGGCTACGGCCACGAACCCTCCTCGGCGTGCGCGACCACGAGTTCGCGAACTTCACACCCCTCGGGCTGGCGCAACGCGAACACGATCGCGTCGGCGACCCGCTCGGGCGGGTTCAGCTTGCTGTCGTCCGGCGGCCGGTACTGCTCGGCCCGGTCGTCGAAGAAGTGGGTGCGCATGCCGCCGGGGATCACCAGCGTCACGCCCACCCGACCGGCGGTCTCGGCCGCCAACGCCCTGGTGAAGCCGACCACGCCGAACTTCGAGGCGCAGTACGCGGTGGCGTCGCTGACCGCGCGCAGCCCGAGGGTCGACGCGATAGTCACCACCCGGCCGCCGGCCAGCAGGGGCAACGCCGCCCGCACCACCGCCGCGGTGCCGAGCAGGTTCACCATCACCACCCGGTCCCAGTCCTCACCGGACACCTCGTCCAGCCGGCCGCACGCGTCCGTGCCGGCCGCCGTCACCACCGCCCGCAGGCCGCCGTTGCGCTCGGCGATGGCCCGCACCGCGCGTTCGGCCGCCCTGGTGTCGGACAGGTCGACCGACTCGAAGTCGGCCACCTCGGGGGCCGCCGGGGCGGCCTTGTCCAGCACCAGCGGTCGCCCGCCCAGGTCGTGCACCGCCTTGACCACGGCCGCGCCCAGTCCGGACGCCCCTCCGGTCACCAACACCTGACCGAGCATCAGCCCCTCCTCGACAGCATCTCGGTGGTCGAACGGCCCCGGTGGTAGGGCACGACGACGGTCCGCCCGCCCCAGCCCCGCACGAGGTCCGCCTCCGGCAACGAATCCACGGTGTAGTCGCCGCCCTTGACCCACACGTCCGGGCGCAGGGCGGCCAGCGCGCGTTCCGGCGTGTCGTCCTCGAACACCACCACGTCGTCCACGCAGCCCAGCGCGCGGAGCACCTCGACCCGGTCCTGCTCCCGGGTGACCGGCCGGTCCGGGCCCTTGAGCCGGCGCACCGACGCGTCGGAGTTCAGGCACACCACCAGGCAGTCGCCCAGCGACCGGGCGGCGCGCAGGGTGCGGACGTGGCCCGCGTGCAGCAGGTCGAAGCAGCCCCCGGTGGCGACGACCACGCCGCCACGCGCCCGCACCGCGTCCACGGTGGACAACCGGTCGACGGGCCGGAACCCGGACGCGCCGCCGCACCGCAGGAACTCGGCCGCCGAGGTGACGCCGTCGGCGACCGCGTCGTCCATCGCCGCGCCGCTCATCAGCCGGACCGCGACGGTCGTGGCGAACCGGTCCCCCGCCCCGCACGGGTCGATCACGGGCACGCGGGGCGCGGGCACGGCGACCGGCGTGCCGCCGCCGTGCAGCAGCGCGCCGTCGGCGCCGAGCGTCACCACGACCGCCCTCGCCCGCCACCGGGCGCGCAGCGCTTCCAGCGCGTCCACCGGGTCGTCGTGCCCGCTGAACGTCCTGGCCTCGGCCGCGTTCGGCGTGACCAGGCGGGCACCGGGCACCGGGTCCGGGCCGCGCGGGTGCGGGTCCCACACCACCGGGCGGCGGGCGAGCACGCCGCGCAGCCGTTCGTCGCGCACCAGCCCGCGCCCGTAGTCGGAGACCAGCACGCAGTCGGCCGTCAGCACCGCGTCGAGCATCTCGTCGGTCGCCTCCGGCGTGCCGGGCCCGCCGCCGCGGTCGAGCCGGGCGATCGAGTGGTCGCCGCAGCGCAACCGGGTCTTGACCGGTGTCGGCGTGGGCGACGGCCCCAGCACGGACGGCACCCGCGCCAGCTCCTCCCGCAGCCGCTGCCCGTCCTCGTCCTCGGCCACGGCGCTGACCAGCGTGACGTCGACGCCGTCGGCGGCGGCCAACGCGGCGGCCAGGCCCGCGCCACCGGGTCTGGCGCGTTCTTCCCGCACGTCCAGGACCGGTGCGGGCGCGTCCGGGCACAGGCGTTCGGCGGTGCCCAGCACGTCCACGTCGAGCAACGAGTCGCCCACGACGACCAACTTCACGACACCCTCCGCTCCGCCGCGGGCAGCGCCATTTCGAAGGCCGCGCACAGGGCGTGCACGGCGACGAGTTGTGCTTCCTGCACGTTCGCGGGCTCACCCGGTAGCGCCAGCACCTCGTCCACCGCCTCCGCCAGCGGGTTCGGGGCCGGGCCGGTCATGGCCCACACGTGCGCGCCCGCCTGCCGGGCCGCCTTCGCCGCCTCGATCAGGTTCGGGCTGCGCCCGCTGGTGGACAGCAGCAGCACCACGTCCTGCGGTCGGGCGTGCGCGGTGACCTGGCGGGCGAACACCTGGTCGTAGCCGTAGTCGTTGCCGATCGCGGTGACGCTGGACGACTCCGCGCACAGCGCGATCGCGGAGAACGGCCGCCGGTCGTCGCGGAACCGGCCGACCAGTTCGGCGGTCAGGTGCTGCGCCTCGGCGGCCGAACCGCCGTTGCCCGCCGCCAGCAGCCGGCCGCCGTCGGCGAGCCTGCGGGCCAGCACACCGCCCCAGCGCGTCAGCCGCGGCGCCTGGGCGCGCAGCCCGGCCAGCGACTGGGCCAGCCCGTTCAGGTGCGTCTCGACGCTCATCTGGTGCCTCCCACAGCCACGGCCTGCCCGACCGTGACCCGTTCGTAGACGCGTTGGGTGTCCTCGGCGATCCGGTCCCAGGTGTAGCGGACGCTCACCCGGTCCAGGCCCGCCAGGCCGCAGGCCTCCCGCCTGGCCCCGTCGGCCAGCAGCGAGTGCAGCGCGCGGGCCAGCGCGGCCGGTTCCCGCGGCGGCACGAGCACGCCGGTGACGCCGTCGACCACGGTGTCGGTCAAGCCGCCGACCGCGCTGGCCACCACCGGCACCCCGCAGGCCATGGCCTCCAGCGGCACGATGCCGAACGGCTCGTACCAGGGCACGCACGCCACCACGTCGGCCGATCGCAGCAACGCAGGCATCGCGTCCCGCGACACCTGCCCGGCCAGCCACAGCCGGTCCTGCACACCGACGCGTGCCGCGTGCGCGGCCAGCCGCCGGGCCTCCGGGTCCGACTCGACGTCGACCGGGCCGCCCGCGATGACCAGCTCGGTCTCCGGCATCGACCGCAGGGCGGTGATCAGGTCCTGGAAACCCTTGCGGGGCACCAGCCTGCCGACCGAGACGATGCGGTGCGGGTAGCGGCGGTGCTCGGCCGGACCCTCGGGCTGGAACCGCGCCGGGTCCACCCCGCACGGCACGACCGAGATCCGCGACCGCAGCACGCCCATGCGCATCAGCTCGGTCACCTCGTCGTCACAGGTCGCGGCGATCCGGTCGGCCTCACGTCCGATCATCCGCTCGATCGCGATCCGCTCGGCCGGGCTGGTGTCCTCCGCGCCCTGGTGGCGGCGCTTCACCGTGCCGAGGGCGTGGTAGGTCTGCACCACGGGCACACCGACCTTGCGCGCGGCGAGCACCGAGGCCAGGCCGGACATCCAGAAGTGGGCGTGCACGACGTCGGGCCGTTCGTCGTACCACTGCTGCTCCAGGAACCGGGCGAACTCGCCCATGTACGGCAGCAGGTCGTCCTTCGGCACGGCGCGAGCCGGACCGGCGGTCACGTGCACGACGTCGTAGCCCTGCTCGGTGCGCACCCGCTCCGGCAGGTCCGGGTCGTCGCGACGGGTGTAGACCGCCACCTCGTGGCCGTGCGCGGCGAGCGCCGCCGACAGGGCGGCGACGTGCACGTTCTGCCCGCCCGCGTCGACACCGCCCAGGGCGGCCAACGGACTGGCGTGCTCGGACACCATCGCGATCCTCATCCGCTCACTCCTGTCAGCAACCGGTCCCAACTCCGCAGGAAGGCGTCGAGTCCGTACCTGGCCAGGGCGAACTCCCTGGCCTGCTTCCCCTTCTGCTTGGCCAGCGCCGGGTCCGCGACCAACTCGGCCACGGCCCGCACCAGTTCGTCCACGTCGGTGGACACCACGCCCGCCTCCGGCGGCACCGCGCGCACCACCTCCGTGCACGCCAACGCCACCACGGGCATCCCCAGGTGCATCGCCTCGATCAGCGACAGCCCCAGCGACGTCCACCGCACGGTGTGCAGGTAGAGCCGCCGCAGGGCCAGTTCCCGGTGCAGCGAGACCAGGTCGTGGTCACCGCGCCCCATCTCGCCCAGCTTGGTGGTCTTCATGCCGTACACGTCCAACGGCGCGGCCTCGGCGAACCTCGGCAGCAGGTCGGTGCCCACCGCCCGGCCGCGCCGCACCGGGTCGTTGACGACGACGGCCGCGCGCGGCAGCTCGCCCGTGTACAGGGCACCCGGGTCCACGACGCCGTGTTCGATGACGACGGTGCGCGCGGTCCCGCAGTCCCACATCAGGTCGTTGAAGTGGGTGACGTGCACGATCGTGCCCGGCCAGTCCTTGAGCGGGTGCGCCTGGTTCGGGAACTTCGGCGTGTTGTGCTCCAGGTACACCAGCGGGATCCCGGCGGGCACCAGGCCGACCTCGGCCGGCCGTTGCAGCACCGCGATGTCGGCGTCCACTTCGGACACGACGACCTCGCGGGCGGCCGGCCAGTCGCGCCCGGCGAGCCCGATCCCCTGTGGGGGGCCGGGGATCAGGTACTCGTGCCCTCCCCGGACGAACGCGTTCGTCCACGACCCGTGCACGTGCCACAGCAGGATCTTCACGTCCTCACCCCCACGAGTTCGGCCACGGCGGTGACGACCTGGTCTGGCGTCACCCGGTCAAGGCACGGGTGGCCGGGCACCGGGCACTCGCGGGCGCGCGAGTCGCGGCACGGCGCGTCCTGGTCGCCCAGCACCACGTGCGGCCCGTACGGCGCCCACCGGCGGGCGGGCACGACGGGAGAGAACAAGGAGACGACCGGCGTGCCGACCGCGGCGGCGAGGTGCGCCGGCCCCGTGTTGCCGACCACGACCGCGTCCGCTCGGGCCAGCAGCCCGGCCAGTTCGGCGAACGTCGTGCGGCCGCCCAGGTCGACGCCGTGCGCGCCCGCCACGTGCCTGGTCAGCTCCGCCTCGTTCGGCCCGCCCGTGACCAGGACGCGGTGCCCGGCCTCGGTGAGCGCCACCACGGCCTCGGCGCACCGGTCCGGCGACCACGCGCGTGCGGGCACCGAGGCTCCCGGGTGCACGACCACGTACGGCCCGATCTCGGCCGGCTCGGGGGGCGTGGTGATCGCCAGCCGGCCGTCGTCGCCCGGCGGCAGCTCGAACCCGGCGGCCCGGGCGACCTCCAGCGCGCGTTCCGCCTCCGGGACGTCCGGGTCGTCGCGCAGCCGGACGTCCAGCAGCGAACCGGGGTAGTCCGTGGAGCGGGCGACCACCTTCGGCACACCGGCCAGCTTCAGCAGCAGCGCCAGCGGCAGCGGGCTCTGGTGGAACGAGGTCAGGACCAGCGCCACGTCGGCTCGGATCCCCTTGAGCAGGGCGACCATCCCCTCGATGTCCGGGGTGCGCACCTCGGGCGCCGGGTTGGCGATCCACGGGCAGTCCCACCGCACGACCCGCTGCACGCCGGGCAGCAGCGCCGCCGCCTGCGCACCGGAATGACCGCACAGCAGCACGACTTCACCCGCGTGCGCGGCGGCACGGATCGCCGGACCGGCGAGCAGCACGTCGCCGTCGTTGTCGAGCCTGGCCACGAGTGTCCTCATAGGACCATCGCCAATGCGGACCGGAGATCGGGCGCGGTGCGGGGCGCTCGGTCGACCTCGTCGGGTAGCGTCTGCGGGGTGGGCACGAGGATCGGGATGGCGCCGGCGGCGAGCGCCGCCGCCACGTCCGCCTCGATGTCGCCGATGAAGAAGGTGCGCTCGGGACGGGCCTGAAGCGCTTCACAGGCCGCGAAGATCATGGCGGGCGCGGGTTTGCGGCACGCGCAGCCGTCGTCGGGGCCGTGCGGGCACACCTGCCACGTGCCGAACGGGCCGAGCAGTTCTTCCACCCGAGCGTTCACCGCGTCCACCTGGGCACGCGTGAGCAGACCGCGACCGATGCCGGACTGGTTGCTGACGACGCCCGTGCGCACTCCGTTGGCGCGCAGGACGCGCAGGACGTCGTGCGCGCCGGGCATCGGCTCCACCCGGTCCGGGTCGCCGTTGTAGGGCACGTCCCTGATGAGCGTGCCGTCGCGGTCGAAGAGAACCGCGTCGGGGGGCTGGTCCACAGAGGAGAGTTAGCCGGTGGGAACCGAAGCAAACACTTCTCGGCAAAGCGCTACTCACCGTCACTCCGGAGTGGGTCGGCATGTGTGTGAGACCCGTGTTGGTGGGTAACCAGGTGTCGAACTCGATTCCCGAGGAGAGGTTGTTGCAGTGACGACGATCGAGAAGTCCGTGGACGTCGAGGTCCCGGTCACGACCGCGTACAACCAGTGGACGCAGTTCGAGTCGTTCCCGCAGTTCATGGAGGGCGTCGAGCGCATCACCCAGGTGACTCCCACCAGGACCCACTGGGTTACCAAGATCGCCGGAGTGACCAGGGAGTTCGACGCCGAGATCACCGAGCAGCACCCGGACGAGCGGGTGGCGTGGCACACCGTCGACGGTCCGCCGCAGGGCGGTGTGGTGACGTTCCACCGCCTCGACGACCACCGGACGCGGGTGCACGTGCAGATGGAGTTCGACCCGCAGACGCTGACCGAGAAGGCCGGTGCGGCGACGGGTCTGGTCGGCCACCGCGTGTCCGGTGACCTGGAGCGGTTCAAGGAGTTCATCGAGGGCCGCGGCCTGGAGACCGGCGCGTGGCGCGGTGACGTGAGCCGTCCGCCGCAGGCCGGCGAGACGCGCCACGACCTGCCCGACGCCGGACGGCCGGGTGACCCGCTGCGATGAGCGCACTGGCGGTGCGGGAACCGGGGAGGCGGAGTGCGTTACAACCTCCGATTCCCCGACCCCGACCGCCGGTCGACGGCAGCTGAGTCGGCAGCAGTTCGAGTCGACGGCAGGTGAGTCGACAGCAGTGACACGGAAGGCCCCGCGAGCTCCGGCCCGCGGGGCCTTCCGCTGTCCGGGTGCGGTACTTCCGGCAGCCGCAGTAGCAAGAACGCCCGTGCGCGGCTTCCGCAGCCGCAGTGGCGAGAGCGTCGGGCGAGCTTTCCGCCGCGGACCGGCGAGCCGGATCGGCGAGGTGTCGAGGTGAGCGAGAGGCCCGTGGACCGAGCGGTCCACGGGCCTCTCGCTCGTTCGTCCGGCCGCTAGCCGTCCTTCAACCGGTCGAACAACCGGTTCACCGACTGCCGCAGCGCCGAGGCTGCATCGCCGAGCAGCGAACCGGGCTCGCTCTTGCCGTTCGCGGGCTCCGCGCCGGTCCGGCCGGCGCGCGGGTCGACGTCCCGGTCCAGCAGCTCGCGCAGCACCTCCAGCACCACCTCCGGGTGCCCGAGCGGCACCGGGGCGGCGAAGGTCTGGGCCGAGTTGATCAGGTCCTGGTGCCGCCGGATCAGCTCGCCCACCTCCGCCCCGGCCGCCGCGCCCGCCACCAGGTGCACGGGCACGGCCCGGTCGGCGAACTCGGACAGCACCTCGTCCACCTCGTGCCAGGGCTCGTCCGCGGCGGGCAACCGGCACCACATGACCTGCAGGTGCTCGGTCAACGGGCGCCACGTGCCGGGCAGGTCACCGTGCCTGCCGACACCGGCCGGGTCGAGCACGACGACGGCCGGTGCGTCGGGCGGACCCGCCCACACCACGGACGGGCCTCCGGACCTGGGTTCCTCCATGCCGCTACACCTCCGCTACGGCGGGTTCCACGCAGTAGACGGTGTATGCCGATCGGATGACCGGTTGTGCGACGTTGCGCACCCGCACCCCACCGGGTGTCATGCCGTGCTCGTTGCCGAAGTGCGCGTGCCCGTGCACGGCCAGGGTCGTGCGGTTGGCGTCGATGGCCTCGCCGAGCAGGTAGGAGCCCAGGAACGGGTAGATCTCCGGCGGCTCGCCGCGCAACGTGTCCGGCACCGGCGCGTAGTGCGTCAACGCCACCTTCACGTCGGCGTCCAGGCTGCCCAGGGCGGCGCCCAGGGAGTCGGCGATCACCGTGGTGTGCCGGATGAACGCCTTCATCTCCGGTTCGCCGAACGCGCTGCCGCACTTGCCCGCGAACCCGCCGCCGAAGCCCTTCACGCCCGCGACGCCCAGCGTGTGGCCGTTCACGTCGATCGTGGTGGCCTCGCCCTCCAGCACGGTGAGGCCCGCGTCGCGCAGCACGGCGGTGACCTCGTCCGGTTTGTCGTCGTGGTGGTCGTGGTTGCCCAGCACGGCGATCACCGGCACGGGCAGCCCGCCGAACTCGTCGGCCACCACCCGCGCCTCGGACACCGTGCCGTGCCGGGTCAGGTCGCCCGCCAGCAGCAACACGTCGGCGCAGTCACCGAGCTGGTCCAGCGCGGGCCGCATCCGCCCGCGCGCGTCCTCGCCCAGGTGCACGTCACCGACCGCGGCGATGCGGATCATCGAAGCTCCTCTCGGCCGACCGGGGCGTCGGACGGCACCACCTTCACGTCGTCGAGCACGGTCAACTCCGGCGCCACGTCGTGGATCACCGCTTCCAGCTCGGCGCGGCGCTCCGGACTGGCCACGTCACCGGACAGCAGCACGTGGTCACCGCGCACGGTGACCCGGACGCCCAGTTCGGTGGTCCGCGGGTCCTCGGCCAACGCCTGGCGCAGCCGGGCGGAGAGGTATTGCTCTGCGGTCATCACGCGCTCCTGGTCATCGGAGTGGGCAGGAGGTCGAGGCGTTCGACGAGCACCAGGAACGCCTCGGCGTACGGCGAGTGCTTGGTCGCTTCCCGCACCTTGTCCCAGTGGATCTGCTCGCGCAGGGCGCGGGCGAACGGCAGCAGTTCGCTGAAGTCGCAACGGTGCCCGTCCAGCACCAGCAGCTTGCCGATCATCACCTCGGTGGCGGGCATCACCGGCAGCACCACGGAGCCGACCTGCAACTCCTCGGCGCGCGCCAGCGTCTCGTCGGTCACCGGGACCTCGTTGGGCCGGAACAGCAGGTCGACCAGCGAATCGCCGTCGTAGACCTTCAGCAGCCAGTCCTCGGGTGGTGTGGCGGCGCGCATGCCGGCCGCGACGAGCGCGCTCACCGCGGCGCTCGCGTCCTCTTCCCGCACCAGGAGGTCGACGTCGTGTTCCGTCGCGGGCCCACCTCTGGCGTACACCGCGCACCCGCCCGCGAGGGCGAACGGGATCTCCTGCGCGCGCAGGGCTTTGGCGACCTTGGTCAACGTGCGCAGCAAGTCGTCTTGGACACCGCTCATGCGTGGTGACTACCCGTACGGCTGGGTGTTCACACGGACGCGGATAGTGTCGTCGGCACGGGGTAGTCCTGTCGGCATGACTGCCACACCGCCCGACCCGGACCCGGCTCACACGCCCGGTCTGGAGCCCGGTGGCGGCGTCGCGCCCGGCGAGACGCCGCCCGACTCCGGCCAGACCTCCGGCCTGTCCCACCCGCAGCCCATGCCGTCGCGGCGCGGCCCGATCATCACGCTGGTGGCGGTGCTGATCATCACCCTGCTGACCCTGGCTTTCGTCGTGGCGCAGGTGATGGGGTGGGCGAACCTCTTCTAACCGCGGTCGCCCACGCCGAGCCGGCCGTCGAGCCGGACCGCCGGAGCTAGCCCTTGGGCTGCCAGACGTTCACGAAGTTGCCGTCGACGTCCTTGACCGTGGCGATGAGGCCGATCTGGATCTCCTCGACCGGACGGATCCAGGTCACGTCGCCCAGGCCGTCCAGGTGCGCCACCAGGGCGGCCAGGTCGGACACCTGGATGTTGATGATCACCCGGCCCGGTTCGGCGGCCTGCTCGGCGACGTCGTCGCGCTCCTCGAAGACCAGGACACCCTGCTCCAGCCACAGCACCGAGTCGGCGAGGTCCGCCTCAGGGGCGAAAGCGGCCTGGTACCACGCGCCCAGTCGCTTCGGGTCGGTGCTGCCCAGCACCAGACCGCTCAGCCCGGCTCCGCTCGACAATTCCACGTCAGCTCAACTCCCAAGTTCGGCGCACCACGTCGCCGTTGTCGTCGATGGAGAATTCAAAAACTGCCAGCACACCGGCAAGGCCGGCCAGCTCACCGGTGGCGTTCTCGGTGATGACGGAACCGCGGTAGGCACGCACGTCCCGCTCGCCGAGCCGCCCCGCGCCGAAGCCGCGCCACGTCGCCAGGCCCGCGCCGTGATCGGTCTTCATGCCGCCGAGCCACTCGCTGTAGAGCGTGCCGCCGGGCTGGGCAACCGACCAGTACGTGCCGATGTCGGCGTACGCGATGCCGCCGTAGACGCCCCGCGCCTCGAACGTGACCTCGACCTTCACCGCGCCACCCTCGATGGACACCACCCGGCGGCTCACCGTCCGACCGCGCTCCTCGGTCAGCAGTTCGCCGACACCGACCACCACCCACCCCCGGTTCCCCGCACGGCGCCGTGCCGCCGACCCTACTGGATTGCACCATGCAACCAGCAGCCTAGGGCAAGATCGTCCGCCTGACCATTCCCCCTCGACGAGACTATTCTCGAATCGCCGCGAATAGTTCGTGTTGACAAATAGGGCAATTCGAAAGAAACGACGTGACCATCGCTCGCGTTAGCTTCTGGCTGCCCGATCCGAAATCACCGAGCGGCCGCGAACCCCCTTACCGACAGGCCGCCACACCAAGAGTCCATCTCATTTGGAGGCGATTCTCCGATGTCCCGATTGTTAGATTTCGATGACATCATCGTCGGGGCCGGCGCGGCAGGTGTGCCGCTCGCCGCCCGGCTCACCGAGGACCCGGCGCGACGGGTGGCGCTCATCGAGGCGGGTCCCTACTACCCCACCGTGTCCGACATGCCCACCGACCTGCTGGCCGGGAACTTCATGTCGATGTCCCGGCACGACTGGCACTTCTCCGCGCGGGCCGTCGACGGGAGGGACATCCGGTTCCCCCGCGGACGCGTGGTCGGCGGGTCGTCCGCGGTGGGCGGCACGGTGGCGTTGCGCGGTATTCCAGCCGATTTCGACGAGTGGGCCGAACTCGGCAACCCGGAGTGGTCCTGGGAGAAAGTCCTGCCGTTCTACCGCATCATGGAAGATGATCTGGACTTCACCGACGAGTTCCACGGCAAGGGCGGTCCGATCCCGATCCGGCGCTTCCCGATCGAGGAGATGACACCGGCCCAACGCCATTTCATCGACGCCTGCCTGGAACACGGCTTTCCCTGGGTGGACGACCAGAACCACCCGGATGCCACCGGCGTGGGCGCGATGCCGTCCAACAGGCGCGACCCGACGGTCCGGGTGTCCACGACGATGGGCTACCTGCCCGCCACGCGCGGTCGGGACAACCTGACGATCATCCCGACCACGCTGGTCAAGCGGGTGCTCATCCGCGACGGCCTGGCGTGCGGCGTGGAACTGGTGGAGGACGGGACCAGCCGTGAGGTGACCGCCCGCCGCGTCATCCTCGCCGCCGGCACCATCGGCACGCCCACCGTGCTGCTGCGCTCGGGCATCGGACCGGCCGACGACCTGCGGCGGCTCGGCCTGCCGGTGGTGTCGGACCTGCCCGGCGTCGGCGCGGGCCTCAACGACCACCCGCGCACGGGCGTGTTCATGACGCCGAAGCCGGGCGCGGAGAACTTCGGCGAGCCCGTGGGGCAGACCGTGCTGCGCGCCACCGCGAAGGGCTCCGACGAGCCCAACGACATGCACTACTACATGGTCAACGGCTTCGACCTCACCCAGCAGTTCCCCGACCTGCGGCAGCTCGCGGGCGGCGACCGCATCTTCGGCGTGATGGTGGTCGACCAGCGACCGCACGCGCGGGGCAGGCTGACCCTGACCTCGGTCGACCCGCACGAGGCGCCGATGATCGACCTCGACTACCTGTCCGACGAACGCGACTACCGCACGTTCGTCGACGGCGTGCGCACGGCGTGGGAGCTGGCGAACTCGCCCGCGATCCGCGCGCTCGGCGACAAGTTCGTGCTGATCGACGACTCCACGCTGGACTCGGAGGACTCCTTGCGCGAGTACGCGCGGCAGACCGTGGACAGCACGTACCACCCGGTGGGCACCGCCAAGATGGGGCCGAGCACCGACCCGATGACCGTCGTGGACCAGTACGGCGCGGTGCACGGGGTCGACGGGCTGCACGTGGCCGACGCGTCGATCATGCCTTCGCACGTGCGGGCGAACACGAACCTGACCTCGATCATGATCGGCGAGCGGGCGGCCGACCTCCTCCGCCACGCCTGACCCGAACGTCGACCCCGAGCGAGGTCGCACGGCAATCCGGAAGAAGCGCCACCGACCGCCCCGCACCACAGTGGGGCCGCAGGGCCATCCGGACCGGGCGCCGGGGCCACGGGGCCACCCCGGCCGGGCGCCATGCGGCATCGCTGCTCGCCCCAGACCGCGCGACGAACACGGAGCCTCATGAAACTCGGGTTGCAACTCACCCAGCGGGCCGACACCGGGCACGCCCGCGACGTCGCCGCCCAGGCACGACGTGCCGAGGAGATCGGCTACCACAGCCTGTGGGCCTACGAGCGAGTGCTGTTCCCGCAGGAGCCCGCCGACGGCATGTACGGCCTGCCGGGCCTGCCGTGGGATCCCTACTACGAGTACTGCGCGGATCCGTTGACCGTGCTGACCCTGGCCGCCGCGCACACCGACCGCGTCAGCCTGGGCACGGGTCTGCTGGTCGGACCGCTGCGCGGCGGGCTGCACCTGGCCCGCGCGCTGGCCACGCTCGACGTCGCCACCGGCGGCGGACGGGTGATGGCCGGTCTCGGCGCCGGCTGGTCGAGCGACGAGTACCGGGCCACCGGCGTCGACTTCACCACGCGGGGCCGGACCCTGGACGAGCTGACCGACTCGCTGCGCGCCCTGTGGGGCCCGAACCCGGTCAACTACGAGAACAGCACCATCACGATCGCCAACGCCGCGGTGAACCCGAAGCCGGTCGACCGGATCCCGGTGTTGTTCGGCGGCGCCTCGGAGGCCGCCTTCCGCCGGGTGGCCCGCAAGGGTGACGGCTGGATCCCGGTGGGCGTCACCGGGGAGGTGCTGGCCGCCGGCTGGCGCCGGGTCACCGAGCTGACCGAGGCCGAGGGCCGCGACCCGGCCGGGCTGCGCCTCGTCCTGGCCGCGATCGTCTACCTGTCCCCCACCCCGGCCGGGCCCGACCGGATGCCGTTCCAGGGCAGCCTCGACCAGGTGCTGGACGACCTGTCGCAGGCCGCGAAGGCGGGTGCCCACGAGGTGACCCTCTCGCTGGACCGGGGCCCGGAGGGCGCGACCGCGTTCACCGACCGGGCCCAGGAGTTGTACGAGGCGGTTCGGGCCGCCGGGCTGCTCGACTGACCACGCGTTCGCCGACCTCGACCGGCGTCAGGGTTTGAGCGGCGGGCTCGGTTGGAGGCCCTCCTTGCGGCCGAGCCCGTCCAGGAGCAGCTTCAGGGTGTCGCGGGCGTTGTGCCGCGGCGCCCAGCCGAGCCGGGTGAACGCCTTGGTCGCGTCCAGCAGCGGCGCGGTGAGGGCCAGGTCGACCCAGCCGTGCGAGGTGGGTTGCAGGCGCAGGTGCCAGCTGATCCGCGCGGCGGTGCGCAGGACCGCCGGTGGGATCGGCACGTGCCGCGCGCCCATCACCTCAGCCAGCACCTGCGGCGTCACGACGGGTTCGGAGACCAGGTTGAACGCGCCCTCGGCCCTGGTGGTGAGGATCTTCGCCAGGGCGTCGGCCACGTCGTCGGCGTGCACGAACTGGAGCACCATCGTGCGCGGCAGCGGCAGGACCGGCAGCTTCACCTTGAACAACGCGTGCGGCACCAGCGGGCCGAGGAAGTACCGCTTGATCTCGGCGGCGGCGTCGGGTTGCAGGACCAGGCCGGGACGCACGCGGGTGACCGCGAGGCCCGGGTGATCGCGTTCGACCTGGTGCAACAGGTGCTCCACGGCCGCCTTGTGCCGGCTGTAGTACGAGGTGGACAGGCCGTCGGTGGGCCAGCTCTCGTCCACGGTGTGGTCCTTCGCCGCCGGCGAGTACGCGCCGACCGACGACATGTGCACCAGGTGTGGGACACCGGCGGCGACCGCGGCCGTGAACACGCGGTCGCTGCCAGCCACGTTGGTCCGGTACAGGGCGCGCTCGTCGTGCCCTGGCTGGATGCGCCACGCCAGGTGCACGACCGCGTCGGCGTCCCGGAAGACCTCGGCGAGCGGTTCCTCCGCGCCCTCGCGGCTGAGGTCGACCGTGCTCCACGGGATGTCGTAGGGCGGTTCGGCCCGGGGCGGGCGGCGCGAGACGCCGTGCGCGGTGATGTC
The DNA here is from genome assembly GCF_054781895.1 of Saccharothrix stipae. Taxonomy (NCBI): domain Bacteria; kingdom Bacillati; phylum Actinomycetota; class Actinomycetes; order Pseudonocardiales; family Pseudonocardiaceae; genus Saccharothrix; species Saccharothrix stipae. Next base: position 551,205 of record NZ_BAAGTN010000007.1, on the reverse strand, counting down.
GGGCTCGTCGGCGAGACGGCGCAGCAGCGCGGTACCCAGATTGCCGGTGGCGCCGGTGACGACGATCCTCATGGCGGTCGGGTACCCGCGCGGGCCGGGTGCGACACGGGGAGGTCGATGTGTGGCAGGCGGCCGGGTGGGGCTTGCTGGCCGGGTCCGCGCTGCTGGTGGGCGCGCTCGCCGGTTACTTGGCGCGGGTGCCGCGCGGTGTGGTGGCGGCGGTGATGGGGTTCGGCAGCGGCGTGCTGATGTCGGCGGTGTCGTTCGACCTGATCGAGGAGGCGCACGAGTCGGGCGGTCTGCTGCCGACGGCGGCCGGCGCCGCGCTCGGCGCGCTGGTCTACACGGCGGCGAACGTGGCGTTGGCCAAGCGCGGCGCGCGGCACCGCAAGCGGTCGGGCGGGTTGCAGCCGTCGGAGTCCGAGCAGAGCGGGTCGGGCTCGGCGATCGCGGTCGGCGCCCTGCTGGACGGCATCCCCGAGTCGGTGGTGATCGGGGCGAGCCTGCTCGGTGGCGGCGGGGTGAGCGCGGTGACCGTCGCGGCGGTGTTCGTCAGCAACGTGCCGGAGGGCCTGTCGTCGGCCGCCGGGATGCGCCGAGCCGGCCGGTCGCGGCGGTACGTGTTCGGCCTGTGGACGGGGATCGCGGTGGTCAGCGGCCTGGCGGCGATGGCCGGGTACGGCCTGCTGGCCGACGCCCCACCCCAGTGGTTGGCCGCGATCACCGCGTTCGCGGGCGGCGCGATCCTGTCGATGGTCGCCGACACGATGATCCCCGAGGCGTTCGACGACGCCCACCTGCTGGTCGGTCTGGTGACGGTGGCGGGTTTCCTGAGCGCGTTCGCGCTGTCGCACGCTTGAAAATGCGTTGCCGCCGGCGCGGGGAGGTCGCCAGGCTCGGGTCATGGTCGACATCCCGCACCGCGACGGTCGCGCCGGCATCGACGCCGGGCTGGTGAGGCGGCTGCTCGCGAGCCAGTTCCCGCGCTGGGCCGACCTGCCGGTGACGCCGGTCGAGGTCGACGGGTGGGACAACCGCACGTACCGCCTCGGTGACGACCTGACGGTGCGGCTGCCGACCGCCGAGGGCTACGCGCCCGCCGTGGCCAAGGAGCACCGGTGGCTGCCGGTCCTGGCACCGTCGTTGCCCGTCCCGGTGCCCGTGCCGCTGGCCCTGGGCGTGCCGGGCGAGGGCTACCCGTTCCACTGGTCGGTCCGGCGCTGGCTGGAGGGCCGGACCGCGTCACCGGACCGCATCGAGGACATGGCGGCGTTCGCGGTGTCGATCGCCGACTTCATCCGCGCGCTGCACCGCGTCGACGCGTCGGACGGACCGCGGGCGGGCGCGCACAGCTTCTACCGGGGCGCGTCGCCGGGCCACTACGACGACGGGACGCGGCGCGCGCTCGTCGCGTTGGAAGGGCGCGTCGACACCGGTCGAGCGGCGGCCGTGTGGGACGACGCGCTGCGCGCACCGGACTGGGCCGGGCCGCCGGTGTGGTTCCACGGTGACATCGCGCACGGGAACCTGCTGGTCGACGGCGGGAAGTTGACCGCGGTGATCGACTTCGGCACGTCCGGGGTCGGCGACCCGGCGTGCGACCTCGTGATCGCGTGGACGATGTTCTCCGGTGAGAGCAGGCGGGCTTTCCGCGAGGCGGTCGAGTTGGACGAGGCCACGTGGGCGCGGGCGCGCGGGTGGGCGCTGTGGAAGGCCCTGATCGTGCTCGCCGACGGGCACGACGGTGCGCGGGACGTGATCGAGGAAGTGCTCGCAGACGCGCCGTAGCGAAAGGGGGCACCCCCGCGGCCGGAGGTACCCCCTTTCGGTCTTGTGCCGCGGTCAGCGGTCGACCGTCAGCTCACGCGCGGAGGCGTAGCGCTCCCGGACCCACGGGGTCGGGTCGGCTTCGACCGAGGTCGACGCCAGCTCCGACCAGTGCGGCGGCGCGTCCGCACCGCCGACCGCCCACGCCGCCTGCCGGGCGGCGCCGTCGGCCACGTACTCGCTCGGCGACGGCACGACGACCGGGCAGCCGAACACCGCGGGGGCGAGCCGCTGCACGGCGGGCATCCGCGCCCCGCCGCCGATCAGCAGCACCCGCGACACCGGCATGCCCAGCGCGGCCAACGCGTCGATCGCGTCGGCCAGGCTGCACAGCAGGCCCTCGACCGCGGCACGCGCCAGGTGCGCCGGGGTCATGGTGTCCAGCCGCAGGCCGTGCAACGCGCCGGTGGAGTCGGGCTTGTTCGGCGTGCGCTCCCCCTCCAGGTACGGCACGAGCACCAGCCCGTCGGCGCCCGCGGGAGCGCTCAGGGCCAGGTCCGACAGGTCGGCCAGGTCGACCCCGAGCACGGACGACGTCGAGCTGAGCACCCGTGACGCGTTGAGGGTGCACACGAGCGGCAGGTGGCCGCCCTCCGCGTCGGCGAAGCCGTTGACGATGCCGGTGCCGTCGGCGACCGGGTTCGGCCACCGCGCGAACGCCGTGCCGGACGTGCCGATGGACACGACCACGTCACCCGGTTGCGCCTGCACGCCCAGCGCCGCCGCCGCGTTGTCGCCCGCGCCCGCGCCGAACCGCCCTGCGGCCAGTTCCGCCGGACCGAGCACCCGCGGCACCGCGACGACCTTGCCCAGCGCCAGTTCCAGCAGGTCCGGCCGGTAGTCCTCGGTGGACGGCGACCAGTAGCCCGTGCCGCTGGCGTCGCTGCGGTCGGTGGTCAGCGCGTCCAACGACGTGCTGCCCGACAGCTTCCACGTCAACCAGTCGTGCGGCAGGCACACGGCCGCCGTGCGAGCCGCCGACTCCGGCTCGTTGGCCGCCAGCCACCGCAGCTTGGTCACGGTGAGCGAGGCGACCGGGACGCTGCCGATCGCCTCGGCCCACCGGTCCGGACCGCCGAGCTCCGTGGTGAGGTCGGCCGCCGCGGCCGCGGAACGGGTGTCGTTCCACAGCAGCGCCGGCCGCACCACCTCGCCGGCGGAGTCCAGCGTCACCATGCCGTGCTGCTGCGCGGCCACCGACACGGCGGCCACGTCGTCCAGGCCGCCCGCGTCCGCGATGGCCGTCTGGAGCGCGTCCCACCACGCGGCGGGATGCACCTCGGTGCCCGTCGGGTGCGCCGCACGCCCTTGCCGCACAAGGGCGCCGGTGTCCGCGTCGCGCACCACCACCTTGCAGGACTGGGTGGACGAGTCGACGCCCGCGACGAGCGCCATCAGCGCGCGCCCAACAGGTGCTCGGTCGCCAGCTGCGCCAGGCGCACGAACCCGAAGCCGCGCTCGGCGGCGGTGGCCGGGTCGAAGTCCTCGCCCTTCAGGAAGTCCGCGATCGACTCACCCTCGTCCAGCGTCGGCTCGGCCAGCTCGTACACGCCGCTGTACTTCATCGCCTCCTGCACCTCGGGGTCGGCGCGGAACGCCGCCGCCCGCTCGCGCAGCAGCTTGTAGGTGCGCATGTTGGCCGCCGCGCTCTCCCACACGCCGTCGAGGTCCTCGGTGCGCAACGGCTTGTAGTCGAAGTGCCGCGGGCCGTCGTAGCCGCCGTTCTCCAGCAGGTCGACCAGGAAGAACGCGGACAGCAGGTCGCCCTGGCCGAACACGAAGTCCTGGTCGTAGCGCGGGCCCTTCTGGCCGTTGAGGTCGATGTGGAAGAGCTTGCCCTGCCACAGCGCCTGGCCGATGCCGTGCACGAAGTTGAGGCCCGCCATCTGCTCGTGGCCGACCTCGGGGTTCACGCCGACCAGCTCGTGGTGCTCCAGCGTCGAGATGAACGCCAGCGCGTGGCCGATCGTGGGCAGCAGGATGTCGCCGCGCGGCTCGTTCGGCTTGGGCTCCAGGGCGAAGCGGAAGCCGTAGCCCTGGTCGACCGAGTACTGCGCGACCGTGTCGACGGCCTCGCGGTAGCGGTCGAGGGCGGCGTGCACGGGCTTGCCCGCGTCGACCTCGGAGCCTTCGCGACCACCCCACATCACGATGGTCTTCGCGCCGAGCTCGGCCGCCAGCTCCAGGTTGCGCAGCACCTTCCGCAGGGCGAACCGGCGCACCGAGCGGTCGTTGCTGGTGAAGCCGCCGTCCTTGAACACCGGGTGGGTGAACAGGTTGGTGGTCACCATCGGCACGACCATGCCGGTCTCGTCCAGCGCCGCGCGGAACGCGGCGACGCGCTTGTCCACCTCGGCCGTGCTCGCGCCGAAGGGGAACAGGTCGTCGTCGTGGAACGTGATGCCCCAGGCACCGAGCTCGGAGAGCTTGCGCACCGCCAGCGGCGCGTCCAGCGCGGGGCGGGTCGCGTCGCCGAACGGGTCGCGTCCCGGCCAGCCGACCGTCCACAGGCCGAAGCTGAAATTGTCCACGAGGGCACCTCCAATAAGTTTGATGCCTGAACTTATCGCACTCAGCCGCTAGGATCCAGTGGTGTCCAGACCGCAGCCCGCGAGCCAGCACACCGTGCGACGGCACAACTCCGCCCTGGTGCTCGACGCCATCGCCGAGGCGCCCGGCTCGTCACGGGCCGCCGTGGCCGCGCGCACGGGGCTGACCAAGGCGACCGTGTCCAGCCTGGTCGACCGGATGATCGGCGCCGACCTCGTCGCCGAGGGCGAGGCGCAGGCCCGGTCCGGACCCGGGCGGCGGGGCACCGCGCTGCACCTGTCACCGACCGGGCCGCACGGGCTCGGCGTGGAGATCGGGGTCGACTACCTGGCCACGTGCCTGGTCGACCTGACCGGTCGGGTGCGGGCGCGGTGGCTGCGGCCCAGCGACAACCGCTCCTCCTCCCCCGCCCGCGTGCTGGCCAAGGTGGCGACGGCGGTGCGGACGGCGGCGAAGCAGGACGTGCCGATCGGCGGGGTCGGCGTGGCCGTGCCGGGCCTGGTGGAGGTGGCGGGCGGGTCGCTGCGGGTCGCGCCGAACCTGGGCTGGCGCGAGGTGGACGTGCGGGGCGAGCTGACCCGGCGGATGGCGTTGGACGTGCCGGTGCTGGTGGGCAACGAGGCGAACCTGGCCGCGTTGGCCGAGCTGTGGCACGGGGACGTGGCGGCGGACTTCCTGCACATCTCCGGTGAGATCGGCATCGGCGCGGGCATCGTGGTCGGCGGCGCGCTGTTCGAGGGCGTGTCCGGGTTCGGCGGCGAGATCGGGCACCTGTCGGTGGACCCGCGCGGGCCGCGGTGCGCCTGCGGGTCGCGGGGGTGCCTGGAGCGGTTGGCCGGGCAGGACGAGATCGTGCGCGCGGCGGGGGTCTCGGGGGTGGACGAGCTGCTCGCGGGGCTGGCCGCGGGCGACCGCACGGCCACGGCGGCGGTGCGTTCGGCGGCCCGGTGGCTGGGCGTCGCGCTGTCCGGCGCGGTCAACCTGCTGGACCTGCCGACGGTCGTCCTCGGCGGCACCTACGCACGCCTGGAACCGTGGCTCCAGGAACCCCTGCACGCCGAGTTGGACCGCCGCGTGGTCAGCGCCGAGTGGTCACCCGTCCGGGTGGTGGCGTCGTCGCTGGGCGCCGAGGCGGCCGTCCGCGGCGCCGCGACCACCGCCGTCCGCGCGATCCTGGCCGACCCCGACCCGTACGTAACCACCGCCCTGACCTGAGCGTTCAACTCGCGCGACCTGACCGTAGGACACGCGCGTTCCGAACGTAGGACACGCGCGAGAGTCCTACGTTCAGGTCGCGCGAGTCCTACGTTCAGGTACCCCGAGTTCTACGTTCAGGACGGCCAGGAGAGTGCGGTAGGTGTGAGCCGGGTCACCCTCTACCGAGGGGATCAGGTGGGGCGAGCGGGTGGCGATGATCGTTTGCAGGTTGTCGTACATGGTCGAGAGCTCCGCCGGGGTGGCCTGGACGGTGGCACGCTCGGTGAAGCGGCGGATCGCGTTCTCCCGCGAGTCGATCAGCACGACCTCGTGGTAGGTCGCACCCAGCTCGGCGGCCAGGTCGGCCAGGCGGTCCAGGAACTCCGGACGGCCGAGGAACTGGGGCACGACCACGTCGTGGCCCGAGGTCAGGTGCACGCGGGCGGCGGCGATGGCGATGTCGCGCGCCAGGCGACCGGCCTCACCGAGGTCACCGGCGACCAGGTCGCGCACGCGGTCGACGTCCAACGCCAACGTCGGCGGGTGGTCGTCCGCGTAACGACGCGCGATGGTCGACTTGCCGCACCCGGGAGGGCCGTTCAACACGATCAGGCGTGGCACCCCGTCGAGCCTAGCGCTCCGGGGTGCCGGGTCCGCTGGAGGTTCGTGATCAGGCGAATCGGCTCGTCGTGCCCGCCCGCCGCGAGCAACGCGAACACACTGGCGAAGTGCGCCGGACCTGTTCACCCGAATGCACGCGCCGGAAGCGGGCACGCGGCGAGCGCTCGTCTGACAGCCTGGACGGCACGTTTGTCGCTGCGGACAATTGTCGAGAGAACTGCCAGGGGGTGAACCGGTGCCGCGTGGAGAGCGCCCGTTGGACGTCGGTGACAGCCTGCTGCTCAAGTTCGCCGCCGACCTGCGGTCGTTGCGGGACAAGGCGGGCGGCTACAGCTATCGGCAGTTGGGCGCGCGCGCCCACTACTCGGCGACGACGTTGTCGGACGCGGCGGGCGGGCGCAAGCTGCCCACGCTCGCCGTGACGCTGGCCTACGTGCGCGCCTGCGAGGGCGACGTCACCGAGTGGGAGGACCGGTGGCGGCAGGTCGCCGCCGAGGTGCTGCCCAGCCCGGACCCCGACTCCGACGAGGGCCGCCACCCGCCGTACGCGGGCCTGGCCGCCTACGGCACCGAGGACGCCGAGTGGTTCTTCGGCCGCGACCACCTGCTGGACGACCTGGAGCAGCGCATCGCGCACCGCCGGTTCGTCGCGGTGTTCGGCGCGTCCGGCGCGGGCAAGTCGTCGCTGCTGCGCGCGGGCCTGGTGCCGCGGGTGACCGGGCGGGCCGTGGTCACCTCGCCCAGCGAGACCGCCGAACCGGACCTGGACGCGGACCTGCTGATCGTGGACCAGTTCGAAGAGGTCTTCACGCTGTGGCAGGACGTCGACCAGCGCACCGCCTACGTCGACGCGCTGCTGACCGCCCGCTGCCGGGTCGTGATCGGCGTGCGGGCCGACTTCTACGGGCACTGCGCGCAGCACCCGGCACTGGTGGAGGCGCTGACCGACGGGCAGCTGCTGCTCGGGCCGATGGGTCCCGAGGAGCTGCGCCAGGTGATCATGCAGCCCGCGGTGAAGGCGTCGTGCACGGTCGAGACGGCGCTGGTGTCCCGGCTCGTCGCGGACGCCACCGGTCAGCCGGGCGTGCTGCCACTGGTGTCGCACGCGCTGCTGGAGACCTGGCGGCGGCGGCGCGGCACCACGTTGACGCTGGCGGGCTACGAGGCCGCGGGCGGCATCCAGCACGCCATCGCGCAGACCGCCGAACGCACCTACACGTCACTGGAGCGGCACCAGCGGGTGTTGGCGCGGCAGGTGTTCCTGCGGCTGACCGCGCTCGGCGACGGCACCGAGGACACCAAGCGGCGGCTGCCGCGCGCCGAGCTCGACCACGACGTGGACGTGGACGTGGTGCTCGACCGGCTGGCGCACGCCCGGCTGCTCACCCTGGACCGCGACAGCGTGGAGATCGCGCACGAGGCGCTGATCCGCTCCTGGCCGCGGCTGCGCGGCTGGCTCGCCGAGGACCGCGACGGGTTGCGCACCATGCGGCAGCTCACCGAGGCCGCGGCGACCTGGAACTCGCTCGGCCGCGACCCCGACGCGCTGTACCGGGGGACGCGGCTGGACACCGCGGTCGAGTGGACGCAGCGCGACGGCGTGCGCACCAGCGCCCAGGAGCGCGACTTCCTGGCCGAGAGCCTCCAGGCCCGCGATCACGAACGGCTGCTCGCGCATCGGCGCACCCGCAGGCTGCGGCAACTCGTGGCGCTGCTGGCCGTGCTGCTGGTGCTCGCCAGCACCGCAGTGGTGCTCGCGATCAACGCGGAAAAGGAGGCCACGTCGGCCGCGGCCTGGTACGTGGCCAACCAGTCGCAAGGCCTGCGCAGCAGCGACGTGCCGCTGGCCAACCAGCTCGCCATCGTCGCCCACAAGCTCAACCCGAACGACGAGACGCGCAACGGCGTGCTCAGCGCGAACGCGTCGGATGAGCCGGACACGGCCGTCCGCGCGGCGTTCGCGTCCGCGCAGGGACGTCGGCCGGACGGCGAGACGCAGACGAACACCCGCGTGATCGGACCGGCCGTCGAGACCGTGACGTCGGTCGCGGTGAACGGTGACGGCCGGGCATTCGCCACCACGGTGGTGGACAGGCTGGGCAAGGTCTGGGACGTCACGGACGTGACCGCCGAGGTCGTGCACACCTTCGACTTCCCGGTGGCGCGGCTGGCGTTCGACCCGGCCCGAGCCCGCACCCTGGTCACCGCGTCCGACTCCGAGGTGGTCGCGGTCTGGGACTGGTCGGACCCGGCCAACCCGGTCCAGGCCTCGATCCTGCCCGGCCACTCCCGGCCGCTCGTCGGGATCGTCTACAGCCCGGACGGGCAGCTCGTCGCGACCTACGACGTGCTGGGCGTGGTCCGGCTGTGGGACGTGTCCGACCCGGAGCGCCCGGAGCGGATCACCGCGTTGGACACCGCGTTCAACATCACCGCCGTCGCCCTGTCGCACGACGAGCGCCTGTTGGCGCTGGGCACCGGGACGGGCGAGATCCGGCTGTACGACCTGACCGACCCGTCGGCGCCGGACGAGCTCTCGTCGGTGAAGGCGCACCGGGGAGCGGTCCAGGCGCTGGGCTTCCGCCGCGACCGCACCGCGCTGGCCAGCGTCGGCGTCCAGGACAAGGTGGCGCTGTGGGACGTGTCCGACCTGCGGCGGCCGCCCGAGGAGCGCGGCCGGATCAACGGGCTCACCGAGGGCGTCTACGCGGTGGGGTTCGGCGACCACCCGACCGAGGTGGTCACGACCAGGTCGAACGGCACGACGCGGTCCTGGGAGTTCGACTTCGACACGGCGGTGCGCGAGATGTGCGACGACGTCGAGACCCACATCACCCGCGAGGAGTGGCAGCAGTACGTCGGCGCGCTGGAGTACAACCGCCCGTGCGGCTGATCGGCCCGGTTGCCTGCCCCGGTCGGTCGGCGCGGCCGATCGGCGCAGCTGATTGGCGGGCGGGCGCCGGCAGGTCGATAATCACGCCGTGACGACGCCGCGGGACGACGACCGCACGGAAGCCCTGCCCACGAGCCCGATCCCGGACGCCCCGTCGGCGGTGGGCGGGCCCGGGAACGGGCCGGGCACCGTCGAGCCGGTGCCGACGGTCCCGCCACCCGGCACGCGGGACCGCACCACCGGGCAGCCGGCGAAGCTCAGGCCGACCAGGATCAGCGGCACGTGGGTGGCCGTGCTGGCGTCGATCGTCGTGCTGATCGTGCTGCTGGTGTTCATCCTGCAGAACCTGACCGACGCCACGATCCACTTCCTCGGCGTGGCGGGCACGCTGCCGCTGGGCGTGGCGCTGCTGTTCGCCGCGATCGCGGGCGCGATCCTGGTGGCCCTGGTCGGCGCAGCCCGGATAATGCAGCTGCGCCGCCAGGCCAAACGAGGGCTGCGATAAATCGTCCTCAGACCGAGGAACAGGACCTACCGTTCAGCGTGAAGCCGGTGGGTGAGACGTTGCTGCCCTGCCAGCTCGCCTGGAATCCGAAGTCCACCGAGCCACGCGCCGCGATGGTCCCGTTCCAGCCCTCGTTGGTCACCGAGACGGCGGCGCCGCTCTGCGACGCCTTGCCGTTCCAACTGTTGGTGATCCGCTGGCCGTTCGCGAACGACCAGCGCAGGTTCCAGCCGTTGAGCGGGCTGGTACCCGTGTTGGTGATCCTCACCGAGCCGGTGAAGCCACCTCCCCACTGGCTGACGACCTGGTACCGCACCGAGCAGCCGGGTGGCGGCTCGTCGGTGACGGTGGTCCTCGTGGTCGTGCCGGTGGTAGTCGTGGTGGTGGTCGTCGTCGTGGTGCTGGACGACGAGTCCGTGGGGTGGGTGTTGCTGCTGGTGGGACCACCGGTCGGGTCCGCGACGAGGATGCCCCGGCCGTTGGTGCCCAGGTAGACCCGGCCGTGGACGTTCGGGTCGCCGGTGATGGCCTCGCCCATGTTCCCGTACTGGTGGGCGTCGTCGTTGATGCGGACCCAGCCCCGGCCTTCCTCGTCGTCGGACCGGTAGACGCCGGTCTTGCCGTCGATGGTCAGCACCGCGTAGAGCGACGGGTAGGTCTTGTTCGGCGCGGGCTTGCCGAAGCCGATGTTGATCCCCGAGGTCACCCCGTCGACGGGCGTGACCGTCTTGCCGGAGTCGGTCGAGCGGAACAGCCCGCCCTCGCCGACCAGCCAGAGGTGGCCGCCGCGCGAGGGCACCGCGTGCAGCTTGCTCACGGCCGCGGTGGCACCCGCGGTGAACGTCGCGCCGCCGTCGGTGCTGACGTACACGGTGTCGTTCGCCAGGCCGTAGAACTTCTTCGGGTCGACCCGGTCGGACTCGACCACGGCACCCGCCGGGATGCCGGCCGACGGCGTCCACGAGTTGCCGAAGCCCACCGAGTAGTGCACCGCCGCGCCGGCCGGGCTCCACACGAACCGGCCGCCGTCGGCGGCCGCGGCGACCGTGCCGCCGCCGGTCACCCCTCCGGGCTCGGTGCCCGCGAACCACTGGCCGCCGCCGTCGGTGGAGAAGGCCACGTGCGGCGAGCCGTCGACGTTGCCGGAGCGCACGACGACCGTCGGGTTCCCCTCGGCGTAGTCGAGGCTGGTGGTCGTGGTGAAGTTGGGTTGCAGGAACATCATCGACGGCGCCGTGGTCAGGCTCGTGTGCCGGAACCCGCCGATGTCACCGAGGCCGCTGATCAGCGACACGCCCTGGGACGGGCTGATCAGGTCGAGCACCGCGGTCTCCTCCAGGCCCGCCGCGGTCGGCTTGAGCGTGATCTGGCCGCCGTTGTCCCACTTGAGCAGGTCCGTGGTGCCGTAGATGGTCGCGCCGGTGCCGTACATCATCCGGTTGGAGTCGAACGGGTCGATCTCCATCGACTCCACCATCCAGCCCAGCTTCGGGCTGACCTCCGGCGGCTGCGGGTTCGCGCCCCAGCTCAGCCACGGCGAGGTCCGGATGTCCATGGTGTAGCGGAAGCTGCGGTCGGGGTAGCTGGTGAAGTCCCAAGCCCGCGTCCACGTCGCGCCGCCGTCGGTGCTGCGGAAGATGACGATGTCCGGCCACCAGGAGATCTGGGTGGCGACCATCAGCGTGTTCGGGTTCTTCCGGTCGACGGTCAGGCCGCTGTAGCCGAAGTGGTTGTCCGCGCTGCTGGACGGGACCGGGCTGATCCGCGTCCACGCGCCGGTGGCGGTGTCGTACTTCCAGACGTCGCCCTTGCCGCCGTCGTACGGGCCGCCGGTGTCGCTGGTGGCCAGGTAGAGGAAGCCGCCCGCGGTGTCCAGCACGCCCTTGTGCGCGATGTAGCCGGTCGGCTGGCCGGCCAGCCGGGTCCACGTCGCGCCCGCGTCCGTGCTGCGGTAGACGGTGTTCTCCTTGTCGGCGACGCCGACGTAGATCGTCTTGGTGGCGCTGCCGGCCGTCGAGGACCGCGGGTCGTAGGTCACCCAGACCACGCCCTGGATGTCGTTGGCGTAGCCGTTGGTGTCGTTGGGGTCGGCGACGTAGTTGCCCGGGTTGGGGAAGCTCGCCACCTGCGCCCACGTGGCGCCGCTGTCGGTGCTGCGCCACAGGCCCTTGCCGCTGGGCGCGCCGAAGTACAGCACCCGGCCGTCGTTCGGGTCGACCGACAGCCGCTCGCCCATGCCGCGACCGGGCATGTTGCCGCCGACCTTGAACGGCAGCACGGTCCGCTGCCACGTCTTGCCCCGGTCGGACGAACGCAGGATCGCGCCGTTGTTCGGGTCCCAGCTGTTGGTGTACATGCCGACGGCGGCGTACACCTTGTCCGCGTCTTTGGGGTCCGGCGCGATGCTCGCCACGCCGTTGTAGCCCCACTCGTCCCAGCCGACCCAGTCCAGCAGCGGGATCCAGCGGCCGGTCGCCTGGTCCCACCGGTAGGCGCCGCCGATGTCGGTGCGCGCGTAGATCAGGTTCCGCTCGGCCGGGCTGAACACGATGCCCGGCACGAACCCGCCGCCCTGGATCTCCACGTTGCGCCAGTTGTACGACTGGGCGGGCACGGCCGCGGCGGCGGTGGACGTCGCGGGGTCGGCGGCGGCGGTCACCAGCACGACGCCGAGCGCGGCCACGGCCGCGGTGAGCAACGCGAAGAGCCGCTTCACGGCTGCACTCCCGTGCGTCGAGCCATCGTGCTGCGCTCCTTTGCGCTGGGGTGGGAGGAGGCGGTGGGCGAGAGGGATCCGCCTCCCCCCGGGCTCTTGGGGGGATCGTCAGACTCTGGGAGCGCTCCCAGATAGCTGGATTGGACCGTAGCCGGCCGGATCGGTCGACGGCAAGGGTGCGCGCTTAGGCCATCCGAGTGAAGTGCGCTGAGTGATCGACGGCAGGCGCCCAACCGGTCGAACGCGGACTTCGAATCGATTCGAAAACGCCGCGACCCGGGTCTGGGCCCGGGTCGCGGCAGGTGTTCCGACGTTCGGCGTCAGGCGCTCGAACGGGTGACCATCGAGGTCGGCAGGAGCAGGAACGGCGGCAGGTTCTCCTCGCCGGCCAGCTCCGCCATCAGCCGCCACGTCATCGTGCGCCCCAGCTGCTCCACGTCCTGCCGGATCGTGGTCAGCGGCGGCACCGCCGTGGAGGCGATCATCAGGTCGTCGAACCCGACCACGGCCACGTCCTCGGGCACCCGCTTGCCGTGCGCGTGCAGGGTCTGCAACGCGCCCAGCGCCATGATGTCCGCGCCGACGAACACCGCGTCCAGGTCCGGCGCCCGCTTGAGCAGGTCGGCCATGGCCGCGGCGCCGCTCTCCGGGGTGAAGTCCCCGTATGCGACCAGGTCGGTGTCGGCCCGGGCCTGGCTGAGCCCGCGCTTCCAGCCCGAGAGGCGGTCCATGCCGACCGCCATGTCCCGGGGACCGGCGATGGTGGCGATGCGCTTGTGGCCCTGCGAGACCAGGTAGCGCGCCGCCTCCATGGCGCCGTTGAAGTTGTCCGAGTCCACATAGGGCACTCCGCCCGCGCCGAGCGGCCTGCCGCAGACCACGGTCGGCAGGCCCGCGTCGGCGAGCGTGCGGGGCAGCGGGTCCTGGCCGTGCAGGCTGATCACCAGCACGCCGTCCACGTGGCCGCCGCATAGGTAGTTGACGAGGTCCTGCTCGTCACCCTCCTTGCTCATCATGAGCACGAGCTGGACCCGCTTGCCCGCGAGCTCGGCGTGCACGCCGCGCAGCACACCCGCGAAGAACGGGTCGTTCAGCACCCGGCTGCCCTGCTCGGACACGACCATCGCGATGCAGTTGGCCCGGCTGCCCGCGAGCGTCCGAGCCGCCTGGTTGGGGCTGTACCCGAGCTTCCCGATGGCCTGGTGCACGGCCTCGCGGGCTCTCGAACTGACGTACGGCTCGCCGTTGATCACCCGGGAGACGGTCGACTTCGACACACCGGCTGCACGAGCGACCTCCTCGAGCCGGGTGTTGGGTCGTCGCGCCTTGGGCGGGTCAACGGCATCTGTCACGGAGCGACCGTCGCCGCGAGAGCGTTGCCACGGGCAACCTGCGAGTACCACATGGCGCTCATCTTAGGCGTCCGCACCTGGGTCTCGTAGTCGACATGCACGATCCCGAACCGCTTGGCGTAACCCTCGGCCCATTCGAAGTTGTCCATGAGCGACCACGCGAAGTAACCGCGCAGGTCCACACCAGCCTCGATCGCCTCATGCGCCGCCCTGAGGTGCGACTCGATGTAACCGAGCCGCTCCGGGTCGTTGATCGAGCCGTCGTCGCTGATCGAGTCGCGGTAGGCCGCGCCGTTCTCGGTGACGTACATCGGGATGCTGGGGTAGTCCTGGTGCACGCGCATGAGCACCTTGTACAGACCGTCCGGCTGCACCTCCCAGTCCATGTCGGTGCGGGGCAGGCCGCGGCTGGGGAACGAGACGTGCTCCGCGCCGACCCACGGTGACCCGGTCGGGCGACGGCCGTTGGTCTGGACCTGCTCCGAGGAGTCGGCCGCGGCGGGCTCCGGCGTGCCGCTGACGAAGTGCTCGGCGTAGTAGTTCACGCCCAGCTGGTCCAGCGGCGCGGAGATGATCTCCAGGTCGTTCTCGCGGATGTGCTTCGAGAAGCCGTACGGCTCCAGGTCCTCCACGATGTCCGCCGGGTACTCGCCCTTGAACAGCGGGTCCAGGAAGATCCGGTTCTGCAGGCCGTCGAGCCGGCGGGCGGCGTCGACGTCGGCCGGGTCCTCCGGGTCCGCCGGGATGATCGGGTACATGTTGAGCGTGATGCCGATCTTGGCGTTCGGCGCCTGCTCCCGGATCGCCGCGGTGGCCAGGCCGTGGGCCAGCAGCAGGTGGTGCACGGCCGCGACGGCGGCCTCCGGCTCCTGGCGGCCGGGCGCGTGCACGCCGGCGGCGTAGCTCAGCAGCGACGAGCACCACGGCTCGTTGAGCGTGGTCCAGTTGTCCACCCGGTCGCCGAGCGCGCCGACGACCGACTCGGCGTACTCCGCGAAGCGGTACGCGGTGTCGCGGTTGGCCCAGCCGCCCTCGTCCTCCAGGGTCTGCGGGAGGTCCCAGTGGTAGAGGGTCAGCCACGGGGCGATGTTGTTCTCGAGCAGCTTGTCGACCAGCCGGGAGTAGAAGTCCAGGCCGGCCTGGTTGACCGGACCACCGTCCGGGCGGATGCGCGGCCACGCCGTGGAGAACCGGTAGGCCTGCAGCCCGAGGTCGACCATGAGCTGGACGTCTTCGTCGACCCGGTAGTAGTGGTCGGCGGCGGGGTCTCCCGTGTCGCCGCCCACCACCGCGCCGGGGACCTTGCAGAACGTGTCCCAGATGGACGCGGTGCGACCGTCCGCGGTGGTCGCGCCTTCGATCTGGAACGCCGCTGTCGCGGCGCCCCACACGAATCCCTCGGGAAAGGAAATCGACTCCACAGCTACCCCTTCACAGCACCCTGCATGATCCCGGCGACGATCTGCCGACCGAGTACGAGGAAGACGATCAGAATCGGGACCGTGGCCATGGTGGTCCCGGCGAGCACGAGCGAGTTGTCGACGTAGTAGCCGCTCTGCAACTTCTCCAGGGCGACCTGCATCGTCGGGTTGTCGGCGTTGAGCACGATCAACGGCCAGAGGAAGTCGTTCCACGACATCATGAACGTGAAGATGCCGAGCATGGCGGCGGCCGGGCGCACCGCGGGCAGGCACACGTGCCAGAACGTGCGGATCATGCTGCACCCGTCCATGCGGGCTGCCTCGATCAGCTCGTCCGGCACGGCGTCGGCGATGTACTGGCGCATCCAGAACACGCCGAACGCGGTCACCAGGTTGGGGATGATGACCGCACCGAGGGTGCCGGACCAGCCGTACTCCGCCATCGCCATGTAGAGCGGGATGATGCCGAGCTGCGTGGGCACGGCGAGCGTGGCGACCACGAAGACCATCAGCGGTCCCCGGCCCTTGAACCGCAGCTTGGCGAAGGCGAACCCGGCCAGGGTCGACAGCACCACCACCGACAGGGTGACCGTGCCGGAGACCAGGATGCTGTTGCCCAGCGCCTTCCAGAACGGGATCGTGTCGAGCACGCGGCCCGCGTTGTGGAAGAAGTTCCCGCCGGGCAGCAGGGGTGCGTCGGCGGTGAACTTCTGGTCGTCGTGGCTGGCCACCAGGAACGACCAGTAGAACGGGAACGCCGAGCCCAGGATGAACGCGATCAGGATGCCGTAGACGACGAAGCCGGGCCGCCGGTCGGCGAGCGAGATCCTCTTCGAGCCCCGCCGCTTGGCCGGCTTGGGCCCGGTGACGGTCGGCCGGTCGGTGATGGTCGCCATCACGCCTCCCCACTGGACGCGAGCCTGCGGGTGAGCAGGAAGTTGATCCCCGCGATCGCGATGATGACCAGGAACAGGACCCACGCCATCGCCGAGGCGTAGCCGAGGTCCTGGCTCTGGAAGCCGGCTTGGTACATGTAGAGCACGACCGTCTGGTACTGGTGGGTCGCGCCGCCGTTGGCGCCCGCCGAGGGCGCGAAGAGCAACGGCTCGGTGAAGATCTGCAGACCGCCGATGGTCGACGTGACGACCACGAAGATCAGGGTGGGGCGCAGCATCGGCAGCGTGATGCTGGTGAACTGGCGCACCTTGCTCGCGCCGTCGACCCAGGCCGCCTCGTAGACGTCGCGCGGGATGGCCTGCATGGCGGCCAGCACGATCAGGGCGTTGTAGCCCGTCCAGCGCCAGTTGACCATGGTGGCGATGGCGACGTGGCTCCACCAGCGGTCGGCCTGCCAGTCGATCCGGTCGATGCCGAACAGCTCCAGGATGTTGTTCACGGTGCCGTACTGCACGCCGAACAGGTCGCCGAAGATGATGGTCAGGGCGACGAGGCTGGCCACGTAGGGCAGCAGCACGCCCATCCGCCAGCCGGTCCGCCCGCGCAGCGCGGTGTTGAGCAGCACGGCCAGCAGCACCGCGATGATGAGCTGCGGGATCGTGGAGATCGCGAAGATGCTGAACGTGTTGACCATCGCGTTCCAGAACTGCGAGTCGGCCAACAGCGCGGTGTAGTTCTCGATGCCGACGAACGGCTGCTCGTCCGCGCCCAGCTCCCACTCGAACAGGGAGATGTAGGCGGTGTAGAGCAGCGGGAACAGGCCCACCACGGCGAACAGGATGAAGAACGGGGCGATGTACACGTACGGCGAGAACTTCACGTCCAGGCGGGTGAGCCGGTAACGCCAGCTCAACTTGCCCGGACCGATGTCATCGTTGTCGTCGCGCCGCGGCGGGCGGGGCTCGGCGCCCCGCCCGCGCGTGACCGTGAGCTCGGTCGTCATTACTTGGCAGCCTTCTTGGCTCCCTCGACGACCTGCTTCCACGCGTCCTCAGGCGAGGTGCCCTGCTCGACCGAGGTCAGCGCCGGGGAAACGACGTTGTCCTGGATCTCACCGTCCTGCGGGCCCTTGTACTGGGCGGCCGCGACCTTGTTGGCCTGCTCGGCGAACAGCAGGCCGACCTTCTCGCCGCCGAAGTACTCGCTGGTCTGGTTCAGCAGCTCGGGCGAGATCAGGGCCTGGGTCTGGCTCGGGAACGTGCCCTTGGCCTTGAACGCCTTGATCTGCTGCTCCGGCGCGGTCAGCCACGCGGCCAGCTTGGCGGCCTCGGCCTTGTTCTTGCCCTGCTTCGGGACGGTCAGGTACGAGCCGCCCCAGTTGCCGCCGCCGCCGGGGAAGGCCGCGGTGACGGCCCACTTGCCCTTGTGGTCGGGGCCCGCGTTGCCCTCGATGACACCCAGCATCCAGGACGGGCAGGTCTTGGTGGCGAACGCCGACTCCTTGAAGCCGGTCTCCCACTCCGGGCTCCAGGCGGCGAGCTTGGCCGACTGGCCGCCCGCGACCGCGGCGGTGACCTGGTCGAAGATCTTCTTGTCGTCGTTGGTCTCGATCACGAGCTTGTCGTCGCGGTCGAAGTAGCCGGTCTCGGCCTGGTTGTGCATCGGGTTGAAGATCTGCGCGGCCGAGTCGAACCACGGCTTGCCGGTCGCCTTGACGTACTTGTCACCGGCCTCGAAGTACGAGTCCCAGGTCGCGAACAGGGCCTTGACGCCCTCGGGGTCGGACGGCAGGTTCGCGGCCGCGAGCATGTCCTTGCGGTAGCACATGGCCAGCGGGCCGATGTCGGTGCCGTAGCCGATGAGCTTGTTGTCCTTGGTGGTGACCGCGTCGACCTTCCACTGCAGCCAGCGGTCCTCGCGGACGTCCTTCGGGCCGATCTCCTTGAGGTCCTCGAACTGGCCCGACTTGGCCATGACCTGGCTCAGGAAGCCCTCTTCGACGGCCTCGACGTCGGCCAGGCCGGAGCCGGCGCCCAGCTTGGTGAACAGGTTCTGGTGGTGCGGGGCACCCTGGCCGGTCTTGCGCTGCGTGACCTTGACGTTCGGGTTCGCGGCCTCGTACTCCTTGAGGAGTTCCTCGTAGCCGAACTCGTTGAAGGTCGCGATGGTGAGCTCGACCTTGCCGTCGGGCGAGGTACCCGACCCTCCCGAGCCACAGGCCGTGGCGACTGTGGCAAGCACTGCGGTGCAGGCCAGGACTTTGGCCAAGCCTGCTCGACGGTAGCGCACGAGAACTCCTCAGTTGATCGGCGGTGAACGTTCTGGGAGCGCTCCCAGGTTTTGGGGGAGTGTGGTTCGCGCCACGGAGTTGTGTCAAGCTCCCGTGTCCGCGCTGTTACCGACGTTGCGACGTTTGCCTTGCTGGACCGATTCTGCTAGCGGCGTGTCCGGTGGTCCGTTCAGGCACTGTTCGTAGACCGGTCGGACACGCTCGGTTCATCCCCGGGCCGATGGCCCGGAAGAATTCACCAGTCGTGTCCCCCACTCACCCGCCACCAGTCTGCACCGGATGTGCGCGGTAGTCGCCCACCACTGCCGCGCGAGTCGCGCGCCGGGGCACGCCGAGTCGTGCGGTCGGTGGCGCGAGTCGGCCCGCCGGGTGGCGCGCGAGGGCGGGTCGACTCACCGCGGTCGACCCGCCGGCGCGCGGCCGGGCGTCCATTCAGGACCGGGAAGTGATACCCGTTGTCGACGGCGCCCTCATCCGCCGACAACGGGACGTCGGAATTTAGGGGTACCCCTATTTCCGGCTCAACGGCCGTCTTCGAGATCGCCTTCGGATTCCAGGTACGCCGCCTGGAGCGCTTCCAGCGTCGCCGGCTCCGGGTGCTCCCACATACCCCGGTTCGCCGCCTCCAGGAGCCGTTCGGAGATGCCGTGCAGCGCCCACGGGTTCGACCGCGCCAGGAACTCGCGGTTCACCGGGTCCAGCACGTAGCTGGCCGCGAGCTGCTCGTACATCCAGTCCGCGACCACACCGGTGGTGGCGTCGTAGCCGAACAGGTAATCCACCGTCGCGGCGAGTTCGAACGCGCCCTTATAACCGTGCTTGCGCATTGCGGCCAACCACCGCGGGTTCACCACTCGGGCGCGGAAGATCCGGTTCGTCTCCTCGTGCAGGGTTCTGGTCCGCACCGCGTCGGGTCGCGTGCTGTCGCCGACATAAGCGGCGGGCGCTTTACCGGTCAGCGCGCGGACGGTGGCGATCATTCCGCCGTGGTACTGGAAGTAGTCGTCGGAATCGGCGATGTCGTGTTCGCGGGTGTCGATGTTCTTCGCCGCGACCGCGATGCGCTTGTAGGCGCTCTCCATGGCCGGCCGCGCTTCGACCCCGTCGAGTTCACGGCCGTAGGCGTAGCCGCCCCACACCGCGTACACCTCGGCAAGATCGGCGTCGTCCCGCCAGTTCCGGCTGTCGATGAGCGGCAGCAGGCCGGCGCCGTATGCGCCCGGTTTGCTACCGAAGATGCGCATTGTCGACCTTCGCGGGTCGTTGTGCTGCGCGAGATCGGCTTGGGCGTGCGCGCGGACGTAGTTGTCCGCGGCCGACTCGTCCAGGTTCGCCACTAGTCGCACCGCGTCATCGAGCAGTGCCACCACGTGCGGGAATGCGTCGCGGAAGAAGCCGCTGATGCGCACCGTGACGTCGATTCGGGGGCGGTTCAGCTCGGCGAGGGGGATCACCTCAAGACCGACGACCCGCCGGGACTGGTCGTCCCACCGGGGCCGCACGCCCAGCAGGGCGAGCACCTCGGCGACGTCGTCACCGGCCGTGCGCATGGCGCTGGTGCCCCAGACCGACAGGCCGACCGACGGCGGCCACTCCCCCGTCTCCGACCGGTAGCGCTCCAGCAGCGAGTCGGCCATGGCCTGGCCGGTCTCCCAGGCCAGCCGGGACGGCACCGCCTTGGGGTCGACCGAGTAGAAGTTGCGGCCCGTCGGCAGCACGTTGACCAGGCCGCGCAGCGGCGAGCCGCTCGGACCGGCCGGGACGTAGCCGCCGTCGAGGGCGTGCAGGACGTTGGTCAGCTCGTCCGTGGTGCGCGCCAGCCGGGGCACGACCTCCAGCGCGGCGAACTCCAGGACCCGCGCGACGTCCTCGACGTCGGTGAGGGTCCGGGCCGCGTTCACATCCCAATTGGCGTCTTCCATGGCTTGGACGAGCGCGCGGGCCTGGTGTTCGACGCGGTCGGTGGCGGTCCGGTCGTTGGCGCTTTCCGCCAGGCCGAGCGCCTCGCGCAGGCCGGGCAGCGCCGCGACCTGGCCCGCCCACATCTGCTTGGCCTGCAGGATCGACAGCACGAGGTTGACCCTGGTCTCGCCGGTGGGCGCCGCGCCCAGGACGTGCAGGCCGTCGCGGATCTGGACGTCCTTGACCTCGCACAACCAGCCGTCGACGTGCAGGATCAGCTCGTCGAACTCGGCGTCGTGCGGCCGGTCGTCCAAGCCGAGGTCGTGGTCGAGCTTCGCGGCCTGGATGAGGGTCCAGATCTGCGCCCGGATGGCCGGCAGCTTGGCCGGGTCCATGGCGGCGATGTTGCCGTGCTCGTCCAGCAGCTGCTCCAGCCGGGCGATGTCGCCGTAGCTGTCGGCCCTGGCCATCGGCGGCACCAGGTGGTCAACCAGGGTGGCGTGCGCCCGCCGCTTGGCCTGGGTGCCCTCGCCCGGGTCGTTGACCAGGAACGGGTAGATCAGCGGCAGGTCGCCCAGGGCGGCGTCCGGGCCGCAGCCCGCCGACATGCCGACGGTCTTGCCGGGCAGCCACTCCAGGTTGCCGTGCTTGCCGACGTGCACCACGGCGTCGGCGCCGAACTCGTCCTCCAGCCAGCGGTAGGCGGCCAGGTAGTGGTGGCTGGGCGGCAGGTCGGGGTCGTGGTAGATGGCGATCGGGTTCTCGCCGAAGCCGCGCGGCGGCTGGACCATGACCACGACGTTGCCCGAGCGCAGGGCGGCCAGGACGATCTCGCCGTCGGAGTCCTTCGACCGGTCCACGAACAGCTCACCGGGAGCTTCGCCCCAGTGCTGCTCCATCTCCCGCCGGGTGTCCGCCGGGAGCGTCGCGTACCACTCCCGATAGCGGGCGGCGGGGAGCCGGACCGGGTTGCCCTGGAGCTGCTCCTCGGTCAACCAGTCGGCGTCCTGGCCGCCGGCCGCGATGAGGGCGTGGATCAACGCGTCGCCGTCGAGGTCCGCCACCCCGGGCAGCTCGTCGCCGATGTCGTAGCCGTGGCCCTCCATCGCGGTGAGCAACCGGACCACGCTGGCCGGCGTGTCCAGCCCGACCGCGTTGCCGATGCGGGAGTGCTTGGTCGGGTACGCCGAGAGCATCACCGCGATCCGTCGTTCGGCCGGCGGGATGTGCCGCAGCCTGCCGTGGCGGACCGCGATGCCCGCGACCCGCGAGGCCCGCTCCTCGTCGGCGACGTAGACGGTGAGGCCGTCCTCGTCGACCTCCTTGAACGAGAACGGCACGGTGATGATCCGGCCGTCGAACTCCGGGATCGCCACCTGGGTCGCGGTGTCCAAAGGGGACAGTCCGTCGTCGTTCTCGTCCCACGCGGCACGGCTGCCGGTCAGGCACAGGGCCTGGAGGATCGGGACGTCCAGGGCCGCCAGCGCGCCCACGTCCCACGCGTCGTCGTCGCCACCGGCGGCCGCGGTGGCGGGCTTGGTGCCGCCCGCCGCCAGCACGGTGACCACCAGCGCGTCCGCCCGGCCGAGTTCGGCCAGCAGTTCCGGGTCCGCCGCGCGCAGCGAGGCGCAGTAGACCGGCAGCGGGCGGCCGCCCTTGGCCACGATCGCGTCGCACAACGCGTGCACGAACGCCGTGTTGCCGGCCACGTGGTGGGCCCGGTAGTACAGGACCGCGATGGTCGGCCCTTCGCCTGCCTGCTCCCGCTCCAGCAGGCCCCAGGTGGGCGTCGGCTCGGGCGGCGCGAAGCCGTGACCGGTGAGCAGCACGGTGTCGGACAGGAAGTGGTGCAGCTGGAGGAGGTTCGCCGCGCCGCCGTGCGCCAGGTACGCGTGCGCCTCCGCGCACACACCGCCCGGCACGGTCGACAGCTCCATCAGCGGCGCGTCGGGGTTCTGCTCACCGCCCAGCACCACCACCGGCAGACCCGAGGCGAGCAACCGGTCGAGGCCCTCCTCCCACATCCGGCGACCGCCGAGGATGCGCACGACCACCAGGTCGACGCCCTCCACCAGCGCCGTGAGGTCGTCCGCGGCGGTGCGGGCCGGGTTGGCCAGGCGGTAGTCCGCGCCACTGGCACGGGCGGACAGCAGGTCCGTGTCGGAGGTCGACAACAGCAGGATCACGTGCGGGCTCCATCCCTCGGGGGTCCTCGCCCCGGTCGTGGGGGACGGCGAGCGGAGTTCCTGACTCCCGGGACGTGCCCGGTCACAGTGGCGGGACCGCGCCGGATTCACACCGGCTTCCTCCTGCTGCTTCGCCGTTCGGAGGTCACCCTAACGGCAGTTAGCATCCAGTCCATGCCCACGGCACCCCATGCGCCCTCCGCGACGGCCAACACGTCGGCAGGCCGAACCCACCCGGACGCCTGCCCCGGCGCCGTCGACGTGCACCGGGCCGCCGACGGCGGGTTGGCCCGGGTCCGGGTGCCCGGTGGCACGGTGAGCGCGGCGCAGGTCGACGTGCTGCGGACCGCCGCCCTCGAACTCGGTGACGGGTTCCTGGAGCTGACCTCGCGGGCGAACGTGCAGATCAGGGGCTTGGCGCCAGGGGCGGAGCACGAGCTGGGCGCCCGGCTGCGCGACGTCGGCCTGCTGCCCTCGCTGACCCACGAGCGGATGCGCAACATCGTCGCCGCGCCGTTGGAGGACAACCAGGCGTTGGTCGACGCGATCGACGCGGCGTTGCGCGCGGTGCCCGGGCTGGCGTCCCTGCCAGGGCGTTTCCTGGTCACGGTGGGTGGCGCGGTGAGCGGCCTGTCGGGCGACATCGGGCTCGTCGGCGACGCGTTGTTCCTGGCAGGACGGGATTGCGGGCTCCGCGTGACCGATCCAGTGGACGCCGTGGTGACCGCCGCACGCCTGTTCGGCGAGATCCGCGGCGACGCCTGGCGGCTGTCCGAAGTGGACGGCGGTGTGCGGAAGATCACCGAGGCGCTGGGCGTTCCGGGTGACGCCCGGGTCGAGCCGACTGTGATGCCCGTCGCACCGGGCGTGCACGGTTCGGTGATCGTGGCGGGCGTGCCGTTGGGGCGTTGGGACGCGCGGCTGCTCGCCGGCGTGCCGGTGCGGCTCACGCCGTGGCGGAGCGTGGTGCTGCCCGCCGGGAGCGATACCAGCGGCCTGTTCACGTCGCCGGACTCGCGGTGGCACGGGGTGAGCGCGTGCACCGGGCGGCCGGGGTGCGCGAAGTCGTTGGCCGACGTGCGGGCCGACGCCACCCGGTGGGTCGACACCCGGACCGCGCCGGGTCGCGCGCACTGGTCCGGTTGCGCCCGCCGGTGCGGTCGGCCGGCGGGTGACGTGGTGGAGTTCGTCGCGACCGGCGACGGGTACGAGGAGATCAGGTGACCAGCTACGTCAAGGACGGCGCGGAGATCTACCGCCGTTCCTTCGCCACCATCCGCGCCGAGGCAGACCTGGCGCGGTTCCCGTCCGACGTGTCCCGGGTGGTGGTGCGGATGATCCACGCCTGCGGGATGGTCGACCTGGTCCCGGACGTCGACTTCTCGCCGCACGTGGTGCGTGACGCGCGGGCCGCGCTGCTGGCGGGGGCGCCGATCCTCTGCGACGCGCAGATGGTCGCGGCGGGGGTCACGCGCCGTCGGCTGCCCGCCGACAACGAGGTCGTGTGCACGTTGGGCGACCCGCGCGTGCCGGGGTTGGCGGCGGAGCTGGGCAACACGCGCAGCGCGGCGGCGTTGGAGCTGTGGCGCGACCGGCTGGACGGCGCGGTGGTGGCCATCGGCAACGCGCCGACCGCGTTGTTCCACCTGCTGGACATGATCGCGGCCGGCGCGCCCCGGCCGGCGGCCGTGCTCGGCGTGCCCGTCGGGTTCATCGGCGCGGCCGAGTCCAAGGATGCGTTGGCGGACAACGACTTGGGGCTGGAGTACCTGGTCGTGCGCGGTCGTCGGGGCGGCAGCGCCATGACCGCGGCGGCGCTCAACGCGATCGCGAGTGAGGAAGAATGACGGGCAAGCTGTACGGGGTCGGGGTGGGTCCGGGCGACCCGGAGCTGGTGACCGTCAAGGCGGCGCGGCTGATCGGCGAGGCGGACGTGGTCGTGTTCCACAGCGCGCGGCACGGGCGGAGCGTGGCGCGCCGGATCGCCGCGCCGTACCTGCGGGACGGTCAGGTCGAGGAGCAGCTGGTCTACCCCGTCACGACCGAGGACTCCGACGACTACCAGGGCGAGATCGACGCGTTCTACGAGGAGTGCGCGGCACGCTTGGCCGCGCACCTGGACGCGGGCCGCACGGTCGTGGTGCTGGCGGCGGGCGACCCGTTCTTCTACGGCTCCTACATGCACCTGCACAAGCGGTTGGCGCACCGGTACGAGGCCGAGGTCGTGCCCGGGGTGACGTCGGTGAGCGCGGGCGCGGCGGTGATCGGGCGACCGCTGGTGGAGCGCGACGAGGTGCTGACCGTGCTGCCGGGCACGTTGTCCGCGGACGCGCTGGTGGAGCACCTGGCCGGCGGCGACCCCGTGGCGATCATGAAGTTGGGCCGGACGTTCCCGCAGGTGCGCGAGGCGCTGGCGCGGGCGGGGCGGTTGGACGAGGCCTGGTACGTGGAGCGGGCCACGACCGGGGCGCAGCGGACCGCGCCGCTGTCCGAAGTGGACGCCGACGGCGTGCCGTACTTCTCGTTGGCGTTGTTGCCGAGCAAGCCCGCTCCCGCGCGTTCGGACGGCGAGGGCCGGGTCGTGGTGGTCGGTCTCGGTCCGGCCGGGCCGGAGTGGTTGACGCCGCAGGCCCGTCGGGCCTTGGCGGAGGCGGACGACCTGGTGGGGTACGTGACCTACCTGAACCGGGTGCCGGTCAACCCGCGGCAGCGGCGGCACGCCTCGGACAACAAGGTCGAGGCGGAACGGGCCGCGTTCGCGCTGGACCTGGCCAAGCGCGGGCGGCGGGTCGCGGTGGTGTCGTCCGGCGACCCGGGCGTGTTCGCGATGGCCAGCGCGGTGCTGGAGGTGGCGACCGAGGAGCAGTTCGCGGACGTGCCGGTGCGGGTGCTGCCGGGGTTGACCGCCGCGCACGCGGTGGCCAGCCGGGTCGGCGCGCCGTTGGGGCACGACTACTGCGTGGTGTCGCTGTCGGACCGGCTCAAGCCGTGGGAGGTGATCGAGGAGCGGTTGGCGGCGGCGGCCGCGGCCGATCTGGTGCTGGCGATCTACAACCCGGCCTCGCGCAGCCGCACGTGGCAGGTGGACAAGGCGCGTGACCTGCTGCTGCGCCACCGCTCCCCGGACACGCCGGTGGTCGTCGGGCGTGATGTCGGCGGGCCGGAGGAGTCCGTCCGGGTGGTGCGGTTGGCCGACCTGGACGCGTCCGCCGTGGACATGCGGTGCCTGCTGCTGGTCGGCTCGTCCCAGACCACCGTCAGTGCGCGCGGCACCGTGTTCACCCCGCGCCGCTACCCCGGGTGAGCCAGTCGACCGCCTCGGCCACCGTCTCCACCAGCGGCGCGTCCGGCGGCGGTGGTCGGCGCACGACCACGACCGGGAGGCCGAGGTGACGTGCGGCGGTCAGCTTCGCCGCCGTCATCGGGCCACCGCTGTCCTTGGTGACGAGCACTTCGATCCGGTGTTCCCGCAGCAGCGCGAGTTCACCATCCACTGTGTACGGCCCCCGGTCGAGCAGGAGTTCCAGCCGGGGGTTCGGCGGATCGGGCGGGTCGACCGTGCGCGCGACACCGCCGGTGAACGCGGCCAGTTCGCGGCGTCCGGTGGTGATGAACGCCCGGCGCCCGGCCACGAGTTCGGCGGCTTCCGCGACGGTGTCCACGTACCGCCAGGTTTCCTCGGGTGGCCAGCCGGGACGGCGCAGGACGAGGAACGGGGTGCCGGTCGCGGTGGTGGCGGCGAGGGCGTTCGCGGTGATGCGGTCGGCGAACGGGTGCGTGGCGTCCACGACCGCGTCGACGTGCTCGGCTCTGAGGTAGGCCACGAGCCCCTCCGCGCCGCCGAACCCGCCGATGCGGACCTCGCCCTCGGGCAGCTTCGGCTCGGCCACCCGGCCGGCCAGCGACGAGATCACCCGGAGGCCGGTGAGCGCGGCGGCCAGTTCGCGCGCCTCGCCCGTGCCACCCAGTACCAGCACGGTCTTCACGGCTGTTGCATCCTGTCGTCGTGAGCACGAACCTGCGCTTCGGCTGGACCACCGGTGCCTGCGCCACCGCCGCCACCACGGCGGCGTACACGGCGCTGCTCACCGGTGAGTTCCCCGACCCGGTGCGGATCGTGCTGCCGAAGGGTCAGACACCGTCGTTCGCGCTGGCCCGTGAATCGCTGTCGGAGGACCGGGCGTTCGCCGCGATCGTGAAGGACGCGGGCGACGACCCTGACGTCACGCACGGCGCGTTGGTCGGGTCCACCGTCCGGCACGGTGCGCCGGGCAGCGGGGTGGTGTTCGAGGCCGGTCCCGGCGTCGGCACGGTGACCAAACCCGGTCTGCCGCTGCAGGTGGGCGAACCCGCGATCAACCCCGTGCCGCGGCAGATGATGCGTGAGCACATCGCGCGGGTCGCCGCTGAGCACGGCGGCAGCGGCGACGTGGTCGTGTCGATCTCGGTCGAGCACGGCGCGGAGTTGGCCCGCAAGACCTGGAACCCCCGGTTGGGGATCCTGGGCGGGCTGTCGATCCTCGGCACGACGGGGATCGTGGTGCCGTACTCGTGCTCGGCGTGGATCGACAGCATCCGGCGCGGGATCGACGTGGCGCGTGCGCAGGGCTACCGGCACGTGGCCGGGTGCACCGGGAGCACGTCGGAGAAGGTCGCGGCGGCGGTGCACGGGCTGCCCGAGGACGCGTTGCTGGACATGGGCGACTTCGCCGGGGCCGTGCTGAAGTACCTGCGCCGCCACCCCGTGCCCCGGCTGACCGTCGCGGGCGGGATCGGCAAGCTGTCCAAGCTCGCCGACGGGCACCTGGACCTGCACTCCGGACGTTCGCAGGTCGACCTGGGTTTCCTGGCGTCCCTGGTGGACGACCCCGCCGTGGCGTCGGCGATCACCGAGGCCAACACCGCACTGGGTGCCTTGCAGGTGTGCCAGGCGGCCGGCGTGCCGCTGGGCGACCTGGTGGCCGTCCGCGCCAAGGCGACCGCGGACGACGTGCTGCGCGGCGCTCCCGTCACCGTGGACGTGATCGTGATCGACCGCGCGGGCACCGTCGTCGGCCGGGCCTGACACCGTCACGAGCGGCTGCGGGTGGTCGAGTAGAGGTGGCTGTCCGGGAAGCCCTCGGCGGCCAGGACCTTGCCCACCACGATGACGGCGGTCCGCTTCACGCCTGCGACCTGCACCTGGTCGGCGATGTCGGCGAGGGTGCCGCGCAGCACCAACTCGTCGTCACGGCTCGCGCGGGCGACCACCGCGACCGGGCAGTCCGCGCCGTAGTCCGGCAGCAGGTCCGCGACCACCTCCGCGATCCGCTGCACGGCCAGGTGCAGCACCAGGGTGGCCCCGGAACGCCCCAGGGTCGCCAGGTCCTCCCCCGGCGGCATGGGCGTGGCGCGGGCCGCCGTGCGGGTCAGGATGACCGTCTGCCCCACCCCCGGAACGGTCAGCTCGCGGTTCAGCGCGGCCGCGGCGGCGGCGAAGGCGGGCACACCCGGCGTCACGTCGTACGGGATGCCCAGCGCGTCCAGCCGGCGCATCTGCTCCGCCATCGCGCTGAACACCGACGGGTCGCCCGAGTGCAGCCGCGCCACCTGCCGCCCGGCCGCGTGCGCGGTGGCGAGCTCGGTCGTGATCTCGTCCAGGTCCAGGTTCGCGGTGTCCACCAGGCGGACGCCCGGCGGGCAGTGTTCGAGGACCTCGACCGGCACCAGCGCGCCCGCGTACAGGCAGACCGGTGACTCGGCGATGAGCCGCGCCGCCCGCAGGGTCAGCAGGTCGGGCGCGCCGGGTCCGGCGCCGATGAAGTGGACGGTCACGCGTTCTCCTCCGCACCGCTCTGTTTGGCGACTGCCCACGTGGTCACGGGCATCTGCGGTCGCCAGCCGGTGAACCCGCCGATCGCGGTCGCCCGGCTCACCTCGATCCGGCTCAGGTCGCCGCCCAGCCTGCCGTGCCACCGCGTCAGCACGGCCTCCGACTCCAGCGTGACGGCGTTGGCCACCAGCCGCCCGCCGGGCTTCAGGGCGTCCCAGCAGCGCTCGACCACGCCGTCGACGGTGAGGCCGCCACCGATGAACACCGCGTCGGGCGCCTCCAGGTCGAGCGCGCCGGGCGACGAGCCGACGACGACCTCGATGCCCGGCACGCCCAGCGCCGTCGCGTTGCGCGAGATGCGCGCGGCGCGCTCCGGGTGCCGCTCGACGGCGATCGCCCGGCAGCGCGGGTGGGTGCGGCACCACTCGACGGCGACGCTGCCCGCGCCCGCGCCGACGTCCCACAGCAGCTCACCGGGACGCGGGGCGAGCAGCGCCAACGTCACCGCGCGCACCTCCCGCTTGGTCAACTGCCCGTCGTGCTCGTAGGACTCGTCCGGCCGACCGGGCGTCAACGACGCGCCGCCCGCACCGCACTCCACCGCGAGCACGTGCAACGGGTCCGCGTCCTCCAGCGCGTGGTGGACCCGCTCCCCCGGCCCGCCGAGCTGCTCCAGCACGGTCAGCCGCGCGTCCGGAGCCAGCAGGGCGACCTCACGGGGGTCGCCACCGAGCACCAGCAGGCGCCGGCCGGGATGCAGGTGCGGCACGACGAGCGCGGCGGGCTTGCCGACCAGGCTCACCACGTCCACGTCGTCCAACGCCCACCCCAACCGCGCGCACGCCAGGGACGCCGACGACGGGTGCGGCACCACCCGGACCCGCTCGGCGCCCAGCAGCTTCACCAGGGTGGTGCCGATGCCGTGGAACAGGGGGTCGCCGCTGGCCAGCACCCCGACCCGGCGGCCCTCGTACCGCGCCAGCAGGCCGGGCAGGGCCGGCACCAGCGGTGACGGCCACGGCACCCGTTCGAAGGCGCCCGGGACCAGGTCGAGCTGCCGGGTGCTGCCCATCAGCACATCGCAGGCCGCGAGCTCGTGCCGCGAGGCGGGCGGCAGGCTGTCCCAGCCGTCGGCGCCGATGCCGACGACGGTGACGTTCACACCGTCCCCAGCACGCGGGTGACGGCGATCTCGATCACCACGCGTTCCGGGTTGGGCCGGGGCGTGCGGTAGCGGTCGGCGTAGCGCCGCACGGCGTCCTCGACCACCTCCGGCTCCTGGCGGACCACGGCGCGTCCCTCCAGCGTCGACCAACGACGTCCGTCCACTTGGCACACGGCCGCGGGTGCGCCCCGCTCGCCCGCGGCGAGGATCTGGCGGACCTTGTGCGAATTCCGCGACGTGATCACCCGGGCGGTGGCCGTCGCCACGTCCAGCGTGACGCCGACCGGCACGACGTGCGGCGTGCCGTCCGGGCGGATCGTGGTCAGCGTGCACAGGTGGCGTTCGGTCCAGAACGCGCGGAAGTCCTCGCCCTTGCTCGACAACATGCGTGCATCATGCGGCACGCACCGGCTAGGGTGGAAAACGTGACGCGCCGATTTAGCCGCCCCCGGCCGGGAAACCCGGTCGCCGGGGCCTGCGGCGTGCGCTAGTTCACGCGGTCCCGGTGGCGGACCGGCTAGGGGGACACCTCCAGCCGACGTCCACCACCGTTCGAAGGGACCACCCGCGATGCCTCGTGACCTCAGCGACCCCGCGTACGGGCCGCACGCCGTGCAACTGCTGCTCGACCGCATCCTCGCCGCCCTCCCGGGTGAGCCGCGCGTGCTGCGCGACCACCCGGAGGTGTCGGTGGACGACAACTACACCGCGTTGGGCTACCCACCCGACGCCATCACCCGCGACGCCCGTTACACGCGTTACACCAGCGGTGATCGCATGTTGCGCAGCCACACGACAGCCATGGTGCCGCCCGCGTTGCGGCTGCTCGGTACCCAGGACGACTGGGACGACGTCGTGCTCGCGTGCGTCGGGATGGTGTACCGCCGCGACGCGGTGGACCGGGTGCACTCGGGCACGCCGCACCAGCTCGACCTGTGGCGGATCTCCCACCACCGGGCCGACTTGGACGAGTTGATCGACACCGTGATCACCGCCTCCGCACCAGGCCTGCCGTACCGCACGACCCCCGCGACCCACCCGTACACCACCGAAGGCCGGCAGGTGGACGTCCTGGTGGACGGCGAGTGGCTGGAGGTCGCCGAGTGCGGCCTGGCCGCCCGCCACGTCCTGCGCCGGGCCTGGCTGCCCGACACCGTGCACGGCCTGGCCCTGGGCATGGGCCTGGACCGCCTCCTGATGCTGCACAAGGGCATCCCCGACATCCGCCTGCTGTCCTCCGACGACCCCCGCGTAGCCGCCCAGATGCTCGACCTCACCCCCTACCGCCCGGTGTCCAAGCACCCACCGATCACCCGCGACATCTCCGTAGCGGTAGCGCGGACCGCCGACTCGGAAACCATCGGCGACCAAGTCCGCGCCGCCATCGGCGACCTCGCGGAGCAAGTCACCGTCCTCAGCGAGACCCCCATCTCCGACCTGCCACCAACCGCCGTCACCCGCCTCGGCGCACAACCACACCAGAAGAACGTCCTCCTGCGCCTGATCCTCCGCCACCCCACCCGAACCCTCACCGACCACGAAGCCAACACCGCCCGCGACACCGCCTACGAGGCCGTGCACGAAGGCGACCGACCTCTGCCGCCGGCGAGCACCCGCCGCTCCGCCATTCCAACACCTTGAGCAGGCCGCGAATGCCGTGGGCCGGGTTCGCGCGAGTGCGCCAGGATCGGGTTTTCGGTCACGACGTACGGGGGTGAGCAGACCGATTCCCATCCGTGCCGGACCCGGACCGGGTGCCACGCAAATCCCCCGTGAAAGCAGCGGACCAGGGACCGGACCACCGCGCAGGAATGCAGCCGGGGAGGCGAGGGAATTCCCCTCGCCTCCCCGACCCGCGTCGCCGGTATCACACTCGGACGATTCCAAAAGGGAAGACCATCGAAACTTGCCGGACGGCCGGCGGAACCGCCCTGACGGGCGCTATTCACCCCTGCGGGCCCCGCCGTGTCCGATCGGCGTTCTGCGACGGTCTCGACACCCGTTCAGAGCCGCTGTTCCGACAGCATTCGGCATGGGTCGTCAAAGAGACGTCGACCTCGACGGGAACGCCACGTTGCTTCTTGGAGCGGCCTACAGCAACCCGCGCTCGGCGAGAATCCCGGTGAGACGGGTGGTGAGTTCAGCGGGGTTGCCGAAGAGGGCGGAGAAGGTGTCGGGTACCTCGACGACCTGGATGATCTGGCCGGGCCCGGCCATCAGACCACCTCGGAGGCGGCCGAGGTTGACCGGTTTTGACTGGTCAGGCGGACGGACGTCGCCGACCGCCGCAGCCTGGAGCTTGCCGTCCTGGGTGACGATCGTCATGATCATGTGACCCCACCGGCTTCCAGGTTGTGCGTCGCGGCGGCCGTTCCATCGTTGCGGATGACCACGTAGTACTGCACGTAACCGCTGCTGAATATCGCCTTGCCGAAGTTGAAGAACGTGTGCTTGGCGCCGTTCAAGGGCGGCAGGATGTTCGGACCGGCGAGCTGGACGTGGAAGTCCGCCCCGCCCCGGTCGAACCACCAGGACGCCGTACCACCCGGGTTCAGGATGGTCGCACCACCCACGTTGTCCACGCTGAGAGGATTGACCTCCGCGGCGCCGGCCGCCGACGGTGCCGTCAGCCCGATTCCAGCCCCGAC
Source organism: Saccharothrix stipae (assembly GCF_054781895.1). Taxonomy (NCBI): domain Bacteria; kingdom Bacillati; phylum Actinomycetota; class Actinomycetes; order Pseudonocardiales; family Pseudonocardiaceae; genus Saccharothrix; species Saccharothrix stipae. Next base: position 519,223 of record NZ_BAAGTN010000007.1, on the reverse strand, counting down.
GCCGAGCACGCCGGCTGTCCTGATGAATTGTCTTCGGCCCGAGTGGCCACTTTCCTCCGATCTCACATGATCTCCCCTCCTGGAAGTAATACGAAACAAGTGCATCGCAGATACTGCACGCCCATCCCACTACGGGGCAAGTAAATCCTGACGGGCGTCACCCGGACGTACGAAGATCTGAAGTCGCCCGTGTATGGCGGACCTCCATTCGGTGCAGATTGCCGAGTTGATCGGGCTAGTCGAATTCCAATCGACCGTTGTCGGCCCGGTGCGTTCGAGCGCGAGAGCGACGATCGCGACCCGGATGCGGTTCAGGCCCTGATCTCGTTGAGGTAGTTGTAGATCGTGTACCGGGTCACGCCGAGCACGCCCGCGAGGTAGTCGACCGAGTCGCGGATGAGGAACAGGCCCGCCTCGTCCAACACCCGCACCACCTGGGACTTGTGGGACTTCTTCATCAACTCCACCGGGACACCGACCGCGGTCACCGCGCGTTCGACCAGCAACCGTTGCAGGGTGTCGACATCACCGGGGAACGTCTCGACCGCCGACCCCGCCACTGCGCCCGGACGGCGGTCGGGGCCGGGATCGCTGTTCACGCACAAGCAACCGACCGCCACACCCTCGGCATCACGCAGGAACACGGTGGACGAGTGGATCACCCGACCGTCCGGCGCGTAGGTCTCGTAACCGGCCAGGTCCTGGGTGGTGCCCCGCCGGACCAAGCCGAGCAGCAAGTCGGTCATCGGACCGCCGACCTTCCGGCCGGTGAGGTCACCCGCGATCGCGATGATCGAGTTCGGCAGCGCGCCGAGATCGTGCAACACCACCTCGGTACCTGACCCCAACGCCGCCGCCAGGCTGTTCACGGTCGGCACGAGCGCCGCGAGCACCTCGGACGTCACCACCGGCGCCGGCTGGGGAGCCGCGACGGCGACCGGCTTGCGGACCTCCTTCAACGCGTCCGCGAACCGCGCAACCGTCCCATCCGTGGTGGAAGCGTGCGGCGAAATGCGGACGTGCTCCGGCCGCACGGTCGCCGTCACCCCAGCCTCCACCAACGCCGCGCCGACCACCGACGGCGAGCGATCGGGCAACGTGAACGCGAGGATGCCCGCGCGACGGTCCAACGCCGAGACGATCTCCCCGCCGGCCGCGCGGATCACGTCGGCCAACTCGTCGGATCGTGCCGCGACCCGGGCCTGCACGGCCTCGACCCCGGCCAGCTCGACCAGTTCCAACGCCGTCGCCAACGCACCCGACGCGATCGGGCTCAGGTTGGTGATCGACCAGCCCGCCGCACCCTCCCCGACCGGGTGGATGTCGTGGTCGAACAACCCCGGGTCCTCGGCGCCCGTCCACCCCGACAGCACCGGGTCCAACCGACCCAGCGCCCGGTCCGACAGCACCATGAACCCGGTCGACCAGCCCGCCCGCAACCACTTCTGGCCGCCGACCACCAGCACGTCGGCCACCTCCCACGGCTCGTCCACCACACCGAAGCCCTGGATGCCGTCCACGACCAGCAGCCGGTCGCCGACCACCTCGCGCAACGCCGCCAGGTCCGCCCGGTACCCGGTGCGGAAGTCGACCGCGCTCACCGAGAGCGCCACCGTCTCCGGCGTCAACGCCGCCCGCACCACGTCGGCCGTCACCGGACCGGCCGGCAACCACGACACGTCGACCGACGGCGACCGCGCCCACGGGTAGGTGTTGGCCGGGAACTCCCCCGACGACACCAGCACCTCCCCGGTCACGCCCAACGCCGCCTGGAACAGGCCGGTGCTGGTGTTCGGCAGCAGCGTCACGTGGTCGGTGTCACCGCGGCACAGCCGGGCGACCGCCGCCTTGGCCCGCAGCTCCTGCCGCATCAGGTCGTCCACCGTGGACGGCCCGGCCGACACCGCCGCCTCCATGAGCCGCGTCGAGGCGTCGACCACCGCGAAGGACGGCGGCCCGAACCGGGCGAAGTCCAGGTACCCCTCGGGCTCGTGGAACTGGACGAGGTAGGACGACGGGATGCGCATGACCACCTAGAGCACCTTCGCGAGGAACTGCTGCGTGCGTTGCTGCCGCGGATTGTCCAGCACCTGCTCCGGCGGCCCGGCCTCGACCACCGCGCCGTCCACCATGAACACCACCGAGTCGGCCACCTGCCGGGCGAACCCGACCTCGTGCGTGACCACGACCATCGTCATGCCCTCGCGGGCGAGGTCCACCATCACGTCCAGCACCTCGCCGACCAGCTCCGGGTCCAGCGCCGAGGTCGGCTCGTCGAACAGCATGAGCCTGGGCCGCATCGCCAGCGCCCGCGCGATCGCCACCCGTTGCTGCTGCCCGCCGGAGAGCTGGTGCGGGTACGAGCCCGCCTTGTCCGCCAACCCCACCCGGTCCAGCAACGCCCGTGCCTCCGCCAGCGCCGCCTTCCGCGGGGTCCGCAGCACGTGCACCGGGCCTTCGGCGACGTTCTCCACCGCCGTGCGGTGCGGGAACAGGTTGAACCGCTGGAACACCATGCCGATGCCGCGCCGTTGCCGCGCCACCTCCCGTTCGCGCAGCTCGAACAGCTTCCCGCCGCGCGAGGTGAACCCCACGGCCTGGCCGTCGACCCAGATCCGGCCGGCGTCGATCGTCTCCAGGTGGTTCACGCAGCGCAGGAACGTCGACTTGCCCGCACCCGACGGCCCCAGCAGGCACACCACCTGACCGGCGTCCACGGTGAGGTCCACGCCGCGCAACACCTCGACCGACCCGAACAACTTGCGCACGCCCACCGCCCGCACGAGCGTCATCGGGCCACCCCCTTGCCGTAGTAGCGCTCCAGGAAGTGCTGACCGACGCTCGCGACGCTGACCACGACCATGTACCACGCGGCGGCGGCCAGCAGCGTCTCCATGATCTGCAGGTTGCGCGAGGCGATGTTGTTGGCCGCGTGGATCAGCTCCAGGAACCCGATGACCGACGCCATGGACGTGCCCTTGAGCATGTTGACGAAGTTGTTGCCGGTCGGCGGGATGATCACCCGCATGGCCTGCGGCAGCACGACCCGGCGCAACGTGGTCGCGGGCGACATGCCGATGGCCTTGGCGGCCTCGACCTGGCCGTGGTCCACGCTGTTCAGCCCGGCCCGCACGATCTCGGCCATGTACGCGCTCTCGTTGAGCCCCAACCCGAGCAGCGCCGCGACGAACGCGGTCACCAGCACGTTGGTCTTCTCCTCGAACAGCCCCGGGATGGAGATGTTCTCGAACACCAGCGCCAGGTTGAACCACAGCAGGATCTGCAGCAGCACCGGCAGGCCGCGGAACAGCCACACGTACCCGGCGGCGAACCAGCGGGCGACCGGGTTGGCCGAGCGGCGCAGCAGCGCGATCAGCACGCCGAGCACGATCGCGCCCGCCTGCGCCGCCAACGCGAGCACGACCGTGTTGACCAGGCCGCGCAGCATGATGTCGTGGGTGAAGAACCCGGGCACGGCGGCATAGTCGATCTTCGCGCCGGCCAGCGCCCAGCCCAGCGCGCCCAGGACCACCAGGATCAGTGCGCCCCCGACCCACCGCCCCCAGTGCCTCAGCGGGACGACGACCGAATCTTCGGTGTCCCCGGCCACTGGCTGTCGACCACCAGGCGCTGACGCCTCACCGGCCACCGGCGAGCGGTCACTGGCCATTGACGGTCGCCTTGGTCACCGCGCCCTGCTCGACGTCCCAGGCTTCGAGGAGCTTGCCGTAGGTGCCGTCGTCGATCAGCGCCTGCAACGCGTTCCGCAGCGCCGCAGTCAGCTCCGGGGTGCTCTTGTTGACGCCGATGCCGTACGGGCCGCCGTTGATCGGGGCCAGGTCCACGACCTCGAAGAACTCGCCGTCACCGGCGGTCTTGGCCACGTAGACGGCGGTGGGCAGGTCGTTGAGGATCGCCGCCACCCGGCCCGTGCGCAGCTGGTTCTGGTTCTGCGTGTCGCTGTCGGTGGCGGTCACCCCGATCGGCTGGCCGGACAGGCACTGGAACTGCTTCGCGTAGGTCTCCTGGCTGGAGCCCAGGTTCACCGCGACGGACTTGCCGCAGAGGTCGTCGGGGCTCTTGATGCCCGCCGGGTTGCCCTTCTGCACCATGATCGTGATGCCGGAGGTGAAGTAGTCGACGAAGTCGATCGCCTGCTGCCGTTCCGGGGTGTCGTTCATCGCGGCCATGGTCACGTCGATCCGGCCGGCCTGCAGGCTCGTGATGAGCGAGCCGAACGCCATGTCCTGGTGCTCGACGGTCAGCCCGAGCTTCGCCGCGACCGCCTTGACCAGGTCGACCTCGGAGCCGACCGGGGTCTTGCCGTCGGCGGCGTAGAAGTTGTTCGGCGGGTTCTGGATGTTCGAGCCGACCCGCAACTTGCCCGCCCGGGTGACGGCGGCCGGCAGGGTCGCGGCCAGGGCGTCGTCCTTGGTGACCGCCTCCACGATGGCCGCGGTCGACGGCAGGTCGTCGGCGGGACCGGCCGGTGGGTCCTCGCCCGGTGAACCGCACGCCACCAGCGCGAACAGGGACAGGACGAGGGCTGCGGTCCTGCGCACGGGACACCTCCTGCTTTCGGGTGAACCGAAAGCTACAACGTTCTGTTGAAGACGTCCACACGCCGTTGAAGGAGGGTCGCGGGGAATTGTCGGCGCGCGGCGATCGTTGGTCGGGGTACAAGGGGGCGCGACCCCATGTCCACAGCGAGGAGGACCTATGGCCACCGTGGAGCTGACCGCGGAGAACTTCGACGAGGTTGTCGGCGGCTCCGAGATGGTCCTGGTCGACTTCTGGGCGGACTGGTGCGGTCCGTGCCACCAGTTCGCGCCGACCTACGAGAAGTCCGCCGAGAAGCACGACGACATCGTGTTCGGCAAGGTCGACACCGAGGCGCAGCAGCAGTTGGCCGCGGCGTTCCAGATCCGGTCGATCCCGACCCTGATGATCGTGCGCGACGGCGTCGTGCTCTACGCGCAGCCGGGCGCACTGCCGGAGTCGGCGCTGGAGGACCTGATCGAGCAGGCCCGCAAGGTCGACATGGACGAGGTGCGCAAGCAGGTCTCCGAGCAGCAGGCCTGACCCCCGCCGGGCCGGGGTCAGTCCATCGCCGCCGTGTCGCGGGGCGGGGCCACCGGGTCCCGCCCCTCGGGCTGCCCGGCCTCGATCCGCCTGCCCCGCTCCAGCTCCGCGTCCAGTTCCGCGCCGAGCAGCAGGGCCAGGTTCGAGATCCACAGCCACACCAGGAAGATGATCACACCGGCCAGTGAGCCGTAGGTCTTGTTGTAGGACCCGAAGTTCGCCACGTAGAACGCGAAGCCCAGCGACGCGGCGACCCACACGACCACGGTCAGCAGCCCGCCCGGCGTGATCCACAGGAAGCTCGGCTGCCGCACGTTCGGCGACGCCCAGAACAGCAGCCCGATCGCCAGGCTCGCGAGCACGAACAGCACCGGCCACTTGGCGACGTCCCAGACGGTGACGAACGTCGAGCCGAGCCCGAGCACCTCGCCCAGCCACTCGGCCACCCCTCCGGTGAGCGTCACACCCAGCGCGGTCAGCGCCAGCAGCACGACCACGCCGACCGTCAGGCCCAACCGCAGCGGGATGACCTTCCAGAACGGTCGACCCTCCTCGACGTCGTAGATCGAGTTGGCCGCGCGCATGAACGCGCCCACGTACCCCGAGGCCGACCAGAGCGCGGTGACCAGGCCGACGATCGCGAGCAGCCCGCTGGCCTGCGACTTCTGCAGGTTCTCCAGCGCGCCCGCGATGGTGTCCTTCGCCTCGCCGGGGCCGAGCGCGTCCAGGCTGTCCACAATGGACTTGGTCGCGTCCGGACCGAGCAGCCCCAGCAGCGCGGTCAGCAGCAGCAGGCCGGGGAACAGCGACAGCACCGCGTAGTAGGTGAGGGCGGCCGCCCAGTCGGTGAGGTTGTCGTCGCCGAACTCCTTGACCGTCCGCTTGAGCACGCCCCACCAGGAGCGCTTCGGCAGTTGGGTGGGTGCCTCCGGTGCGTGCGCCATGGGCGACGGGTTTCCCCCGAACACCGTGCGTACACCCACGGGTTTTCGGGTAGTCGGAGGGCGAGTGGAGAGAGGAGACGGCCATGAGTCACGTCGCCGCCACCCGCGCGGCTGATCGGAACGCCGATCGGGTCACGGACCGCAGCGCCGATCGGATCACGGACCGCGGCGCCGAGCGCGAACCGTCCACCGCGGAGCTGGTGAACAGGTTGTCCGAACAGGTGACCAGGCTGGCCCGGGACGAGATGCGGTTGGCCGTCGCCGAGATGCGCTCGAAGGGCAAGCGCGTCGGCACGGGCGCCGGACTGCTCGGCGGTGCGGGCGTGCTGGCCTGGTTCGGCCTGATGACGGTGCTCGCGGGGCTGGTGCTGCTGCTGGCCACCGCCATGCCGGCGTGGATCGCGGCGTTCGTCGTCGCGGTGGCCGTGTTCATCATCGCGGGCGTGCTCGCGCTGGTCGGCCGCAAGCAGATCGAACGCGGCACCCCACCGGTGCCGGAAGAGGCCATTGCGGGTGTCAAGCAGGACATCGCCACCGTGAGCGAGAGGGCACACCGATGAGCGGCAAGAACGTTCCGCAGGATCCGGACGAGCTGCGCGCCGATGTCGAGCAGACCCGGCGCGAGCTCGGTGACACGGTGGAAGCGCTGGTGCACAAGACGGACGTGCCCGGGCGCGTGAAGAACAAGGCGCACGAAGGAGTGGAACAGGTGAAGGAGACCGCTACGCGGGCCAACGCGGCGGTGGCGGCGGCGGCCGGCAAGACCACCGCCAAGGTGAGCCAGGCCGCCGACAAGACCGCGGACAAGGCGGGCGAGCAGGTCGGCAAGGCGGGCGCGGCGGTCGGCGCGGCCGGTGCGGCGGTCGGTGAGAAGGCAGCCGTGATCGGCGAGAGGGCCGGTGCCGCGGCGTCCCAGGTCGGCCAGAAGGCGAGCGAGGTCGCGACCCAGGTGAGCCACAAGGCGAGCGAGGCGGCGACGCAGGTCGGCCACAAGGCCGGTGAGGTGGCCGAGCAGGTCGGGCACAAGGCGAGCGAGGTCGCGGAGCAGGTCGGCACGAAGGCCACGCAGGTCGTCGGGTCGTTGCCGCCGCCCGTGCAGCAGCGCGTCGAGCAGGGCGTTCGGCAGGCGCGCAAGCACCCGGCCGCGGTCTGGGCCGGTGCCGCGGCGGCCGTGCTGGTGCTGTGGAAGCTCCTGCGGAGGGGGCGGTGAACGTGAACAAGCTCCTGTACCGCCCGCTCGGCATGCTGTTCGGCGTGCTCGGCGGTCTCGCCGCCAGCGCGTTGTTCGGCCAGGTGTGGAAGCTGATCACCGGCACGAAGGAAGCACCCACGCCCACCCAGAAGGACCGGAGCTGGGGTGAGGTGCTGCTGGCGGCGTCCGTCCAGGGCGCGATCTTCGGCGTGGTGAAGGCCGCGATCGACCGCGGCGGCGCGGCCGGTTACGACAAGCTCACCGGCGAGTGGCCCGGCGACACGAACAAGTACGACGGCGACTGACGCCGCCGTACTCCGAGCAGTCCGTCGTTCCCCCGGGCGAGCCGCCCTCCTGGACCTGCCGGTCTAGGACGGCGGCTCGTCCTGCTTCCCGCGCCGCTCGCCCTCGTCGAGGAACTGCTCCGGGTCCACGTCGAGGTCGGGCGGCTCTGGGGTGCCCGGCGAGTGCGGCGGGTCGGGGTTGATGTGCTGATCCGGGTCGTTCGGGTCGCCTTCGATCGGGTGTTCGTCCATGGGGTCGAGATACCCACGGGCCGGCGTTCAGAACCTCGGGGTCCGCTTCTCCAAGAACGCCGCCACGCCCTCCGCGTACTCGGGGCTGTGCACGGCCTCGTCGTACAGCGCGCGCACGGCGTCGTCCTCGTCGTGCTGCCCCTCGGTGATCCGGTTGACGATCTGCTTCGCACCCCGGACGCTGACCTGCGCGCGGGCGGCGATGGTCTCCGACAGCTGCTTGACCCGGGCTGCCAGCGCGTCCGCCGGGTGCACCTCGTTGACCAGGCCGATGCGCAGCGCGGTGGCCGCGTCGATGATCTCGCCGCTGAACAGGATCTGCTTGGCCCACGCCGGGCCGACCACGTCGACCAACTGCTTGGTGGACGTGAGGTTGTAGACGATGCCGAGCTTGGCGGGCGTGATGCCGAACCGGGCGTCGGCCGCCGCCACCCTCAGGTCGCAGGCCAGCGCGATCTCGCAGCCGCCGCCGATGCAGAAGCCGGTGATGGCGGCGATGGTGGGCTTGCCGAGGGTGGCGATGGCGCGTTCGCCGCCGTGCACGGCCTCGCCGTACCGGGCCGCGCCGTCCGCGCCCTTGCGCAGGGTGGAGAACTCGCTGATGTCCGCGCCCGCCGAGAAGTGCTCGCCACCGCGGACCACGAGCACGCGCACCGCGTCGTCGTCGCGCACCTCGGCCAGCAGGCCGGGCAGCGCGGACCACATGTCGTAGCTCATCGCGTTGCGCTTGGCCGGGCGGTCGATGGTCAACGTCGCCACCGGGCCTGCGGTGTCGAGCCTCAGCGTCATCACCGGAGGGTAAGGCTTGGCCGGTCGTTGCCGGGGGTGAGCGCCCTCACGATGAGGTGAGCAGCCAGAAGGCCGTGCCGCCCACCGCCGCGCCGCAGGTCGTGCCCACGACGACCTGCGCTTTCGTGTGATCGCCGAGCACGACGCGTGACCAGGCCACGAGCGCGACCAGCGGTGCGGCGAGCAGGACCCAGGGGCCGTAGGTGATGGTGAGGATCGCCACCGCGCCGGCCGCCACGGCCGCGTGGAAGGAGACCTTCCAGCCGCGGGCGCCGTTCACGGGCAGGGCGAACGTCACGGCAAGGCACAGCAGGAGGCTGAGGAACATCGACAGCGCCAACGCCACCATCGCCCGCGGCGCGGCGCCCAGCACCAGTGCGGCGATGCCGAGGCCGAGCGAGGCCACGCACACCAGCAGCGGCACCAGCCGTCCCTCGCGGTTGGTGACGTGGTGGCCGTCCCACCGCCCCTGCCGCGCGCCGCGCACGACCACCGCCATCGGGATCACCGACCCGGTCAACCCGACGACCGCGCCCCACAGCAGGCTCTCCGCGACGTTCCCGGTCGCCCGCCACGCCACCAGCAACGGCAACCCCAGCACCAACACCCACGGCGCCAACACCTCGGTCACCGCTCGGGCCACCGACACCCCCACCACCCGCGCACTCACCCACCCACCCTAAACCGCCAACACCCAACCTTCATCCGCACATCCCACCCCTCACCCCCGCGTGTCCCACCCCACCATCGCGAGAGTCCTACCTCCAGCCCGCGCGAGTCCTACCTCCAGAACGCGCGTGTCCTACGTTCAGAACGCGCGTGTCCTACGTTCAGAACGCGAGAGTCCTACGTTCGGAACACGCGTGTCCTACGTTCGCGTACCCCGAGTTCAACGCTCAGAACAGTCGATCTTGTTCTGAACGTTGAACTCGGGTGTTCTGAACGTAGGACACGCGTGACGCGAACGTAGGACTCGCGCGGGGTGGGGGTTGGACTCTCGGGTGGGTTAGCGGTAGGCGTTGCGGGTGTAGGTCAGGCTGAACGTGCCGCGGTTGGCGAAGTAGACCGAGACCAGGTAGGCGGGGTCGGTGGCGAGCATGCCGCGCTGGAGGTCGCTGCCGTCGTTGCCGTCGTCCCAGCCCCAGGCGGTGTTCGCCGAGTTGTCCTTGCCGTTGTCACCGCGGAACGTGCCCCAGCTCGCGAACGTCGTCGAGCTGTTGCGCTGCGCCCACAGGCCGCCGGCGGCGAAGGTGTCCACGAGCCGGTAGCCGACCGAGCGGTCGTTCCCGCCCGACGGCACCTCGCCGGTCGCGCTCGGCACGTACACCACGCCGTCGCCGCCCGGGAACTCCGCGCCGTTCCACGCGTACAGGCCGTGCCCCTTGGCCTCCTGGCGCGTGGTCGGCCGGGTGCCCTGGAGCCGCAACGTGCCGTCGACACCCTCGCGCCCGGACGTGAACGTGCTGCCGGCCGGGACGTACGAGTAGAAGTCGCTGTGCGCCACCGTCACCACGGCTTCGAGCTTGCCGTAGGTCGAGCCGTCCTTGCGGACGGTCGCCAGCAGGCCTTCCATGTCATTCTCATGGGTGAACTGCTCGAACGGGTCGGCGAAGTCCTCCCAGTCGCGCGGGTGGTAGAAGCTGTAGACCAGGAACCAGTGGGTCGAGGTCTCCACGACCGAGTAGTACGCGGCACCGGTGAGCCTGGCCAGCGAGTCGTCCTGGGCCTCCCAGTTGTCCAGCGTGTTCCACTCGCCGTCGAAGTCCACAGTGGACAGGTAGTCGGCGTCGTAATCGGACGAGTCGGTGTCCTGGTAGTGCACCGGCGCCCAGTAGTAGGCGAGTTCGGCGTCGGTCGCCGCGTGCGCGGGGGTCGTGAGGAACGTCGAGAGCGTGACGGCCGCGAACAGGGACGCGACGATCTTGCGTGCAGGGGACATGCTCCACCTCCGTCAGGGTTGCCCGTCGGAGCCAACGGGCCGCGCTGAACCCTGGGGTGAAGAGGTGGTCAACACAAGGGGTGAATCAGGTGATCGTTTCCGGTGACGAGCCCGTTGTGGTGGAGGAAGGTTCGGGACACCGCAGTCCGCGTTTCGCCGGTCGGAGCCGAGACCGGTCCACTGAGGATGGTCGAGGCGTCAGTGGGGGTGGGGGTGCTGGGTGGAGGCTTGCCAGGAGTTGAGGATGCGGTGGAAGGCGGCGCGTTCCAGCTGGTCGGAGGTGGTGTCGAGGCGGGCGCGCACGGCGGGGAGGAGGGCGTCGGCGTGGTCGCGCATCGCGGTGAGGACTTCGTCCAGGGGCGGTGGTGACCACGGGCGCGTTCGCGGTTGCGCGGTCAGGCCGAGGCGAGGACCGGACAGCCGTTGCCGCAACGGTTCCACGGCGCGAACGTCACCCAGCAGGGCGAGTGCGGTCAGCGCGGCGTCGGCGGCGGGCAGGTAGACGTCCCGTGCGGCGAGGGCCAGGTCGTCGGCGAACGGGCCGAGGTCGTAGGTGACGGCGGGCGGGGTGGGGTCGGTGGGGGTGCCGGCGGGCGGGGTTTGGGTGGAGGCGAGCAGGGATGCGGCCAGGCGGCGGTTTTCCGGTTCCTCGTCGGGCAGGCGGTCGGCGATCAGGGGTAGGAGGTCAGCATCGAGGAGTGGGGGCGAGGACCAGAGGGCGCCGGCGCGGATGTCCGGGTCCGGGTGGTCCAGCAGGCCGGCGACGAGCGTTCGGCGGGTAGCTCGGTCGTCGCCCAGTTCCCGGTTGAGCCACCACACGACAGCCGACGGGCGTGGGCTGCCCACGCACCAGGTGTCCGCCCAGCCGCTCACGTCGGCGAAGCCGTCCAGCAACGAGCGCGCGTCCGTCGCGATCCCCAAGCGCCACAGCCCGGCTGCCGCGGCCAGCCGAACGGTCGGGTCGGGCAGCAGGCCGGTCAGCCAGGAGCGGGCGGCGGGGTCGGCGTGGTGTGCGGTGGCGACGACCAGGCCCAGCCGGGCCGGGAGGTCGGGTTCGACGGCGAACCTGTCGCGCAGGTGTGGCCACACGTCGTGCCCTCGTGCCTGCGCCAGCGGGAACGTGACCATCCGCCGGACTTCCACGTCCGAGTCGCCGAGCAGGCGCAGCAAACGTGGCACGGCCGCGGCCCACGCCGGTGGCCACGCCTCGTGCACGGCGTGCGGTTCGGCGGTCCGGGCGGTGTGGGCGAGGTCGCCGACGGTGTCGACGACCGCCGTGCGGACCGTGATGGTCGGGTCTTCGGCCAGGTCGAGCAGGGCGGGCAGGAGTGCGGGCGCGGCCGAGTACACGGCTTCACCGTTGTGGTAGACGTTGGCGTTCAGCTCGCCGATCGCGGCCGGCGCGGCCACCGGATCGCGGACCTGCGCCAACAGGTCCGGCACGTCGGTCGCCAAGCCGTAGGCGTGTTCCAGCTGGTCCCACACTCACCGAACCCTAGACCGGACGGACGTCGGAGGCCGGCGAGATTCGGGCGTGCGGGATCCGGGGCGGTCGGGTGGTCAGGACTCGGGGAACATGCGGGCCATGCCCGGTGGTGGGGTGAACGGGTGCCAGCGGTTGCGGCGTTGGGAGAGGCGGTCGGCGATCACCCACAGGACGGTGGCGTTGTGGCCGTAGCCGAGGTGGCTGGAGGCGACCGCGACGTTCTCGCACCGCGCGGCGGGCGTGGAGATGCACGTCTGCCACGCCACGATGCCGTCCGACTTCGAGTACACCGACGTCGACGGCACGGGGAACGGCGGCCGGGTGTGCTCGGGCGGCGGCATGTCCGCGCCCGAGACGTAGAACCTGGCCAGCAGGCGGTACACCGGGTTCACCCTGGTCTGCCGCAGGTCGGTCATCGCGTACGGGCTGCCCAGCGTGATCACCTGGCGCACCATGCCGGGGTGCTCGCGGGCGAGTTCGCGGCCGAAGATGCCGCCCAGCGACCAGCCGACGATGCTCACCTTGCCGCCGACGGTCAGCTCCCGCAGCAACTCCCGCATCCCGCGCACGACCTCGACCGACGGACCGATGTTCAGCCCCAGGCCCCAGCCGTGCACGTCGTAGCCCAGGCTCGTGAGGAACCTGCGCAGCGTGGCGGTCGAGCCGTCGTTCGCGCCGAGGCCCGGCAGCACGAGGACGGTGTGGCCGTCGCCGCTCGGTGCGGCGCGCAGCAGCGACCGGGTGGCCGCGAAGTGGCCGATGCCCACCGCGGCCCGGGTCGGCTCGGTCAGGTACCAGAGCAGGCCGGGCGCGGGCCCCGGCTCGGGCACCGGCACTTCGTGCAGGTCAGGGTGATCCGGTGGGACGTGCGGCAGTGCTGACATGGCCCCTCCCCCGCTCCGCGTCGAGCGCGACCCCGAGTAACCATGATGTTTCGTGGCGGTTGATTCCGCCAGTACCGGCAGGTCTCGGTTCTTGCGCAGCGGCTGCTCTGGACCGCCGGGACGGCACGGGCCTACGGTCGGGCGATGGACCGGATGAGCGCCATGGACGCGGGTTTCTTCTTCATCGAGGACGAGAACGTGCCCATGCACGTCGGGTCGGTCCTGGTGTTCGAGGGTCCGGCGCCGTCGTACGGGGACGTGGTGCGGCTGTTCGCGGCCAAGCTCGGCAACGTGCCGCGTTACCGACAGCGGGTGAAGGCGCTCCCGCTGCACGTCGGCCGCCCGGTGTGGGTGGACGACGAGCACTTCCAGATCCTGTACCACGTCCGACACACCGCCGTGCCGTCGCCGGGTGCGGACGACCAGCTCCGCAACCTCGCCGGACGGCTCTTCGCGCAACGCCTCGACCTCGCCAAGCCGCTGTGGGAGGTCTGGTTGGTGGAGGGTCTGGAGGACGGTCGGTGGGCGATCATCTCCAAGGTCCACCACTGCCTGATCGACGGGGTCGCGGGCAGTGACCTCATGCAGGTGCTGCTGGACTGGCGTGAGGACGCGCCACTGCCCGAGCCGGTGCGGTGGCAGCCCGACGTCAACCCGTCGACCTTGGACCTGGTCGTGGACGGTGTGCGCGACGCGGTGTTGACGCCGATCACGCACCTGGCCAAGTTCCCGGCGTTGGCCAGGCGGTTGCGCAGCGGTTCGGAGGTGGTCGACTTCGGCCGAGCCGTGCTGGGCAGCCTGCCGACGACCGCCCGCCGGCTCGCCGCCGGCACGCCGAAGACCTTGAACGGGCCGATCGGGCCGCACCGGCGGTGGGTGTGGGCCAGGGCGGACCTCGCCGAGATCAAGAACGTTCGCCGGGTCACCGGTGGCACGGTGAACGACGTCATCCTCGCGGCGGTGACGCGCGGTTTCCGCGACCTGCTCGCCAAGCGCGACGACCTGGCCGACGGTCAGGTGGTGCGCAGCATGGTGCCGGTGTCGATGCGGTCGGCCGCCGAACGCGGCGTGCTGAACAACCGGGTCAGCGCTGTCCTGGTGAACCTCCCTGTCAGTGAGTCGGACCCGTTGGAACGACTGGCGTCGATCCGGGCTCAGATGGACGACCTCAAGAGCAGCCGTCACGCGGCGGGCGCGGACGTGCTCACGAACCTGTCGAACTTCGCCGCACCCACCCTGCTGGCGCTGGGTTCGCGCACCGCCATGAGGTTTCCGCAGCAACTGCTGCAGACCGTCACGACGAACGTCCCCGGTCCCCGCATCCCGTTGTTCATGCTGGGCAGGCGGCTGTCCGAGATCTACCCGTACGTGCCGATCGCCAGCACCATGCGGATCAGCGTCGGCATCTTCTCCTACCTCGACCAGATCACCTTCGGCATCAACGCGGACTTCGACGGCGTGCCGGACGTCCAAGTGCTCGCCGACGGGATCCGCGCGGGGTTCGACGAACTGGTCACGGCGACCGCGAGCTGAGGCGGTCGGCCGCCACCGCACCCGCCAACTCGACCGCCTCCGCCGCCGCCTCGCTGATCTTGGTCAACGCCCGTGGATCGACGTACAGCTCCACGTCCTGACCGATCTTGAACACCACCGCACCTCCTCCCGGCTCCACCTCGTAGTTGATCCACACGTCACTCGGCACCTGCGCCCACAGGTGCACCTGCGCCCGGCTCATGTCCCAGCCTCCCCTTCTCCGCCCTCTGCTATGATCGTGCCGAGAAGTGGTAATATTAGCAACTAGCACAACCCGATCGGGTGATGAATCATGACCTTGTCGCCATCCGTGTCAGGCTGGGAACTGGGCCTGCGCCTGCGCGAACGCCGCGAGCTCATGGACATCACGGCGGTGTCGGCCGGACAGGCGATCGGCACCAGCCAGTCCTACATCTCGGGCGTCGAGAGCGGGAAGCTCAAGATCAACGCCCGCAAGCTGGCCGAGCTCGCCGCCGTGCTGGACTTCGACGAGGCCGAGGTCGAGGAGTTGCAGGAACTGCGCGAGGTGGCGGCCAAGCGCGCGTGGTGGAGTTCGTACTCGGCGATGTTCAGCGCCGAGGTGTTGCGCTACTTCGGCTTCGAGGCGGGCGCGGAGAGCATCCGCGCCTACAGCGCGGGCATGATCACCAGCCTGCTCCAGACCGAGGACTACGCCATGGCCATCATGAACGGTGGCGCGCCGAGCATCCGGCTCGCGGAGGCCAACCGCCGGGTCGAGGTCAGGATGAAGCGCCAGGAGCGACTCGCGGGCGACGACCCGATCCGGCTCACCACGGTGATCACCGAGTCGGGCCTGCGCCAGATGGTCGGCGGCCGGGAGGTCATGGCGGCACAGCTGCGGCACCTGGCGGCCGAGATCGACCGGCGCCCGGACACGCTCGACGTGCGGATCGTGCCGTTCAGCGCCGACTACCACAACGCCATCGGCGGATCGACCTTCTACATCCTCGGCTTCGCCAGCAGCAGGCTGCCCGACCTGGTGTGGCAGGAGACCGTGTCGACCACCGATCTGATCGATCAACCCATGCGGATCCGCGAGTACAGTCTGGCTCACGGCCAGGCCATGGACTACGCGCTCGACCGGGTCCAGTCGCGCGACCTGATCGAGCAGATCGGCAAGGAGATCGAGTGAACCCGATCAACCGCACCGGTTGGTTCAAGTCCAGTCGCAGCGCGGAGAACCCGGCTTGCGTCGAGGTCCGGTTCGTGCCCGATGCGATCGACGTCCGCGACTCCAAGAACCCCACCGGGCCGGCGCTGTCCTTCCCCCGTTCCGCGTGGCGGGGCTTCGTCACCCGGGCAACCAGTCCTTGATCCGCTCGGCCACCACCTGCGGCACCTCCAGCTGCGGCACGTGGCCGACGCCCTCCAGGACCTCGAACCGCCACGACGGGTTGCGGCGGGCCGCCTCACGGGCCGACGCCACGGGCACCAAGCGGTCCTTCTCCCCCGCCATCAGGTACACCGGCACGCGCACCCTGCTCATCGCCGTGTAGTACCGCCGGCTGGTCGCGCCCGTCCACACCACCGAACGCGCGGCGGCCAGGAACGCCTCGTCCAGGCCGGGCACCTCCGCGCGCTGCTCCAGCAGCGACATCGACGCGAGGACCATCTCCTCCGGCACCAGCTTCGGGTTGGCGCAGACCAGGTTCAACACCCGCTTGACCTGGCGGCGCGTCGACACCCCGGCCCGCGACTTCGCCAGGAACCACTGCCCCAGCCCCGGGATGGCGTACATCGCGAACGCCGCCGTCACCTGCGGGTCCAGCCGGACGCCGAACGGCAGCGGCAGGGCCGGGTCGAGCAGGGCCAGCGCCGTCACGGTCGACGGGCGGCGCGCGGTGTGCAGGATCGAGATCATCGCGCCCATGGAGTTGCCGACGAGCACGACCGGCTCGCCGACGACCTCGGCCAGGAACCGCTCCAGCAGCCGGGCGTTGGCGGGCACCGTGGTGGTGCGCCCCTCCGGGTGGGTGAGCCCGAACCCGGCCAGGTCGACGGCCAGCACGCGGTGCCGGTCGACCAGGTGCGGCGCGAGCAGGCACCAGTTCAGGTGCGACCCGCCCAAGCCGTGCACGAGCACCACCGGCGGCCCGTCGCCGCCGAAGTCGACGTAGTGCACCGGGCCGTCCAGGTCGACGTACCGGCTCGTCCCGCCCCAGTGGTCGAGTGTGGTCATACCGGTCAGTATGTCGCGGCGGAGCGGCCGCCCGGACCGGGGTCCTCGATCCCGTCCCGACGGCGGCTCGACGGCGGCCCGGCGGCGATCCGGTCGCGCATGGCGTCGACGGTGGTCTCCCAGTCCGACTCGATCCACCAGGTCGCGCCCGCGTCGGCCCACTCCCCCACGTCGGTCGCCTTGCCCTCGGCGACCACGTCGTAGGTCTCCCACGGCAGCCCGAGCGACGTGCGGGCCTCCCGCGCCTGCGCCACCACCACCGCCAGCTCCGCCGGGTCCGCCACCCCGCGCGCCTCACCACCGTCGATCACGTTGGGCAGCAGCCCGTCCCAGGCCACCGCCCGCCGCATCGAGACCGGACGTCCGAGCGCGCCCACCACCCACACCGGCACCCGGGGCCGCTGCACGGGCGGCGGCGGTGGGAAGAAGTCGGTTTCCCGCACGTCGTAGCGCCGGCCGGAGAACGAGAACGGCTGGCCGCGCATCAGCCCGTCGTACACCGCGAGCCCTTCGTCGAGCAGCAGCGCCCGTTCGGCCCGGCTGGTCTCGCGCTCGAACGCCGTCCACCCCGGGTGCAGCGCGCCGAGCCCGACCGACAGCTGCACCCGCCCGCCGGACAGCCGGTCCAGCGTCGCCACCTTGGACGCCACGTCCCACGGCTTGAACCGGGCCAGCGGCGTCAGCATCGTCCCCAGCCGCAACGACGAGGTGCGCATCGCCGCCGCGGTCAGCGCGACCCAGGCGTCCACGCCCCACACGGCCTCGGCGAGGAACACACCGTCCCAGCCGCACTCCTCGGCCAACGACGCGCACGACGCGACGTCCGGCGCGTCGAAGAACGGAAGCACGATCCCGCAACGCATGGGTGCAGCGTCGCACACCTCCGCCGCTCACACGGGCACCCCCGATCCGGTGGCCACCCGCGCCAGGTCGTCACCACGCCTGTCGAGCAGGGTGTCCGCGGTCCGCCGCGCCCACGGTCGCAGCGCCTCGACCTGCGGTGTGGTGAACGCCTTGGCGACCAGCCGGCGGACCCGGTTGAGCGCGGGCGGGTCCATCAGGTTGATCGCCTCGCGCTGGGCGGTGGGCGCCGGGGTGATGCGCGGGAAGTCCCGCCCGATCAGCGCGGCCCGGCTGAACCTCCGGTCCGAGGTGACCGCCCGGACCTCGTCGTGGCGCGTCACGAGCCAGGCCTCGCCCTCCCCGTACGGCAGGCGGACCTTGACGACCGGCGCCTCGCCCCGCATCCGGGTCATGAACGGGTCGGGCGCCAAGGCCTCGTCGTGGCGGAGAGGACAGCTCGGCACGGCCTCGCGGTCGTGCGCTCGGACGTTCACCAGGACGTTCCCCTCCGGGCGGCGGGGAAACTCGTCCTCCCATCGGACACGCTGCTCCGCCGCGACGTCCCGGCCGATGGAGCGCGGGTCCCGTCCGGCCCCTCTCAGGACATGGGCGTGAAGACGCACTCGTAACCGGTTTTCATGCCCGGCTTGTGAGTGGCGGCCATCCAGAACTCGCCGGGGCGCACGACGCCTCCCACGTAGCCGTAGGAGCTGACGTAGCCGACGCTCGTGGTGGGCGGGCTCTCCGGCCCGACGAGCAGCCGCACCCGTGCCGTGCGCCCGGTGACGAAGTACACGGCCACGTAACCGAACGTGGTGGCCTGGTAGACGGTGTCCAGCGCGGCCCGGTGGCGGGGCAGGCCGATCCCGTGCTCGTGCGGCCGCGCGTACCGCCCCCTGTCGTCGGCGAGCCTGCCCAGCAGGCCGCTCAGCTGCTCGACGCGGTCCTCCAGCTCCTGCACCCTGGCGTACAGCGCCTCATCCCTCGACGCTTGGTCCTCCGGCACGGCCACGTCCACACCCCCGTTTGCTCGACGACGTCATGAGCCGCCCGACGCCCGGTTCCCGACCCGACGGCGAGGTGGCGCCCAGGTGGTGGTGAACGCGGCCCACACCAGCGGCGAGCAGGTCGGGTCGCCCGTGTCCTCCCACCGGCCGGCGGCGGCGCGTTGCCAGTCGTTGAGCGCGGTCACCGGGTCGTCGGCGCGGTGGGCGGCGTCGATGGCCAGCACGGTGGGTGCGAGGACGGGGGTCGGCGGGAAGCCGGGGACCAGTCGGCGCAACCCCTCGTCGGTCGGCAGCGTCCACCTCGTCGCCGTCACGTGCTCCGCGCCGCCGTGCACCATGGCCGTGACCAGCCCGGACGGTTCCGCGAACCGGACGTCGCCGCCGCTCTCGCACGCCACCAGGGCCACCCGGGCGGGTATCCGCCACGGGCGCACCGGACCCGGCCGGTGGCCCAGCACGATGTCGGCGGCGGTCAGGGGCCGGTGCGCGCCGAGCGGTGCGGCCCGGCCCGTGGTGCCGGCGGTGCAGGACAGGTGCAGGCGTGCGTCCAGCCCGTGGTCGCCGGTGGTGACGTGGCCGACGTACAGCAGGCGCGAGGCGGTCGCCAGGGCTCGTTCGAGGTGGTCGCGGTCGATGTCGTCGCGGCGCACGCCACCGCCGAGCGCGGCCAGTTCCGGGGTGGGGTGGCCCAGGACGGAACCCAGGCCGGAGTTGTCGGCGAACCCCGGCACGACGGGGTCCAGCACGCCGACGACCGTCCCTTGTGGATCGAACGGGGTCACGTGGCGGGTTTCGGCGTTGCCGACCGTGGCGGGTGGCAGCACGGAGATGGTGGTGTCGTGCACCGCGCGTCGGCGTTCGTCGATCCGCAGCGCTTCCCAGGGCACCAGGGCGGTCGACGGGGACGGCTGCACGCGCAGGTGCGGGCGGAGGCCCCGGGTGAGGAAGGAGTTCAGCTCGACGGCCAGCCGGTGCGGGATCAGCGCCCGTGCCATCCGGGTCGCCAGGTCCAGTTCACGTTCGTGGTCGACCAGTGGGCCGTGGGTGAGCGAGCGTCGCAGGGCCTCGTCGGAGGTCTCCCCCGGCAACGGCGACGGCACGGCGGCGGCCCACTCGTCCAGCGTGCCCTGCACGAGTTCGCGCGGCACGACCACGACGCGCGGTTCGGCTGGTTCGTGCTCCCACCGCCACGACACGTAGAGGTCGCCCGCGTCCACGAGTTTGAGCTGCACGGTCACCACGACGCCACCGCCCGTTCCGATCGCACCGGGAAGCCGTAGCGCTGCTCGGCCAGGTCGATCCAGGCGTCCAGCGCGGTTCGCTCGGTCGGGTCGACCCGGACCCTCGGTGGCAGCTCGAAGCCGGTGACGGGGAAGGCGGGGTCGGTGCCCGTGGCGAGGCCGACGGCGGCGTGGGGCAGGTGGTCCGCGGCGGGCTGGGGCTGGGGCTGGGGCTGGGGCAACATCACCAGCTCACCGCGTTCCAGTGCGATGGGGATGGCGCCTTCGGCGTGCAACGACACCGCGCCCGCGATGTGGTCGACGTACTCGGCGGCCAGGTTCGTGTCCTGCACCGCCCGGATGGCGAGGAACGCCGAGCGGGTGGCGGGTGCGCAGGCCAGGGCAACCCAGCGTTCCCGCAGGGGGCCGTGCGCGAACCGCTGCCGCACGGCTTCCGACGCCAGTGCGGCGGGTAGCGCGAGGTCCAGCGCCCTGCGGCTGAGCTGGTGGCGTTCGTCGCCGGTCACCGCCGCGGCCCTGCGCACCAGGGCGTCCGCGCGCCACCACGCCATGCCCAGCGCGACGTGCCACAGCCCGGCTGACTCGCACACCTCGGCCGCCTCGGCGTAGCAGGACTCGGCCGCGACGAAGTCCTGGGCCGACTCCAAGGCTGATCCGCGCACCTGGTGCAACGCCAACGTTTCCAGCGGGGACGCCGTTTCGAGCAGTGTGAGGGCGCGGTCCGACAACGCGAGGGCTTCTCGTGGTCGGCCGCGCAGGACGGCGACGGCCGCACGACCGTGCAGGCACGCCGCAAGGCGGCGGGGGTCGTCGGCGAGCAGGGCTTCCGCTTCGTCGTACAGCGCGTCGGCGCGGTCGCCGTCCGAGGCCAGGTAGGCCAGGCGTGCGGAGCTGAGCAGGGCGGTCGCAACGCCTGCGACGTCACCGGTGGCCGCGCTGAGGTCGCGGGCCAGGGCGAGGTGTTCGGTGGCGCCGGGCAGGTCGCCGGTCGCGCTGGTGATCTCGGCCGCGGTGAGGTGGACGGACGCGGCCAGCTCGGGCGCGGCCGAGTAGGCGAGGTCCAGGGCGATCCGCGCTTCGTCGACCGCCTCGGCGAACCACCCGCCGGTGGCGAGCACGCGGGCGCGGGTGGCGCGGACGGTGGCCTCGGACGACTCGCCGCCCTCGGCCGCCGTCACGATGCCGATGGCCTCGTCCAGGTCCGCCAGCGCTTCGGGCAGCCGCGTCTGCGAGTGGTGCGCCGCGGCACGGGACACCAACGCGTTCACCAGGACCGCAGCCGAGCCGTGGGCGTCACCGACGACCGCCGACGCGGCCCTTGCCGCCTCGATCGCTTCGGTGCTCCAGCGCGCGGCGTCCTGGGGGTGGTCGGCGACTCCCGCGAGGTTGCCCGCGGCGCCGGCGCGGCACACCAGAGCCTCCACGTCGTCCTCGTCGGACTCTGGTCGGGCGGGCAGAGCAGGCTCGGTTCGGGTGAGGGTTTCACGGTAGGCGGCTTCGAAGGCCGCCTTGGCGGCGGTTCTGTCGCCTGCCGCCAGCAGCACCGCGCCCTCGGCGTTCAGTTCCACGAACCGCCGCCATCGGGGGCCGAGCGGTTGCCCGCCCGGATTGTCGGACAGCACCCGGTACATCGCCGCACGCCGCTCGTCGCCGGCCTCGTCGGCGAGGAGCGCCAGGTTGGTGTACAGGTTCTCCAGGTACTCCGGCGCGTGCCGCGCGGCCAGGCCGACCGCATCGGCGGCTTCCGCCTCCGCCTCCGCGAGGCGGCCCGCCATCATCAGCAGCCCGACACGGGTGTTGCGGAGCACCACCTGCTGCGCGGGCTCGGCCTCCGCCAGCGCCGCCTCGACGTCCCGCCACGCCTCGTCCCACCGGTCCAGCCACGGCAGCAGGTCCGCGCGGGACGCGATGGCCACGGCCTTGAGCGGCCCCGTCACCGTCGCGATCGCCTCGGTCAGCAGGTCCGCGGCGTGCTGCCGTTCACCCGACAGGTCGACCACGTGCGCCAGGTTCACCAGGACCCGCGCCCGGTCGTCCGGGGACGACGCGGCGAGTGCCGCTTCGAGCGCCGCCCGCGCGCCGACCACGTCACCGGAGCCGGCGAGCCGGACGCCTTCGTCGTTCAGCTCCGACCAGTCGCTCACCGCGCCCTCCGCTCGGTGAGGGTCGCGGCCGGCGAGGTGGTCCTGGACCGGGCGTAGGAGATGATCGCGGCACGACGCGGTTCGGCGCCCGGGTCGGGTGCGGTCGGGTCGAGTGCGGCCGGGTCGGCGAAGTCCGGTGCGTACACCGTCAGCACGCGCCGCTGCGGTGGCAGCAGCAGCACCGCCGCCGACACCGGCGTGGACCCGGTGATCCAGCCCGCCTCGTCGACACCGTCCAGCGCCACCTCGACCAGGTCGAACCGGGCCGCCAACCGGGCGCCGGGCCTCGGGCCGGGGACGACGGAAACCTCCAGCACCGTGCTCCCCCGCCGCCGCACGACGGCCCACCTGGCGGGCGCGGCGGCGTCCACCGCACCGTGCGGCACCAACGTCCAGTCCACTGTGGACGTGCCGGTCAGGGCCGTCGTGCCGCCGGGGCCGACGCCCCCGGCGGCCAGGGCGAACCCGGCCCGGCTCGGCACCTCGGCCGGCGCCAACGCCACTCCGTAGTCCTCGGCCAGCGCGATGACCTGCTCGGCCAACGCGCCCACGTCGGGATCGGACGTCGGCACGTCGAGGGACACGGCCGACCGCAGCGCCCGCTCGACCCCGTCCGGATCGTCCAGCAAGTGCTCCACAGTGGACAAGGCGACGACGAGTTCCGCGTGCAGCAGAACGGGGTCCAGTGGCGGCACGCCCGCCGTCACCGACGCGGGCCACCACGCCTCCGCCCAGTTCAGCTGTGCCGCCCGACGGCACGCGTCGCGGACCCGCCCATCACCGGGACCGGGCACCTCCACCTCCGCGGCACCGCCGAGGATCCCGTCCGCCGCCTCGCCGTACACCTCCCAGAGCCACTCGGACGCACGTTCCGGGTCGTGCACACGTGCGGCGGGCAGGGCGTCGTCGGCCAGGACGTCCCACGCGAGCAGGGCACCCGAGCACTCAAGCAGGGCCGCCACCTCGGGCGACGTGGGCCAGTCGCCGACGACGATGTCGGTACCGCGCGCCACCCTCATGCCACCGCCTCCCGCTCCAGCACCGAGCGCAACCGGTCGCGCTGGTCCAGGATCACCGACCGCAGCACGCCGTCCAGCACGTCCCAGACCTGGTCGAACGTCACGGTCTCGCGGCGCAGCTCGCGACCGTGCAGGCGGACCCACAGCCGCCTCAGGTACGCCTCGCGCACGCCGCGCACGTCCGCGCGCACCTCCGGCGGCACGGCCGTCGACATCCTGAGCACGCGGTGCACGTACGCCTCGCGTTCCCACCTCGACCGCAACCTGGCCGCGGCGGAACCCGGCTGACCCGCGGACGCGCCGGCGAGGTCGGCCGACGCGTCGCGGCCCATGACCAGGACCAAGCGGCTCTCCTCGTCGGCGAGCTGCCACGGCTCGGCCGAGCGGGTGATCTCCCGGCGCACCAACGTAGGCACGTCCGCCAGCCCGGCCCGCTGGAACGCGTTGGTCAGGGGCGCGAACAGGCGTTCCAGGATCGACCGGTCGAACGGCCTGGGCAGGTTCGCCTTCGACGCGGCACGCCCGAGCTCAGGTCGTGCGGGCACGTCACGCGCGGTCAGCCCTTGGGCCAGCGCCACGCCCGGCCGATCGTGGTCGGTCGCGCCCGCGGTGCCGGCCAGGCCCGTGACCAGCGCGTGGAACAGATCGCGGTCGGGCGTGACGGCACAGGTGGCCAGGAACCGGGCGGTCGCCGTCGGCGCGGACGAGGCGGCAGCGGACGAGGCGGGTGCGAACGGCCGGGCAGCGGCCCACGTCACCTCCAGCAACTCGGTCAGCTCACCCGCGTTGACCGGGTCGGTCAGGTGGTCGCGCAGCGCGGCGACGGTCGGCCCTTCCCGCTCGTGGACCTCCTCCAGCACGGCCGCGGCGACGTCGGCGGCGTCCGGGCCGGGTTCGCCGTGCGCCGTCGCCAACTCGAAGCAGCGTTGGAAGTAGAGGTCCTGCGGGTTGCCGTCGGTGATCCACCGGCGCCGGCGTTCCTTCTTCAGCACCACGAACCAGCTCGCGGTCGCGGCCAGCACCGGACCGGCGTCGGCGATGCGGGACACCAGGGCGTCGGCGTGCTCGGCGGCGACCGCGCCCGCGGCGAACTCCGGGTTGAGCACGGGTCGCAGGACGAGCGGGTCGAGGATCAGCTTCACCGTGCGGGTCAGCGGGCGACCCGCCGGGTTGCTCAGCGGCGCGACCGCGTCACCCAGCCCGGCCCACGCCCGCGCGACCAGCGAGCCGCGCGGAAGCGTCGCCGCGGCGGCTCGGGCGGTGCTCACCGGCCCGAGCCTAGACGAACCGGATCACCGCTGGTGGCGGACTCGCGCACCCGGTTCCTGGGACCGGTAGGCGAGGTTTGCGGCCGAAGCTCCTCCCATCACCACCGAACGGGGGAACCGATGTACCAGACACCGTCGCAGTACTCGCCGTTGCCGCCCTACGAGACTCCGACTCCTCGCCGTCGCCTCCTGCCGCTGTTGCTCTTCCCACCGGTCCTGATCGCCCTGCTGATCTTCGGCGGGTCCTACGCGGTCTCGCCGGAGCCGGAGGTCGAGGTGCAGGCCGGGTTCGCGTTCGCCGAGATCGACGGGCGGGACGTGGTGCTGGCGCCCTACTCGCGGCACGGCGTGCGCGGCATGTTCCAGATGATGACGCAGGACCTGTTCCAGGTGCGGCTCGCGGCCACCGACCCGGCCACCGGCGAGGTGCTGTGGGACACGCACCTGGCCGAAGGGCTGCTCTGGGAGGCGTCGGTGCTGGCCGCCGGTCAGCACTACGCCTACCTGGCCACCGACTCGGGGCTCGTCGTGGTCGCGCTGGCCGACGGGGCCGTGGTCGCCGAGGGAGCGGGGGTCCAGGGCCTCGGCAACGCGTTCGCCTCGGTGCGGACCGCCTACGCCTACGACCCGGACAACCGCCGCGTGATGGCCATGACCGCCACCGGAGGGGTGTTGGCGGTCGGGCTGGACGAGGTGGTGGCCACGCCGGTCGACCGGCAGACCGCCGCGACCTGGTCCGATCGGCTCTCGGTCCAGCGCGGCCCCGGCGCCCCGACCAGCGCGACCGGTGTCGAGGCCACCTTGAACGCCGGGACCGAGCGAGTCGTGCTGCGGCAGGCGCCGGGTGGCGCGCCGGGCGGCGTGCTGGTCCGGGTCACGGCCGACGGCCGGGAGATCCCGGTGGGCACGACCGCGTTCCAGGGCGCCCGGCTGGTGGTCGACGGCGTGACCGCGGTCGCCGCCGCCACCGGGCACGTGCTGGTCGAGCACCAGCGCTCGGTGAACGACCCCGGCGTCGCGTTGAGCCTGGTCTCGCTGGCCACAGGGCAGGTCACCGCCACGTTGGCGGTCGACTCCCGGGTCGAACGGGCCCTCGTCGGGCCCGACGGCGTCACGGCGGTCGCGGCGGGCGAGTTGCTCGCCGCGGCCCGCGGTGACGGCCGGGTCGTGCCCCTCGACGTCGGCCTGGCCGACTTCTTCGGTTCCCACCGCTGACCGTCCCGCTCGAACCCTCCCCTCGAAAGGACAACACCATGAAGGTGATCACCTGGCTCGGCCTCACCGCCGGACTCGCCCTCACCGCCGCCTGGCTCGCGGGCGGGCTGGCGGGCGACGACGCCCTCGACTGGCTGAACGGATGGCTGGTCGGCCCGATCCTCCTGCTGTTCGTCGTGCCGACCCTGTTCTCGCTGGACAAGGTCTTCGGCGGTGGCCTGGCCGCGCTCACCGGCGGCGTGCCCAAGGCGTTCCGGGGCGCCCCGATCGGCATGGGCACGGTCGTCGGTGTCGCGCGGACCGGTCTGAGCGTCAACGACCAGCCGCAACTGGACATCCGGCTGCAGGTCGACACCGCGGACGGCCGCACGTTCCCGGCCACCGCGCGGCAGGTCGTGGACATCACCGAGCTGTCCGTCGTGCAACCGGGCGCGGTCCTGCCGGTCCGCTACCTGCCGGACGGCCGCGCGGTGCTGGCCACCGACGCCCCGCCGCACGAGCTGCAAGCCGCCCTCGATCGCGTGCAGGTGGCCAAGGGTTTCATGACCCCGCACCAGCTGCGCATCGCCGAGCAGGGCGTGGACGCCAGTGCCATCGTGCTGGACATGATCCCGGTCGGACAGCTCCCCGACGGCCGGTCGGCGTTGCGCCTGAGCCTGCGCGTGACCCGCCCGGGCGGCACCACGTTCGACGTGACGCAGGACAAGAAGCTGCCCCCGGCGGCGATCCCGCAGGTGCAGCGCGGCATGGTGGTCCGGGTCAAGTACCTGCCGCACGACGAGTCGGACGTCGCGGTGCTCACCACGCTGGTGCCGTGACCGCGAACGGCGGCGAGCCCGCCGCGCCCCCGTGGCGTCGGACCGGGCTCGCCGGGGTCGGGGTGCCCGAACGTGGCTCGGCGGGCAGGGCACAATGGCTCGCTGTGACCACAGCCATTCACCAGAGGATCGCCGACGAGCTCGGGGTGCGGGCCGGGCAGGTCAGCGCCGCCGTCGACCTGCTCGACGGTGGTTCCACCGTTCCCTTCATCGCCCGCTACCGCAAGGAAGCGACCGGCGCGCTCGACGACACCCAGCTCCGCACCCTGGAGGAGCGGCTGGGCTACCTGCGCGAGTTGGAGGAACGCCGGGCGGCTGTGCTCGAATCCATCCGGTCGCAGGGCAAGCTGGACGAGGCGCTGGAGGCCTCGATCCTGGCCGCCGACTCCAAGGCCCGGCTGGAGGACCTGTACCTGCCCTACAAGCCGAAGCGGCGGACCAAGGCGCAGATCGCGCGCGAGCAGGGCCTCGAACCGCTCGCCGACGGCCTGCTGGACGACCCGACGCAGGACCCGCAGGAGGTGGCGAAGGCGTTCGTGACCGAGGAGGTCGCCGACGTCGCCGCCGCGTTGCAGGGCGCGCGGGCGATCCTGGTCGAGCGGTTCGGCGAGGACGGCGACCTCATCGGTGAGCTGCGCGAGCGCATGTGGACCCAGGGGCGGGTCGCGTCCAAGGTCAGGGAGGGCAAGGAGGAGGACGGGGCGAAGTTCTCCGACTACTTCGACTTCTCCGAGCCGTTCACCAAGCTGCCCTCGCACCGCATCCTCGCGCTGCTGCGCGGTGAGAAGGAAGAGGTGCTCGACCTCCAGTTCGACCCGGCCGACGAGGACGAGCCCACCGGCTACGAGGCGCGCATCGCGTCCCGGTTCGGCGTGGACGACCAGGGCCGACCGGCCGACCGGTGGCTGGGCGACACCGTCCGCTGGGCGTGGCGGACCCGGATCCTGGTGCACCTGGGCATCGACCTGCGGTCGCGGCTGCGGGCGTTCGCCGAGGACGAGGCCGTGAAGGTGTTCGCGTCGAACCTGCGCGACCTGCTGCTGGCCGCGCCCGCGGGCACGCGCGCCACGATGGGCCTGGACCCCGGGTTCCGGACCGGGGTGAAGGTGGCCGTGGTGGACGCGACCGGCAAGGTCGTCGACACCGACGTGATCTACCCGCACGTGCCCGCGAACCGGTGGGACGAGTCGATCGCCAAGCTGGCCGTGCTGGCGGCCAAGCACTCCGTCGAGCTGATCGCGATCGGCAACGGCACCGCGTCGCGGGAGACCGACAAGCTGGCCGTCGACCTGCTCAAGCGGCACCCCGAGCTGAAGCTGACCAAGGCCGTGGTGTCGGAGGCGGGCGCGTCGGTGTACTCGGCGTCCGCGTTCGCCTCGGCCGAGCTGCCCGGGATGGACGTGTCGCTGCGCGGCGCGGTGTCCATCGCCCGCCGGTTGCAGGACCCGCTGGCCGAGCTGGTGAAGATCGACCCGAAGTCGATCGGCGTCGGCCAGTACCAGCACGACCTGTCCGAGGCGAAGCTGTCGAAGTCGTTGGACGCGGTGGTCGAGGACTGCGTGAACGCGGTCGGCGTCGACCTGAACACCGCGTCCGTGCCGCTGCTGACCCGGGTCTCGGGCATCACCGCGGGCCTGGCCGAGAACATCGTGCTGCACCGTGACGGCAACGGCCCGTTCCGCTCGCGGCGTGCGTTGAAGGACGTGGCGCGGCTGGGCCCGAAGGCGTTCGAGCAGTGCGCGGGCTTCCTGCGCATCCCCAACGGCGACGACCCGCTGGACGGCTCGGCCGTGCACCCCGAGGCCTACCCGGTGGTGCGCCGGATGCAGGAGCGCGCGGGCTCGGAGCAGCTGATCGGCAACACCGCGGTGCTGAAGTCGCTGCGGCCGCAGGACTTCGTG
This sequence comes from Saccharothrix stipae, assembly GCF_054781895.1. NCBI lineage: Bacteria > Bacillati > Actinomycetota > Actinomycetes > Pseudonocardiales > Pseudonocardiaceae > Saccharothrix > Saccharothrix stipae. Next base: position 491,182 of record NZ_BAAGTN010000007.1, on the reverse strand, counting down.
GACGACACCTTCGGCCTGCCGACCGTGACCGACATCCTGCGCGAGCTGGAGAAGCCCGGCCGCGACCCGCGACCGGCGTTCAAGACCGCCACGTTCGCCGACGGGGTGGAGAAGATCGCCGACCTCAAGCCCGGCATGGTGCTGGAGGGCGTGGTGACCAACGTGGCCGCGTTCGGCGCGTTCGTGGACATCGGCGTGCACCAGGACGGCCTGGTGCACATCTCGGCGCTGTCCAACACCTACGTCAAGGACCCGCGGGACGTGGTGAAGTCCGGTGACGTGGTGCGGGTGAAGGTGCTGGAGGTCGACATCCCGCGCAAGCGGATCGGGTTGACGCTGCGGCTGGAGGACGAGCCGGGTCGCAAGCCGCCCCGTGAGCAGCAGCGCGACGGCCGGGGCGACGACGGCAGGCGCGGTGGGGGTCAACGCGGCGGGCAGCGCGGTGGCGGTGGTGGCGGCGGGAAGCCTCGTCAGCAGGAGCGCCCGCCGGCGAACGGCGCGATGGCCGAGGCGCTGCGGCGCGCGGGGCTTGGCGGCGGCCGATAGGGGTACCCGGCTGGCCATGAGGGTCGTCGTCACGGGTGCCAGCGGCAACGTTGGGACGGCCCTGCGCCGGGTGCTCGCCGACGCGGGCGACTCGGTGGTCGGCGTCGCGCGGCGGATACCGGTCGGTTCACCCGGGTGGGTGAGTTGCGACCTCGGTGCGCCGGCCGCCGAAGTGGTGTTGAGCAGGGCGTTCGCCGGGGCGGACGCGGTGGTGCACCTGGCGTGGGCGATACAGCCCACGCCGGGTGAACCCGACATGCGGCGCACCAACATCACCGGTAGCGCGCACGTGCTGCGTGCGGCGGAACGTGCGGGCGTGCGGCACGTCGTGGTCGCGTCGTCGGTCGCGGCGTACACGCCGGCGTCCCGGCCGGTGACCGAGGACTGGCCGTGCGGCGGGGTGCCGGGCAGCGCCTACAGCGCCCAGAAGGCCGAGCTGGAACGCGTGCTGCTCGGGCGTCGCGGGGTGTCGGTGGTGCGGCCTTGCGCGATCGTGCAGCCGGACGCGGGCGCGGAGCTGGAACGGTGGGTGCTCAGCCCGTTGATCCCGCCCGCGGTGCTGGGTCGGCGGTGGCTGCCGGTGCCGTTGTGGCCCGGGCTGCGGGCGCAGGTCGTGCACGCGCACGACGTGGCACGGGCGATCCAGTTGATTTTGGCGCGGGGTGCGCTCGGTCCGTTCAACGTCGCCGCGGACCCGCCGTTGAGCGCGCGCGAGTTGGCGGCGGTGTTCGGCGGGTTCCGCGTGCCGGTCCCGTTGGCGGTGGTGCGCGCGGCGGCCTGGCCGACGTGGCGGCTCGGGTTGCAGCCCGTGCACCCCGGTTGGTTGCGGTTGGCCGATCAGGCGTCCCTTGTGGACTGCACGCGGCTGCGGGCGTTGGGGTGGTCGCCGGTGCACGAGCCGCGGGAGGCGTTGACGGCGTTCGTGGCGGCTGTCGCGGAAGGACGCGGCACGTGGGGTCCGCTCGCGCCGCGTGGTGCGGGGCGGTGGCGCGGGTTGGGTTCGGGTAGGCCGGTGCATCAGAGCCAGGGAGACGTGCGTTGAGCGATGTCGTGGACGCGGTGGTCATCGGATCGGGGCCCAACGGGTTGGTGGCGGCGAACCTGCTGGCCGACGCCGGGTGGGACGTGCTGGTGCTGGAGGCCGCCGACGAGCCCGGCGGCGCGGTGCGCACGGCCGAGTTGACCGAGCCCGGGTTCCGGCACGACCTGTTCAGCGCGTTCTACCCGCTGGGTGCGGCGTCGCCGGTGATCGCCGGGTTGGACCTGGCCCGGCACGGGTTGCGGTGGCGGCGGGCGCCGGAGGTGCTGGCGCACGTGTTCCCGGACGACCGGGCCGCGGTGCTGTCGCAGGACGTGGACCGGACCGCCGCGTCGGTGGAGGCGTTCGGCGCGGGTGACGGCGACGCGTGGCGGGCGGAGTTCGCGCGGTGGCAGCGGGTCCGGTCGGAGTTGATCGAGGCGTTGATGCGGCCGTTCCCGCCGGTGCGGGCCGGTGCCGGGTTGCTCGGTGCGCTGGGGGCGGGCGAGGTGTTGCGGTTCGCGCGGTCGTTCGTGCAGTCGGTGCGGGCGTTCGGGGACGAGCGGTTCTCGGGTGAGGGCGCGCCGTTGTTGTTGGCGGGCAACGCGATGCACACCGACCTGGGGCCGGACCAGGCGGGTGGGGCGGCGTTCGGGTGGTTGCTGTCGATGCTCGGGCAGGACGTGGGCTACCCGGTGCCGGAGGGTGGTGCCGGTGCGTTGACGCAGGCGTTGGTGCGGCGGCTGGGTGGTGTGGTGGAGTGCGGCCGGCCGGTGTCGGGGGTGGTGGTGGCCGGTGGGCGCGCGTTGGGGGTGCGTGACGCGGCCGGTGGGTACGTGCGGGCGCGGAAGGCGGTGCTGGCGGACGTGCCCGCGCCGGCGTTGTACCTCGGGTTGGTCGGGGAGGAGCACCTGCCGGCGCGGTTGGTGTCGGACCTGGCGTCGTTCGAGTGGGACGACGCGACGATCAAGGTGGACTGGGCGTTGAACGGGGCCGTGCCGTGGACGGCGGCTTCGGCGCGCGGTGCGGGGACCGTCCACTTGGGAGGGGACTTCAACGGGTTGGCCATGTCCAGCACGGAGATCGCGTGCGGCCGGGTGCCGCGCACGCCGTTCGTGATCATGGGGCAGATGACGACGACCGACCCGACCCGGTCACCGGCGGGCACGGAGACCGCTTGGGCGTACACGCACGTGCCGCGGGGTGAGCGGTGGTCCCCCGACCGCTTGCGCCGCCGTGCCGACCGGATCGAGCAGCTGGTCGAGCAGCACGCGCCGGGGTTCCGCGACCTGATCCGTGCCCGCGTGGTCCACGGCCCGGCCGACCTGGAGGCCCGCAACCCGAGCCTGGTCGGCGGTTCGATCAACTCCGGCACGGCCGCCATCCACCAGCAGCTGGTCTTCCGCCCCACCCCCGGACTGGGCCGTGCCGACACCCCGATCGACCGCCTCTACCTGACCTCGGCGTCGGCCCACCCTGGTGGCGGCGTGCACGGCGCCGCCGGCGCCAACGCCGCCCGCGCCGCCCTGTCCCGCAACGCCCTGACCGGCGACGCCTACCACCTCCTCCTCCGCACCCTCCACCGCACCCTCTACTAACCGCGAGAGTCCAACGCTCAGGGCGCGAGAGTCCTACGTTCACGACACCCGAGTTCAACGCTCAGGAGGGGCGGCACCCGCTCCCGGCACCGGCAGGCGCGGCGTGAGCGTTGAATTCAGGGGTCCTGAACGTAGGACTCTCGCGGCTTGAAGGTAGGACTCTCGCGGGTTGAAGGTAGGACTCTCGCGGGTTAGGGGTTGGGTTTGCGGGTGGCTTGGTCGGCCAGGCGGCGGAGGGATTCGCGGTTGCGAGGGGTCAGGAAGAGGGTCTGGGCCTGCTCGGGGAGCAGGGAGAGGGGACCCTTGACGGCCTGTTCCAGCATGGTGATCTCGCAGCCGTCGGACGTGGGCTTCAGCTCGAAGCGGATCCTGGCGGCGCCCAGCGGCCACATGCGCGCTTCGAGTTCCAGCATCCGGGGTGGGTCGACGTCCAGCACCTTGGTCACGTCCTTCACCGCCAACGGCCACGCGCCGACGCTGTGGTGGACCCGCGTGCCGGTACCCGGCCACCCCGCGTCGACCTCGCGGATGTGCGCCGCGCCCACCACCCAGCCCGCGTAGGACCAGCCGTCGGCCAGCACCGCGAACACCCGCTCCACCGACGTGGGCACCGCCCAGCGCACCTCGATCATGCGCCTCGGATTCCCCGGGCGGACCGGTGGAAACAACCCGCCAGGGTTACTTCGCCCGGGTGCCCTTCAGCTTGACCAGCTCGGACTCGAACAGGTTGGCGACCACGGCCAACCCGCCGGGTGTCCCCGGGTCCGGCTTCGCGATGTAGGACTGCGTCGCCGACGGCCGTCCTACGAGCGAGAACCGCAGCTGACCGGTGAGGCTGTTCGTGTCGACCATGTTGGTGTCCTGGAACGCCCGCAGCACGCCGTCACGGGTCAGGTCACGCTCGGCGCACGCCTTCTCCAGGATCGCCGCGAACGCCACGCCGATCACGTAACCGTGGTCGACCGAACCCGTCGGCTCCAGGTCCGGGTACTTGCGCGTGAACGCCTCGGCCACCGCGCGCGGCCCCGGCAGGTCCGTGGCGAACGGCGCGATCGGCGACACCACCTGCACCCGCTTCACCACGGCCGCCGCCGCGGGCGACTCCAGGATCAACGGGTCGTAACCCGCCGCGTTGACCAGGAACGGCACGTCCCAGCCGAGCCGCTCGGCGGTGGCCACGGCGGTCGCGGTCTGCTGCGGCGACGTGCTCAGGAACACCGCCTTCGCGCCCGCCGCACGCAGCTCACCCACCTGCGCGGTCACGTCGGCGGTCTCCGACACGGCCTTGGCGACGAGCCGCATGCCCCACTTCTCGGCGGCGAACGTGCTGCCTTCGAGGGCGTTGCGGCCGTAGTCGCTGTCGACGTGGACGTGCCCGATGGTGTCGCCCTCACGGATCGCGCCCGACCGCTTCAGGTGGTCCAGCCCGTTGATCACGTCGAGGTCGTAGGTGGTGCCGACGATCATCATGTGCGGGTTGCCGAGCAGGCTCGCCGACCAGGACGCGGGCGCGGCGATGGCGCGGGTCTGCATCAGGTCCGGCTCGATGGCCTCGGTCATCGGCGTGCCGGTGACGTCCATGAACCCGAGCACCTGTGGTTCCAGCTCGAAGTAGGCCTGCAACGCCCGGTCGACGTCGTAGCCGTGGTCGGCCTGCTTGAGCTCGACCTTGCGCCCGCAGATCCCGCCGCGCTCGTTGAGCTGGCTCAGGAACAGCTCGTAGCCCTTGATCCGGATGAGCGACGTGGCCGAGAACGGCCCCGTCATGTCGGTGAGCACGCCCAGCGAGATGGTGTCGCCGGTGACGCCGGGACCGGCCTTGATCGGCGCCTGCTCCTCGGTGCCGCACCCGGCGGCCAGCAGTGCGAGCACAGCGGATCCGACGACGAAGTTGCGCACCAACGGGGACTCCCACCGCTCACGTTACCGATCGGTAAGGAGTATTGACAGAAGTCACCCGTATTGCCTAATCATGTGACATACCGCACGGTCGGTGAACTTTCGGCCCGCGGATCCGTACCCGCCCGGCCACGTTCGCCACCTGAACAGCCCTATAACCCGATCACGACACACGGAGGGTTCTCGCCGAACGATTCGGCACTTGGCGCCCAAGGGTGCCACCCGAGGCCGTGACCGCCACGAGGACCGGCGGAGTGCTCCGCCGGTCTTCGCAGTACGCCCGACCGGTACGTGTGGCCTAGAGGTACGACCGCTGACCCCACGGCATCGCCGCGGCGAGCTGGGCCCGCCGGCCGATGTCGAGCTTGCGGTAGATGCGGGTGATGTGGAGTTCGACGGCCCGGGTCGACACCGAGAAGTGCTCGGCGATCTGCCGGTTCGTCATGCCCTCCAACATCATCAGCGCGATCCGGTGCTCGTGCGGCGTCAACGGCTCGCGCGAGCGCGCTTCGGCGCTCTGCCCATCGCGTGGCCGGACGATGCCCGGCACGCGCTCACCTTCCGGCACACCCAGCAGCACGTGCCACTGGCGTATGCGCACCTCTGCGATCGACTGCGATCGCACGTACGGATCACCGCGCACCAGGTCCCGGGCGGCGGCGTCGTCGGGCACCTGCACGATGAGTAACACGCCGGAACCGTCGGCCCAGGGGCCGGTTCCGACGAGCACACCCTGCTCGGCGAGCGGACGCCAATATTCCCGGTGTGCGAGATGAATGGATCTCCGCACCTGGCGCGCATCACGAAATGTCAACTCAACGGCGAAAGCCACTGGACTGATCCCCATTTCATTCCGCGGCCGACTTTCGCCACATACTCAACTGTGACGTTTATTCAGTGTCAAGTGAGACACATCACAACGGTGATATGGGAACCCAATGACCCTCATAGCCGCTTTTCGCAGCAGTGGTCCGCACAGCGGTCGTCGGTGAACGCGGACACCTTCACGGTAGCCGTCCCGGGCCCGTGGCGCTCGTACTTCGGCCAGGTCAGTACGGGTGCCGAGGCGAATGGCCGCAGCGCCAATCGAGACGGCGGCCGTTCCCACCCGAGCGCGGAGCCGTGTCCCCGCCCGTGGGCCGCGATGACGATCTTCCTCGTCGGTTCCGCCGTTTCGCGGACACCTCCGCGTAACCCGACACATCCTCGCACGTCGCCGTCACGGCCGCCTGCGGAGAACCGACTGCCGGGTCGCATTGGGCCATTTGGCCACGTGGTTTTCGGCATTCCGGACGCGTGTAAAGTCCACGCCCGTGGCAGCGCAACTCCTCCGCCTCGAGCGGGACGCGTTCGGGCTCGCCGTGCTCACCGTCGACGCGCCGCCGTTGAACCTGTACACCGCCGAGTTGCAGGACCTGCTGGAGGCGGCGGTCGAGGACCTGGAGGAACGGCCCGCGCGGGCGTTGCTGATCCGCTTCGAGGGCAAGGTCGTCAGCGGCGGCGTCGACGTGGGGCTGTTCGCCGCGCAGAAGACGTCCGCGCAGGCCAAGGCCCTGTTCGACCAGATGCTGGAGCTGCCGGAACGGGTGGCCGCGCTGCCGTTCCCGACCGTCTTCGCCGCGCACGGGCTGTGCCTGACCTGGGCGTTCGAGGTCGCGATGGCGTGCGACATCGTCCTGGCCGCGCGGCGGGCCACGTTCGGCTTGGTGGAGAAGGTCGTCGGGCTGACCCCGACCATGGGCGGCACGCAACGGTTGGCCGCCCGGGCGGGCGTGGGGCGGGCCAAGGAGTTCGTGATGACCGGGGAGCGCTACGACGCGGCCACGCTGGAACGGTGGGGCGTGGTGAACCGGGTGCTGCCGGACGAGGGCTTCGACGACGCGGCGCTGGAGTTCACGCACGGGTTGGCGACCGGGCCCACGTTGGCGCACGCGGCGACCAAGCGGGTGCTGGCGCACTTCGAGAGCGGCGGCGTGGCCGAGGCGGACGAGCACATCACCGCGATCGCGGCCGAGCTGTTCGACACCGAGGACCTGCGCGGCGCGGTGCGGTCGTTCCTGGCCGACGGGCCGGGCAAGGCGACGTTCAGCGGTCGCTGATCCGCCCTACCGGGGGTCGTAGGCGGCGGAGCCGTACCAGGCCAGCGCGGACCGCAGCTCCACCACGTCCCGGTCGCGGCGCTTGCGGTAGCGCTCGTGCGAGATCGGGTAGACGCGCAGACCGCCCTTGTGCTGGGTGAAGCTGCCGCGTCCCAGGGTGTCGGGTGTCTTGGCGGCGCCGACCAGCCAGACCACCAGCCACGGGCGGGCGTGGTGGGCCTCCACCTTGACGCGCGCAATCGCGTACCACGGGAGGCGGCGCGACTCGGCGCCGTTGGACAGCGTGATGCCGTCGGGGCCGACGTCGAGGGTGAGCGGGGCGCGCGCGACGCCGACCAAGAGCCGGATCGCGGCCACCGCGAACGCCAGGAACGCGATGAAGGCGGCCAGCCGCACGGCCGCCGGCGCGCCCGCGGCCGGGTCGGCGATCGAGCCGGTCACGATGGCGGCCAGCACGTTCGCGCCGGCCCAGCTCAGGCCGACGGCGCGGGAGGTCTTGAACCGCAGGCCGGTGGCGCGGACCTCCTTGCGCTCGGGGTCGATCCGGACGGGCGCGGGCTTGTTGATCGGTGCCGGGACGTTCGTGGGCGTGGGGGCGTTGGTGGGCGGCGGGAAGTTGGTGGGCGGGGGGCCGACGAGGGTCGGCGGTTTGGGCGGTGGGTCGTCCACCATCACCCTGGTCGGCGGCTTGGCGGGCAGCTTGCTCAGCTCGGTGTGCCGTTGCTCGACCATGGTGCGGACGCGGGCCGGCAGCCAGGACGGTTCGGCGGACGGCGGGCCGATCAGCTCCAGCAGGCGTGCGGGCGTCGGGCGGTTCGCGGGCTCGCGGACCAGGCACGGGACGATCAGCGGCACCAGGCTCGGCGGGACGCGGGTGAGGTCCGGTTCCTGGTGGACCACGCGGTAGACCAGCGCGGACGTGGCGCCCTCGCCGAACGGCCCACCGCCGGTGGCGGCGTAGACCAGTACGGAACCGAGCGCGAACACGTCACTCTGGGTGGTGATCTTCTGGCCGACCACCTGCTCGGGTGACAGGTAGCCGGGGGTGCCGAACACGATGCCCGCTTCGGTGAGCGCGGAGTGCTCCAGGGCGCGGGCGATGCCGAAGTCGATGACGCGGGGGCCGTCGTCGGCCAGCAGCACGTTCGACGGCTTGAGGTCGCGGTGCACGAGGCCGGCGCCGTGGATCGCGACCAGCGCTTCGGCCAGGCCGCCGGCGAGGCGGCGCACCGCGCGTTCCGGCAGTGGTCCGTGGTCCTGGACGGCCTGCTGGAGGCTGGGGCCGGGGATGTACTCGGTGGCCATCCACGGCCGTTCGGCGTCCGGGTCGGCGTCGACCACGGTGGCGGTCCAGAAGCCGCCGACCGCGCGGGCCATCTCGACCTCGCGGCGGAAGCGTTCGCGGAACTCCGGGTTGTCGGCCAGCTCGGCCCGCGAGACCTTGACCGCGATCGGTCGCCCGCCGCGTGAACGGGCCAGGTAGACCGACCCCATCGCGCCGCGACCGAGGGCGGCGAGCAGCGTGTAGTCGCCGATCCGCGGCGGGGCGTTCGGGGGCAGTGGCTGCACGACACCCACCCTAGATGCGCCGGCTACCCCGCTTGGGCAAGACGGCGAGGTTCGCGGCGCAGGCCACAACGACGCAACCTCGGGCGTGGTCGCGCAGTCGAGGGTGCCTCAGGACCGGTCGCGGCGTCCTGAGCGTTGAATTCGGGGGTCCTGAACGTAGGACACGCGCGTTCTGAACGTAGGACACGGGCGTTCTGAACGTAGGACACGGGCGTTCTGAACGTAGGACTCTCGCGGGGTGGAGGTAGGACTCTCGCGGGGTGGAGGTGGGACACGCGGGGGTTAGGGGGTGAGGAGGGTTCGGAGGGTGTGGGCGCGGGCGTGCCAGGAGTGGGGTTGGACGGAGGCGCGGAGGGCGGCCGGTGGGAGCAGGGGGCCGGCGGTGAGGGTGGCGCGGACGGCGTCGACGAAAGCCGCGTGGGTGCGGGTGGCGCGGACGCGGTCGGTGTAGGAGGCCAGCTCGGCGAAGTCCGTGCTGACCACCGGGAGGCCCAGCGCCAGGTACTCCTTCAGCTTGATCGGGTTCGACCGCTTGATCCAGTCGTTGTCCTGCCACGGCATGATCGCCACGTCGAACGCCGAACCGTAGGCCGGGATGGTGGAGTACGGGCGGAAGCCCAGCCAGTGCACGTTCGGGTACTTGTCGAACCGCTCCATGGGGTGCGTCGCGTCGCCGATCAGCACCAGCGACGCCTGCGGCAGCTCGGCGGCGACGCGTTCCAGCAGGTCGAAGTCGACCACGAAGTCGTCCAAGGCCCCGAAGAAGCCGATGCGCGGGCCGGGGATCGCGCGCACGTCGTCCGGCCACTCGTGCTCCGGCCGCGCGGTGAAGTGGTCGACGTCCACGCCGTGGTCGAGGAAGTGGGCCCGGGCGCCGGTCCGCGGCCGCTCCTCGTCCATCAGCGCGTGGCTCACGTACACCACGTGGTCGGCGTTGGCCAGGAGCTGGTTCTCCAACGCCTCGATGGACGCGCGGTCGGCCTCGGGGAAGTCCGAGTGCCGGTCCGAGCGGTTGAACACCAGGCCGCGCCGGCGCATCGGGGCCACCACGTCCCACGCGGTGGGGATGGTCACCATGATCACCGGCGCGCGCAGGCCCAGCAACCGCGCCACCAGGCGCACCTGGGAGCGGACCAGGACCGCGTTGACCTTGCGCAGCAGCGGCGAGCCGTAGAACGGCAGCGGCAGCGGCGACATCACGTAGAACTCGGGCATCGGCCTGCGCACGAACTTGGCCACGCTGCGCAGCTTGCGCAGGATGCGCCGGGACACGTGCGTGCTGTTGCCGCGGGTGGGCATCCGCATGCCGATGCTGTTGACCACCAGCACCCGGCGGTGCGCCGACATCGACCGCATCAGCTGGAAGTCCGAGTGCGCCCGGTTGTGGTACCACCAGTCCTGCGCGGAGAAGCACACCCAGCCGGGTTCGGCGCCCGCGCCGGGGCGTTGCGGCCACCGCCGCCAGCGCAGCAGGTCGCCGACGGCCTTGCGGTGCTTGGCGCCGCGCGGCACGCGGAGCAGCTCGTTGAGCAGCACGGGCCACCACATCGCGAACGCGGCCAGGCGGCCGTGGCGCTCGCGGACCATCCGCACCCGGTTCGTGGTGGCCATCGACCACAGCACCGGTGACGTCGACTGCTCGCCACCGATGTGCACGGCACGCGCCCGCGGCTCGTAGCGGACGGCGTAACCGCGCTTGCCCGCGCGCAACATGTACTCGGTCTCCTCCGAGTACAGGAAGTACCGCTCCTCCAGCACGCCGGTCGCCTCGCGCGCCTCGCGGGAGATCAGCCACGCCGCGCCGGTCGCCCAGTCCGCGGTGCCCGCCGTCTCGTACCGGATGGGGTCGACCACCAGCTCGCCGAGCGCTTCGGACCGGCCCGCCCGCGGGCCGCCCAGGATCGCCTCGCCCAACGCGCGCAACGGGTTCGGCGCGCGCCGCAGGGACGGCTGCGGCGCGCCGTCGGCGCCGGCCAAGCGGGGCACCGCGATACCGGTGCCGGGCAACGCCAAGGCGGCGCGCAGCAGCGTGACGGCGTCCCGGTGGAGCCGCACGTCCGGGTTGAGCACCAGCACGTCGCAGTCGGGCGCGGCGGCGAACCCGGCGTTGACGCCCGCCCCGAAACCGTCGTTGGCGGCGCGCGCCACGACCTGGGCGTGCGGCGCGACCCGTGCGACGATCGCCAGGGTGTCGTCGGTGGAAGCGTTGTCCACGACCACGACTCGACTGTCCGGAATGGACTTCAGCGCGACGGCGACCGAGTTGAGGCAGTCCGCCACCACCTCGGCGCTGTGGTAGGTCACGACGACGACGGCAAGCGGCACTTCTACTCCCCGATCCGGTTGCCGACGTCGCCGGCGGTCGAGCGGCGGAAGCGGGTGCGCAGCGCGCCCCCGAGCAGGCGGAACGCGAACGGCAGGTCGTCGCGCAGGTAGCGCTTGGCCAGGCGGCGGGGTTCGAGCGCAAGGCGGTGCAGCCACTCCGCGCCCAGCTTCTGCACCACGCCCGAGGCGCGCCGGAACTCGCCCGCGGCCATCGGGATGCCCGCGCCGCAGCCCAGGAACCAGGCCCGCGGCAGCTCCGCGCGCAGGAGCCGGATGAGGTGTTCCTGCTTGGGGAAGCCCAGGCCGACCAGGACCAGGTCCGGCTCGGCCCGCACGACCTTGGCCGCGGCCGCCGCGGTGGCCTCGGCGGAGGTGTCGAACCCGAACGGCGGCGAGTCCGTGCCCGCGACGCGCAACCCGGGGTACTTGGCGCACAGCACGTCGGCGGCCTTCTCCGGCACGCCCGGGTCACCGCCGAGCAGGTAGATCGAGCGGCCCTCCCGGGCGGCGGCCTCGGCCAGGGTGAACACCAGTGACGACCCGGTCACGCGTTCGGGCACCGGGACGCCCGCGAGCCTGCCCGCCCAGACCACCGGCATGCCGTCGGCGACGACCAGTTCGGACTCGGCGATCAACGCGGCCAGTTCGGGACGGCGGGTCGCGGCGCGCACGATGTCCACGTTGGCCGTGACGATCGCGCCGCCCTCGGCCCGTCGCCACGCTCCGGCGACGTGGTCGGCGACGCCGGATTCGCGGACGGACCACACGTCGACGGCGCCCACGCGGACGCGGGTCTGCGGGATCTCCGGCATACCCGCGTCATCGGGTTCGGGATCGTCCCCGTTACGACCGGGCCCGACGCCGGTAACGGTCACCGCACGTGACCGATATCGGGTGCATGTACGTTGCGTCCGTCCGGCCCAGCGAGCGGGTCAAGGGCAGGGTTCCCGGCACGGTGGTGGCACTGGGCGCGGTGAGCCTGCTGACCGACGTCTCGGCCGAGATGGTCACCGCGTTCATGCCGGTGTACCTGCTGTTCACGCTCAACATGAGCTACGCGCAGTTCGGCGTGCTGGACGGTCTCTACACGGGTGCGACGGCCGTGCTGCGGCTCGTCGGCGGGCACGTCTCGGACCGCACGCACCGGCACAAGGCGGTCGCCGCGGTCGGTTACGGGCTGTCGGCGGTGACGAAGCTCATCTTCCCGCTCGTCGGCCCGTCGGCGTTCGGCATCGGCGCGACCATGGCCGCGGACCGCGCGGGCAAGGGCCTGCGCACCGCGCCGCGCGACGCGCTGATCTCGTTGGCCACGCCGCCGGACCGGTTGGGCGCGGCGTTCGGGCTGCACCGCAGCATGGACACGGTGGGCGCGTTGCTCGGGCCGCTGGTGACGTTCCTGCTGCTGTACACCATCGGCACGGTGGCGGGTCCGGTGTTCGTGGTCAGCGCGTGCTTCGCCGCGGTGGGGCTGATCGTGCTGGTGGCGTTCGTGCGGGAGAACCCGCGCCCGGCGCTCGCCGGACCGCGCCCGTCGGTGCGGGCCGGGTTGGCGTTGCTGCGGGAGGCCGGGTACCGGCGGCTGGCGCTGGCGTCGGCCGTGCTGGGCCTGGCGACGTTGTCGGACGCCTTCGTGTTCATCCTGGTGCAGAAGGCGACGGACGCGCCCCCGCACCTGCTGCCGCTGTTGCCGTTGGGCACGGCGTTGGTGTTCCTCGTGGCCGCCGCGCCCCTGGGACGGCTCGCGGACCGGATCGGCCGGTGGCCGGTGTTCCTCGGCGGGCACGTGCTGCTGCTCGCGGTGTACGCGCTGCTGCTCGCCCCCGGCACCGGTTACTCCGGGGTCGGCGCGGCCTTGTTGCTGCACGGCCTGTTCTACGCCGCCACGGACGGCGTGCTGTCCGCCCGGGTGAGCGCCCTGGTCCCGGAGTCGTTGCGGGCGTCCGGTCTGGCGGTGGTCCAGACGGGACAGGCGCTGACCCGGCTGGTGTCGTCGGTGGCGTTCGGCTTCCTGCTCCAGTTCGCGGCCTTCGGCACGGCCGTGTGGGCGGCGATCGGCTCGCTGCTGGTCGCGGTCGTGGTCGCCTGGTGGCTCGGCAGGCGGGCCGGCCCCCGCGAAGGGGCCGGCCCGACCTCCTAGAGCACGCCTAGAGCAGACCGGTCGAACCGTGCGCGACCGAACGGCCGTGGGTCAGGTCGCCCGCGTAGGCGGCCGTGTAGCCCTGGAGCAACGTCGCGAGGCCCACCAGCAGCGGAACGTTCGCGTCGCACCGCGCCTTGCCCAGCGAGTCCGTGGTGGCCGTGCACAGCGGGTGGCCCTTGATCGTGCGGAACGCGATCAGCTTGCCCGCCACCGGCTTGCCCGTGTGCGACTCGACCAGCGTGGCGTCCAGCCCGCGCGCGGCGAAACCGAGCAGGCGCAACTGGAGCTGCGCGTACCCCGCCGTGAGCTTGGTCGACGCCGGCGGGACGGCGTGGACCGCGATGCCCACCGGGTTCACGCCCACCGGGACCGTGCCCACGACCGACAGGCCGGCGGTGTCGACGACGGACACCGTTCCGCTGTTGAAGTTCGTCACGTACGCCTTCGCGCCGTCCGGGGTCAACGCCACGCTGATCGGCCTGCTGCCCACGGGGATCTGCGCCACCGGCGCCAACGCGTCGATGTCCACGACCGACAGGCTGTGGCCCTCGCTGTTGGTCACGAACGCGCGCTTGCCGTCCGGCGAGATCGCCACGCCGTGCGGGATGAAGCTCACCGGGATCGTGCCGAGCACGGCGTCCGTCGCGGTGTCGATCACGGCCACGTTGTTCGAGAGCTTGTTGACCACGACCACCTTGGCGCCGTTCGGCGTCACGGCCAGCGCGGTCGGGGTGTAGCCGGTCGGGATCTCGGCGATCTCGGTGTTCGTCGCGGTGTCCACCACGGACACGGTGCCCGGCCCCGCGACGTCGTGCGCCACGTACAGGCGCTTGCCGTTCGGCGTGATCGCGATGCCGTCCGCGTTCGGCCCGACCGGGATGGTCTCGGTGGTCGCCAACGTCGCCGCGTCGACCACGGACACCGTGCCGGCCAGGTAGTTCGACACGTACACGTGACCACCGGACGGCGAGACCACGACACCGGCGGGTCCGTCGCCGACCGGCACCGCCGCGTCCACGGTGTTGGTCGGCGTGTCGATGACGGTCAACGTGTCGTCGCGGACGTTCGTCACGTACCCGCGCGTGCCGTCGAACGCGACACCGACGCCGTAGGGCGAGTCGCCCGTGGAGTCGATGAGCGTGGTGGTGACCGCGTTCGTGGCGGTGTCCAGCACCGACACCCCGCCGCCGTTGTTGGCGACGTAGCCGAGCACGCGCACCGGGCCCTGGGCGGTCGCCGTCCCCGGCGGCACGAGCAGCAGGGCTGCTCCCAAAGCGATCGCGCCGCACGTGGCGGGCACCTTGCGGATCTGTCTGGGCAGCAGCACTGTCGGCCTCCGTCGATTGGGGTCCCGCACTGCCCCAATCGCGGCCGGGGGCTGCCCCGTTAGCCGATCAGAACCGGTACACGTGGACCTGGTACGGACCGAAGTCGTCCACGATCCGGCCGTCCACGATCGGCACGGTCCGGTCCTCGTCCACCACCGTGGCGGTGCCCGACGACACCGGCACGTCCACGGTGACACGAGCGGCGCGGCTGCGCGGGTGCTCCTTGGTGCCGTCGGTCTGCGCCAGCACCCACCGCGCGCCACCCACCTCCTTGGACAACGCCGACACCGGGATGCCGTTGTCGGCGCGCGCCGTGACGCCCGGCGCGTTGGGCGCGTTGAGCACCGGCGCCAGCGACTTCAGCCGCGCGTTGACCGCGGCCACCCGCGCGGTGATCTCCGGTCGGGTCAGCACGCTGGAGTACTCGCCGGTGCCGTCGGTGTAGAAGCTGTGCGCGAAGTAGTTGATGCCGGTCGCGCCGTGCAGGACGGTGTTCCACACCGCCGATTCGAGCTGGTCGGGCTGGATGATCTCACCGCGGTCGTGCGGGTGCCCGGTCTCCACGAAGCCGTACAGCGGCTTGTCCGGGCCGCACCACTTGCGCATGGTGTCGATCACCTGGCCGTAGCTGTACGCGCCGACGGTGTGGTTGCGGTCGGGGTGCGTCCAGCCGTAGTAGTCGGCCGACGCGATGTCCGCGGCCGAGCAGTACGTGCGCATGTCCTCTTCGTACGACTTCTCGATGTAGCCGTAGCCGACCTCGCCGGTCGGCGTGCCCATCCACGGGCTGAAGTTGAGGTACGTCGGCCGTGACGGGTCCTTCGCGCGCACCGCGTCGGCGGCCTCCAGGATCGCCGACGGCTGCATGTCCGGGTGGAACACGTCGCCGTAGACCTTGGTCATGTCCGGCTCGTCCGCGATCAGGTAGCCGACGTAGTTGCGGGCGTGCGCGGTGTCGGCCAGGACGGCGTCGACGCGCGTGCCGTCCACGTACACCCGCCAGTCGGTCTCGTGCAGGCCTTCCTGCCGCAGGTACCACCACTCGTCCTCCCACAGCCCGATGCCGACGTCGATGCCGATCTTCGGGAACGCCCGGCCGAGCTTCTCGCCGTTCTCGATGCCGGACGGGTCCTGCATCCACACCGTGATCGGGAACACGTTCGGGTCGCCGGTGGGGTTCGGTCCGTTGGCCCACCTCTTGTAGTAGTCGACGGACGGACCGGCGGGCGCGGCCGCGGGAACGGCCGGCGGGTCCGGCCGCGGCGCCCCGGCCGTGCACGCGGTCAGGGCGAGGCCGAGCACCACCGCCACCGCGGTCCTGTTCACCTCGGCGCCCGAACCCGCCCGCGCGCGGCCAGCACCTGCTTCGCCTTCTCGAAGCCACCCGGGCCGAGCAGGCGCAACGCCGTCGTCTTGGCCAGGTACCGGGCGCCGTCACGGGCCGACCGCAGGGGCCGACCGACGAACCGGTCGCGGACCAGCACGCCACCGGCGGGCTCCGGCACGTCGTCCAGCGCGGCGCCGAACAGCCGCCGGTACGGCGCGGGCGCGACCAGCCTGCCGCGAGTGCGGTTGCTCACGTTCCCGCCGTGCACCACCTGCAACCAGCCGGGCGCCCCGCCCAGCGACACCACCTCGGCGTGCCGGTGCAGCCGGTTGTGCCAGTCGGCCCAGCAGGTCACCGGCGCGTCCCAGCTCTCCCGCATCGAGGCGAACGCGTTGTCGCGGTCGTGGTGGGAGAACAACCCCGCCGGGCTCTTGACCAGCCCGTTCGCCAGGTAGAGGGCGGTGCGGCGGCCGGTGGTGCGGTCGGCTTGCAGCCGGGCCACGAAGTCGGCGGCCAGGCCGTCGTCGTTGTCGAGGTTGGTGGTGATCAGCTCGTCGCCCTTGACCGGGAAGAGCTGGGAGATGTCCTCGACCAGCTCCTCACGGCCGACCTGCGTGCGGAAGAGCGGGGTGTAGGCGTCGCCGTGGGCCTCGATGCGGTCCTTGAGCCACTGCGGGCTCTCCGGGTCGAAGTAGATGAGCCACCGGAAGTTCGAGGAGGTCTGCGCCGCCACCGACGGCAGGCAGTACCGCTCGAACAACCCGACGCGTTCGGTCAACCACCCCTCCCGCGCCCGCACGACGCTCTCCGCGCCGACGGACGGCAGGTTGAAACGCGTCAGCACGACGTGGTCCATGGAACCCCTTCCCCTCGTGTCCCGTACATCGGGATCGGGGCCGCGCCGTTAACGATCCGCAGTCGAACACGATGAGTAGAGCGTGACTGAGCCCCCGGCACGACCAACGGTCGACGTCGTCATCCCCTGCTACAACTACGCGCGGTTCCTGCGTGCATGCGTGAAGAGCGTGCTCGACCAGCCCGGCGTGGACGTGCGGGTGCTGATCATCGACGACACGTCGAGCGACGAGACGCCCGAGGTCATGGCCGAGCTCGTGCGGGACCCGCGGGTCGAGGGCCGCCGGCACGAGGTCAACCAGGGCCACATCGCCACCTACAACGAGGGCCTGCTGGAGTGGGCCAAGGCCGACTACACCGTGCTGCTGTCCGCCGACGACCTCCTGGCGCCGGGTGCGCTGGCCCGTGCCGCCGAGGTGTTCGAGGCGAACCCGAACGTCGGCATGGTGTACGGACGTGTCGTTTATTACACCGCCGACGGGGTCGGCGACCAGACGACAGGCCAGGGCGACCTGCCGTCCGTGATCACTCCCCCGGCCGGCCGCACGGTGTGGTCCGGGGTCGACTGGATCGAGGCGCGCTGCCGCACCGGGCAGAACGTGCTGTCCTCGCCCGAGGCCGTGGTGCGCACGTCGGTGCAGCAGCAGGTCGGTGGCTACCGGCCGGACCTGCCGCACGCGGGCGACCTGGAGATGTGGATGCGCATCGCCGCGGTGTCCGACATCGGCTACGTGCGCGGCAAGCCGGCGGCGTACTACCGGGTGCACCAGCAGAGCATGATGCGCACGCAGTTCTCCTCGCTGTTCGCCGACCTGGAGCAGCGGCAGGCGGTGTTCGAGCGGTTCTTCGCCGAACACCCCGACCTGCCGGCGCGGCTGCGGTCGCTGGCCAACCGGTCGATCGCCAAGGACGCGTTGTGGCGGGCGGTGCGCGCCTACGACCGGGACAAGCTGGACGAGATCCCGGTGGACGAGCTGGAGGCGTTCGCCCGGCGGGTGTTCCCGGACGCCGAGCGACTGCCCGAGCACCGGGCGTTGCGGCGGCGGCGGGCGTTGGGCCCGAGGGTGTGCAGCCGCACGCAGCTTTTCGTGGGCAGCCACCTGGTCAAGCGCGGCGCCGGCCTGGTGGGCAAGCAGGTCTGGAAGTGGCGCGGCCAGTGACCGCCGACGTGGAGCCGCCGGGGACCGGGGCGACACAGGTCGCACCGGCGGAGGCCGAGCGGCCGGAGCTGCGGCGCAAGGTCACCTCGGCGATCCGGTGGAGCGCGATCAACAGCCTGGTGCAGCGGTTCAGCCAGGTCGGCGTGGGCGTCCTGCTCGCCCGGCTCATCGCGCCCGAGCAGTTCGGCGTGTTCGCGGTCGCGCTGGTGGTGCTCAACATCGTGATGAGCATCAGCGAGATGGGCGTGAGCGTCGCCCTGGTGCGCACCGAACGGCCGGTCGAGGAGCTCGCGCCCACGGTGACCACGCTGTCGATCGCGTCCGGCGCCCTGTTGGCGCTGGTGTGCGTGCTCGGCGCGCCGTGGTTCGCCGAGGCGATGGGCACACCGCAGGCGACGGGCGTGATCCAGCTGATGTCGCTCTCGCTGGTGATCGCGGGCGCGTCGGCGGTGCCGGGGGCGTTGCTGCAACGGGAGTTCCGGCAGGACCACAAGTTCGTCGCGGACACCTCCGCGTTCGTCATCGGCACCGCCGTGGTGGTCGTGCTGGCGCTGATGGGCTTCGGCGCGTGGAGCCTGGCGTGGTCGCGGATCGCCACCAACCTGGTCGCCGCCGTGGTGATGTTCACCTACACCAAGCAGCGCTACCGGCCGGGGTTCGACGCGGCCGAGGCACGGGGGCTGCTGGCGTTCGGGCTGCCGCTGGCGGGCGCGAGCCTGCTGGTGTTCGGGGTGCTCAACGTCGACTACATCATCGTCGGCAGCGTGCTGGGCACGGTGCCGCTGGGCTTCTACCTGCTCGCGTTCAACCTGGCGAACTGGCCGGTCGGCGCGTTCTCGCAGCCGGTTCGCAGCGTGTCGCTGGCCGCGTTCTCGCAGGTCAGGGATGATCCGGAGCTGTTCGCGCGAACGTTCGCGCGCGCGTTGCGGCTGCTCGCGCTGGTGACCGTGCCCGCGTGCGTGCTGCTGGCGGCGTTGGCCGACCCGTTGGTGCGCACGGTCTACGGCGAGCGGTGGGCTCCGTCCGCGCAGGCGCTGGCGCTGCTGGTGCTGCTGGGCGCGCTGCGGGTGGCGTTGGAGCTGGGGTACGACTACCTGGCCAGCGCCGGGCGGTCGCGGGCCATCCTGGTGATCCACCTGGTGTGGCTGGCCGCGCTCGTGCCGCTGCTGGCGCTGGGCGCGCACCTGGACGGCATCCGGGGTGTGGCGCTGGCGCAGAGCGTGGTGGTGCTGGTGGTGATCGTGCCCGCGTACCTGATCGCGTTCCGGCCCTACGGGCTGCGGGCGCGGGCGCTGGGTGCGGCCGTCGCACGGCCCGTGCTCGGCGGTGTGGTGATGGTCGTGGTGGCGTCGGGCGTGCAGTGGTGGCTCGACGGCGCCTTGGTGCGGCTGCTGGTCGGTGGTGCGTTGGCGTCGCTGGCGTACGCGGCCGTGGTGTTCCCCCTGCGCCACGAGGTGCTGGGACTGTTGCGGAGGAGTGGCGCGTGAGGGTCGTGCGGCAGTTGCGGCGGCGGGCGCACCAGGTCACGCGCATCGTGCGCGAACAGGGTGTGCGACAGGTCGGCGCCCGTGCGCTCGGCCGGGCGGCACGGCGGTTCGGTGCGGACGCCGAGGTGTTCCCGGTGCGCCTGGAGGACGTGCGGGCGGCGGACATCGGCGTGCCGCGGCCGGTCGTCGTGCCGCCCGTGCCCGTCGACGGGCGGCTCACCGTCAACTGGGTCAGCACGCCGCCGGCACCGGGCTCGGGCGGGCACACCACGATGTTCCGGCTGATCGAGCACCTGGAGTCGCTCGGCCACACGTGCCGGCTGTACCTGTACGACGTGTACGGCAGCCGTGCGGCGGACCACGAGCCGGTGATCCGGTCGGCGTACCCCGGCTTTCGCGGGTCGGTGCACGACGTGCGGGATGGGATGGCCGACGCGCACGCGGTGTTCGCCACCGCGTGGATGACGGCGTACCCGGTGTTCAACGACCCGTGCGCGGGGAAGCGGTTCTACCTGGTGCAGGACTACGAGCCGTGGTTCTTCCCGGTCGGCGGGCTGTCGGCGCTGGCGGAGAACACCTACCGGATGGGGATGCACGGCTTCACCGCCGGCCGGTTCCTGGCCGAGAAGGTGCGGGCCGAGATGGGGATGGCGGCCGACTCCTTCGACTTCGGCTGCGACACCGACCGCTACCACCTGCGCGAGGGCGTGCGGCGGGACGGCGTGGTGTTCTACGCGCGCAGGCTCGCGCCCCGGCGGGCGATCGAGATCGGGTTGCTGGCGTTGGAGCTCTTCGCCGAACGGCATCCGGACATCGCGATCCACACGTACGGGGAGAAGATCGGCTCGCTGGGCCCCCGGCACGTCGACCACGGCCTGGTGACCCCCGACCGGCTCAACGACATCTACAACCGGTGCTACGCGGGCCTCACGCTGTCGATGACGAACGTCTCGCTGGTGCCGCACGAGATGTTGGCCGCCGGTTGCGTGCCGGTCGTCAACGACGCCGTGCACAACCGGGTCGTGCTGGACAACGACCACGTCCGGTACGCCCCGGCGACACCGCACGACCTGGCCCGCGCGTTGTCCGACGTGGTCACGCTGCCGGACTTCGACGCGGTGGCCAGGGCGGCGTCCGCCGGCGTGTCCGGCCGGTCGTGGGACGCGGCCGGACACGAGCTGGAGAAGGTGCTCAGGCGGGAGCTGTCGGCCTGACCGGCCGCGATCCCAGCAGGCGTCGCTGCGCCGGCCGTTCGACGAGCCGGTGCAGCAGCCACGCCAGCCCCACCGAGGCGCCGAGCAGGGCGACCGAGAGCCCGACCGCCCCGGCCAGGTCCACCTCGTGCGGGCCCAGCCGGGCCTCCACGACCCGGATGACCACCTGGTGCACCAGGTAGAAGGCGAACGAGATCTCGCCGAGGAACACCGCCGTGCGGCCGCGCCACGGCGACCGCGTGCCGGTGATGTCGGCGACCGCGACGGCCGGGATGAGCAGCGCCAGCGGGACCACCGTGCCGGCGACGTAGCCGAACGTGCCCGGCAGGTAGCCGGAGGCGACGTAGCCGATCACCGCCAACACCCCCGCCTGCCACAGGCGCAGCCGCACCCACAGGCCCGCGCGCACGATCCGCGCCAGCACCATGCCCAGCACGAACTCCAGCGCACGGGTCACCGGGAAGACGTAGACGAACCAGTACTCCAGCGCGCTCGGCAGCGGCAGGGCGACCACCGGGACGAGGACCACCGCGGCCATGAGGACGGCCGCGGCCGCCCGGAGATGTCGTCGCGGCACCCGGTCCACCAGCGCCAGCAGCCACGAGAACGCCGCGTAGAAGGCCGCCTCGCACGACAGCGACCACGACGGCGTGTTCACGCCGAAGTAGATCGACTGCACCGGCACCCAGGCCTGGAGCAGGAACAGCCCCACCACGCCCGCGACCACGGACACACCGCCGGTCAGGGCCAGACCGGCGAAGGCGACGACCCAGACCACCACGTGGTTCGGGAGGATCCTGGCCGCCCGACGCCTGCGTGCGACGCCCGCGGGGACGCCTTCCCGCGCGGACCAGGTGAGCACGAACCCGGACAGCAGGAAGAAGAAGCCGACACCGGTCGCCCCCTGCCCGAACAGCGCCTCCAGCACGCCCTCCGCCCCGGTGCCGTCGAACATCCCGCCCGCGTGCAGGTGGAAGCCGAAGACCACGAACGCGGCCGGGAAGCGCAGGCCGGTGAGGGACGGCAGCCGGACCGGGGGTGGCGGGGTCGTGGTCGAGGTCGGCGGTGAGGACGGGGTCGGCGCGTTGGTCATCGGAGCGGAGCCGCGCCCGAAGGGTCGACGTGCCCGCATCCCTTGTCGGGTAATACGATTCTTGCGGAGAGGTATTCACTTCTCGCCAGGAATAACAACTTCAGCCTCCGATGCACCACGTTCTCGTTGTGACACAAGGAGATCGTGGTGTCGCGGAGCGGCGTTAGCCGAAGATCATGCGCCTCGACCGAAGATCAGATGGGGGACGGCGAGGAGGCGTCGGAGATCAGGAGCACCGCGTCGGCCGAGCCGTTGGCGGGCACAACGTGGATCGAGGCGAGCTTGGCGTCCTTCGGCACGGCGGCGAACGCGAGCCGGTCGTCGTCCAGCCAGGTGGCCTGGTCGTCCACCCCCGCCGTGCCGGGCAACCTGCGCTCCACACCGGTCTTCAGGTCGAGCACCGCCAGCTCCCACGGGCCGAGCCGGCCGATGCGCTTCTTGTAGGCGACCTTCGTGCCGTCCGGTGACAGGGACGGGCACTCGGCGTCACGCCGCAACGACTCCAGGCGACGGTCCACCAGGTCGCCCTTGACCAGCCAGGTGTAGCCGCCCGAGGCCAGGGTCGCGTAGAACGTGCGGTCGTCCGCGGCCACGGTCAGGCCCCAGTAGTTGACGTCCTGCGCGGTGTGCGGCTGACCGTCGACCACCGCCGTGAAGCCCTCCAGGGACTCCACCACCTCGCCGGTGCGCAGGTCCAGGAACCCCGTGCGGGTGGAGAACCCGCCGGGCACCGCGTACGAGTCGCCGGTCACGAACGACGTCCACGTGACCACCTGCCCCGAGGCCGACACCTTCGCCCGGCTCGGCACGCCCGGCAGCGGCACGGTCCGCGTCACGGCGCCGTCCCGCGACACCTCGGCGGCGAACGTCGGGCCGGGTCCGGCCAGCGTCAGGCACACCGTCGTGCCACCGGCCCGGTACACCCGCCGGCACGTCAACGGCGTCGCGCCGCGGGCGGCGGGATCGGCCAGGCGCACCTGCTCGACCCGGCCGCGCCCGTCGGCCAGGGCCACGAACATCAGGTCGCCGTCGACCGAGGCCACCGGCACGGGTGAGGCGTCGCGCACGACCGACGTCACATACGCCACCGCGCCGCCGACGACCAGTACGATGGCCGCGACGGCGAACACCACGCGCCGGTAGCCCAAGTCCATCACCACCTGTAACGACTAGGCGCGAGTCGGCCGATTTCAGAGTAACAACACCCTGCGCGCCCGCACGCAGGGTAAACGTGGATCGGGGAGCGGATGGACTTCTGGGGCGCCGTGCGAACGCTGCGCAGGCGGTGGTACATCGCCCTGCCCGCGGCGATCACGGCTGTCGCCGTGGCCGCCGGTGTGTTCCTGTCCATCCCGACGCGCTACCAGTCCTCCGGTGTCATGGTGCTCACGTCGCCGGCGGCGGGCGGCACGTTCTCGGAGAAGCTGTCGCCGGAGGACGCGGTGCGGGTGAACCCGCTGCTGGCGTTCGACGGCAGCCTGACGACCACCGCGCAGATCCTGGCGCAGATCCTGGCCGACCCGAAGACCCGCAAGGACTCGCTGGGCCTGGGCAAGGACGCGACGGACAACTTCACCGCGGCCGGTGGCGGCATGAGCGGACCGTTCCTGTTCGTCACCGCCGACGGCAGCTCGCCGGAATCGGCCGAGCGGTTGGTCACCACCGTGATGGAGTTCGCCGCCAAGGAGCTGGACAAGCAGCAGGTCGCGCTGAAGGCGCCCGAGTCGACGTTCATCACCTCGCAGGTGATCGTGAACCCGACCACGGCGGAGGCCCAGATCGGCGGCAAGGTCCGGTACGCGGGCGCGGCGTTCGTGCTGTTGATGTTGTTGACGACGGCGGCCACGTTCGGCGGCGACAGCGTCCTGAACCACCTGCGCCGCCGCCGTGAGTCGCGTGAGGGCAAGGACGGGGACGCCGAGCCCGAGGACGCCTCCAGGACGCCTCCGCCGGCCGCTCGGGCCGCCACGGCCGGTCCTACCGCTCCTGCCGGTCCTGCCGCCCCGGTTCCTCCGGGCTCGCCTGGCGCGAAGCCGCCCGTGCCGCCGCTCAACGGCGCGTCCCGCCGACCTCCCGGCCCGCCGGCCCGCCGCCCGCAGCCGACGGCCAGCGAGCAGACGGTGAAGATCGCCGCGCCGGGTCCGCGCAACGTCGGCAAGCCGGGCACGCCCGCGTGGCCGACCAGCGAAGACAAACCCTGACCGTGGCCGAGCGGTTCCTGCCGGAGCAACCCGTGCGGCGGCGGGCGGACGGCGCCACGCTGGTGAGCCTGTTCCTGCTGGCGCTGCTGATCATCCCGGCCCGGCTGGTGCTGTCGTTCGTGCCGATGACGCTGCCGCCCGCGCTGGTGGTGGCGTTGCTGCTGGGCGTGCTGTGGGTGTCCGGGCAGATGGTCGACAACGTCGGCATGGGCAAGGGGCGCAACCTCGTGCGCACGGCCGTCGCGCTGTACCTGGCGTCGCAGCTGGCGACCTACGGCGTGGCGACCCGGCGGTGGCTGCCCAGCGACGAGCTGACCGTGGCCGACAGCAGCATCATCCGGATCACGTCGATGATCGCGGTCGCGGTGTTCGTGTGCGACGCCGTGCGCACGAAGGAGCGGCTGGACCGGGTGCTCAAGCTGCTGCTGGCCTGTGCGGCGGTGATCGCGTTCGTGGGGCTGGTGCAGTTCGGGCTGGGTGTCGACCTGGCGTCGTACGTGTCGCTGCCGGGGCTGCGCGTGCAGGACAACGGGTACTCGGCGATGGAGGCCCGGTCGATCTTCCGCCGGCCGACGGGGACCACGAACCACCCGATCGAATTCGGCCTGGTGTGCGCGATGGCCGTGCCGCTGGGCGTGCACTACGTGTTCAAGGCCCGGGACGACGGCACGCCGCACGTGCGCTGGTTCGTGTGCCTGGCGCTGGTCGGGCTGGGCGCGTTGCTGTCGTTGTCGCGGACGGCGCTGCTGTGCATGGCGGTGGGCGCGGTGATCATGATCATCACGTTGCCGCGGCCGCGCAAGATCGCCACGGCGGTGGTGGGCGGTGGGTCGTTCCTCGGTGCGAGCGTGGTGGTGCCGGGGCTGTTCGGGACGTTGCGCGGGATGTTCTCCAACATCGAGGACGACCCGAGCGTGAAGGCCCGTACGGCGGACTACGAGGCGGCTTGGGAGCAGATCGACCTGAACCCGTTGCTGGGGCGGGGTTTCGGCACGTACCTGCCGACGAAGTACACGATCCTGGACAACCAGTTCCTGCTGACATTGATCGAGAACGGTTACCTGGGGCTGTTCGCGTTGATCGGGATGTTCCTGGCGGCGGCGTTCGCGGCGATCCGGGTGCGGGTGATCAGCAAGGACGAGCAGTTGCGGAGCCTGGCGAGCGCGCTGGTGGCGGCCGTGGTGTCGGGTGGGATCGCGTCGGTCACGTTCGACCTGCTGGGGTTCGGCGTGGCGACCGGGCTGGTGTTCACCATGATCGGCGCGTCGGGGGCGTTGCTGCGGGTGGCCAAGGAGGAGCGCCGGCGCGTGGCGGCCGAACCGGCGCCCCAGGAGGCGTGAAACCGCAGGTCGCGTGTTCTGAGCGTTGAACTCGGGGGTCCTGAACGTAGGACACGCGCGTTCTGGAGGTACGACTCACGCGTTCTGAACGTAGGACACGCGCGTTCTGGGCGTAGGACACGCGCGGTGCTGGGGGTTAGAGGGTGGGGGTTAGGCCCTTGTCGGTTTCGGTGTAGGCGGTGTGGCAGTCGGGGCAGATGAGGCCCGCGTCCAGGCGTTGGCCGCACGTGCAGACCCAGCCCTTGTGGGTGGCCGGGTTTCCGGCGACGAACGCGTGCGCCGGGACGTTCTTGGTGATCACCGAGCCGGCGGCGGCGAAGGCGTGTTCGCCGATCTCGACACCGCAGACGACGACCGTGCCCGCACCCAGGGTCGCGCCGCGGCGGACGAGGGTGGACAGCAGGGCGTCACCGGTGCGCTTGATCGCGGCACGGGGGCGCAGGTCGTTGGTGAACAACACGTTCGGCCCGAGGAACACCTCGTCCTCGCACACCACGCCGTCGAACACGAGCGTGCCGTTCTTCACCGTCACCCGGTCGCCCAGCACCGCCCGGCTCTCCACGAACGCGCCGTCGCAGATGTTGCAGTCCCGGCCGACCCGCGCGCCCGGCAGCACGTGCGCGAACGCCCACACGCGCGTGCCGGAGCCCACGTCGGTGCTCTCGCACAACCCGCTCGGGTGTACGTAGACGCTCATCGCACGGCCTCCGCCAGCGCCGCCACCACGCGTTCCTGCTGCACGACGGCGATCTCCGGGAACAGCGGCAACGACAGGATCTCCCCCGCCACCGCCTCGCTGACCGGGAAGTCGCCCGGGACGTGGCCGAGGTGCGCGTACGCGCCCGTCAGGTGCACCGGGGTCGGGTAGTGGATGCCCGCGCCGATCCCCGCCTCGTGCAACGACGCCAGCACGCGGTCACGCGACGCCACCCGCACGACGTACAGGTGCCACACCGGCACGTTGCCCTCCAGCACCACCGGCGGCGTCACCCCCGGCACGTCGGCCAGCAGCGACGAGTAGCGGTCCGCCGCCGCCCGGCGCAGCTCGTTCCACCGCTCCAGCCGCCGCAGCTTCGCCGACAGCACCACGGCCTGCACCGTGTCCAGCCGGCTGTTGAAGCCGATCACCGAGTGCTCGTACTTGCGCGGCGAGCCGTGCTCGCGCAGCAACCGCACCGCCGAGGCCAACTCCTCGGACGTGGTGAGCACCGCACCGCCGTCGCCGTACGCGCCGAGGTTCTTGCCCGGGTAGAAGCTGGTCGCGGCGATGTCGCCGAGCCCGCCGACGGCCACGCCGTGCCGTCGGGCGCCCTGGGCCTGCGCCGCGTCCTCGACGATCGGCACGCCGAACGACCGCAGCTCCTCCACCGGCGCGGCCTGCCCGTACAGGTGCACCGGCAGCAACGCCTTGGTGCGCGGCGTGACGACCTCCGCGACCCGCGACACGTCGATCAGCCCGGTCTCGGCCACGCAGTCCACCAGCACCGGCGTCGCACCGGTCCGCGCCACGGCGCCCGCCGTGGCGATGAAGGTGTTGGCGGGCAGCACGCACTCGTCGCCCGGCCCGACGTCCAGGGCGCGCAACGCCAACTCGATGGCGTCGGTGCCGTTGCCGACCGCGACGCAGTGCGGCACCTCCTGGTACGCGGCGAACTCCGCCTCGAACTCGGCGACCTGCCGCCCGCCGACGAAGGCGGTGTTCTTGAGCACCTCCGCCCAGCCGTCGGCGACCTCGTCGGCCACCTGCTCGTGCTGGGCACGCAGGTCCACCAGCGGGATGTCGATCACGAACCGTTCCCCTCTCGCAGTCGCCGGGCGGGGTTGCCCGCCCAGACCTCACCCGCGGGAACGTCGTTGAGCACCACCGAACCCATGCCCACCACCGCGCCCGCCCCGATCGACACGCCTTCCCGGACCGCACTGCCCTGCCCGAGGTACGCGCCCTCCCCCACCCGCACCGACCCGCCCAGCGACGCCCGGCCGGCGAACGTGACACCGTCGCCGACCTCGTCGTCGTGGGTGATCAGCACGTGCGGCATGGCCACGACGTGCGCACCCAGGCGCAACGGCGTCGTCACCACCGCACCGGCCAGCAGGACCGTGCCCGGCCCCACCACCGCGCCGACGGCCACCGAGGCCGCCGGGTGCACCACCGTCGCCCACCGGTCCTCCGGCAGGCCGAGCCTGGCCACGAGGCCGAGCCGGCCGCGCGGCCGGTGCGCGTTCGCCACGCACACCACGACCGCCGCGTCCGTCGAGTGCACCAGCTCCGTCCCGCCCAGCACGGGCAGGCCGTCGAGGTCCGCGCCGTGCCGCGAGGGGTCGTCGTCCAGCGCGCCCACCGGTCGCCACAGCTCCGGGGTGAGGCGGACGGCCGCGAGGACCTCGCGGGCCAGTCCGCCCCCACCCACCAGCAGCAGTGGCCTGGGTCCGGTCATCCCGGCGGCCGCGCTCATCCGGTGGTGAACACGACGTCGACCCAGTAGTTGCTGCCCGCGTAGGACGACTCCGGGAACCCCGGACCGGACCGGTAGACGCCGTTGCGGCTGCCGTCGGCGGTGGCCGGGGCGCTCAGCGGCGGGCTGGTCACGGCGTTGCCCATGAAGTACCCGGTGTCCACGGAGTACCGGCCGTTGGGCGCGTGGTAGGACGCCACGTAGCTCGTCCCGGCGCTCACGGTCACCGGCGAGGCGAACGTCAGCGTCTGCCAGCCGGTGGCGGTCTCGCCGGTGAACGTGCCGGTGGCCAGCGGATTGCCCGCCGCGTCCCACAACGTGCCGGTGTGCGTGCCGGTGTTGCCCGCGCCCTTGTAGAACCTCACCCCGGTGACGGAGCCGTTCACCGACGGCACGAACCGGACGCCGAGCTCGTAGGAGCCGGTGTCGTCGGCCGACGTCACCGTGGGCGCGGTCGCCGGGCTGAACAGCGAGCACGGGCAGTCCCCGTCGGTGGTCGTGGTGAACGACCACGTCGTGGGCGCGGTCATCGCGTTGCCGTAGACGTCGGCGATGCGCAGGCTCGCGGTGTAGGTCATGCCACCGCCCAGCGGCGCCGCCGGCGTCCACGTGACCTGCTGCTGGTTGGCCGACAGCGACAACGTGCCCGCGATCTTCGCGCCGCCGGAGTCGGCGAGCGCGAACTGGGCCGTGCCGAGGTCGACCGGCTCGTCGAACGACGCGGTCAGCGGCGAGGTGCGGGCCACCTCACCGGCGCCGTCGAGCGGCGTCCGCCCGTTGACGACCGGCGGGGTGTTGTCCTCGTTGGGCAGGTAGACGACGTCGACCCAGTAGTTGCCGCCCGCGTAGGAGTTCGTCGGGAAGCCCGCGCCACCGCGGTAGACGCCGTTGCCGCCGTCCAGGCCCGACGGCGCGGTCAGCGGCCCGCTGCTCACCGAGTAGCCGTTGAAGTACCCCGCGTCGACCGAGTAGTGGCCGGTGGTCGTGGTGTAGGACGCGGTGTAGGTCTGGCCCGCGGACACGAACACCGGTGCGGCGAAGGTCAACGTCTGCCAGCTGGCCGAGGTCTCGCCGGTGAACGTGCCGGTCGCCAACTGCTGGCCGCTCGGCGACCACAGCGTGCCGGTGTGCGTGCCGGTGTTGCCCACGCCCTTGTAGAACTTCACGCCGGTGATCCGGCCGCCCGCGGTCGGGGTGAACCGGACGCCCAGCTCGTAGGCGCCGCTGTCGGGGGCCGAGGTGACCGTGGGCACGGTCGCCGCGCTGAACAGCGAGCACGGGCAGATCACGTCCGCGCTGGTGGTGAACGACCACGTCACCGGGTTCGGCATCGGGTTGCCGTTGACGTCGGCGATCAGCGCGCTCGCGGTGTAGCGGGTGCCGGGCACGAGCTTGCCCGACGGCGTCCAGGTGACGGTCCGCTGGTCGCCGGACAGCGACACCGAACCGGTCAGCTGCGTGCCGCGCGGGTCGGTCAGCCAGATCTGCGCGCTGGCCGGGTCGACCGCCTCGCTGAACGTCGCGGTCACCGGGCTGGTGGCGACGACGTTCGTCGCGTCGACGGCCGGTGCGCGGTTGGTCAGCGTCGGCGGGGTGGTGTCGCCGTTGAGGCCGTTGCGGTAGACGACGTCGACCCAGTAGTTCGTCGCGTTGTAGGACGAGGTCGGGAAGCCGCCGCCGGCGCCGTAGCGGTACACGCCGTTCGAGCCGTCGACGCCGTCGGCGAGCGCGCGCAGGCCCGCGTAATTCGCGCCCTGGCCCGCGAAGTAGCCGCCGGTCACCGGGTAACGCCCGTTCGGGGCGTAGTAGGACACGACGTAGGTGGTGTTCGCCTGCACGACCACCGGTGAGGCGAACGTCAGCTTCTGCCAGCCGCTGGAGGTCTCGTTGGTGAACGTGCCGGTGGCCAGGAGCAGGCCGGTGGACGACCACAGCGAGCCGGTGTGCGTGCCGGTGTTCCCGGTGCCCTTGAAGAACCGGACGCCCAGGACCTCGCCCTTGCCGTTGAAGCGGACCTTGGTGCCCACCTCGATCGGCGTGGCGTCGTTCGCCGCGTACACCGCGGGCCGGGCGAAGTCGTCCCAGACCGTGCACGGGCAGGTGGCGGGCCGGGTCGCGCCGGTGGTGAACGACCACGTCGACTGCGGGGTCTGGTTGCCCGCCGCGTCCGACACGCGCAGCGCCGCCGTGTACCCGGTGTTCGGGGTGAGCGCCTGGCTCGGGGTGAAGGTGACGGTCTTGTTCTCGTTCGACAGCGCCGACGAGCCGGACACCGCGCCGTTCGGGCCGGTCAGGGTGAACTGGGCGGAGCCGGGGGCGACGGCCTCGTCGTAGGTGGCGGAGACGACCGGGGTGAGCGCGACGGTGCCCTCGCCGTTGACCGGCGTGGTGGACACGAGCAGCGGCGCGCGCTGGTCCGGTCCGGGGTCCGGCGCCCACACCACGTCCACCCAGTAGTTGCTGCCCCAGTGGGACTGGGTCGGGAAGCCGGGCCCGCCGAACCGGAACAGGCCGTTCGGGCCGTCCTCGCCGTTCTTCAGGCCGGTGAGCGGTTCGAGGTAGCGGGGCTGCTGGAAGAAGTACTCCAGGTCGTAGGAGTAGTGCCCGTTGGGCGCGAAGTACGACACGACGTACGTGGTGCCGGCGGACACCTGCACGGGCTGGGCGAAGGTCAGCGTCTGCCAGCCGCCCGCGGTCTCGTTGGTGAACGTGCCGGTGGCGATGGCGATGCCCGACTTGTCCCACAACGTGCCGGTGTGCGTGCCGGTGTTGCCGGGCCCCTTGTAGAACCTCACGCCGCGCACGTAGCCGTCACCGTTCGCGCGCCACTTGACGCCCAGCTCCAGCGGCGAGGCGTCACCGCTGTCGGGCACGTCCGGGGTGTCGGCGTTGGTCCACAGGCCGCACGGGCAGGTGCGGGGGTTGACCCCAGGGGTGGCCACGACCGGGGTCGACAGGTTCGCCGAGTCGTCCACGGCGCGCACGCGCAGGCTCGCCGGGCCGGACTTGCCCGGGGCGTAGGTGTAGCTCCACGCCGCCTGACCGGCCTGCCACACCGCCGGGTGCCAGCGGGTGCCGCCGTCGGTGGACACCTCGACACCGCCGACCTGGCCGCCGACGTCGGTCACCGTGCCGGAGAACGTGTACGGGGCGCCCACGCTCGACAGCGGCGGCACGCTGGTGAACGCGACCGTCGGCGCCTGGGTGTCGGTGCTCTTGGTCGCCTGCGTCAGACCGGCCTGCAACGTGGTCGCCTGCACGCCCATGTCGGCCAGGAAGTTGACCGTGGCCTGCTTCATCCGCACGTCGGAGGTCGGCGTGTTGGTGAGGAACGCGTGCTCGTCGTCCACGCCCCACGCCCACTGCACCGTGCCCGCGCCGAACACCAGCGACCCGCTCGGGTGCTTGTAGTAGGTGATGGCGTGGGTCTTGGTGTCCGGTGTGTAGAGGTCGCCGTGGTTCTGCAGCACGTACGGGCCGTCGGGCATGGTCACCGTGGTGCGGGACAGCTGCGCCACGCCGGGCGGCTGGAAGCCGTTGTCCTCCACCGAGTTCCACTCGTAGCCGAGCGTGCCCGGCTGGAAGGTGTAGGTGGTGTTGACGGCCAGGTCCTTCAACGACGTGTGCCGCCAGAGCCTCATCTTGCCGTAGGCGGCGGGCACCTTGAGCGCGTCCTCGCGCCGGCCGTTGACCGTGAAGATGTTGCCCAGCAGCGCGTTCTCCGGCCTGCCGCCGTCCTGGTCGGGGTAGCGCGGGTCGCGCCAGGTGCCGGTCCAGTCGCTCTGGCCGTCGTTCTGGGTGCCCTTGGTCTCCTTGTAGCAGGCGATGGTGCGCCAGTCGGTCCGGGAGGGGTCGATGCTCTTCTCCCACCGGTGCTTCCAGAAGATCTCGTTGCCGGTGAGGAACGCCATGTGCACGCCCGCGTCCCGGGCCGCCTCCACGTTGGCGCGCTGCTCCTCGGACCAGTA
Source organism: Saccharothrix stipae (assembly GCF_054781895.1). Lineage (NCBI taxonomy): Bacteria > Bacillati > Actinomycetota > Actinomycetes > Pseudonocardiales > Pseudonocardiaceae > Saccharothrix > Saccharothrix stipae. The sequence goes on along the minus strand of NZ_BAAGTN010000007.1, from coordinate 459,559 downwards.
CTCGTCGTGGCCGACGGCCATGAACACCTGGTGGTTCTTGATCAGGTGGCCGCGGCGGGCGGAGTCGGCGTCGGTGGTGTAGCTGACGTCGTACCCGTTGGCCTCCAGGAAGCGCAGCATCGGGTACTCGGCGTTGAAGATGAAGTTGTCGTCGCCGTCACCGCCGGTGTACGGGCGGTTGTAGCTGACCTTGTAGGCCTGCCCGCCCTGGCCGGGGCCGTCGCCGAAGTAGAGGCTGTTGCCGCCGTAGCGGTTGTAGGCCACCCAGGTCGAGTCCGAGGTCTGGAACAGGATCTTCGAGGTGCTCGCGTCGTCGCGGACGACGAACACGATCTCGTTCTCCGCGCCGTTGTCGTTGCGGTGCGTGCGCGCGTAGTACAGGCCCGACACGGCGGTGGGCGGCACGTTCCAGCTCAGCGAGACCGCCCAGTTGCCGCAGTCGATCAACGCGCTGCCGTCGGTGCCCCGCAGGCACGGCGGCTGGTTCTGCGAGGAGTTGCGGGTGATCCGCTCCTGGAACCGCGCGCCGACGCCGCCGTAGTAGCCGAGCCGGTAGATGTCGATGTAGTAGGACGACGCGCTGGTGAGCATCTTGAAGTCGACCCGACCGCCCGGGGTGGCGCTGATGTCGGCCGTGTAGCCGAGGATCCCGTCGTCCCGGTACGACACCTGCCAGTTCGGCGTGCCCGCCTTGGTGTTCTCGCACGCCACCTTGTTGACCACGGGTGCGTCGCACGGGGCCGCGGTGGCCTCCGGCGCGCGCAGCAGACCGACGACCGCGATCGTCGACGCGACCAGAGCGGCCACGACCATCAGGCGCAGCAGTAGTACCGCGAGGGCGGGTCGGGGCCGCTTCCGGTCGGCGGTCATGGGTTCACCTTTCGAACACAAGCTGTCGTGACGGGTGGTGATCGCGCGTGCACTGCGTCGACCAGCGGAGCCCTGTTGCTCCGATCGTCGCTGAAACCGAGCTTCGCGTTACACCACAACGGAAGGATCCGTACCGCCGAACGCCGGCTGTGCCCGGTGCTGCTTCGCGCACCCCGGCTAGTGCGAGGGGATCGCGAGGCGCAGTGCCGCCTTGAGCTCCTCGACCACGGTGTGCTGGTCGTCGGCCGTGAGGTCGTGGTAGAGCGGGAGGATCAACGACCTCTTGGTGAACGCCTCCGTCACCGGGAGGTCGACGTGCGGGTGTCCGGCGTAGGCCGGTTCCAGGTGCGCGGCCATGATCCCCCGGCGCGCGGACACGCCCCGCTCTGCCAGCCGGGCCAGGACGTCGTTGCGCGACAACGCGGTGTCGTCCGGCAGCATGACCCAGAACGACTGGTAGTTCGTCGTGCCGTGGTCCGGGTCGCGCACCGCCCGCAGCCCCGGGACCTCCGCGTCGTCGGCGAGCAACTCCCGGTAGCGGGCCGCCAGCTCGCGCCGGCGTCGCACGATCGCGTCCAGTTTGGACAGCTGCACCAGGCCGACGGCGGCCTGGATGTCGGTCATCCGGTAGTTGAACGCGGTCTCCAGGTAGCTCTCCACGACCGCGCCGCCACCGCTGTGCCGCTCGGCCGCGCTGACGCTCATGCCGTGCTCGCGCAGCCGCTTGGCCCGGCTCGCCCACTCCTCGCGGTTCGTGGTGAGCATCCCGCCCTCGCCCGTGGTGATGAGCTTGCGCGGGTGGAACGACCACGCCGACATCTCGGCGTCCGCGCCGACCGGCACACCCCGGTAGGTCGACCCGGCGGCGCAGGCGGCGTCCTCCACCACGGTGACGCCGCGCGGCCCGCACAGGGCGCGGATCGGGTCGACGTCGGCGGGCACACCGGCCTGGTGCACCAGGATCACCGCACGGGTGCGCCCGGTGAGCACCGGTTCGATCGTGGCCGCGGACAGGTTGCCCGTCTCCGGCTCCACGTCGGCGAACACGGGCGTTGCGCCGCAGTAGCGGACCGCGTTGGCGGTGGCGATGAACGACAGGGACGGCACCACGACCTCGTCGCCCGGCCCCACGTCGAGCAGGTGCAGCGCGACGTGCAGGGCGGTCGTGCACGACGACATGGCCACCGCGTGCACCGCGGCGACGCGGCGCGCGAAGGCGTCCTCGAACGCGGCGACCTTCGGCCCCTGCGCGACCCAACCGGACAGCACGGCGGCGGACGCGGCCTCGGCCTCCTCCGCGCCGAGCCACGGCTTCATCACCGGGATCACCGCGACACCCCGGTCCCGGCGGCGGCCATGGCGGCCTGCCACCACGACACGAGGCCGCGCAGGCCGTCCACCAGCTCGATGTCGGGCTTCCAGCCGAGGTCGCGCGCGGCGGCGGAGATGTCGGCCAGCCGGCGCGTGACGCCGTTGACCGCGCGTTCCGGGCCGTGCTCCAGCGGCAGGTCGGAGTCCATCGCGGCGAGCAGGGCCAGCGCCAGGTCCTTGAGGCTGGTCTCCCGGGCGCTGGCGATGTTGTAGACGTCGTCGGTGACGGGCGACTTCGCGGCGAGGACGTTGGCGCGGGCGATGTCGTGCACGTGCACGAAGTCCATGGTCTGCGCGCCGTCGCCGAAGATCAGCGGCGGCTTGCCGTCGGCGATGCGCTCCATCCAGCGGATCAGCACCTCGGTGTACTTGCCGTGCGCGTCCATCCGCGGCCCGTAGACGTTGAAGTAGCGCAGCGCGACGTAGTCCAGCCCGTACATGGCGTGGAAGCTGCGCAGCATGCCCTCGTTGAACGCCTTGGCCGCGCCGTAGAACGTGTCGTTGTTGTACGGGTGGTGCCGCTCGGTGGTGGGGAACTGCTCGGCCAGGCCGTAGACCGATGCCGACGACGACGCGACGACCTTCTTCACACCTGCCGCCGCGGCGGCCTCGACCACCGTGAACGTGCCGTCGACCAGGCACTCCAGCGCGAGCCGCGGTTCCTCGGCGCACTGCGTGATCCGGATGGCGGCGAGGTGGAACACCAGGTCGGTGCCCCGGCTCAGCTCGGCCAGCAGCGCCCGGTCGTTGATGTCGCCCTCGACCACGGTGAGCCGGTCGCCCGCCACCGCGACCGCGTCGGCCAGGTTCTCCCGGCGGCCGCGGACGAAGTTGTCCAGCACGACCACCTCGGCGGCGCCGGCGGCGAGCAACTGGTCCACCACCGCGGAGCCGATGGTGCCCGCCCCTCCGGTGACGAGGGCCCGTTGGCCGGTGATCGGCTGAGCCGCGTCCGACATGGTGCTGGTTCCTTCCGTGCGGTCGTGCTGGTGGTGGGTCACGTGGTGGGTCACGCGGTGGTGGCGAGCTGGACGAGGTCCGGCCGGTCGACCCGGGTGACGGTGACGAACTCGCCGCCCGCGGCGAGGCTGGCGGAGGCGGCTTCCAGGGTGGCCAGCACCCGCAGGCCGGACCAGCCGTCGGTCAGCGGCGCGCGCTTCTCGGTGATGGCGGCGGCGAACTCCGCCATCATCCCGCGCAACGCCTCCTTCTCCGGCAGCGCGGGTGCGACGGTGTCGCCGCGGCGGTAGGAGATGATCGCCTGGCGGCGGTCCTCGTCGTCCTCGATGCGGTCCGCGCCCCGGTCGTGCACCGACAGGCGCTGCACGGCGTTGACGTCGTCCCACACGACCGTGCGACGGGAGCCGCCGACGATCATGGTGCGGATCTTGGTCGGCGACAGCCAGTTCACGTGCACGTGGGCCAGCACGCCGTCGGACAGCTCCAGCGTCAGGTGGCCGACGCACGCGCGGCCCGCGCCGATCGGGTCCGAGCCGTGCGCGGCGACCCGCGCCACGTGCACGTCGTCGGGCAGGATCGCGTCGAAGATCGACAGGTCGTGCGGCGCGAGGTCCCAGAACACGTCGACGTCGGGCTGCACCAGTCCGAGGTTGACCCGCACCGAGTCCAGGTACTGCACGGTGCCGATCTCGCCGTCGCGCACGAGGTGCCGCAGGTGCTGCACGGTCGGCGTGTAGACGAAGGTGTGGTCGAGCATCAGCGTGAGGCCGCGCTGGTCGGCCTCGCGGACCAGCTCCAGACCGTCCGCGTAGTTCGCCGCCAGCGGCTTCTCCACCAGCACGTGCTTGCCCGCCCGCAACGCCGCCAGGGCGACCGGCAGGTGCGTGGCGGCCGGGGTGGCGATGGCGACCGCGTCGACCGCCGGGTCGGCGAGCACGTCGTCCAGCGAGCCGGACACCCGGACGGTGGAGTAGTCGCCCAGCACCCGCCGGGCCCGCTCCACGTCCAGGTCGCACAGGTAGCGCAGCTTCAGCCCCGGGGTGGCCTGGGCGTTGCGCACCAGGTTCGGCCCCCAGTAGCCGGCGCCGATCACGGCGATGCCGATCGGCTGGTCCATCTCGCTCCCCCAATTTCCGCCTCCGCTGGGAGGCGCGTGTCGGCTGGTCATCTCAGTAGGCACCCTGGCCGCCGAAGACGGCGCGGAAGGTCTTCCACAAGATCAGTGCGTCGAGCGCGAGCGACCACTCCTCCACGTACCGGAGGTCGAGCCGCACGGACTCCTCCCACGACAGGTCGCTGCGCCCGGAGACCTGCCACAACCCCGTGAGGCCCGGCTTGACCAGCAACCGGCGGCGCATGGCGGGGCCGTACTTGGCGCTCTCCTCCGGCAGCGGCGGCCGTGGGCCGACCAGCGACATGGCGCCGGTGAGGACGTTGAACAGCTGCGGCAGCTCGTCCAGCGAGTAGCGCCGCAGGAACCGGCCGACGGAGGTGACGCGGGGGTCGCGGCGCATCTTGAACAGCACGCCCGCGCCTTCGTTCACCGCTTGCAGCTTGGCGCGCAGCGCGTCGGCGTTGGTGACCATGGTGCGGAACTTCAGGATGGTGAACGGCGTGCCGTCCTTGCCCACCCGGCGCTGCCGGTAGAGCACCGGGCCCCTGGTGTCGACCATGATCGCCACCGCGACGGCCAGCAGCACCGGGCTGAGCAGCGCCACCAGCGCGGTCGAGCCGATCTTGTCCACGGCCGTCTTGACCACGCGGCGGAAGCCGGTGAACGACGGCTCGCTGACCCGCAGCAGCGGCATCCCCAACACGCCGGTCACGTGCAGCCGAGGTCCGGCGAAGTCCATCAGGGCGGGCGCGACGACCATCTCGGTGCCGGTGCCCTCCAGGTCCCACGCCAGCTGCTGGAGCCTGCGCGGCGTCCAGTAGGCGTCGGCGGTGACCGCGACGATCCGGTAGCCGCCGCGGCGGACCTGCTCGGCGAGTTCGCCGAACCGGCCGACGACCGGCACGCCCTCCAGTTCGACGCCGATCTCGGCGCGACCGTCCACCGTGCAGACCGCGTCCACGCGCCAGCCCAGGTGCGGCGCGCGGCGGGTGCGGCTGATCAGGTCGGTGACGGTGTCGGTGTTGCCCGCGGCGAGCACCGGCAGCAGGCAGCGGCCCTCGCCGCGGGCGCGGTGCAGCGGGCGGCGCAGCAGGTAGCGGACCGGGAAGGCGACCAGCGCGACGGCCGGGCCGACCACGAAGACCCACAGGCGGGCGCCGGGCAGGTCGGCCGCCAGCGCGCCCAGGCCCAGCGCGATGACGGAGGCGAACAGGCCCCGGCCGAGGCGGCGGAACTCCTCCGCGCCCTGGCCGAGCACCATGGGGTTCCACACCCGGCTCAGGAACAGCGAGCCGACGATCACCGCGACCGTGACCGCTTCCAGCGCGACCAGGGGCAGCGGCCCGACCGAGGCGTGGCGGGAGGACAGGACGAGTCCCGCGAGCAGGACGACCACGACCGTGCAGAGGACGTCGGCGACGATCACGCCGTAGCGGTAGGCGGGTTCCCAGCTGCCGACGGTGGGACTGGTGGTGCGGTTGGTGGTGGCGACCCCCGCGACCGGTCTGTGTCGTGTGGGCTGGACCTGCTCGCTCATCGTGGGACTCCCCGGGTTGGTCCGGTTCGGACGTGCTCGTGCGCAGGACATCCCCGACGGACCCGCGTGGTGTACGGCGAATGTGGGCCGGCGATTTCTCCGGCGGCCAATCGGTCATTCGTCGGGCCGACGGGATGCGTTACACACACAGTGAGCTTCCGCCGACGGCCATTCCTCGGTGGGACACTCGGCGCGCACCCAGACGGGTCGTGGGGTGACTTCGGGTTACCGACAACGTTCCCGGAAATGGGCTTGCCACCCGCCGGGACGCCGCCGTCCACAGTGTCCGGTGGGGCTCGCGCAGGCACGTGGACACGTCCATCGAATCTGGGACGGCTTCCGTTACAGCGGGTTTTCGACGGCGGTCGAATCTGACCCGGAAATGCCCCTAAAAGGACTTGCTACCCAACCTGGCCGACCGCATCGTGGCGGTCGGCCATCACCCTTTCACAGACCGGTAGCAGCTATTCGGCGCAACGGCACGGGCACTTCGGGGCTCCGGGCCGTGCCATTTCCCCCCGGTCGGTCGATCGGGAGTGACGACCGCCACTCTTCGGACCACAATGGTGACGTGGTCGTCGTGTGGGTGATCGGCGGGCTGCTGGGCGCGTTCCACGGCGCTTGGGCGTGGCGCACCCGGCTGTACCCGCGCGGTCCGCGCGGCGTCGCGCTCGCAGTGGTGGACGCCACGTGGAGCCTGCCGAACACGATCGCCGGCGCGGCGTTCCTGGCCTGCGCGCTGGCGCGCGGCAACCGGGTGGATGCGGAGTTCAGCAGGCACCGGGGCACGCTCGGGCTGCGCGACGGGGTGATCAAGGGCTTCGCCACCACGGTCGGGCCGGTGCAGGCCGGCATCGCGATGGGCGTCGACGACCACGAGGCCGTGCACGTGCTCCAGGCACGGCTGTTCGGCCCGCTCTACCTGCCGCTGGTGCTGGTGAACTGGGTCGTGGCCACCGTGCTGCCGTACTGGCTGCTCTACCACGACCGTGCGGCGGCCCCGATCGACGGCGTGGGCGCCTACTTCCAACGCGGCGTCTACCCGCACTGCTGGCACGAGGAGTGGGCCTACCGCCGCCAGGGCTCACCACCACGATGAGCCGCCCGCGCCGGGTACGGGTCAGGAGCCGTCGTCCGTGGCGAGCTTGAGGTTGGCACGGATCGTCCTCGTCACGGGGTGGTCGGACCCCATCACCCGCTCGGCATCGGCGAGTGCCGCCTCGTACAGCGGAATCGCCCGCCTCAGGTCACCGGTCGCCTTGTAGGCGTGGGCGAGGTTGTTCCGCGACGTCAGCGTGCCAGGGTGATCGGGACCGAACACTCGCTCCCGATCCGCCAACGTCGCCTCGAACATCGCAACCGCTCGTTCCAGATCACCCAGCGACTGGTAGGCGTGGGCGAGGTTGTTCCGCGAGCGCAGCGTCTCCGGGTGATCGTGACCCGACACCCGCTCCCGATCGGCCAACGTCGCCTCGTTCAGCGCGACCGACCGCTCCAGATCACCCGCCAACCTGTAGGCGTAGCCGAGATTGTGCTGTGCGGCCAGGGTATACGGGTGGTCAGGGCCGTGGAGACGTCCGTAGCCGTGCATGGCGCGGGTGAACAGTGCGATCGCGGTGGCCGCATCGCCCTGGCCGAGCAGGTATGGGCTGAGTTCGTTGGCGAGCACGCCGAGATCGTCGGTATCGCGGTTGGTGTGGTCCAGCAGCGCCTGTCCGTGAGGTAGCACCGACTGGAAGGCAGGCCAGTCCGCGGGCAGGCCCGGATCGGCTCCGGCAACAGCCCGCACGAGGAGGGAGACGGTGGTGTCGCAGGCGCGGGTGATGTCGTCGGGTTGGCGGTGGGGGTCGTCGGCGTCGGGGGTGCGGGTGACGGCTTGGACCAGCCGGTGCACGCTCACGGCGTCGGCGGTGAGGGTGATCATGCTGTAGGCGGCCAGCCTGCCCAGTGCGTGCACCACGTCGGGCTCCGGCTCGTCACCCGCGATCAGGGTGCGGGGGATGTCGTCCGGCGCGTACCAGGCCAGCCGACGGAGCAACTCGCCCGCCAGCGGGGTGTCGGCGAGCCGGTCCAGGGTGACGCGCCAGACGCGGGCCGCGGTGCGCTGGGCGTCGCCGCCCTCGGCGGTAGCGGTGAACATCCGGTCCGGGTACCGGCGCAGCAGGTCGAGGTAGGCGGTCGGGGTGATGCGGGTCTGGGCGAGGTAGGCGCCGGCCTGCTCGATCGCCAGCGGCAGCCGGCCCAGCTCCTCGCACAACCGCGCGGCGTCGGCCAGGTCGGCCCCGGGCCACTGCTCCCCCACGATCCGGGTCAGCAGCTCCACCGCCTCGGCCGGCGGCAGGACGTCCACCGCCACCGTCGTCCCGCGCCAACCTCCCGCCTGGCGGGAGGTGATCACGACCGTGCCGGTGCGCACCCGCTCCAACAAACCCGCCGCGTCGGCCGGGCCCGTGAGGTTGTCGAGCACGAGCAGCCAGCCCTCGTGGGAGGCCAGCCACCGCACGGCCAGCTCGACCCGCTGCTCCAGGGTCAGGTCCGCGGTCTGGGGCGCGAGGGCGACCGCCAGGTCCGCGAGACCGGTGTCCAAGGCGGCGGGTGCGTCGGCGGTGATCCACCACACGGGCGCGTAGCGCTCGGCGCCCGACTCGGCGAACCGGGCCGCCAGGGTGCTCTTGCCGACCCCGCCCAACCCGTGCACGGCCACCACCACGGCACGGCCACCGGACCGGGCGACGGCCGTGGCCAACCGCGCCAGCTCGGCGGTCCGACCGACGAACGACCCCGGCACCACCGGCACGCGCCCGACCCACGACCCTGCCGGCAGCTCCTCCATCACCGGCACCGCCGGCGCGGCCCGCACCGTGACGTCCCGGCCAGCCTGGTAGAAGGTCGCACCGCCGGACGCCTCACCGGTCTGGCTCACCGCGCTCACGTCGCCCAAGCCAACCACCCCAGTCGGTGCGCACCCCCGGCACAACGCAGAACTGCGGACAGCAGCCGGGCGAGCGGGCTAACGTCCGGTAACCAAGCGGACCTTCTCCTCGCCGACGGCGACCACGTCGCCCTCGTGCAGCTGGGCCCCGCGCCGCGTCTCCAGCCGGCCGTTCACCGTCACCTCGTCGGATTCGACCAGCTCACGGGCGTGCGCACCGTTGTCCGCCAAGCCCGCCAGCTTGAGGAACTGGCCCAACCTGATCATGTCGTCGGAGATCCCGACCTCGCGGATGCGCATCGTCCCATCATCCTCCAACGTGCACGTGCGCCCGCACGTGCCGCCGGTTAACGAGGATTGCACGGACTCGAAACACGCACGACATCATCCGCACGCGGTTCGGTCTACGGTTCCCGGAATGTGAGCACAGGCAGCTCTGACCCGGAGCCGACCGGCGGCGAGCGCAGACGCCGCCGGTCCCTGCGCGGGGAAGTCGGCACGACCGGCGCCCGGTTCGGCTCCCCCTCGCTGCGTCGCAGTCTCGAAGAAGAGCCTACGGATAGCCCCAAACCGCCGCGAAGGCGGAGGTCCCTTCGGGGCGAGGTCGGCGCCACCGGCGCCAGGTTCGGCTCGGCCGCGCTGCGCCGGAGCCTGGACGAGGAGCCGGAGGACCGGCTGGAGGACACCGCGCCGTTCGAGGCGCCCTACGACTACGTCGACCCACCGTCCGTGCCGATCGGGCGCGAGCCGGAACCGTGGTCGGAACGCGAGCCCGACCCGGACGTCGAGGAGTTCTCCGGTCCCCTGGTCCGCCCCTACGCGTGGACGGGCGGCCGCACGGCCGCCCACTACGACCTGAGGCTGGAGACCCTGGTCTCGCTGGAGGAGAACGGCATCGCGATCGCCATGCGCGACACCACCGCCGAACAGCGGTCGATCGTGGAGATGTGCGCCAACCCCCGTTCGGTCGCCGAGGTCTCCGCGCTGCTGGCCGTGCCGCTGGGCGTGGTGCGGGTGCTGCTCAGCGACCTCATCGGGATGGGCGTGGTCGCGGTGCACGACAACGCCGCCGCGCCCGAAGGAGCCGATTTCACGCTGCTGGAACGGGTGCTGGTGGGCCTGCGGAACCTGTGACGGGGAAGTCGGTCGTTGGCGTCCTAGTCGGGCTGGGTGAGCGCTGAGCGCAGTTGGCCGAAGACCTCGGCCAGGGCGGGCAGCTGGTAGTGGGCGTTCAGGCCGCTGGGGTTGGGCAGCACCCACAGCCGGGAGGAGGCGATCGACTCGTCCTGCGGGCCGATCTTCGCCGCCTTGCGACCGAACGCCGCCCGGTAGGCCGTCACGCCGACGACCGCCACCACCCGCGGCCGGTACCGCTCGGCCAGCGCGGTCAACCTCGCCCCGCCCGCGCGCAGCTCCTCGGGCGTCAGCTCGTCGGCCCGCGCGGTCGGCCGGGCGACCAGGTTGGTGATGCCGAGCCCGTAGCGCGGCAGCTCGCCCTGCTCGGCGGGGGTCAGCCGGCGCGGCGTGAAGCCGGACAGGTGCAGCGCCGGCCAGAACCGGTTGCCCGGCCGGGCGAAGTGCTGCCCCTTGGCGGCCGACAGCAGGCCGGGGTTGATGCCGCAGAACAGCACGTCCAGCCCTGGCTCGACGATGTCCGGCAAGCTCACCCGACCACCACCACCGGCGCGCCGTCGACCACCAGTCGCCAGTCGACGCGGTGGAACGCGGCGGGGTCGATCTCGCCGCGCTCCCGCACCCGGTCGAGGATCAGCTGCCGGATCTCCCACTGCCGGTTGTGCAGCACCGGCGCGGTGGCGATGTGCGGGAAGTTGCCGCCACCCGCCTGCCGGTAGTTGTTGACCGCCACCGCGAACACCTGCTCCGCGCGCACCGCCACGCCGTCGTGGGCCAGGCCGGTGATCCGCTGCCCCACCGGCCGCGCCAGGTCGATGTCGTAGGTCAGCGGCGCGTCGACACCGGCGGCCACGTCGTAGAGGTAGTCCGGCGTGCCGCCCGCGTTGGTCAGCGCGTCCGGGTGGTGCGGCCCGGGCGTGCCGACGGCCTTGAAGTAACCCGCGGACCGCTCCAGGTAGTCCTTGAGCTGCGCGCCGGTGAGCCGCACGCCGACCAGGGTGTTGTCGAAGGGGTAGAGCCCGGCCACGTCGCGCAACGACACGTCGCCCGCCGGGATCCCGGCGGCCTTGTTGAACGGCGAGGCCAGCGACAGCACGGGCAGCGCCTCGGTCAGGTCCGCCCTCAACGCCTCGCCCTGCACCACGTTGACGAGGTCGAGGGCGGCGGTGTCCTCGTAACGCGCGGTGGCGGCCGACATGGCGGACTTCGACGTGCCGATCCTGGCGTTGACGTAGGCCACGACCTTGTCGTGGTCGTCGCGCAGCCTGCGCACGATCACCGGGTCCTCGGGCACGGTGTTGGTGTCGAGCACCTGGGCGCGGGACGCCTCGGCGCGCCAGCCCCGCCCCGGCGTCCACGCCAGGTCGAACTCCATCAGGCTCAGCCGCTTGCCCCAGAACAGCGGCTCGGTCAGCAGCACCTGCTTGCCGGTGGCCTTGTTGGTGACGAACCGCTGCGCGATCTCGGTGTGCGCGTGCCCGACCAGGATCGCGTCGATGCCCGGCACCTCCTCGGCGACCAGCGCGGAGCAGTTCTCCGGGAACGGCAGCAGGTCGCCCAGCGACGACGACAGGTCCGCGCCGGAGTGCGCCGCGACCACCACGAGGTCCGCGCCGGCCCGGCGCACCCGCGGCACCCACTCGCGGGCCTGCTCCAGCACGCCGGGGAACGTCATCCGGCCTTCGACGTGCGCCTTGTCCCAGATCGCGATGCCCGGGTTGGTCAGGCCGAGGATGCCGACCCGCAGCGGCGCGGCGCCGGTGCGCCACACGGTCTTGATCACGTACGGGCGGAACGCGGGTTCGCCGGTGGCCGAGTCCACCGCGTTCGCCGCGAGCAACGGAAAGTCCAGCTGCTGCTCGAACGCCCGCAGCAGGGGGATGCCGTAGTTGAACTCGTGGTTGCCGAGCGCGGCGGCGTCGTAGCCGAGTTCGTTCATCGCGGCGGCCATCGGGTGCACCTGACGGCGGCCGATGGGCTCAACCTTGGCGTAGTAGTAGGCCAGCGGCGTGCCCTGGATGGTGTCGCCCGCGTCGACGAGCAGGGTGCGGTGCGCGCCGCGTTCCTGGCGGACCGCCTTGACCAGGGTGGACAGCTTCGCCAGGCCGACGTCGTTGTGCGCGGCGTCGTCGAACTCCCGGTCGGCGAAGTAGTCCCAGTTGAAGACGTTGCCGTGCAGGTCCGTGGTGCCGAGGACGGTGAGCGTGAACCGCCGTCCCCCGGTCCGGTCGGCCGCGCGGGCCGTGGTGCGGAACCCGGCGGCGGCGAGCACGGCCGCCGCGCCGCCGGCGAGCAGGGCACGGCGGTGCAAGGGAGATCCGGTCATGGGGCGACCGTAGCCATTGACCGTTGACCACCGGGCGGGTTCGCCGGTGCGCGCGGACCCGCGGAGATCATTCACCTGGCGTCACGCGAAGCACGGGCGGTTTCTGCCCATTAGTGCGTTAGGTACCGAATTCATCACCCTTCGGTGATCTCTCTGTGACGGATTGCACAGCTTGCTATGCCGCTTCTGGTGCTTTCGGGTGATTTCTGGACCTTCTGACCGCCACTCGAACGGGTGAAGGATGACGTCGTCCCGCCCGGCGGGTCGATCCTCGTCCGGGCCCAGGTTCGCAGAAGGGCCGCACCACGTGGCAAGGAAGAACATCGTCGCCGTAGCCGTCCCCGTCGTCCTCAGCGCGTTGCTGACCGCCGGCGTCGCCCCGGCCCAATCGCAGGTGCCGCTGCAGAGCCCGATCGACATCACACCCTCGGCGATCCGCTTCGACCCGCACCTGCCCCAGCTGGAGATCTCCTACGCCCACCACGCCTCCGGCGACCTCCACTACGTCCGCAAGGACACCGCCGCGGCCGACGGCTGCAGCGTGCGCAACCACGAGGAGACCGAGGAGTTCGAGGTCGAGCCCGGCGCCGGGCACGTGACGCTCTCCGGCGTCCGGTACGACCTAGTGCAGTTCCACTTCCACACCCCGTCGGAGCACCGGTTCGCGGGCCGCGCCGACCCGCTGGAGATGCACCTGGTGCACCGCAGCGCCGCGGGTTCCCTGCTGGTGGTCGGCGTGCCGCTGCGGGTCGGCGCACCGTCCACGGTGGACAAGGTGCTGGCGCACCTCGCACCGGAGTGCGGCGAGGAGGTGCACCTCGGCGACATCGACCTGAACACCCTGCTGCCGGTGAACCGCGCCACCGCCCGCTACACCGGCTCGCTCACCACCGCGCCGTTCACCGAGGGCGTGCAGTGGTTCCTGATGGGCGAGAAGACGGTCACCCAGGCCACCGTCTCCCGCTTCCAGGCCCTGTTCTACGAGGGCAACGCGCGCCCGGTGCAGCCGCTGAACGGCCGCACCGTCCGAGTGGAGCTGCCGCACATCTGACGGGTCGGTGGGGCGGGGAGATCCGCCCCACCGACGCGCGAAGGATCGGCTACTCGGCCGGCTCGTCGGTGCCCTTGGTGGTCCCGGAACCGGCCCTGCGCCGGCGCAGGACCACGCCGACCGCGATGCCGAGCGCGGCGAGCACCGCCGCGATCAGGATCCACACCCACGGCGACGGGCCGTCGTCGTCCACCTTCACCGTGGCGGTCGAGGTGGACGACGTCGGGGTCGGCGCGGCGGCGTCCAGGGTGGTCGTGCCGGCCGGCTCGGTGCTCGTGACGTCGGCGCCGTTCGTGGAGGTCACGGCGGGCGCGGTGATCGCGGGCGTGGTGGTCGGGGCCGGTGCGGCGGGCGGCGCGGTCAGCGTGAAGGCGAACGTGCCGTCGACGAAGTCGCCGTCCAGCGACTCGACCATCCAGGCCACCGTGTGCGGCCCGGCGGGCGACCCGGACTCGCGCACCGCGATGGTCAACGTCGCCCCGTCCGCCACCACCTCGCCCAACGGCCACGTGCTGCCGTCCGGGCCGGTGACGGTGACCGTGGCGCTCTCGGCCGGCACCGGCTCGGTGAACGTCAGCGTGAGCCGGGTGGGGCGCTGCGGCACCGACGCGCCGTTCGCCGGGTCGCTGGACACCAGGTCGGTGTGGGCGAGCGCCTGGGGCGCCACCCCGAACAGGATCAGCGTTGCCAGGAGTGCCGAGAGCGCCAGTCGGGTCATGGCGACTAGTTCTACCGGGTCGGGGGTGCGTCCTGCCCATCGGTCGAGTCAGGTTTCGCGGGCGGCTGGCCGTTGCCCTGCTTCTGCTGCGGGCCGCGCCGCACGTCCCCTTCGATGATGCTGTCGACGGTCGCCTCGCCGGCGCCGTCCTCCCGGCCCGCGATGATCGTCACGACGTCGCCCTCGGCGATGTCGTCCAGGTCGCCCTGCCCGCCGTTGACCTGCGTGTCGCCGTCGAGCCTGTAGGTGCCGCTGAACCCGTCGGTGCTCCGCACCGTGATGGAGGACTCGCTGACCTCGGTGACCTGACCGTTCTGGAACTCGCCGTGCTGGGTGTCGCCGAACGGCCCGCCCATGATCACCAGGCCGCCGTTGCCCCGGCGGTAGCCGCCGGGGCCGCCCATGCCCTGGGCGGCGTCGGAGGTGCTCGCGGCGTAGATGACACCGCCGCCGACGGCGGCGATGCCGACCGCGATCGCGACCGCGGCGATGGTCTTGCGGCCGTTCCAGCCGGTTCCGGGAGCGGCGGCCGGCGGCGGCTCTTCACCCCAGGTCGGGTGCTGCTCGGTGTCGGTAGTCATGGCGACCACCGTCTCGGGCGAGCCTGTGAACGGGCTGTGCGCCCCTTGGGCGGTGGCTGTGCGTGTGCCGCGCCCGGCCGGTCCGGTTCACAGGTGGTACACAGGACCGGCACAGGTCCGGCTCAAGGGCCGGGTCCAGGATCGGAGCATGCGCCCAGTGTCCGCTTCGGGGTCCTCCCCTGAACTGCGCCGCCCGGACGGCAGTCCGGTGCGCGTCCTCGTGGTGGACGACGAGTCCACGTTGGCCGAACTGATGTCCATGGCGTTGCGGATGGAGCGCTGGGAGGTCCGCACCGCGCTGGACGGCACGTCGGCCGTGCGGACCGCGCGCGAGTTCCGACCGGACGTGGTGGTGCTGGACGTGATGCTGCCCGACTTCGACGGGCTGGAGGTGCTGCGCCGGATGCGGGCGGACCTGCCCGGCCTGCCGGTGCTGTTCCTCACCGCCAAGGACGCGGTGGAGGACCGGATCGCGGGGCTCACCGCGGGCGGCGACGACTACGTGACCAAGCCGTTCAGCCTGGAGGAGGTCGTGCTGCGGCTGCGCGGCCTGCTGCGCCGCACCGGCGTCACCGAGGCGGGCGCGGGCACCGAGCTGGTGGTGGGCGACCTGGTGCTGGACGAGGAGACGCGCGAGGTGCGCCGCGGCGACACCGCGATCGACCTCACCGCGACCGAGTTCGAACTGCTGCGGTTCCTGATGCGCAACCCCAAGCGGGTGCTGTCGAAGGCGCAGATCCTGGACCGGGTGTGGAGCTACGACTTCGGCGGCCAGGCCAACATCGTCGAGCTGTACATCTCCTACCTGCGCAAGAAGATCGACGTCGGCCGGACGCCGATGATCCACACGATGCGGGGCGCGGGCTATGTCCTCAAGCCCTCGTCCTGAGCACCCCTCGCCGACCGGGAGCTGGCCGCTGCGGACCAAGCTGGTGGTGGCCCAGGTGGTCCTGCTGGCGGTCGTGTGCGCGATCATCGGCGTGGCGACCGGGTTCGCGCTGCGGGACACCCTGATCGCCCGGTTGGACGACCAGCTGGTCGAGACCGCGGCCAGGGTCGGGCGCGAGGTCCCGCCGCCGTTCCCGGGCCGGTTCGACAACCCGCTGGACGGACCCGGGTTCGGGCCGGGCACGCTGGTG
This sequence comes from Saccharothrix stipae, assembly GCF_054781895.1. NCBI lineage: Bacteria > Bacillati > Actinomycetota > Actinomycetes > Pseudonocardiales > Pseudonocardiaceae > Saccharothrix > Saccharothrix stipae. The sequence continues at coordinate 443,826 of NZ_BAAGTN010000007.1, read as the reverse complement.
CTGATCAAGCACCCCAACGGCGGCACCAACGCCGAGCGGATCACGCCGGACGGCGGTGACCGGGCCGGGCTGTCGACCGACGTGGCGGCGCTGGCCGAGGCGGCGGCCGCGGACGGCAAGCCGCGCACGGTGTGGCTGGGCGACGAGCTGGGCGACCACCGCATCATCGCGACCACCACGCCGACCGGCCTGAAGGTGATCACCGGGCTGCCGATGGCCGACGTCGACAGCACGGTGTGGCGGATGGGGTGGATCCTCGGCGGCGTGGCGCTGGCCGGGCTGGTCGGGGTGAGCCTGGCCGGCGCGCTGATCGTGCGACGCACCCTGCGCCCGCTGGAACGGGTCGCCGCGACCGCGAGCCGGGTGGCCGAGCTGCCGTTGCACCAGGGCGAGGTGGCGCTGGCCGAACGGGTGCCCGAGGAGTACGCCGACCCCGACACCGAGGTCGGCCAGGTCGGCCTCGCGCTGAACCGGATGATCGGCCACGTCGGCAGCGCGTTGGCGGCCCGGCACGCCAGCGAGACGCGGGTCCGGCAGTTCGTCGCCGACGCGAGCCACGAGCTGCGCACCCCCCTGGCCGCGATCCGCGGCTACGCCGAGCTGACCCGCCGCTCGTCCGACGAGGTGCCGCCGCAGATCGCGCACGCGATGCGGCGGGTGGAGTCCGAGGCGGTGCGGATGACGTCGCTGGTGGAGGACCTGCTGCTGCTGGCCCGGCTGGACGCCGGGCGTCCGCTGGCGCGTGCGCCGGTCGAGCTGTCGCGGCTGGTGGTCGACACGGTCAGCGACGCCCGGATCGCCGGACCGGACCACGAGTGGCGGCTGGAGCTGCCGCCCGACGCCGTCCAGGTGACCGGTGACGCGGACAAGCTGCACCAGGTGCTGGCGAACCTGCTGTCCAACGCGCGCACGCACACGCCGCCGGGCACGACGGTCACCACGTCCCTGTCCACCGTGGAGGGCGGGGTGCGCGTGGCGGTGAGCGACGACGGTCCCGGCATCCCCGCCGGGCAGCAGGGCGAGGTGTTCGAGCGGTTCAGCCGGGGCGAGGTCTCGCGGTCCCGCGCGGCCGGGAGCACCGGGCTCGGCCTGTCGATCGTGGCCGCCGTCGTGGCCTCGCACAACGGTTCCGTGCGGCTGGCGAGCGGGCCCGGCCGGACCACGTTCACCGTCCACCTGCCGCGCTGACCCGACCGGCACCGCACCCGGCCGGGGCTCGGTCGCGCGCACAGCCGGCTCACAGGCGGTGCACAAGGGCCGCCCAGGGTTCGCCGACAGGCTCGACCCCATGCGAGCGAGACTCCCCCTGTTGCTGCTGTTGGCCGGGACGGCGGTGTTGTACCTGTGGCGGTTGGGCGACTCCGGCTGGGCCAACGCCTACTACTCCGCCGCCGCCCAGGCCGGCGCCGAGAGCTGGCACGCGTGGTTCTTCGGCGCGACCGACTCCTCGGGCGCCATCACCGTGGACAAGACACCCGCGGCGACCTGGGTCATGGGTTTGTCCGCCCGGCTGTTCGGCGTCAACGCCTGGAGCATCCTGGTGCCCCAGGCGCTCATGGGCGTGGCGAGCGTGTGGCTGCTCCACGCGGCGGTGCGCCGGACCGCCGGTGAGGCCGCCGGGCTGATCGCGGGCGCGGTGCTGGCGTTGACGCCGGTCGCGGTGCTGATGTTCCGGTTCAACAACCCGGACGCGTTGCTGGTGCTGCTGCTCGTGGCGGGCGCGTACGCCACGGTCCGCGCCACCGAGAAGGCCTCGGTGGGGTGGCTCGTGCTCGCCGGCGCGGCCGTGGGGTTCGCGTTCCTGGCGAAGATGCTCCAGGCGTTCCTGGTGCTGCCCGCGTTCGGGTTGGTGTACCTGGCGTTCGCACCTGCCCCGCTAGCGCGCCGGTTGTGGCACCTGGGCGCGGCACTGGGCGCCGTGGTCGTGGCCGGCGGCTGGTGGGTGCTGGCGGTGGAGCTCGTGCCCGCCGACGCGCGGCCCTACATCGGCGGGTCGCAGGAGAACAGCGTGCTGGAGCTGGCCCTGGGCTACAACGGGCTCGGCCGGCTGACCGGCGAGGAGGTCGGCAGCGTCGGGGGCGGCGGCGGTTGGGGCTCGGCCGGGTGGAGCAGGCTGCTCGGCGACGAGATGGGCGGCCAGATCGCCTGGTTGCTGCCGACCGCGCTGGTGCTGCTGATCGCGGGCTGGTGGGCCGGTCGGACCGCCGAACGGGTCGGGCTCGCGCTGTGGGGCGGCTGGCTGGTGATCACCGCCGTGGTGTTCAGCTACATGAACGGCATCATCCACGCCTACTACACGGTGGCGCTGGCCCCGGCGATCGGCGCGTTGATCGGGATCGGCGCGGTCGCGCTGTGGCGCAGGCGGCAGGAGGCCGGCGCGGCGGCGGCGCTGTCCGGCGCGTTGGCCGTGACCGCGCTCCAGTGCTACCTGCTGCTGTTGGACTGGTCCACCGGGTTCGCCGCGGTCGTGCTCGTCCTCGGCCTGATCGGCGCGGTGGGCCTGTTCCTCGCCGCGGCCGCGCCCGCCGCGGTGGTCGTGCCGGTCGCCGTCGTCGCCGCGCTGCTCGGGCCGGGCGCCTACTCCGTGGCCACCGCCGCGACACCGCACTCCGGCGCGATCCCCAGCGCCGGGCCCGCCCGGACCGACCGGCCCGGTGGGATGTTCCTGATAGGTCCGGGCGGGAACACGACCACCACCGGTGGCGGTATGGGCGGTCTGCTGCACGCGCCCACGCCGGGCGACGAACTGGTGGCGTTGCTGCGCGACAGCGAGGGCTTCACCTGGGCGGCGGCGGCCGTGGGGTCGAACAACGCGGCCGGGTACCAGCTCGGCAGCGGCGAGCCGGTCATGGCCGTCGGCGGCTTCAACGGCACCGATCCCGCGCCCACGCTCCAGGAGTTCCAGGCGATGGTCCGAAGTGGACTGATCCACTACTTCCTGGGCGGCGCCGGGATGCCCGCGGAGACCGGCAGCGACGCGTCGCAGCGGATCGCCGACTGGGTGGCCGAGACGTTCACCGCGACGACCGTGGACGGCGTGGACGTCTACGACCTCACAGCCGGCGCACAGCCATGACACACGAGCCGCCCAGCCAAGCGCCCGACGGTGGGCTCATGACCTTCACCACGGCTACGACGACCACCGTGCTCGACGTGGTGGTGCCGGTGTACAACGAGGAACGCGACCTCGCGCCCTGCGTGCGCAAGCTGCACGCCGACCTCGCGCAGACCTTCCCCTACCCGTTCCGGATCACCATCGCGAACAACGCGAGCACGGACGGCACGCGTGCCGTCGCCGACGAGCTGGCCCGCGAGCTGCCCGCCGTGGCCGCGGTGCACCTGGCGGAGAAGGGGCGCGGCCGGGCGCTGAAGGCGGTGTGGACCGAGTCCGACGCCGCCGTGCTGGCGTACATGGACGTCGACCTGTCCACCGACCTGGCCGCCCTCGCGCCGCTGGTCGCGTCGTTGATCTCCGGGCACTCCGACCTGGCCATCGGCAGCCGGTTGGCCCGCGGCGCACGGGTGGTGCGCGGACCGAAGCGCGAGCTCATCTCCCGCTGCTACAACCTGATCCTGCGCGGCACGCTGGCGACCCGGTTCACCGACGCGCAGTGCGGGTTCAAGGCGATCCGGGCCGACGTCGCCCGGCGGCTGCTGCCGCACGTCGAGGACACCGGGTGGTTCTTCGACACCGAGCTGCTCGTCCTCGCCGAACGCGCGGGCGCGCGGATCCACGAGGTGCCGGTGGACTGGGTGGACGACCCGGACAGCCGGGTCGACCTCGTGTCGACCGCCGTGGCCGACCTGAAGGGCGTCGCCCGGGTGGCGCGCGGCCTGGTGACCGGGCGGATCCCGATCGGCGAACTGCGCGCCCAGCTGGGGAGGGAACCGTTGGAGCCGCGGACGCCGGGCGTGCCGGCCGGGTTGTTCAGGCAGCTGGTCCGGTTCGCCGCGGTCGGCGTGCTCAGCACGCTGGCCTACCTGCTGCTGTTCGTGTCGCTGCGCGCCGGCCTGGGCGCGCAGGGCGCGAACCTGGTGGCGCTGCTGGTCACCGCGATCGCCAACACCGCGGCCAACCGCCGGTTCACCTTCGGGGTGCGCGGTCGGCGCGGCGCGGGCCGCCACCAGTTCGAGGGCCTGCTCGTCTTCGGCCTCGGCCTGGCGCTGACCAGCGGTTCGCTGGCCCTGCTGCACCTGTTCGCCGCGCCCGGCGGCCCGGCCGAGCTGGTCGCGGTCGTCGGGGCCAACCTCCTCGCCACCGTGCTGCGCTTCCTGCTGCTGCGCAACTGGGTCTTCCGGTCGCGCCGCACCGCGGAGGCCACCTGATGACCACACCCACTCCGACCACGGGGACCACTGCCATGACCACCGCAACCCTGACGGCGCCCGCACCCACCTCCGCCGCACCACCGCCGGGCCGGAACTGGACCACGCCCGCGCTGGTCGTGCTGCTGGCCGGCACCGCGGTCCTGTACCTGTGGAACATCACCGCGTCCGGCTGGGGCAACGGCTACTACGCCGCCGCCACCCAGGCCGGCGCGCAGAGCTGGACCGCGTGGCTGTTCGGCGGGCTCGACGCCGGTGGCGTGATCACGGTCGACAAACCGCCCGCCGCGCTGTGGGTGAGCGGGGTGTTCGCGCGGGTCTTCGGGTTCTCCAGCTGGACCGTGCTGGCGCCGCAGGCCGTCGAGGGCGTGCTGGCCGTGTGGTTGTTGTACGCCACGGTGAAGCGCACGTCCGGCGCGGTCGCCGGGTTGGTGGCGGGCGCGGCGCTCGCGGTGACGCCGGTCGCCGTGCTGATGTTCCGGTTCAACCTGCCCGACGCGTTGCTGGTGCTGCTGATGGTCGCCGGGGCCTACTGCACGGTGCGGGCGTTGGAGCGGGGCTCCGGTCGGTGGCTCGCGCTGGCGGGCGTGGCGATCGGGTTCGCGTTCCTGGCCAAGATGGGGCAGGCGTTCCTGGTGCTGCCCGCGCTCGCCGCCGCCTACCTGCTGGCCGCGCCCACCACGCTGCCCAAGCGCTTGCTGCACCTGCTCGGCGCGGGGCTCGCCGTCGTCGTGTCGGCCGGCTGGTTCATCGCGCTGGTCGAGCTGTGGCCCACCGAGGCCCGCCCGTACATCGGCGGGTCGGCCAACGACTCCCTGTGGGAGCTGGCCATGGGCTACAACGGCCTGGGCCGGATCTTCAGCGGCCGCGGTGGCGGCGGCATCGTCGCGGGCGGCGGCAACGCCAACATCGGCTTCGGCGGCGAGACCGGCATCGGCAGGTTGTTCGGGGCGAGCATGGGCGGTGAGATCTCGTGGTTGCTGCCCGCCGCGCTCATCGGGCTGCTGGCCGGGCTGTGGTTCACCCGCCGCCTGCCGCGCACCGACCGGACCCGCGCCGCCCTGGTGCTGTGGGGCCTGTGGGTGCTGGGCAACGGGATCGTGTTCAGCTTCATGACCGGCATCACGCACCCTTACTACACCGTGGCCGTCGCGCCGGGCGTGGCCGCGCTCGTCGCCATCGCCGGGCGGGAGATGTGGCGCGGCCGCCGGCACCTGCCGGTGCGGGTGGCGCTGGCCACGATGGTCGCCGCGGCCGGGTTCTGGGGCTTCGCGCTGCTCCAGCGGTTCGGCGAGTGGATGCCCGCGCTGCGCTGGGTCGTGGCGGCGCTGACCGTGCTGGTGGCCACGGCGATCGTGATGGGCGTGCGCCGGGTGGCCGTGCCGGCGTTGATCACGTCGGTGCTCGCCACCGCGGCCTTCGGCGTGGCCACCGCCGCCACTCCGCACGCCGGTTCCATCCCGATGTCCGGTCCCGCGTCCTACACGGCCGACATGGGCGGCGGCCCGATGAGCGCGAGCTCCGACGAGCTGATCGACCTGCTCAAGGGCACCACCGGCACGTGGGCGGCGGCGACGTTGAGCGCGCAGAGCGCGGCCGACCTGGCGCTGGACTCGGGCAAGGCCGTGATCGGGATCGGCGGCTGGAGCGGCGGCGACCCGGCGCCCACCCTGGCGGAGTTCAAGCAGTACGTGGCCGACGGGCGGATCGGCTACTTCGTCTCCGGCGGCGGCATGGGCGGGATGGGCGGCGGCAACGAGATCAGCGAGTGGGTCGAGGCGAACTACGAGGCCGTGGAGATCGGCGGGTCGACCGTGTACGAGCTCGGCTGACGTCAGCCGGTGGAGGCGGTGGTCGGGGTGACCACCGCCTCGCCGCCGGAGTGGTCGACGACGTGCCGCGGCGGTTCCGGGTAGCCCGTCCACGAGCGGTACATGATCGCGGCGGCGTACGGGAGCAGGTCGCGGCCCCGGCGCCAGAGCCACGGGACGCCCTTCACCACCAGCCAGCCCACGTGGTGCAGGGGCGTCACCTTGAGGCCACCCGTGCAGACCGGCGACACCCGGCCCGGCACCTCGCAGCCCGCCCGCGCCAACCGCGCCGCGAACGAGGCCGCGAGCTTCCGGTGCCCCGCCTCGGACGGGTGCAGCCGGTCCACTGCCCACGTCTCCAGGGAGTAGGCGCCGTCCATCAGGTCGAGGTCGACGCACTCGATCCCGTGCCGGCGCACCACCGCGTCGATGACGTCGTTCAGCTCCGCGATCCGCGCCCGCAACGCCCGCCGCAACGCGCCCGGCAGCCGGAACACCCGGCTGTGGTCGTGGAACCGCACCGTGACCACGGCGGAACCGGCCGACACCAACGCACCCACGATCGCGTCCAGGTCGGTGTGCAGCCGCCGTGCGTCGAAATCGGACCGCAGGGTGTCGTTCATCCCCACCAGCAGCACGGCCGCGTCCGGCCGCGCGCGCAGGGCCCTCGGCAACTGCTCGTGCCGCACCGACGTCACCCGCGCGCCGGTGAACGAGACGTTGAGGTACCGCGCGTGCGGCATCGCCGCCGCGAGCAGCGGACCGACGCCCCGCCACCCACCGGGCACGGGGTCGCCCACGCCCACCGTCGTCGAGTCGCCCAGGACCACCAGGCTGCGCACCGTCTTGGCCACACCGCAGACCATGGCGCAACGACGTGACGCGCCGAGAACGAACAGCGGAACGCTACCGGAATGCCGGGTACAGCGGCAGTTCCGCGGCCTTCGCCCCGTACCGCGACACCAGCGCCGAGAGGACGTCCTCGGCGTGCGCGGCGACGTGCTTCGCGCCCAACGCCAACGCCTCCGACCGCAGCCGCGCCCACCGCGCCGTCAGCACCACCAGGCGCGGCGGCGAGTCCAGCGGCCGGTGCCCGGACGGCAGCGCCGAGCCGAGGCCCGGCAGGCCGCGCCACGTGCCCAGCCACACCCACAGCAGCTGCGCCTCCAGCAGCCGGGGCAGGAACACCGCGTCGTCGTCCAGGTCCGGCCACACCGACGACACCTCGGCCCGCCACGCCGCGACCATCGCCTCCGACATCCCGGCGGGCAGCCCGTAGGCGCACCAGCACGACGGGAACGGCACCCGCAGGCACGCCGCGTCGAACACGATGTCGCGCACGCACCCGCCCTCGAAGTCGAGGAACCGGACGCCCTTGCTGGTCACGAGGTGGTTGTCCGGGCACGACGTGGACGGGCTGAAGGCACGCCGGCGGGACGTGACGAACCCCCGCACGGCCTGCTCGGCGAACGACCGCACGGACTCGGGCGTGTCGACTTCCAACGATTCAACCAACAGCTCCGGCAGCCCGGCCAGCGCCGTGTGCACGTCCACCACGATGGGGTCGGCGCAGCACTGCGAGCCCTGGCGGCGCATCAGCGCGTCGAAGTCCGCGTCCCGCCCGGCGGTCGTCGCGTGCAGCCGCCCCATGGCGTGCGCCCACGACAGCAGCCCGCGTTCGGCGGCCCGCGCGTCGGAACCCAGCAGCTTCTCCGCCAGCCGCGGCGCCTTGCCGAGGTCTTCCAGCACGACCAGCCGCTTGGCGTTGTCCTGCGCCACCAACTCGGGGGTGAGGCGCTCCTCGGACGGCAGCGCGGTGAGCAGCTTGTGGCTCACCACCTCGTGCGCGAACGGGTCGCGGTCGGCCACCCGCGACGGGTAGCGCTTGACCACCAGCGTGCGGGGCAGCGAGAACGGGGTGTGGGCCACCCGGACGCGCGCGACCACGGACCGGCCCGCACCCCCGAGGTCCTCGGGGTCGGCCAGCCGAACCGGTGCGCCGAACCTGCTGCTCAACACCGACTCGGCCGCTGCCACCGCGTCGTCCAGCTCGGAAGGGGCAGCGTCGTCGATGTCCTGCGGGCCGGCGGTGATCTCCACGCTCATCCCCTCCGACCCTACTCCCGGTGGCCACCGACCTGACAGAACCCGTCCGGGCACCGTGACGGTAGTGCTCACGTGCCGCCGGGTACCACCCTTTGTCGAAATCGCCGCCCGGTCAACCGTTGGCGAGCGGTCGTCCCAGGTCACGGGCTTGGCCGCGGCGGTTGCGCAACGCCAGGACCAGCGCCGCCGCCATCACGACGCCGACGAGGTTCACCGCGAGTTGGGCAATCGACTGGAGGCATATGTCCCACTGGGCGAGAACGGCCGCGACCGCGGCGTAGCCCGCGGCGGGCACGGTGGTGACCGAAATGAACACCCCGACGAGCGCCGCGGACTTGGCCGACGTCATCGACAGCATCCCGGCCGCGCCCGCGAGCAGCGCCACGATCAACGAGAACGGCCCGACCTCGAAGACGAAGTCGAGCTCGTGCCCGGCCAGCGCGAGGCCGGGCTCGAACAGGCCCGTGCGCGAACCGAGCCACGTGCCGATCGCGGTGATCACCATCGCGATCGGGAAACCGACGGCCAGCGCGAGGCCGGCCCGCCGCACCAGGTCCCAGCGCCGCAGCACCAGGCCGACGGAGATGGCGGCCAGCGGTCCGAACTCCGGTCCGACGACCATCGCGCCGACCAGCGTCACGGGCGAGTCGGTGACCACGGCGACCGCGGTCAGCAGGCAGGCGATGGCCAGGAACGACAGGAACGTGACGTTGAGCCGCGACTCCTCGCCGGTGCGGGCCAGCAGCTCCTCCCAGACCACGGCGTCCGCGCCGTCACCGGGCGCGGCCTCCTCGGCGCGGTCGGCCGCGTCGGACAGGGCGGTGTCGATCTGCTCCAGCGTGACGCCGCCGTCCCGGTCGACGCCCAGTTCGCACAGGGAGGCCACCACCGCGTCGGTGGCCTCCCGGGCGACGTCGGCTTCCACCACGTCGCCCGCCGGGGCGACGGCCGCGCCGCGCAGCAGCACGACGTGCGTGACGCCGGGGTGCTGCGTGAGCGCGGCCAGCACGTCGTCGGTGCGCTCGACCGGGCAGATGGCCCGCAGGTGCAGCACGGTGCTACTGGGCTTGCTCGTCCGGGCCGGACCGCCCGGCGCCGGCGGTGCTGACCTTCTCCGGGCCGGACTTCTCGGTGCCGGACTTCTCCGGGCCGGTCTTCCCCGGCGCGGGCTTGAAGTCCACGCCCGCCTCCTTGCGCTGCTGCGCGGTGATCGGCGCGGGCGCGGCGGTCAGCGGGTCGTAGCCGCCGCCGCTCTTCGGGAACGCGATGACCTCGCGGATCGAGTCGTACCCGCCGAGCAGCATGGCGATGCGGTCCCAGCCGAACGCGATGCCGCCGTGCGGCGGCGCGCCGTAGGAGAACGCGTCGAGCAGGAAGCCGAACTTCTCCTGCGCCTCCTCGGGCGAGATGCCCATGACCTGGAACGCCCGCTGCTGCACGTCGGCGCGGTGGATACGGATCGACCCGCCACCGATCTCGTTGCCGTTGCAGACGATGTCGTAGGCGTAGGCCAGGGCGTTGCCCGGGTCCTCCTCGAACCGGTCGATCCACTCCGGCGTCGGCGAGGTGAACGCGTGGTGCAGCGCGGTCCACTTGCCGCTGCCGACCGCGACGTCGTCGCCGATCTTGTCGACCGCCTCGAACATCGGGAAGTCCACGACCCACACGAACGACCAGGCGTTCTCGTCGATCAGGCCGACCCGGTGCGCGATCTCCACCCGGGCCGCGCCGAGCAGCGCCCGCGCGCCGTCCGGGTCGCCCGCGCCGAAGAACACGCAGTCGCCGGGGTTGGCGCCCACGGCCTTGGCCAGGCCGTCGCGCTCGGCGTCGGAGAGGTTCTTGGCGACCGGGCCGCCGAGCGTGCCGTCCTCGTTGACCAGCACGTACGCCAGACCGCGGGCGCCGCGCTGCTTGGCCCAGTCCTGCCACGCGTCGAGCGTGCGGCGGGGCTGCGACGCGCCGCCCGGCATCACGACCGCGCCCACGTACGCCGCCTGGAACACCCGGAACGGCGTGTCCTTGAAGTACTCGGTCAGCTCGGTCAGCTCGAGGTCGAAGCGCAGGTCCGGCTTGTCGGTGCCGTACTTGGCCATCGCCTCGGCGTAGGAGATGCGGCGGAACGGCCGCGCGATCTCGTGGTCGGCCAGGCCCTGCCACAGCGCGGCGACGACCTTCTCGCCGAGCGCGATCACGTCGTCCTGCTCGACGAAGCTCATCTCGATGTCGAGCTGGGTGAACTCGGGCTGCCGGTCGGCGCGGAAGTCCTCGTCGCGGTAGCAGCGGGCGATCTGGTAGTACCGCTCCAGCCCGCCGACCATCAGCAGCTGCTTGAACAGCTGCGGCGACTGCGGCAGCGCGTACCAGGAACCGGGGCGCAGCCGCGCGGGCACCAGGAAGTCGCGCGCGCCCTCCGGCGTGGACCGGGTCAGCGTCGGGGTCTCCACCTCGACGAAGTCCTCCGCGTGGAGCACCTCGCGGGCGATCCGGTTGGCCTCGCTGCGCAGCCGCATGGCCTTGGCCGGGCCGCTGCGGCGCAGGTCGAGGTAGCGGTGGCGCAACCGCGCCTCCTCGCCGACCTCCAGGTGCTCGTCGAGCTGGAACGGCAGCGGCGCGGCCTCGTTGAGGACCTCCAGCTCGCCGACGTAGACCTCGACGTCACCGGTGGGCAGGTCCGGGTTCTCGCTGCCCTCGGGCCGGCGGGTGACCTCACCGACGACCTTGACCACGAACTCCGAGCGCAGCCGGTGCGCGCGCTCGGCCATCTCGCCCTCGCGGAACACGACCTGCGCCACGCCGGAGGCGTCCCGGAGGTCGATGAAGATCACGCCACCGTGATCGCGCCGGCGGGCCACCCACCCGGTCAGGGTGACGGACTGCCCGGCGTGCTCGGCGCGGAGCTTCCCGGCCTCGTGCGTGCGCATCACGGGAACTGCTCTCCTCGGGGGTAGCTCGACTGACGGGGTAGCTCAACTGACGACTGGGCGTCAAGGCTAGCCAACGACCTGGTGGGCGGTGCCACCAGGTTTCCCGATGCGCGTCCCGGGACCACCGGGCGCCCCGGCACCCGCTCGTCCGGACACGCGACTGGGGCCGCCCCGGAGGACGGCCCCAGTCGACGTGCGGTGCGGATCAGGCGCTGGGCGCCAGGTAGAGCAGGCGGTTCGGCGAGCCGGAGCCCGGGTTGGTCACCTTGCTCGGGGTCGACTGGCCGATCAGGTAGCTGGCCACCTGGGCCGGGGTCGCCGCGCGGCTGCCCTGGAGGTAGCGGGCCGCGGCGCCGGCGACGTGCGGGGTCGCCATCGAGGTGCCGCTGATGGTGTTGGTGGCCGTGTCACTGGTGTGCCAGGCCGAGGTGATCGAGGAGCCCGGCGCGAAGATGTCCAGGATCGAACCGTAGTTCGAGTAGCTGGCGCGGGCGTCGGTGTTGGTGGTCGCGCCCACCGTGATGGCCTCGGCCACGCGGGCCGGGGAGTAGTTCGCCGCGTTGGCGTTGCTGTTGCCCGCCGCGACGGCGTAGGTCACGCCCGCCGCGACCGAGCGGCGCACGGCCGCGTCGATCGTGGTGGACACGCCGCCACCGAGGCTCATGTTCGCCACGGCCGGCTTGACGTGGTTCGCGGTCACCCAGTCGATGCCCTCGATCACGTCGGCGAGGGTGCCGCTGCCGGCGTTGTTCAGCACGCGCACGCCGTAGACCGTGGCGCTCTTGGCGACGCCGTACTGGCTGCCCGCGATGGTGCCGGCGACGTGCGTGCCGTGGCCGTTGCCGTCCTGCGCGACGTTGTCGTTGTCGACCGCGTCACGGCCGTTGCGCGCACGGCCGCCGAACGTGCTGTGGCTGACCCGCAGACCGGTGTCGATGACGTAGACGTTCACGCCCGAGCCGGTGGAGGTGTAGCTGTAGGACGTGTCCAGCGGCAGGTTGCGCTGGTCGATCCGGTTGATGCCCCACGACGGCGGGTTGGTCTGCGTGGCCTGGATGGTGAAGATCTGGTCCTGCTCGACGTACTCCACGGCCGGGTTGGCCGCGAGCCGCTTGGCCGCCTTCTCCGGCAGCGACACGGCGAAGCCGTTCAGGGCGCTGCGGTACACGGTGTCGACCTGGCCGCCGTACTGGTTCGCCAGGCTCTCGGCGGACGCGGCCGAGCCGTCCTTCAACTTGACGATGAAGTGGTTCTGCACCTTGTTCGCGGCGTCGGCGGCGCGGATCTCGCCCTCGGCGGCCTGCGCCGGGGCGGCCAACAGGGAGGACGCGGTGACGGCGAGCGCCGTCGCCCCGACCCCGGCCAGGAACCGGACCTGTCGTGACTGTCGCATGCGGATTCCGTTCTTCGAACGGTGACCCCAACCCACCCCGAGGAGCTTTGCAGGGCTCGGGGGTGACATTGGGCCACCTTGCCCTCGCTGACAGTCACCAACGTAGGCAACCAGGGCGTTAACTCGGAAGTGTGAACAATTGCCAGTTAAACCTCCAGCGTCAAGAAACCGCCTGACCTGGTGCTTCCCATAATTCGGGAGCACGTGCGTGACGACGGCGCTACCGTCCGGGCATGCGTTTGGAACCGGTCACCGAGGACAACTACCGGGCCGTCATCGGCCTGGAGGTCCACGAGGAGCAGCGGGCGTTCGTCGCGACGAACCTCAAGTCGATCGCGGACGCCTGGATCTACCGCCCGAAGATGCAGCCGCTTGCGCTGTTCAGCGGAGAGGAGCTGGTCGGCTTCACCCTGCTCGAACGGGACCGGCCGGCGGTGCTGCACATCGTCCGGTTCATGATCGACCGGCGGGCCCAGGGCCGCGGGCTCGGCCGCAAGGGCCTGGCCGCGATCGCGGACGTGGCGCGCGCCGAGGGCCGCACCGAGCTGGAGCTGAGCGTCGTGCCGGGCAACGCGGTCGCCCGCGGCCTGTACGCGGCGTTCGGCTTCACCGACACCGGCGAGGTGGACGGCGGCGAGCACGTGATGCGCCACGTGCTCGCCCCGTCGGCCCACCTCGCCGACCAGTAGGTCAGCGGGTCGGCGACCAGTACAGCAGTCGACCCCACGACAGCGGCGTGGCCTCGGTGACGACCGCCGAGTGCACCTGCGCGGGCGTTGCCGCCGGGTTGAGCTGGAGGAACCGCAAGGTCACGCCGGTGACGTACGCCGTGGACAACGACGTGCCGCTGAGCGTGTTCGTGGCGGTGTCGCCGGTGTGCCACGCCACGGTGATGTTCATGCCGTAGGCGTAGACGTCGACCACCGCGCCGTAGTTGGAGAACGTGGCCCGGGTGTCGGTCCTGGTGGAGGCGCCCGACGTGAGCGCCTCGCGCACGCGGGCCGGTGAGAAGTTGACCGCGTCGGCGTTGCTGCCGCCCGCCGTGACCGACGCCGTGACGCCGGCCGCGATCAGCCGCCGCACCGCGTCGTCGATCGCGGTCGACGCGCCGCCGCCGAGGCTGAGGTTGGCCGAGGCGGGCTTGACGTGGTTGCGCGCCACCCAGTCGATGCCCGCGATCACGCCCGCGGTCGTGCCGCTGCCCGAGCCGTTGAGCACCCGGACGCCGCACACCAGGGCCTGCTTCGCGACGCCGTTCACGCGGCCCGCGATGAGGGACGCGATGGCCGTGCCGTGGCCATTGTCGTCCTGGGGCGTGGTGTCGTTGTCGACCGTGTCGTACCCGGCGCACGTGCGGCCCGCGAACTCGGTGTGCGTGGTCCGGATGCCCGTGTCGATCACGTACGCACGGGTGCGCAATCCGGTCGAGGTGTAGGTGTACCTGCCGTCGGTGGGCATCGCGCGCTGGTCGATCCGGTCGAGGCCGAACGGCGCGTTCAACTGGGTGGTGTGCGCCCGCACGACCTGGTCCTGCTCGACGTAGGCCACCGCCGGGTCGGCGGCGAGCCGGCGGGCCTGCTTCGCGGTCATCGTGGCCGAGAAGCCGTGCCACGACGGGAACGTCCGGGTGACCTGCCCGTCGAGCCGGGCGACGACCGCGTCGGCGGCCGCGAGGTCCTTGAGCTTGACGACGTAACTGCCGGGCACGGCGGTGGCCGAGCCCGCGTGCAGCACCGCGCCCTCGGCGTGGGCCGGGGTGGTGAGGGTGAGGGCGGCGAGGGCGGCGACGCCCAGGCCGGACAGCAGTGTTCGCATGGCTGGGTTCCTTCGCAGGGAGGCGCCCGGCGCCGATCACGCGCCGGGCGGTGGGTGGCCGGCTGGTGCTGCCGCGTGCTACCTGGTGGGCGACCAGTACAGGAGCCGACCGCCCCACGGCAGCGGCGTCGCCTCGCTCACGATCTCGGCGTGCACCTGCGCCGGGGTGGCCGCGGGGGTGAACTGGAGGAGCCGGACGGCGACACCGCTGACGAACCCGGTCGCCATGGACGTGCCGCTGATCGTGTTGGTGGCGGTGTCGCTCGTGTGCCACGCCGACTTGATGTTCATGCCCGGCGCGTACAGGTCCACGCCGGGGCCGTAGTTGGAGTACGACGCCCTGGCGTCGGTCTGGGTGGTGGCGCCGGAGGTGAGCGCCTCGACCACCCGGGCGGGCGAGGTGTTGGCGACGCTGCCGTTGCTGCTGCCGGCGGTCACCGACGCGGTGACGCCCGAGGCGACCAGCCGCCGCACCGCGTCGTCCAGCGCGACCGACGCCGAGCCGCCGAGGCTGAAGTTCGCCACGGCGGGACGGCTCGCGTTGAGCCGCACCCAGTCCACGCCCGCGATGACACCGGCGATCGTGCCGCTGCCCTGGGCGTTGAGCACGCGCACGCCGGCCACCCGCACGCCCTTGGCCACGCCGTACGTGCCGCCGGCGATGATGCCCGCGACGTGCGTGCCGTGCCCGTTGTCGTCCTGGGCGACGAAGTCGTTGTCGACCGCGTCGTAGCCGTGCACGGCCCGACCGGCGAACTCCACGTGGGTGACCCGGATGCCCGTGTCGATCACGTACGCGGTGACGCCCGCGCCGGTGGAGGTGTAGCTGTAGGTGGTGCTCAGCACCGGGGTGCGCTGGTCGATCCGGTCCAGGCCCCACGGCGCGTCGGTCTGCGTCGCGTTGGCGTGCACGACCTGGTCCTGCTCGACGTAGGCGACCGCCGGGTCGGCGGCGAGCCGGCGGGCCTGACCCGGGGTGAGCGACGCGGCGAAGCCGCCGAACGCGGCGAACCTCCTGGTCACCTGCCCGGACAGGCCGTGCTCCACGGCGCCGGCCGCGG
Source organism: Saccharothrix stipae (assembly GCF_054781895.1). Lineage (NCBI taxonomy): Bacteria > Bacillati > Actinomycetota > Actinomycetes > Pseudonocardiales > Pseudonocardiaceae > Saccharothrix > Saccharothrix stipae. The sequence continues at coordinate 428,390 of NZ_BAAGTN010000007.1, read as the reverse complement.
CGAGGTCCTTGAGCTTGACGATGTAGTGGCCCGGCACGGCGGTGGGCGAGCCCGCGTGCAGGACGGCGCCCTCGGCGTGGGCGGGCGCGGCGAGCAGGGTGACGGTCGACGCGGCCACCACGAGGCCCGGTAAGAGCTTGCGCATACGGCTTTCCTCTGCAGGGTGAGGGAACCCCGGCGCGGATCACGCGCGGGTCTGCCAGTGTGCCGACTGCGCTCGGGCGGTGGGTACCCGGCGAAAGAGTCGGTTCGCCGCGGCGGTGCCGGTTCCGCTGGTCCACCCGGCGCAGTCCGCACCGACGGGCTCCGGCTCTTGCCGGCGGTGCCCGACAGCGTGATTGAGAAGCCATTCAACGCTGTGGAGAAAATATCGTCGACGGTGTCGCCGAAACTACAAGCGGGCGTCTCCGCGCGGTTGCGGAGAAGTTCTCCAGGGCAACTATGCATCTGTTGGGCGCCCCGCCGCGGCCCCAGCGGGGCGCATGACACCCGCACCACCCCTAACGGTGCCGCCACCAGCGCGAACACCTCTCGCCAAGGTATCACCCGCGCCCGTCAACGTGAGCTTGCACATAGGGGTTTCCGTTCTTCCCGGGGAACGATTGTCGATACCGATCGCCAACTCGTCCGAAGGCCACCACCGCACGACTGTGCCGCACGTCACCCGAGCAGGTGCGACGGTGGGCCGATTCGCGTACCGGGAAGGGGCCGGACGCCCGAGCGCGGTGCGGCGATCGCACGTGCCGGGATCTTCACAACCCCTACTGTTAATGAGAATTCAAACATTCCACAGCCGCCCGGATTCTGCCCGCCGATTGGTTAAATTCGCGGCGGGAAACCCGATCGGCTGTACCGCGCCGGTGATTTCGCACGATAACGTCGCTCGCCTTGTCCTTGGGAGAACGGAGCGAAGATGCCTACGCCAGTCGTCGGACCGGAATCGCGGACACGCGATCCCCGACGGATCGACACGGGGGCCGACCCCTTCGCGGACGCATTGCGTGCGGCGATCCGCGCCAAAGGGCTCAGCCTGGAGCGCATCCAGCACAAGCTGCGGGCACGGGGCGTCGCGGTCAGCATCGCCGCGCTGAGCTACTGGCAGTCGGGCCGCAGGCGGCCGGAGCGACCGGACTCGCTCACCGCCGTCAGCCACCTGGAGGAGATCCTGGACGTGGGCCCGGGCGGGTTGAGCTCGCTGCTCGGACCACCCCGGCCACGAGGCAAGGCACGACCCCGGACGCGGGTGTCCGGGCCCGAGGGCTGGGTCGGCGAGAGCGACTACGCGTCCATCGCGGAGCTGCTGGCCGATGTCGACACCAGCACCGACCAGGACCTCACCCGGCTCAGCCTGCGCGACCAGGTGGAGCTCGCGATGGACGGCAGCACCCGCCGGGTGCGCTCGCGCCAGGTGCTGCGGGCCGAGCGCTCCGGCGTCGACCGCGTGCTGCTGGGCTACGACACCCGGCTGCCGGGCGATCCGCTGCCGGTCATCGGCACGCTGCGCTCGTGCAGACTGGGGCGGGTTTCCGCCGACCCGCGCAACGGTCTGATGGTCGCCGAACTCCTGCTCGACCGCCCGCTGCGCCGAGGCGAGCGGACCGCCGTCGAGTACGAGCTGATCCACGTGGCACCCCACCACCCGACGTTCGACAACACCCACTCGCGGCGGTTCCGCCACCCCGTCCGCGAGTACGTCCTGGAGGTCCGGTACGACTCACGGTGCCGGCCCGCGCGCTGTGAGCAGTTCACGACCGGTTTGACCGGTGGCGACCCCACCGACGTGCGCGAGACCCCGGTGGACACGTGGGGCTACGCGTACGCGGTCGCGCTCGACTTCGGTCCCGGCGTGGTCGGCTTGCGCTGGGAATGGGCCTGACTCAGTAGGAGCGCGGCAACCTCAACGTGTGCTGCGCCACGAAGTTCAGGATCATCTCCCGGCTGACCGGGGCGATGCGGGACAACCGGGACGCGGCCAGCATGGCGCCCAGTCCGTACTCGGACGCCAGCCCGTTGCCGCCGTGGACCTGGATGGCCTGGTCCACCGCCCCCGCCACCGCTTCCCCCGCCGCGTACTTGGCCATGTTGGCCGCCTCACCAGCAGCCCGGTCCTCCCCAGCGTCGTAGAGAGCCGCGGCTTTCTGGGTCATCAGCCTCGCCAGCTCGACCTGGATCGCGCACTGCGCCAACGGGTGCGCGATGCCCTGGTGCGCGCCGATCGGCGTGTCCCAGACGGTCCTGGTGCGGGCGTACTCGCTCGCCTGGTCGAGTGCGCGGCGGGCCGTGCCGGTGGCGAGCGACGCCGCCATGATCCGCTCGGGGTTCAGCCCGGCGAACAGCTGGGCCAGGCCGGCGTCCGCCGAGCCGACCAACGCGTCCAGGGGCAGGCGCACGTCGTCGAAGAAGCAGGTGAACTGCTTCTCGGGCGACAGCACGTCCATCGGGATGTGCCGGTAGGTGAAGCCGGGCGCGTCCGTGGGCACGATCACCAGCGAGGGGAGCAGCCGTTGGCCGGTGGCGTCGACGTGGCGCGCCACCACCATGACCGCCTCGACCTCGTCCACCCCGGAGATGTAGTACTTGCCGCCGTCGAGGACCCACTCGTCGCCGTCGCGGTGGATGGCGGTGGTGAGCTTGTGCGAGTTGGAGCCCGCGTCCGGCTCGGTGATCGCGAACGCCATCTTGGTGGTGCCGTCGGCGAACCCGGGCAGCCACCACCGCTTCTGCTCCTCGGTGCCGAACCGGGCGATGATCGTGGCGCAGATCGCGGGCGAGACGACGGTCAGCAGCAGCGGGCAGCCGGCCGCGGCCAGTTCCTCGCACACCGCGGCCAGGTCGCCGATGCCGCCGCCACCGCCGCCGTACTCCTCGGGCACGGCCACCCCGAGGTAGCCGAGCCGGCCCACGTCCGACCACAGCTCGTCGGTCTTCTCCCCCGCCCGCGCCTTGGCGGTGTAGTACTCGTGGCCGTACTTGCCGGCCAACGCCGCGACGGCCTTGCGCAACGCCTGCCGCTCTTCGCTCTCGGTGAAGTTGATCGTCACGACCCGTCCTCCACTACTACCGCGAGCACGTCGCCCGCATCGACCTGCCGACCTGCTTCCACGAGCACTTCCGCGACCTCGCCGCCGGTGGCGGCCAGCACCCGGTGCTCCATCTTCATCGCCTCCAGCACCAGCAGCTCCGCGCCGGCCGCCACGCGTTGCCCCGGCTCGACCGCGACCCGGACCACCGTGCCGGGCATCGGCGCGACGGTGGCGCCCTCGGCGACCTTGGCCCCCGGCTCGGGGAACCGGGGCCGCAGCCTCAACGACACCGCGCCCGACCCCACCGGGCCACCCTCCACCGGGCCCGACTCGACCGGACCGACCTCCACCCGGTCCCCGTACACGGCGACCGGGTACGTCGTGCGCACCCCGTCCCGCTCGAAGGTCACCTCGTGCGGCGAGGCCTTGACGACCGTCAGGCCCAGGCTCGTCCGCACGCCCGCGCGGGTGTGCAGGTAGTCGACCTCGACCGTGTCGTCGCCGTGCTCGAAGGCGACGCGCCGGGGCTGGGACGGCAGGTTGCGCCAGCCCAGCGGCAGGGAGGTGCGCCGCCGTTCGGCCAGCGCGAGGGCGGCGGCGAGCGCCGCGGGCCGCACGTCGACCGGTTCCGGGGTGGTGAGGTCGTACCGGTCCAGGAAGGCGGTGTGGGTGTTGCCCGCGACGAACTCCGGGTGCCGCAGGGTGCGCACCAGCAGGTCGCGGTTGGTGACCAGGCCGTGCACCTCGGCGCGGGCGAGGGCGGCGGCCAGCCTGCGGATCGCCGCGGGCCGGGTCGGCGCCCACGCGATCACCTTGGCCAGCATCGGGTCGTAGTGCACGCCCACCACGCTGCCGTCCTCCACACCGCTGTCCACCCGCACGCCGTCCGGCACGGCGAACCGGTGCAGGGTGCCGCTCGCGGGCCGCCAGTCGTGCGCCGGGTCCTCGGCGTACAGTCGGGCCTCGACGGCGTGGCCGTTCGGCGCGGGCGGTTCGGCCGGGAGCCGGGCGCCCTCGGCGATGGCGAGCTGCCAGGCGACCAGGTCGAGGCCGAACACCTCCTCGGTCACCGGGTGCTCCACCTGGAGCCGGGTGTTGACCTCCAGGAAGTGGAACGAACCGTCGTCGGTGTACAGGAACTCCACCGTGCCCGCGCCGACGTACCCGATGGCCTCGGCGGCCTTGGTGGCGGCGTCGAACAGGCGCTCACGGGCCTGCGGCGTGACGGCCGGGCTCGGCGTCTCCTCGATGATCTTCTGGTGCCGGCGCTGGATGGAGCACTCCCGCTCGCCCAGCGCCCACACCGTGCCGTGGGCATCGGCGAGGACCTGGACCTCGACGTGGCGGACGTGCTCCAGCAGCGGCTCGCAGAACACCGTGCCGTCGCCGAACGCCGACTCGGCCTCGCGGCGCGCGGCGGCGACCTGACCGGCCAGCTCGGCGGCCGACCGCACTACCCGCATCCCGCGACCGCCGCCCCCGGCGGATGCCTTGACCAGCACCGGGAACGCGGTGGCCGAGTCCGGGTCGAGCTCCGGCAGCACGGGCACGCCCGCCGCGGCCATCCTCTTCTTCGCCGCGACCTTCGAGCCCATCGCGTCGATGACCTCGGGGTCCGGGCCGACCCACGTCAAGCCGGCGGCCAGCACGGCACGCGCGAAGGAGGCGTTCTCGGACAGGAACCCGTACCCGGGGTGCACGGCGTCCGCGCCGGCCGCGAGCGCGGCGGCGACCAGCGCGTCGCCACGCAGGTAGGTCTCACCGGGGGTGGCGCCGGGCAGCCGCACGGCGACGTCGGCCTCCCGCACGTGCGGCGAGTCCTCGTCGGGGTCGGAGAACACGGCGACCGGCGACACGCCGACCTCGCGGCACGTCCGGATCACCCGCCGCGCGATCTCGCCGCGGTTGGCGATCAACAGCTTGCGGATCATGGCGTCCTCACATCCGGAAGACGCCGTAGCCCTCGGCGCCCTTGATCGGTCCACTGTGGATCGCCGACAGGCACAGGCCGAGCACCGTGCGGGTGTCGCGCGGGTCGATCACACCGTCGTCGTAGAGCCGGCCGGACAGGAAGGCGGCCGTCGACTGCTGCTCGATCTGCTCCTCCACCACCTGCCGCATGGCCGCGTCCTGCTCGTCGTCGTAGTGCTGCCCCTTCGCGGCGGCGGCCTGCCGGGCCACGATCGACAGCACGCCCGCGAGCTGCTTGGGCCCCATCACGGCCGACTTGGCGTTGGGCCAGGTGAACAGGAACCGCGGGTCGTAGGCCCGCCCGCACATGCCGTAGTTGCCCGCGCCGTAGGACGCGCCCATGACCACGGTCAGGTGCGGCACCCGGCTGTTGGACACCGCGTTGATCATCATCGCGCCGTGCTTGATGATGCCGCCCTGCTCGTACCGCGCGCCGACCATGTACCCGGTGGTGTTCTGCAGGAACAGCAGCGGCGTGTCGCTCGCGTTCGCCAGCTGGATGAACTGGGTCGCCTTCTGCGCTTCCTCGCTGAACAGCACGCCGCGCGCGTTGGCCAGCACACCGACCGGGTAGCCGTGCAGGTCGGCCCACCCCGTCACCAGGCTGGTGCCGTAGTCGGGCTTGAACTCGTCGAACCGCGACCCGTCCACGATCCGGGCGATCACCTCGCGCGGGTCGAACGGCACCCGCAGGTCCGTCGGCACCAGCCCGAGCAGGTCTTCCCCGTCGTGCAACGGCGGCTCGACGGCCTTCGGCGCGGGGCCGAGCTTGCGCCGGTTGAGCCGGGCGACCACGCGCCGGGTGAGCCGGATCGCGTCCACCTCGTCCGCCGCCACGAAATCGGCCAGCCCGGACGTGGCGCCGTGCATCCGCGCGCCGCCGAGCGACTCGTCGTCGGACTCCTCGCCGGTGGCCATCTTCACCAGCGGCGGCCCGCCGAGGAACACCTTCGACCGCTCCTCGATCATCACCACGTAGTCCGACATCCCCGGCACGTACGCCCCGCCGGCGGTGGCGTTGCCGAAGACCGTGCTGATCGTCGGCACACCCGCCGCCGACAGCCGGGTCAGGTCGCGGAACGCCTGCCCGCCGGGGATGAAGATCTCGCTCTGGCTCGGCAGGTCCGCGCCGCCGGACTCGACCAGCCCGATGAGCGGCAGCCGGTTCCGCAACGCGATGTCGTCGGCCCGCAACGTCTTGCGCAACGTCCACGGGTTGCTCGCGCCGCCGCGCACGGTCGGGTCGTTGGCCACGATCACGCACTCGACGCCCTCGACCACCCCGATGCCGGTGACCACGCTCGCGCCCACCGGGTAGTCGGTGCCCCAGGCGGCCAGCGGCGACAGCTCCAGGAACGGGCTGTCCGGGTCGACCAGCAGCTCGATCCGCTCACGCGCGAGCAGCTTGCCGCGCCGGTGGTGCCGCTCGGTGTACTTCGGGCCGCCGCCGGCGAGCGCCTTGGCCTGCTCGGCGTCCAGCTCGGCGAGCCGGGCCAGCATCGCCTCCCGGTTCGCGGCGTACCCGGGCGACCGGCCGTCCACCGCCGTGCGCAACGCAGTCATGCCGTGTACCCCAATCGCCGTGCCGCCAGCTCCGTCATCACCTCGGTCGCGCCGCCCCCGATGCCGAGGATGCGCGCGTCCCGGTAGTGTCGCTCGACCTCTGTATCGCGGAGATAACCCGCACCACCGTGTAGTTGGACCGCCGCGTCCACGACGAAGGAACACGCCTCCACCGCCGCGTTCTTCGCGAAGCACACCTGCGCCACCACTTCCTCACCCCGCAACACCTTCACCGCCACCTCACGGGTGTAGGTGCGCACGAGGTCGATGCGTTGCGCCATCTCCACCAACCGGTGGCTGACCACCTGGCGCGCGATGAGCGGCTTGCCGAACGTCTCCCGCTGCCGCGTGTGCGCCAGCGTCAGGTCGAGGCAGCGCTGGGCGGTCGCGTAGGCCTGCACGGCCAACGAGATCCGCTCCACCTGGAACTGGCGCATGATCAGCGCGAACCCGGCGTTCTCCGCGCCGACCAGGTTCGCCACCGGCACCCGTGCGTCCACGAAGGACAGTTCGGCGGTGTCCGAGCAGTGCCAGCCCATCTTCTCCAGCCTGCGGTCCACCCCGAACCCGGGCGTGCCCTTCTCGACCACCAGCAGGCTCACGCCCGGGTAGCCGGGACCGCCCGTCCGCACGGCCGTGGTGACGAAATCCGCGCGATCACCCGAGGTGATGAACGTCTTGGTCCCGTTCACCACGTAGCAGTCACCGTCACGGCGGGCCGTGGTGCGCAGGGCCGCCACGTCCGAACCACCACCCGGTTCGGTGATCGCGAGCGACCCGATCAGCTCGCCCGCCACGGTGGGCCGGACGAACCGGTCGATCAGCCCTCGATCACCGGAGTCCACGATGTGCGGCAACGCGATGCCGTGCGTGAGCAGCCCGGCGACCAGCCCCGACGAGCCGCCGGCCTGGATCAGCTCCTCGGTCGCCACCACGGTGTCCAGCAGGTCGCCCGCGCCGCCGACGTCCTCGGGGAAGCCCAGGCCGAGCAACCCGATCGCCGCCGCCTTGCGGTGCAGCTCGCGGGGCAGCTCGCCGTCGCGTTCCCAGTCGGGCAGGTGCGGCACGACCTCCCGCTCGGTGAACCTGCGCACGGTGGCGCGGAGGTCGCGGCGCTCGGGCGTCTCGAACAGCTCGGACGTGGGTGTCACAGCAACGCCTCCGGGATGTCGACGTGCCGGGAGCGCAGCCACTCCCCCAACGCCTTGGCCTGCGGGTCGAAGCGGGTGGACGAGGCGACGCCGTCGCCGAGCAGGCCGTGCAGCACGAAGTTCAGCGCCCTGAGGTTCGGCAGCTCGTACCGGTCCACCTCGCCCGCCTCGGGCAACAGCTCCTTCACGCGCTCGACCGTGAGCTCCGCGCGCAACCACTCGTACTGCGCGTCGGTGCGCACCCACACGCCGAGGTTGGCGTCACCGCCCTTGTCACCGGACCGCGCACCCGCGATCGTGCCCAACGGGACCCGGCGCACCGGCGCGCTCATACGTCGACCACCTTCCCGCCGGGCAGCACGGCCCGGTGCCGCACCGACGCCCGCGGCACGTACGCGGCCCGGTAGACGCCGAACGGCGTGCCGTCGCCGGGCGGCGCGGTGACGTGGAAGCCCGGGTAGGACGCCAGCGCCAGCTCGACGCCCGCGCGCGCGAACGCCTTGGCCCGCTTCGGGTCCGCCGTCTTGACGGTGACGTGCAACAACGCGCTCGCCGTCTCCTCGGTGTCCGCGTCGGCGCGGTCGGTGCGGGCCAGCGTCCACGTGAGGCCGTCCGCGCCGACGGCCCGTTCGAGCTGGTGGCGGACCAGGTTCGCCTTCGCCGCGACGTCCAGCCCGGTGAGCACGAACGTGGTGGAGTTGCGGAACCCGCCCAGGGTGTTGAGGCAGACCTTGAGCGTGTCCGGCGGCGGCGAGCCGCGCACGCCGGAGATCCGCACACCGCGGTCGTGCGGGTCGAGCCGGATGGTGTCGAAGTGGCTGACCACGTCCGGGCCGGGGTAGGCGGGCGGGCCGATCTCGTAGAGCAGCTGCGCGGTGACGGTGTCGACGGTGACCGCGCCGCCCGTGCCGTCGTGCTTGGTGATGACCGACGAGCCGTCCGCCTCGACCTCCGCGATGGGGAAGCCGGGCCTGGTCGCGTCGATCGAGGTGAAGAACGAGTAGTTGCCGCCGGTGGCCTGCGCGCCGCACTCCAGCACGTGGCCGGCGACCGTGGCGCCCGCCAGCGCGTCCCAGTCCCGCCTGCCCCAGCCGAAGTGCGCGGCGGCCGGTCCGACGACCAGCGACGCGTCGGTGACGCGGCCGGTGACCACGACGTCCGCCCCGGCGTTCAGGCACTCGGCGATGCCCCAGGCGCCCAGGTAGGCGTTGGCGGTCAACGCCTCCGGGAACCGGTCGCGCACGTCGTCGCCGGTCACGTGGGCGACCTTCGCGCCGAGCCCGAGCCGGTCGATCGCCTCGGCCAGGCCCTCCGGGTTCAGCCCGCCCGCGTTGGAGACGATCTTGACGCCGCGGGCGAGCGCGTCGGCCAGGTTCTCCTCCAGCTGGCGCAGGAACGTGCGGGCGTAGCCGAGGCTCGCGTCCTTCGCCCGGTCCCGGCCCAGGATGAGCATGGTCAGCTCGGCCAGGTAGTCGCCGGTGAGGACGTCGAGGTCACCGCCGGTCAGCATCTCGCGGACGGCGGAGAACCGGTCGCCGTAGAAGCCGGAGGCGTTGCCGATGCGGATCACGGCCGCCCCTTGTCGCGGCCCCTGCCGGGGGCGCCGGCGAACGCCTGCGCGACGGGCAGCCAGGCGTTGGCCGCGTCGCCGACGGCGGTCACGGCCAGGTCGTCGCGGTGCCGCCGCTGGGTGGCCAGCAGGCAGAAGTCCAACGCGGGTCCGGTGATCCGGTCCGCCGCGTCCGGCGGGCCCCACACCCACTGCTCGCCGTTCGGCCCGACCAGCTCGACCCGGACCGGCACCTGCGGCGCGGGCTGCCCGTGGACCAGGAACGACCAGCCGAACGTGCGGACCGCGATGTGCGCGACGTGCTTGAGCCGGTGCGTGGGCGCGCGGGTCACGCCGAGCGCGTCGGCGACGTCCTGACCGTGCGCCCACGTCTCCATCAGCCGCGCGGTGGCCATGGACGTCGGGCTCATCGGCGGCCCGAACCACGGCACCTTCACGCCCGGCGGCACCGCCACGAGTGCCTCGGCCAGCTCGGCCCGACCCGCCCGCCACCGCGCCAACGTGATCGGCTCCCGCGCGCCCTCGTCGACCATGTCCGGCCTGGCCTGCTTCAGGGCCTCGGTGAACGCGGCGGGGTCGCGCGCGGCGAGCACGGCCGCGCGGTCGGTCCAGCACAGGTGGCTGATCTGGTTGGCGATCGTCCAGCCCTCGGCGGGCGTCGGGACGGTCCAGTCGGACAGCGGCGCGACCAGGTCGTCCAGCACCTGGCTCTCCGCGCGCAGGTCGTCCAGGAGTTCGGTGATCACCGTGCCCGCCTTCCGAGGGACTCCTCCAGCAGGTGCGCCCAGTGCCGGATGACCCGACGCCGCCGCTTGCCGTCGTCGGTGAGCTGGTTGGCCAGCGCGAGGCCGCGCACCAGGTCCAGGGTGAGCTGCACGCTCTCGCGGACGCCCGGCTTGCTCTCGTCGGCGTCGAGCAGCTCGACGGCGAGGCGGTGCGTCTCCCGGCCCAGGCGGACCTCCAGCGGCACCACCACGGTCTTGAGCTCGGGGTCGGTGCGTGCGGCGACCCACAGTTCGAGCGCGGCGGTGAACAGGTCGCTGGCGTAGAAGTCGGCGATCAGCTCGACCACCGCGGCGATCCGATCTTCCGGTGAGCCGGCGTCGACCTGCCGAGCGCGCTCTTTCAGGTCGAGGACGCTCTCCGCGCCCAGGTGTTCGACCGCCGCCGCGACCAGCTCGCCGCGAGTGCGGAAGTGGTGCAGCTGAGCGCCGCGGGACACACCCGCGCGCTCGGCCACCACCGTTGTCGTCGTGCCCGACCAGCCCCGCTCGACCAGGCACTCGACGGTCGCCTCCATGAGCTTGCGCCTGGTCTCGCGACTGCGGTCGGCCTGGCGCCTGGTCTCCCGTTGGCCGGTGTCGGTGGACATGCCGCCGAGTGTTCCGCGCCGACCAACAAACAGTCAAGACTGATTGTTAATCAGCGCGGACCGCCACCCGGCTACCACCCGCCCTGGACCATCGTCTGGAACAGCCACCTGCCGTCGGTCTTGACCAGCAGGTCGCCGTACCGCACGACCTGCGAGAAGTCACCGGCGGTGATGGTCGCGTCGGTGATCACGAAGACCAGGTTCGCGTTGACGAAGACGGGCGTGCGCACCGACTCCATCCGCACGTCACCCTCACCCAGGGACGCCGCCATGTCGTCGAGGAACCGCGCCCGGTCCCACGACTGCGCCGACCCGTCGGTCACCGCGTTGACCGGGAACAACGCCATGTCGGCCATCGCCTCGACGTCCTTGGCCGTCGCCAAGGCGTCCCACTGCTCGAACCACGCGAGCACGCCCGCCACGTCGTCGTCGGTCGGCACGAACCCCGCTCCACTACCCGCCACGGCACTCATGTCGTACAGCGTACCGTACGCCGTACGACACCGAGGCGGAGCGCGTCCGAACAGCGGTTCTCCCCCGATCCGGAGCCTTGTTGGATGAGAGGCCGGGAGGTCGGTGTGGCGGTTTCGCGGCGTGACTTGATGCGGTGGGCGGGCGTGGCGGTGGCCGCCGGCGGGATGGCGGCGCAGACGCGGCCGGTGCGCTGGGCGCGGTTGCGCGCGCACCTGTCCGGTGACCTGCTGCTGCCCGGCGACGACGGCTACGACGCCGCGCGGCTGCCGTTCAACTCGCTGTTCGACCACCACCGGCCGGCCGCGATCGCCCGCTGCGTGCGCGCCGAGGACGTGCAGCGGTGCCTGGAGGAGGCCCGCCGGTCCGGCATCCGGGTGGCCGCGCGCGGCGGCGGGCACAGCTACGCCGCCTACTCCACCCCGCACGACGGCCTGGTGGTCGACCTGGGGCCGATGAACGGCGTCGAGGTGCGGCCGGACGGCACCGCCGTGATCGGCGCGGGCGCCCGCCTCGGTGACGTGTACGCGGCACTCGCCGCCGCCGGCCGGTGCCTGCCGCTGGGCAACTGCCCGTCCGTCGGCATCGCCGGCCTGACCATGGGCGGCGGCCTGGGCTGGGTGCAACGCACCTACGGCCTCACGTGCGACTGGTTGCGCGCCGCTCGCGTGGTCACCGTGGACAGCCGCGTCGTCACCGCGTCGGAGGACCGCGAACCCGACCTGTTCTGGGCGCTGCGCGGCGGTGGCGGCGGCAACTTCGGCGTGGTCACGTCGTTCGAGTTCGCCACCGCGCCCCGGCCGGAGGTGCTGACGGTGTTCCGGCTGCGGTTCCCGGCCGGGTCGGCGGCGGACGTGCTCGGCGCCTGGCAGCCCTGGAGCGCCTCGGCGCCCGAGCACCTGTCCAGCACCTGCGTGGTGTTGCCCGACGGTTCGACCGACCTCGTCGGCTGCTCGATCGGCCCGCAAGCCCCGCTGCTCGCCGAGTTGGCCCGCCTGGGCCTCGACGCCCCGCTGGAGCACGCCGAGGTCGACTACCCGACCGCGACGGCGATCATGACCGCCGGCCACCCGTCCCGCAACGCCTTCCGCGCGTCGTCACGCGTGTCCGACGGCCTGTGGGGCGACCCGGCGGCGGTGGCGGACACGGTGCGGGACAAGGGCAGCGCGCTGCTCATCGTCGGCGCGCTCGGCGGTGCGATCGACCGGCCGAGCCCGACCGGCACGGCCTACCCGCACCGCGGCGCGCCGACGTCCGTCGAGGTCTTCGGCACCGTCGGCGACCTGCCGCCCGAGCGGGTGACGCGCGAGGTGGACGACGCGCAGTCGGCGTTGGCGGGCCTGATCGGCACCGGCACCTACATCAACTACCTGGACCCCGAGCAGGAGGACTGGGCGGCCACGTCGTACCGGCACAACCTGCGCCGGCTGCGCGCCGTGGCCCGCCGCTACGACCCGGACCGCGTGCTGAGGTTCCCGCAGGCGGTGCGTTGACGGGTCAGAGCAGGGTCAACTGCTCCTGGACGACCGGCGCCGCCGGGACCGAGGCGGGCAGGCTGCCCTCCGGCCACAGGCCCTCGTCGTCGCCGGGCACGCCGACCGCGTCCGGCTTGCCGCGCGCGTCCAGGCCGTGCCGCCGCAACAGCGGTCGGATGCGCGCGTCGAGCCACCGGCGGTACCGCGCGTCCACATAGGACCCTCGTGCGTACAGCCTCCGGTAGTCGTCGACCAGGTCCGGCCGGGTCCGCACCAACCACCGGCCGAACCACTCCCGCGCGCCCGGTCTGAGGTGCAGCGGCAGGACCGTCACGCCCGTCGCCCCGGCCGACGCGATCGAGGCCAGCAGCGCGTCCAGCTGCTCCTCCGAGTCGGTCAGCTTCGGCAGCACCGGCGCGACGAACACCCCGCACGGCAACCCCGCGTCACGCACCCGGCGCACCAGCTCCAACCTCGCCCGCGGACTCGGCGTGCCCGGTTCCAGACCGGCCTGCAACTCCCGGTCCAGCAACGCCAGCGACACGCCGATGCCCACCGGCACCGACGACGCGGCCCGCGCCAGCAGCGGGACGTCCCGCGACAGCACGGTGCCCTTGGTGAGGATCGAGAACGGCGTGCCCGAGTCGGCCAGCGCCCCGATGATGCCGGGCATCAACGCGTACCGGCCCTCGGCCCGCTGGTACGGGTCGGTGTTGGTGCCCATCGCCACGTGCTCGCGCCGCCAGCGCTTGGACCGCAGCTGGGCCCGCAACACCTCCACCGCGTTGACCTTCACCACCACCTGGGTGTCGAAGTCGCGCCCGGCGTCCAGGTCGAGGTAGGTGTGCGTGTTGCGGGCGAAGCAGTTGTGGCTGACCAGACCGTTGGCCACGAAGTCGCCCGTGCCGGTGGTGATGTCGTACAACGTCCGCGTCACACCGAGCGACTCCACCGACACCACCGCCAGCCGGGACGTGACGGGCACCGCCATGCCCTCGATCGCGTTGCCGCGCGGTGTCGCCGGAGCCACCAGGTGCAGGAACCGCAGCCGCTCGGCCAGGCCGCCGACGATGCGCACCCCGCGCACCTCGACCACGTGCGACACGCGCAGCCGCGTCAACGCCAGCACCGCCGCCTCGAACACCGCGCTGTCCGAACTGGACATCACCAGCTCACCGCCGGTGGAGCTGCCGCGCGCGTCGAACAACCCGGCCAGGAACCCCTTCGACCACTCCTCCCCCGGCGTGGTCGGCCACTCGACCAGCTCGTCCTCCCGCGGCACCCGCCCGCCCGCGAACGCGCGCACCCGCGCCAGCACGTCGGGCAGGCTGGGCAGGCCGCCGCGCACCGCGCCCCACAGGTAGCCCGCGCGGTACTCCTCGACCTGCGCGGGCGGCGTGGCGAACCGGCCCGTGCCGACCAGCTGCGCGCCCTTGACCAGGAACGGCCGCTCCTCGAAGTCGTCGCACCGGCCGGGGGTGACGTGCTTCCAGCCCTCGTCGGTGAGGAACCGGTGGTCGCCGCCCGCCACGACCTGCGTGCCGTCGCTCAACGTCAGCCGGTAGGCGGGCTTGGAGGTCTTCCAGTGCGCCCGCACGCGGGTGACCACGAACCGGCCGTGGGCGGTGCCGAACACCTCCTCGCCCACCGACAGCTCGGCGATGGGCTTGGTGCGGCCGTCGGCCAGCAGCACGGGCGTGTCCCCGGTCAGGCAGTACGTGCAGCCGTGCGTGCAGCCGCGGTAGGGGTTGACGGTCCAGCCGAACGGGAGACCGCCGCCGGGCACCTTGTTCAGCACCGACTTGGCGTTCACCTCGTGGAACACGACGTCGGCGAAGTCGGGAGTTCGTACGCTGCGCAGCAGCCCCGGCAAACCCGGCAGGGCCTGCTGCCGGTCCGCCCCGTCCTTCTGCCCGTCCCATCGCATGTCCACATTCGAACACGTGTTCGAACCACGGTCAAACGGAGTACCTGTGTCAGTGCTGGACGTCATCCTCTGGCCCTTCAACACCACCGCGTTCACGTTCGCCGGCGTCGCCACGAGTTGGGGCGAGGTGATCGGTTTCGTCACCGGCGCGCTGTGCGTGTGGCTGGTGGCCCGGCAGAACCCGTGGACCTGGCCGATCGGCATCCTCAACAACCTCGCCTTCCTCGTCCTGTTCGCGACCAGCGGCCTGTACGCGGACTCGGGCCTCCAGGTCGTCTACGTGGCACTCGCGCTGTACGGCTGGTGGGCGTGGCTGCGTGGCGGCGCCGAGCACACCCCGCTGCCCGTCAGCCGCACCACCCGCGCGCAGTGGTGGTGGCTGCTCGCGGCCGGTGTGGCGGGCACCCTGCTGCTGGTGTGGGTGCTGACCACGTTCAGCAACTCGACCGTGCTTTGGGCGGATTCCGTGACCACCGTCCTCTCGCTGCTGGCCACGTGGGGCCAGACCCGCAAGAAGGTCGAGTGCTGGTGGCTGTGGATCGCCGCGGACGTGATCTACGTCCCGTTGTACGCCTACAAGGGCCTGTGGCTGACCGCGATCCTGTACATCGGGTTCATGGCTCTGTGCGTGCTCGGTCTGCGCAACTGGACCAAGGCGTTGCGCGAGGACGAGTTGGTAGCCGCGTGACCGACTTCGACCACGCGTTGGTGCTCGGCAAGTTCTACCCCCCGCACGCCGGTCACCACCACCTCATCCGCACCGCCGCCGCGCGCAGCAGGCGCACCACCGTGACCGTGCTGGCGTCCAGCGCGGAGTCCATCCCGGTCGCCGACCGGGTGTCGTGGCTGCGCGCCGAGCACGCCGGCACACCCGGGCTGGTCGTGCTCGGCGACGTGGACGACCACGAGATGGACTTCGACAGCGACGCCGTGTGGGAACTGCACATGGGCGTGGCCCGGGCGGTGCTCGCGCGACGGGCCATCCTGGACGGCGATCCGGCGTCGGCGGCGGTCGACGCGGTGTTCTCCAGCGAGCACTACGGCGACGAGATGGCCAAGCGGCTCGGTGCCCGGCACGTGCTGGTCGACCTGGACCGCGCCGCCTTCCCGGTGTCTGGCACGGCGGTCCGGGCCGATCCACGCGGCCGGTGGGCGGACCTCGCGCCCGCGACCCGCATCGGGCTGTGCGCGCGGATCGTGGTGCTCGGGGCGGAGAGCACCGGCACCACGACGTTGTCGCGTGCCCTCGCGCAGGCGCTGGACGCACCCTGGGTGCCCGAGTACGGCCGGGAGCACACCGAGCTGAAGCTGGCCGCCGCCCGCGCGTTCGACCCCGGCGCGACCGTCGACGATCTCGTGTGGACGGTCGGCGACTTCCAGGACGTGGCCCGCAGGCAACAGCAGCTGGCCGACGCCGCGGTCAAAGGCCCCGTCCTGGTGTGCGACAACGACTCGTGGGCGGCGACCGTGTGGGGCCACCGCTACCTCGGCGCGCCGCACCCGGACATCGCGCCGGACGCCCACCGCCCCGCCCTGTACCTGCTGACCGATCACGTCGGCGTGCCGTTCGAGCAGGACGGGTGGCGGGACGGCGAGCACCTGCGCGCGTGGATGACCGAGGCGTTCCAGGCGGGTCTGGCCACGCGGGGCGTGCCGTGGCGGCTGGTCACGGGATCGCCGGACCAACGGCTGCGACAGGCCTTGGCGGCCTGCGACGAGGCGGTGGCCGCGCACTTCCGGTTCGGGGCTCAGACCGTCACCAGCACCTGATCCAGTGACTTGCGGACCAGGTCGGGCACCACGCAGCGGTCGGCCGGGTAGCCGATCGGGATCACCGCGAACGCCTTCTCGTTGCGCGGGCGGCCCAGCACCTCGCCGAGGAACCTCATCGGCGACGGCGTGTGGGTCAGGGCGGCGAGCCCGGCCAGGTGCAGCGCGGTCAGCAGCATGCCGACCGCGATGCCCACCGACTCGTCCACGTAGTAGTGCTTGCGGCGGGTGCCGTCGGGCTCCACGTAGTACCGCTGCTGGAACACGACCAGCAGCTCGGGCGCGTCGGTCAGGTGCGGCTTGACGTCGTCGGTGCCGAGCGGGCGCAGGGCGGCCAGCCACTCGTCGCCCAACCGGCCCGCGTACGAGACCCGTTCCTCCTGCTCGGCGGCCTCCCGGATGCGGCGGCGCACCGCGGGGTCCTGCACGAGCACGAACGTCCAGGGCTGCTGGTGGGCGCCACTGGGCGCGGTGGACGCGACCGCGATGGCGTCGAGCACCACCTGTTCGGGCACGGGCTCGCCGGAGAACATGCGCACCGTGCGGCGCTCCTGCATGCGGGCGCGCAGCTCGGCGGCCGTGCGCAGGGATTCGTCGACCGGCATCCGGGCCGGTCGGTAGGGCACGGGCGCGAAGTCCCGGCCGTGGATGGGTGTCCAGTTCGTGGTCACGCGGCGAGCCTGGCACCGCCCGGTGCCGGCGTTAAGGGGTCACCCCGAACTTCGCACCGAACCGTCCGACATGCGGACGTTCGGGGTGGGCGGGCAGTATGTGCGCGTGCGCGCCAAGGACCTGATCGCCGCCCATGGACACGGCCACGGGCACGGCCCCGCCGAACCCTCGTCCACACCGGTTCGGCGGCTGCTGCTGGTCCTGCTGCTGCCGTTCGTGCTGGCGACCGTGGTCGGCACGCTGCTGCTGTACCCGTTCGGGCACGAGCAGCGCACCGGCGCCGAGGCGGGGTTGGCGCAGGTGCCCGTGCGCGGCGACGTCACGGCCGTGGCCCGGGGCGGGTGCGGTCCGGAGTCGGCCGAGCCCGGCGCCACGGGGTGCGTGCTGGTGACCGTGCGGATGAGCGACGGCGCGGCGGCCGGTCGGGACATCCAGGTCCCCGTGCCGGACCAGCCGGGCACGCCGACGTTCACCGTGGGCGACGCCGTCGTGCTGTCCTACGGCGGGGGCGACCCGAACGACAGCACGTCCTACCAGCTGGCCGACTTCCAGCGCGGCGTGCCGCTGCTGCTGCTCGCGGTGCTGTTCGCGGCGGCCGTGCTGCTGTTGGGCCGTTGGCAGGGGTTGGCGGCGCTGGGTGCGCTGGCGTTGAGCTTCGTGGTGCTGGCGCTGTTCGTGCTGCCCGCGATCCTGGCCGGGGAGAACCCGCTGGTCGTGGCCGTGGTCGGGGCGGGGCTGATCATGTTCGTCGTGCTGTACGTGACGCACGGGCTGTCCGCGCGGACGTCCACGGCGGTGCTGGGCACGTTGGTGAGCCTGGCGCTGATCGGGCTGCTCGGCGCGGTGTTCTCCGCGTTCGGCAAGCTGACCGGACTGGACCAGGACACGGCGAACCTGGTGTCGCTGCTCGGGCACGGCATCGACACCAGGGGGCTGCTCCTGGCAGGCACGCTCATCGGCGCGCTCGGCGTGCTCGACGACGTGACCGTGACGCAGACCAGCGCGGTGTGGGAACTGCGCCGGGCCAATCCCGCGCTGGGGTTCCGCGAGCTGTACGCGGCGGGGTCGCGGATCGGCCGCGACCACCTGTCGTCCGTGGTGAACACGCTGGTCATGGCCTACGCGGGCGCCGCGCTGCCGTTGCTGCTGGCGTTCTCCCTGTCCGGGCGAACCCTGGGCGAGATCCTCACCGCGCAGGAGGTGGCTCAGGAGGTCGTGCGGACCCTGGTGGGCAGCATCGGCCTGGTCGCCGCCGTGCCGATCACCACCGCGCTGGCGGCCTTCGTCGCCGGCCGCGAGCCCGTTCCCACGCCTCTTGAGCCCTCACCCGAGCCGGCCACCGGTGACCCGCGGCGGCGCACCCGCGTCACCGGCGACCTGCGCACCGGCTACGACCCCACCAAGGGTCCGTGGCGCCGCCCGGCTACCGCGCCAGCAGGACCAGCAACAACGCGATCGCGGCGGGCACGGACTGCACGACCAGGATCCGACGACTGACCGTCGCCGCGCCGTACAGGCCGGCCACGATCACGCAGATCAGGAAGAACACGGCGAACGCGAACCCCGTCGTGCCACGTGCGATCAGGGCGAAGATCAGACCGGCGGCCAGGAAGCCGTTGTAGAGGCCCTGGTTGGCGGCCAGCACCTTCGACTCGGCGGCGAACTCCGGCGTGGTGCCGAACGTTGCGCGGCCGCGCGGCGTGTTCCAGAGGAACATCTCCAGCACGACGATGTAGAGGTGGATGGCCGCGACGAGCGCGGTGAGTACGTCTGCGGCGAGCTGCACGGATGGGTACCGTACCGGCACACTGCGGACCCCGCTCGTGCCGTTGCGGTGCGGGCGAGCGCTACCGGGATAATCGTCGGGTGGGACGGATCCGGAGAGCCGACGAGACCATCAGCCGTGAGGTCGACTCGGGCATCGCGGAACTTACCCCCGACCCGGACGTGTCGCGGGCGTGGACGCTGCGCCTGAACGGCACGCCGCAGTCGCACGTCGACCTGGACGACCCGACCCACCTGGAGTTCGAGTACCTGCGCAGGCTGGGTCACGTGGCCGACCTGGTCGCACCGGGCAGTGAGCCGATCCGGGCGCTGCACCTGGGCGGCGGCGCGTTCACCCTGCCGCGCTACATCGCCACCACGCGCCCGCGTTCCAGCCAGCAGGTGGTGGAGATCGACGCGGCGTTGATCGACCTGGTGCGCGGTGTCCTGCCACTGGACCGGAACTGGCGGCTGCGGATCCGCAACGGTGACGCGCGGGCCGTCCTGGCGAAGGCACCGGAAGATTCGTTCGACCTGGTCGTGACCGACGTGTTCGCCGGTGCCCGGACGCCCGCGCACCTGACGTCGGTCGAGTTCGTGGCGCTGGCGTCCCGCACCCTGCGCCCCGGCGGGGTCTACGCGGCCAACATCGGCGACGGCGGCAAGCTGTCGTTCGCCAAGGCCCAAGCCGCCACCGTCCGCGCCGTGTTCCCGCACGTCTGCGTACTGGCCGAGCCCGGGGTCTTCCGAGGCAGGCGCTTCGGCAACTTCGTACTCGTCGGCTCCCACGTCGAACTACCCGTGGCCACCTTGACCAGACTGACCGCCGGCGACCCCTTCCCCGGCCGCGTCGAACACGACGACTCCCTGACCCGCTTCATCGGCGGCACCCCTCCCACCACGGACGCCACCGCCACCCAGTCACCCCCACCACCAAAGGGCACGTGGGGCCTCCCGGACGACTGACCACCCGCCACTTCACCCGCTTCCCCAAAAACAAGGGTTTCGTGTCATCCCGCCGACCTGGCGCAGCCCTACCGCACGTGTCAAGGGGGCGCTTCCGGCCCTACCGCACTTGAGGCTGGTACGGCCCCCTTGACACGTGTGGTTGCCCTTGTGGAGGTCGGCGGGATGACACGGAACCCGACCCACGACGCAGCCGCACCGACGGTGCCATCCCCGTCATCCTGCTGATCTGCCCGTCCGGCGAGGACGCTCTTAATCTTTTGATCTTGCCCTGAACGTTGAACTCACGGGCCCTGAACGTAGGACTCTCACAACGCGAACGTAGGACTCACGCGTTCTGAACGTAGGACTCACGCGTTCCGAACGTAGGACACGCGCGTTCCGAACGTAGGACACGCGCGTTCTGGAGGTAGGACACGCGCGGTGGTCAGGATTGGTCGAGGGTGGAGACGAAGCGGGAGATGGCTTCCGGGGTCAGTTTCTGGGCCAGGCGGCCCACCGGTGCCATCGAGCCGAGCTGGTAGAGCGGACGGTCCGCGGCCGCCAGGCCGCGAGCCTCCGCACGCAGCTGCGCGACCAACAGCTCGGAGAACACCAACCCGGGCGCATCACCCCGACCCGCCAGCACATCGGCCAGCTTGCGCAACGGCAGCACCCCCTGCTCCCGACCACCGGTACCCGCGTAGATCGCCAACGCCAGGTTGATCGCCTTGCCGCCCCCGCGCACGAACAGCCCCACCGTCCGCGTGCCGCGCATGTCCGTCACCAGCAGGTCCAACTGGTCGGCAGCCCGCAGGTCCACCGAACGCGTGCCGAAGGCGCGCACGGACAGCACGTGGCCCTCCAGCCACACCCGCCGCCGCGCCTCCGACCACGCCAACAGCAACAACGGCACGGCGAACACCGCCGCCGTCACCAGACCCGCCGTCCGCCCCGCGAGCAGCCCCAGCAACCCGCCGAACGCGGCGGCGACGATCAACGCGCCGATGGCGACCGTCCGGGCGCGCTTGCGCACGGCCTTCGGGTCAAGCAGGTCAAGGGCAATCCGCTCGCTCACCGGCCCAACGCCTCCAGCACCGAGATCACCACGTCCGCCAGCGGCACCTCGCGCTGGTCGCCCGACGCCAACTCCTTCAGCTGCACCACACCGGCCTCGATGTCGCGCTCGCCCAGCACGATCGCGAACCGCGCACCCGACCGGTCGGCGCCCTTCATCGCACCCTTCAAACCCCTACCACCATAGGACAGGTCGAACCGCACACCGGCCGCCCGCAGCGGCGCGGACAACGCGACCAGCCTCGACTTCGCCGCCTCGCCCAACGGCACGCCGTACACGTCGCACCGCGTCACGTCACCCGGCGACACGCCCTCGACCTGGCACGCCAGCAACGCCCGGTCCACGCCGAGGCCGAACCCGACGCCGGACAACGGCTGCCCGCCCAGCTGCTCCATCAACCCGTCGTAACGCCCGCCGCCGCCGATGCCGGACTGCGCGCCCAGCCCGTCGTGCACGAACTCGAACGTCGTCTTCGTGTAGTAGTCCAGGCCGCGAACCATCCGCGGGTTCTCCACGAACTTCACGCCCAGCTCGTTCAGGTAACCCTTGACCTGCTCGTAGTGCGCCAGCGACTCGGCCGACAGGTTGTCCACCATCAGCGGCGCGTCGGCGACCAGCTCGCGCACCTCGGGCCGCTTGTCGTCCAGCACCCGCAACGGGTTGAGCTCAGCCCGCCGTCGCGTCTCCTCGTCCAGCGGCAGCTCCGCCAGGAACGCCTGGAGCTTCTCCCGGTACTGCGGGCGGCACGTGTGGTCGCCCAACGACGTCAGCTCCAACCGGAAGCCGGTCAGGCCGAGCGCGCGGAATCCGGCGTCGGCGACCGCGATGACCTCCGCGTCCAACGCGGGGTCGTCCACCCCGATCGCCTCGATGCCGACCTGGTGGAACTGCCGGTAGCGGCCCGCCTGGGGCTGCTCGGCGCGGAAGAACTGCCCGGCGTACGCGAGCTTCACCGGCAGTTGGCCGCGGTCCAGGCCGTGCTCGATGACCGCGCGCATCACGCCGGCCGTGCCCTCCGGCCGCAACGTGATGGACCGCCCACCGCGATCGGTGAACGAGTACATCTCCTTGCTGACCACGTCGGTCGACTCGCCGACGCCGCGCGCGAACAACGCGGTGTCCTCGAAGACCGGCAGCTCGATGTAGCCGTAGCCGGCGCGGCGCGCGGACTCCACGAGGGTGTCGCGCACCGCCACGAACGAAGACGAGGTGGGCGGGAAGTAGTCGGGTACGCCCTTGGGGGCGGTGAAAGGGGTCGTCACTGTTCTACAGTCCTCGGTGCGGTGCGGCCGGCACGTCGTCGGGTGAGCCCAGGTCCAGCAGGAACGGGTTGCTCACGCGCTCGCGGCCGATGGTCGTCGTCGGCCCGTGGCCGGGCAGCACCACCGTGTCGTCGGCCAACGTCAGCACCTTGGTGCGCAGCGACGTCAGCATCTCGCGGTGGTTGCCGCCCGGCAGGTCGGTGCGTCCGATGGAGCCGGCGAAGAGGGTGTCCCCGGCCAGCACGAGCCGACCGCCCTCCTCGGTGCCGGCGCGGAACATCACCGACCCGCCGGTATGGCCCGGTGTGTGGTCGACGGTCAGCCGGAGGCCGGCCAGGTCGAGCTCGGCGCCGTCGGCGAGTTCGCGCACCTCGCGCGGTTCCCGCAGTTCGAGGTCACCGCCGAAGAAGGCCCGCGACTCGGTGCTGATGCCCTTGAGCGGGTCGGACAGCAGCTCGCGGTCGGCCGGGTGGATCCACGCCGGGATGTCGTTGCCGTCGCAGACGGGCGCGACGGAGAAGGTGTGGTCGAAGTGCCCGTGCGTCAGCAGCACGGCGACCGGGGAGAGCCGGTGCTCGCGCAGCACCTCGGCGATCGGTTCGGCCGCGTCCTGGCCGGGGTCGACCACCACGCAGGGCTCGCCGGCGCCGGTGGCCAGCACGAAGCAGTTGGCCTGGAGGGCGCCGGACGGGAAGCCGATCACCAGCACGGGATCACCTCTCGACGGCAACGGATCGACAACGGATCGCTGTGGACCCCGGCAACCAGCCTATCCGGCATACACCAGCCATATACCTGCCCCCTAGACTGCTGACCGATCGTCGCCGTCGACGCAGAGATCAGGGAGGTTGCAGGTGCCGACCAACGTGCAGCGCCGCGAGCAGGCCAAGCGGAAGCTGGAACGCCAGCTCGTCCGCAGGGCGGAGCGCGCGAAGCGGCGCCGGGTGATCGCCGTGGTCGCGACCGCGGTCACCGTCGTCGTGGTCGCGGGCGGTGTGTACTTCCTCGCCACGACCGACTTCAGCAACACCGGGGACGACGCCGCAGCCGCCAGTTCGAGCGCGCCCGCCCCGATCGAGATCCCCACCGAGGTCAAGCCGCTGCCGACGCGGCCGACCCCGATCGCGGACCCGGCCGCGTGCGAATACCGGCCGTCGAAGGAGCCCGCGTCCAAGGAGGGCACGAAGGCCCCCGAGGGCAGCGCCCCGGCGACCGGCACCGCGACCGCCACCATCAAGTCCAACGTCGGCGAGCTGAAGCTGACCCTGGACCGCGCGCTGGCGCCGTGCGCGGTGAACAGCTTCGTCAGCCTGGTCAAGCAGGGCTACTACGACGGCAGCACGTGCCACCGCATCGGCACCGAAGGCCTGCAGATGCTCCAGTGCGGTGACCCGACCGGCACCGGCACCGGCGGCCCCGGCTACACGTTCGACAACGAGACCTGGCCCGAACTGACCTACGGTCGCGGCTACCTGGCGATGGCGAACGCCGGTGCGGACCAGGAGACCCAGAAGGGCACCAACGGCAGCCAGTTCTTCATCGTCTACGGCGAGGCCCAGCTGTCGCCCGACTACACGGTCTTCGGCAGCCTCGACGAGGCCGGGCTGAAGCTGATCGACGAGGTGGCGCGGGCAGGCCACGACGGCTCGTTCGACCCGTCGCCCGGTGGCGGCAAGCCGAACAAGGAAGTGAAGTTCGAGTCGGTCAGCGTCGCCTGACCCGATCGGACAACACGCAGGGGCCCGGCACTCGGGAGAGGAGTGCCGGGCCCCTGCGTCTTCCCCGTCGACCGACGAGGGCCGACATGTCGGATGGTCGCATCACGCGATGACGTTTCGCTGACGCGTACACGCCGGCAACGTGCTCGCACTTGTTGAAATTCGATAGATGCCAACCGGCAGTCGATACACAAGATAGCTGGTCGACGATCGTGCACGCCGTGCGTTCGGTGAGGGCCGCCCGGCAGAGCGGGCCCAAGCAGCACCGGTCAGCCGATCACAGCCGGCCGATCACGACGCCGAGGTCACCCGGTACACGTCGTACACGCCCTCCACGCTGCGAACGGCCTTCAGCACGTGACCCAGGTGCTTCGGGTCGCCCATCTCGAACGAGAACCGGCTCACCGCCACCCGGTCGCGCGACGTGGTCACCGACGCCGACAGGATGTTGACCTTCTCGTCGGCCAGCACCTTCGTGACGTCGGACAGCAACCGGTGCCGGTCGAGCGCCTCCACCTGGATCGCCACCAGGAACACCGATGACGACGACGGCGCCCACTCGACGTCCAGCAACCGCTCGGGCGTCCTGAGCAGCTCGTCCGCGTTGGTGCAGTCGGTCCGGTGCACCGACACCCCACCACCGCGGGTCACGAAGCCGAGGATGTCGTCGCCGGGCACGGGCGTGCAGCAGCGCGCCAGCTTGACCCACACGTCGGCCGCGTCCTTGACGACGACACCGGCGTCACCGGTGACCCGTCGCCGTGCCACGGTGGACGGCGTGGACCGCTCCGCCAGCTCCTCCTCGGCGTGCTCCACGCCGCCGAGCTGCGCGACCAACCGCTGCACCACGTGCCGGGCGGAGGTGTGCCCCTCCCCCACGGCCGCGTACAGCGCCGACACGTCCGGGTAGTGCAGTTCCTTCGACAGCGCGCCCATCGAGTCGGCGGAGACCAACCGCTGCAACGGCAGCCCGACGCGGCGGACCTCCTTGGTGATGGCGTCCTTGCCGACCTCGATGGCCTCTTCCTTGCGCTCCTTGGCGAACCACTGCTTGATCTTCGCCTTGGCGCGCGGCGAGGCCGCGAAGCTCAGCCAGTCGCGGGACGGGCCCGCGCCCTCGGCCTTGGACGTGAAGATCTCGATCACTTCGCCGTTCTCGAGCTTGCGCTCCAGCGCGACGAGCCGACCGTTCACCCTGGCGCCGATGCACCGGTGCCCCACCTCGGTGTGCACGGCGTAGGCGAAGTCCACCGGCGTGGAGCCCGTGGGCAGCGTGATCACCTCGCCCTTGGGGGTGAAGACGAAGATCTCCCGCGCGGCCAGGTCGAACCGGAGCGACTCCAGGAACTCCCCCGGGTCGGCGGCCTCCTTCTGCCAGTCCAGCAGCTGCCGCATCCAGGCCATCTCGTCGACGTCGACGCCCTTGCCGCTGTGCGTGCCGCGCGTCTCCTTGTACCGCCAGTGCGCCGCGATGCCGTACTCGGCGGTCCGGTGCATGTCGTAGGTGCGGATCTGCACTTCCAACGGCTTGCCGTCCGGTCCGATGACCGTCGTGTGCAACGACTGGTAGACGCCGAACCGGGGCTGGGCGATGTAGTCCTTGAACCGGCCGGGCATGGGCTGCCACAGCGCGTGCACCACGCCCATGGCGGCGTAGCAGTCGCGGACCTCGTCCACCTGGATGCGCACGCCGACCAGGTCGTGGATGTCGTCGAAGTCCCGGCCGCGCACGATCATCTTCTGGTGGATCGAGTAGTAGTGCTTGGGCCTGCCCTCGACCTTGGCCGTGATCTGGGCGCCCGACATCTGCTGGGACAGCTCCGTGATGACGCCGCCGAGGTAGGTGTCGCGGGACGGCGCGCGGTTGGCGACCAGGCGCACGATCTCGTCGTACTTCTTGGGCTGGAGGATCGCGAACGCCAGGTCCTCCAGCTCCCACTTCACCGTCGCCATGCCCAGCCGGTGCGCCAGCGGGGCCAGCACCTCCAGCGTCTCGCGGGCCTTGCGGGCCTGCTTCTCCGGCGGCAGGAACCGCATGGTGCGCATGTTGTGCAGCCGGTCGGCGAGCTTGATGACCAGCACCCGGGGGTCCTTGGCCATGGCGATGACCATCTTGCGGATGGTCTCGGCCTCCGCCGCCGCGCCCAGCTTGACCTTGTCGAGCTTGGTCACGCCGTCGACCAGGAGCGCGACCTCGTTGCCGAAGTCGACGCGCAGCTGGTCCAGCGAGTAGTCGGTGTCCTCCACCGTGTCGTGCAGCAGGGCGGCGACCAGCGTGGTCGTGTCCATGCCCAGCTCGGCGAGGATCGTCGCCACCGCGAGCGGGTGCGTGATGTACGGGTCGCCGGACTTGCGCCGCTGCGGCCGGTGCTTCTCCTCCGCCACGTCGTAGGCGTGCTGGAGCAGCGCCAGGTCCGCCTTGGGGTGCAGGTCGCGGTGGACGGCGGCCAGCGGTTCGAGCACCTGCTTGACCGGCGCGGCGCGCTGGGCGGTGATGCGGCGTGCCAGCCGTGCGCGCACGCGCCTCGTCGCGGACGGCGGCCGTGCGGGCACGGGCTGCGTCGTCTGCGCGGGTTCGGTGTCCTGGCTCAACCACGCTCCTCGGGTCTAGGAACCGAGGATAACTCCGTTGCGGTGCCGACCTCGGCGCCGTGCCGATGAGCGGTGCGGTTCACACGACGAGCAGCACCTGTGGTTCAGCCCGACCAATCGGCTTTCACCAGGCTGAACGTGCGTCTAGTGGCTCTTGAGGGCCGCCAGGAACGCGGTGAAACTCTTCCTCGGGAAGCTCAACTCGCCCGCCTCCGGCTGCTTGCTGTCCCGCACGGCGGTCGCCTCGGCGGCGACTGCCAGCTCGACGCAGTCCGGCTGGCTGGAGCTGTAAGTCGATTTGCGCCACTGCCTCTGCTGGTCAGGCATACCTGGTGTCCCTCACGTCTCGGATGCGCTTCGTGGACTGCTTCGGATCGAGCGCCAGCCGGGCCACGTCACCCCAGGCCGCGACCAGCTTGCTCACCATCCGGTCATTCTCCACGACCTTGATCCCGTGGTGTCCTTCGACGTAGACCGAGAGCGGTTCTTCCGGCTCGGGGTAGTCGAGCAGGGTCAACGCGCCGAACTGGGGGCCGTACGCGCCTGCGTCGAAGGAAACGACCTGGAGGGTGACGTTGTCCTGCTTGGCGACCGTGAGCAGGTGCGTCAACTGCTCGACCATCAGCTCACGACCGCCGACCACGCGGTACAGGGCCGCCTCGTCGATCAGTGCGTGCAGGTGGAGCGGATCGGACTCACGCGAGAGCAGCCCTTGCCGATCGCGGCGCTCGGCAGCCGCCTGCGCGGTCCACCCCTTGCCCGCGGTCAGTGCCGGAGCGCATTGGCCCAATGCCTCGGCGTAGTTGCCGAGCTGGAGGATGCCCGGAATCACCGTCGGGTCGAGCGAGCGTTCCTTGGTCGCCTCACCCTCGTCCATCCTGAAGCGCAGGTAGCCCGGTGAGAGCGCCGACGCGTGCTCCACCACGACCGCGTCCACGTTCGCTCGCTCCCAGAGCGACGTGCCCTCGTCCAGCTCCTCCTCGGTGGCCTTGAGGACGGTCATGATCGCCAGGAACGTCGGGTAACGCGGCAGGTGGTCGCCGGACAGCAGTCGGTTGACCGTGTCCTTCGACGTCTTGACCAGGGCCGCGACCTCGGCCGGCTTGAGCCCGGCCCGCTCCACGATCGGCTTGACGTGTCGGCCGAGCCTTCGCTTGGCACGCGTGGTTCCTACCGCCATGACGATCACCTTAACCACTGTCCGTAGTCGGCTTGCACGCAGAGTTCACTCGATTGCTTACCAGGGTTTTGCTGCTCGCAAACAATAGGGTGGCAGGCATGAACGTGAACGAGGACGAGGCGGCCGAGCCGCTGGAGGTGGCCGCCCAGGTCTACGCCCGGTTGGGGCGATTCCCCGCCGCCACGCGGTTGGCGGAGCAGGCGGTGGAGGTCAGGCGAGGGCTCTGCCTCGAATCGGCGACCGAGGACCGGCTCGGCAAGCACGCGTACGCCCTGGACCTGCTGGCGAGCATCTTCCGGGCGCGCGGGATGACCGACGCCGTCACGGGGTGCCTGGTGCAGCTGGTCGAGCTGCACTTCGAGTGCGGCAACTCCGCCGGGGTGGCGTGGGCGGTGCGCGAGCTCGGCGCGCAGGCGCTGCTGTCCGGCGATCCGGACAACGCGGTCGTCCAGTTCACCCGGGCCGTCGAGCTCTACGCCGAGTGCGGCGAAGACGACCGCGACGACGACTGCGACGACGAACTTGCCGAGGAGCGCGGCGAGTGCCGGGTGCTGCTCGGGCGGGCGCGGTTGGCGCAAGGGGACCGCGAAGCGGCGTTGCTCTGCTTCAAGCGGGCCGTCGACGACTTCGCCGACGCGGGCGCCCACGAGCTCGTGCGAGAGGTGACGGCGCTCCAGGACGCCGTGAGCTCCGCCGCCGAGCCACCGGCACCGGCACTGCTCAAGGTCGGCGACTTCGGTCTGGCCGAGTGGTAGTCAACCCGAACAGTGGTCGCACCCAGTAGTGGCCAGACCCAGTGGTGGTCAGTCCCCCCTAGGGACGGACCCAGCGGTGGTCAAACCGTGAGCAGGGCGTTGACCTCGCGGCCCGCCAAGCGCTCGCGCCCGCCCAGGCCGGGGATCTCCAGCACCACCGAGACGCCCGTGACGATGCCACCCGCACGCTCGACCAGCTCGCACGCCGCCGCCGCCGTGCCTCCGGTCGCCAGCACGTCGTCCACCACGACCACGTGCTGACCTGGCGCGACGGCGTCGGTGGGCAGTTCCAGGGTGGCGGTCCCGTACTCCAGGTCGTACGACACGCGGTGCGCGACGGCGGGCAGCTTGCCCGGCTTGCGCAGCGGCACGACGCCGTAGCGCCAGCCGTAGCCGAGCGCGGCGCCGAGCAGGAAGCCGCGCGACTCGATCGCGGCCACGACCTGGGTGTCCGGGTGGATCTTGTCCTGAAGTGCGTCGACCACGGCGCGCAACGCGTCCGGGTCGGCGAGGACCGGCGTGAGGTCCCGGAAGACGACCCCCGGCAGGGGGAAGTCCGGGACCTCACGCAGCAGCCCTAGGGCGCGGTCCAGCTTCAACGGTGCTTCTTGCCGGTCGGGCGCCGCCGCGCGTCGCCTGCCTTGCCGGTCCGCGCGGGCACGCCCGCCGCGGCCGCCATGGCCTTCTCCCTGCGCAACTCGGCCTGCAACGACTCGTCGTCGGTCGACTCCACGACGTCGCCGGCGCCGGCGGCCTCGGCCGTGGCCTCGCCGGCGGCGGCCTTGCGGGCCAGGTTGTCGCGACGGGCCTGCACCCGCGCGGCCTGCGCCTTGAACTTCGGGTCGCGCATCTTCAGGTCCACCGCGACCGGGGTCGCGATGTAGATCGAGGACAGCGCGCCGATCGCGATACCGGTGAGCTGCACCAGCGCCAGGTCCTTCAGGGTGCCGACGCCGAGCAGGCCCACGCCGATCGCCAGCAGGCCCAGCACCGGCAGCAACGCGATCAACGAGGTGTTGATCGAGCGCATCAGGGTCTGGTTCACCGCCAGGTTCGCGGCCTCGCCGTAGGTGCGGCGGGTCAGGCCGAGCAGGCCGCGGGTGTTCTCCCGGACCTTGTCGAACACGACCACCGTGTCGTACAGCGAGAAACCGAGGATGGTGAGCAGACCGATGACCGTGGCCGGCGAGACCTCGAAGCCGACCAGCGAGTACACACCCGCCGTGATCACCACGTCGTGGAGCACCGCGACGAGCGCGGCGATCGCCATCGACAGCTCGAAGTACAACGCCAGGAAGATCATCACCGCGACGAAGAACACCAGGAGCGCGATCAACGCCTGACTGGTGATCTCGCCGCCCCACGAGGCGGACACGGCGCTGTCGCTGATCGCGCCGGTGCCGCCGTTGGGCTTGAGGTCCTCGTTGAGCGTGTTCTTGAGCTTGAACACCTCGTCGGCGGTCAGCGTCTCCGACCGGATCTGGATGGTCGCCGCGTCACCGGTGCCCACGGTCTGCGTCGCGGCGGGCTCGTTGCCGATGGCCTTCTCGAACGACTCCTTGGCCGCCTCGATGCTGATCGTGCCCGACGCGCCGGCGGCGGGCATCTGCACCCGCGTGCCGCCGGTGAAGTCGATGCCGAGGTTGAAGCCGCGGAACACGATCGACAAGATGCAGATCAGCAGGATGGCGCCGAACACCAGGTACCAGCGCTTGCGCTTGCCGATGATGTCGAACGCGCCGTTGCCGACGTAGAGCCGCTGGAAAACGTTGGCCTTCTTCGTCTCGGCCACGTCAGACCTCCTTCACAGCGGTGCTCTTCGCACCCGACAGCGCGCGGTCCTGGGCGGCGGCCTGTGCCGCGCCGCCGAGGCCCGAGAGCTTCGGGTTGGACAGGGACTTCGACTTGGACACCATGCTGACCAGCGGGTGCGTGACCAGGAAGACCACGACCAGGTCGAGCACGGTGGACATGCCGAGGGTGAACGCGAAGCCCTTCACCTGGCCGACCGCGATCACGTACAGGATGGCCGAGGCGAGGAAGCTGACCGCGTCCGCGGACAGGATGGTGCGGCGCGAGCGGACCCAGGCGCGCGGCACCGCGGACCGGAACGACCGGCCCTCGCGCATCTCGTCCTTGAGCCGTTCGAAGAACACCACGAAGGAGTCCGCGGTGATACCGATCGACACGATGAAACCGGCGATGCCCGCGAGGTCGAGGGTGAACCCGATCCAGCGGCCCAGCAGCACCAGCACCGCGTAGACGATCACACCGGACAGGGCCAGCGACAGGATCGTCAGCACGCCGAGCAGGCGGTAGTAGAACAGGCAGTAGACGAACACCAGCAGCAGGCCGATGCCGCCCGCGATCAGGCCGGCCTTCAGCGAGGCCAGGCCCAGCGTCGCGGACACCGTCTCGGCCTCGGAGGCCTCGAACGACAGCGGCAGCGAGCCGTACTTGAGCACGTTCGCGAGGCTGGTGGCCTCCGCCTGGCTGAACTTGCCGCTGATCTGCGTCGAACCGCCGAGGATGGCCTCGTTGATGTTCGGCGCGGACACGACCTGGCTGTCCAGCACGACCGCGACCTGCTGCTGCACGTTGGCCGAGGTGAACTGGCCCCACTTCTTGCCGCCGTCGCTCTTGAACGTCAGGTCGACCACGAAGCCCGCGCCCTGCGGGTCGGTGCCGGACACCGCGTTGTCGATGTCCTCACCGGTCAGCCGCGAGTACAGGCTGAAGTCGTCGTCCTTCACGCTGCCGTCGGTCGGCGGGGTGACCGGCGCCAGCACGTACTTCTCGGTGTTGTCGCGGTCGCAGGTCAGCAGCGGCAGCGCCGGGTCGTCGTTGCCGATCAGCGGGTCGACCTTCGGGCAGGTGAACGCGCCGAGCGCCTGGGACACGGTCTGCGCGTCCAGGGTGGTCAACTGCGGGTCCTGCCGGCAGGTGCGGGACTCCTCGATGGCCTTGGTCGGGTCCTCCGAGTACACGCCCCCGAACACCGCGCGGCAGTCGACCTGCGGCTCGGTGGGCGGCGCGTTCGGGTCCGCGGGTGGCGTGGTGGTCGCCGCGGGCGGGGTGGTGGTCTCCGGCTGGCCCTCGAACGCCGGCGCCGGACGACCCTGCGCGGTCGTGGTCGGCGCGGCGGAGTTCGCGGTCTCCGTCGGCTCCTTGTCGCCGCTCGCGGGCGGCGTGGTCGAGGCGCTCGGCGGTGCCGAGCCGGACGTCGACGGCGGCGTGCTGCTCTCGGACGGCGCGGGCTCCGGCGCGTTGGGCACCGGCGAGCCGATGACCTTGCGGAAGTTCAGCTTCGCGGTCTGGCCGAGGCGCTTGGCGCCCTCGCTGTCGGAACCGGGGACCGTGATCACCAGGTTGGTGCCGTCGCGGATGACCTCCGGCCCGGCGACGCCCAGACCGTTGACCCGCGTCTCGATGAGCGTGCGGGCCTGGTCGAGCGACTCTTCCGACGGTGCTTTCCCATCAGGAGCCCGGGCGGTCAACGTGACACGGGTGCCACCTTGGAGGTCGATGCCGAGCTTGGGGGTCGCCTTGCCGTTCCCGGTGAAGAACACCAGGGAGTACAGCGCGACCACGATGAGGACAAATGCGCCCAGGTACTTCGCGGGGCGGATTTGCCCGGCCGGAGGTGCCACGGTCCGTCCGTCTCCTGATAGTTGACAAGGTCAGCGAAGCGGGAGCGTACCCCTGATGGTGTGAGCTGCGCGTCACTGCCTGGAGTCGGCACGTTGACAGTTGCCGGCTCCAGGCCGAGGGGTCCGCGGGGTGCTTCGGGTTACTTCTTGCTCTCCTGCTGTGCGGGCTCGACGTCCACGGTCTCGTCGGCGACATCGTCGACGTCGTCGACGACCGCGTCGCTCTCGGTGTCCACCACAACCTTCTCGCGGATGGCCTGGCGAAGCCAAGTGGTGACCACGCCGTCGGCGATCTCGAGGTCGATCGTGTTGTCGTCGTCGTTCACGTCGGCGACCGTCGCGTACAGCCCGGAGGTGGTCATGACCCGGTCGCCCGGCTCCAGGGAGTTCAGCAGCGCCTGCTGTGCGGCGACGGCTCGCTTCTGCTTGCGGGCGCTGAGGAACAGCGGCACCGCGAGCAGCACGAGCAGCAGCGGGAACATCAAGGAGGACAGGTCCATCATTCTCCGATCAACCGGACGGGCGGACGCGATGAGCGCCCGGAACGTCCGAATTTCTGGGGTGCCGGTGCCGATTGTGCCAGGTGAGTAATCCCGATCACTCGGTGGCGTCGTCGAACAGGGACCGGGTGGCCTCACCGGGCGCCTGCGGCGGTGGCTGCAACCCGAGGTGCAGCCATGCCGTGGCGGTGGCGACCCGACCACGCGGAGTGCGCGCCAGCATGCCCGCGCGCACCAGGTAGGGCTCGCAGACCTCCTCGACGGTGGTCGGCTCCTCACCCACCGCGACGGCCAGCGTGGAGACGCCGACGGGGCCGCCGCCGAACGACCGGACCAGCGCGCCCAGCACCGCCCGGTCCAGCCGGTCCAGGCCCAGTTCGTCCACGTCGTAGACCTTCAGGGCGTCCCGTGCGACCTGGAGGGTGACCGCGCCGTCCGCGCGCACCTCCGCGTAGTCCCGGACCCGGCGCAGCAGGCGGTTCGCGATGCGGGGCGTGCCGCGGGAGCGTCCCGCGATCTCCCGGGCGCCGTCGTCGCGCAGGTCGACGCCGAGGATCTTGGCCGACCGGCGGACGATCAGCTCCAGCTCGTCGGGGCTGTAGAACTCCATGTGCCCGGTGAAGCCGAACCGGTCGCGCAGCGGTCCGGTCAGCGCGCCGGACCGGGTGGTGGCGCCGACCAGGGTGAACGGGGCGATGTCGAGCGGGATGCTGGTCGCGCCCGGCCCCTTGCCGACGACCACGTCGACCCGGAAGTCCTCCATCGCCAGGTACAGCATCTCCTCGGCGGGGCGGGCCATCCGGTGGATCTCGTCGATGAACAGCACGTCGCCCTCGACCAGGTTCGACAGCATCGCGGCCAGGTCGCCCGCGCGTTCGAGGGCGGGGCCGGAGGTGATGCGCAGCGACGCGCCCAGCTCGGCGGCGATGATCATGGCGAGGCTGGTCTTGCCCAGGCCGGGCGGGCCGGACAGCAGCACGTGGTCGGGCGGCGAGCCGCGTTGCATCGCGCCTTGGAGGACGAGTTCGAGCTGTTCGCGGACCTTCGGTTGGCCGACGAACTCGTGCAGGTCCTTGGGGCGCAGGGTGGACTCGACATCCTGCTCGCCGACGTCGGGCAGCGGGTTGAGCGTGTCGTCGGCGTAGTCGTCCGCGTGGCCGTCGGGGGTCATCGCTTGCGGCCCAGCGTGGCCAGGGAGCGGCGGAGGACCTCGGAGGTGCCGAGCGAGCCGTCGGCGGCCAGCACGGCGTCCACGGCCTGTTCGGCCTGCTTGGCCGGGAAGCCGAGGCCGAGCAGCGCCTCGGTGACCTGGGTGCGCACCTGGCCGGTGCCGTCGCCGGCGGTCGGGGTGGGTGCGAGTTGGCCGACCTTGTCGCGCAGCTCGATGATCAGCCGTTCGGCGCCCTTGCGGCCGATGCCGGGCACCTGGGTGAGCACGGTGATGTTGCCTTCGGCGAGCGCGGCGCGCAGCTTGTCCGGTTCCAGCACCGCCAGCGTCGCCAACGCCAGCCGCGGCCCGATCCCGGACACGGTCTGGAGGAGGCCGAACAGCTCGCGGGCCTCGGTGTCGGCGAAGCCGAAGAGGGTCAGCGAGTCCTCGCGCACCACCAGCGACGTGGCCAGCCGGGTCTCCTCACCGCGCCGCAGCGTGGCCAGCGTGGCGGGAGTGGCCTGCACGGCGAAGCCGACGCCGCCGACCTCGACGACGACGTGGTCGAGCCCGATCGACAACACCTGCCCGCGCAGTGACGAGATCACTGGCTTCTACCTCCGGTCTTCGCGGCCTTGGCCGGCGCGACTTCGGTCGCCACCGACAGGCCCCCCATCTTGGCCGCCGCGTCCGACACGCTCTCGCCCGGTACCTCTTGGCCCGGCACCGACCCGGCCACCGCAACCGCGATCGCGGCCGGACTCGCGGCTGGTGGGGTGAGGGCGGCAGGGGTGGGGGCAGGTGGGGTGGGGGCAGGTGCGATCGGCACCGCCGCCAACCCGGCCGATCCGGCCCTGGCAGGTGCGGCCGGGGTCTTCGCCGTGGCCGATGCGGTCGCGGGTTGGGCCTTCGCTGCCTTGGCCGACGCGGTCGCGGCCGGCGTGGCCTCGGTCTTGGCCGCCGCGGCCGATCGGGGTTCGGCCGATGTGGTCTTGGCCTGACCTGTTTTGGCCGGTGCAGCCTTGGCCCTGGTGGTCTTGGCCGGGGTGGCAGTGGTCTTGACCTGGGCCGCCGGTCGTCTGGTGGCCGGCGGTGTGGTTGATGGGGTCGCTGTGGTCGGTGTCCGCGCGGTCCGCGCGCCGGCCTGCGCCAGTTTCGCGCGGTGCGTTCGGGCGATCTCGGCGGCCCTCGCCTGTGCTTCCTCCAAGCGCGACCGCATCGGTGCGCGCCACAGGTGGCAGATGGCCAGGGCCAGCGCGTCGGCGGCGTCGGCGGGTTTCGGGGCGGTCTTGAGGCCGAGCAGCTTGGTCACCATGGCGGTGACCTGGGCCTTGTCCGCCCGACCGGAACCCGTGACGGCCGCCTTGACCTCGCTCGGCGTGTGGAACACGACCGGCAGGCCTCGGCGGGCCGCCGACAGGGCGACCACGCCACCCGCCTGCGCGGTGCCCATGGCGGTGCGCACGTTGTGCTGGCTGAACACCCGCTCGATGGCCACCACCTGCGGCTGGTAGTGGTCCAGCCACTGCTCGACCGCGTCGGACAACTGGAGCAGCCGCAGCGCCAGGTCCATGTCCGCCGGTGTGCGCACCACGTCCACGGCCACCGGTCGCACGGTGCGGCCCGCACCGCCGTCGACCACCCCGAACCCGCACCGGGTCAAGCCGGGGTCGACTCCGAACACGCGCACGCTGGTCCCCTCAACCGCCGACGAACACCAGTTCGAAACCTTAGACCTCGATCACGACGACCGCTCCGGATGACACGCGCACGGTGACGAACAGACACCCCGCGATCGACACAGCGTCACGAGGTCATTACAGTGGCTCGGTCAACTGATCGACTCCCAGTGGCGGCATGAGCGGGGTGCCATGACCCTGAGGCGGTTCGGCATCGTCTCCGGTGCGGTCTGCGCTCTGGTCTTCGGCATCGTCTTCCTCGTCGTCTCGGGCGTGCTCGACCGACCCACGTCGGTGGCCATCGACAAGTTCACCCAACTGCTCGCCTCGGCCGCCGCGATGGTGTCGTACTGGCGGGCGGCACGGCGGCGGCAGGGTGTGGCGCGGCGCTGGCGGCTGTGGATGGCCGCGGCGATGGCGAGCCTGGTCGTCGGCCTGGCCGCGTGGATCTGGGGCCAGGTGTTCCTCGGGGTGTCGCTGCCCTCGTCCACGCTGGCGCCGCTGGGCTTCATGCTCGTGCCCGGGCTCACGCTGTGCGCGATCCTGGTGCTGGCGCACGGCGGGTCGGGCAAGTTGCCGGGCCACCGCAGCAAGCTCGTGGTCGCGCTGGACGGGCTGATCGTGGTCGGCTCGCTGTTCGTGCTCACGTGGGTGTCGCTGCTGGAGTCGATGGTCCGCGCGTGGGCCACCTCCGGTCCGGGGTTCGCGACCGTCGTGGCGCACCCGGCGGCCTACCTGGTGATGCTGGTCGTGCTGCTGGTGTCGTCGTGGACGCACCGCTCGGTGCGGCAGCTGCCGGTGCTGTTCATCGCGCTGGCGGGCCTGGCGCAGTCGTCGTCCGGCTGGGTGTTCGCGTACATGGTCAGCAACGGCGCCACCGCCATCCCCACGGCCGCCGACATCGGTTTCATGGTCTGCCCGGCGCTGTTCTACCTCAGCTCGATCGCGCCGGGCGGCGGCGGGCGGGAGCGGGCCGGCGCGGCGCGGCTGCGCGCGGGCGAGCTGCTGCACCTGCTGGTGCCGTACCTGCCGATGCTCGTCACGGGCCTGTTCATCGTGGTCGGCACGGCGACCGGGGTGCGGCTCAACCCGTTGGAGATCTACGTCGGGCTCGGCGTGGTGCTCCTGGTGATCGCACGGCAACTGCTGACGCTGATCGACAACGTCCGGCTGCTCGACCAGCTGCGGGAGAGCCGGGAGCGACTGCGGCACCAGGCCTACCACGACCCGTTGACCGGGGTGCCGAACCGGGCGCTGTTCCGGGAACGGCTGGACGCGGCGCTGGCCGGCCCCTCGCCGGTGGTGGTGCTGTTCATCGACGTGGACGGGTTCAAGGACGTCAACGACAACTTCGGCCACGCCGAGGGCGACGCGGTGCTGCGGATCGTGGCGTCGCGGTTGCAGGGGTGCGTGCGGTCCCAGGACGTGGTGGCCCGCCTGGGCGGTGACGAGTTCGGCGTGCTGGTCGACGGCTACCCGCAGCCGCCGGAGGAGATCGGCAGGCGGGTGCTGCGGGCGCTGGACGAACCGCACCGGACCGAGAACGGCTCGCACGTGATCCGGGCGTCGATCGGGATCTCGCACCGCGACGCGTTCGACCCGTCGTTGACCGCCGACGACCTGCTCGGCACGGCCGACGCGGCGATGTACACGGCGAAGCGGCTGGGCAAGGGCATGGTCGTGGTGCACGGTTCGGTGGAAGCCGAGTTGTCGTGAAGGGGACGGGGGTCGTCGTGGACGCGGACGAGGCCATCGCGGCGCTGGGACTGGCCGAGCTGCCGGTGGAGGGCGGGTGGTTCGGGCAGTCGTGGCGGTCGCCCGAGGTGTCCGCGATCTACTACCTGCTGCGCGCGGGCGAGTTCTCCGGCGTGCACAAGCTGGACCACGTGGAGATCTACTCATACCACTGCGGCGCGCCGTTGCGGATGCTGCTGCTGCACCCGGACGGCGAGGTGACCACGCCGGTGCTCGGTCCGGACCTCGCGGCCGGTCAGCGGCCGCAGGTCGTGGTGCCCGCGGGGGTGTGGCAGGCCAGTGAGCCGGACGGCGCGTGGTCGCTGGTCGGCACGGTGGTGGTGCCGCCCTACACCGATGACGTGGTCACCTTCGGTGCGGCCGACACCCTCGCCCCGCGCTACCCCTCGCACGCCGACGCCGTGCGCCGGCTCTGCCGCCTCTAGGACCGGGCGCCGGTCAGCCCATCGTCTTCTGGCCGTCGATGCTCTCCCGCAGGATGTCGGCGTGGCCCGCGTGCTGGGAGGTCTCGGCGATGAGGTGCAGCACGACCCGCCGGACGCTCCAGCGGAGGCCCGCCTCGAACCACGGCGCCTCCGGCAGCGGGTAGGAGGTGTCCAGGTCCAGCTCCTGGAGCAGCCGGTCGGTCTTCTCGGCGGTCTCCGCGTAGGCGGCGAGCAGGCCCTCCAGGGTCTCGTCCGGCAGCATCCGGAAACCGTTCACCCAGTCGGACTGCTCGCTCTCCATCAACTCGGCGCCGCCGACCGCGAACCGCATCCACGCCTCCTCGACGGTGCGGACGTGCTTGATGAGGCCGCCGAGGGAGAGCTCGCTGGCGGTCGGCGTCAGCCTGGCCTGCTCGTCGCCGAGCCCGCGCACGGTGAAGCGGAGGAACCCGCGGTGCTTGGCCAGGGCGGCCAGCAGGTCGGTGACTTCGGTCGAGGCGATCGCCGTGGTGCTCATCGTGTTTCTGCCTTCCGTTCGGTGTGCTGCCCACGCTACGAACGATTGCGGACAACTCCCGTCCTCTATTCGGATCTGCGGTGAACACGTCCGGCTGGACTTACGCTCGGCGGCGTGGACCTCCCCGTGATGCCACCCGTGCGGCCGATGCTCGCCAAGGCCGTGCACTCGGTGCCGCGCGAGCCAGGGCTCGTCTACGAGCCGAAGTGGGACGGGTTCCGGTGCGTCGTGTTCCGCGACGGCTCCGAGCTGGAGCTCGGCTCACGCAACGACCGGCCGTTGACCAGGTACTTCCCCGAGGTGGTCGACGTGCTGCTGGCCGGGCTGCCGCCCCGGTGCGTGGTCGACGGCGAGATCGTCATCGTCACGCCGGAGGGGTTGAGCTTCGACCTGTTGCAGCTGCGGCTGCACCCGGCCGCGTCACGGGTGCGCAAGCTCGCCGTCGACACGCCCGCCGGGTTCGTCGCGTTCGACCTGCTCGCGCTCGACGACCGGGACCTCACCGCGACGCCCTTCGGCGAACGCCGCCGGCTGCTGGCGGACGTGCTCGGCGACGTGCCCGGCCTGTACCTGACGCCCGCGACCGACGACCCGGACCGGGCCGAGGACTGGTTCACCCGGTTCGAGGGCGCGGGGTTCGACGGGGTGGTGGCCAAGCGCACCGACCTGCCGTACGAGCAGGACAAGCGGGTCATGTGGAAGGTCAAGCACGAGCGCACCGCCGACTGCGTGGTGGCCGGGTTCCGACCGCACAAGGACGGCGAGGGCGTCGGTTCGCTGCTGCTCGGCCTGTTCGACGACGCGGGCGTGCTGCACCACGTGGGCGTGGCCAGCAGCTTCACCGCCGCGCGCCGCCGTGAGCTGCTGGAGGAGCTGGCGCCGTACCGGGAGGACGCGCTGGCTGGGCACCCGTGGGCGGCGTGGGCCGGGATGGACGCGACGACGCCGGGCGCGCAGAGCCGGTGGGCGCCGACCAAGACGCTGTCCTGGGAGCCGGTGCGGCCGGAGCTGGTCGCCGAGGTGCGGTACGAGCACCTCCAGTCGCGGCGGTTCCGGCACACGAGCAGGCTGGTGCGCTTCCGACCGGACCGCACCCCGGAGTCGTGCACGTACGCGCAGCTCGAAGAGGTCGCGCCGGCGGAGCTGAGGGACGTGTTCAGCCCGTGATCGAGGTCGAGGGCGTGCCGATCACCAGCCCGGACAAGGTGTTCTTCAGCAGGCGGGGCGAGACCAAGCTCGACCTGGCGCGGTACTACGCGGCGGTCGCCGGGCCGTTGCTGCGCACGATGCGCGACCGGCCGCTGCTGATGGAGCGGTACCCGGAGGGCGCGGGCGGCAAGTCGTTCTTCCAGAAGCGGGTGCCGAAGTCGCCGCCGGAGTGGTTGCGCACGACCGTGGTGTCCACGCCGAACGGCACGACCAGCGAGGCGCTGGTCGCCGCCGACATCCGGCACGTGCTGTGGGCGGTGAACCTGGGGTGCCTCGGCTTCCACGTGTGGCCGGTCCGGGCGTCCGCGCCCGAGGTCACCGACGAGCTGCGGATCGACCTCGACCCTTCGCCGGGTGTGGGGTTCCCGCAGGTGCGGGAGGCGGCGGTGCTCGTGCACGGGCTGTTGGACGAGCTGGGCATCCGGGCCTACGTGAAGACGACCGGCTCGCGCGGGCTGCACGTGTACGTGGCGTTGCAACCGAGGTGGGACGGTTACCAGGTGCGTGCGGCGGCGGTGGCGTTGGCGCGCGAGCTGGAGCGCAGGCACCCGGAGCTGATCACCGCTCAGTGGTGGAAGGAGGAGCGCGGCGCGCGCGTGTTCGTGGATTTCAACCAGAACGCCCCGCACAAGACGGTGTTCGGGGCGTGGTGCGTCCGACCGCGCGTGGGCGCGCAGGTGTCGACGCCGGTCGCCTGGGACGAGCTGGCCACCGTGGACCCCGACGAGCTCACCATCGCCACCGTGCCGGGTCGCGGTGACCCGTGGGAGGCGATGGTGGACGAGCCGCAGTCGTTGCTGCCGCTGCTGGAGCTGTCGGAGCGGGACATGGCGGCCGGGCTGATGGACGCGCCGTGGCCGCCGGTCTACCCGAAGATGCCCAACGAACCGCCGCGCGTGGCGCCCAGCCGGGCCAAGCAGGTCCAGCAGGTCGAGCAGGTCCAGCAGGTCCAGCAGGTCGAGCGGGTCGAGCCGGGCGAGTAGGTCACGAACCGTCCTGGACGTCGGTCATGCTGGTCGGCGTGACCGACACCGCGGGCCGGCTGCTCTCCCTGTTGTCCCTGCTCCAGATGCCGCGCGAGTGGCCGGGCAGCGAGTTGGCGCGACGGCTCGAAGTCAGCCCGCGCACGATCCGCCGCGACGTCGACCGGCTGCGGGAGCTGGGTTACCCCGTCGAGGCGACGATGGGCGCCGACGGCGGGTACCGGCTGGTCGCGGGCACGGCCATGCCGCCGTTGCTGCTCGACGACGAGGAGGCCGTGGCGATCGCGGTCGGCTTGCGCACGGCGGCGCGGCAGACCGTGGCGGGCATCGAGGAGGCGTCCGTGCGGGCCATGGCGAAGCTGGAGCAGGTGCTCCCGTCGAGGCTGCGGCGACGGGTGGCCGCGTTGGGCGCGGCGACCGTGCCGGTGGTGCTCGGCGCGGACGGGGTGACCGTGGACCCCGAGCACCTGACCACGCTGGCGTCCGCCATCGCGAACCGGGAACGGCTGCGGTTCCGCTACTCGGCCGCGGACGGTGCGGAGAGCAGGCGGCACGTCGAGCCGCTGCACCTGGTGCCGTCGGGCCGGCGGTGGTACCTGGTGGCGTTCGACCCGGAACGCGACGACTGGCGGTTCTTCCGGGTCGACCGGATGACCGCGTTGACGCCCACCGGTGCGCGGTTCCCGCCGCGGGCGCTGCCCGCCGACGACCCGGCGACCTACCTGGCGGAGCACATGCTCAGCCGGGCGCCGACCTACACGGCGGTGGCGACGGTCCGGCTGCCCGCCCGTGACGTGCGCACCCGGTTCCCCGGCATGACGGTCGAGGTCGTGGACGAGCGGACCTGCCGGGTGAGCGACCTCGGCGACACGATCGAGTACCTGGCGTTCCACCTGCTGCAACTGGGCTGCGAGTTCGAGGTGCACGAGCCGCCCGAGCTGGTGGCGCACCTGCGCG
Organism: Saccharothrix stipae; assembly: GCF_054781895.1. Lineage (NCBI taxonomy): Bacteria > Bacillati > Actinomycetota > Actinomycetes > Pseudonocardiales > Pseudonocardiaceae > Saccharothrix > Saccharothrix stipae. The sequence continues at coordinate 387,306 of NZ_BAAGTN010000007.1, read as the reverse complement.
AGCTGCACGGTCGGATCGGGCGCGCGGTCGGTTCGGGTTGACGATCAGTTCAGGCCGACGATGCTCGCGTTCAGCGCGGTCGCGAAGCCCACCCACGCCAGGTAGGGCACGAGCAGCAGCGCGGCGACCCGGTGCTTGCGGCCGAACACCACGACCAGGGCGATGATCGAGACCAGCAGCGCGATGATGTCGACCAAGGCCGCGCCGTACCAGCCGGCGGCGAAGAACAGCGGCGTCCACGCCGCGTTGAGGACCAGCTGGACGGCGAACAGGACCAGTTCCCGGCTCGCGCCGTGCCGCTTCCAGAACAGCCAGCCGGACAGCGCGATCATCACGTACAGCGTCGTCCACACCGGGCCGAACAGCCAGGACGGCGGCGCCCACGACGGTGTGCGCAACTGCTCGTACTCGGCCGCGGAGGAGACGGCGGCCAGCGAGCCGATCACCGCGGTCGCGGCCACGGCGGCGGCGAACACCGCGAGTCCGGCCAAAGGTCGTCGCACCGCCACATGAGCCATGCGCCCAGCCTAGGAAGGCTCGGCGGGGTCCGCATGACGGTTCACGCGGCACCCGACGGCGGCTTGCTCACTCGACCGCCTTCGCCGCCTGCCGGAAGGCGTCCACGAGCTGCGGCCACCGGGCCGCCCGGTCGCGGTTGACCGACAGCGGGGACGGGTGGGGTGCGTTGAACACCTTCAGCTTGTGGCCGCGGCCGGACAGCGTCCAGCCGGTGCCCGCCGGCCTGCCGAGCACCACGACCGCCTTGAGCGCGGTCAGCATCCGGAGCAGCTCCACCAGGTACGGCACCGCCGCGCGCAGCTCCGCGGGCGTCGGCTCGCGGTTGGACAGGTACCAGGGCACCACGTTCCAGCTCAGGCACACCTGCCGCGACAGCCCGGCCTCGGCCATCGCGGCGAACACGTTCGCGGCGGTCGGGTCGTCGTTGTCGAGGGAGTTCAGGCCCGAGCCCGCCGAGGCGGGCCCGGGTGACTCCAGCAGCAGGAGGACCTTCGAGTTCACGCCGCCGCTCGCCGGGTCGAACAGCGGCACGTCGGCCTTGCGCTCGGTGGCGACGCGCTGGGCGAACTCCGTCAACTTCGCCACGTGCGGCGCTTTGAGCAGAGCCATCTTCCGAGCGACGACCACGGGGTTCCGGTGTGCCCTCGGGGTGGAGGGGAAGACGTTCATGGTTGGCAAGCGTCCCCGGAGTGATCAGGCCCGGCCATCCGCCGTACGGGCGGCAGCGGTGACCGCGCGGTCGCACCGCGTCGACACGGAGGCTAACGGACGTGGGTGCGGGGCCGCTCTTCGAGGACCCCGTCGACGTAGGTGTCGACCTTCTCGTTGTAGAACGCCACCAGGCCGGTGACCTGCCTGCTCTCCGGCAGCGGCGTCCGGTAGCCCCAGACGACGTTCTCGTGCGTCTCGTCGCCGACGACGACCGACCAGTACTCGGCGGTGCCCTTGTACGGGCAGCTCGTGCGCAGGTCGGTGGGCCGCAGCAGGTCCATCCGGACGTCGGTCATCGGCAGGTAGTAGCGGGCCGGGAGACCGGTCTCGAACAGGATCACCGGGTGGTGCGAGTTCGCCACCTCGACGCCGCCCACCTCCACCCGGATGTGCCTGCTGCTGGGCAACGCGTCGACCCTGGTGTACGGGTCGCGCGGGTGCACGTAGACCGGCTCGTCCTCCTCGAACCACTCGTCCATCGCGTCCCAGTCCAACCGGACCAGGTCCCGCAACGGCTCCAGCGGCGAGTCCGGGTAGCGCAGCCCCGCGCCCGCCGCGGTGGCGGCGCCGGTCTTCACGTCGAACACCTGGCCGTTGCCCCGACTGGGCGAGCGCTTCACCTCGCCGGTGGCCACCAAGGTCGCCCGGACGTCCTCCGCCGGGAAGTAGTAGGTCGGGTAGTACGGCTTCTCCCACACCAACGCCGGCCGCGTGGTGTCCACGACCAGTTCGCCCGCCAGGTAGGCCCGAACCCGCTTGGTCCCGGTCTCCACCCGCACCCGTCCACGTTCCGCAGCACTCATGGTCACGACGCTACGCCCGAGTCCGTCGGGCCGGGAGTCGCGCATTTCTCCGGTGTTGCCCAACGCGAACCGGGCTTGCGGCACACGCCACCGGCCGAGGACGCGGACGACCTGCCGGTGCTGGAGCTGTCGGTGGTCGGCGGCGGCGAGGACCCCTGCCTCGCGGCGGAGTCCCTGGCCGGGCTCGCGCCGGAAGGGCTGCCCTCGGCCTGATCCGGTCGTGCGCGGCTAAGGCGACACCGCCCCGAGTCGTGACGTCTGCGCGGCACGGGCCGTGCCGATCGACGCGGCCAGGTCGCGGGTCTCCCGGTCCGCGCCGCTGTCCTGCTCGCCGCGCGACAGCAACGCGCCCTGCTCCAGGTGCTCGCGCAGCTTCGCGGACAGGCCGGACGGGTCCAGGCGCAGGGCCGCGAGGTCCACCTCCGACACCAGGCCGGGCATCTGGTGGCCGGCGTGCACGTTGTCGTCCGACAGCCCGGCGCGGTCGCGCAACCGCTTGAGCTGAGCCAACTCCTGCTCGTGCGACGCCCTCAGCTCCGCCGCGAACGGCGCCAGCGGCGGCGGTGCGAGGTCCAGGGCGGGCAGCAGCTGCTCGTTCATCGGGATCATCAACTGGATCCACGCGGTGTCCGTGGTGTTGAACGGCGACGCCGACGGCGGTTCGGGCGCCGGGGCCTGGGTGCAGGCGGCCAGCGCGAGCAGGGTGGCACCCCAGAGCACCCGGAGGCGCCCCGGGGTGGCCGGGAGGATCCTCACCGCGGCAACCGGTAGTCCGGCCCGAGGGCGGCGCCCCGGTGCGGCTTGTACTGGTCGTACCCCCGCGGGTCGCACTGGAGGCCGCCGTTGACGCAGTGGCTGACCAACGCCTGCAACGTGGGACCGTCCCACGCGTTCATGAAGTCGTAGTGCCAGGTGTACCCGCGCCCGCCGGCCAGGCGCACCCGCGACATGTCGCCCGAGACCGGGAACGCGATCTTGAACTCCAGCATCGGCACGGGCACCGGGTGCGTGGCCGGGCACACCAGGCTCGCCCGGTCCGGGTAGGCCATGTGCGACCTGTGGTCGGCCGAGTCGAGGTCGCGCCCGTTCCAGCAGCTCGGTGCCTGGTACCGGACGTTGAGCCGGCTGCCCGGCGGGCACCAGGACGGGAAGTCCCAGTTGTGGGCGCTGTTGCCGCACTCCCAGCCCTCCACCGCGCCCGGCGCGGTGCGGAACTGGTCCCGCGTCGCGGTGGGGCTGCCCACCACGAACCGGATCCCGGCCGGGAACGACCGGACCTCCTGGTACTTCAGGATGCCGGACTTGTAGTAGACGACCTGCGGGAAGTCGGGCACGACGAGCTGGTCGCCGTTGTAGAGCGAGGGGAACCAGTACGCCGACTTGTCGTCCGGGGTCCGGCAGTTGGTCTGCCCGGCCTTCAGGGAGGCGTTGGTGCTGCTCGCGTTGACGGAGTTGTTGCCCAGGAACGTGTGCATGTGGGACGCGCCCGGCAACCCCGGGAACACGATCGGGTCGTCCGGCCGGTGCACCGTGACCGAGCAGTTGGCCTGGAACTCGTGGTGCGTGACCAGCTCATCGGCCTGGGCCGGTTGGGTGGCGACCGCCAGGACGGTCGCGAGTAGGCCGGCCGCGGCGATAGCGGCGGGCGCGCGAAGTTTTCGGGACACCTTTGTCCTCCTGCCGACGTGGGAACGTGGCTGGGAGAGCGCTCTCCCGGCTGAGGTTGCCCGCTCGTCCACCCGGGTGTCAAGGGGGCATCTCGTTGACAGATCCGTGATTGGTTCGCAACACTGCGAGCGGGTTGAGAGAGCGCTCTCCCGCACCTCGACCCGACAATCCCGCTGGAGACGCCATGTACCGCCTCCGATCCGCCAGAGTGGTGTCCGCCACCGTCCTGGGGTTCGCCCTGCTCATCGGACTCACCGTGGTCCCGGGCACGGCGAGCGCCGCACCCGTGCTGCTCTCCCGGGGCAAGCCCGCCACGGCGTCCTCGACCGAGGGCGCGGGCACCCCCGCGTCGGCGGCCGTCGACGGCGACGCGGGCACCCGCTGGGCCAGCGCGTGGAGCGACCCGCAGTGGCTGCGGGTGGACCTCGGCGCCACCTCGACCCTCAGCCGCGTCGAGCTCGACTGGGAGGCCGCGTACGCCACCTCGTTCCAGCTCCAGGTCTCCGCCGACGGCAACGCCTGGACCACCGTCCACACCACGGCGGCCGGCACCGGCGGCAGGCAGGGCTTCGACGTCACCGGCTCCGGCCGGTACGTCCGCGTACACGGCACGCAGCGCGCCAACGGCTACGGCTACTCGTTGTGGGAGTTCCGCGTCTACGGCACCCAGGGCGACACCCCCGCGCCCGGCACGGGCGTGCACGTCACCGGTTCCCAGGGCAACTGGCAGCTCGTGGTGGACGGTCGGCCGTGGACGGTGAAGGGACTCACCTGGGGCCCGCCGGCGGCCGACGCGGCCCGGTACATGCCGGAGCTGAAGTCCATGGGCGTCAACACCCTGCGCACCTGGGGCACCGACGGTTCGACGCGACCGCTGCTGGACGCGGCGGCGGCCAACGGCCTCCGGGTGATGAACGGCTTCTGGTTGCAGCCCGGCGGCGGCCCCGGTTCGGGCGGCTGCGTCGACTACGTCACCGACGCCACCTACAAGAACGACATGCTCAACACCATCCGGCAGTGGGTGACCACCTACAAGGACCACCCCGGCGTGCTCATGTGGAACGTCGGCAACGAGTCCATCCTGGGCTTGCAGAACTGCTACTCGGGCGCGGTGCTGGAGGACCAGCGCGTCGCGTACGCCAAGTACGTCAACGAGGCCGCGCGGGCGATCCACGCCATCGACACCAACCACCCGGTCACCAACACCGACGCGTGGACCGGCGCCTGGGTCTACCTCAAGGCCCACGCGCCCGACCTCGACCTGTACTCGGTGAACTCCTACGGCAACGTGTGCCGGGTCCGGCAGGACTGGGTCGACGGCGGGTACACCAAGCCCTACATCCTCACCGAGGCCGGCCCGGCCGGTGAGTGGGAGGTGCCCGACGACGTCAACGGCGTGCCGAGCGAACCGACGGACGTGCAGAAGCGGGACGGCTACACGCAGGCGTGGAACTGCATCACCGGTCACACCGGGGTGTCGTTCGGCGGCACGTTGTTCCACTACGGCACGGAGTACGACTTCGGCGCGGTGTGGTTCAACCTGACCCCGGCGGGCAAGAAGCGGCTGTCGTTCTACGCGGTGCAGCGGGCGTTCGGTGGCGCGACGCCCGCCAACACCCCGCCGGTGATCACCGGCATGAACCTGCCGACCAGCATCCCGGCGGGCGCGCGGCTGGACGTCGACGTGGCCGCGAGCGACCCCAACGGCGACCCGATCACCTGGTCGGCGGCGTTCAACAGCAAGTACGTCGACAACAGCGGCGGCTTGGGCTTCACGCCCGTCCAGGTCAGCGGCAACCGGCTCACGGTCACCGCACCCGACCGGCTCGGCGTGTGGAAGGTGTACGTGATGGCCGAGGACGGCCGCGGCAACATCGGCATCGAGACCAAGTCGGTGCGGGTGGTCGCGCCGCAGCCGGCGGGCGTGAACGTGGCCCGGGGCAAGCCGACCGCGGCGTCCTCCTACCAGCAGGTGGGCGACGGCGCGCCGTTCCCGCCCGCCAACGCCGTCGACGGCAACGCGGGCACCCGCTGGGCCACCGACTGGTCCGACCCGCAGTGGTTGCGGGTCGACCTCGGCGCGGTGACCACGTTCCAGCACGTGCAGCTGGTGTGGGAGGGCGCGTACGGCCGGGCGTACGAGATCCAGGTGTCCGACGACGGCAACAGCTGGCGTTCCGCGTACGGGACCACGACCGGCAACGGCGGCGTCGACTCGATCGACGTCACCGCGACCGCCCGGTACGTGCGGCTGCACGCCACCCAGCGCGGCACCGGGTGGGGTTACTCGCTCTACGAGTTCGGCGTCTACCGGCGCTGACGGGCGCGACGGAAGGGCCGGGGGGAGCACGTCCCCCCGGCCCTTCCGTGGTTGCGTCAGCTGCCGCGGACGCGGCGAATCGTGTCCCGGTACCACAACGCGCTGCTCTTCAGGGTGCGGACCTGCGTGTCGTAGTCGACGTGCACCAGGCCGAACCGCTTGTCGTAGCCGTAGGACCACTCGAAGTTGTCCATCAGGGACCACGCGAAGTACCCGCGCACGTCGGCGCCGGCCGTGCGAGCCTTGGCCACCGCCGCGATGTGCGAGTCCAGGTAGGCGGTGCGGTCGTCGTCGCGGACGAACCCGCCCTCGTCGGCCTTGTCGTCGAACGCCGCGCCGTTCTCCGTGATGACCATCGGCACGCCCGGGTAGTCCTCGCCGATCTGCACCAGCAGGTTGGTGAAGCCCTCGGGCACGATCTCCCAGTCCATGGCGGTCACCGGGCGGCCGTAGCGGACCTCCCGGCACACCGGCACGCCGTCGGCGTCCTCGGTGTTGCCCGCCTCGTCCACGCCGGAGAACTTCGAGCTGGAGTAGTAGTTCACGCCCAGCACGTCGATGGGCTGCTTGATGATCTCCAGGTCGCCCGGCTCCTCGGGGATCTCCACCCCGCGCGCCGCCAGGTCGGCCACCACGTCGGCCGGGTAGTGGCCGCGCACCAGCGGGTCGAGGTAGATCCGCCGGGACAGGCCGTCCGCCCGGCGGGCCGCGTCGTGGTCGGCCGGGCTGTCGGTGGCGGGGCTGGCGTGGCTCATGTTCAGCGTGATGCCGAACTCCATGGGCACGGTGGCCGCCTCGCGCATCCGCCGCGTGGCCAGGCCGTGGCCGAGCAGCAGGTGGTGCACGGAGTGGATGGCCGCCTCGAAGTCCTGCCTGCCGGGCGCCTGGCGGCCCTCGTAGTAGCCGAGCATCGCCGAGCACCACGGCTCGTTGAGCGTGGTCCAGTGGCGCACCCGGTCGGACAGGGCCTCGAACACGAGCATCGAGTAGTCGGCGAACCGGTAGGCGGTGTCGCGCACCGGCCAGCCGCCCGCGTCCTCCAGCTCCTGCGGCAGGTCCCAGTGGTAGAGCGTGACCCACGGGGTGACGCCCTGGCCGAGCAGCTCGTCCACCAACCGGTCGTAGAACGCCATGCCGGGCGCGTTGACCGGGCCCTTGCCGCCCGGCTGCACGCGCGGCCAGGCGACGGAGAAGCGGTAGGTGTCCACGCCGAGGGAGCCGATCAGCGCGACGTCCTCGGGCATCCGGTGGTAGTGGTCGCACGCCACGTCACCGTTGTCGCCGTTGTGCACCATGCCGGGCGTCCGGCAGTACGTGTCCCAGATGGACGGTCCGCGACCGTCCTCGTCGTGGGCGCCCTCGATCTGGTACGCGGAGGTCGCCACGCCCCAGCGGAACGAGGCGGGCAGGGTGTCGATCGCGGGGTCGAGCCCGACGGTCGGCGCCGTGGTGTCGGTGTAACTCTCCACTTGGGGAAACTCCTCTGGAGGTCGGAACCCGTCGTCGTGAACGGGGTCAGAGCCCGTTGTCGTGAACGGGGTGCAGCCAGCAGGCCACGGTGCGGTCGGCCGGCCCCTCGTGTGCCGAGGGGGTTCCGAGCACCGGGACCTCCACACCGCAGCGCTCCATTGCGTGCGGACAGCGTGGGTGGAACGCGCAGCCCGGGGGCATCGCGCGCAGGTCCGGTGGTGAGCCGGGGATGCCGGTCAGCTCGCGCTTCGGTCCGCGCAGCGCGGGGAACGAGTTGAGCAGGCCGTGGCTGTAGGGGTGCAGCGGGTCGCGGTAGAGGTCGGCGGAGTCCGCCTGCTCCACGATCCGCCCGCCGTACATGATCGCGATCCGGTCGGAGAACTCGACCAGCAGGGACAGGTCGTGGGTGATGAACACGACCGAGAACCCGAGGCGTTCGCGCAGCTCCACGAGCTGGCGCAGGATCTGCCGCTGCACCACCACGTCCAGGGCGGTGGTCGGCTCGTCCATGATGACGACCTTCGGTTCCAGCGCCAGCGCCATGCCGATCATCACGCGCTGCCGCATCCCGCCGGAGAGCTGGTGCGGGTAGCTGTCCAGCCGGTCGGCGGAGATGCCGACCAGGTGCAGCAGCTCGCGGGCGCGGGCGAGCCGGGCCGCGGGCGTGCCGCGCGGGTCGTGCGCCTTGATCACGTCGGTGAGCTGGGCGGAGATCCGGTGCACCGGGTCGAGCGAGTTCATCGCGCCCTGGAACACGATCGCGACCTCCGCCCAGCGGAACGCCCGCAGCTCCTGGTGGGTCATCCGGAGCACGTCGACCGGGTCGCCGCCGTCGGGGTGGTAGAGCACCTCGCCGCCCGCGATCACGCCCGGCGGCGGGAGGAGCCTGGTCAGCCCGTAGGCCAGGGTCGACTTGCCGCTGCCGCTCTCGCCCGCGAGGCCGAGCACCTCGCCCCGGTAGAGGGTGAGGTCCACGTCGCGGACGGCGTGCACGGCCTCGTCGCCGAGGCCGTAGTCCACGTTCAGGCCGCGGATCTCCAGCACCGCGTCGGTCACGGCCTCTCCCTTCCCTCGGACGGGGCCGTCGTGGCGAGCACCGGCGTGAAGCCGACGCGCATCCGGACCGTGTGGCCGTCGGCGGTCTTGACGTTGGTCTTGCCGCTGCCGCGCAGGCGCGGGCTGACGAACTCGTCGATGCCGAAGTTCACCAGCGACAGCGCGGTGCCCAGCAGTGCGATCGCCAGGCCGGCGGGCACGAACCACCACCACGCGCCCTGCCCGAGGGCTTGCTGGCTCTGCGCCCAGTACAGGACCGTGCCCCAGTTCCAGTCGCCGCCCGCGCCGATGCCGATGAACGCCAGCGTGATCTCCAGGGTCACCGCGAAGATGACCGTGCCGACGAAGCCGGAGGCGATGACCGCGGTGAGGTTGGGCATGATCTCGAACAGGATGATCCGCCACGTCTTCTCGCCGGTGGCCCGTGCGGCCTCCACGTAGTCGCGCCCGCGCAACGACAGCGTCTGCGCCCGCAGCACGCGTGCGCCCCAGGCCCACGACGTCAGGCCGATCACCAGCGCGATGGTCATCGTCCCGGTCTCCGGCAGGGTCGACGTGATGATGATCATCAGCGGCAGCGCCGGGAGCACCAGGAAGACGTTCGACAGCGCGGAGAGCAGCTCGCTGCCGGCGCCGGCCAGGTAGCCGGACGTGACGCCGACCAGGATCGACAGGACCGTCGCCACGAGGCCCGCGACGAACCCGACCACGATGACGCTGCGCGTGCCGACCACGATCTGGCTGAAGATGTCCTGGCCGAGGTGGGTGGTGCCGAACCAGTGCGCGGCCGACGGCCCCTGGAGCAGGTCGTTGCCGCGCGCCGACGGGTCGTACGGCGCGATCCACGGCCCGATGACCGCGATCAGGGCGAAGAAGCCCAGGATGACCAGGCCGGTGGTGGCCTTGGGGTTGGCCACGAACCGCAGCCGGCGGCGCTTCACCGGCGCGGCGACCGGGGTGGCCGTCCCGGTGGTGGGAACCACGGTCACGGCTCAGCCCTCCCGTCGGGTGCGCGGGTCGAGCGCGAGGTAGGCCACGTCGGCGAGGAAGTTCGCCAGCAGCACGGACAACGTGATGATCAGGAAGATGCCCTGCATGAGCGGGTAGTCCTTGGCTCCGACGGCCTGGAACAGCTGCAGGCCCAGGCCCGGGTAGGAGAACACGATCTCGACCAGCAGCGTGCCGCCGACGATGAAGCCCAACGACAGCGCGAACCCGGAGACGTTGGGCAGCAACGCGTTGCGCGCCGCGTAGGCCACCATCACGCGGCGGTCGGACAGGCCCTTGGCGTGCGCGACGGTCACGTAGTCCTCGGAGGCCACCGTGACCATCATGTTGCGCATGGACAGGATCCAGCCCGCCATGGACGAGATCAGGATGGTGAACGCGGGCAGGATGCCGTGCCGCAGCACGCTGCCGATGAACTGGAGGTCCGGGTTGGGCACCAGGCCGCCGTCGTAGGCGCCGGAGGCCGGGAAGAAGCTGTCCGGGCCGGTCAGCAGCGCGATCGCGATGAGGCCGAGCCAGAAGTACGGGATGGACGAGACGAACGTGGTCACCGGGATCAGCGCGTCGGCCCACGAGCCGCGCCGCCAGCCGATGCCCGTGCCCAGCGCGGTGCCGATCGCGAAGCCGAGCACGGTGGTGATGCCGACCAGGCCGAGCGTCCACGGCAGGCCGTCGCCGAGCACCTGCGACACCGGCGACGGGAAGTGCGTGAACGACAGGCCGAGGTCGCCGCGCAGCAGCTGACCGAGGTAGTCGACGTACTGCTCGACCAGGCTCGCGTCCTTGTCCAGCCCGAACAGCACGTACAGCGACTGCACGGCCTCGCTGGTCATCTGGCCGCGCGAGCGGGTGATCAGCGCCTGCACCGGGTCGCCGGGGATGACGCGCGGGATGAAGAAGTTGATGGTGATCGCGGCCCACGCGGTGAACAGGTAGAACGCGATCCGCTTGAGGAGGTAGCTCACGGCACCTCCCCGGCGCCGGTGCCGGCCGTCTCCGACCCGACCTCGACCACGCGCAGCTTGACCTTGTCGCCCTCGGACAGGTCGTCGTCGTAGAGCCAGCAGGCGGCGAAGTGCGCCTCGGTGCCGCGCGCGCCGTCGTCGCCGATGGCGAACCGCGGCGGCACCCGCTCCGCGCAGACCCGCATGGCGTGCGGGCAGCGCGGGTTGAACCGGCAGCCCTCGGGCGGCGTGATCAGGCTCGGCGGCTCCCCCGTGCCGCCGTCCTTCTCCTGCGCGGCGGGCCGGTCGGGGTCCGGCGCGGAGTCGATCAGCAGCTGCGTGTACGGGTGCGCGGGCCGTTGGGTCACGGTCTCGCTGTCGCCGCCCTCGACCACGCGCCCGGCGTACATCACGAACGTCTCGTCGGCGAAGTAGCGGGCCGACGCGATGTCGTGGGTGATGTAGAGGATCGCCAGGTGCAGGCGTTCCTTCAGGTCGCGCAGCAGGTTCAGCACGCCGAGCCGGATGGAGACGTCCAGCATGGACACCGGCTCGTCGGCCAGCAGCACCTCGGGGTCGGCGCCGAGGGCGCGCGCGATGGCGACGCGCTGGCGTTGACCCCCGGACAGCTCGTGCGGGAACTTGTCGACGTACCGCTCGGGCGGGGTGAGCTGCACGCGGGTCAGCAGGTCGGCCAGCGCCCGCTCCAACTCCTGCGGCGTGCGGCCCGAGTTGCCGTGGATCTTCAACGCGCGGGTCAGGTGGTAGCGCACGGTGTGCACGGGGTTCAGCGAGGCGAACGGGTCCTGGAAGATCATCTGGACCCGCTTGCTGTACGCCCGGAAGCGCCTGCCGCCCTTGACCTCGACCGCCTCACCGTGTAGCCGGATCACGCCGGCGGTCCGCGGGTAGAGCTGCGCCAGCAGCCGGGCCACCGTCGACTTGCCCGAACCGGACTCGCCGACCAGGGCGGTGACCCGGCCGCGGTGCAGCCCGAGCGTCACGTCCTCGACCGCGCGCACCGAGCGCACGGTCCGGGACAGCAGCTCGCGCCCGCGTTTGCGGACCGGGAAGTGCTTGGTCAGGCCATCGGCCTCCAGGACCACCTCAGTGGTCCCGGAGGCCGACGGTGCGGTGCCGGTCGTCATGCGGCCGGCTTCAGGTGCATGACGACGTCGAGCGCGTTCTCCAGCGTGGGCTGGGCGGGCGCGTACGGGTTGGCCTGGTCGGGCCAGCCCACCCAGTTCTTCGTGCTGTACTGGCCGCCCGCGTTGGCCGCGGAGGTGATGGCGACCGGCATGTCCCGCACGTGGATCTGCTGGAGCTTGTGCAGGGCCGCGTTGCGGGCGGTGTCGTCGGAGGCGTTGGCGTACTCGTTGAGCAGCGCGGTCGCCTCGGGGTTCTCGTAACGGCCGTAGTTGCCGTTGATGCCGCTCTCGCCGATCGGCTTGTACAGCGCGCCGTTCATGATGTTCTCGTAGATGTCGTACGGCGTCGGACCGTTGTTGGTCCAGTGCAGCGCGGCCTGGAAGTCACCGGTGTCGAGCGCCTTGCTCCACGCGTCGGCGTTCGGCAGGTCGACCGTCGCCTCGATGCCGATCTTGGACACGTTGTCCTTGATGATCTCCAGGTTCGTCACGTAGTCCGACCAGCCCGACGGCACGGTCATCTTCAGCGTGACGGGCTGACCCGACGGGTCCTTGAGCTTGTCGCCCTCGAAGGTGAAGCCGGCGGCGGTCAGCTCCTTCTTCGCGCCCTCGACGTCGACGTTGACGACCTTGCCCTTGAACTCGGGCGCGATGTAGGAGTCGCCGGCGGGCGTCGGGATGCCGGTGATGTTGTCGACCTTCGGGTAGAAGTACCCGGCCTCGCCCTGCACGAAGATGTCGTCGCGGTTGATCACCATGTTGACCGCGCGGCGCAGGGCCGGGTTGTCCCACGGCTTGACCTTGGTGTTGAACCACAGGCCGTGGATGCCGAGCACCGGCGGGAAGTAGAGCTTGTAGTGCTCGGGGTCCTTGGAGGTGTAGACGGCCTCGTAGTTCGGGATGAACACGAAGCTCCACTCGGCCGCGCCGGTCGCCAGGGCGGTGGTCTGCGCGTTGTTGTCGCTGTAGGAGGTGTAGCGGACCTCCTTGACCTTGGGCAGCTCCTGCCAGTACGAGTCGCGCACGGTCAGCGTGACGGTCTGCGACGTGAACGTCTTGAGCGTGTACGGGCCGCTGCCGACGGGGGTCTTGACCGCGTCCGTGCTCGGGTTGGCGATCGTCGACCAGATGTGCTTGGGCACGATCAGCTGTTCGAGGATCTTCTTCTGGTTGACGAACTGCGACCTCGGGAAGGCGACGTCGACCTTCTTGCCGGACGTGGAGATCACGTCGTAGGGCACGGAGTCGACGTTGAGGCCGGGGTTCTTCTTGAGCAGCTCGAAGGTGAACGCCACGTCCTCGGCGGTGAGCGGCTTGCCGTCCGACCACGTCGCGCCGTCGCGGATGGTCAGGCTCAGCTTGCCGTAGTTGTCCGACCACTCCCACTCGGTGGCCAGCCACGGCTTGGGCTTCTCCGTGGGGTTGGTCTCGTTGACCATCGCCAGCGGCTCGAAGATCAGCCGGCGGTAGCCGAGCGAGCTGGCCGCGGACGTGTTGAGGAACGGGTTGTTGTTCTCGGTCTGCGGGCCGTTCGGCATGCCCACGTTCAGCACGCCTTCGTTCGTGCTGTTCGCACCGGGGTTCGTGGTGGAACAGGCGGCCGAGAACAGCAGTGCTGCCGCGACGGCGAGAGCGGACGTTCGCCTGAGTCGCATGGGTTCTCCTTGTCGGGCGGGGGAAGGGCGAGCGCTCGTGAGTGCGGGCCGCGGGTGCCATCGCGGCTGGGACGCCGACGGCGTCCTCGTGTCGTTGCAGACTCAACCCCGGTGAGCCAAGTCACGTCAATAACGAACAGGTTACAAACTTAGTCTAATTTTAAGTCGCAAACTAAGGTCCGAGCCGTGGCTCCGAAGCGCACCACCGTCCGCGACCTGCGTCGGCAGAACCGGTCGACGCTGCTGTCGACGCTGTTCTTCGACGGGCCTTTGAGCAGGTACGAGCTGTCGCGGCGGACCGGGCTGTCGGCCGCGACGGTGTCGAACGTGACCGCGGAGCTGGTCGACGACGGGCTCGTGGTGGAGGCCGGTTCGGTCGACTCCGACGGCGGCCGGCCGCGGGTGCTGTTGCGCGTCAACCCGGCGTTCGGGCACGTGGTCGGGGTGGACGTGGGCGAGACCGGGATCAAGGTCGAGCTGTTCGACCTGTCGCTGACGCAGCTGGCCGCCTTCGACCACGCCTTGTCGCCGTCGTCCCCCGGCGCGGTCGCGTCGTTGATCGCGTCGTCGGTCCGGGACGTGGTCGCTTCGGCCGGAGTCCCGGCATCGACCGTGCTCGGCGTCGGGATCGGCGTGCCCGGGACGGTCGAGCAGGGTGCGACGGCGGTCGTGCACGCGCCCACCATCGGGTGGGACGCCGTGCGGCTGGAGGAGTTGGTGGCCTCGGCGTCGGAGTCCGCGTGGCCGTTGTACGTGGAGAACGGGGCGAAGACGCAGGGTCAGGCGGAGATGTGGTTCGGGGCCGGTCGTGGGGCTCGGCACGTGGTGATAGCCCTCATCGGGTCCGGGGTCGGTGCGGCGGTCGTGACCGACGGCGGTGTGTACCGGGGCGCCACCAGTTCGGCGGGCGAGTGGGGGCACACGACGATCGTGTACGGCGGTCGGCCGTGCCGGTGCGGGGCTTCGGGGTGCTTGGAGGCCTACGTGGGCGCGGAGGGCATCCTCGACCGGTACCGCAAGGCGCGGGGGCGTGAGCTGCCCGGAGGTGACGAGCAGTCGGCCGTGGCCGCGTTGATCGACGCCGCGTCCCGGTCGAGGACGGCAGCCCGCGTCCTCGACGAAACCGCCGGTTACCTGGGGGCGGGCATCGCGAACCTGGTGAACCTGTTCAACCCGGAGCGGATCGTGCTGGGCGGGTGGGCCGGGTTGGCCCTCGGCTCGCACCAGCTGGACCGGATCGTGGCGGCGACGCGTGCGCACGCGTTGCGGCACCCGTACGAGCAGATCTCGATCGAGCTGGGCCGGCTGGGTCCGGACGCCGTCGCCGTCGGCGCCGCCACCCTGCCCGTCGCGGCCCTGCTGGACCGCGCAGCCGACCCGCGCAAACCGGTCTCCCGCGCCGACATCGCCTGACCTGAACGTTGAACTCGGGGTACCTGAACGTAGGACACGCGCGTTCTGAACGTAGGACACGCGCGTTCTGAACGTAGGACACGCGCGTTCTGAACGTAGGACTCTCGCGTGAGTCGTACGTTCAGGTCGGGTGAGTCGTACGTTCAGGTACCCCGAGTTCTACGGTCGGGGTGGTTGACATGGTGGGTGGTGGGGGCCGAAGGTGGGATGGGAGAGCGCTCTCCGAGGTGAGGGGTCGGTGTGGACGAGCCGGAGTTGGGGTTGTTGGTCGGCAAGTTGGACGTGGCGCGCAAGGTTCGGCTGCTGACCGGGGCCGCGGTCTGGCGGACGCACGACGAGCCGGACATCGGGTTGCGGTCGATCGTGGTGTCGGACGGGCCGATCGGGGTGCGCGGCCAGGGGTGGGACGAGCGCAGCACGTCGCTGGCCCTGCCCTCCCCCACCGCGCTGGCCGCCACCTGGGACGTCGGACTGGTCCGCCGGCTCGGCGTGCTGCTGGCGGCGGAGGCGCGCCGCAAGGGCGTGGACGTGCTGCTCGCGCCCACGCTCAACCTGCACCGGTCGCCGTTCGCCGGCCGGCACTTCGAGTGCTACTCCGAAGACCCCCTGCTCACCGCCCGCATCGGCGCCGCCTACATCACCGGCGTGCAGAGCGGCGGCGTCGCGGCCACCGCCAAGCACTACGTGGCCAACGACTCCGAGACCGAACGCATGACGCTGGACGCCGACGTGGACGACCGCACCCTGCGCGAGGTCTACCTGGCCCCGTTCGAGGCCGCCGTCGAGGCGGGCGTGTGGGTGGTGATGTCGGCCTACAACGGCGTCAACGGCACCACCATGTCGGAGAGCCCGCTGCTGGACGAGCCGCTGAAGGGCTCCTGGGGCTTCGACGGGCTGGTCGTCTCCGACTGGGGCGCGACCCGGTCCACCGCGCCGTCCGCGAACGCCGCCCAGGACCTCGCCATGCCCGGCCCGGAGAGCCCCTGGAACGACCTGGTCGCCGCCGTCGGGAACGGCGACGTATCGGAGCACGCGCTGGACCTGAAGGTCGCACGGCTGCTCCGGCTGGCCGCCAGGGTCGGCGCGCTCAACGGCACGGCCGCACGGGAACCGCAGGTCGAAGCCCCGCTGGAACTGCTCCGCGAAGCCGTCGCGGCGAGCACCGTGCTGCTGCGCAACGACGGCACCCTCCCGCTGTCCCCCGGTGCGAAGGTCGCCGTCCTCGGTCCCAACGCCGCCACCGCCCGCATCCAGGGCGGCGGCAGCGCGGGCGTCTACCCCGAGTCGGTCGTGTCCTTCGTGGACGGTCTGGCCGAGGTGGCCGAGGTCGGGCACACGGCCGGCGTCCGGCCGCGGACCCGACCGTCGCCGCTGACCACCGCCAACGCCCGCCACCCGCACGACGGCGAGCCCGGCGTGCTGGTCCGGCTGCTCGACGCCGACGGCGCGGAGCTGACCGCCGAGCACCGGTTCCTCGGCCGCATCCTTGAGGTGCCGCTGGTCGACGGCGCACACACGGTGGAGATCCACGGCAAGCTCACCGTGGACGTCACCGGCGACTGGACGATCTCGGTCGCCGGTTTCGGCCGCCTCACCCTCGACGTCGACGGCGAGCGGCTGGTGGACGAAGACGTCCCGCTCGACACCGACGACCCGGCCGTCATCCACCTCACCCCGCCGTCCCGGCACGCCACGGCGCACCTGGACGAGGGCACGACCGTCGACCTCGTGGCACGCCGTGAGCTGCGCGAACACACCGGGACGGCGACCGTCCTCGCGGCCGACCCGCCCCACCTGAGCGAGGCGGACGAGCTGGCGCTGGCCGTCGAGCTGGCCCGCACGAGCGACGTCGCCGTGGTCGTGGTCGGCACCACGGACGAGATCGAGAGCGAGGGCTTCGACCGGACCTCGCTGGCCCTGCCCGGACGCCAGGACGAGCTGGTCCGCGCGGTGCGCGCGGTGAACGACCGGACCGTGGTCGTGGTCAACTCCGGCGGCCCGGTCGAACTGCCCTGGCGCGACGAGGTGGCCGCGGTGCTGCTCTCCTGGTTCCCCGGCCAGGAGGCCGGCCACGGGCTGGCCGACGTGCTGTTCGGCGTCCGCGAACCCGGTGGCCGGTTGCCCACGACGTGGGCCGCCACCGCGCGCGACCTGCCCGTGTCGAACGTGGCACCCGAGAACGGCATCCTGCGCTACGACGAAGGCCTGCACATCGGCTACCGCGCCTGGCACCGGTCCGACGCGCGGCCGGCCTACTGGTTCGGCCACGGCCTCGGTTACACGACCTGGGCGTACGAGGAGGTCACCGCCACCGCGTCCGGTGTCCGAGTGCGCGTGCGCAACACGGGCGACCGCGCCGGGCGCGAGGTCGTGCAGGTCTACCTGGCACGGCCGGACAGCGCGGTCGAACGGCCGGAGCGCTGGCTGGCCGGCTGGGCCATCGCCACCGCCGGCGCGGGCGAGGCGGTCGAGGTCGACGTCGAGGTGCCCGAGCGCGCGTACCAGCACTGGACCGCGGCCGGCTGGACGACCGAGCCCGGCGGGTTCACGGTGCTGGTCGGCCCGTCGGCGGGCACCACACCGCTCACCGCCCGCAGCACCCGCGGCTAGGTCTGGTCCCGGGTGGGATCACCAGGTGTAGGTGGGTCCCTTCCTGGGACCGACGGCGGCGCCGAGGTGTCGGGCGGGAAGGTGGTCCGGGCGGCTTCGGTGGCGCGGTGATCACCCGGCTGCCGTCCGGGGCGACGACCGAGTTGGCCACGACCTGTTCGCGCACGTCCTCGGGCCACTGCGTGGAGGCGTCGAAACGCGCCCCGTCGAACGCGGAGAGGTCGATCCGCGCGGTGCGCACCGCCGGGTTGCCGAGGGGTCGAGGCCGGCCGAGTGCCCGTCGGCCGAGTGCCCGCTGGCGGGGAGCAGCGCGTCGGTGAGGATCGCGCCGCGCAGGTCGGTGGAGGTGAGATCGGCTCCCCGGAGGTCGGCTCCGACGAGGCGGGCGTGCGGCTGCGCGCAGGAGGTGAGCACCGCGCCGACGAGGTCGGTGCCGTCGAAGTCCGGGGCGCCGAGCCTGGCGCCGCGGAGGTCCGCGCCGTGCAGGTCGATCCCGGGTAACTCCCCGCTGGGGAAGGTGGTTCCGCGCAGGTCGGCACCGGGGACGAGCCGCGCGCGGAAGTCGTCGGCGTCCATCGTTCGAGTGTGGCACCGCCCGGTCGTGCCCGGCACGGGCGGCGAGGTCCGTCAAGGCGAGGAGAGCGCTCTCCAGACATGGCAGAATGAGCCGCATGAGCAGACCGCCGACGGCCCCGCCGACGTTGGAGGACGTGGCGCGGGTCGCCGGCGTGTCCCGCGCGACCGTCTCCCGGGTCATCAACGGCACCCGCAACGTCGACCGCAAGATCCAGGAGATCGTCCGCGCGGCCATCGACAAGACCGGGTACGCGCCCAACCGCGCGGCCCGGTCCTTGGTGACCAAGCGGTCCGGCACGATCGCGCTGGTGGTGTCGGGCGCGGGCGACCCCGGCGAGGAGGACGCGTTCGCCACGCGGGTGTTCTCCGACCCGTTCTTCGGCCGGGTGGCCAGCGGGGTGCTGGGCTTCCTGCGCACGCGCGGCGTGCACCCGGTGCTCATGGTCGCCGACACCGAGCGGGCCAGGGAGGACGTGCTGGCGTTCCTGCGGCAGGGCAGCGCGGACGGCGCGCTGCTCGTCTCGACCCACGCCGAGGACCCGTTGCCCGCCCGGCTGGTGGCGGCCGAACTGCCCGCCGTGCTGTTCGCGCGGCCCGCCCGCCCCGTGCCGATCAGCTACGTAGACCTCGACCACCGGGCCGGGGCGAAGCTCGCCGCCGACCACCTGGTGCGGCGCGGGTGCGGCCGGGTCGCGGCGATCACCGGACCGCTGGACGTGCCCGCGTCGCAGGACCGGCTGACCGGGTTCCGCGACGCCGTGGCGCGGCACGGGATCCCGTACGTCCCCATCGCCGAGGGCGGGTTCACCGCCGCCAGCGGCGAGGTGGCCATGGAACGGCTGCTGGCCGAGCACCCCGGGATCGACGGCGTGTTCGCGGCGAACGACCTGATGGCGCAGGGCGCGTTGGCGGTGCTGCACAAGCACGGTCGGCGCGTGCCGGACGACGTGGCGCTGGTCGGTTTCGACGACAGCAGCCCCGCGCTGGTCTGCCGGCCGCGGTTGACCACCGTGCGCCAACCGGTCGAGGACATGGCGGCCGGGATGGCCCGGTTGCTGCTCGACCACGTCGAAGAACCGGGACTGCGCCCGAAATCGGTCATCTTCGAGCCCGCGCTGGTGGTGCGCGAGTCCGCCTGAACCGTCGTTGACGTCTTCGCAACATCGGCGTTACGCTCCGAGAGAGCGCTCTCTCAGCGCCTCCGGTGCCACGGAGGCACAGCTCCGGGCCATCTCGCGCCCCTTACCTCGTCAGGTAGGACCATGAGCTCTCCCCGTTCCCTGTCACGGGTCCTGACCGCCGCGCTGGCACTCGGCCTCGCCGCGGTGCTCAGCCCCGTGATCACCCAGTCCGCGCAGGCCGCCGAGTGCGGCACGACCAACGCCGCGCTGAACCGGCCGGTGACCGCGTCGTCCGTCGAGAACGGCGGCACCCCTGCCGCCGCCGCCGTCGACGGCAACACCGGCACCCGCTGGTCCAGCGCGTTCGCCGACCCCCAGTGGATCCAGGTCGACCTCGGCTCCACGCAGCAGGTGTGCCGCGTGACGCTCACCTGGGAGGCCGCCTACGGCCGGGCGTTCCAGGTGCAGTTGTCCGACAACGCGTCCACTTGGAACACCGCCTACTCCACCACCACCGGCACGGGCGGTGTGCAGACCCTGACCGTGGCCGGCAGCGGCCGCTACCTGAGGGTGCACGGCACGGCGCGCGCCACCGGCTACGGCTACTCGCTGTGGGAGCTGGCGGTCAACACCGAGACCACCGGCGGCATCGTCATCCCGCCGACCGACCCGCGCAACCCGGACTTCGGCCCGAACGTGCTGGTCTACGGCCCCGGTTACGACCGCGCCGCGATGCAGTCGCGGTTGGACCAGATCGCCACCCAGATGAAGACCAACCAGTTCGGCTCGGAGCGGTACGCCGTGCTGTACAAGCCGGGCGTGTACGACGCGGACGTCAACCTCCGCTTCTACACCCAGGTCGCGGGCCTCGGCCTGCGGCCGGACGACGTGCGGCTCAACGGCCACGTGCGCGTCGAGGCCGACTGGTTGCAGCAGGGCGACAACCCGAACAACCTGGGCAACGCGACGCAGAACTTCTGGCGCCAGGCGGAGAACCTGCACGTCAACCTGCCGGCCGGGCAGATCGAGCGGTGGGCCGTCTCCCAGGCCGCGTCCTACCGGCGGATGCACCTCAGCGGCCAGGTCCAGCTGTGGAACGGCGGCGACGGCTGGGCGTCCGGTGGCCTCATCGTGGACAGCAAGATCGACGGCGTCACGGTGTCCGGTTCGCAGCAGCAGTTCCTGACCCGCAACAGCAACCTCGCGGGCGGTTGGAACGGTTCGGTGTGGAACATGGTGTTCGTCGGTTCGCAGGGCGCGCCCGCCCAGCACTTCCCGAACCCCTCGCACACCACGGTCGACACCACGCCGGTCGTGCGCGAGAAGCCGTTCCTGCACTTCGAGAACGGCGAGTACAAGGTGTTCGTCCCCGCGCTGCGGCACAACTCCCGCGGCACGAGCTGGGAGTCCGGCGCGCCCGCCGGCCAGTCGATCTCGTTGGCCGACTTCTTCATCGTCAAGCCGGGCACCCCGGTGGCGACCACGAACGCGGCGCTGGCACAGGGCAAGCACCTGCTGCTGACGCCCGGTGTGCACCGCCTCAACGACACGATCAACGTGACCCGGCCGAACACCGTGGTGCTGGGCCTCGGTCTGGCGACGCTGTCGCCGGACACCGGCCGGGCCGCGCTGGCCGTGTCCGATGTGGATGGTGTGAAGCTGGCCGGCTTCCTGGTCGACGCCGGTGTGCAGAACTCCCCCGTGCTGCTCCAGCTCGGCCCGACGAACTCGTCGGCCTCGCACGCCGCCAACCCGACCTCGATGCACGACGTGTACCTGCGCGTCGGCGGTCCCCAGGCGGGCAAGGCGACGGTCTCGCTGGAGGTCAACAGCGACAACGTGATCATCGACCACACGTGGGTGTGGCGCGCCGACCACGGCACCGGCCCCACCGGCTGGACCGCCAACACCGGCCGCAACGGCGTCGTCGTCAACGGCGACAACGTGACCGCGTACGGGTTGTTCGTCGAGCACTACCAGCAGTACAACACGGTGTGGAACGGCAACGGCGGCCGCACGTACTTCTACCAGAACGAGCTGCCGTACGACCCGCCGAACCAGGCCGCCTGGATGAACGGCTCCCAGCTGGGCTGGGCCGGGTACAAGGTGGCCGACCACGTCACCACGCACGAGGGCTGGGGCATGGGCGTGTACGCCTTCAACCAGGCCGACCCGAGCGTGCGGACGGCGAACGGCTTCGAGGTGCCCAACCGACCGGGTGTGCGGCTGCACGACCTGGTCACGGTGTCGCTCGGCGGTGTCGGCACGATCGACAACGTGGTGAACGGCATCGGTGGCGCCGCGAACATGGCCACGCAGCAGCGGTACGTCGTCAACTACCCGTGACGACCGCTGCCTGACCGTGCGTTCGACGAACCGCCCCGCCGAGTCCCGGCGGGGCGGTTCACGTCATTCGGCGGGCATCACGCAGAACGGGTGGCCCTCGGGGTCGGTGAGGACGGTCCACTTCTCCCCGCCGGGCTGGAAGTCCGGCTTGCCCGCGCCGAGGTCGAGCAGGGTCGCGACGGTCGTGCCCACGTCGTCCACGGCGAAGTCGAGGTGGGCGTGCTTGCGGTCGTCGGGCCAGCTCGGGCCCTGGTAGCCGGCGACGCGCTGGAAACCCAGCTGCACCGCGCCGCCGTCGCCGAGGTACACGAAGTCGTCGTCGGCGTAGGTCGACGGCCAGCCGGTCGCGGCGGCGTAGAACTCCGCGAGCTTCGCCGGGTCGGCGCTGTCGAGCAGGATCGTGGCCAAGCGCATGATCGTTCCTTCCGGGTTCGGTGCGGACAGCTTCTCCGGCCGGCCGGGCGCCGGTATTGAACTTTTTTGTCGGACCCCCGGCATAGGTTCCGGGGCGTGCTCACCCAGACCCGGCTCGTGGCGTCGGCCGATTTCGCGGTCGACGCGGTGACCTGCACGGGTGCGCACGCCCGGTGGTCGGAGGCCGAGCTCGGGTCCGGGCACCTGGTCGTGCTGGTGCGGCGCGGCCGGTTCCGCCGGCGGGCGCGGGACGGGGTGTTCGACGCCGAGCCGGGCACGGCGTACCTGCACGCGCCGGACGAGCCGGTGCGGTTCGCGCACCCGGCCGGCGGTGACGTGTGCACGGCGGTGTGGGTGCGGCCGGAGCTGTGGCGGTCCGTGGCGGGTGAGGACCGGCCGGCGCGGACGGCGTTCTACGTCGACGCGGCGGTGGAGCTGGCGCACCGCAGGCTCGTGGCCGGCCGTGACGTGGCGTTCGGCGTCGCCGAGGACCTGGTCCGGCTGGTGGGTGCGGCGGTGGGCCGCGTCTCGGACCGCCCGCTGCCCGGTGCGGCGGACCGCGCGGTGGTGGCCGCGGCGCGCGAGGCGGTGCTGGCGGACGCGCCCGAGTCGGCCGGGCTGGTGCCGCTCGCGGAGGCGCTCGGCGTGTCGCCGTACCGGCTGAGCCGGGCGTTCAGCCGCGAGGTCGGCGTGTCGCTGACGAGGTTCCGCAACCGGGTGCGGGTGGGGCGGGCGGTCGAACGGCTGGAGGCGGGCGAGGTCGACCTGGCGGGTCTGGCGGTGGACCTGGGTTTCGCCGACCAGGCCCACATGACCCGCACCGTCCGCGAGCACCTGGGCCACACGCCCACCGCGCTGCGCCGGCTGCTGTCCGGCTGAGCCGCTCGGCCCGGGTCCGCTCGGCCCGGGTCCGGTCGGCAGGCTAGTTCGCGGACAGCGGCAGGGAGTTCGTCGGCATCCGGACCGCGCGCAGGAACGTGGGCAGCAGCCACGGCCGCTTCCCGGTGACGCGCAGCTTCCCGGTCAACGCCGCCCGGGTCCGGCTGACCCGGCCGAACAGCACGAGGTGCAGCACCGCCGGGTCGAAGCCCAGGCGCACGTCGACCGGCCCGCCCGGCTCCTCGACCGTCACCCGGCCCCGGTGCAGGACGACCGTCACCGGCGTCGTGTAGCGGGAGCTGAAGGCGACCGCGATGCGGCGGTCGCGGGGTGGCGCGCCGTCGAGCAGGCTGCCGACGTCGTTGCGCAGCAGGCCGATGATGAACAGGTCGAAGAACGGCGCCGCTTCACGCGACGGGATCGCCCACGGCGTGCCGACGGCACGGGCGATGTCCCAGCCGTGGATGAGCAGTTCGTTGACGAGGTGGGCGAGCACACCGCCGATGGGCACCTTCGACGCGCCCAACCACGGCACGGTCCGCTCGGGGTCGGCCTGCGCGGTCAGGTCCAGGATGGTGGCCACCATGGACCGCAGCATGGCCGCGAGCTTCGCCGGGTCGCGCTCGGTGAACCGGTTCAGCGCCAAGGCGTTCAGGTCGGCGACGGTGTCCACGGTGACCGTGGGGATGAACTCGGCCAGGGCCGGGTCGGCGACCTCGCCGCCGTCGGGCGCCAGGAGCGTGGTGTAGATCGAGGCGATCATAACGACGTGCGCGGCGGTGTCGGTCACGGTCCAGTCGGGTGTGGCGCGCGCATCCGGGTCCGAGGCGACGACGAGCTCGGCGAACCGCCCGGTCACGGTCGGCAGCACGGCCCGGACCACCGACCACTGCTCGGACACATCCCCCACGGCAACCCCCCAGTCGTTCGTGTGGCGACCAACGGACGATAGCAGCGCCGGCCCGCCCTCGGTTCTCTTCGGCTGCGATGCCTGCGGAGCCGCGGTCGCCCGGCGGTGGGCTGTTAGCCTCGAATTCGGGTCGGGGGATCCGGAGTACGGGGGGAATTCATGCGGTTTCTCACCGCTGCCTTGATGGCGGCTGCCCTGGCCGTGGTCGTGCCGGCCGGGCCCGCCGCGGTGGCCGAGCCACCAGCCGCGGCCGCCGGGTCCACCTACACGGCGCTGTCGCCGACGCGGGTCCTGGACACCCGTTCGGGCCGGGGGCCGATCGGTGCCGGGGGCACCACGACCGTCGACCTGGCCGGCCGGGTGCCGGCCTCGGCCACCGCGGTCGTGGTCAACCTGACCGGGACCGAGCCGACCGCGGACACCTACGTCACGGCCTCACCGCACGGGCAGACCCGGCCCGTGGTGTCCAACCTGAACCTGCGGGCGGGTGAGACGCGGGCGAACCTGGTGACCGTGATCGTCGGGGCGGACCGCGTGCTCGACCTCTACAACAACGCGGGCAGCACCCATGTCGTCGTCGACCTGGCCGGGTACTACTCGACCGGCACCGGGTCGAGGTTCCTGCCGGTGCAACCGAATCGCGTGCTGAGCGTGCGTGCCGGCGCCGGGAGCACCACGACGCTGGACCTCTCGTGGGCCGTGCCGCAGTCGGCCACCGCCGTCGCGCTCAACGTGACCGCCGCGACCGCGACGGCGAACACGTTCGTCACCGCGTGGCCCGCCGGCGGCGCCCGGCCCAACGCCTCGACGGTGAACGTGCCCACCGGTGGCACCAATCCCAACCTGACGACCGTCGCGCTGGGCGCCGGGCGGTTGGTGAACCTGTACAACAACGCCGGTGTTGTCGAGCTGCTGGTCGACATCCAGGGCTTCTACACACCGGAGTTCGGCGCGCTGTTCACCCCGTTGGCGCCGCAGCGGATCTTCGACACCCGCGACGGCACCGGCAACTACGACCAGAACCGCACGCCCATCGGGCAGGCGCAGCACCGGAGCGTCGTCCCCGGCGCGGCGGTGCCGAACGAGGCCATCGGCGCGGTCGTCAACATCACCGGGATCGCACCGACCGCCGACACCCACATCACCGCCTGGCAGTACACCAACATCCACGGCCCGTGGACGTCCAACCTGAACCTGACGCGCGGCCAGACGGCGGCGAACCTCGCCGTGGTCGAGATCGGTGGCGAGGTCGACAGCGGGCGCTTCTACGCCTACAACAACGCGGGCGACGCCCACGTCGCCATCGACCTGGCCGGGTACTTCGCCATGCCGCCCGCGCCGTGCACCCACGACTGCGCGTACGTGTGGGGCGGCAACGGCGGTTACCTCGGCATCGGGACGAGGACGGGCGACACCCTGCCGACGCCGTTGTACGCGTTGTCCGGCGTGGTGTCGGTGGCGTCGCGGACCGCGGCGCTGGCCGACGGCTCGGCGTGGGTCTGGGGCTTCAACGCCGGCCACAACACCGGTGACGACTGGAACGCCACCGCGCACGTCCCGTTCCCGGTGCGGGTGCCCGGCCTCACCGGGGTCGTCGCGGTCGCCAACACCGACGGGGCGGGCTTCTCGAACACCCACTACGCGCTGCGGGCCGACGGGACGGTCTGGTCCTGGGGCGGCGACGCCTACGGCGCGCTCGGCACCGGCGGGGTGTGGCCACCGGCGATGCGGCCGCAGCAGGTATCCGGGCTGACGGGCGTCACCGCGATCGCGGGCAGTTGGGGCACCGGGTACGCGTTGCGCGCCGACGGCACGGTGTGGGCCTGGGGCTGGAACGAGCACGGCGAGCTCGGCAACGGGTCCACCGCCCCGGAGTCGAACGTGCCGGTCCGGGTCGGCGGCCTCACCGGGGTCGTCGAGATCGCCGCCGGCTCGTCCAACGCGTTCGCCGTCACCGCCGACGGCAGCGTCTGGGCGTGGGGCGCCAACCACAACGGCACCCTCGGCAACGGCACGACCGGAGGCCTGTCGCGGGTACCGGTGCGCGTCTCCGGGTTGACCGGGGTCGTCGCGGTCGACGGCGACAACCAGAACGGCTACGCCGTGCGCGACGACGGCACGGTCTGGTCGTGGGGCACGAGCGCGTGGGCCGGTCTCGGCGACGGCACCGACTGCCACGAGTGCACCAGGAACGTGCCGGCCCGCGTCGAGGGCATCGGCGGCGCGGTCGACGTCGTCAGCCACTACCACGGCGGACAGGTGCTGGACTCCTCCGGCCGGCTCTGGATGTGGGGCTGGAACCAGTCGGCCGACCTCGGCATCCCGTCCAGCGGCAAGCCGGCGTTGCGGCCGGTGCAGCACCCGAGCCTCACCAACGTCACCGGGTTGGGCGACGGCGGGCAGGCACTGGTGGACACCCCGTGACGGCCGGGTGGGCACCGGGATCCACCGGTGCCCACCCGCCAGGCCTCAACCCGCCGGCCTTCAGCCCGTCGGCTGCACCGCGCGTCGCCGTTGCGGCGCCTGGTAGGCGAGGTTCCACACCGTTTCCACCGGTCCGCGCGGGAACCGCCGCATCCACCACGACGCGCCGACCAGCAGCAGGGCCGAGATCACCAGCCACATGCCGAAGGTGAACCACGCACCGAGGTGCCCCCAGCGCTCGGTCAGCCCGAGACCCCACCGGTAGCAGAGCACGGACGCGATCACGTTCTGCGCGATGTAGCAGCTCAGCGCGGACCGGCCGACCGCCGTGACGCCCCGGCGCAGCCGCCCCGGCTCGGCGCGCATCCGGTTGACCAGCGCGGTGATCCCGCCGAGCAACCCGAACGCGACCATCGGCGCGCACGCGTACCGCTCGACGGCGAACCACTCGGGCCCGGCGAACGTGGCCGCGACGTTCAGCGGCACGCCGACACCCAGGCCCCACACCATCAGCCGCCGTTGGATCAGCGCGCCCCGCGCGGAGTCCTCCAGCGCGCCGGCCTGGAACAGGCGCGCGCCACCCAGGAACAGCAGGGTGCTCAGCGGCAGCACCAGGAACCCCTCGGCGCGGAACATCCCGAAGTACTCGACGCGGTCCCGCACACCGCCCCACCAGCTGTCCGCGGCGAGGACGACCCCCGCGTCGCCGACCGTCGTGCCCTCGGCCAGCAGCGCCGCCGTGATCAGGCCGACGACGGCCAGGTTCACCACGCCCGCCGCGACCATCCAGCCGGTCTGGACCCGCGAGCCGCGCCCGACCAGGTAGGCGACCAGCACGGACACCACGGCGTAGAACATCAGCACGTCGAACTCGAAGATGAGCACGTAGTGCGCCAGGCCCTCGAAGAGCAGCAGCGCCGAGCGCCACAGGTACCAGCCCGGCCACCGCCGCCCCCGCCGTTGCGCCGAGCGGTGCTGGATCGCCAGGCCGATGCCGAACATGATCGACAGCAGGCCGAGGAACTTCCCGTTGCTGATCATCTGCAGCAGCGTGGTCGCGGTGTCGCCCGCACCCCCGCCGAACTCGGTCAGGAAGCCCATCACCCCCTCGGGGTGCGTGAAGATCCAGACGTTGGCCCCCAGCGTGCCGAGGATCGCCACCCCGCGCAGCACGTCCAACGCCGCGATGCGTCCACCCATGTCGCTCCTCCCGAACAACTCCCGTGAGGCGAAGCTAGGGCGAGGGGCGGTGGTCGATCGTCGGCCGAAGGTCCGCGGTCGTGTCGCACCTTCGGACGACCGGCTCGGCCGAACGGATGACGCGATGGCAGCGGATCGTGAGTACGGAAGGTCACAAGTGCATACCGTGCGCACCTGGCCACACGAACGTAACCTCGCGCGCCCGGCACGCAACACGCGGTTCATAGCTTCTCGGTTCCACCTGCTCGAAAGGAGCCGCCGGTGCGTCCCGGAACCTTCAGTCGCGGTCTGCTCGCCCTCCTGCTGCCCGTTCTGCTCGTGACGGCTTGCGTCGACGAACCCGGTGGCGGCGCGGGCGCCTCCGGTGACGAGATCAAGGTCGGCATCCTGCACTCGTTGAGCGGCACCATGGCCATCAGCGAGGTGACCGTGCGCGACGCCGAGCTGCTGGCCGTCGAGGAGATCAACGCCAAGGGTGGCCTGCTGGGCAAGAAGGTCGTCCCGGTCACCGAGGACGGCGCGTCGGACTGGCCCACGTTCGCCGAGAAGGCGCAGAAGCTGATCTCGCAGGACAAGGTGGCGACGGTGTTCGGCGGCTGGACCTCGGCCAGCCGCAAGGCGATGCTGCCGGTGTTCGAGCGCAACAAGGCGCTGCTGTGGTACCCGGTGCAGTACGAGGGCCTGGAGAGCTCGCCCTACATCTTCTACACCGGCGCGACGACCAACCAGCAGATCGTGCCCGCGCTGGACTACCTGGCCGGGCAGGGCAAGAAGAAGATGTTCCTGGTGGGCAGCGACTACGTGTTCCCGCGCACCGCCAACAAGATCATCAAGGCGTACGCCGCCGCCAAGGGCATCGAGATCCTGGGCGAGGAGTACACGCCGCTCGGCCACACGGAGTACAGCACGCTGGTCAACAAGATCGCCGACGCCAAGCCCGACGCGGTGTTCAACACCCTCAACGGCGACAGCAACGTGGCGTTCTTCAAGCAGTTGCGCGGTTCCGGCATCACGCCGCAGACCACGCCGGTGGTGTCGGTGAGCGTC
Source organism: Saccharothrix stipae (assembly GCF_054781895.1). Taxonomy (NCBI): domain Bacteria; kingdom Bacillati; phylum Actinomycetota; class Actinomycetes; order Pseudonocardiales; family Pseudonocardiaceae; genus Saccharothrix; species Saccharothrix stipae. The sequence continues at coordinate 359,064 of NZ_BAAGTN010000007.1, read as the reverse complement.
GCCGAGGAAGAGGTGAAGGGCATCGGCCCGGAGAACGTGGCCGGCCACCTCGTGGCGTGGAACTACTACCAGACCACCACCACGCCCGCGAACGACGCGTTCGTCAAGGCGTTCAAGGCGAAGTACGGCGCGGACAAGGTGACGTCCGACCCGATGGAGGCCGGTTACAACGCGGTCCACCTGTGGGCGGAGGCGGTGAAGAAGGCGGGCACGACCGAGGTGGAGGCCGTGAAGAAGGCCGCGGGCGGCATCTCGATCGAGGCGCCCGAGGGCACGACCACCATCGACGGCGAGAACCAGCACGTGGCCAAGACCGCCCGGATCGGCCTGGTCCAGGCGGACGGCCAGATCAAGGAGGTGTGGTCCTCCCCCGGCCCGATCAAGCCCGACCCGTACCTCAAGTCCTACGACTGGGCCGGCGGCCTGGGTTAGGGGGTCGATCCCATGGGGGCATTGGCCAACCAGCTGCCCATCGGGCTGAGCATCGCCGCGGTGCTGTTGCTCATCGCGCTCGGCCTGACGTTCACGTTCGGCCAGATGGGCGTGATCAACATGGCGCACGGCGAGTTCATCATGGCGGGCGCCTACACCGCGTACCTCTTGCAGAGCTCGTCGTTCCTGGGTGACGCCGGCCAGTCGTTCCTCATCGCGCTCCCGGTCGCGTTCGTCGTGGCCGGGTTGATGGGGCTGCTGCTGGAGTGGTCGCTGATCCGCCGGTTCTACGGGCGGCCGTTGGACACGCTGTTGTTGACCTGGGGCGTGAGCCTGGTGCTGCAACAGCTCGCACGTGACGTCTTCGGCGCGCCCAACGTGCAGGTGACCGCGCCGTCGTGGCTGGTCGGCGGCGTGGACGTGCTCGGTGTCCGGCTGCCGTACAACCGGGTGTTCATCATCGTGCTCGCCGTGCTGTGCGTGGTCGGGGTGTGGCTCTACCTGACCAGGCTGCCCGCCGGCCGGCGGATGCGGGCGGTGGTGCAGAACCGGGAGTTGGCCGCCTACAGCGGCATCGCCACCGGGCGCGTGGACCGGTTCACGTTCCTGCTCGGCTCGGGGCTGGCCGGGGTGGCGGGCGTCGCGCTGACGCTCGTCGGCCCGGTCGGCCCGAGCCTGGGCACCTTCTACATCGTGGACGCGTTCCTGGTCGTGGTCGCGGGCGGGCTCGGCCAGTTGCGCGGCGCGGTGCTGGCGGCGGTCGCGCTCGGGTTCCTCAACGGCTACCTGGAGTTCTGGACCGACGCGAGCCTGGCCAAGGTGCTGGTGTTCCTGGCGATCATCGCGTTCCTCCAGGTCCGGCCGCAGGGCATGTTCGTGCTGAAGGGGAGGGCGCTGGTATGACGTGGGGTCGCATCTCCCTCGTGGCGTGCGTCGTGCTGCTGGCGGTGGCGCCGTTCGCGCTCTCGCCGTTCCGCCTCGGGCTGCTGGCGAAGTACCTGTGCTTCGCGATCGTCGCGGTCGGCATCGCGTTGGCCTGGGGCCAGGGCGGGATGCTGACGCTGGGGCAGGGCGTGTTCTTCGGCCTCGGCGGCTACGCGATGGCCATGTACCTGAAGTTGCAGGAGGCCGGGTCGGCCGGGCTGCCCGACTTCATGGTGTGGAGCGGGGTCGAGCAGCTGCCCGCGCTGTGGAAACCGTTCGGCAACCCGGTGTTCGCGCTGGCGGCGGTGGTGCTGGTGCCCGGCCTGGTCGCGTTCCTGCTGGGGTTGCTGGTGTTCCGGCAACGGGTGCGCGGCGCGTACTTCGCCATCCTGTCCCAGGCGTTGGCGGCGGCGTTCGTGATCCTGCTGGTGGGTCAGCAGGGGCTCACCGGTGGCACCAACGGCATGACCAACTTCAGCCAGTTCTTCGGGTTGGACCTGACCGACCCGAACGGGCAGCGCGCCGTGTACGCGATCGCGGCCGTCGTGCTCGGCGTGACGTTCCTGGTGGCGAAGCTGCTGGTGCGCAGCCGGTTCGGCCGGTTGCTGGTGGCGGTGCGCGACGGCGAGGACCGGGTGCGGTTCCTCGGCTACGACCCGGCCGTGGTCAAGACGATCACGTTCACCGTCTCGGCGGTGATGGCGGGTCTGGCCGGTGCCCTGTTCGTGCCCGTCGTCGGCATCATCTCCCCCGCGCTGCTCGGCATCGTGCCGTCGCTGGAGCTGCTGGTCGGCGTCGCGGTCGGCGGGCGGTTCGTGCTCGCCGGAGCCATCGCGGGCGCGATCGCGGTCAACTACGCCAAGACCCTGTTCAGCGAGGACTTCGCCGAGGGCTGGCTGTACCTGCAGGGCGGGCTGTTCGTGCTGGTGCTGGTGTTCGCGCCGAAGGGCCTGGCGGGCGTGGTCGAGTCCGCGCGGCACCGGCTGCCCGCCCGTCGGCGACCCGCGGAGGTGACGGCGTGAGGGCGTTGCTGGAGGTGCGCGGGCTGCGCGTGGTGTTCGACGGCTTCGCCGCGATCGACGGACTGGACTTCACCGTCGAGGAGGGCGAGCTGCGGTTCCTGATCGGGCCGAACGGCGCCGGCAAGACGACGCTGATCGACGTGGTGACCGGGCTGACCAGACCCGCGGCGGGCAGCGTCACGTTCGGCGGTCGGGAGCTGGTGGGCAGGCGGGAGCACCACATCGTGCGGATGGGTGTCGGCCGCACGTTCCAGACCGCCACCGTGTTCGAGGAGCTGACCGTGGTGGAGAACCTGGACCTCGCGGAGGGCTTCCGGCTGCCGCTGCGGTCCTTGTTGCGGCGTCGGCGCGGTGTGTCCGACGCGGTGGCCTCGGCGTTGGAGGCGGCGGAGCTGACCGCGTTGGCGGACAAGCCGGCCGGGGTGCTCTCGCACGGCCAGCGGCAGTGGCTGGAGATCGGGATGCTGCTGGTGCAGCGGCCGAAGCTGTTGCTGCTGGACGAGCCGGTGGCGGGGATGAGCCGCGCCGAGCGCGAGCGGACCGGCGAGCTGCTGCACCGGATCGCGTCGACCCACACGGTGGTCGTGGTCGAGCACGACATGGAGTTCCTGCGCAAGTACGCGCGCAAGGTGACCGTGATGCACCAGGGGCACGTGCTGCGCGAGGGCTCGGTGGCCGAGGTGCAGGAGGACCCGCGGGTGCGCGAGGTGTACCTGGGGCGGGCCAAGGGGAAGGCGGTGACGTGATGCTGTCGGTGTCCGGGGTGGACGCCGCCTACGGGCGGGCGCGGGTGCTGTTCGGCGTGGGGCTGGAGGTGCCCGCCGGGTCGCTGGTGTGCGTGATGGGGCGCAACGGCGTCGGCAAGACGACGTTGCTCAAGACCCTCATGGGCACGCTCACGCCCACCGCCGGCCGGATCACGTTCGACGGCCACGACATCACGCGGATGCCGACGCACCAGCGGGTGCGGGCGGGCATCGGGTACGTGCCGCAGGGGCACGTGTCGTTCCCGCAGCTGACCGCGTGGGAGAACCTCCAGGTCACGCTGGAGGCCACCGGGCACCGCGACCCGACGGCGGTGGACGGGGCGCTGGACGTGTTCCCGGCGTTGCGGCAGCTCCTCAAGCGGCCCGCCGGGTTCCTCTCCGGTGGGCAGCGCCAGCAGTTGGCCATCGCGCGGGCGTTGATCACCCGGCCGCGGCTGCTGTTGCTGGACGAGCCGACCGAGGGCGTCCAGCCGTCGGTGATCGACGAGATCGAGGCCGCGATCGAGCGGCTGCACCGGGAGGCCGGGCTGACCGTGCTGCTGGTCGAGCAGTACCTGGACTTCGCGGTGCGGCTGGCCGACAGCTTCGTGGTGATGGACGCGGGCGAGGTCGTGCACGCGGGCTCCACCGACGAACTCCAGGACGAGGAGGTGCGGCGGATGCTGGCGGTGTGAGCCGCCCGGTCCTACCGCCGCCTGCTCGCGGCCTGGCGGGCGAGCGCACCCGCGCCCAGGATCAGGATCATCGCCACCAGGCCCCAGCGACGCTGGTCGCGCACGTTGTTGTTGGCCGGCGCCAAGGTCTCCGCCCGACGATCGGGGATGTCCACGTCGACCGGCGGCGGCGGAGGTGGCGGAGGTGGCGTGTGCTGCGGTGGCGGCGGTGGGTTGGGCAGGGGAACGAGGGGCACGGCCCGCGGTGTGGTGGTCGTCCGCGCGATGGTGGTCGTCGGTGGCGGGTTCGTGGTGGTGGTCGTCGTCGGTGGCGGGGTGGTCGTGGTCGGCGGGGTGGTCGTCGGCGTCGGGCTGGGTGTCGTCGTGGTGGTCGTGGTGGTGGTCGTGGGTTTCGTGGTGGTGGTGGTGGGTTTGGTGGTCGTCGTGGGTTTCGTGGTCGTGGTGGGCTTGGTAGTCGTGGTCGGCGTCGGGATCGCGGACAGGCAGCCGGTCGAGTCGATGGTGTGCAGCGCCGGCCGTGACGAGATCTCGGTGACCACGCCCGTGCCGTCCAGCGCCACCCGCCACAACGTGCTGCGGCCGCCGTGCCGGTTGTTGGTCGTGTAGAGCGCGCCGTCGGGTGCCAGCGTCACCGCGCCGTACCCGCTGCCGCCGGGCAGCCGAGCGACGCCGGGCACGGTGGTCGTCTTGCCGGTGCGCGGGTCGATGCTCACCACCACGCCGCGGCCGTGGTGGGTGGCGACGCCGTAGAGCAGGCCGTCGGCCGGGTTGACGTCGAAGTCGTCGACGGTCACCCCTTCCGAGGGCCACAGCCAGGCCTTGTGCACGACGTGCCCGAACGTGGGGCTCTTCGGGTCGATGTCGACCGAGTGCAGCCACGGCCCGGCACGCACCACCAGCCGCTCGCCCACCACCGCGCCCGCCGTCGCGTGCCCCAGCAGGTGCGAGGGCGGCGTCGGCTTGCCGACCACCCGGCCCGACCGGTCGAGCGCGACGAGCCTGCCCTGCGGGTCCAGGCCGTAGACGAGGTTCTGCCTGGCGGAGAAGCCGATGGCGTTCAGCCGCACGTCGAGCGGGTTGAGCGGGGTCGCCTCGCCGGACGGGAACCGCACCTGGAAGGCGGTCGAGGGCCCATGCGCCCCCGCCTCGACCTGGATGACGGTGCACACGACCTGCGCGAGAGCTTCAATCATCCGAACCGCTCCACGGCGGCCTCGAAGGCCGCTGGACTCACCCCGGCCCCACCGCCGAACGGGTTCTGCAGCTGGTAGGTCGCGTACAGCAGCAGCGTGATGGTGGCGGCGAGGGTGGCCACGATGAGCACGTGGGTGCGAATGCGCGGGCCGCCGAACAGCAGCGGCAGGCAGACGGCCAGCACGCTGCCCGCCACCAGCACGAACCAGACGACCGAGCTGACCCCGCCGCCCGCCGCGTTCAGCCGTTCCTGCCTGGCCTCGTAGACCAGCCACAGCTGGTTCGCGGCCTCGGTCTTGCGCTCGACCTGCCACTCGTCGGTGGCGGGCGCCTCGGCCACGACCTGGCGCAGCCGGTCGAGCTGCGACCAGCCGGTCGACTCGAAGTCGGTGCCCTCCATCATCCCGGGCCACTCGTCGTCGATGACGGTCTCGGCGTAGACCCGCGACATCTCACGGACCTCCTCGCCGGTTTCCTTGGACAGCGCGTCGCTCGCCCACGTGGCGGCGACCAGCCCGTCCGCCTCCCGGTACGAGGCATCACTGGCCTGGTTGACGGCGTCGAACAGGGCGATGAGCACGAACGCCACCAGGACCGCGTGCAAGCCGCCCACGATCGTGAACACCTGCCCCGCGGCCTCGTTGTTCGCCGAGCGGCCCTCCAGCTCGCCGTACTTGCGGATCAAGTAAGCCAGGACGGCGGCCACGACGGCCGCGCCGGCGACCCACAGCAGACCTGTGAGATAAATGCTCATCAACGCCCTTTCGTCACTCGGATGAATTCCACAGATCTGGCGATTTCACGCTACGAAAACTAGTGATAGACCCGATCCGGTGAGAAGAACGTTCATCCGTGTGCCGGGAAATGCCAGGCTGTCAGGTGACGAGCACGCCGCACCGCACCATGATCACGATGCCAAGACCGCTGGAATGCGGAGAGACCCACCTCATGGAGGTAATCGGTTAGCCCAATTGGGTTGTTCGTGCCACGACAGACGGTCGCGAACACGCCGGCACCGCGTTCACCCGGCGAACAGCAGTGCCAGCCCACCGGCGGTGTAACCGACCATGAGCACCAGCAGCGGCACCTGACCGGTCAGGTGCTCGCGGGGCGGCAGCAGCCGCAAGGTGCGGTCGTGCGCGGCCACCACGGCCAGCAGGTGTCCGGCGAGCACCGCGCCGACCTGCACCGACGCGACCAGGGCCGGTGCGGCGAGGGTGTCGTCCGGGGTGAAGCCGGTGACGCCGAACAGCAGGGCGACGCCCCGTTGGCCCTCCACCGCGAGCAGCGAGAAGTAGTGCGCCACGACGTACCCGGCGATGATGGGGACCATCGAGTGGGCGAGCCGCCCGCTCAACGACCGGCACGCGAGCAGGTAGCTGCCCGCGACCACGGCCACGGCCGCCACCAGCCCGACCGAGTCGGGCACCGACAGGCGTGCCCAGGTCGGGGTGGAGCCGATGCTGTCGAACGCGGTCGAGCCGAGCAGCACCGCCACCACCGCGACCAGACCCGGCCGCACGGGCGTGGCCACGAGCGCGCGGAACGGGTTGCCGCGCAGTGGCGACAGCCGGCCCAGCAGCGTCGAGAACACCTCGAACCCGTCGGCCCGCTCGAACCACGTCGGTCCGAACACCACGCCGCCGGCGAGGTTCGCCACCGCGTACACCACCAGGAACCACGGCAGGGCGCCCGGCTCGACCAGCTCGACCCAGGTGAACGCGAGCAGGCCCAGCGCGGCGGGCCAGTGGCCCAGCCACCCGGGGTACGCGCGGCCGAGCGTGACGCGGGTGGCCAGGCGCAGCGGGTTGACCACCCGCCACACCGGGCCGAACAGCATCGACAGCACCGCCACGCCGACCCAGCCGAGCACGAACACCAGGTGCGGCCACGCCTGCGCGGGTACGAACAGCAGGCCGACCGCGACCAGCAGCCGCACCGGCCACCAGTCCCGGTCGGGTTCGGCGGCATCAGGCTTGGCGGTGTCGAACCGCGGTGTCGTCCACAGCAGACCCAGGGCCAGGAACGACGCCAGCAGCGCGACCGCCGCGCCCTGGAGCACCAGGTCCAGCGGCAGCGGCAGGTCGTGCCGCGCGCCGACGCCGTGCGCCAGGACCGTCACCGCACCACCAGCTGCACCAACAACGTGTCCGGGTGCGCCTCCACGTCGAACGTGCCCGTCCGGTCCGCGGTGAACGCCAGCACGGCCGGCTTCCCCCGCTCCGCCTTCGCCAGCACGTCGAACCCGTGCACGTGCACGTCCACCGGCTCCTCGCTGGTGACGGTCAGCTCGACGGCCTGCCCGCGGGCCGCCTCCACCCGCTGCGGTGACGCCTGGTCCACCGACAGCTCCAGCCGCAGCGGTCCGGAGGGTGGCGCGGGCTCGGCCGCCGGCGCGCAGCCCGCGAGCACGAGCAGGGCGAACGCCACGGCGCAGATGGTCCTCATGTGGTCGAACCAGTCCTTCTCAAGTAGTCGAATCCGCCCGCGGCGAGGCCGAGTCCCCCGCCGAGGGTGAGTGCCACGAGCAGCCGGTCCACGTCGGCCGGACCGGCGAACGGCAGCCGGGAGAACCGGAAGCTGTCGAAGTCCGGTATCCCCGCCACCACCAGCATCGCGCCGACGACGGCCGCCACGAACGCGGTCGCCGGCTTCCGCCGCACCGCCGCCACCACCGCGACCGCGGCAAGCGGCCACGCCACCAGTCCGACGCCGCTGGCCCCGAGCAGCAGGGGCACGAACGACTGGCCGGTCACGGCGAGCGTCGAACCGACCGCGTGCCAGACGTGCCCGGCCGTCACCACGACCACGCCGGCCGCGAGCAGCGCCCGGCGGCGGCCCAGGAAGTAGCCGCCGACGGCGAGCGCGAGCGTGATCAGCAGCCACCACAGGGGGTTCGGGCCGGGGGTGACGTCCACCCGCCCCCTGACCACCGACGTGCCGAGCGGGATCTCCCACTGGGGCGCGGTGGTGCGCTCGTCGCGGAAGCGGTAGGTCTCGCCCGGTCCGACCACGTGGTCGGCGACCTCGGCCGGATCACCGGTGCCCCCACCGGTTCCCCCGGCGGCGATCGTGACGGCGACCGCGCTCCCGTTGCGGATCTCCAGCTGGGTGCCGTGGTTGACCATCGCCGCCGTCACGCCGGGCAGCGGCGGGTCGATCGCGGTGACCCGGCTCAGGTGGTCCTGCGGCGTGAGGCCGCCGGCGTGCGCCCGGGCCGGGGTGGCCGGGGCGACCAGCAGGGTGGCGACCAGCAGCACGAGGGCGGGCGGCGACACCCTCACCGGCGGGCGGTCGGCACGAGCACCACCGCCATCAGCAGACCGTGCAGCGCGGCCATGATCGGCGCGCCGGTCCACATCTCGGTGACGCTCGGCGTCGTGCCGCTGTCGATGATCGCCGCCGCGAAGTACACCGCCCACGTGACGAAGGACGCCGCCAGGGCGAAGATCCGGTACTCCTTGACCCGCTCCTCGGACGGGCGCAGCTTGAGCAGCAGCACGTCGATGACGACGCCGGCCACGACGAACCCGACGGCGATGCTCATGTTGGTGTAGTTCGCGACGGCCGTGCTGAGCAGCATCACCACGAAGGCCAGCAGGGTCGCGACGCCGAACGGCAGCCGGAACCGGCGCACGACCAGCAGCAGCGGCACAACCATGATCAGGTTGGTGAACATGATCGAGGCGGCGAGCTCCACCGCCCGGCCCGAGCCGCCCTCGGCCTTGTCGAAGCTGAACGCCCTGATCACCTGATCGCTGCGGAACACGGTGGCGTCGGCGTAGCCGGCGAACAGCAGCACCAGCGAGGTGGCGAACGCCAGCGCGAGCCCGGCGGGCAGGAACTGCTTGAACGACGGGCTCACCACGTCCCGGTCGCTCCACAGCGTGCGCAGCGGCGTCGTGAGGATCACGATCATGGACGCGATCAGCACGAGGTGGGTGGGGCTGAACAGGATGTCGATGCCCTGCTCGATGCCGATGAACGTGTGCCACAGGTAGTCGCCGACGCCCGCGGCCGCGAACGCGGGCAGCGCGAGCACCGCCGGGCCGTAGCCGACCGGCACCGCGTCCAGCCCGCGCAGGCCCTGCTGGTAGTTGCGCCACAGCACCCACAGGATCCACGCGCCGGTCGCGGCGAAGCCCGAGTAGAACACCGCGTGCCACGGCGTGAAGAAGGACTCCAGCTCGGGCACGTTGGAGTGCGCCCACGCGTCCAGGAACAGGCCGATCGAGAACCAGGTGCCGAGCAGCACCGTGATCAGGTCCGTGCGGAAGCCGGACCGGGGCCGCCCGCGCGCCGGCGCCGGGCTGCCCGTCAGGTGGTCAACTTCCAAGTCGCGCCCCAGTGTCATGGTGCGAGCCTGCCCGCGCGCCGGGGCGCGCCGGAACCGTGCCAGCACCACCGGGTGGTGCGGTTAACCGCACCACCCGGGCACCGGCGGGCTACCGGCTCAGGTGACGCAGCACGGCGGTGGCCCCGCGGGTCACGCGTTCAGGTACCGCAGCACCGCGAGCACGCGGCGGTGGTCGTGCGGGCTCGCGGACAGGTCCAGCTTGGTGAAGATGCTGGTGCAGTGCTTCTCCACGGTCCGCTCTGCGATGAACAGCCGCTGTGCGATCGCCTGGTTGGTGCGGCCCTCCGCCATCAGCGCGAGCACCGCCCGTTCCCGCTCCGTCAACCGGTCGTCGCTCTCGTCGCGCCGCCGCACCAGCAACCGGCTCACCACGTCCGGGTCGAACGCCGAGCCCCCCGCACCCACGCGCCGGATCGCGGCGGTGAACTCGGCCAGGTCCGACACCCGGTCCTTGAGCAGGTAGCCGACGCCGTCCGCGCCCGCGTCCAGCAGCTCCGCCGCGTAGCTCACCCGGACGTACTGCGACAGCACCAGCACCCCGGTCGCCGGGTACTGCCTGCGCAGCACCACCGCCGCCCGCAGCCCCTCGTCGGTGTGCGTCGGCGGCATCCGGATGTCCACGATGGCCACGTCCGGCCGGTGCTCGTCGACCGACGCCAGCAACGTCGGCGCGTCCTCCACCGCCGCGACCACGTCGAAGCCCGCCTCGGCGAGCAGCCTGGCCAGCCCTTCGCGCAGCAACGTCGAGTCCTCGGCGATCACGACCCGCACGGCAGCACCACCCGCACGCTCGTGCCCGTCGAGGGCGCGCTGAGCACCCGCATCGTCCCCCCGTTCGCTTCCACCCGTTCGCACAGCCCGCGCAACCCCGTGCCCCGCTCTGGGTCCGCTCCCCCGCACCCGTCGTCTTCGACCTCCACGACCAGCTGCCCGGCCCGACCGCTGAGCACGACCTTGGTCCGGGACGCCTCGGCGTGCTTGGCGACGTTCGCCAGCGCCTCGGCGACCACGTAGTACGCGGTCGTCTCCACCAGCGGCGGCACGGTGTCGGGCAGGTCCAGCGTCAGGTCGACCCGCGGCTCGGCCAACGCGGTCAGCTCGCGCACCGCGCCGTGCAGGCCGCGCTCGGTCAGCACCGGCGGGTGGATGCCGTGGCACACCGCGCGCACGTCGTCGATCGTCGCCAGCACCGCCTGCTTGGCCTCGGCGGCGAGCACCCGCCCGCGTTGCGGCGGCACGGTTTCCGCCAGGCCCAACGTCATCGCCACCGACAGCAGCCGTTGCTGGACGCCGTCGTGCAGGTCGCGCTCCAACCGGCGGCGTTCGTCCTCGGCGGCGCGCAGGACATTCGCGCGCGACTCGGCCAGCTGCCGCACCTTGGCCCGCAGCTCGGCGGTGAGCCGTTCGTTCTCCAGCGCCAGGCCGACCGCGGCGCACGCGGCGTCCACCAGTTCCAGGTCGAGCACCGGGTCGTGCAGCAGCACGGCGACCGGCGCGCCGCCTCGGTCCACCCTGGTGTGCGCGGAGTCCAGCGCGACCGGCCGGCCGTCCGCGTCCACGTACCGCTGCTGCTCGGCCACCCAGTACGCCACCCGCAGGCTCGGGTCGTGCAGCGTGGCGGCCAGCGCCTCCTGCACCCCGGCGTGCCTGCTGTCGCCGCTGAGCCGCACCACCAGGTCGGCCACCTCGCCGCGGTCCATCCGGCGGCGCAGCAACCCGGCGAGGTAGGCGAACGGGATCCCGCTCATCGCCAGCATCAGCACCACGACCGGCGGGTCGAGGCCCGCGCGTTCCACCGGCTCCCACACGGCGAACGCGGTGATCGCCACCGCGGTCGCGCCCAGCATCGCGGTCAGGGTGCGCCGCTGCGCCATGCTGCTGCACCTCCACCGGTGCAGTTGCAGGCCCAGCATGGAGCCCCCGACCACGGCCGTCATCGCCGTCTCGGACCCGATGACCGCGGCGGCCCACGGTTCGCGCTCGAACTCGAACGCCACGCTCAGCACGAGGGACTCGAGGTACCCGGCGGTCACGACCAGCCGCCTGGGCACCGTGCGCAGCCTGCCCGTCGGGAACGCCACCAGCGCGTGCCCGAGCACCGACGGCCACAGGCTGGAGACCAGCATCAGCGCGAAGGGCCCCTGGTCGACGACGTACTCCAGCAGCCAGCCCACGCCGACCCCGACGAACAGCAGCCCGATCCGGTTGTGCGGCTGCACCCGGCGGCTGATCACACCCGCGATCACGAAGACCGCGCTCACCGCGAGGATCGCGGACGGCAGCAGCATGGTGCCCAAAGTAGCCGTTCGCGCGGGCTCCTCGGTTCAGTCGCGGCGCATCCCGCCGGCCACGACCCGGGCCAGCACGTCGGGGCGCAGGATCGACGTCGGCGGCTGGAGCAGGCCGATGGTGCGGATGAACGCGGTCGCCGCCACCGGGTCGTGCGTGGCGACGCGCTGCATCCGGGCGACGTACCTGTTCAACGCCTTGGTGGACAGCGACCGGTGACCGGGGATCTCCGGCAGCGCCAGGTCGCCGAGCGCGTTGAGCTGCCACACCGGGTCGATGATCTTGCCCGCGGCCCGGAAGAACCGCCGCGCCAGGTCCGTCTCGCCGTCGGCCAGGCACTTGCGCAGCGCCTCGGACTCCATCGCCGCGACGGTCATGCCCTGGCCGTAGATCGGGTTGAAGCTGCACATCGCGTCGCCGAAGACCAGCAGGCCGGGAGGGAACTGCCGGAGCCGTTCGTACCGGCGGCGCAGGCTGGCCGGGAACCGGTGCGTGCGGATCTCGGTGAGCGGTTCGGAGGCGATGACGGCGTCCAGCACGTCCGGCGGCGCGGACCGCTTGAGGAACGCCAGGAAACCCGCCTCGTCGGTCGGCGGGTGGTCGCCCGCCATGCCCACCTGGGTGACCATCCACTGGCCGTGCTCCTGCGCGGCGAACGCGAACCCGGTCGGCCGGCCGGGCACCGGGCCGACGAGCACCAGCTTGTCCTTGAACGGCGTGGGCGGGCGCACCAACCGGCTCGCGTACACCATGTTGACGTCGATCCGGTCCTCGGCGGGCGTCGGCAAGCCCAACGACGCCAACCACGACCGCGCCCGGCCGGACCGGCCCATCGCGTCGATCACGAGGTCGGCGTCCAGCACCTCGTCCGCGCCGTTGCGGGTGACCTTGACGCCGGTCACCCGGCCGCCCTCGAACACCGGGCCGACCACGTCGCACTCGGGCACGATCTTCACGCCGGGGTAGTCGGCGATCCGCGCGCGGACCGCGCCCTCCAGCATCGGCCGGGTCGTCTGGATGTCCGACGCGCCGGTGTCCGCGCGCACCATGGGGTGGCCCGCGAGCACGAACCGCGCGTCGACGTTGAAGCCGACCGGTACCGCGCCCTCCGCGACCAGCTCGTCGGTCAGGCCGGGGAACATCTCGTCGAGCACCTGTTTGCCGCGCAACAGGATGGTGTGGAAGTGCTTGGCCTGCGGGACACCGCGGCGGTGCCCGACGTCGGCCGGTAAGGGATCCCGGTCGACCACCGTGATCCGATCGTAGGAGCCGACCAGCGCCCGTGCCGCCAGTAGCCCGCCCATGCTCGCGCCCATCACCACCGCATGCGTCATTCGGCGACTGTGGCGCAGTTCGCCGACCCCGTGCATCTTCCGCTGTGCGAACCTGTCGGTCCGCGTCCGGGTGCGGCGGCCGAGCGGCCCCGCCGGGTTTCCGGTGCGGGGCCACTCGTCCGGGTGCCAGGTGTCAGGTGCCGGGTGTCAGCGCCGCGGGCGCGGCGACAGCTTCACCTCGATGGTGTTGCCCGGCCCCGCGGTCATCCCGCTGATCAAGCCGTTGAGCGGACCGCAGCCGGTCAGCGCGGGCAGGGTGTAGGTGCCGGTCAGCGTGCCGCCGCGGAGCGGGTCGAAGCCGGGCTTGGACTCCAGCGGTATCGACGCCGGCGTCTTCGTCCGGCAGTCCGGGCTGGTGCTGACCGGGATGCCGAGCACGGTGACGTGCGGCAGCTTCACCGTCACGCTCGACGTGGACTTGAGCACCCCGCCCGCCAGCGCGCCGGTGGTCTTGGCCGCCTGCACGAACCGGATCTTCGCCTGGACCGGCACGAAGCCGAAGGCCTTGAACCGGCCGACGGTCGGGTCGAGTGTGAGGTCGGCCTGGAACGCCCCGGTGGACAGGTCGAGCACGGCGGCGATGCCACCGGTGAGGGGGACCGTGCCGTTGGCGGCCTTGATCCTGGTGCTGCCGGACAGGCCGTAGCCGTGCTCGACGACCGGCGGGCCCTGTCCCGCCTTCGTCCGGACCTTCACCTCGGTGCTCGCCGCCGACGTGTTGCCCGCGGCGTCCTTGGCGACGACCGTGAAGGTGTACTCGGTGTCCGGCGTCAAGCCGCTGACCGTCGCCGTGGTGCCGGCGGTGGTACCGGCCGACGCGGCGCCGTTGAACACCTCGTAACCCGTCACGCCGACGTTGTCGGTCGACGCGTCCCACGCCAGCGCGACGCTGTTCTCGGTCTGCGCGGTCGACCTGAGGTTGCCGGGCGCGGCGGGCGCCTCGGTGTCGGGCAGCGGCTGGGTGCGCACCTTCAGCGCGGCGCTCACGTCGGAGGTGTTGCCCGCAGCGTCCTTCGCGACGACCGTGAAGGTGTACTCGGTGTCCGGCGTCAAGCCGCTGACCGTGGCCGTGGTGCCGGTCGTGGTGGAGACCGAGGTGGTGCCCTCGAACACCTCGTAGCCGGTCACGCCGACGTTGTCGGTCGACGCGTCCCAGGCCAGCGCGACGCTGTTCCGGGTCTGCGCGGTGGACCGCAGGGCGCTCGGCGCGGTGGGCGCCTGGGTGTCCGGCGCGTCGTCGGTGCGGACGGTGACGGCGGCGCCCGCCGGTGAGCGGTTGCCCGCCGCGTCCTCGGCCACCACGGTGAACGTGTACTCGGTGCCGGCGGCCAAGCCGTCGACCGTGGCCGTCGTGCCCTCGACGGTCGCGGCCGCCGTGCCGCCGTTGAACACCTCGTAGCCCGTCACGCCGACGTTGTCGGTGGACGCGGCCCAGCTCAGGGTGACGCTGGACTGCGTGACGCCGGTGGCCGTGAGGCCGGTCGGCGCGGTCGGCGCCTCGGTGTCGGGCGCGGTCTCGGTGCGGGCGGTGATCGCGGCACTGGCCGCGGAGCGGTTGCCCGCCGCGTCCTTGGCCACCACCGTGAACGTGTACTCCGTGTCTGCCGCCAGCCCGTCCACGGTGGCACTCGTGCCCTCCACACTGGCCGCCAGCGTGTTGCCGTTGTACACGTCATAACCCGTCACGCCGACGTTGTCGGTCGCGGCGTCCCAGGCCAGGCCGATGCTCGACGCGGACGCGCCGGTGGAGCGCGGGTTGGCGGGCGCGGTCGGACCCTCGGTGTCCGGCGCCGCGGGCGTGCGCACGGTGACCGCGTTGCTCGCCTCGGACACGTTGCCCGCGGCGTCCTGCGCCCGGACCGTGAACGTGTACTCGGTGTTCGGGCTCAGGCCGTCGATCGTGGCCGTGGTGCCGGTCGTGGTGGAGACCGGTGTGGTGCCGTTGAACACCTGGTAGCCGGTCACGCCGACGTTGTCGCTCGCCGCCGCCCACGCCAGGGCGACGCTGGTCGGCGTCGCACCGGTCGAGGCCAGGTTGCCGGGCGCGGTCGGGGCCTGGGTGTCCGGGGCGGCCTTCGTGCGCGCGGTCACCGGAGCGCCGGCCGACGAGCGGTTGCCCGCCGCGTCCTTGGCGACCACCGTGAACGTGTACTCCGTGTCGGCCGCCAGCCCGTCCACGGTGGCACTCGTGCCCTCCACACTGGCCGCCAACGTGCTGCCGTTGAACACGTCATAACCCGTCACACCGACGTTGTCGGTCGCGGCGGTCCACGACAGCGGCACGCTGGTCTGCGTGGTCTCGCCGGCGGTCAGGCCGGTCGGCACCGCGGGCGCCTCGGTGTCCGGCGCCGGGACCACGGTGAACGTGTGCAGCACGGTGCGGTGGGCGGCGTCGACCGGCGTGCAGTCCGCGACGAACGTGCCGAGCCCGGTGTCGCTGCCGTCGGCCTTCTTCGGGGTCATGGTGAGCACGAGGTCGTGCACGGACAGCGTCGCCGTGCCCGGCTGGTCGAACCGCAGCGCGGGGGCGACGCCGGCGGCGTTGATGACCAGGTCGCCGCTCACCGGGATCGGCTGGTTCGGCACGTTCGTCGGCACGGCCACGGCCTGGTGGCCGCCCGGCGACCGCACCAGCGACGTCGCGACCGCCGTGCCCTGGATGGTCTCGGCGCCGACCAGGCGCAGGCCCTGGGTCGCGGTGGGTCCGGCGTTGGACACGGCGGTGATGTCGATCTGCGGCGTGAAGGCGCCGACACCGACCTCGGTCGGCAGGTTCGCGTTGATGTCGACGGTGACGTTCTGGTTGCCGATCAACGGGAACGGGCAGGTGTAGACCTGGCGCAGCGGCGGCGTGCCGCCCGTGCCGGCCGGCGTCTCGGGCGTGACCGCCGTGCCGGTGACGTCGTAGGTCTGCAGCACGGTGTCCTGGTTCGGCGTCGGCGTGCAGTCGGCGACGAACGTGCCGAGGTCGGTCGGGCTGCCGTCGGCCCGCAGCGGGGTCATCTCCAGCACCAGGTCGGTCACCTCGACGGTGGCCGTGCCGGGCTGGTCGAAGCGCAGGCCGGGCGCGGAACCGACGGCGTTGAGCACGAGGTCGTTGCCGACGGCCGGGATCGGCTGGTCGGGCACGGTGCTGGCGACCTGCACGGTGAGCGTGCCCTGGTCGCCCGGAGCGGTGACCTTCGAGGTGGCGCGGGCGGTGCCGCGGATGGTCTCGGCGCCGACCAGGCGCAGGCCCTGGGTGGCGGTCGGGCCCGCGTTGGACACGGCGGTGATGTCGAGCTTCGGGGTGAACGCGCCCGCCGCGACCGAGCCGGGCTGGGTGGTCTTGATGTCGACCGAGACGGTCTGGTCGCCGATCAGGGGGAACGGGCAGCTGTAGGTCTGGGTCAGGTCGCCCTGCGCGGCCGAACTGGTGCCCACGCCGATCGCGAGGCCCGCGACGACCATGATCGCGGTCGACACCGCGCCGAGCCTGGTCAGCCCGCGGGCTGGTCTTGTGTGTCTCACGGAACGTCCTCCCTGACGCCGAGCGCACGCCAGCAAATAGGGGGCAGGGGTGGAATGGTTCGCAGACGCGCTGCAAAGGGCAAATTAACCACGCCGCAACACTTGCGCAAGACCGCCGAATGCCCATTGGGGAGAAGTCCGGAAAATTGTCATCTTCGGACAATTACAGGGGCCGCCACCTGCACAGACGAGACACCGGACGATGCTCGGAGAAAATAGGGGTTAGCACCTGTGAGCGCCTTTCCCGAATGACTTTTGGCACCTCTATGACAAACCGCGCGCCGAGTGCTCGGCGCGCGGTCGTCGGGGTGGTGCGGAGGTGCGGGTCAGAAGGTGAGCCTCCAGGCGTCCACGTAGCCGGTGTCCTGGCTGTAGACGTCCTGCACCTTGAGCCGCCACGTGCCGTTGGCGACCTCGGAGGACGCGTTCACCGTGTAGGTGGTGACCACGTTGGGCGTGCTGGAGTTGCTGGAGCCCTTCAACCGGTAGGTGGAGCCGTCCGGCGCGACCAGGTCGATCACCAGGTCGCCGCTCCAGCTGTGCTTGATGTCCACGCCGACCTTCAGGGTGGACGGCGCGTTGCCCGCGACGCCGGTGACGGTCACGTTGCTGAAGACCGCCGCGCCCGCGTCCGGGATGGTGACGTCGCCGAGGTTCTCGAACACCTTGCCGGGCGGCTGCGGCGTGCCGCCGAGGTCGGCCGCCGCCTGCTTGATGGCCGCCGCGAACGTGCTGACCTCCGTGTAGACACCGGGGTTCTCCGGGCGGGCGCACCCGTTGCCGTGGCTGACGATGCCGACCTGGATCCACGCGCCGTTGTCGTCACGCCGGAACATGGGGCCGCCGGAGTCGCCCTGGCAGGTGTCGACGCCGCCCGCGAGCTTGCCCGCGCACAGCTCGGCGGCCGGGATCAGGTCCGCGTAGTAGGGGTCGGAGTTCTTGCACGTGGTGTCGTCGATGTAGTCGACGTTCGCCTTGAGCAGGTAGCGCGACCCCGCGCCGCCCTCCCTCGTGGCGCCCCAACCGGCCACGGTGAACACACCGGTGTTGTAGGCCGCGGTGGTGGCGATGGGCAGCAGGGCGGCGCCGGTGATCGGGCTCGCCAGCTTGATGATCGCCCAGTCACCGCCGGTGGAGGTGGGGTAGGTGGGCGAGCGGTGCACGTAGGTGGACGTGCGGGTGGTGCGTGAGGTGTCCTGCAGGTCCACCACGCCGTAGGTGGCGGTGATGGAGGTGTTGTTGCCGGTGCGGCTGACGCAGTGCGCCGCCGTCAGCACCAGCTGGTCGGTCAGCATCGAGCCGCCGCAGCCCATGGACAGGCGGACCATCCAGGGGAACTCGCCCTTGGCGGCCTGGGTGCCGCCGACGACCATCGGCGTCGGGTTGCCCGCGTCCGGTGGCGGTGGTGCGGCGATCGCCTGGCCCGCGAACGCGGCCAGGGTGGCGACGATGCCCGCGGCCAGGGCAAGCGTCCTTCTCGCGGTGTTGCGCACGGTTGATCCTTCCCGCGCCCGGCCGGGGTCGTGCTCGCAGGGTGGCCGGACGTCGAGATCGCAGGGAGCTATCCAGCCGGCCCCTCGGCCGGCGACTCATCGTGCGTGCCGGACAGCCTGGCGACAATCCGTCGATCGACGGGAGTTCTTCCGGCGCGAGCGCGGGTAGGACGTAGGTTCGTGCCGGCCGACTACTGGATCGTCGAGGCGGTGACGGACGGGTCGGTCGCGCCGAGGAAGAAGATGCCCTTGTACCCGGGCGTCTCGAAGCCGGCGCTCGGGTTGCGGCGCAGGGTGGAGGACTCCACCGACATCGTGCCGGTGCGGTCGTTGCTGACGAAGAAGACCGCGCCGCCACCCTCGTTGGCCTTGTTGTCCTCCACGACGCTGCCCGCGATGCGGACCGTGAACGTGTTGCCGTCCGCGTAGACGGCGCCACCGCTGCCGCCGCCCGGTGTCCCGGCGCGGGCCGGGTTGGCGCCGCGGCCCACGGCGGAGTTGTTGCGCAGCACGCTGTTCAGCACCACCCAGGAGACGCCGATGCTGCTCAACGCACCGCCGTTGGCGCACGTGCCGCCGTCGAACGTGCTGCCGACCACGAACACCGGCCGCCCCTGCGACTGGCTGAGCACGCGCATCCCGGCACCGCCCAGGTCCGGCCCCGCCCGGTCGCACGCGTTGCGCAGGAACGTCGAGTTGACCACCTTGACCCGGCCGCCGCGCACGAAGACCGCACCGCCGCCCTCGGCCGCGCCGACCGAGTTGCCGTCCGCCAGCGTGAGGTTCTGGATGGTCAGCCGCGGGTGGTCCTGGTCCTGGCAGTGGGACGTCGTGATGCCCAACGCCCGGTCGCACGTGTTCTGGTAGAGGATGCGCCGCTGCCCCGCCCCGCTGAGCGTGACCAGTCCCCCGCCGTCCAGCACGACCTCCGGCGCGGCGTCGTTGCGGACCTGCGCGGTCACCGCCATGGTGATGGTCACCGGTGCGGGGCCGCAGTCGAAGGTGATCACGCCGCCCGCCGCGACGGCCGCGACCACGGCTTGCGACGTGCAGCTCGCCGGGGTGCCGTTGCCGATCACGCGGGTCGGGCGGGTGGTGTCCACGGCGGCGGCCTCCGGTGGCACCGGCGCACCGCCGCCCGGGTTGCCCGCCGGGGGCGGGGTGAACCGGGTCGTCGTCGACGTCGGGGCCGCTGTGGTGGTGGGAACCGCGGTGGTCGTGGTGATGGCGGTGGTGCCGGTCGTACCCGTGGCGTCGGGCGGCGCGGCGGCCGGAGGCGATGAGCACGCGGCCAGCAGCACGAGGACACCTAAGACACCACGGGACATGCGGGCGACCTTAGCCCGCGCCCACCACCCACCAGCGCGCCGACTTGACTTCACCAGGTGTGAGTGGTGAATTACACCCATGCCGGGAGCAACGAGCGAACGACGACTCTCCACCGCCGAGGAACGACGTGAGACGGTCCTGCGCACCGCCCTGGGCGCGTTCGCCGCCCGCGGTTACTACGGCACCACCACCGGCGAGGTCGCGAAGTCCGCAGGCATTTCGCAGGCCTACGTCTACCGGCTCTTCCCGGACAAGGAGGCCCTGTTCCTGTCCGTGGTGGAGCACTGCTTCGCGCGCATCCGGGAGAGCCTCGCCGACGGGGTCGCCGAGGCCAAGGGCAGCACACCGGAGGCCGTGCTCTACGCGATGGGCGACGCCTACGCCCGTCTGATCGCGGAGGAGAACACGCTCCTGCTGGTGCAGATGCACGCCCAGTGCGCGGCGATCTCCGAACCGGCCGTGCGCGAGGTCGTGCAGCGCGGGGTGGCCCGGATGGTCGAGTACGTGCGCGGCATGTCCGACGGCAGCGAGGAGCAGGTGCAGGAGTTCTTCGCCAGGGGCATGTTGTGCCACCTGGTGATGGCGGTGAACGCGGACGACGTCGACGCGCCGTGGGCACGGACGCTGGCGAAGGGCATCCGCCACTACTGAACGCCCGGTCGGGACGGCCGCCCGCATCGGCGGTCGTCCGTTGTGCACAAGTAATGAATGACTGAACAGTCACATACCACAAGCGCCCGACCGCGAGAGGCGTTTGACATGACGCCGCGCCGTGCGCCACAGTTATTCCACTAATCACTTAGTGGAAGGGTTGAAGGTTGATCGAGTTCCGGATCGACCGCCGGTCCGGCGTGGCCACCTACCTGCAACTCGTGCACCAGGTGAAGCAGGCGCTCCGGCTCGGTGTGGTCGGGCCGGGCGACCGGCTGCCCACCGCGAAGGACGTGGTCGCCCAGACCGGGATCAACCCGAACACCGTGCTCAAGGCGTACCGCGAACTGGAGCGCGAGGGATTGGTCGAGCCCATGCCGGGGCTGGGCACGTTCGTGCGCCGCTCGCTGGTGACGCCGGGCGCGGCCGAGGACTCGCCGTTGCGCGGTGAGCTGCTGGACTGGATGGATCGCGCCCGCGCGCTCGGCATGGGCCGGGAAGACGTCGAGGCGTTGTTCCGCGCGGTCCTGGACAAGCGCTTCTGATCTGCGTTCCTGTCTGCGTTCTTCACTCTTGGGGGTCTTTGCGTTGGGTTCGGATGTGGGTTTCGCCGTACGCGCGAACGGGCTGGGCATGCGGTACCGCGGCACTTGGGCGTTGCGCGACTGCTCGTTCGAGCTCGCGCCCGGCACGGTGACCGCGCTGGTCGGGGCGAACGGCGCGGGCAAGAGCACGCTGCTGGTGCTCGCCGCCGGGCTGCGACGGCCGACCGAGGGCACCGTCGAGGTGCGCGGTGACGTGGGGTTCGTCGCGCAGGAGAAGCCGCTGTACCGCGGGTTCACGGTGGCCGAAACGCTGCGCTTCGGCCGGGCCGCCAACCCCACCTGGGACCAGGACTACGCCGAGCACCTGGTCGGTGCGGCCCGGTTGCCCTTGGGCGCCAAGGTCGGCCGCCTGTCCGGCGGCCACCGCGCCCGGCTGGCGCTCGTGCTCGCCCTCGGTCGCCGCCCGGACGTGCTGCTGCTGGACGAGCCGCTGTCCGAAATGGACCCGGTGGCCCGGGAGGCGACCGCGGCGGCGCTCATGGTCGCGGTGGCCGAGACCGGGGTGACCGTGGTGCTGTCCTCGCACGTGATCGCCGAGTTGGACGGCATGTGCGACCACCTGCTGCTGCTCGACCGGGGTGGTGTGCGGCTGGCGGGGGACGTGGACGAGCTGATCGACACCCACCGGGTGGTGGTCGCGGCGCGTGGCTCCGACTTCGGCGACCACGAGGTGGTGACGGCGCGCGAAGGCGAGCGCCAGGTCACCGCCCTGCTCCGGCTGGCCGGTCCGCCCGACCTGTCCGGGGCGAGCCCGCCCGCGTTGCACGAGCTGGTCGTGGCGTACCTGCGGACCGGGGAGGCGGCGTGATCTGGGTCGCCTGGCGGCAGCACCGCGCGGTGCTGCTCTCGTTGGCCGCGTACGCGGTGGTCTTGGTCGGGCTGGTCGTGTTCGTGCACGTCCGCCTGGCCTGGCAGCTCGACGCCGAGGAGGTGGCGGCCTGTCTCGGGCAGACACCGGACCGCTTCTGCGAGGACACCCTGGGGTACTGGGACCTGCGCGCCCAGTTCTACCAGCTGAACCAGCTGGTGCGGATGGCGATCTTCGGCTTCGCCGCGCTGGCGGGCGCCTTCGTCGGCGCGCCGATGTTCGCGCGGGAGTGGGAGCAGCGCACGCACCTGCTGGCGCTGAGCCAGTCGATCAGCCCGCAGCGGTGGTTCACCACGCGGGTGGCGGTGGTCTTGGCGGCGACCGTGCTCGGCGCGGCCCTGCTCGGCCTGACGCAGTGGTGGGCGACGACGGCGCTCGCCGATCCGTTCGACGCGTGGGCACGCCTGCTGCCCAGGCACTTCGAGGCACAGCCGGTGGCGCTGATCGGCTACACGCTGTTCGCGGTGGCGTTGGGCATCACGGCGGGGTTGTTGCTGCGGCGCACGCTGCCCGCGATGGCGGTGACGCTCGTCGGCGCGCTGGGTGCGGTGTACGCGGTGCGGATGTTCGCGCGGCCGAACTACATGACTCCGGTGGTGGCGACCATCCCGTTCGACGACCCCGGTCAGAGCGCCGCCATCGACCCCGGCAGGTGGAGCCTCGCGCAGGGGTTCAGCGACCTGGAAGGCCGGTTCGTCGAGGACGACGAGGCCGCGTACGCGGCGCTGTCGCGGTGCGAGCAGCTACCGGGCGATCCCGGTGACGCGCTCTACCTGCGGTGCGCGGCCGATTCCGGGCTGACGGGCACGGCGAACCTGGTGCACCCGGGCAGCCGGTTCTGGGCGTTCCAGTTCATCGAGTCCGGGTTGTTCACCCTGGCGGCCGCGGCGTTGATCGCGCTGTCGCTGTGGTGGCTGCGCAAGCGATCCATCTGACGCACGGCGCGTCGGGACACCACACGTACCGGACCGGACATCGCACTCCCCAGCGCTGCGCCCCGCCGGCCGAAGCCGACGGGGCGCGTTCGCCAACGGCATCCCCGCGTCGGGGAGGCGGTCCGACGGTCAGCCGTTCGGCGTGGTGATCACCTTGAACGTCGACCGCAGGCTCTTGAAGCTGGTGTTGAGCCCGTTCAGGGCCGTGTCGATCGGCACGTAGTTGTTCAGCTCGCCGGACTTGCAGGCTCCCAGGCGCGCCTGCTGGTTGCCTTCCAGGATGCCGAGCGCGGTGTGGTCGACCTGGCTGAACAGCGGACCGCCGCTGTCGCCGGGGCGGGCGCAGATGTCGGTGTTGATGCCGACGTCGGTGGACAGCACCCGGCCGCAGCGGGTGCCGACCTTGTAACCGGCACCGGCGCCGCTGTCGACCGCGCCGGGGTAGTCGACCACGCTGGAGGCGGAGCCGGAGGCGCACACCACCCAGCCCGCCTTGACCTCGGTCAGCGGGTGGATGCCGGTGATGTACTCGTCCACCGCGACCGCCTGCTCGCCGCACGGGGTGTCGGCGTTGCTGTCCGTGCCGCCGTTGCGGCAGTACTTCAGCACCCGGTTGCGCCCGGTGTGGGCCTCCAGCCACATGTGGCGGGCCGCCGTGTCGACGTACGGCAGGGCGGCGAAGTCGTACGGGTACGAGTTCCGCTCGATGCCGTGCTGCTGGAGCACCGGGACGCCGTTGTGCTGCGTCGGCGTGTTCTTGGTCTTGCCCGCCATGCAGTGGCCCGCGGTCAGCACCCAGCCCTTGCCCGGGTGGCCACCGCCGGTGGAGCGCAGGTTGAAACCGGCCGTGCAGCCACCCCAGCTGTTGTCGTTGCGCTGCATGTCCAGCCGCAGGCCGCCGCGCATGGGCCCGTAGCCGCCGCAGTTGAGCGGGTGGCAGTAACCCTGGTCGGGGTACGTCGCGGCCAACGGGTTCGGCTTGGGCAGCACCGCGGTCCGCACCGCCACGCCGGCCTCGTCGGCGACCGCCCGACGTGCGACGTCACCTTCCCGGGCCACCGAGGACGCGGCCACCGCGGCCTTCTCCTGCGCGACCCACGCGCGCTCCCACAGGACCACCTCGTTGTCGCGCTCGTCGACCGCGGGCAGGTAGACCGCCTCGGCGCCGGCGCCCACCTTCGCGGCGATCCGGTCCTTGGCCGCGGTCAGGTCGGTCAGCGAGTGCCGGACGGCCTGGGTGCGCACGTGCGCCCGGTCGGGCACGTCCGCCAGGTGCCGGTCCGCGGCGGCCGGGTCGGTCATGGCCACCACCAGCTCGCCGGAGGTCTGGTCGAGCCACATGCCGCCGTACTCGGCCGGGTTCTCCCGGCGCAGCACGCCGTCCAGGCGCACCGCCTCGTTCTGCAGCTCCAGCCGGCGCAGCGCCTCCCCTTCGCTGACCCCGTAGTTGTCGACCAGGTACCGCACGGACTCCGCGACCGCCGCCGGGTTCAGCGTCGTGCGGGTCGTCGGCGCGGCGGTGGCTCCTCCTGTCGCGCTCACCACGGTCGCCGCGGCGACCAGCGAGGCGAACAGGGCCCCCAAGCCCCTTGCTCTACCCACGGACATCTCCTTGCTCGGTGGATGGAAAACATGAGCATTCAACAGGCTGTGAACGAGCCACGTCGACCGGCACCCCGCCCGGCGGGACAAAGACGGGTAGTCCTACCCACCCATTACGTGTCCCGAACCGGCCGGCCGGTTGTCATCACGCGTCGAGGAAGGGGATCAGCTGCTCCTCCTCGAAGATCAGGTGGTCCTCCAGCTCGCCGATCAGCCGGTCCACGTCCGCGCGCAGGGTGGCCGCGTCACCCCGTTCCAGGGTCAGCTGGAGCCGTTCCAGCAGGGCGGCGATGCGCTCGTGCTCCTCACCGAGGCGGTCCAGCGTGGGCGCGAGCTCCGGGAACCGGTCCCGCAGCATCGGGAACGTGCCGCGGTCCTCGGCCGTGTGGTGGAACCGCAGGCCCTGGCACGCGGTCAGGCAGTTGACCTTGAGCTGCGCGGCCAGGGTCGGCTTGGACTCGGCGACCTCGCGGCGGATGGTCGCGAGTTCCCGGCGGAACGCGTCGTGCACCAGCTTGAGCGCCGCGCCCCAGCTCGACGCGTTCGGCGGGCCGCCCGCGACCTGCGTCAGCGCGACCACGGGGATCCGCCTCGTGGTCTTGGCCTGGTACTCGGCCCACCCCGGGTCGGCCTCGACCGCCCGCGCCCACAGCTCCTCCCGTTCCGCGCCCTCCAGGACGGTGGCCTTGGCGTCGTAGGTGAAGACGCCGTCCTCCACCTGGACCACCGGGTCGGCCACGAGGTTGTGGAACCAGTCGGGGTGGCGCGGCGAGCCGCCCGCCGACGCGATGATCACGATCCGGTCGCCGTCGGGCAGGTAGCCCACGGGGTTGGTGTGCCGGGCGCCGGACCGGGCGCCGGTGGTCGTCAGCAGGATGAGCCTGCCTCCTTCGAAGGGTCCGCCGACGCGGCCGGCGTTGGCGCGGAACTCGTCGATCACCTGCTGGTTGAAATCCATCTGTGTTTCGTCCCCTGATTCTGGGCATGACCGAGTCACCACGGGTGAATTCAGCCGTGGTTTTCGGTGGAGGTTTTGTGGAGGCGCGCTCGCAGGGCGGTCCCGCGCGGGGACCGCGATGGGCGCGCGTGAATGCGCCGGTGCGCTGGTGTGTGCGGAACGGGTCCGGGTGCGTCGCGCCTACCTGCGCGGAAACCTCGGAAACCCTGGTGTGCGGCGGGCCCCTGGCCCACCCGGCGATCAACGCTCGGCCGGGTGACTCTCTCGCTCGTGGCCCAAGGCCGACCCGGCAGTCACGGGTCCGAGCTTATCCCGGGAATGCGCGGCCGGGCAACTTCGAGTTGTCGTGCGACGATCGAGAGCGTGCCCCGACTTCTTTTCCTGCTGTTGTTCGCCGTGTCCGCGTGCACCGCCGCGCCGCCGGTTCCCCCGTCACCGTCACCGTCGGCCGCGCACTGCGTGGAGTACGCGGTGACGGGCCAGGAAGCCGCCTCGGGGTTGCGCGTGCTGACCCTGGAGCTGACCAACTGCGGCGCGGAGGCGTTGCGGCTCGACGGCTACCCGTCCGTCACCGTCCTGGGCGCCGACCGGGAACCGCTGCCCGTCGCGGTCGGGCCCGGGTCGTTCGGCATCTCGGCGGTGGAGGCGTTCGACGCCGAGCCGCAACCCCTCGCGGTGGCGCCCGGCGAGTCGGCGGTGACGGGGTTGCTGTGGCGCAACACCTACACCGACACGTCCGCACCGCCGGTCGTCGGCGAGCACCTCGAACTCGCCGTCGCGACCGGCCGGCCGACGCAGGTGTTCACCCCGGTCGGTGAGCGCGGCGACCCGATCACCCTCGACCTCGGCAGCACCGGCAAGCTCGGTGTGCGGCCGTGGACCGCCGCGCCCTAGACGATGCCCTCGACCGGGCCCTGGACCGCGTTCTCAGGCGCGCATCACCGTGGAGATGGGGATGCGCGCCGCCCGCAGCGCGGGGACGAGACCACCCAGGATGCCCGCCACCAGACCGGCGATCACCCCGGCCACCCCCGCCTGCCACGGGAACGCCACGCCCTCCAGCGACGGGAACCGCGAGCCGAACAGCGTCATCGCGAGCTTCAGCCCCACCACGCCCGCGCCGATCGCCAACGCCGCCGTGAGCAGGCCGGTCAACAACGTCTCCGCCAGCACGATGCCCGCCAGCAGCAGCCGCGGGGTGCCCACGGCGCGGCGCAACGCGAACTCCTCGATGCGCTCGCCCACGGTCGCCAGGCCGACGTTGAGGATGCCCGCCACGCCGATCAGCAGCACCAGCGCCGCCATGCCGAGGAAGATCCAGCGCAGCAACGCCAGCTCGGTGGACATCCGCTCCAGCGTCTCCACCGTGTTGACGTGGATGCGGTCCGCCGGCGTGCCCGCCGCGACCAGCCTGGCCCGCAGGACGTGCTCGACCTCGACCGCGTCCGGTGTCATCAGCACCTGCATGCCCGGACCCGAGTTGGCGTCGCCCATGCTGGTCACGGGCAGCCAGTTCATCAGCTCGTCGGAGCGGACGTAGGCGGTGGGTTGCCCGCTGCCGTCGTCCACCACGCCGATGATCCGCGGCGTCGGGTTGGCGGTGGCGCCGTCGACCCGCATCTCCGCCGGCACGTGGTAGCGGGTGAACGCCTTCGCCGCCTCCTCGTTGAGCACGAGCCTCGGCGCCAGCGACGGCTCGCCGCCGAAGTCCAGCCACTGGCCCTGCGACGGGCGGAACGGCCGGAACTGGCGGATGTCGCCGGTCAACCCGATGAGTTGCAGCTCCACCGCCTGGCCCGGTGGCGCGCCGGCGTTGCCGTCGTCCACCGGGTAGCAACCGGACTCGTCGCACATCATCCGGGGACCGCCGTAGCCGCCCTGCTGGTCGATCGGGCCGCCGCCCTCGTTGATCGGTTTCACGCCGGGTTCGCCGATGATCGCCCGGGCGCTGGTCATGGCCACCGCGTCGGTGCGGCCCTCCAGCACCTCCAGGGCCACCGGGACGGTCTGCCCCTCCGGCGACAGGTACATCTGCCGCGTGCCGTCCTTGCCCTGGTACAGCTCGACGTCGGCGAGCATGGCCCGGTTCGCGATCTCCGCGCCCGCCTGCACGACGACCACCGCGAGCACGCCGAGGAACAGGCTGACCATGGACAGGAACGTGCGCAGCTTGCGAGCCCTGATGCCCTGGCCGCCGATGATCAGCGACGCCCGGAACCGGCCCGAGAGCCTGATCACGCGACCACCCGCTGACCGGCCGGGCGCAGCAGGCCGTCGGACAGGTGCAGCACCCGGCCCATCTTCGCCGCGTGGTCGTGGTCGTGGGTGACCAGCACCAGGCCGCAGCCCACTTCGGTGGTCTGGCGCAGCACCTCCACGACGAGGTTGCCGGTGTCGGTGTCGAGCGCGCCGGTCGGCTCGTCGGCCAGCAGGATCCGCGGCTCGCGCACCAGGGCGCGGGCGATCGCCACGCGTTGCTGCTCACCGCCGGACAGGCGCGGCGGCTTGTGCTTGGCCAGGTGGCCGATGCCCACGCGCTCCAACGCGGCCAGCACCTTCGCCTTGCGCTTGCGCCTGGGCAGCCAGCCCTGGCCGTTGACCAGCGCCATGGCCACGTTCTGCGCCGCGGTCAGGTGCTTGAGCAGGAAGAAGCGCTGGAAGACGAACCCGAACTCGGCGCTGCGCAGCGCGGCGGCCTTGCGCTCGGGGATCTTGGTGATGTCCCGGTCGCCCAACAGGTACTGGCCGCCGTCGGGCCGGTCGAACAGGCCGATGAGGCTGAGCAGCGTGCTCTTGCCCGAGCCGGAGCGGCCGAGGATGGCGACGCTGTCGCCGGGGTGCACGGTCAGGTCGACACCCGCGAGGATGGTGCGCGGCTCGTCCTGGCCCTTGAGGGTCTTGGTCACGCCGGTGAGGTGGATCAACGGCGGTGCCGCCACCGGTGGTGGCACCAGCAGGGGTGACGTGGTCACTTGCGCCCCGCCCCCGGCTCGGCCTCGCCCGCGGGCTCACCCGGCGGCAGGTTCGGGCCGGGCACGGCCAGGGTCTCCTCGCCCGTGAGGCCCGACTTGACCTCCACCACCTTGCCGTCGGTGAGGCCGAGCTCCACGTCCACGGTCTGCTTGGCCCCGTCGGACCCGACCACGTCGACCTTGCCCTTGCCCTGGCCGCCCGCGACCGCCTCGACCGGCACGACCAGCGCGTTCCGCGCGGACGCGGTGACCAGTTCGAGGGTGGCGGCGGCGCCGTTGATCAGCTTCACGTCGGCGGGCGCGGTGCACACCAGGCGCAGACCGGTCGGCTCGGACGAGTTCTCCGGCTCCTGCGGCTGCTGCGGCGGCGCGGGCGGGTTGGCGCCGGTGGGCGCGCCGGGATCCGGTGCCGGCTGCTGCGGCGGCGGCGCGGGCACGGTGCCCGGCGGCAGCGCCGCGATCGTGCCGAGCAGGGTGCACGGGAACGGGCCGGGCCCGTTCTTGATCTGCGCCTGCACGGTGCCCTGCGCGGCGTCGGAGATCTGGTAGGCCTGCTCGCCGTTGATCTCGGCGACGATGCCGTAGCCCGCGTACTTCGCCGACGCGATCGGCATGCCCGCGGTGACCGTGGCGCGGTCGTCCACCAGGCGTCCGCCGAACGTGGAGCCCGCGGGCACGTCGACGTTGTTGGGCTTGCCCTCCGTCCAGACCGTCGCGATCCGGGTCGGCTTGGTCGGCGTGCTCGTCGGCTCGGCCACGGTCAGGTAGCGCACCTGGCCCGCGACCGGCGACACGATCCCGAACAACGGGTTCATGGTGACCTTGCCGGTCAGGCTGACCTTGTTGGACAGGTCCTGTCTGGTCGGTTTGGTCGTGGTCTGCACGGTGCCGCGCGGCGCGAGCTCGGGGTTGAGCGGCTCGGCTCCGGTCGACGTGCACGAGGCCGCGGTGAGCACCGCCGCGGCCAGTCCGCACACGCGGACGAAGGTATTTCTGGACACCGGTCCCCCCAAAGCGAATCCCCTATCCGGTCTCGCCAATTTACCCATATGACGCCGGCGGGGTGACCGGGGTTGCGCGGCAACGCGAAACCGCTCTCACCCCGGGTCGGGGCGAGAGCGGTTTCCGGTGGTCGGAGCTGGTCCGAAGTGGTCAGGATCGGTGGGACTCCGGCAATGGGTGCTAGGCGACCGCGTGCAGGTTCCCGTCGGCACCGGCGAGGCACCGGGCCGAGCCCGCGCCCCCGTTGACGAATTCGGTGATGCACCGGCCGAACTGCGCGTGGCCGGCGGCGTTCGGGTGGAACGACTGCTGGGCCAGGTGCAGGCCGATGGCGTCCAGGCCGCCGGTCACCAACGCGTACGGGTCGACGGTCAGCCGGCGCTGCCACTCCCCCGTGGAGCTCTCGCCCTTGCTGCACGCCTCGCGGTTCTCCGTCGCGCGGGAGAGGTCGAGGAACTTCACGCCCGCGCGCGTCGCCACGCCGCGCAACGCCTCCGACAGCTGCGGCACGGCCACCGTGCGACCGTAGGCCGCGTCGGCCAGGCGGAGCGGGCAGCCCTGCGGGCCGTGCAGGTAGCGGTCCATCTTCTCGGTCACCGGCGAGGCGTACGAGGTGAGGACCAGGTTGTAGGAGGACGTGGCGTAACCGGCCTGGGTCATCGCGGTGCGGACGTCGCGCAGGGCGTTCTCGACCTTCGGCGCCATCCCGGCCAGCCTGCCGGGCCACTCGCGCTCCAACTTGGACCGGCAGCTGGAGCCGAACGGGTTCACCCAGGCGGCGACGCAGTCGACCATGGTGTCGGCGAACCGGACGTCGTCGTTCGCGCCGACCTGCACGACGACCGTGGTCACGCGGTACTGGCGGGCGATGTCGATCAGCCGCCGGGCCTGGGAGCCCTCGGTGTAGTGCACGGTGTCGGCCAGCGACACGTTCGCCGAGTCCGCGCCCGAGCAGGCCAGGTTGAACGTGCGCTCGGCCAGCTGGGTGCGGTGGATCATGGCCTGGGTGGACCGGTGGCACCAGTTGCCGTTCTCGCCCTCGGTGCCGGGCTCGTAGGACCCGGCGCCCTCGCCGGACATCGCGCTGTCGCCCAGCGACACCACGGCGGTCTGCCGATCGTCCACGGCGCCCGCCGTGGTCGGGATCGCGAAGAACGCCGAGCCCGCCAGCAACAGGGCGCCGACAGCGGCACTGACTCGTTTCCTCGACACCGCGGACCTCCACAGGGTGATCGTCATCGACCGGGGCGGGACGTCAACCGACCGTAAAGGGGCGTTCACACCGCGACAACAAGCCGATCGGCTGTTTCCCGAGCTCCTTCGGTGCCCCGCAGGACGACCCGGGGCCGGACCGCCCTTCGGCGGTCGCACCGCCGACGTGGCCTGCGACGCTGGTTGACTCCGCCGACAGGGGCACGTCATGCGCGTACTCGCCGCCACCGCACCCGTCACCGCCCTGGCCGCCGCGGCACTGGTCGTGCCGTCGACCGGGCTCGCGCACGCCGCCGCGTTCACCGCGCGGATCGACTTCTCCGACCAGGCCACCGCGCCGGCCGCCGGCTACGCGCGGGACTTCGGCGAGCCCTACGGCGCACGGCCGACCGGCCAGACCTACGGCTGGGTGTCGCCGGGCACCACCACCCCGTTGTCGTTGGTGGGCAACGGCCGCAACCGGGGCGGCTCCGGCGACCCCCGCCTGGCGACCTTGGTGCACGCCCAGCTCCCGGCCACCTCGCCCGGCGTGCCGACGCCGGGCAGCTGGGAGCTCGCCGTGCCGAACGGGTCCTACACCGTCACGGTCGCCGTCGGCGACGCGGGCACGGCCACCGACAGCACGCACTGGCTCAACGTCGAGGACCAGAACGCCGTCGCCGCGTTCAAGCCCACCGCGACCACGAAGCACGCGACCGCGACGCGCGTGGTCACCGTGACCGACGGCCGCTTGACGCTGTCCCCGCGCTCGGGAACGAACACGAAGCTGAACTACGTCGACGTGGACGGCCTGCCGGACGGCTCGCCGTCGGTGCGCGCCGCGACGCCCGCGAACCTGGCGACCGCGGTCGACCCGACCACGTCGGTGGTGGCCGACCTGCGGCTGCCCGCGGGCGCCGTGGACGCGGCCACGCTGTCGTCGACCTCGGTCCGGCTGACCCGCGTGTCGGACGGCACGGCGGTGCCCGCCAACGTGATCACCAGCGGTGGCGGCGACGTGATCAACCTGTCGCCGCTGGCGCCGCTCGCACCGGCCACGCCTTACCGGTTCTCGGTCACCTCCGGCGTGCGGGACGTGGCGGGTCGGGCGTTCCGGCCGTTCTCGTCGGTGTTCACCACCGGCGCGGGCCCCGGTGGCGGGCCCGTCGCGTTCCGGCAGGTGTTCGGCGTGGCCACCGGCGCGCCGTTCACCAGCGTGGCGTTCGGGCCGGACGGGCGGCTGTACGCGGCCACGTTCACCGGGCAGGTCCACCGCTTCCCGGTCCACGCCGACGGCACGCTCGGCGCGGCGACCGTCATCGAGACGGTCCGCGCGCACGCCACCGCGGCCGGGCTGCCCGGCGCGCCGAACCGGACCGTGATCGGCCTGGCGTTCGACCCGGCGTCCACCGCGGCGGCGCCGGTGCTGTGGGTGACGGACAACTACGGCGGCACGTCGAACGCGCCCGACTGGTCCGGCAAGGTCGCCCGGCTCAGCGGCCCGGACCTGGGCGTCTACACCGAGGTCGTCACCGACCTGCCGCGCTCGATCAGGGACCACGAGTCGAACTCGCTCGCGTTCGGCCCGGACGGCGGCCTGTACCTGGCGCAGGGTTCGATGAACGCGATGGGCGCGCCCGACACGACGTGGGGCAACCGGGCGGAACGCCTGCTCAGCGCCGCCGTGCTGAAGATCCACCCGGCGCGGCTGCCCGCGACCCTGCCGGTGAACGTGCGCACCGAGGCGGGCGGGACGTACAACCCCTACGCGGCCAACGCGCCGGTGACCATCCACGCGACCGGCGTGCGCAACGCCTACGACCTGGTGTGGCACCGCAACGGGCACCTGTACGTGCCGACGAACGGCTCGGCGGCGGGCGGCAACGCCCCGGCCACGCCGTCACCGCTGCCCGCCGCTTGCGCGTCCCGCCGCGACGGTCCGTACACCGGTCCGGCCGTGCCGGCGGTGACGGGCAACCCGAACGCCGAGACCGACTACGTGTTCGACGTGAAGCCCGGTAGGTACTACGGGCACCCGGCGCCGGTGCGCTGCGAGTGGGTGCTGGCGGGTGGCAACCCGACGTCCGGCGCCGACCCGTTCCAGACCTCCGCGTACCCGGTGGGCACGGCGCCGGACCGCAACCTCGACCTGGCGGGCACCTACGACGCGGGCCTGCACGCGTCGCCGAACGGGGTCGTCGAGTACCGGGGCGCCGCGTTCGGCGGGCGGCTCGACGGGCGGCTGCTCGTGGTGCGCTACTCGTCCGGGCAGGACATCCAGTTCTTCGACGTGGGCCCGACCGGCGCGCTGTCGAACCGGACGACCGGCGCCACCGGCATGACCGGCTTCAACCAGCCGCTCGACATCACCCAGAGCCGGACCACGGGCTACCTGTACGTGACCGAGCTGGGCGCGAACCGGATCACCCTGCTGCGCCCGGCGACCTGACCGTCGGGTGCGCGGGACGGGCGGGTCGAGCGGGAAAGCGGTGTGGTGGAGCGGAGGGGAGGCCGCCCCACCACACCCGGTCGTCCGGGCTACTCCTCCGAACCGAAGTCCTCGCCCGCGTCGAACACCTCGTCCACGACCTCACCCACCACCATGCCGCCCACGACCCCCGCCGCGACACCGCCGACCACCGCACCCATGCCCGGCCCGCGGTGGTGACCGCGGTGGTCCGGGTGGCCCATGTGTCCCGGCAGGCCGTGCGCGTGGCCGCCGCGGCCCGCGACCTGCGCCAGCCACTGGCCGATCGCGCCCGCCCAGTCGGTGTTCACCGCGTCGGCGTGCGAGGCGTGGAACCGGCCGAACGCGTCCGCGCCGGACGAGAACAGGCCGCCCCGCTTGTCCGCCTCCAGCACCACGACCAGCTCGTGCGGACTGGCCACGAAGGTCAGCTCCACCTCGTTCACCCGGCCCGCGAACTGCGCCGGCGGGTAGAACTCGATCTCCTGGTAGAAGCCGAGCTCCTGGTGCACGCCGTGGATCCGGCCCGCCTCGACGTCGGCGGAGCGGAACTGGAAGCCGAGCTGCCCGAACGCGTCGAGCACCCGGTCCTGCGACGGCAGCGGGCCGACCAGCACCGGGTCCAGGTCGCCCTTGTCGGGCGCACCCGAGATCACCAGCTCGGTCCGCACGCCGACGGTCACGCCGGGCAGGCGCTGCCCGCCGACGGCCGTGATCGGGGTCTCCCACGGCAACGCCAGCCGGAACGGCACGGTCACCGGTTGCCCGGCCGCGACCCGCACGTCCTGCGCCACCTCCAGGCGCAGGAACTCGGCGGTGCCGCCGAACTCGTGGTCGCCGTGCTCGACCTCGACCCTGGTCACCAGGGACAGCACGATCCGGTCGATGCGGGCCTCGTTGCTGCCGCCCTGGATGCGCACCTGGCCGGTGATCACCTGGCCGGGCTGGGCGTGCGGCGAGTCGAGCACGGTGTCGACGGACGGTCCGCCGACGCCGAATGCGCTGAGCATCCGCTTGAACATGGGCTGGAGTTCCTCCGTGAGGTGGTCAGTTCGGTTGGTCGGTCTCGTCCTCGAAGTCGCCGATCAGCTCTTCGAGGAGGTCTTCCAGGGCGGCGATGCCGACCACGCGGCCCTCCGCGTCGGCCACCAGCGCCAGCTGCGCCCGTTCGGCGCGCATCCTGGTCACCGCGCCCGCCACCGGCAACTCGGCGGGCAACGTCAGCGGTGCGGTCATCAGGTCCCGGGCCGCGGTGTCGGCGCCGGCGGCGGTGGCGCGCACGGCCTCGCGGATGTGCACCAGGCCGACGAACCGCCCGTCGGCGTCGGTCACCGGGAACCGCGACCGCCCGCACGCGCGGCTGCGGTCCTCGATCGCCCGCGCGCCGGTGTGCTCGGCGACGGTGACGGTCTCCCCGATGGGCACCATCACCTGGGTCACGGTGGTCTGCTGGAGCTGCAACATCCGGGTCAGCAGCCGGCGCTGGCCCTCCGGGATCAGGCCGTGCTCGGCCGACTGCCGCACCAGCATCCGCATGTCGTCCGGGTGGTGCTCGCGGCTCAGCTCGTCCTTCGGCTGCACCTTCACCAGGAGCAGCAACGCGTTCGTGACCGCGTTCAGCGCGCTCAGCAGCAACCGGACGGTGTGCGCGAACGCCCGGAACGGCATCGCCAGCAGCAGCGCCGACCGCTCGGGGTGGCTGATCGCCCACGACTTCGGCGCCATCTCGCCGATCACCATGTGCAGGAACACCACCAGCACCAGGCTGATCGTGAACGAGAGCGCGTACGACAGCCCGGACGGCAGGCCGACCGCGAGCAACAGCGGGTCGACCAGGTCGGCCACCGCGGGCTTGGCCAGCGCGCCCAACCCCAGCGTGCACAGCGTGATGCCCAGCTGCGCGCCCGCGAGCATCAACGACAACTCGCGCACGCCCGCCAACGCGGCCCGTGCCGCCCGACTGGTCCGCGCGGCTTCCTCCAGCCGGTGCCGCTTCGCCGCCATCAGCGCGAACTCGGCGGCCACGAAGAA
The DNA here is from genome assembly GCF_054781895.1 of Saccharothrix stipae. NCBI lineage: Bacteria > Bacillati > Actinomycetota > Actinomycetes > Pseudonocardiales > Pseudonocardiaceae > Saccharothrix > Saccharothrix stipae. The sequence goes on along the minus strand of NZ_BAAGTN010000007.1, from coordinate 324,457 downwards.
GGCGTTGGCCGCCAACAACAACACGGAGACGAACAACGACCACGTGGTGCTCATCACCGCACCCCCTTGCCGAGCCGCACGCCGCCGGGCAAAACCCTGCTGGGCGAGACCTTGCTGAGCAGGACCCTGCTGGGCACGTGCCGGGCCACGGCCGTCACCCGCACGAGCACCCCGCCGGACTCGACCTCGTCGCCCACGTCGGGTGTGCGGCCGAGCCGGTGCAGCACCAGGCCGGACACGGTGTCGTAGTTGTCGTGCGCGGGCAGCTCGACGCCGGTGGCGTCGGCGATCTCGTCGATCCGCAGCCGGCCGGGCACCTCCCACCCGTCGGCGCGTCGCTCCACCGCGTCGCGCAGCACGTCGTCCTCGTCGTGGATCTCGCCGACCAGTTCCTCGGCCAGGTCCTCCAGGGACACCACGCCCGCGAAGCCGCCGAACTCGTCCACCACGCAGGCCAGCTGGCGGCGTTCGAGGCGCAGCCGTTCCAGCACGGCGGGCAGCGGCAACGTCGACGGCACCACCAGCGCGGGTGACGCGACGTCACCCACCGGTGTGGTGGCGCGGTCCTCGGGCGCGACGGTCAGCACCTCGGCCAGCCCGACCACGCCGCGCAGGTCGTCCAGGCCGTCGCCGACGACGGGGAAGCGGGAGTGGCCGGTGTCCAGCAACCCGACCACCCGCGCGACCGGCTCGTCGGCGCGCACGGTGTGCACCGAGACCCGCGATGTCATGGCCTGGTCCGCGACCAGGCCGCGGAAGTCCAGGCCCCGGTCGAGCAGGCGGGACAGCTCGGCGTCGAGGTGGCCCCGCTGCTGCGCCTCACCGATGATCTGCCTCAGGTCGTCCGGGGTGGCGCCCTGCGGCAGCTCTTCCACGGGTTCGATGCCGACCGCGCGCAGCAGCCGGTTGGCCGAGGCGTCGAACAGCCGGATCAGCGGACCGGTGACCTTGAGGTAGGCCAGGGTGGACGTGCTCAGCGCCTTGGCCAGGGCCTCGGGTTTCGCGATGGCGAGGTTCTTCGGGAACAGCTCGCCGAGCACCATCTGGACCGCGGTCGCGAAGGTGAGCGCGAGCGCCATGGACAGCGTCACGGTCAGCGTGGGCGACAGGCCCGTGTGCCCGAGGACGGCGGCCAGGCCCTCGCCCAGGAGCGGTTCGGCGACGTAACCGGCGAGCAGCGCGGTCACCGTGATGCCGAACTGGGCGCCGGAGAGCATGAAGGAGAGGCGTTGCGTGACGCGGTAGGCGCGTTCGGCGGCCTTGTCGCCGCTCTCGGCCTGGTGCCGCAACCTGCCCCGGTCGACCGCCATGTAGGCGAACTCCTGGGCCACGAAGTAGCCGGTGGCGATGGTCAGCAGCACGATCGCCAGCGTGCCGGAGATGATCAACATGGTGCGGTGTCGTTCAGCCGGGCCCGACCCGGCCGGCTACTACCGTCTTCGTCGTCTGACATACTTCACACTAGCACGTGGCACTGTACGGTTGCGGGGAGGCGCGGGTGGCGGAGGTCCTGCTCAGGATCGGTGAGCTGGCCGCGCGGGCCGGCGTCAGCATCCGCACCGTCGACTACTACACGAGCCTCGGGTTGATCTCGCCCGCGCAGCGCACGGCGGGCAACTACCGGCTCTACGCGCCCGGCGACGTGGAGCGCATCCACCTCGTGCAGCGGCTGGAGGTCCAGGGCGTGCCGCTGGACGAGATCGCGACCGCGTTCAACACCCGGCAGGCCGACGTGGGACCCGTGCTGGACCGGATCGACGAAGACCTGCGGGCGTTGCAGGCGGCGGCCGAGAACGCGTCACCGGAGGCGCACGGCGTGCTGTCGGCCATCGCCAACCGCGTGCACTCGCTGATCACCTTGGCGTTGGAACTCCCGCCTTTGCCGTGAACCCGCACCTGTCGGGAACCCGCGCCTGTCGGGAACCCGCCGTCGCGGTGAACCCGCCGCGCGACCGGAGAGGGCGCGCGGCGGGCGTTCGAACCTCGCCGATCAGCCCAGCCAGGGGCTGAAGTGCTCGGCCACCGCGGTGGTCAGGCCGCCCACGCTGAGCCGGCCGTCCACCTCGATCACGCGCAGGCCGTGCTCCCGGGCCCGCTCGACCACGTCCTCGGCCAGCAGGCGGTCTCGTTCGACCCGGTTCGCCTGCGCGCGTTCCGGGTCGCTCACGGCGGCGGACACCTTGCCCGCCCTGGGCAGTTCACGGATCTGGCGCTGCCGGAACGCCTCGCTCGGCACGAGGAACACGGCCTGCCGCGGGTCGGCGAGCAGCGGCGCGACCAGTTCCGGTCGCAGACCCCACCCCTCGGCGACGAGCGGGCGGCCGCTGGACAACGCGCGCAGGTCGTCCAGCACCATCCCGAAGCGCTCGGCGTGGCCGCGCTTGCTGTGCTCGGCCATCTCCCCCGGTGACGGTCGCACCCAGGTCGTGTCGGGGTCGTGGTCTTGGAGGGTCAGCCACGCGTGCCGATGCGGGTAGCGCCCGGCGTGCGCCAGCGCGCGGTCGTAGTGGCCTCGGGCGTCGTGGAAGTCGTAGTGGTACGCGGTCAGTCCGAATCGGCGCGACAGGAGCCAGGCGACGGTCGACTTGCCCGTCCACTGCGCCCCGCCGATCCACAGGACAGTGCTCAATTCCCCAGAAGGTCCCCACCTCATGGTGGCAAGGGTGACGGGTTCGCAGCCCCGGAACAAGTCTTGTTTTTGCTGGTCAGAGGTGGTTAAGTAGTTGGTGTCGGTCGATATGGTCCCCACCTCGGACCGACAGCGGCGGTAAGTCGGACAGTGGCGGCAAATCAGGCAGTCGCCGTGGCGGGTTCGGTGTGCACCGTGACCGCGGCCAAGCGGGGCACGGCGTGCTTGAGGTGCCGTTCCACCTCGTGCGCGATGCGGTGACCCTGCTCGACGCTCAGCCGCGCGTCCACCGCGATCGCCAGCTCCGCCCGCAGCACGTGCCCGGTCCACCGCATGCGCACCCGGTCGGCCCGCACCACGCCGTCGACCTGCGCGGCGGCGCGTTCGGCCAGGTCGACCGACGCCGGGTCGACCGCGTCGAGCAACCGGCCGAAGACCTCGCCCGCCGCGTCGCGCAGGACGAACAGGATGGCGACGGTCATGCCCAGGCCGACGAGCGGGTCGGCGGCCGGGAACCCCAGGGCCACCCCGATCCCGCCCAGCACCACGGCCAGCGAGGTGAAGCCGTCGGTGCGGGCGTGCAGGCCGTCGGCGACGAGCGCGGCCGAGCCGATCTCCCGGCCGACCCGCATCCGGTAGCGCGCGACCAGCTCGTTGCCCAGGAACCCGACCACGCCGGCCACCGCCACCACCCAGAGGTGCCGCACGGGCTGCGGGTCGAGCAGCCCGCGCACCGACTCGTACCCGGCGTACGCCGCCGACGCGGCGATCACCAGCACGATCACCACGCCGGCCAGGTCCTCCGCACGTCCGAGGCCGTAGGTGAACCGGCGGGACGCGGCCCGGCGGCCCAGCACGAAGGCGATGGCCAGCGGTATGGACGTGAGGGCGTCGGCGACGTTGTGGACGGTGTCGCCCAGCAGCGCCACCGAGCCGGTGACCAGCACCAACACCGCCTGCGCGGCCGCCGTGGCGAACAGCGCCACGAACGAGACGACCAGGGCGCGCATCCCCCGCTCGCTGCCCTCCAGCGCGGTGTCGACGCGGTCCACCGAACGGTGCCCGTGGCCGTGCCCGTGTCCATGGCCGTGCCCATGTCCGTGTTCTCTGCCCGTCACGCCGGCAGCATACCTGCGCAATCACGCAGATACGCAAGTAAGTAGGCTGGCGTCATGCACACCGCGTTGTCGGACTTCGACATGCCCAACGACGAGCAGGTACACCTGGCCGCCGAGTCGTTCCGCCTGCTCGCCGACCCGACCCGGATCAAGGTGCTCTGGGCGTTGCTGCAGGGCGAGTCGTCGGTGGCCTGCCTCGCCGACCTGGCGGGCGCCGCGCCGACCGCGGTCAGCCAGCACCTGGCCAAGCTGCGCCTCGCCGGTCTGGTGAAGGGCCGCCGCGAGGGCACGTTCGTCTACTACTCCGCGGCCAACGACCACGTGAGATCCCTTCTGGCACAAGCACTCTTCCACGCCGACCACGTCGACCGCGGCATCCCGCCCGCCGACGACGCCGAGCAGGAGGTCGCTCACCACCAGCGTTGACCCGCGGCGCCGGTTTCACCCTTACGTCGCAACGAACCGGGCATATCAGTGCAGCTCAACGGGTATCCGAAGCACCCCCACCCGGTTCAACGAGGAGCAGGATCATGGGCATCCCCACCTCTTCACGACGGTCCGGCGGGAGGTCGTGATGGCGCAGTCGTGTGACCTGATCGACATCCGCAGCGGCGACCTCTTCCACCAACCCGTCCCCTACGGCCTGGTGTACCCGACGTGCACCGCCGACGGCGAGGCCCCGCCCAGCCAGCGCGGCCGGACCTGGGAACACCTGACCGCGTCGGGCCGCGTCCTGCAACCGGCGCCCCGGTGACGCCCGGCGGGTTTCCACCGACGGGGCCGCGGGCAATCGCCTGCGGCCCCGAGTTCGTTGTGCCGCCAGGGAAAGACTCGCCGCGGGAAGACGCGCCAGGGAAGGACTCGCCGGGGGAAGGTCGGTCGGCGGAGTGCTGATCGGGAAAGCACGCGACCGCGACGATCATCGGGGCTAACGTGTCCCACCGGCGAAGGGGGCGCGGTGGAGTCGTTCGATCCGAACCAGGCGGACGTGGCGGACCTGGCGGGGTACTACCGGGTGGTGCGGGACAGCCACCTCGTCGACGAGGACTCGCCGCACGAGCCGGTGCCGTCGTACGAGGACGTGGTCGAACGGCTGCGCAACCCGTTCCCCGGCGTCGGTCCGGCGGGGCACTGGGTGGTGCGCGACGCGAGCGGGATCGTGGCGTTCGGGTACGCGCGGTTCCCCGAGGACGAGAACGGCCACATCGCGGTGGCCACGGTGGTCGTGCACCCGGAGTCACGCCGGCGGGGCGTCGCCACCCGGTTGCTCCGCGGGATGTTGCCGGAGTTGCGTGCACGCGGGCGCACGGTGATCGAGGACTGGGGACTGGTGGAGGGACGTCCGGGCACGCAGTGGGCGCACCGGCTGGGGTTCAAGACCGTGCGGGCGGTGGCGGCCATGGGCGTGGCGGTCGGTGACGCGGACCGGACGCGGTGGTCGGTAGACCTGCCCGACGGGTACCGGGTCGAGCGGTGGATGAACGAAGCGCCGGAGGAGATCGTCGCGTCCTACGCCGCCGCGCGGAGCGCGATCCACGACGCGCCGATGGGCACGACCGAGTACGTCCCTCCCGAGTGGACGGTCGAGCGGGTCCGGGAGAACGAGGCGGAGCTGCGCGGCGAGAACGTCGAGCAGCGCGTGGTGGTGGCCGTGCACGAGGCCACCGGCGAGGTCGCCGGGCTGACCGAGGTGTTGCTGCTGCCGCACGGGCCGCGCACGGCCCACCAAGGCGACACGGCCGTGCTCGGCGCGCACCGGGGCCACGGGCTCGGCTTGGGCATCAAGGGCGTCATGGCCCACTGGCTGGCCGAAGACCACCCGGACCTGGAACGCGTGCACACCTTCACCAACGCCGACAACGAGCACATGATCCGGGTCAACCGGGAGCTGGGCATGGCCGTCGAACGCACCGAGCTGATCGTCGCGCACGACATCGACGCGCTGACGGCCCGCCTCGCGAAGCGCTGACGACCCGACTCGTGGAGCGCTGACGGCCGCCGCGCACGTCGAGCACCCCGGCGCTACGCCATCCGGGAAAGCCGGGTGGGTGTCGGTGGTGATCGGTAGGCTGCGGTGCGGACCACAGCGGAGGAGGCCGAGTGACGGCGAGCGACGGGCGGCTGGTCGGCGATCTGGCCAAGGCCATCGACGAGTCGGACTTCGCCTGGTCGCTGGTGCTCGTCGGCGAGGACCAGCGGGACAAGCTGGCCGCCCTCACCAGCGACCTGCTCGGCAAGCCGTCGACCGCGGGCGACGGCAAGCAGATCACCTCCGGCTACGCCTACTGGGGCATCGGACCGACGATCGCCTGGGCGCACGCCTGCGCCGACCCGTTCTACCTGGTGATGAAGCAGAGCCTGGACTCGTTCACCCGCCGCTGGGCACGGGTGCGCGGCCGGATCGGCGAGGGGTTCCACCACGTCAGCTTCGGCGTCGGCACCGGGCACAAGGACCGGCTCATCCTGGAGCACCTGCTGGAGCGCAACCCGGCCCTGCTCTACCTGCCGGTGGACATGAGCTCGGAGATGCTGCGGCTGGGCACCCAGGAGGCCACCCACCGCGTCGGCCTGCGCGGGCACCGGGTGGTGCCGGTGCAGCTGGACTTCTCCATCACCGACAACCTGGCCGAGCTGCGCGAGCTGATCCACCGGCTGGTCGGCGACGAGCCGGTGCTGTACTCGCTGCTGGGCAACACCATGGCGAACTTCGACCACGACGCCGAGCTGCTCGCGAACCTCACCGCGCTGGCCCGGCCGCAGGACCTGTTCCTGCTGGAGGTCGCCACCACCGAGGCGTTGAGCGACGACCTGGCGCAGGACGCGGTCCAGGAGTACGCCCGCAGCCGGGCCTACCGCGAGTTCGTGACCAGCGCGTTGCTGCACAACACCGACCTGACCATCAACGTGGACGCGGTGCAGTTCCGGGGCGCGGTCGAGGACGACCGGGCGTTGCGGGTGAAGGTCGTCTACCAGAACCAGACCGGCGGCGACATCATGATGATGCTGCCCGACCGCACCAGGGTGCCGTTCCCGGACCGGGACACCATCCGGCTCTACCTGACCCGCAAGTACGCGCGGAAGGCGTTGGAGGGGATCGTGCGCGAAGCCGGGATGCGCAAGGTCGTCGGCACGCACTCCGACTTCGCCGTGCCGCGCTCGTCGCAGGGCTTCGGGATGGACCTGCTGCTGCTCGCGCCCGGTGCGCAGGCGCCCGCGCCGAAGCCGGTCGACACCCTGGCCCGCGAGATCTGGGAGAACTGACCGAAGATGACCCGCGTCGTGATCACGGCGCTGACGTTCGGCGCGCTCGCGGTGGCGGTGGTGCTGGGCGTGAGCTGGTTCGTCGTGTCGCCGCCGGGCGACCGGTGGGAGCCCGCGGTGAACTCGTTCGCGCTGCTCGCGGGCATCACCGGCATCTTCGCCGAGCGGTGGGCGTCGCAGCGCGAGCAGCGCAACCAGGCGATCGAGTCGATCCGGCTGGAGATGGCGCGCAACCGGGAGACGCTGGACGGCGAGGCGTTCAGCCCGGAGGGCCCGCGGGGCAGGCGGGTGTACCCGAGGCTGGTGCAGTCGGCGGTGGACTCGGCGTTGTCGTCGGGCGCGCTCAGCCCGCACCGCGACGCCGACCTGATCGACCTGCTGCACCGGTGGCGCACGGCGGTGGCGTCGGTGAACCGGCGGCTGGAGCTGACCGAGATGCTGGTGTTCACCAGCCCGTCGGACCAGAAGGCCGAGCAGTTCCACGCGGCGCTGCACAGCGCGAGCAGCTTCTTCCAGGGGGTGCGGGCGCTGCTGGACGAGGCACAGGCCTACCTCGGCGGGCCCGGCGGGCGTTGACTCGCGAGCGTCGACCGGCGTTGGTGGGCTTCAGCAGGCGCTGGTCGGCTTCAGCAGGCGCTGGTTGGTGATAGCCCGAGCTGGTTGGTGATAGCCGGATCAGCTCGCGGCCAGCAGTTCCCGGTCGTCGTCGACCAGTTCCAGGCCGTCCACCCACCGCGCCACGGCGGCGGGTTCCGGGCGGATCGGGCCGCGCAGCCTGGCCAGCACGAACGGCGGCTCGGCGCTGTCGCTCTCCACCGCGACGGACCAGCCGCGGTCCTCGTCCCAGAGCAGCGCCACGTCCCGGTCGGCGAACCCGGGCAGGTGGCCGTCGAGCGCGAGGTAGGCGCCGAGGCGTGCGCCGTCGGACTGGACGCAGGAGGACTCGCCGCTGAGCCCGAGCGCGCGGGTCACCCTCGACACGTAGGCCAGCAGTTCGCGCACCGCGCTCTCGTCATCGAATTCCCAGTCCACCACGCACCACCGTCCCCACCCCGGAGTCCACCGACCGCGCGCCGAGTCGTCGGCGCGATCCGGGGTAACCCGATCGTGGAGTTCCGAAACCCGGACGTCCGGTTTGCTTGGCTCAGGACGCGGTCGGTCCGGGCTGTCCGTGCAGGTAGACGCCCACCCAGTCGACCGCGTCACGGGTCGGTGCGGCGGGCGGCGCCGACACGAAGTTCGCCGCGTCGTCGATGCTGCCGCTGCCGTCGTACCGCGCGGTCAGCGGGTACGGGAACACGGGCCGGGAGCGGACGACGCCGCCGTTCGCGTCACGGCGGGTGGCGATGACCCGCTCCGGCGCGACGCCCTGCTCGACCCACGCCAGCAGCTCGCGGATCGGGTCGAAGCCGGTCAGCTCGTCGCCGCCACCGCAGTGGCGCAGGCCCGGCACCATGAACACCCGGGCCCAGCCGCGGATGTCGTGGTCGTCGCGCCGGGCCAGCCGTTCGTAGTAGTCGAGCAGGCCGCGCGGTGGGACGCCCTGGTCGCTCCACCCGTGCCAGAGGATCAGCTTGCCGCCCGCGCGGCGGAACTCGTCCAGGTCGAGGCTCATCGCGTTGCCGCGCACGCCTTCGACGTTGAGCCGGGCGAACTCCTCGGCGGTGAACTCGACGTCGGCCAGCGACGAGGGCGGCGTGCCCACCGGGTAACCCATGCGCCGGAGGTAGTCGTCCGCGAGCAGCGCGGCCAGGGGGGTGTCGCCGTCGTCCGACGGCGTGATCCAGTCCTCCCAGGCCAGTTCGGAGCCGCGTTCCTGCCCGGCCGGGTAGAGCCTGTTGCCGCGGGCGTCCTCGGGTCCCGCGTACAGCTTGCGCACCACGTCGACCTGCGCCGCGGTGAGGCAGTCGGCGCCGTCCGGTGCGCACTCCAGCGGCGCCGGGTCGTAGTCGCAGCGGCGCGGGTCGTCGATCAGGCCGTCCACCAGGCCGTCGACGCGGTCGCAGTGCCGCATGACGGCGTCGTGCAGCACGGGCAGCCGGTCGGCGGTGAGCACCGGTCGACCGTCCGCGCCGGTGTTGGTGCGGGCCAGCCAGGCCTGGTAGAGCACCAGCGGGCTCTGGTAGTTGGCGGGCGCGCCCGCGATGACGCCGTCGAAGTCGTGCGGGTAGCGCTGGGCCAGCAACAGCCCTTCCCGGCCGCCGTTCGAGCAGCCGGCGAAGTACGAGAACGAGGGCGGGTCGCCGTAGTAGTCCTCGATGACGCGCTTCGCGGCCAACGAGACCACGTGCGGCGCGCGGAACGCGAAGTCGTCGCGAGCGGCCTGGTTGTCGACGGCCCACCGGCCATCGCCCGACCGCACCCGACCGCGGCCGACGTGCCCGTCGTCGGTGGCGGCCACCGCGACGCCGCCGATCTCGGGGCCGCAGTCGGGGAACGCGGGCGGCAGGAGTTCGCCGCAGAACCCGCCGCAGCCGTACTGGAGGTAGCGGCCGGTGTAGGTGGTGGTCGGCAGCTTCAGCTGGAACCGGATCTCCGGCTCGACGTACCCGAGCACGGCGCAGTGCGCGGCCTCGGCGCCGTCCGCCACCGGTTCCGCCTGCGTCACGTGCGCCCGGGCGCCGGGCACCGCGAAGTCGCCCACCAGGTCCGAGCACTCGGTCACGGGCCGGATCGTCCCGCCGTCCTCCCCCGGCGCCGCGGCGAGCGCGGCCAGCAGGGACGCCACCAACCCGAGCACCACAACCCACCGGATCACTCGCACCTCCTCCGCGGCCCATTCTGCCGATCAGTGCCACGCGGTTCGGTGTGCGGGGTCGGAATCGGGTCACGGGCGAGGTGCGCGGGGGCGGAATCGGATCAGGGGCGGGGTGTGCGGACGGCGACGGCGGCGATGTCGTCCAGGTACTCGGTGGTGAAGCCACCGACGACGTTCTCCGCTTCGGCGATCACCACGGTCACGCCGTCGACCGTGTCGGAGTCGTAGTTCAGCGCGGTGAAGGGGACGTCGTTGATCCGGAGCAACGATCCCGACAGCGGGGTGATGTCACCGGTGCCGTGGATGTCCTCGACGCGTTTGAACTCGCGCGCCTTGTCGCGGTCGTCGAACTCGATCCAGGCGACGAACACCACGGCCGTGCCGCCCTTGTCGTCGGTGACGGTGAACAGCATCCGGTCGAGCGCGACGCACGGGACGGCTTTCAGCAACTCCTGCACCTGGCCGAAGGAGTGGGAGACGCACTCGGCGTCCTCCCGGGTGGCCCGATCGACCACGCGCAGCCCGTTGTCCCGCCAGACCTCCTCCGGGTCCTCGGGCGCCGCGAGCCCACCCGCGCCCGCGGCCACCACACCGGCCAGCGCGGCGGCCGCGATCAACCCACCCGATCCCACCTGCCGCCACCTCCCCCACCGACCGGCACCGTCACCCACTGGTACCCGGTTCGAAGGTAACTCCCACCTGCTATCGGAGGACAGGCCCCGCTACCGAACGCCACGTCACCTGAGGTGCCCTGCGGCGAGCTCACTTAAGGCGCCGGGCGACGAGCTCACATGAGGTGCCGGGCGAAGAACCGGTTCCCGTCGTCCCCCTCGAACCGCGGCACGCCGGTGTGCCCGCCCATGTTGGCGTGCAGCGTCTTCTCGGCGGAGCCGAAGGCGTCGAACAGGTCCAGGGCCATCTGCCGGTCGTTGCCCTCGTCGTCCCATTGCAGGAGCACCAGCAGCGGAATGGTGACCTGCCGCGCTTGCTCGAACACGGCGCGCGGCACGAAGCTCCCGGCGAACAGGAGGGCGGCCGAGATGCGCGGCTCGACCACCGCCAACCGGACGCCGATGGAGATCACCCCGCCCGCGTACCCGACCGGGCCGTCGATCCCGGGCAGCGAGAGGAGGGCGTCCAAGGTGGCCCGCCACTCCGGGACCGCCTCGTCGACCAGCGGGAGGACGAGTCGGTCGACGATCTCGTCGGAGACCGGCTCACCGGCCTCCAGCGCCCGGTGCAGGTCGGCGCGGGCCTGTTCGGCGGGGGCGAAACGGGGTCGGTCACCGCCGCCGGGGAGTTCGATGGTGGCCGTGGCGAAGCCCGCCGCGGCGGCGTGCCGGGCTCTGGCCGCCAGTCGGGGGTACATCCTGGGCAGTCCGCCCGGGTGGCCGAGGAGGACCAGCGGGGTGGAGGTGGGGGTGGGGGTGGGTTCGGGCGTCCACAGGATGCCGGGGATTTCGTCGAGGGTGAACTCGCGTTCGAGGACACCGTCGGGGAAGCGCTGTTCGGCGGTGAATCGCATGGTCGTGCCTTTCGGGAGGGCTCGTGAACGGCGCTCCCGGACGACCTATCGCCCGACCGTGACCCCTGAGGGGAGCACCCATGTCGATACGTCCACGGGTACCACCTCCTCGTTCTCTCGCACGGCCTGCGAGAAGCAGCCTACCGGAGGCTACGACCCGAACGCCGCGATCACCGCGGCCATGTCCGCGCCCGCACCGACTCGACCGGCCGCGGTCCGGTAGTGCTCGTTCAGCACGCGCATCAGCCGGTCGTCGGTGCCGGTCGTCGCCATCGCGGCCATGATCAGCTCGCTGTCCTTGATCGCGCCGTCGACCCCGAACGAGGGCGGGAACTCGCCGTCGATCATGGCGCGACCCTTGACCTGCGCGTACGTGCTGTCCACCGGCCCTCCGGCGATAGCCTCGAAGAACGCGTCGGGATCCAGGCCGAGACCTCGGGTCAGCGCCACGGCCTGCGCGGTGGCCGCGGTGATCGACAGCACCCACGAGTTCGCGGCCAGTTTGAGCCGCTGGCCGTCACCAGGGCGTTCACCCGCCCACACCGTGCGGATCGCGATGGCCTCGAACACCGGCGCGACGGCCGCGCGCCACTCGACGGGCCCGCCCGCGAGGACGGTCAGCTTGCCCTGCTCCGCCGGTGCACGGGTGCCGAGAACGGGTGCGTCGATGTAGGGCACGTCGTGCATCGCGGCCAGTTCGGCGAGGTGGTCGCTGCCGGCCAAGCCGACCGTGCCGCACTGCACCCACACCGCGCCGTCCTCGACCGACGGCAGCGCCTCGGCCATCACCCCGGCGGTGGCGTCGGCGTCGAACAGCATCGTGATCACGGCGTCCGCGCCGACGACCGCGCTCTTCGGGTCGTCGGCGACCACGGCGCCCTCGTCGGCCAGCGGACGGGCCTTGGCCACGCTGCGGTTCCACACCACGACGTCCGCCTTGGCCCGCAGCAGGCTCCGCGCCATGCCGGCGCCCATCAGACCCGTTCCCAACACCACCACGCGCATGGGCCCAACATCCCACCATGGGCCGAATGGCGCATCACGAAGACGTCGCATGGGCTACGCGGAGTGAGGGCTGGGGGTGGGGGTCAAGGCAGCGAAGGGAGGTAGGACGGTGCACGCCGGGCGTGGGCGGTCCGTTCGAACGCGGCGGCGAAGCGCAGCACCGTCATGTCCGCCCCGTGGCCCGCCATGAACGACACCCCGATCGGCAGCGGCCCCGCGAACCCGGCCGGGACGGTGGCGTTCGGGTAGCCGGACACGGCGGCAGGCGTGGACGACCCGAGCTCGTAGGCGTCGCCGCTGCCGTACTCGGTCCGCCACGCGGGCCCGTTCGTCGGCGCCATGATCACGTCCAGCCGGTGCGCGGCCAGGACCTCGTCGATGGACCGACGGGCGAGCGCGGTGGCGGTGCGGCGTTGCTCGACGTAGGTCGGGTCGGTCACCGGCGGCGCCTGCTCGGCCTCGATGAACAGCTCCTGGCCGAACTTCCTCAACTCCACCGGGTCGGCCTCGTTGAACGCGATCAGCTCGGTCAGCGTCTTCGGCACGCCGGGCCGGGTCCGCAGGTACCGCTCCAGGTCGTGCTTGAACTCGGTGATCAGCGCCGGGAACTCGGCGGCCTCGACCTGGTCCTGGTAGGGCAGCTCCACCTCGACCACGGTCGCGCCGGACCGCCGGAGCACCTCCACCGCCGACTGCACGACCCGGTCCGCGTCGCCGTTGCGACCCGCCTTGCGCCACACGCCGACCCGCTTGCCGCGCAACGACGCGGAGTCGAGGCCGGCGGCGTAGTCGACGCCCTTGCCCTCCAACGCGGACATCAGGATCGCGGCGTCCACCACGTGCCGGGCCATCGGTCCGGCGGTGTCCTGGTGCGACGAGATCGGCACGATGCCGTCGCCACTGACCCGGCCGAGCGTCGGCTTGAGCCCGACCACGCCGTTCTGCCCGGCCGGGCAGACGATCGAACCGTCGGTCTCCGTGCCGACGGCGACCTGCGCCAACGACGCCGCCACCGCCGCGCCCGAGCCGGATGAAGAGCCGCACGGGTTGCGGTCGAGCACGTGCGGGTTGTTGGTCTGCCCGCCGACCGCCGACCAGCCGGAGGTGGAGGACGTGGAGCGGAAGTTCGCCCACTCGGACAGGTTCGTCTTGCCCAGCACCACCGCGCCCGCGTCACGCAGGCGTCGCACCAGCTCGGCGTCGTCGCGCGGCGGCACGCGCAGGGCGCGCGAACCGGCCGTGTTGCCCGTGGTCTTGGTGTCGATGTTGTCCTTGAGCAGCACCGGGATGCCGTCCAGCAGCCCCTTGGCCCGCCCCTGCCGACGACGCCGATCGCTCTGCGCGGCCTGCGCGAGCGCTTCGGGGTTCACCGCGACCACCGAGCGGAGCTCGCGGTCCACCGTGTCGATGCGGCGCAGGTAGGCGCGGGTGAGGTCGACCGAGGTGAGGGTGCCCGCGTCCATCCGGCGGACCAGGTGCGGGATGGTCGCGGCGTCCAGGTTCTCGACCGGGCGGGTGCGGGCGTCGGCCGGTCGGGTGTGGGCGTCAGCCGGTCGAGTGTGGGCGTCGGCCGGTGGTGCGATGACGAGCACGCACAGCAGGGCCGCGAGCAGGGATCGCATGGTGGCTACCCCAGACCCGGCGACCGGTCCCGGTCAACCCGCCGTTCGTCGGCCGCTTCGGGTCGGTGGCTCTGGGCGGCTGCGTTGGGTTACCCGAGGGGTTACCTGATCTGGGTTTACTTGCTCTGGGTCTACTTGCTCTGGGGCGGGTCGGCTGCCGAGGCGCGGGCGTGCAGGCGTTCGCGGATCTCGTCGGGGGTGTAGGCGCGGCGCTTGCGTTCCGCGCGTGCGATCACCACCCCGGTCGCCGCGACACCCGCGACACCGGCCAGGCCGAGCAGCTTCCACCAGCGCATCTGCCTAGGCTACCGGGATGGCTGGAACGAAGATCGGTCTGGACGAGGCGGTCGAGCTCACTCGAACCGGTGATGTCTGGTTGTTCCGCGGCAGCTCGGTCGCCGACCGGGCGATCCGCGTGACCACGAACAGCCCGGTCAACCACGTGGGGATGACCGTGGCGGTCGAAGACCTGCCGCCGTTGATGTGGCACGCCGAGCTGGGGCGCTCCTTGCCGGACGTGTGGACCGGCACGCACCACCGCGGCGTGCAGCTGCACGACCTGCGCGAGGCCGTGCTGGTGTGGGCGCGCAAGTACGGGCAGCGGGCGTGGCTGCGGCAGCTCGACCGGCCGACGACCCGTGAAGAGGACGACGCGGTGCTCCAGACGGTGGCGCGGCTCAACGGCACCCCGTTCCCCTCGACGGCGCGGTTGGCCACGAGGTGGTTGCGCGGTCGGCTGCCGAACTTGCGCAAGACCGCGGAGGCGACGCTGGAGACGGCGTACTGCGCGGAGGTGGTGGCGGTGACGTACGAGGCGATGGGCTTGTTGCCCGGTGGTCGTCGGGCGAACTGGTACGACCCGGGGAGGTTCTGGAGTGGGGACGAGTTGGACCTGTTGGGTGGGGCGCGGTTGGGGGACGAGATAGCGGTGGAGATCCCAGGGGTGTGAGATCCCAGGGGGTGGAGTGGTCGGGTCCGGCTCGATTTGACATGGGGCCCTTACGGGCACCCCAGGCAGGCCAAAGCCGGGCAGGCCTGGCGGATAAAGCGCCCGCCAAGCCTGCCCGGCTTCGTCCAGCCTATGGCACCCGAACCCATGTCAAATCGAGCCTCGGTGGGTCGGCGGCGGGTCCGTTGTGGGTGGGTTGGGGGTGTGGGCTCGGTGGGGGTGTGCCGGGTCCGTTGTGGGTGGGCCGGTTGGCTATTTGCTCACTGGGTTGATCGTCACCTTGGGAAAAACAGGCGTGCTCGGCGGCGGGTCGCCCTACCATCCGATTGGTGAACAGACGTTCAAGCGTGGCGTTGGTCGCGGTGTTGTTGGTTGGGTGTGCGGCTGAGGCGGAGGTGCCGCGGACGATGGCGGAGACCGGGTTGCTCGGGGCGCTGGCGGGTGCGCGGTCCACTGCCGAGTCGTCCGTGCTGGTCGAGTACGGCGATGTCGCGGCGGTGCGGGGGTTGCTGGACAAGGACGCCGGGCGCTTCGCGGGCTTGAGCGGCTATGGGTATTCAGGTGTGGCAGGGCACGTTGAGGTGCTTCCTGAGTTGGTCGGGTTCGATCCGGCACGGGCTGCTACGGCGTTGCGGGTGGGGCAGGCGCCCAGGTGGGCGGCGGTGTTGCGCATGGACGTCGACGTGGCGGCGGTGGAGGCGAAGCTGGCCGGGCTCGGCGGTCGTCGGGTTGGCTCGGGAGCCTGGGTCACTGGTGAGGACAACGAGGTGGACGCGGACGGTCCGTTGGCGGAAGCGGGGATCGTGAGCGGGTTCCAGCAGGTTCGGGTGGAGCCGGGCTCGGTTGCGCACTCCCCCACCGGCGAGGCGTTGACGTGGGTGACCGAGCCGCCGGGTGAGAAGTCGTTGGCAGCGGACCCCATGATCGGTGAACTGGCCCGGTGCCTCGGCGAGGTGTCGGCGGCGGTGATCAGCAAGCCCAAGAGCGGGTTGCCGGTGGCTGCCGGAGTGCGCACGACCCCGGCGGGTGAGAGCACGGAGGTCGTGTGCGTGCCCGACGAGAATCCCAATGCCCTCAAGGACCTCGTGCGGACCAAGTTGGAAGCCGCGCCCTGGTCGGAGGTGCTGCCCGGTGCGACGGCCGAGCAGCCCGGTGACCAGACCGGTGTGGTGCGGGTGCTCGCGCCGAACGCGCCGGAGGTCAGGGTTGGTCGGGTGCTCGCGGCGTTGCAGCGGGGTGAGTTGCCGACGTTGTTCGGCTGATTTTGGGGTTGCTTGGGGTGGGGGCGCTCGTATCGGTGAGGGCTCGGTTAGTCGAACCGTTGGGCGACCTGTTCCCTGCGGGCGGCGACGGAGGAGCCCGACTCGCGTTGGGCCATGCGGCGCAGGAGGAGTGGTGCGACGGTGAAGCCCACCACGGCCCATGCGCCGAGCGCGATCACGGTTTCCAGGTGGCGCCACGAGCCGCCGATTTCGGCCACGGCCGCGTTGTCCGGCAGCAGGGCCGACCGCAGGCCCAGTCCCAGCCAGTACAACGGGAACGCCTGGCCGACCCACTGCAACCACGCCGGCATCGCGGTGATCGGGTAGAACACGCCCGACACCACCACCAGGCCCATGAGCAGGAGGGTGACGAACCCGAGGTTCTGGGCGTTGCCGAACACCGCGCCCACGATCGCCCCGATCGGCAGGGTCGCGAGCAGGCCGAGGACCAGCACCCACGTCACCGTCAGCCAGGTCGACACCCGGCCGGTCGCCAGGCCGTCGAACAGCAGCAGCGCGGGCACCAGGACCACCGCCAGCACGGCGATCGTCATCGCCGCCTTGCCCAGCACCCTGCCCACGACGTAGGCGAGCACACCGTTCGGCGTCGCCTTGGCCCGCAGCAGCGTGCCGTCCTCGCGGTCCATGGTCAGCGCCAGCGCCAACCCCATCAGGCCGGTGAAGACGACGTTCATCGCGAGGATGCCGGGCACCGCCCGCGCGCCGAGCGGGAAGTCGAGGCCGGGGGCCGCGCCGTCGCCGAACGCGTACATCACCACCAGCGCGACCACCGGCAGCCACAGCCAGCCGATCAGCTCGCCTGGGTTGGTCATGGTCTGGCCGAACTCGATCCGGCCGCGTCGCACGCCGGCGCGCACGGCCATCACCCCGGGGTTCACGCGGCCACCGCCTCGGACTCGCGCACGAGGGCCAGGTACACGTCCTCCAGGCCGACCTTGCGCACCTCAAGGTCCTGCACCGCCTTGCCGTGCTCGGCGAACAGCTCCCGCACGTAACCGGTGGAGTCGGCCACGGACCGCACGTGCTCCGCGCCGTCGAGCCGGTACCTGACCTCGGCCTCACCCGCGATCCGGGCGGCCAGTTCCGCCGCCGTGCCGTCGGCCACCACCCGGCCGGACACGAGGATCACGATGCGGTCGGCCAGTTTCTCGGCCTCGGTCAGGTCGTGGGTGGTGAGCAGGATCGAGGTGCCGGACAGCCGGCGCACCAGCTCGTGGAACTCGCGCCGCGCCTCGGGGTCGAAACCGACCGTCGGCTCGTCCAGGAACAGCAGGTCCGGCCGTCCGACCAGGCCGACCGCGACGTCCAGCCGACGCCGCTGGCCACCGGACAGGGCGCCGATCCTCCGGTCGGCGTGGTCGGTCAGGCCGACGAGGCCGAGCAGCTCGTCGGGATCGAACACCTGCTCGCGGTAGGGCAGGTAGAACAGGCTCAGGTACGACAGCAGCTCGCGCACCCGCCAGCGGCCGTGGTCGCGCCACGATTGCAGCACCACGCCCAACCTGGCCCGCCACGCCTCGTCGGCGTTGTCCGGGTCGACGCCGAGCACGCGGACGTCGCCGTCGGACCGCGTGCGGAAGCCCTCCAGGATCTCGATGGTGGTGGTCTTGCCCGCGCCGTTGGGACCGAGCAACGCCACCACCTCACCTGGTCCGACGGTCAGGTCCACCCCCTTCAGAACGTCGGTGGAGCCGTACCGCATGCGCAGGCCGTGCGTCTGCACGACCGGTCGTTGTCGCTGGTTGTCGCCGGTTTGCATGGCTTCAACCGTATCGTTGAACCTCCTAGTTGAGAGTTTTGACAGCTTCCTGCCTGGTGGTGTGGTCAAGTGGGTGGGTAAGCTTCAAATTCCCGTTGAACCCAGGGGAGTTGACGGTGTCGCTTCGCCCGGTGGATCTCGCTCGCGCGGCGGGCATCTCGGCCCAGCAGGTGCGCAACTACCTCGACGCCGGGGTGCTGCCGCCCGCCGAACGCTCGCCGGCGGGGTACCGGAGGTTCGACGAGCGGCACCGGCAGGCGTTGACGACGTACCGGGCGCTGGGGCGGGGGTACGGGTGGGAGGCCGCCAAGGCGATCATGCGCTCGATCCACGACGGTTCGCCGGACCTGGCGTTGGCGCGGGTGGACGCCGAGCACGCGGCGGCGCACGGGCAGCGGCTGGCGTTGCGGGCGACGGCCGAGGCGCTGGAGGCGGTGGCCGTGCACCCGCCGGACGCGGTGCCGCGCACGGGGTTGCGGGTCGGTGAGTTGGCGGCGCGGCTGGGCGTGCGGCCGTCCGCGTTGCGGGTGTGGGAGGCGGCCGGTCTGCTGCTGCCCAAGCGCGACACCGACGGGCACCGCCGCTTCGGTGCGACCGAGGTCCGCGACGCCCGGTTGGTGGCCACCCTGCGGCAGAGCCGCTACCCGCTGCCCACGATCAAGCCGATCATGGACGAGTTCCGCAGCTCGGGTGGCGCGGACGCGTTGCGCGCGGCCATCACCGCACGGGAGGCGGACCTCGGTCGTCGGGCGATGGCGATGCTCGAAGCGGCCAACGCCCTGCACGGCTACCTGGTCGTCAGCCCGGCCTCGTAGGCCAGGATCGCGGCCTGGACGCGGTTGGCCACCTCAAGCCGGTGCAGGATCGCGCTGACGTGCGCCTTCACCGTGCCCTCCACGAGGCCCAGGCGGCGGGCGACGTCCTGGTTCGACAGGCCCTCCCCCACCAGCGCCAGCACGTCGCGTTCACGGCCGGTGAGCGCGGCGACCCGCCGGCGCGCGTCGTCGAGCCTGGTGAGGCGCCCGCCGCGCAGGTCGGCCACGACGCGGTGGGCGATCTTCGGCGAGAGGTAGGCCGCGCCCTCGGCGACGGCGCGCACGCCTATCAGGAGTTCCCTCGGGTCGGCGGCCTTGAGCAGGAAGCCGTTGGCGCCCTCGCCCAACGCCCGCGCCACGTACTCGTCCTCGTCGAACGTCGTGAGCATCAGGACCGCGACCTCGGGTACGGACCGGCGCAGCTCGACGGCGGCGGCCAGGCCGTCCAGGCGAGGCATCCGGATGTCGAGCAGCACGACGTCCGGCCGGTGCTCAAGCGCCAACGCGACCGCCTCGTGCCCGTCCGCGGCCTCGGCGACCACCTCGATGCCCGGGTCGGTGGCGAGGATCGCCTTCACCCCGGCGCGGACCATCGCCTCGTCGTCGGCCAGCAGCACGCGGATCACGCCGGTCCCTCCCCACCGGATCGCACGGGCAGCCGTGCCACGACGGTGAACCGCCCGGCCGCCGGGCCCGACCGCAGCGTGCCGCCGAGCAACCGGACCCGCTCGGCCAAGCCCGCCAGCCCGCTGCCGTCGCCCGGCGGCACCGGGTCGGCCGGGTTCACCACGGTGACGAGCACCTCGTCGGCCGATCGGCGCACCTCGACGGTCACCGGCGCACCGGGCGCGTGGCGGGCGGCGTTGGTCAGCGACTCCTGCACCACCCGGTGCACCGCGCGGTCCACCAGCGGTGACAGCGGTGTCGTGTCGCCGACCTCGGTGAGGACCACGGGCAGCCCGGCTCGTGCGGCCCGTTCCACCAACACCTCCACGCTCTCGTCCGGCGGTTCGACCGGCGCGCCGACGCCCTGGCGCAGCACGCCGACGGTGTGCCGCAACCGGTCGGTGGCGGTCACCGCCGACGCGCGCAACCCGGCCGCCGCCGCACGGGTCGAGTCGGTGTCGGCGGTCAGCTCCAACGCGCCGGCGCGCAGCGCGATCAACGCCAGCTCGTGGCCGAGCGAGTCGTGCATGTCGGCCGCGATCCGGGCGCGCTCCAGCAGCCGGGCGCGTTCGGCGACCAACTCCTGCGCCCGCTCCAACCGCACGATCCGCTCCCGTCCGGCCTCGACCAGCTCGGCCTGCTGCCGCCGGAACCGACCGGCGAGCCAGGGCAGCAGCACGGACAGGCCCAGGCTCGCCAACGCGCCGACGCCCTCCCACACCCGCACCGCGGTGATGACCAGTCCGGCCGCGGCCACCAGGCCCACCACCAGCCCGCCGCGACGCACCGGCAGGTGCCGGCCGAGCAGGTAGGCCACGACCGCCAGCACCACGTACGCCAGCTGCCGCCACGCCGGCATCGCGTCCGTGCTCAGGCCGTTGACCAGTCCCGCGACCGCGACGACCGCGAGCACCGCCCCGTTCCGCATGGCCCGCACCCTACGTCTCTCCTCAGTGGACCGTCGAACGCAATCGCAGCAGGCGCGCGATCGCGGTCGCCACGCCCGCGAGCGCCACCACCAGCACGGTGATCGACAGCGGCGCGGCGAAGTAGGTCAGCTGCGCCCACGTGACGGCCCGCCCGTTCATCAGGACCGAGACCAGGTCCGGGTAGGCCGCGAACACGGCCGCCGGCAGGAGCAACGGCACGAACCGCGGCCACACCCGCCACGGTGGCGAGCCCGCACGACGCCGTGCCCACCGGGCCGACCGCCGCACGCCCAGCACGCCGAGCCCCACGGCGAGCAGCGCGATCAGGCCGAGCACCAGCTCGAACAGCTGCCGCGCGCCACCGACGGGCTCCGGCTGCCGCCCCTCGCTCAACGCGATCAGGCCCAGGAGGATGTCGTAGGTGTCGTCCTGGAGCGCCGCGCTGTTGGCCAGCACGGCGAACCCGTACCCGGTGCCGGGCACGACCGCCTGCACGGCCGAGTAGGTGAACAGGTTCCCGGGGTGCACCAGCGTGCCGTCCCGCGGGATCCAGCCCATGGCGTAGTCGTCCACAGTGGACGAGGTGTGCATCGTGCGCAGCCCTTCGGGCGACACCAGCGCCACGCCGTTCCCGGTCTGGCTGATCAACCACCGGCCCATGTCCGCGGCCGTGGTGATGACCCCGCCGCCACCGCTGGAGTCGAGGAACCCGGGCAGCTCGGCACGGCTCACCCAGGCGCCGAACAGCGAGTTGTAGCCGTCGGCGGGCCGGACCTCCTCGGCCGACACCGCGCTGCGCCCCATGCCGAGCGGGGCGAACACCCGCTCCCGCAGGTATTCGCCGAACGACCGGCCGCTCGCCACCTCCACCAGCCTGGCGGCCAGGTCGTAGTTCACGTTGCAGTACTCGTAGCGCGTGCCCGGGTCGGCGGCCAGCGTCGCCTCGCCCAAGCCGGAGGCGTACTCCGCGAGCGACGTCGCCGATTCCAGCGCCGTCACGTCGATCGTGGTGTCGGAGAAGCCCGACGTCTGGTTCAGCAGGTGCCGGACCGTCACGCCGGTGAACCTCGGGTCGGCCATGGTGACGCCGGGCAGCTGGTCGGCCACCGGCTCGTCCAGCCCGATCCGCCCGTCCTCCACCAGCGTCATCACGGCCATGGCGGTGAACGACTTGCTGACCGAGGCGATCCGCATCGGCGTGTCCGCGGTGACCGGCGCGCCCTCGGAGTCCTCGCCGTAGCCGGCGGCGTGCACCACGCGGTCGTCGTGGGTCACCACGATCGACACGCCAGGCAGACCGGTGTCGTGCACGACCCCGGCCATGTAGTCGTCGATGGAGGCCGGTGCCGGCTCGGCGTGGGCGGCCGGGGTCAGGAGGGCCGCGGCGACGATCACCGCGCCGATCAGGGTGGTTCTCATGCGGTGAAGCTACGAACCGGTGGCGTGCCCGGGCATCAGGCCGCAGACCGGATCCACCCCTGACGAAGGTAAGGGGTGGCGGCGGCACACCTCCACCCAGGCGTTCGCCGGCGCGGTACGGTGGCAGCACACCGCCTCCTGCACACCGTTGTGATCACCGGAGGTAGCAGTTCATGAGGTCTCTCATACGCGTCGGCCACGTGCTGACGGCGGTCGTGTTCGCCGCCGGGCTCGCGGTCACCGCCCCGGCCGACGCGGCACCGCACTGGGTGCCGCCGCGCGTGGACAACCCGTACGTGGGCACCCGCGCCTACGTCAACCCGGAGTGGGCCGCACGCGCCGCCGCCGAACCGGGCGGCACGGCCGTCGCCGGCCAACCCACCGGCGTGTGGCTGGACGACATCGCGTCGATCGAGGGCTCGGACGGGAGGATGGGCCTGCGCGCCCACCTGGACGAGGCTTTGCGCCAACGCGCCGGCCTGGTGCAGCTCGTCCTGTGGAACGCGCCCGGCCGCGACTGCGGTTGGCTGTCCACCAACGGCGAGCTGGCCTTCGGCGAGCTCCCGCGCTACAAGCAGGAGTTCATCGACCCGATCGCCCGGATCCTGGCCGAGCCCGCCTACGCGCGGCTGCGGGTGGTCGCGGTCGTGGAGCCCAACTCGTTGCCGTTCCTGGTCACGCACGTGCAGCCCCGGTACGAGGCCACCCTGAGCTGCGAGCAGGTCAGGGCGTCCGGCGCCTACACCGAGGCCATCGGGTACGCGTTGGCCAAGCTCGGCGCGATCCGCAACGTCTACAACTACCTCGACATCAGCCACCACGGGCACATCGGCTGGGACGACAACCGCAAGCCGGCGGTGGCGCTGCTGGTGAAGGCGGCGAGCTCGGGCGGCAGCACGCTGGGCGCCGTGCACGGCTTCATCGCCAACACGGCGAACTACTCGGCGCTGCGGGAGGAGTTCATCGTCAAGACCGTCATCAACGGGCAGCACATCCAGCAGACCAGGTGGGTGGACTGGAACCCGTTCCTCGACGAGCTGTCCTTTGTGGACCGCATTCGGGCCGAGGCGTTCGCAGCGGGCTTCGACCCGCGCGTCGGCGTGCTGGTCGACACCTCGCGCAACGGGTGGGGCGGCCCGAACCGGCCGACCGGGCCCGGGTGGGAGTCGAACGTGGAGACCTACGTCGAGACCAGCCGGGTCGACCGCAGGCTGCGGATCGACAACTGGTGCAACCAGACCGGCACCGGCCTGGGCGAACGGCCCGTCGCCGCGCCGCGGCCGAACGTCGACGCGTACGTGTGGATGAAGCCGCCGGGCGAGTCGGACGGCGCGAGCCTCCCGCTGCCGATCGGCGACCAGAACCACAACCGGATGTGCGACCCGGACTACCAGGGCCGCCCGGATGCCAGCCCGGACCCGACCGGCGCGTGGCGCAACGCGCCGCCGGCCGGCCACTGGCACTCGGCGCAGTTCCAGGAACTGCTGCGCAACGCCCACCCGCCCGTCAACTAGATTTCTTGCGGATAATCCAGTGTTGTCCCGGTAGCTAGACTGGGGCCATGTCCGCCATGGCCCCAGCCCGCACCGAGTCCGACCTGTCGTTCCTCCTGGACCACACCGGCCACGTGCTGCGCACCCGGATGGCCGCGGCACTGGCCGAGATCGGCCTGACCGCGCGCATGCACTGCGTGCTCGTGCACGCCCTCCAAGAGGAGCGCACGCAGATCCAGCTGGCCGAACTCGGCGACATGGACAAGACCACGATGGTCGTCACCGTCGACGCGCTGGAGAAGGCCGGCCTCGCCGAGCGCCGGCCGTCCAGCACGGACCGGCGGGCCCGGATCATCGCGGTCACCGAGAAGGGCGCCGAGCTGGCCGCGCAGAGCCAGGCGATCGTCGACGGCGTGCACCGGGCCGCCTTGGACTCGCTGCCCCAAAAAGATCGAGAGGCCCTCCTGCACGCACTGAACCTGCTGGTCAGTGGCCATCTGGCCACCCCGATCACGGCACCGCAGACGGCTCGTCGGGCCCGCGAGAGCACGAGGTAAGTCCGCAAGAGATTGTCTGCAACGGAACTATCCGCTACGGTTCCTCCTGTCACCACCCGAACAGGAGAGACCGATGTCGCCCTCGCTCGACACACCGCTCGAAACGCCCCGTGCGAACCGCTGGTCCGCGCTGGTCGTGCTGTCCGCCGCGATGCTCATGACCATCCTCGACGGCAGCATCGTGACCGTCGCAATGCCCGCCATCCAGCGTGACCTCGGCTTTTCCGACGCAGGCCTGAGCTGGACGGTCAACGCCTACCTGATCGCGTTCGGCGGCCTGCTGCTGCTGGCCGGGCGGCTCGGCGACCTGATCGGCCGCAAGACGATGTTCCTGGCCGGGACCGCCGTGTTCACCGCCGCGTCGCTGCTGGCGGGCGCCGCGTCCACACCCGGACTGCTGATCGCCGCCCGGTTCCTCCAGGGCGCGGGCAGCGCGATGGCGTCGGCGGTCGTGCTCGGCATCCTGGTGACGCTGTTCACGGAGCCCGCGGAACGCGCCAAGGCGATCGGCGTCTTCAGCTTCACCGGCGCGGCCGGCGCGTCCATCGGCCAGGTGCTGGGCGGCGTGCTCACCGACGCGCTGAGCTGGCACTGGATCTTCTTCATCAACCTGCCGATCGGCGTGGCCACCGTGCTGCTGGCGATCCGGGTGCTGCCGACCGACCGGGGCGCCGGCCTGTCCGCGGGTGCCGACGTGCTCGGCGCGGCGCTCGTGACCAGCGGTTTGATGCTCGGCATCTACACCGTGGTCAAGGTCGAGCAGTACGGCTGGACGGCGGCGCACACGCTCGGCCTCGGCGCCGTGTCGGCCGCGTTGCTGGCAGCGTTCACCGTTCGGCAGGCGAAGGCGCGGACACCGTTGATGCCGCTGCGGATCCTGCGCTCCCGCAACGTCGTCGGAGCGAACCTGGTGCAGGTCCTCACGTTGTCGGCGATGTTCGCGTTCCAGGTCATCGTCGCGCTGTTCATGCAGAAGGTGCTGGCCTACGGCGCGCTGGCCACCGGGCTGGCGATGCTCCCGGCCGCGGTCGCCATCGGCGGCGTGTCGCTGTTCGTCTCGGCGCGGCTGAACACCCGGTTCGGCGAGCGCGCGGTGCTGCTGGTCGGGTTGGTGCTGCTGGCGGGCGCGATGGTGAAGCTGACCGCGGTCCCGGTGGACGCCGACTACGTCACCGACCTGCTGCCGGTCATGCTGCTGATCGCCGGTGGCGGGCTGGTGCTGCCCGCCCTGGCCTCGCTGGGCATGTCCGACGCGAAGCCGGACGACGCGGGCCTGGTGTCCGGGCTGTTCAACACGACCCAGCAGGTCGGCATGGCCGTGGGCGTGGCCGTGCTGTCCACCTTGGCGGCCGCGCGGACCGAGGGGGAGCTGGCATCGGGGGTCGCCGAGCCGGCCGCGCTCACCGCCGGTTACCACGTCGCCTTCACCGTCGCCGCGAGCCTGCTCGCCGCCGCGTTCGCGGTCACGCTGATCGTGCTGCGCAAGCGCCCCACTGCCTGACCCTCCCCCGTTCTCATCCCCCGAAGGAGATCGACATGACCGTCAACGCCGGCCCCGCGCCCCGCACCCTGACCGACGACGAGCTGGTGGACCTGCTCGGCAAGCAGCAGTTCGGCGTGCTGGCCACGGTGAAGCGCAGCGGCCACCCCCACCTGTCCACCGTGCTGTACCAGTGGGACGCGAAGGAACGGGTCATCCGCGTCTCGACCACGGCCGACCGCCTCAAGGCACGCCAGATCCGGGCCAACCCGAGGGTCGCGCTGCACGTCAGCGGGCCGGACGTGTGGTCGTTCGCCGCGGTGGAGGGTGACGCGGAACTGGTGGAGGACAAGGGCGGGAACGGCGAGCCGGACCGCCGCCTGACCATCACGTTCCCGGCGACCCGCCTCTACGGCACCGCGCTGGACATCCCGGAGGGCGAACCGCGGGATTGACCGGCCGCGTCGGCGCCCGCCCCGTGTGAGCAGCAGCACGCGGCACGGGCGCCGACGCGCGCGGCGGGACCGTTAAAATCGTTTCAGTAGCTAAGCAAACCAGTCGCGCGGTCACTGTCGACTCGGGACAGATGACAGGAGCGACGCATGACGGCGACGGTCGAGTCCACCGCGACCCGTCCGCGGGGCAAGAACGGCGGGGCCGCGATGGCCGCGCTCGCGCTCGGCGGGTTCGGCATCGGGACGACCGAGTTCGCCACCATGGGCCTGTTGCCGCAGATGGCGGCCACGTTCGACATCTCGATCCCTACCGCGGGCCACGCGATCAGCCTCTACGCGCTCGGCGTGGTGGTCGGGGCGCCGCTCATCGCCGGGCTGGCCGCGAAGCTGCCGCGCAAGGGCCTGCTGATCGGCCTGACGATCGCGCTGGCGCTCGGTAACGGCCTGTCCGCCATCGCGCCGAACACCGGCCTGCTGATGACGGCGCGGTTCGTGGCCGGCCTGCCGCACGGCGCGTTCTTCGGCATCGCCGCCGTGGTCGCCACCACGCTCGTGCCACCGGAGCGGCGCGGCACGGCGGTCGCCCGGATCATGGTCGGCCTGACGCTGGCCAACCTGGTCGGCGTGCCGGTCGCCACCGCCGCCGGTCAGCAGATCGGGTGGCGCGTCGCCTACCTCGCGGTGACCGTGATCGCGCTGGTGACGGCGCTGGCCGTGGCCAGGTGGCTGCCCCGCGTTCCTGCCGCACGCGACGCGAGCGTGGGCGCCGAGCTCAGCGCGTTCCGCCGTCCGCAGGTGTGGTTCGCGCTGCTCACCGGCATGATCGGGTTCGGCGGCATGTTCGCCGTCTACTCCTACATCTCGCCGATCACCACCGAGGTCACCGCGCTGTCCGCGTCCGCGGTGCCGTGGGTGTTGGCGGTGTTCGGTCTCGGCATGACTCTCGGCGCCACGGTCGGCGGCCGGTTCGTGGACCGCTCGGTCATGGGCACGGTGTTCGGCTCGCTGATCGCGGTGACGGTCGTGCTGGTCGTGTTCGCGCTGACCGCCACCTCGCCGGTGATGGCGTTCGGCACGGTGTTCCTCATCGGGCTGGTGTCGCAGGTGTTGGCATCGGCGTTGCAGGTGCGGCTGATGGACGCCTCCCCCGACGCGCCGTCGCTGGCGTCGTCGTCCAACCACTCGGCGTTGAACATCGCCAACGGCGCGGGCGCGTGGCTCGGCGGTCTCGCCATCGGCGCCGGCTGGGGCTACACCTCCACCGCGTGGGTCGGCGTCGGGTTGAGCCTGGCCGGACTGGCGGTGGCCGCCCTATCGGTCACCGTCGACCGCCACCGCGTACGCACCTGACGCGACACCCGTCACGCCTGGTGCCACTTCCCCGTTTGCCACCCGTGCCGCCAAAGCCGCCACCACCCTGGCCGCTTCCGCCGCCTCGTCGGCGAGGCCAATCACCTCGGACGCCAACCTGACCGCAGCCTGCACCCGGTCGGCGGCCACGATCAGCGCAATGTCGCCCAGCGTCGCATCTGGACGCGGGTATGGGCGTGGCGGCGGACGGCGTTGACCAGCGTCGTCCGCCGCCGCGGCGGTCAGGACTGGTTGAGCACCTCGCGCAGTCGGGTGGCGAAGCGGTCCGGGGTGTCGGCGAAGCCGATGTGGCCGCCGGGGAACCTGGTCGGTGCCAGGCCGAGCCCGGCCGCCAGCGCCGTCGACGTCCGCTCGCACAGCTCGCCGACCGAGTCCTCGCCGATGCCGACCACGATCCGGGTCGACGCCGAGCGCAGCGCGTCGAAGTCGGGCACCCAGTGGACCGTCGGCCGCAGCATGTGCTCGTACTGGTAGCGCTCGTCGGCCAGGTCCTGCGGGTCGCGCTCGCCGCCGAACACGTGCTCGACCACCTCGTCGGGCATCTGGATGTTCGCGATGGCCATGAACTGCCGCCACGCGCCGACGGAATCACCGGCGCGGTAGGTGGTGATCATCTCGTCGGTCCGCCGCAGCAGGTCCTCCCGGTCGGGGACCAGCTGGTCCAGCGGCGGCTCGTGCGGGATCGCGGTGTGCACCAGGTCCGGCCGGGCCTGCACGAGCGCCAGCACGCTGACCGCGCCGCCGCTGGAGCCGAGGACCGCGGCCGGGCCCGCGTCGAGGTGCTCGACCAGCCGGGCGATGTCGTCGGCGCGCAGCTCCGGGGTCGCGTCCCGGTCCGGGTCGTCGACCTTGCTGCGGTTGATGCCGCGCGGGTCGGTGGTCAGCACGGTGTGGTCCGCGGCGAGCAGGTCGGCCAGCGGCTCGAACGACCTGGCGTCCATCGGCGCGGCGACCAGCACCACCAGCGGTCCCCGGCCGCGCACCTCGTAGTGCAACAGCGCGTCGGGCACGCGGAGGGTGTCGACGGTGGCGGTCTGGGTCATGGCGGTTCCTCCCGGAGGTCCTCTGAAGTGCTCGTTCGCCGGTAGTGACTCCCGGGGTGGGGCAGAATCGTCGTTCGTGAGCGAAGTTTCCCCGACGAGTTCCGCGGCGGCGGTCGACGACCCCGACCTGGACCGGGCACGCGAGGGTGACGGCGCCGCGTTCACCCGCCTGGTCGAACCGCTGCGCCGGG
Source organism: Saccharothrix stipae (assembly GCF_054781895.1). NCBI lineage: Bacteria > Bacillati > Actinomycetota > Actinomycetes > Pseudonocardiales > Pseudonocardiaceae > Saccharothrix > Saccharothrix stipae. The sequence continues at coordinate 296,129 of NZ_BAAGTN010000007.1, read as the reverse complement.
AGCTGCACGCCCACTGCTACCGCATGCTCGGCTCCACGCACGACGCCGACGACGCCCTCCAGGACGCCCTGTTGCGCGCGTGGCGCGGGCTCGGCCGCTTCGAAGGACGCGGCTCGCTGCGCTCGTGGCTGTACGCGGTGGCCACGCGCACGTGCCTGGACACCGCGGCGAGCCGGGGTCGGCGCGCCCTCCCGGTCGACCTGGGGCCGTCCAGCGAGCGCGCGGTGATCGGCGACGTGCCGTCGACCGACGTGGCCTGGCTCGGGCCGTACCCCGACGCAGGCCTCGGCGACGGCGGACCGCACGGGCGTTACGCGCAGCGCGAGGCCGTCGAGCTGGCGTTCGTCGCCGCTCTGCAACACCTGCCGGGCAACCAGCGGGCGGCGCTGCTGCTGTTCGAGGTGCTCGGCTTCTCGGCGGCCGAGATCGCCGCGATGATGAACACCTCGACCACGTCGGTGAACTCCGCGCTGGCCCGGGCCCGACGGGTCGTCGCGGAGAAGGTGCCCTCGCGCACGCAGCAGCAGACGTTGCGCCTGATCGACGACGCCCGCCTGCGGCAGGTCGTGGCCGACTTCTCGGGCGCGCTGGAACGCGGTGACGCCGACATTCTGGTCGCGCTGCTGACCGAGGACGTCACCTGGTCGATGCCGCCGCTGCCGCACTGGTACCGGGGCATCGAGGCGGTCACCGACTTCGCCGTGCGGGTGCCGCTGACCGGCTGCCCGCCGTGGCGGCACGTCGAGACCGGCGCGAACGGCCAGCCCGCCGTCGCCTGCTACCTGTGGGACGACGCCGCGGGCGCGCACCTGGCGTGGGCGATCAACGTGCTGACCCTGCGTGACGACCTGATCTGCGAGGTCACCTCGTTCGTGGGGGCCGGGCACTTCCCGGCGTTCGGGCTGCCCGCCTCCCTCCCGTGACGGTGACGGTGACGGCGGCTCACCAGGCGGCGACGCGCACGACCTCGTGGGCGATCTCCTCGACCGACCTGCCGTCCGTCGCCACGCGCACGGTCGGCGGCGGCGCTTCCGCGTCCAGCAGGCGTGCCATCGCCAGGCTCCGCTCGACGTGCGGCGCGAGCTGGGAGCCGATCTCACGGCGCGCGAGGCGCTCCCGGACGGTCGCCTCCTCGGCGGTGAGCAGCACCAACGTGGACCGGACCGCCCCCGGTCCCATGGCACGCCGGAGCATCGGCTCCTCCAGCACGCTCACCGTGTTCGTGTACACGAGCCGCCGCTGGCCGAGGGCGGCGTAGTTGGCCCAGATCGCGGCCAGGTTCCGCTCGGTGATCGCGGTGCGGTGCGGGTCGTCCGCCGGCGCCGGGTGGATCTGGTCCAGGAAGTCGCCCTCCACGAAGCAGTGCGGCGTCTCGCGCGCCTGCAACAACTGGGAGACCTCCCAACCGACGCTCGACTTGCCGACCCCGGCGCCACCGCCGATCAACAACAACTCCCGCGTGACCATGATCGCCAGCCTGCCACCCGTCGCGGCGAAAGCCTGCTCGGCGTCCGTCCATGTGGCACGATCGCGCACGTGACGAGCACACCAGCTGCGGCGCAGCACCTGCGCGACCTCGCGCTGCTGCGCCGCGTCCGCGACCGGATCGATCGGGAGTACGCGCAACCACTGGACGTCGAGGCGCTCGCCCGCGGCGTCAGCATGTCGGCCGGGCACCTCAGCCGACAGTTCCGACGCGCTTACGGTGAGTCACCGTACTCCTACCTGATGACGCGGCGCATCGAGCGCGCGAAGACGCTGCTGCGCCGTGGCGACCTCAGCGTCACGGAGGTCTGCTTCGCGGTCGGCTGCTCGTCGCTGGGCACCTTCAGCACCCGCTTCACCGAGCTGGTCGGCGTGCCACCCAGCACTTACCGGCGGCAGGCGACGGGTGAGACGGAGGGGATGCCGCCGTGCGTGGCCAAGCAGGTCACCAGACCGATCAGGAATCGAGAAGCGCCGACCCCCGAGCCTCACCTAGCGTGACGGCCATGGACATCACCATTCACCAGACCTACCTCCCGCAGGACGACCCGGAGGCCGCGCTGGCCTTCTACCGCGACACCCTCGGCTTCGAGGTCCGCAACGACGTCGGGTACGAGGGGATGCGCTGGATCACGGTCGGCCCCGTCGGCCAGCCCGACACGTCCGTCGTGCTGCACCCGCCCGCCGCCGACCCCGGCATCACCGAGGACGAGCGCCGCACCGTCGTCGAGATGATGGCCAAGGGCACCTTCGCCGGCATCAACCTCGCCACCAAGGACCTCGACGGCGTGTTCGACAAGCTCCAGGCCGGCGGCGCCGAGGTCGTCCAGGAGCCGACCGAGCAGCCCTACGGCGTGCGCGACTGCGCGTTCCGCGACCCGGCGGGCAACCTGATCCGCATCCAGCAGCTGCGCTGAGCCGCCCGGCCACCGCGGCCGATCCGCCCCAGCCCGAGCCGATCGCCCCAGCCCGATGAGTGCCGCAGACCGGTGAGTGCCCCAGCCCGATGAGTGCCGCCCCGCTCCCGCGCACGGCCCCGCGTCGACGTCCCGCTCCCCCGACGCGCCGCCGGAGCGGGGTGATCGCACCCCCCCGACCCACGTGCGCCGCAGCGCGACCTACCGCCGCCCGACCAGATGGAGACACGAATGAGCCCGGCCAAGAAGGGCGCCCAACAGGGCACCCAGTCGCCCGCGCCGCACGCCGCCGACAGCCACGACACGATCCGCGTGCAGGGCGCGCGCGTGAACAACCTCAAGGACGTCAGCGTCGAGATCCCCAAGCGCAGGCTGACCGTGTTCACCGGCGTCTCCGGGTCGGGCAAGAGCTCGCTGGTCTTCGGCACGGTCGCGGCGGAGTCGCAGCGGATGATCAACGAGACCTACAGCGCGTTCGTGCAGGGCTTCATGCCCACGCTGGCGCGGCCCGAGGTCGACGTGCTCGAAGGGTTGACCACCGCGATCATCGTCGACCAGGAGCGGCTGGGCGCCAACCCGCGCTCGACGGTCGGCACCGTCACCGACGCCAACGCGATGCTGCGCATCCTGTTCAGCAGGCTCGGCACGCCGCACATCGGCCCGCCCAACGCGTACTCGTTCAACGTCCCGTCGGTGAAGGCCAGCGGCGCGATCACGGTCGAGCGCGGCGGGAAGACCAAGGCCGAGAAGGCGACGTTCAACCGCCTCGGCGGCATGTGCCCGCGGTGCGAGGGCATGGGCTCGGTCAACGACATCGACCTGGCCGCCCTGTACGACGACGGCAAGTCGCTCAACGAGGGCGCGCTGACCATCCCCGGCTACAGCATGGACGGCTGGTTCGGGCGCATCTTCCGCGGCTGCGGCTTCTTCGACCCGGACAAGCCGATCCGCAAGTACAACAAGCGCGAGCTGCACGACCTGCTCCACAAGGAGCCGACCAAGATCAAGGTCGACGGGATCAACCTGACCTACTCGGGCCTGATCCCCTCCATCCAGAAGTCCTACCTGTCCAAGGACCTCGACGCGCTCCAGCCGCACATCCGGGCGTTCGTGGAGCGGGCGGTGACCTTCACGACCTGTCCCGACTGCGGCGGCACCCGACTGGCCAAGGAAGCCCTCTCGTCCAAGATCGAGGGCAAGAACATCGCCGACGTCTGCGCGATGCAGATCAGCGACCTGGCCGACTGGGTGCGCGCGCTGGACGAGCCCTCGGTGGCGCCGCTGCTGACCAACCTGAGGCGGACGCTCGACTCGTTCGTGGACATCGGCCTCGGCTACCTCTCGCTCGACCGGCCGTCGGGCACGTTGTCCGGCGGTGAGGCGCAGCGCACCAAGCTGATCCGCCACCTCGGCTCGTCGCTCACCGACGTCACCTACGTCTTCGACGAGCCCACCATCGGCCTGCACCCGCACGACATCGAGCGGATGAACGCCCTGCTGCGGCAGCTGCGGGACAAGGGCAACACCGTGCTGGTGGTGGAGCACAAGCCCGAGGTGATCGCGATCGCGGACCACGTCGTGGACCTCGGGCCCGCCGCGGGCACGGGCGGTGGCGAGGTGGTGTTCGAGGGCACGGTCGACGGGCTGCGGGCCGCGGACACCCTCACCGGGCGGCACCTCGACGACCGGGCGGCGGTGAAGCCGTCGGTGCGGACGCCGTCGGGTGCGCTGGAGGTGCGCGGCGCCGACACCCACAACCTGCGCGACGTCGACGTCGACATCCCGCTCGGCGTCCTGTGCGTGCTCACCGGTGTCGCCGGGTCCGGCAAGAGCTCGCTGGTCCACGGCTCGGTCGCGGGCCGCGAGGGCGTGGTGGTGATCGACCAGGGCGCGATCCGGGGTTCCCGGCGCAGCAACCCGGCCACCTACACCGGTCTGCTCGAACCGATCCGCAAGGCGTTCGCCAAGGCCAACGGCGTGAAGCCCGCGTTGTTCAGCTCCAACTCCGAGGGCGCCTGCCCCACGTGCAACGGCGCCGGTGTCATCTACACCGACCTGGGCGTGATGGCGACCGTCGAGACCACGTGCGAGGACTGCGACGGCAAGCGGTTCCAGGCGTCGGTGCTGGAGTACACGCTGGGCGGCCGGAACATCGCCGAGGTGCTCGCGATGTCCGTGGTCGAGGCGGAGGCGTTCTTCGGCGACGGCGAGGCGCGCACGCCCGCCGCGCACAAGGTCCTCGACCGGCTCGCCGACGTCGGCCTCGGCTACCTCACCCTGGGGCAGCCGCTGACCACGCTGTCCGGCGGTGAGCGGCAGCGGCTCAAGCTGGCCACGCAGATGGCGGACAAGGGCGAGGTCTACATCCTCGACGAGCCGACCACGGGCCTGCACCTGGCCGACGTCGAGCAGCTGCTCGGCCTGCTCGACCGGCTGGTGGACTCGGGCAAGTCGGTCATCGTCATCGAGCACCACCAGGCGGTCATGGCGCACGCGGACTGGATCATCGACCTCGGTCCGGGCGCGGGCCACGACGGCGGCCGGATCGTCTTCGAGGGCACCCCGGCCGAACTGGTCGCCAAGCGCTCCACCGTGACCGGCGAGCACCTGGCGGACTACGTGGGCGCCTGACCAAACCGCGAGAGTCCTACCTCCAGCACGCGAGAGTCCTACGTTCACCGCACGAGAGTCCTACATCCAGGAACCCCGAATTCAACGCTCAGCGCACGGAGCCGGGTGAGGCACCCGATCCGAACGTTGAATTCGGGGTGTCCGAACGTAGGACTCACGCGACGCGAACGTAGGACTCACGCGACGCGAACGTTGGACTCTCGGGGGTCAGGAGGTGCGGGTGAGGCGCACCGCCGTCCACGAGACGGGCGGCAGGACGACGTGCAGGTCGGCGTCCGCGATGGTCGCGTCCTGCGGCTTCGGCACGACGCGGTCCGGGTCGGTCTCGGTGTTGGTCGCCGAGCCGTCCGGGTCGTGCACGGTCCACGCCTCGGCCACCTCCACGTCGCCGAACGCGGCGAGGCCGGCCCGCAGGTCCACCGGCTCCGACCGGTGCCGGTTCACCACGAACACCACCGTGTCACCGGTCTCCTCGTCGTGCGTGGCCACCGCGTCGACCACCGGGACGTCGCCGAAGCGCTTGGTCGGGTACGTCGGCGAGGACGTCTCCACCCGCAGCACCCGGCCCCGGGCCAACCGCGAGGTCAACGCGAACGGGTGGAAGATCGTCTGCCGCCACGCCGCACCACCGGGCTCGCTGCGGATCGGCGCGATCACGTTGACCAGCTGCGCCTGGCACGCAATCGCGACCCGGTCGCTGTGGCGCAGCAACGAGATCAGCAGGTTGCCGACGACCACGGCGTCGGTGACGTCGTACTGGTCCTCGATCACCCGCGGCGCGATCTCCCACTCCGTCGGCGGCGCGGCCTGGAACCGCTTCATGTACCAGACGTTCCACTCGTCGAACGAGAGCGTGATCTTCTTGCTGCTCTTGAGCCGCGCGCCGACCGCGTCCGCGGTGGCCACCACGCTGTCGATGAAGTGGTCCATGTCCGTGGCGGAGGCGAGGAAGCTGTCCACGTCGCCGTCGAGCACCTCGTAGTAGGCGTGCAGCGAGATGTGGTCCACCTCGTCGTAGGTCAGCTCCAGCACCGTGGACTCCCACGCGCCGAAGGTCGACATCGCCGAGCCAGAACTGCCGCACGCCACCAGTTCCAGGTCCGGCTCGGCCTGCCGCAGCGCGCGGGCCGTCTCGGCGGCCAGCCGGCCGTACTCGTGCGCGGTCTTGTGCCCGAGCTGCCACGGGCCGTCCAGCTCGTTGCCCAGGCACCACAGCTTCACGCCGTGCGGCGCCTCGCTGCCGTTGGCGCGGCGCAGCTCGGACAGGTGCGTGCCGCCTTCGTGGTTCATGTACTCGTGCACGTCGAGCGCTTCGGCGACGCCCCGGGTGCCGAGGTTCACCGCGTACATCACCTCGACGTCGGCCTTGCGGGCCCAGCGGACGAACTCGTCGATGCCGACCTCGTTGGTCTCCAGGCTGTGCCACGCGAGCTCGCGGCGCACCGGGCGTTCGGCGACCGGGCCGACGCCGTCCTCCCAGCGGTAGCCGGACACGAAGTTGCCGCCGGGGTAGCGGACCAGCTCGACCCCGAGCTCACGGGTCAGCTCCAGCACGTCACCGCGGAAACCGTCCTCGTCGGCGGTCGGGTGGCCGGGTTCGTAGATGCCGGTGTAGACGCAGCGGCCCATGTGCTCGACGAACGACCCGAAGAGCCGGCGTCGCACGGGCGCGATGACGTAGTCGGGATTGAGGGCAACGGAGGCGTTGAGCACGGTGCTCCTACTTCAGGGCGCCCGCGGCCGCACCGCTGCGCCAGAAGCGCTGCAGCAGGACGAAGGCGACGATGAGCGGGACGATGGCCAGCAGTGAGCCGGTCACCACGAGGTTGAACAACATCCTGGTGCCTGCCTCCTGCTGCGCGGTGTTGAACCAGGTGGTCAGGCCCACGGTCAGCGGGTAGAGGTCGGCGTCGCTGAGCATCACCAGCGGCAGGAAGTAGTTGTTCCAGGTGGCGACCAGCGTGAACAGGAAGACGGTGACGATCGCGGGCCGCATCACCGGCACCACGATCTGCCAGAAGATGCGCAGCTCGCCCGCCCGGTCGATGCGGGCCGAGTCGATCAGCTCCACGGGCACGCTCTCGTCCACGTAGACGCGGATCAGGTACGCGCCGAACGGGCTGAGCAGCGAGGGCAGGACGACCGCCCACATCGTGTCGACAAGCTCCACCTCGGACAGGATCAGGTACGTCGGCAGCACCAGCGCGGTCGCCGGCACCATGATCATGCCCAGCAACGCCGTCTCGAACAACCGCTTGCCCGGGAACCGGAACCTGGCCAGGCCGTAGCCCGCGGCCGCCGCCAGGGTCGTCGCGCCCACCGCGCTCAGGCCCGAGTACAACGCCGTGTTGACCAGCCACTTGCCGTACGCACCGTCGTCCTCGCGGAACAGCTGTCCGATGTTCTCGAACAGGTTGAACTCGGCGAACCACAGCGCCGGGCTGTCGAGCAGGTCGGGCTGGCTCTTGGTGGCCGCGACGACCACCCACAGCAGCGGGACGAGGAAGTACAGGATGCCCACGCCCATCAACAGGTGCGGGAGCCGGGTCCTCACCTTCATCGGATCGGTGCCTCTGCCGAGGGTCATGCGCGCTTCCCCCGCCTGCGGTTGTTGACGAACACGAACGCGTAGGCCACCACGAACACCAGGAAGCCGAGCGCGAAGGAGAGCGCGGCGGAGTAGTGGAAGTCCGAGTAGGCGAACGCCTGGTTGTAGGCGTAGAGGTTCGGCGTGTAGCCCGCCGAGATCTGCGGCGCGAACCGGGCCATGATCTGCGGTTCGGTGAAGAACTGCATGGTGCCGATGACGGTGAAGATCGCGGCCAGCGAGATCGCCTGCTTGATCGCGGGCACCTTGACCCGCAACGCGATCTGCACCGGCGTGGCGCCGTCGATCACGGCGGCCTCGTACTGCTCCCGCGGCACGCCCTGCAACGCCGAGTACAGGATGATCATGTTGTACCCGGTCCACGCCCACGTCACGATGTTGCCCAGCGACACCAGCAGCAACGAGACGCCGAAGAAGTCGATCGGGTCACCGCCCACCAGCGTCGGCAGGTCGGCGAACGGGCCGAACGTGCGGCTGTAGAGGAAGCCCCACATGAGCGCGCCGACGACGGCGGGCACGGCGTAGGGCATGAACGCGATGAGCCGGAACGCGATGGCGAACCTCGTGGTGACCGCGTCCAGCGCGAGCGCGCCGGCCAACGCGATGCCCAGCATGATCGGGATCTGCACGAGTCCGAAGAGGACGACCCGCAGCAGCCCGTCGAGCAGCAACGGGTCGGTGAACGCGCGCACGTAGTTGTCGAGGCCGCTGAACCGCGTGCCGAGGGCGAGGCTCTTGCTGGACAGGCTGAGCCAGAACGCGTACCCGAGCGGCACGACCAGGAACGCGACGACGACGAGGAAGAACGGCAGGACGAACAGCGCCCCGGCCACCGGGTGCGCGGTGACCCGGCGCGACCGCCGCCGCGCGCGGGACTCGACCGGTGCGAACGGCGGCGGGTCGTCGGCCTCGGGCGCCGTGATCGGCGTGGACCGCGTCACGGTGAACCTCCTGACTTGGCCTGGGATGGAGGGCTGCGCGCCGGGGCGTTACTTACTGACCTTGAAGCCCTGCTTCTCGGCGTAGGCGACGACGTTCTTCTGCGTCTCGTCCAACACCGAGTCCCACGACCTGCCGCCCGTCAACGCCTCGGCGCTGCGGTCGTCCAGCTCGCTGTACACGAAGTCCTGGAAGGGCGTGAACTGGAAGTCGCCCAACTTCTCCGACACCGGCACGAAGATCTCGTTCACCTTCTGGCCGTTGAAGAACTCGTAGGCCTTGCCGGTGAACGCCGGGTCCGCCGCGACGTCCTTGACCAGCGGGTAGAGGAACGCCTTGTCCAGGCCGATCTCCCAGGCCGCCTCGGACCTGCCGAACAGCTCGCGTGCCACGGTGGTCGCGGCCTTGGGGTTGCGGGCCTGCTTGGTCACGGTGAACGTGGAGCCGCCCCAGTCGCCCTGCTCGTCCGCGCCCGCGGTCCACTGCGGCATCGGTGCGACCGCCCACTTGCCCGTGGTGTTCTTGAGCGAGCCCGCCAGGTAGCCGGGCGTCCAGCCGGCCGCAGCCCACGTCCAGTACTTGCCCGAGTCCAGCGCGGCGGTGGCGTCGGCGGTGAAGAACGGGTCCTTGGCCATGAGGCCCTTGTCGACCAGGTCACCGATGAGGTCGACCACCCGCTTGCACTCCGGCGCGGTCAGGTTGATCTTCACCTGGTCCTTGGCGGTGGTGTGCGAGTAGCCGTACGGGCGGCAGCCGGACTGCCACATCAGGCCGTTGAGCCAGCCGCCGTCGCTGCCGAAGCTCGCGATGTGCGCGTTCGGGTCGGCCGCCTTGATCTTCACGGCCGCCTCGGCGTACTCGGCCCACGTGGTCGGCACCGGGATGCCGTGCTGGTCGAACAGGTCCTTGCGGTACATCAACGCCATCGGCCCGCCGTCGACCGGGATCGCGTAGACCTTGTCGCCGTCGGTGGCCTGCTCCCACGCCCACTCGGCGTACAGGCCCTCGTCCTCGTTGGCGCCGTGCTCGCCCATGTCCGCCAGGGCGTCGAGGATGACGAACGTCGGGATCTGCTGGAACTCCACCATGGCCACGTCCGGCGCGCCCTTGCCCGCGGTGATCGCGGTCTTGAGCTTGGCGTAGTGGTCCGCCCCGGTGCCGGCGTTGGTCCACTCGACCTTGATGTCGGGGTGGGTGGCGTTGAACGCCTCGACCACCCCCTTGAACTCCGGGTACCAGGCCCAGACGGACACCGTCACGGGTCCGTCGTCGCCGCCCGCCCCGCCGCACGCCGCCACGGCGAGCAGGCCGCAGGCGGCGAGCCCTCCTCGGAGTTTCGCCAACCAGGTGGTGCCGAGCATGAGTGCGCCTTCCCGTCGCGGCATGCATCCGGGCATGCGCGACCGCGATCACGGTGCGTGAACGAGACGGACAGGGTGAGCGGCGACCCCGCGAGGCGCGAACTGGTGCCTGGAGGCCGGGTCCGGGTGTCGCACCACGGCCGGCGGGTCCTGGGGACCCCACCGCGTCTGCCACCGTGGCACCGGGTCTTGCTGCGCTGCAAAGCACTATGGACGGGGTTTTGCCGCGCTGCAAGACCTCATCTGAACTTAATTGAAACGATATTTGAGACGGTTGCGCGTCCCCTGGGGTCGGGACTTGTCGCGGCGCGGGCCGCGATGCACACTCCCGTGCAGCGCTGTACGCGCAGCGCTGTAGCGGTGGGCCGCCGCGCCGGTCCGACGGAGGAGAACGATGCGCGACGCCACGCTGCGTGACGTAGCCGAGCTCGCCGGCGTGTCTGCGCGCACGGTCTCGAACGTGGTCAACGGCTACGCGCGGGTCACCGAGCGGACCCGCGAGAAGGTGGAACGGGCGATCGAGGAGCTCGGCTACCGGCCCAACGTGCTGGCCCGCAACCTGGCCAACGGCCGGTCCGGGCAGATCGCCGTGGTCGTGCCCTACCTGGACACGCCCTACTTCGCCGAGCTGTTGCAGGCCATCATCCCCAGGGCGCGGGAGCGCGGCTACAACGTGCTGATCGACCAGACCGACGGCGACCCGGCGCACGAGCGCGAGCTGATCCGGCGCGGTGCGCGGGCGCTGCTGTTCGACGGCATGATCTTCAGCCCGCTCGGGCTGGCCCAGGAGGACCTCGACGACGGTGATCCGACGCTGCCGCTCGTGGTCCTCGGCGAGCGGTCGTCCAACGGCACGTTCGACCACGTCGGCATCGACGACGTGGCGGCGTCGCGCGAGGCCACCGCGCACCTGATCGGCCTGGGCAGGCGCCGGGTCGCGGCGATCGGCGACCAGCCGTACCCGACCGGCGAGGCCGCCCAGCTGCGCACGCTGGGCTACCGGCAGGCCCACGCCGACGCCGGGCTGCCGGTGGACGAGTCGCTGATCATCCACACGCCGAGGTTCAACCGGGCCGACGGCTCGGGCGCGATGCGCGCGCTGCTGGACCGGGACGACCCGCCGGACGCCGTGTTCTGCTACAGCGACCTGGTCGCGCTCGGCGCGCTGCACGAGGTGCTGGAACGCGGGCTGCGCGTGCCCGAGGACATCGCGCTCATCGGGTACGACGACATCGAGGAAGGCCGCTACTCCAACCCGACGATCAGCACCATCTCGCCGGACAAGGTCACCATCGCGACCACGGCGGTGGAACGGCTGCTCGCGCGCATCGGCAGCGCCGAGCCGGTGCCCGGGATCGAGGTGCGCGCCGCGCACAGGCTCATCCCACGCCAGAGCACCCTCGGACGCGTCGCCGCGCGGTGAGCCCGGCCCGTCGTGCCACACCGCGTGACCAGCCGGACGAAGAAAGCGCTTTCCCGGTCTATTGACACCCACCCCTCCCGGCGGGAGCATCCTGTGTCGTCCTGTCGCTCTGCGAAGTTCTCTGATCGGTGTTGTTGGTTCACCACGCGTAGAACCGGGGTCCCAGTGGACAGACACAGGCATGTGCGCTTAGCGGCGGCCGTCACGCTCCTCGTGGCATCGGGCCTGGTGACGATCCCGGCGGCGGCCGGTGAGCCGGCCGCCGCGGCGCACCCGGTTCGCGCCGAGAGCTTCGACGGGTCGTGGAAGTTCGCCCTGGCCAACACCACCGGTGACGACGACCCGGCGTTCGCCGACGCGGACGAGCCGGGCTTCGACGACTCGTCGTGGCGCGCGCTGAACCTGCCCCACGACTGGTCGATCGAGCAGCCGATGAGGCCTGAGGCGGGCAGCGCCACGGGCTACTTCCCCGGCGGTCTCGGCTGGTACCGCAAGACGTTCACGCTGCCGCGCTCGACCGCGGGCAAGAAGGTCTCGCTCGAGTTCGACGGCGTCTACATGGACTCCGAGGTCTACCTCAACGGCACGCTGGTCGCCGCGCACCCGTACGGCTACACGGGTTTCGCGGTCGACCTGACCCCGTTGGCGCACACCGACGGCCGCACACCGAACGTGGTCGCGGTGAAGGTGCGCAACAAGCTGCCGAGCAGCCGGTGGTACTCCGGCAGCGGCATCCACCGGCACGTCGACCTGGTCGTCACCGAACGGGTGCACGTCGCCCGGCACGGCACGTTCGTCACCACCCCGGACGTCGAGCGCGAGGTGGGGTCCGGCCACGCCACCGCGCACGTCCGCACCGACGTGGTCAATGACAGCGGCGCGCGGGACGTGACCGTGCGGTACCGCATCAAGGACGCCGACGGTCGCGTGGTGGCACGTCACCGGACCGAGGTGCGCGGGACGTCCGTCGAAGCCGACATCCGGGTGCCCGAGCCGACCCTGTGGTCGATGGCGGACCCGCACCTCTACACCCTGGAGACCGAGGTCGCGGTGGCGGGCAGGCGCGTGGACGCCACCAGCACCCGGTTCGGCTTCCGCTGGGTCCGGTTCGACGCGGACGAGGGCTTCTTCGTCAACGGCGAGTACCACAAGATCCAGGGCGTCGACCTGCACCACGACCAGGGCGCGCTCGGTGCCGCGGTGAACCGCGACGCGCTCGCGCGGCAGTTCCAGCTGATGAAGGGCATGGGCGTCAACGCCTTCCGCACGTCGCACAACCCGCCGACGCCCGAGCAGGTCGAGCTCTGCGAGGAGCTCGGCATCGTGATGATGGTCGAGGCGTTCGACACCTGGCGCCGGCCCAAGCTCGCCTACGACTACGGCCGGTTCTTCGACGCCAACAGCACCGCGGACATCAAGGAGATGGTGCACGCGGCGAGGAACTCACCCGCCGTCGTGCTGTGGTCGGTCGGCAACGAGATCCCGGACTTCTGGACCGTCCCGTTCGGCCCGGACACCGCCAAGCGCCTGGCCGCCGACATCCGCTCGATCGACACCACCCGTCCCGTGGTGTTCGGCTCGGACGCCTACCGCCGGGTGCCCGCCACGGGTTCGGGACCGGACCAGATCCTCAACGCCCTGGACGGCCTGGGCCTGAACTACAACACCGCGGGCGCGGTGGACGCGTTGCACGCCAAGTACCCGGACAAGTTCATCTTCGAGTCCGAGTCGTCGTCCTCGACCTCCACCCGCGGCTCGTACCAGGACCCGTTGCTGGTCAACACCGGTGAGAACCAGACGCCCGGCAGGCGCGAGGTGTCGTCGTACGACAACAACATGGCGTCGTGGACGTTGAGCGGCGAGTACGGGTTGAAGAAGGACCGGGACCGCAAGTTCTTCCTCGGCCAGTTCCTCTGGGCGGGCATGGACTACATCGGCGAGCCGACCCCGTACGACGGCATCTTCCCGGTCCGGACGTCGCACTTCGGCGCGATGGACACGGCGGGTTTCCCCAAGGACCTCTACTACCTGTTCAAGAGCCAGTGGACCACCGACCCGATGGTGCACCTGGTGCCGATGAACTGGACCGACCACCAGGTCGGCGACCCCGTCGAGGTCTGGGCGTACGCGAACGTCGACACCGTCGAGCTGTTCCTCGACGGCAGGTCGCTCGGGGTGCGGACGTTCGACCGCAAGAAGACCACCTACGGCAAGGAGTACCTGGAGACGACCGAGCCGTCCGGTGACGACAAGAACGTCACCACCGGCCCGTTCCCGGGCAGCTACACCAGCCCGAACGGCAGCGCGGGCAAGCTGCACCTCACGTGGACGGTGCCGTTCGCGCCCGGTGAGCTGGTGGCGGTGGCGCGCAGGGACGGCAAGGAGGTCGCGCGGGACACCGTGCGCACGGCCGGTGCGGCCTCGGCGGTGAAGCTGACACCGGACCGCAAGGTCGTGACGGCCGACGGCAAGTCGCTGACCTACGTCACCGCCGACGTGGTCGACGGCCGCGGCGTGGTGGTGCCGGGCGCGGCGAACCGGGTCACGTTCTCCGTCACCGGCGGGCGGCTGGTGGGCGTGGACAACGGTCGGCCGGAGAGCGTGGAGCCGTACAAGGCGGACGGCATGACCGCGTTCCACGGCAAGGTGCTGGCGATCGTGCAGTCGGACGCGCGCGGCGGGCCCATCACCGTCGAGGCGACGTCACCGGGCCTGCGTTCCGGTCGCACGTCCGTGCTCGCCCTCTGGCGCGGTGCCAAGGGGCCGGGCGGGTTGTCGCCGGTGCCGCCCGCGTCCGTGCCGAGCAGCGCGCCCGGCGTCGACGCGAGTTACAGCGGCCGGACGACCACGGTGCCCGCCGCGATGGTGGACGGCGACCTCGCCACCCGGTGGTCGAACGCCTACGCCAAGCAGGAGACCCAGGTGCTGCCCGGCGTGTCGTCGGCGCACGCGAGCGACTGGGTCTCGGTGGCGTGGCCGCAGGCGCGGGAGGTCGGCGGGGTGACGTCGTACTTCACGGTGGACGGCTCGCACCGGTTGCCCGCCTCGGTCCGGGTCGAGCACTGGGACGGCGTCGCGTGGGCGGCCGCGTCGAACGTCCGGGTCGAGTGGGCCACCGCCGCGGGCCAACCGAGCCGCATCACGTTCGACCCGGTGACCACGACCCGGGTCCGGCTCACCATGACCAGCCGTGCGCCGGGGACCTCCACCGGGTTCCTCGGCATCGACGAACTCCAGGTGATCGGGGGCCCGTGATGGCGAACGTGAACCGTTGGACGTTCCTGGGCGGGGTGGCCGTGGCCTACGCGCTCCCGCTCGGCGGTGCTTTCGCCAAGGACCAGACGTCCTCGCCCCGGCACGGGCACCTGGTGTGCCTGCGCCAGGACCACGAGGAGGACCGGTAGGCGGTTCGATCGAGGGCCCGCCGTTCGAGGGTCGACTATTCGCGGGTCCGGTGTCCGCTGCTCGGAGGTTTGCCGCTCGGAGATCCACCGCTCGGAGGTCTGCCGCTCGGAGGTCTGCCGTGCCCCGGGTGCGCTGGGGATAACACCCGGGGCACGGCCGGTCGCCGCCCCCCTTGTCTCTCGGCGACCGGCGTGGACCCCCCTCCGGACCACTGGAACGACTATGGGGCACGGCTGCTGAAGCAAACCTGAAGGAACCTGAAGCGGACTTCAGCTGTGCCGATCCACGCCACGGCATAGTTGGCACATGCGGGTACTGGTGGTCGAGGACGACCGGCGCTTGGCGGAGCTGCTCAGCCGCGGTCTCACCGCGGAGGGGTTCGCCGTCGACGTCGAGCACGACGGCCGCGACGGGCTGTGGCGGGCCACCGAGCACGCCTACGACGTGATCGTGCTCGACGTGATGCTGCCGTCCCTGAACGGGTACCGGGTGTGCGAACGGCTGCGTGCCGCCGGGGTGTGGACGCCGATCCTCATGCTCACGGCGAAGGACGGCGAGCTCGACGAGGCCGAGGGGTTGGACACGGGTGCGGACGACTACCTGACCAAGCCGTTCTCCTACCTCGTCCTGGTCGCCCGGCTGCGCGCCCTGGTCCGCCGGGGTGGGGTGGTCCGGCCGACCGTGCTGCGCGCGGGTGACCTGGAACTGGACCCGGCGCTGCGGTCGTGCCGCCGCCGTGACGTGCCGATCCCGTTGACCGCGAAGGAGTTCGCGGTGCTGGAGTACCTGGTGCGCCACCGTGACCAGGTGGTCACCAAGGCGGAGATCATCCAGGGGGTGTGGGACTCGGCGCAGGACCCGGACCCGAACCTGGTCGAGGTCTAC
This sequence comes from Saccharothrix stipae, assembly GCF_054781895.1. Lineage (NCBI taxonomy): Bacteria > Bacillati > Actinomycetota > Actinomycetes > Pseudonocardiales > Pseudonocardiaceae > Saccharothrix > Saccharothrix stipae. Next base: position 280,475 of record NZ_BAAGTN010000007.1, on the reverse strand, counting down.
ATCTCCACCCTGCGGCGCAAGGTCGACGCCCCGTTCGGACGGCGGAGCATCACCACCGTCCGGGGTGTCGGGTACTGCGTGCGGGGTGACGGCGAGTGAGCGGCGGGCGGTCGCTGCGGGTCAGCGTGACGGTGGTCGCGACGGTGGTGATCGCCCTGCCGCTGCTCGGCATCGCCGCCGTGGCCGCGGTGTTCCTGCGGGACCAGGCGATGCGGTTCGACACCTCGCCCGCGAAGATCAGCCTGATCTGCGTGGCGGGCAGGCTGACCAGCCCGTTCCCGTCGCCCGAGAAGCGGCAGGTCGCGGCCCCCGTGTCGCTGGGGGCGCGGTGCGCGGGCGGTGCGCACGAGATCGCGATCACGTCGCAGCGGATCGGGACCTTCGCCGTGGAGGGCATCCCGGACGGGGACAAGGTGGTGACCTACGAGGCCGAGTACAGCTCCGTGGCGCAGATCCCGGAGCTGTCGCTGTGGCCGTTCACCGATCCGCGCGGCATCAGCTACCGGCAGGTGCTCGACACCGGCGTGAGCCTGCCGAGCAGGCCGGTGTCGAGCCTCGGCGCGTGGCGGCGGGATCTGATCGACGCCCAGACCTCGCTCAACCAGGACGTGCTCGGTTTGTTCGCCGGAGCGTTGCTGCTCACCGGGCTGTTCGCGTTCGTGGTGTGGATCGCCACCGGGCGGGTGCTGCGGCCGGTGGAGGCCATTCGGCGGGAGGTCGCCGACATCACCGAGCACGACCTGTCGCGCCGGGTGCCCGTGCCGGGGACGCGCAACGAGATCGCCCGCCTGGCCGGCACGGTGAACGCCACGCTGGACCGGTTGCAGGCGGCGGTGGAGGACAACCGGCGGTTCGTCGCCGACGCGTCGCACGAGCTGCGCAGCCCCATCGCCGCGCTGCGGGCCGAGCTGGAGATCGCCCACGCCCACCCGGACCTGACGGACTGGCGGGCGGTGGTGGACGGCGCCCTCCACGACACCTACCGACTGCAACAACTGGCCGGTGACCTGCTGATGCTGACCCGGCTCGACCACCCGGCTTCGCTGACCACGAACGACGAGGTCGACCTGGCCGAGCTGGTGCGCACGGAGGCGGCGCGCCGCCGTTGCGACCACGTGCTGGTCACCGACGTCGGCGAGCGGCCGATCCTGGTGCGCGGCAGTCGGTCCTTGCTGACCCGCCTGCTCGGCAACCTGCTGGACAACGCCGAACGCCACGCCGACGGCCGGATCACGGTCCGCTTGGCCGTGGTCGGTCGGGTGGCCAGGCTGGACGTGGTGGACGACGGTCCGGGGATCCCGGTCGAGGACCGTGAGCGCGTCTTCGAGCGCTTCACACGTCTGGACGACGCCCGCACCAGGGAGACCGGGGGCGCCGGTCTCGGCCTGCCCATCGCCCGCCGCATCGCCCAGCTGCACCGCGGCACGCTCGACGTAGCGGACGTAGCGGACGTAGCGGACGTAGCGGACGTAGCGGACGTAGCGGACGTAGCGGACGTGGCCGACGCGCCGGCCCGCGACGGCACGCGCCTGACCGCCGTGCTACCGGTGTTGCCGGTGTTGCCCGCCGACGACACCTGACACCTGACCGGCCTGACACCTAACCGCGAGCGCGGGGAACGACCAAGCCCGACTCGTAGGCCGCGACCACCGCCTGGGTGCGGTCACGCAGACCGAGCTTGTTCAGCACCCGGCTCACGTGGGTCTTCACCGTCTCTTCGGTGACCACCAGCCGGCCCGCCACCTCCGTGTTCGACAGGCCCTCCGCGATCAACCGCAGCACCTGCGTCTCCCGTGGAGTGAGAGTCGACAGGCCGGCCCCGGACGCAGCCGGCTCCGGTCGCAGACGAGTGAACTCGCTGATCAGCCGACGAGTCACGGTCGGCGCCAACAACGCCTCCCCTGCCGCGATGACCCGCACCGCATCGAACAACTGCTCCGCCGTCACATCCTTGAGCAGAAACCCGCTAGCACCCGCACGCAACGCGTCGTAGACGTACTCGTCCAGGTCGAACGTCGTGAGGATGAGAATCCGCGGCCCAACCCGCCCACTCTCGCCGCTCCCTCCTATCTCGCCACCCCCGCCGCCCTTCCAGCCCTCACCGCCGTCGCCGCTCCTCCCGCCCTCGCTCTCGCCGCTGCCGCCGCTCCGCCCTCTCTCGCCGTCCCCGCCCTCGCCGCTCCTCCCCCTCCAGCCCTCACCGCTTCTCCCGACATCGCGGCTGCCGCCGCTCCGCTCTCTCTCGCCGCCCCCGCTCTCGCCGCTCCTCCCACTCCTGCCCTCGCCGCTCCCCCCACTCCGGCCCCCGCCGCTTCTCCCAGCCTTGCCGCTGCTACCGCTGCCGCTTCTCTCCCCTCTCTCGCCGCTGCCGCCGCTCCACCCGCCCTCGCCCGCGCCGCCCCCGCCCGCACCGCTCCTCTCACTCCCGCCCTCGCCGCTCCCCCCACTCCGGCCCTCACCGCTTCTCCCGGCATAGCCGCTGCCGCCGCTCCACCCGCCCTCGCCCGCGCCGCCCCCGCCCGCACCGGTCCTCCCACTCCCGCCCTCGCCGCTCGGCCCACCCAGGCGACTATCACCGGTCCTCGCACTCTTGCCGCCCCTGCCGCTCTCGGCACGGAGTCGGCGGGTGGCCTCGATGCCGTCCACACCCGGCATCCGCACGTCCATGAGCACGACGTCGGGTGCCAGCTCGCGGCAGATCCGCACCGCCTCGTCGCCGTCGGAAGCCGTGCCGACGACCGTGAAGTCCGGTTGGGTGTCGAGCAGCGCGGCGTACCCGGTGCGGATCACCTGGTGGTCGTCGGCGACCACGATCCGGACGGTGCTCATCCGGCAGCCCTCGCCGGCAGGCAGGCCTCGACCACGAACCCGCCCGCGCCCGCCGGACCCGTGTGCAACCGGCCGCCGACGGCCGCCGCGCGTTCACGCATGCCGGTCAACCCGTGCCCGCCGGCCGGTGTCGTGGCGGGCGGGCCGGGCCCGTTGTCCCTGATGCGCAACCGCAAGGCCTCCTCGGTGTAGTGCAGCTCCACGTCGACCGCCGCTCCGGGCGCGTGCCGCCGCGCGTTGGTGAGGGCTTCCTGGACGATCCGGTACGCGGCCAGCTCGACCCCGGGATCGAGCCCCGCCGGTGCGCCGGAGACGATGAGCCGGGCACCGGCGCCGGACGTGTCGCGTGCGTTGTCGAGCAGTTCGGTGAGCTGCTGCAACCCGGGCTGCGGGTGCCGTTGCGCGACCTCCTCCGGCGCGTCCTCCCGCAGCACGCCCAGCAGCCGCCGCATCTCGGTCAGCCCGGCGCGCGCGGTGTCGCCGATCTCCGACAGCCGCTGCGCGCCGGCGGCCGGCATGCCGGGCGTGGTCAGCCTGGCCGTCTCCGCCTGCACGGCGATCATCGAGATGTGGTGCGCCACGACGTCGTGCAGCTCTCGGGCGATCCGGGCCCGTTCACCGCGCGCGGTGTGCTCCCGCAGCCTCCCGGACACGGCCTGCCGGGCGGCGCGGTGCACGAGCGCCTCACCGCGCGCCCACCGGGCCATCCCGACCCAGGCCGCCGCCGGTCCCAGCGATGCGGCCAGCACGGTGAGGGCCGCTTCCCAGGAGGCGTCACCCCAGAGGGCGAGCACCAGGTACGGCGCGGCCAGGAACGTGGCCAGGACCTGCCCACCGGCCCGGCCGAGCCGGTACAGCACGACCAGCTGCGCGCCGAGCCCGGCCACGGTGAGGCTGTGGAACAGCCCGAGCGACAGCATGCCCGCGGCCGAGACGGCGATCGCGGCCGGCCTCGGCGGCAGGAACACCGACGGCCCGGTGGTGGCCAGGGCGAGCAAGCCGAGCACCAGGACGAGTTGCGCGTCCACGCCGCTGGTGACCGCACGCATGGCCGACTCGGTGACCGCCGCCGAGCCCAGCAGCGCCCCGGCCACGACCGGCGCGTGCGGGATCGCGGCGATCCGCCGTGTCCAGCCGCCGTACCGGTCGCTTCCTTCGTTCACGTGGATCATTGTGGTCGTTGGGCCGGGTCTGCGCGTCACTCGCAGGTGGTGAAGTTGCCATCCCCCACGCGAGGGACTGCAACGCCGGTCATCCCCCATGCCAGCCACTCCGAAAACGGCTCTCCAGCGTGACGACCACGAACACCCCGCTGCCTAGCCTTTCTCCCATGGAAGCAACCATCGAAGTCTCCGGGCTGCGCAAGCGGTACGGGCCGACCGTGGCACTGGACGGGATGACGTTCACCGTCGCGCCCGGGAAGGTCACCGGGTTCGTCGGCCCCAACGGCGCCGGCAAGTCCACCACGATGCGGGTGGTCCTGGGCCTGGACTCGGTCGACGAGGGCCACGCGCTGGTCGGCGGTCGGCCGTACCGGAGCCTGCGGCACCCGTTGCGGCAGGTCGGTTCCCTGCTGGACGCCTCCGCGTTGCAACCGAGCCGCACCGGCCGCAACCACCTGCTGTGGTTGGCGCACTCGCAGGGCCTGGGCGCGCGCCGGGTGGACGAGGTGGCCGAGCGGGTCGGGCTGACGTCGGCGATCCGGCGCAAGGCAGGCGGCTACTCGTTGGGCATGCGGCAGCGGCTGGGCATCGCCGCGGCGCTGCTCGGCGACCCGCCGGTGCTGGTGCTGGACGAGCCGGTCAACGGCATGGACCCCGAGGGCATCCGGTGGATGCGCGGTTTCCTGCGGTCGCTTGCCTCCGAGGGCCGGGCGGTGCTGGTGTCCAGCCACCTGATGAGCGAGTTGCAGGACACCGCCGACCACGTGGTGATCGTCGGCCGGGGCAAGGTGATCGCCGACATCGGCGTGGCGGAGCTGATCGAGGCCGCGTCCGGTGAACGGGTCACCCTGCGCACCAGCGCCCGCACGCAGGCGGTGACGGTGCTGGCGCGGGCGGGCGCGACGGTCGCCGTCACCGGGCCGGAGGCGCTCACCGTGTCCGGGCTGTCCGGTGAACGCGTGGTGGCGCTGCTGGGTGAGAACGCGGTGCCGTTCTCCGAGGTGTCCGCGCATCGCGCGTCCCTCGAAGAGGCCTACATGGAGCTGACCAGGGACGCGGTGGAGTTCCACGCGGCCGCGACCGAGGAGGCGGCAGGATGACCAACCAGTCGCGGGAACGCGCCGAGCAGTACCGCTCCGGGCAGGACGGCTCCGAGCGGGACGGAGGTCAGCGGACCAGGCCAGGAACGAACGGGCTCGGGCAGGACGGCTCCGGGCGGGATGGGTCCGGACGGGACAGATTCGGGCGGAACGGATTCGGGCAGGCGTTGCGCGCCGAGTGGACGAAGCTGCGCACGGTGCGCGGCTGGGTGTTCGGCTTGGTCGCGGCGGGGTTGGTGATCGTGCTGATGGGGTTGTTCGCCGCGGCGGCGAGCAACTTCTCGTGCAGCGGCCCCGACGGCAAGCCGTGCGCCGGGCGCACGCCGACGCTCGGCCCGGGTGGTGAGCCGGTGATCGACAACTTCTCGTTCGCGCACCAGGCGTTCACCGGTGACGGCAGCATCACCGCCCGCGTGACGTCGCTGACCGACGTGTCCAGTCCGGACGGCGAGGAGCCCGTGGCGGACATCCAGCCGTGGCGCAAGGGCGGCATCATCATCAAGCAGAGCACCACCCCCGGGTCGCCCTACGCCGCGTTGACGCTGACCGGCGGTCACGGCGTTCGGCTCCAGCACAACTTCACCGGTGACGTCGCCGGCACGCTGCACGCGATGCCGAGTTGGCTGCGCCTTGCCCGGTCGGGTGACACGATCACCGGCCACGAGTCGCCTGACGGGGTGAACTGGCACCTCGTCGGCGCGGTCACCCTCCCTGGGCTGCCCGCGACCGTGCGGGCCGGGCTGTTCGCCACCTCACCGCATTACGAGGTGACCAGCCAGTCGTTCGGCACCACCAGCGGCAACAGCTACCCGACGCGGGCGACGGCCGAGTTCGACCGGATCGACCTCCAGGGTTCGTGGCCCGACCGCGAGTGGACCGCCGAGACCATCGGCGCCCTGGGCGGACCGGGCGCGGCGCCGGATGTCGGGTTCGAGGAGACCGCCGGCGGCGTCACGGTGAGCGGGTCCGGCAACATCGCGCCGGTCGTGGCCGGCCGCGGTGGGCTGGGCAGAACGATCGAGGGACGGCTGGTTGGCGCGTTCGCCGGGCTGATCGCGATCATCGTGGTCGCGGCGACGTTCATGACCTCGGAGTACCGGCGCGGTCTGATCCGCACCAGCCTGGCCGCGAGCCCGCGGCGCGGTCGGGTGCTGGCGGCGAAGTCGGTGGTGGTCGGGGTGGTCACGTTCATCACCGCGCTGACAGCCGCGCTGGTCACGGCGCCGTTGGTCCGGGCGGTGGAGGTGGACAAGGGGTTCTTCGTGTTCCCGGTGCCGACCGCGACCGAACTGCGGGTCATCGCCGGCACGGCGGCGTTGCTCGCGGTGGCGGCGGTGTTCAGCCTGGCCGTCGGCACGGTGCTGCGGCGCAGCGCGGGAGCGGTGGCCGCCGTGGTCGTGGCGATCGTGCTGCCGTACGTCCTGGCGATCGCGGGCGTGCTGCCCGCCGGACCGTCGGACTGGCTGCTGCGGATCACACCGGCCGCCGCGTTCGCCGTGCAGCAGAGCCTGCCGGAGTACGCGCAGGTCGCCGCGAATTACACGCCCGCGGACGGCTACTTCCCCCTCAGCCCGCTCGGTGGTTTCGCGGTGCTGTGCGGCTACACGGCGGTCGCGCTCGGCGTGGCGGTCTTCGTGCTGCGGCGGAGGGACGCGTGACCGAGGTGTTGCGCGTGGAGTGGACGAAGCTGCGCACCGTGGCGGGGACGGCGTGGCTGCTGGCCGCCGTGGTGCTGCTGACCGTGGCGCTGGGCGTGGTCGCGTCCACGTCGGTCGGCTGCTCCGGCGTGGGCTGCGGCCAGGACCCGGCGAAGATCAGCCTGACCGGGATCGCGTTCGGGCAGGCCGTGGTCGTCGTGCTGGCCGTGCTGGCGGTCGGCGGCGAGTACAGCACCGGGATGATCCGGGTGACGTTCGCGGCGATGCCGCGCCGGTCCGCGGTGCTGATCGCCAAGGCCGCCGTGGTCGGTGTGCTGGTGCTGGTCGCGGGGGCGGTGGCGGTGCTCGTGTCGGTGCTGGCCGGGCGGCTGATCCTGCCGGGCAACGGTTTCACCGAGGCCAACGGTCACGCGGTGCTGTCCCTGGCCGACGGGCCGGTGGTGCGTGCGGCCGTCGGCTCGGTGCTGTACCTGGTGCTGGTGGGGCTGCTCAGCCTGGGCGTGGCCACCGCGGTGCGTGACGCGGCGGCGGCGATCGGGATCGTGCTCGGGCTGCTGTACCTGTTCCCGATCGTTGCCGCCGTCGTGTCCGATCCGGACTGGTTCAAGCGCTTGCAGCGGATCAGCCCGATGACGGCGGGGCTGGCGGTCCAGGCCACCACGGACGTCGACAGTCTGCCGATCAGCCCGTGGGCGGGACTGGGCGTGCTCGGGCTGTGGGCCCTGGGAGCGCTGCTGGCGGGCGGTCTGCTGCTCCGGCTGCGCGACGCCTGACCGCGGTCGGTACTCAGGCCGCCCGGTTCGGCCTGGGCAGCAGCAGGTGCACCGCGAAGGCCGCCACGGTCGTCAGGACGACCTGGTAGAGGATCGAGAGCCGCGGGTCGCTGCCGACCGTGAACACCGCGTCCAGCCCGGTCGTCACCACGCCGGCCAGGGTCAGCATGCCGGTGACGTGCCAGCCGAAGAAGCCCGCCGTCCAAGCCACCAGCGGCCACCGGTTGCGATCGGGGCGTCGCAGCACCAGGTAGGTGGAGAACGCGGCGGCCGCGTTGAAGGCCACGCCGACGATCTGCAATTCGACGGGTTCACCGGACAACAGCGTGGCAAGCGTTTGCGCCACCACGAGCGCGAGCACCGACCAACATCCAACCCGAGTCTTGTCCACGTTCAGGATGCTAGGTCAACAAGGCCAACGGCGTGCGATCGCCGGCGTTCGCCCGCCGTTCGGCCGGCCAGCCGCCGAGCATGAGCCACGAGGTACCCATTTCCGGACCACGACCAGCGAGTCGGCCCAAGTCCTCGACCACGAGCGACCACACGGCCTAATGCCGGTCATTCGCCGACTCGGACACCTTCGAGGAGAGCCCTGGGCATGTAGTCGGACTGGACCGTCAGCTCGATCTCGACGTCGTACGCGATGCACGCCATGGCGAGAGGGCCGAGCGCCAGGAAGCCGTCAGGGTCGTTCGCACGGCTTTTCTGACCCCAGTACTTCTTGTGCAGCTCCAGGGCCTCGGCGAGCGCGTCGTTCAGCTCTTCAGCCTCTTGGGTCGCGACGTAGTGGAACAGCTTCATCGTGGGGAAGTAGTACTGCAACGCCATGGCCTTGGGCATGACGAGCTTCTCCGCGCCGGTGGCTTCGAGCGCCCGGTTGAGCTTGCCGAGCACGTCCGGCTCGCGTCGCCAGTACGCCTGCAACGCCTCCACCCAGAGGAACGTGAACTCGTCGGACGACGGCCCGGGATGGCGCATCCTCGACACCGGGACCGCCGTCAGGATGTCCAGCAGCTTCCTGTCCCGGCAGATGACCGCAAGGTTGTGCACCTCCACCCAGGTGAGTGGATCGAGGTGGAGGGTGCTGCTCTTGGCCGGCACGTGCACCGGTTGCCCGACCACCAGGTCGACACCGGGGCCGTCGGTCGCGGCGAGCGCGAAGATGCCCGCGCCTGCCTGCGCCGCGAGGACGACGCTCAGCCAGAACTCGGCGGTCCGCCCCTCCGGGTCGGCTACGGACCGGTACGCGGCGTGCATGATGGCCAGCGAGTGGGCGATGTAGAGCTGGTCGAAGTTGTCACGCGCGAGCTTGGCCACGACGCCCTCCTTCACCGCCAAGCCTTCCGTCTGCTTCTGCGCCAGGCCGTGGTCGATGGCGTGCCGCGAGATGGTGATCATGAATTGCTTCCCTGCCTGTCGAGGTCGAACCTGCGGAGAGAGTAGCCACCGAACTCGGCGCCCTGCGGGCTTTCCACTGTGGACGCGCGGACGAGGATGAAGTCGAGATTGCGCTCGTTCCTGGCGGTGATCAGGTCCACCGCGGTACTCATCTCGGAGGGCCGCTTCAGCATCGCCCGTTCGATCGAAGCGAAGTATTCCGGTGTGCCCTGTTCGTGCGGTGTGCCTTTGTCAAGTCGCGTCCCCAGCGGACCGTCGCCGCCCTTGCATTCCACCACGACGAACCGGTCGTTGCCGTCCTGATCGGACACTCGCCAGATCTGGTCGAAGCGACCCGGACCTCGTTGGCCTTCTTCGTGCAGCGGGGTTATCGTGACACCTTCGCCGCCGTAGACGTTCTCGACGGCGAGCGTTCCGGCACGGTGCCCGAGTTCTTCGCCGATGTCCCGAACGGCGGTGTAGGCGTCCTTCAGGGCGTCTTCCGGTGTGTTCGGGTCTTTCTTCGCCACGTCCAACGCGGCCAAGGCGTCGCTCCGCGTGTCCACGACGTCCTGCATTGTCTTCTTTTCCTCCGCGTTCGCGGAGTAGCGCTCCACGTCGCCCTTGAACGAAGCTCGGTTCACGTCGGAATCGACCGGGACGTACCAGCCGTCCTCACCGGCCCTCAACTGCGGGATGCGGTTGCCGTCGGCGTCCTGCGCGTATGCGTCGCGACGGACGGGTTCGCCCTCACGCATGTAGTAGTTGTCCTGGAACGCTTGGTCGTCTGCTCTCAACGCGCCTTCGTGCGGCTTGTCCCCTTCACCGCCCTGGTCGGCAGCCGCACGATCGGCAGCGTCGTCATCGGCCGACGACGGCGGCTCCTCGGTGTGAACATCTGGTCCGGTCGCGGTTTCGGGCTCGGTAGCGGGTTGGGCCTGCGCCGCCGCGTCCGCCTCGGTCTCGGCCTGGGCCTGGGCCGCCGACGCGGCTTCGGCTTCGGTCTTCGCCTGCGCTTCCTCGGCCTTCGCCTGTTCTTGCGCCTCCGCCCGGGCCTTGGCTTCCGCTTCGGCTTTGGCGTCGGCCTCCCGCTGCTGCGTGTCTTCTTCTTGCTGCTGCGCCTCAGCATCCTCCTGCTGCTGCGCATCCTCCTCCTGCCGCTGCGCCTCAGCATCCTCCTGCTGCTGCGCATCCTCCTCCTGCCGCTGCGCCTCAGCATCCTCCTGCTGCTGCGCATCCTCCTCCTGCCGCTGCGCGACGTCCTCCGTCTCGGTCTCCGTGGCCGCCGCAGTCGGCGCGTCGTCCTCGACTTCCGTCGGGGTGTTGGCTTCTGGCGGGTTGGCCGCGTCCTCGTTGACGACCGGCGGGTCCTCGGTAGCCGGATCCTCGGTGGCGGGGTCCTCGGCGACCGGGTCCTCAGCGACTGGATCCTCGGCGACCGGGTCTTCTGTCGTCGGGTCTGCGGCCTCGGATACAGGGGGCGGGGTTGACGGGTCGGACTCCGAAGGCGGTGGTTGGCGGTTGTCGTCGACTTCGGCGGGAGAGTTTTCGTTCTCTGTGGACGTCTCCGACTCCACGGGTGTCGTGGCTTCGTCGGCCTCGACCATCGCCGATCCGGCACCGGCGTCGGCACCGGAGTCTGGTGGCTCGGTCGATTGCGCCTCGACCCCGGCGTCAGCCGAGGACGTCATTGCGTCACCCGCGCCCGAGGTGGTCTCCGCAGACGTCGAAGATTCCTCCGCGGCGGACTCGACCATGGCCTCGCCGGCGCTCGAAGGTGGATCCGGCGGTGGCGGGGGCGGTGTGGTGTCGGTGGTGTCCGGGCTGTCGCCGCTCATGTCGGCTTGCCGCGGAAGCGGATCGGCCAGTTGCCCGGGAACGGCTCGAACAGGGGCAGCACCGCCCGCAGCGCCTGCACCGGGTCCTCCAGGCCCGAGTACTCCCGGCTGGCCGCGGTCAGCGCGTCCGGACGGTCGCGGCCGATGAAGACTCGTTCCAGGTCACGTTCGGCATTGCTGCGGCGCAGGAGTTCGGCGTACTGCTCGTCCCGCGTCCGACCCGCGAGCACCAGGCCCCGCTCGGCCCACGACGCGGTGTCCGGGTGCGCCTCCGCGGTCTTGGTGCGGTGCAGGGCGACCAGCACGTCGTGCCACCGGTACGGACCGGCCTGCCACTCGACCTCCACCCCGCACCCCGTGCCGCCACCCGCCAACCGCTCCCTGGCCCGAACGGCCACGTGCGCGGCCAGGTCGTCGGGGTCGTAGAACGGCACCAGGTCCCGGTACCGCACGTCGACCGCCCGCTGCGCCAGCAGCCCGACCGCGCGCTCCAGCTGCGGCAGGTCGCCGTCGAGGCGGGCCAACCACCCGCCGACCGGCATGGGCGACGGGTAGCCGATCACGTGCGACAGCACCAGGAGCTCCACCCAGGTGGTCAACTCCGGCTGCTGCGCCACCTGCCAGGCCTCGCTGATCTCCCGCAACGTGCACGGCGTCGCAAGGCACTCCGGTCGGCACGCCACCGTGTGCATGCCGACACCCCGCACCGTCCCCAGCGGCACGTCGACGGACTCGCGGTCCTCACCCAGTGGGATGCCGAGCAGCACCGGGCGGTCCATCCCGTCGGCGAACACGGCCGCACGGCCGGGCGGCAGCGACACCACGTGCCGCGACTGCACCTCGTCCAGGTTCATCGTCGCGCCCACCGCTTCCCGGTCGTCCGCGGCGGGCAACCGGTGCACGATCTTGAGCGCGGTGTTCTTCAGCACGTCCGGGATGATCTTGGCGGGGATCTGCTCGGCGATCACGACACCCTCGCCGTAGGCGCGGATCTCCGCCAGCAGCGCGGCGAACATCTCCACCGCGTGCGACGCGGGACTGCCCGGCAGCACGTTCTTCAGCAGCCGGTGCGCCTCCTCGACGACCGTCACGTGCCGCAGCCGCACCGGACCGGGCACCCGCCGCATCCGCAGGTGCTCGACCAGCCGGATCAGCACCGCACCGATGAAGAACGCCTTGTCCTGGTCGTTGCCGACGTCCTCGATCTCCAGCACCACGTTGCGCCGCAACAGGTCCGCCACGTCCAGCGGCAACCCGCCCTCGAAGAACCGACCGGGCGTGCCCAGCCGCAACGACCCGAGCCGCACGTCCACGAATCCCCGGACGTTGGCGCTGATCTCCTTGCCGTACCCGATCTCGTCCACGACCTGGCGCGCCGAGTTCTGCAGGTCGCGCAGCGTCGGGTACCGGGGCGCGGCCCGCGGGAACCGGCTGCTGCTCAACGTCAGGTTCCAGCCGTACTCCTCGTACGAGCGGGTCAACGCCTGCGCGAGCACCTGCGGGAACGGCTCCTCCGCCTGGAACGCGGCCAGGAACAGCTCGCGCACCAGGTCGACGTGCGTCTGGAGCGGGAACCCCGCCTCGGGTTCGAGCGGGTTGAGCCCCAACGGCACGGCGCCCGGGTCGCCCGGCCGGATCACGGCCACCTCGCCGTCGGGCCACAGCCGACCGGCCATCCGCGCGTACTCGGCCTTGGCCGGCTCGATCACCAGCCACGGCACCCCGGCCCGGTGCAGGCCTTCCAGCAGGTGCCGGACCGTCTGCGACTTGCCCGAACCGGTCGCGCCCGCGACGAACACGTGCCGGTTCACCGTGCCGGCGCCGACGCTGAGCTCACCGACCGGTCGACCGGCGGTGTCGAGCACCGAACCGAGCGGGATCGACCCCGCCACCTCGGAGGTCAGGTCGAACTCGGCCCGCTCCACCAGCCGGACGCCCGGCACCTCGCGCACCGGCGGCCGCGCCAGGATCGACAGCAGCTCGGAGCTGCCCGAGAACGGCGAGGACGCGCCGTCGACCGCACGCACCGGCGCGGCGTCGACCTCGTCCAGCGAACCGACGTCCGCACCGGGTCGCAACGCGTACGGCAACTCGTCCAGGTCACCGGAACTGCACAGCAACGCGGCCGCGCGGCGCGCGTTCGACTCGGTGTCGGCGCCGACGAACACGTGCACGTTCCACATGCCGCTCACCCGCGCCCGCGACAGCTCCCGGTAACGGCCCTCGGCGCGTTCCAGCGCCACCCGGTCGGACTGCGAGTTCTCGCGCTGCCGCAGGCGCGGCACCTCGTTGGCGATCGACAGCAGCTCGAACTCGACCGCGTCGGAGGGCACGGGCTCGGCGACCACGACCCAGGCGAACGGCTGGCCCATGAACACCACGTAGTCGTCGAAGCCGCCGCGGCGCTGGGGGATGCCGTTGCCCTCGTCGCCGGGCAACCACAGCGAGTCCGCCTGCCCCGTGCACCGCAGCCACGCGCCGAACTCGCCGAACAGCTCCTCGACCTCGTCACCGGGCACGGCCTCGCCCACGCTGCCCGGCGGGTAGAGCAGCGCGTCGTCGCCCGCCGGTGGGAACCGCGGCCGGCCGCCGACCAGCACGTGCACCCGTTCCGAACGCGGGCGCCGCAGCCACGCGGTCGCCAGCACCGGGCGGTCCACGCCGGAGCCGGCCAGCTCCACGTGCGCGGCGGTCAGCGCGGCGAACAGCTGTGCCGGACGAGGGTCCGGGTCCATGCCACCGGGCACGGCCAGCACCCGGTGGAAGTTCACCCCGTCGAGCGGACGCACGGCGGTCAGCCGAGCCGCGGGTGCTGCGAGACCTTGTCCAGCAGCACGATGCCCGGGTTGCAGTCGCCGAGCACCGCGCGCCGCCCGGACCCGGCCGACTCCACCATGATGAACGACGTCACCGGCAGCGCCTGGATCGACGTCGGCTCCACCGAGAACTCGTACACCCGGCTCACCGTCCGGCCGTCGGTGGTCGAGTCGGCCTCGGAGAAGCTGTCGGTGTTCTGCCACGTCGAGGTGCGCGTCCGGGTGACCGACGAGCTGGTGCCGCTGGTGTAGGACGACGTCGACCCGCCCCCGCTGTCCGAACTGGTGAAGCCGGTGGAGCTGGACGAGCTGCGGCCGGTCGTGCGGGCCACGCTGTCGGAGCCGCCGACGCTCACCGCCCGACCTTCGGTGATCGTCTTGCCGACCTGGTAGGTGAGCTGGCTGAGGGTGAACTTGTGCTCGCGGCCGATGTACTCCGCGGCGACGGCGGCCTCCTTGCCGTTGCCCAGCCGCATCACCACGGACACGCTGTCGGCCGAGCCGAGCAGCTGCTGGAGGTCCTCGTCCAGCCGGTGCATCATCAGCACGAGCATCACGCCGGTGCGCTCGGCCTGGCGGGCCAGCTCGCGCAACGCCGACACACCCACCTCGTCCGCGCCCGCGATCACCAGCACCCCCGAACCGCGACCGCGCGGCGTGTTGCGCAGGTCGTGCAGCACGCGGTGGAACAGCAGTCGGTCGATCAGGTCCTTGCGGCGGCGGTGCGAGCTGGTCGTCTCGATCACCGCGACACCGCGTTGCGGCCAGTACGACTGGAGCGACGCGCCGCCGGCGGGCGTCACGTCACCGCGCACGACCAGGTCGAGGACGCTGGACAGGAACTGCAGCTCCTGACGGGTCTGGTCGGTGTGCACGACCACGTCGACGGCCGCGTTCAGCTGCCCGACCTCGGCGGCGGTCAGCGGCCCGCCCGGTCCCCCGTCGTAGATGCGGCGCAACACCTTCAGGCCGGCCGCGAGCCGCGCGAACGTGGCCGGTTCGACCAGCCGGTCGAGCACCGCGACGAACAGCTCGGCGTCCAGCGCGCGCAGGTCGGGGCCGTTGCCCGCGGGCCGCATGGTCGACACGGCCTCGGCCAGCAGCTCGGCCAGCTCCTCGCTGCCCAGGCCCTCGACCAGGTCGAGGTCGGCGAACCGCTCGGGCAGCTCCAACCCGGTCGCGGGCAGGTCCTGCGCCGTCGACACGGCCGCCAGGCCGCCCGCGACCTGCTGTTCGGTGAAGTCGAGCACGAACACGCCGTTGCCCTGCTTGAGCAGCGCCGCGCCGAACGTGGCGAGCAGGCTCGCCCAGCCGTCCTCGGTGCCGCCGAACACGTCGATCCGGCTCGGCCTGCCCCGCAGCACCAGCGGGTACCAGCGCATGGTCGACACCCACCGCATGAGCTCGGCGGCGTTGTGCGCGTTGACCCGGTCCTGCCAGTGGGACGTGGCGCGCTGGTAGTCGTGCCACAGGTTCTCCCGGTGCGTGCGGTAGTCGCGGCGGACCTTGGCCGCGCCCAACCGCGTCGAGACGATCGGCACCGCCAGGATCAGCAGGCCGAAGCCGCTCAGGACCAGGGCGCCGGGCACCGCTTCCGGTTGGGTGGACAGCACGATCAGCAGCATCAGCAGGCTGGGGACGAGGACGAACAGGCCGCAGCCGATGACGGCGCCGGGCACCCGTTGCTGCATCCCCGCGGGCACCGGCGGCTCGTACCAGCCGGGCGGCTGGTTCGCCTCCGGGCTCGGCGTGATCGGAGCGGGCTCGACGTGCTCCCAGCCGAGCCGGTCCACGGTCACGGACAGCCGGTCGACCAGACCGCTGTCGAGCGTCCCTTCGGGCACGCGTCCACCTCCACGTAGGGTCATGGGACCGTACCGAAACGTCACCGGCGGGCGGTCGGGAATGGGCCAACTCGCCCTGAACGGACTGCGCCGATCCACCCCGTCCGGCGCCGCGGGTGCGTCCGGTATCGGATCGCGGAGCCCCGGCGGCGCGATCTAGGGTGGCCCGATGCGTGTGCTGTTCACGTTCGCCGGCGGGGTGGGCACTTCCAGCCGCTGGTCCCGCTCGCCTCGGCGGTGGCCGCCGCCGGCCACACCGTCGCGTTCGCGGCCGGTCCGGCCCGGCGGGGCGCGATCGAGGCGGCCGGGTTCACCGCGTTCGCCGTGGGTGGCGGTAGCGACGAGGTCCGGGAACGCCTGCCGCTGGCGGCGCCCGACCGGGACCGGGACGACTACGAGCTGCGCGAGGGCTTCGTGCGGGAGGGCGCCGGGCTGAGGCTGCCGCTCTACCTCGACCTGTTCACCCGGTGGCGGCCGGACGTGGTGGTGTGCGAGGAGGTCGACTTCGGCAGCGTGCTCGCCGCCGAGAAGCTCGGCTTGCCCTACGCGAACGCGCAGGTCATCGCGTCGGGTTCGTTCGTGCGGCCGGAGGTGATCGGTGAGCCGCTCGCCGAGTTGCGTGCCGCGCACGGCCTGCCGCCCGACCCCGACCTGGCCATGCGGCACCGGCACCTGCTGCTCTCGCCGTTCCCGCCGAGCCTGCGCGATCCGGCGTTCCCGCTGCCGGACACGGCTTTCCCGATCCGCCCGCCGGTCGGTCCCCTCGGCCGGTCCGACACGCCGGCCGTGTACTTCACCCTCGGCACCGTGTTCAACACCGAGTCCGGCGACCTGTTCGGCCGGGTGCTGACCGGGTTGAGCGACCTGCCGGTCGAGGTGGTGGCCACGGTCGGCAGGCACATCGACCCGGCCGAGTTCGGCGAGCAGCGGCCGGGTGTGCGGATCTCCCGCTTCGTGCCGCAGGCCGAGGTGTTGCCGCACTGCGACGTGGTCGTCTCGCACGGCGGTTCGGGCAGCGTCGTCGGCGCGCTCGCGCACGGGCTGCCCGTGGTGCTGCTGCCCTTGGGCGCCGACCAGCCGCAGAACGCGGAGCAGTGCTTGCGGCTCGGTGTGGGCCAGGAGTTGGACCCGGTCGGCGCCACCCCCGGTGACGTGCGGGACGCGGTGGCCGAGGTGTTGGCGGATCCGGGTTACCGGCGGGCGGCCGAACGGGTGCGGGCGGAGATCCTGGCGCTGCCCGAGCCCGAACGGGCGGTGCCGCTGCTGGAGCGGCTGGCCGGCGCGTGATCCGCCGTCACCTCGGCCGATCCAGGTTCGCCGCGGTCGGCACGATGAGGCCGCTCTCGTAGGCGACCACCACCGCCTGCGCCCGGCTGGACAGGCCGAGCTTGCCCATCATCCGCTTGACGTGCGTCTTCACCGTGGCCTCGCTGAGCACGAGCCGTTGGGCGATCTGCCCGTTGGTCAGCCCGTTGCCGACCAGGCGCAACACCTCGGTCTCCCGTGCGGTCAGCGCTTCCAGCTGCGGGGCGCCGATGGCGGTGGCGCGGTGGTGCTGGGCGTAGGTCTCGATCAGCCGGTGGGTGATGTGCGGCGCGACCAGGATGTCGCCCGCCGCGATGGTGCGGACCGCGGAGATGATCCGCTCCGGCGGGGTGTCCTTGACCAGGAAGCCGGAGGCGCCCTCGCCCAACGCGGTGTAGACGTACTCGGGCAGGTCGAACGTGGTCAGCACGATCACCCGCGGCGCGTCCTCGCGGTGTCCGGCATCGCGCTGGTCGGCGTCGGATTGGTCGGCGTCGGGCCGGTCGGCCGCCCGGTGGTCTGTCTCGCGCTGGTCCGTCTCGCGCTGGTCGGTCTTCCGCCGGCCGGTCCTGCGGTGTCCGGTGTCGTGCTGGCCGGTCTCGGGCCGGCCGGCGTCGCGCTGCTCGGTCTCGCGCTGGGCGGCCGTCCGGTGATTGGCGAGGATGCGGCGGGTGGCGGCGATGCCGTCCAGCACCGGCATCCGGATGTCCATCAGGATCACGTCGGGCGAGGTCCGCGCGGCGGCGGCCACGGCCTGTTCGCCGTCGGCGGCCTCGCCGACCACCTCGAACCCCGGCGCGGCGGTGAACAGGGCGACCAGGCCCGCGCGGATGAGCGCCTGGTCGTCGGCGATGAGCACGCGGATGGTCACCGGGCCGCCACCTCGTGCATCGGCAGGCGCAGCACCACGCCGAACCCGCCGTCGTCGGTGGGACCCGCGGTGAGCACGCCCCCGTACAGCTCGGCGCGTTCCCGCATGCCGCGGATCCCGTGCGACGGGTGGTCGTCGTGCGACGCGTGGTCCGCGGCCGAGGCGCCGCCGGTCCGGGCCGCCCGGCCGTTGTCGGTCACCTTGAGCACGAGCGTCTGCTCGCCGTAGTCGACGTCGATCCGCGCCCGGGCCGGCCCGGCGTGCTTGAGCACGTTGGTCAGCGACTCCTGCGCCACCCGGTACGCGCACAGGTCCGGCCCCGGCTGGAGCTCGCGCGGCGCACCGGTGACCACCACGTCCACCGGCAGCCCCGCCCCCCGGGCGCGTTCCACCAGCTCGTCGAGCGCCGCGAGGCCGGGTTGCGGCCGGTAGTCGTCGTCCTGGTCTACCCGCAGCACGTCGAGCAGCCGGCGCAGCTCGGTCAACGCCTCGCGGCTGGTCTCGCCGACGGTGGTGATCGCGTCGCGCGCGGTCGGCAGGTCGGTGTCCAGCACGTACCGCGCCACGCCGGCCTGCAGGGAGATCACCGACATGTGGTGCGCGACGATGTCGTGCAGCTCGCGCGCGATGCGCACCCGTTCGTCCGCCACGGCCCGCGCCGCCTGCTCGGCCAGCCGCTCGGCGCGTTCGGCCCAGCGCCTCGTGCCCTCGCCCAGCATCCAGGCGCCCACCACGACCAGCACCGACTGCGCGACCTCCGACCACGCCACCACGGCGACCGGCACGTACGCGATCACCACCACCGCCGTCGTCATCAGGAACACGACCGCCGCCACGGGCCGGGGCCGCAGGGTGGCCACGGTGAACATGCCTACCAGCGCGCCGATGCCGGAGCTGGGCAGGCCGCCGTACCCGAGCACGCTGTACGCCGTCAACGCGCCCAGGACGACCGCCACCGTGGCCACGGGCGCGAGCTGGCGCAGTGCGATCGGCGCGACGGTGAGCGCGGCCAGCACGTACGCCGGCAGGGTGACGCGCCCGCCGGTGTGGCTCACCGCGGTGATGACGGTCAACGAGGTGAGCACCGCCGCGAGCAGCACGTCCAGCCGGATCGGGTTGAGTTTCGCCAGCACCAGCTCAACGTAGTCGCGTGCCGCGCGGGCGTCGCCACCCTCAGGGCGGATCTTCCCGTACCTCTGAGGGGGTACTCGAAGATCCCTTCCCAGGGCGACGACGCAAGCCTCCCGCGGACCTAGCGTTCGGTGCTGTGAAACGACTTCCTGTGACAGCGATGATCGCGGTGCTGGGGCTGGGCCTCACGGCGGGCGCCGCCCAGGCCGAGCACCGACCCGACACCAGGACCCTCCAGCGGCACGCCGACGCGCTGCTCGACCAGGGCGCGCCCGGCGTGCTGGTCGAAGTGGACACACCGCGCGGCGACGTGCGGGTGCGCAGCGGCTACGGCGACGTCGACCGGCGCACGCCCGTGCCGTGGCAGGCGAAGTTCCGCATCGGCAGCTACACCAAGACGTTCGTGGCGGCGACCGTGCTGCAACTGGTCGGCGAGGGCCGGGTGTCCCTTGAGGACACCGTCGACCGGTGGCTGCCCGGTGTCGTCGCCGGCCACGGCAACGACGGCACGAAGATCACCGTGCGGCAGCTGTTGCAGCACACCAGCGGCCTGTACAACTACGTGGGCAGGATGCCGGAGCTGTTCCTGGAGAAGGAGTTCGAGCGGATCCGGTACCGCACGGTGGAGCCCGAGCGGATGGTCGCGCTGGCGGTGCAGCAGCCGCCGGACTTCGCGCCCGGCGCCGACTGGAACTACTCGAACACCGGCTACGTCCTCGCGGGCATGATCATCGAACGGGTGACCGGCAACACCTGGCAGCACGAGGTGCGCACCCGCATCGTCGACCCGCTCGGGCTGCGCGACACGTACCTCCCCGGCACGTCCCCGATCGTGCCCAGGCCGCACGCGGTGGCCTACGAACGGTTCCCGGAGAAGGGGCTGGAGGCCGACCCGGCCGACCCCCGGTACGGCCGGGCGATCGACGTGACCAGGTACAACCCGTCGTGGGGCGGCGCGGCCGGCGACATGATCAGCACCACCGACGACGCCAACGCGTTCCTCAAGGCGCTGATCGGCGGCAAGGTGCTGCGGCCCGCGGAGCTCGCCGAGATGACCGACACCGTCCGCACGCCCGCGCTGGACCCGGCGTGGCCGGGCGCCCGGTACGGGCTCGGGATCATGTGGATCCCGAACTCGTGCGGCGGCCACTGGTCGCACGGCGGTGACATCCCCGGCTTCAAGACCCGCAACGGCGTCACGGCCGACGGCCGGCGCAGCGTGACGGTGTCGATCAACACCGACTCGATGGTGCCGGTGCCAGGCGCGCCCAAGCCGGACAAGGACGTCACGGCGGACCTGGTCGACCACGCGCTCTGCGGCATGAGGTGAGCGGGTGACATGGCCTGCCGGACCACCGGCAGGCCATGATGTACCGGTGGAGTCCACCCGTGTGGACCGCTGGTTGTGGGCGGTCCGGTTGACCAAGACCCGTTCCGACGCCGCGGCGGCCTGTCGGGGTGGTCACGTGCGCGTCAACGACAGGCCGGCCAAGCCCGCCACGTCGGTGTCACCGGGTGACGAGGTGCGTGCCCGGGTGGGTGACACGACCCGGATCGTGGAGGTCGTTCGGGTGATCCAGAAACGCGTAGGCGCGGCCGACGCGGTCGGCTGCTTCCTCGACCGAACGCCTCCACCGCCCAAGCCCACCGATGCGCCCGCTCCCGTCGCGCGGAGGGAACGCGGCGCCGGACGTCCGACCAAGCGCGAACGCCGGGTCCTGGACAAGTTCCGCACCGGCCAAGCGTGATCTGGCCTTTCGGGAATGTGAACCACTCGACCGCGGAAGCATCGACTGCCTGGGCACCTGCGCGTTGAACACGTGAGGTGGTCTCGGCAAGGAAGGCGCTGGTGAGGGGACTCCGGGCAGAGGACGGGGAGCCTTCGCACAGGACTGGATTCGCGACGATGGCGGGAACGCGTCCGGACTACGAGCCCAGGGCGAACGCGCCTTCGCCCTGCTCATCGGCCGTTGGAAAGCACTTCGAACACCACTGGCCACGGACCGGACCCTCGTTGAGATCACTTCACGTGTCGTGGGACGACGCGGCGGTCGGGCTGGATGGCGGGGCGGAAGGTGGGCCGTTCGGGTGAATCGGGCGATGTACGCCTAACGGGCTATCAGGCCGAGACGATCAAGGAAGCGGGGAGGGAGCTACGAGCTAACAGGTCCGGACGGGGTCGCGGTGACGACCTCGGAGCCGACCGTCGCGATCGACGGCCAGGAGGCGCGCGATGTCCGGCAAGCGGAGGACCGAGCGGAACGGGCGGGTCGGACTGGCGCGCTGGCGGCTGCGGGAGGGCGACTCCGCGTTGGCCGCCGGCCGGTTGCCGGAGGCCCTGGACCTGTACGCCGTCGCCGCGTACGAGTTGGACGGCCTGGACCGTCGCGACGGCGAGGTCGCCGCGCTGCTCGCACACGCCCTGGCCGGTCACGGGCGGGCGGACCTGGGGCTGGGCAACCCGCAGCGCGCGCTGGAAACGCTGAGGAGCGCCGTCGAGCTGACCGAGCCGAACAGCGCCATGCACGCCGGAGTCCTCTCCTGTCTCGCGTGCGCGCTGCGTGAAACGGGAGCGCTGGACGACGCGGTCTCGACGTTCACCGAGGTCCTGGCCATCCAGCGGAAGGTCGACCGGACCGGCGCGGCGGTCGTCGGCACCCTCAACGACCTGTCCCACGCGCTCATGCTGCACGGCCGGGCGCAGGCCGCCGAACGGGCCGCCCGGGAGGCGGTCGAGCTGGCCGAGCGCATCGCGCCCGGTGGTCCGGCCGCGGCGATCAGCCACCACCACCTCCGCCAGGCCCTGGACGACCTCGGGCGGACGGACGAAGCCGAAGCGCACTTGACGCGCGCCATCGCCCTGCTGCTGCGGCACGCGCCCGACGCGCCGGTGACCGCCGACGCCATCAACCGGTGGTGCGAGGTGCTGCTGGCGCGGGAAGGTCCGCACGACGCGCTGCCCTGCATCGACCGCCACCTGGCCGTGATCGAGCCGGACGCGCCCGGTGCGCCGGTGGTCGGCGTGCTGCGGCTGTGGCGCGGCATCGGCCTGGCCTCCCTCGGCTCCGACGAGGCGGACACCGAAGCGCTGCGCGAGTTCGAGGCCGCCGAACGCGTCCTGGCCGGGCACCTCGACCAAGCCGGGCGAGTCGCCTGGACCAGGGTGAACCGGGCGAAGTTGTTGTTGTGGCACCAAGCCGCGGACGCCGCCGAACCCCTGCTGCTGGCCGCTCGCGCGCACTTCGCCGCCGCCGGTGACGAGCACGCCGAGGCCGAGGCCGCGAAGCTGCTCGCGTGCACGACGTTCGAACGGCTGACGGCGAGCGGGCGAGGCGGCACCGTGGAGGCGTTGTCCGCCGCACGGCGGGCAGCGGACGGTTTCGCCGCCGCCCAGCAGTACGATGACGCCCTGGACCTGCTGACCCGGGCGCTGTCCGCGGTGGACGCTCCGCCGTGCGACGCGGCGATCGCCGAGGCCGTCGCGGTCACCGAGAGGGCGCGTGCGCGCGTGCTGGCAGGACGCGACACCGGACCGACGCCCCACCGGCCCGGCGGTTGACGAACCGGCGGTACCGCTCGACCACCGCCGCCTACCGGGGCTCGCCCAGCTTCACGGCCACCACGCCGCCGAGGATCAACGCGCCGCCGACCAGCTGGACCACACCCGGCGCCTCGCCCAGCAGCAGCCACGCGAACAGCAGCGCCGTCACCACCTCGGTCAACGCCACGAACGACGCCAGCCGCGAGCCCAGCCGCCTGGTCGCGGCGATGCCGGCGACGTACGCGAGGGCCGCCGTCACCACGCCCAGCGCCAGCACCGGCAGCCACCACGCCACGGCGAACCCGTCGAACGCGACCGGTTCGGCGGACACCTCGAACGGGACGATCCCGACCGCGCCCGCCACCAGCAGCACGACACCGCCGAGCAGCAACCCGCCGGCGGCCAGCACGGTGCCGGGCAGCCCGTCACCGTCGCGCGCCGAGAGCACGAAGTACACCGCGGCGCCCACCATCGCGCCCAACGCCCACAGGACGCCCGCGGCACTCACCCGGGCTCCGGAGACGACGTCGAGCACCAGCAACAACCCCATCAGCCCCAGCACCGCGCCGAGCACCGTCAGCCGGGTGGGTCGCTGACCGTGGCGCAGCCACAGCCAACCGACCACGGCGACCGGCGCGGTGTACTCGACCAGCAACGCGACACCGACCTCCATCCGCGCGACGGCGTTGAAGAAGGCCAGTTGGCAGCCCGCGACCGCGACCAGCCCGTACGCCGTGATCAGCGGCGCGGTGCGGCGCAGCAGGTGCCGGCGGCCACGCAGCTGGACCACCGCGATCGGCGCCAGCACGGCCGCGGCGAGCAACACCCGCACCGCCACCGCGGCCGCCGACGACCACCCGGCGTTCATCAGGCCCCGCGCCAACGGCCCGGACAAGCCGAAGGACGACGCGGACAGCAGCGCGAAGCCCAACCCGGTGCGCAACCGGCCGGCCACCAGCGTGTCATGTGCCATTGTCGCCATGACTCATGACGCTATGGACCTCGGCGGTAATCTGTCAACATGCTCTTCACCCATGACACGACCACGTCGCTCATCGCGGCGGTGGCGTTGGTGAACTCGGCCGAGGAGCCGGACACGATGACCGCGCCGGCGCAGCTGGACGCGTTCTTCGCCGAGCACGGCTACACCGGCTCGCGCACCCACGACCAGGCCGAACTGGAGGCGATCCGCGCGCTGCGGGCGCCGCTGCGCCGACTCCTGACCAGCGACCGCGACACCGCCGTCGGGATCGTGAACGACATCCTGGCCAGGCACCAGGTCGTGCCCCGGCTCGTGCGGCACGACGGTTTCGACTACCACCTGCACGTCTCGGACCCGGCGACGCCGCTGGCCGACCGGATCGCCGTGGACACGGCCATGGCGATGGTCGACCTGATCCGCGCCGACGAGATGAGCCGCCTCGCGGTCTGCGCCGACGACACGTGTGACGGCCTCGTGCTCGACCTGTCCCGCAACCGCTCGCGCCGCTACTGCAGCACCACGTGCGGCAACCGGATCGCCGTCGCGGCCTACCGCGCCCGCAAGGGATGACCGACCCCCACCTGGGTCCGACGATCAACCCCAGACTTATTACCAGATAGAAACTAACCCTTGAGAACGCCGCTCACGAGCCGTTAGCGTCAGCGCCGCACCTCGGCCGGCGCCGGTGACCTCCCGGTGCTCCCGAGCACCAAGGAGGGTGTTCATGCGTCGCGCGTCAACGCTGCTCGTCCCCGCCCTGCTCACCTCTACCCTGGTCACCTCCGCCCTGGTCCCCCTCGCTGCCACCCCGGCGACCGGCGCGGCACCCGAACCCGCCCCCGCGCGAGCCGTGTCGGCGTCCACTCCCCCGATGGGGTGGAACTCGTGGAACAAGTTCGGGTGCGACATCGACGAAGACCTCATCCGGCAGACCGCGGACGCGATCGCGTCGTCCGGGATGCGCGACGCCGGGTACACCTACGTCAACATCGACGACTGCTGGATGGCTCGCGAACGCGACGCCCAGGGCAGGCTGCAAGCCGACCCGGTCCGCTTTCCCAGTGGTATCAAGGCGTTGGCCGACTACGTCCACGGCAAGGGCCTGAAGCTGGGCATCTACTCCTCGGCGGGCACGCACACGTGCGCGGGCTACCCGGCCAGCCTCGACCACGAGGAGGTCGACGCGCGGACCTGGGCCGACTGGGGCGTCGACTACCTCAAGTACGACAACTGCTTCAACGAGGGCCGCCCGGCGCTGGACCGGTACCGCGCGATGGGCGAGGCGCTGCGCGGGACCGGCCGCGACATCGTCTACAGCCTGTGCGAGTGGGGCCAGAACCGGCCGTGGGAGGGCCTGGGCCGGGAGGTCGGCGGGCACCTGTGGCGGACCACCGGTGACATCTCCGACAACTGGACGTCGGTGATGGGCATCCTCGACCAGCAGGTCGGCCTGGAGCGGTACGCGGGCCCGGACGGCTGGAACGACCCGGACATGCTGGAGGTCGGCAACGGCGGCATGACCGACACCGAGTACCGCGCCCACTTCGCGCTGTGGGCCGTGCTCAACGCGCCCCTGATCGCGGGCAACGACGTGCGCGCGATGGACGACGCGACCAGGCGCATCCTGCTCAACCGCGACCTGCTGGAGGTCGACCAGGACTGGTCCGGCGCCCAGGGCCGGAAGGTGCGCGACGACGGCGACGGCGAGGTGTGGGCCAAGCCCATGTCCGACGGCTCGGTCGCGGTCGTCCTGCTCAACCGGGGCACGGGCAACGCCGCCGTCGGCGCGACCGCCGCCGAACTGGGCCTCCCGTCGGCGCGCTCGTACCGGGTCAAGGACCTGTGGAGCAAGGAGCAGTACGCGAGCGCGGGCATGATCCGAGGCGCGGTGCCCTCGCACGGCGCGGTGGCGTACCGGGTGTGGCCCGGCGCCGCCAAGCAGCCGCCGTTGACGTCGTTCACGCTCACCGGACCGGAGTTGGTCGAGGCGCACCGGCCGTTCACCGTCTCCACCAGCCTGGTCAACGACGGCACTTCCCCGCTGCTCGCGGCCAGGGTGCAGATCCAGGTGCCGGACGGCTGGGTGCTCGACGGCAGCCCGGTGCGCGAGGCGGCGTTCGTGCGCGCCGGCGGCAGCTTCACCGCCACGTGGACCGTCACGGCCCGGCCGATCACGGCGGCCGCGTCGGTACCGATGGCCGCGGCGGTGCCGATGACCGCGGCGGCCGGCTACCGCACGACGGCGGGCGCGCAGTCCCGGTGGAGTGCGATCGCGCCTCCCCTGGTGACCGCGCCGCCCAAGGGGGCCAACGGCGTCTCCGGCCTCCCGTTCGTGTCCGAGGTCAACGGTTGGGGTCCGGTGGAGCGGGACCGCAGCAACGGCGAGCAGTCGGCCGGGGACGGGCGGCCGATCACCATCGGCGGCGTCCAGTACGCGACCGGCCTGGGCGTGCACGCGCTGTCGTCGGTGCGGATCTACCTCGGTTCGGCCTGCTCGACGTTCTCCGCGCTGGTCGGGGTGGACGACGAGAAGGACGGCCGGGGCAGCGTCGCCTTCCGCGTGCTGGGCGACGGGGTGGAGCTCGCCGTCACCCCGGTGCTGCGGGGCGGTGCGGCGGCGGTGCCGATCAACGCCGACGTGACGGGCGTGCGGATGCTCGACCTCCAGGTCGCCGACGGTGCGGACGGCAACGACTCCGATCACGCCGACTGGGCGAACGCGACCATCGCCTGCTGAACCACGCGTGTGGCACCGCCCCTGCACTGGGGCGGTGCCACACGACGAAACGCACGGTGAGCCACATCACTCGATTGGCGGCCTCGCGCTCAGAGCGATAATGATTACCATTATCCGACTCGGACCCGACGCCCCTTCGGAGGAGCACGCGTGGCGCACTTGTTGATGATCGAGAGCTGGGTCGGCGCGATGAGTTCGCTGCTGCCGCGGGCGATCCACGAGTCCGGCCACCGGTTCACCTTCCTCACCCGCGACCTGCCGCACTACCTGCGCGCCGCGCCGACGCACCCGCACCCGTTGCTGGCCGCGGAGAACGTGCTCACCACCGAGACCAACGACCTGCCCGCGCTGCTGTCCTATGTGGAGCGGGTGCACGACGTGCTGGCGTTCGACGGCGTGATCTCCTCCTGCGACTACTACCTCTCCACCGTCGCCGCGGTGGCCGCGCACCTCGGCCTGCCCGGACCGGACCCCCGGGCCGTCGAACGCGCCTACCGCAAGGACCTCACCCGCACGACCACCGCCGCCGCGGGCGTGCCCGGTCCCCGGTTCGCGCTCACCGAGGACTGGCACGCGACCGCGAAGGCCGCCGCCGAGCTGGGCTACCCGCTGGTCGTCAAGCCCGTCGACCTGTGCGCGGGGATGCACGTGCGCGAGGTGCGGGACGAGGCCGCGCTGCGCGAGGCGTACCTGGCCCTGGAGGGGTTCCCGGTCAACGCGCGCGGCCAGGAGCGGGTGCCGACGGTGCTGCTGGAGGAGCTCCTGGTCGGTCCCGAGGTGAGCGTGGAGACGGTGACCGCGGCCGGCATGACCTACGTGGTCGGGGTGACCGACAAGAGCCTGGCCGGGCGGCCGTGGTTCGTGGAGAGCGGTCACATGTTCCCGGCCGCGTTGAGCGACGCCGACCGGCACGCGGCCGTGGACACGGCGGTGAGCGCGATCGACGCGCTCGGCCTGGACCGGGCGGTGGCGCACACCGAGGTCAAGCTGACCGCCGACGGGCCGCGGCTGATCGAGGTCAACCCGCGCCCGGCGGGCAACCGGATCACCGAGCTGGTCCGCCGGGTCACCGGGATCGACCTGCCCGCCGCGTTCGCCGACCTCGCCGTCGGCCGCCAGCCCGACCTGCGGCCGCGGGCGACCGGTGTGCGCAGCGCCGCCATCTCGTTCCTGCTGCCGCCGCGCTCCGGGGTGGTGGCGGGGATCGACGGCGTCGACACCCTGGCCGCGAACCCCGAGGTCGTCGACTGGGCGGCGAAGCCCGCAGGGCACCGCGCCGGCGAGCCGACCAGCAACAACAGCTACCTCGGGCACGTCATGGTCACCTCGCCCGACACCGACGCCCGTGACCGCGCCGAACGAGTCGTCGGCACGCTGGCGGTGCGCTACGCGGAGGACGACGCGTGACCGCGCAGGCCGACCGGCGCCCGCTGTCGGGCGTCACGGAACTCGTCGCGCTGGCGCGCGCGGGCGCGCTCGGCCCCGATCCGGCCGAGTGCCGGGTGAGCGTCGCGTTCACCACCAGGCAGGGCGCGCGGCACGTCTCGCGCGGTCGGGCGTACCGCAACACCGTGGTCAGCGTGCGGGTCGGTGACGCGGTCGGCTCGTGCGCGGTCGAACCCGACGAGGCGGACGACGTGACCGACTGCGTGGGCGAGAGCGTCGCGGACCTGCTCACCCACCCCGACGCCGCGATCCGCACGGCGGTGCTGGACGCGTACCTGATGCACGCGCACCCGCACCACCTCGCCGACGCCCGGCACGTCGTCATCGGGTCCGGTGACTCCCTGGCCAAGTCGATGGCCCGCGCGTCGGCCGTGGTCGACCTGCTCGACGCCGAGCCGGGGCAGCGGGTGCTGGTCGTCGGCGTGGTGAACTCGCTGCTGCACCACCTGCGCGCCCGCGGTCTGCGGTACGTGCCGTGCGACCTCAAGGGCGGTCGCACCGAGTGGGACGAGCCGATCGTGACCGACGCCCAGGCCGCCGTCGCGGACTGCGACCTGGTGCTGGCCTCCGGCATGACGGTCGGCAACGGCAGCTTCGAACCGCTGCTGCGCGCCGCCGTCGCCGCCGACCGGCCGTTGGTGGTGTTCGCCCAGACCGCGAGCGCGATCGTGCCGTGGTTCCTCGGCTCGGGGGTCACGGCCGTGTCGGCGGAGCCGTTCCCGTTCTTCTGGCTGCACGGCGGCCCGACCACGCTGCACCACTACCGCGCCCCGGGACGGGCCCGGTGACCGCACGGCGCAACCCGCACCTGTTCGACCTGCTCGGCAACACCCCGGTCGCCCGCATCGACACGCCGCTGCCCCACCGGCACGGCGGGTTCTGGGCGAAGCTGGAGTGCCTGAGCGCGGGCGGGATGAAGGCACGTTCGGCGGTCGCGATGCTGTTAGCCGCACGGGAGCGCGACGAACTGGCACCCGGCGCGGTGGTCGTGGAGTCGACCAGCGGCACGCTCGGCCTCGGGTTGGCGTTCGCCGGCCAGGCGCTGGGGCACCCGGTCGTGCTGGTGGTCGACGACGAGCTGGAGCCGTCGATGCGCGCGCTGCTGCGTGCGCACGGCGCGCGGCTGGAGGTCGTGGACCGGCCGCACCCGACCGGCGGCTGGCAGCAGGCCCGGCTGGACCGGCTGCACGCCGTGCTGCGCGGGCTGCCCGGCGCGTACTGGCCCGACCAGTACAACAACCCCGACAACCCCGCCGGGTACGCGGGACTGGCGCGGGAACTCGCGGCGCAGCTCGATCACGCGGACGTGCTGGTGTGCAGCGTCGGCACGGGCGGGCACAGCGCCGGCGTCGTCACGGCCCTGCGCCGGCACTGGCCGGAGGTGCGGCTGATCGGCGTGGACACGGTCGGCTCGACCATCTTCGGCCAGCCCGCCCGGTCGCGGGTCATGCGCGGGCTGGGCAGCAGCATCCACCCGCGCAACGTCGCCTACGAGCAGTTCGACGAGGTGCACTGGCTCGGTCCGGTCGAGGTGGTGGACGCGTGCCGCCGGTTGGCGCGGGACTGCTTCGTCACCGGCGGCTGGAGCACCGGCGCGGTCGCCCTGGTGTCGGCGTGGGTGGCGCGCGTCGAGCCGGGCGCGACCGTGGTGACGATCTTCCCGGACGGCCCGCACCGCTACCTGGGCACCATCTTCGACGACGACTTCTGCCGGGCGCGGGGCTTGCTGGGCACGCCCGAGGACCGCCCGGTCGAGATCGCGGACACCGCCGAGATCGAGGTCACCAGCTGGGCCAGGTGCCGGTCGGTGTACGCGCCCAAGGCGGTCGGGGTGCCGGCGTGAGGCTCGACTGGACGGTGTACGGCCTGCTGTTGCGGTCGCCGCTGCGCATCTCGCGGTCGGTGATGGCCAGTCGGGACGCGGTGCGCGTGGTGGTCGAGCACGACGGGCTGCGCGGCCACGGCGAGGTGGTGACCAGCCAGTACTACGGGCTGGACGTCGAGCGGATCGTCGGGCTGCTGCGCGGGCTGGCGCCCGTGGTGGCCGGTTGCTCCGGTCCGGAGGCCCTCCGGGAACGCCTGCCCGAGCTGCCGCCGGGCGTGCTCGCCGCCGTGGACACCGCGCTGCACGACCTGGAGGCGTTGTCCCGAGGGCTGCCGGTGCACGCCTCGATCGGCATGCCGCGGTGGACGGACGTGCCGACGGCTCGCACGATCGGCATCGGCTCCCCCGCGACCGCGGCCGCCGAAGCCGCCGAACTGGCCGGGCGCGGGTTCACCCTGCTGAAGGTCAAGGTGGGCGGTGAGCACGACGTGGCCGCGGTGCGGGCGGTCCGCGCCGCCGCGCCGGACGCCCGGCTCGTCCTGGACCCCAACGGCGGGTGGACCGCGGAGCAGGCCGTGCGGGTGGTCGAGCGGCTCACCGGCGTCGACGCGCTGGAGCAACCGCTCCCGC
Source organism: Saccharothrix stipae (assembly GCF_054781895.1). Taxonomy (NCBI): domain Bacteria; kingdom Bacillati; phylum Actinomycetota; class Actinomycetes; order Pseudonocardiales; family Pseudonocardiaceae; genus Saccharothrix; species Saccharothrix stipae. The sequence continues at coordinate 250,609 of NZ_BAAGTN010000007.1, read as the reverse complement.
CCGGTCGGTGGGACGAGCTGGCGTGGCTGCGCGAGCGGTGCCCGGTGCCGTTGATCGCGGACGAGGACGCGGCCACCGCCGCGGACGTGCGGGCGTTGGCGGGCCTGGTCGACGGGGTGAACGTCAAGCTGGCCAAGTGCGGCGGGATCACGGCGGCCCGCGAGATCATCGCCGTCGCGCACGCGTGCGGGCTGGACGTGATGCTGGGCTGCCTGGTGGCGAGCTCGCTCGGCATCGCGCCGGCGGTGCACCTGACCGGGCACGCCCGGTGGGTGGACCTCGACGGGCACCTGCTGCTCGCAGACGACCCGTGGACCGGGATCGGCGGTGAGGACGGCACCCTGCGGCTGTCCGGCGCGCCCGGTCTCGGCGTGCTCCCGAAGGCCGCCCGATGAGGCGTTTCCCGCTGCCGGTGCGCGTGCTGCTGGTCAACCAGTTCGGCGTGAACACCGGTTTCTACCTGCTGATCCCCTACCTGGCCACGCACCTGGGCGACCTCGGCCTGTCGGTGGCCACGATCGGGCTGGTGCTCGGCGTGCGGACGTTGAGCCAGCAGGGGTTGTTCCTCGTCGGCGGCTCCGCGTCGGACCGGCTCGGGCCGCGCCGGGTCATCATCGCGGGCTGCGCGGTGCGCGCGGTCGGGTTCGGGTTGTTCGCGGCGGGCGAGTCGGTCACCGTGCTGCTCGCCGCGTCCGTCCTGAGTGGACTGGCGGGCGCGTTGTTCAACCCGGCGGTGCGCGCTTACATCGCCGAGGAGGCCGACGACCGGGCGGGCGCGTTCGCCCTGTTCAACGCCTACGGCCAGGCAGGAGCGCTGACCGGGCCGCTGCTGGGCGGGCTGCTCCTGCTGTGGGACTTCCGGATCGCCGCCCTGGTGGCGGCCGGGATCTTCGCCCTGCTGACCGTCGCGCAGGCGGTCGTGCTGCCCCACCGGCCGGCCGCGGCGCATGAGGGGACCGTGCTCGACGACTGGCGGGAGTGCCTGTCCGATCGCCGCTTCCTCGCCTTCACCTGCGCCCTGACCGGCATGTTCGTGCTGCAGAACCAGCTCTACCTGGTGCTGCCGCTGGAAGCGCGGCGGCTGTCCGGCTCGTCGTTCGCCGTCGCCGCGGTGTTCCTGGTGTCCACGGTGGCGACCTTGGTGTTCCAGGTGCGCATCACCAGGGCGCTGGACCGGTTCGCGCGTGGCCGGGCCATCACGCTCGGGCTCGCGGTGATGGGACTGGGGTTCCTCGCCACGGCGGCCGGCCACGTCGTCCCGCTCGGCGGCATCACGCCCGTGCTGGTGGCGGCGCTGCTGCTGTCGGCCGGCGTGATGATCGCGCAGCCGTTCGTCTACGAGCTGATCCCGCAGTTCGGCCGCACGGGCTTGGCGGGCACCTACTTCGGCGTGTTCTACCTGGTCTCCGGCCTGGCCGCGGCCCTGGGCAACGCGGCCATCGGCTGGGTGTTCGGGTGGTCGGCGCCGGTGGCGTCGCTGCTGTGCGTGGGCGTCGGGCTCGGGTGCGCGGCGGCCCTGGCCTGGCTGCACCGCCGCGGCGTGCTGACCGCGAACCGAGAGGTGGCCCGATGAGCGAGAACCTGCTGACCGACAACCCCGGCCTCTACGAACGGCAGTTCCCCGACCCCGACCACGTCGCCGCCCGGTTCACGCACGACGTGGTGACGCGGTTCGGCGGTGGGAGGTCGCTGCTGGACGTCGGCTGCGGCACGGGCCGCGACGCGGGTCACCTGGCCTGCCTGGGCTACGACGTGGTCGGGCTGGACAGCTCCGAGCGGATGGTCCAGCACGCCCGCGCGCACCACCCGGCGGCGGAGTTCGTGCTCGGCGACATGCGGACGTTCGACCTGGGCCGCCGATTCGACGTGATCACGTGCCTGGACAGCGCGCTGCTGTACTGCCACACCAACGCCGACCTGGACGACTTCCTGCGCCGCTGCCGCGACCACCTCCAACCGCGCGGTCTGCTGGTGGCCGAGATGCGCAACGGCGCGTTCTTCCTGGGCAACACCGAACTGCTCGACGGCGTCCGCAGCCGCACGGTCGTCTGGGAGGGGGTGTCCTACACCTCCCACACGAGGCTGTGGATCGACCACGCCGCCCAACTGCTGCGCCGCCGCCGCGAGTGGTGGTGGCCCGGCGCCCAGCCGCTCGTGCAGCGCTCGGCGTGGCGGCTGCTGTTCCCGCAGGAGCTGCGGCACTTCCTCGACCGCGCCGGGTTCGACGTGCTCGCCCTGTTCGACTCGCCGGGACCGCGGACCGACGAACCGTGGACGGCCGACGCCGACCTGGGTGAAGCCCTGTCCGGAGACCGCCTGCACCTCGTCGCGCGCCTGCGCCACTGAACCCAGGCCACTGAACCCGCGCCCCTGGAACGTTTGCCATTGAAGGGAAAGACATGCACTCGCTGAACCGCCGCAGTTTCCTCGGCCTCACCGCCGGCCTCTCGATCGCCGCTCTCACGGGTTGCGGTACCGCCGGGGGCCCGACCTCCGCCGCGTCCACGCCCCGCGACGGCGGCCGGCTGCGCGCGGCGTTCGCGGGCGGTGGCGCCAAGGAGGTGCTGGACCCGCACCTGGCGAACCTGTTCGTGGAGGCGGCCCGGTCCAAGGCCCTGTACGACAAGCTCGCCGACCTCGGCCCGGACGTCGCCGCGCAACCCAGACTCGCCGAGAAGTGGGAGCCGGACGCCGGCCTGACCCGCTGGCGGATCACCCTGCGGCAGGCCGCGTTCCACAACGGGCAGCCCGTGCGCGCGGACGACGTGCTGGCCAGCTACGCCCGCATCCTCGACCCCGGCCGCGCGTTCCGGGCCAAGTCGAGCCTGGCGTTGATCGACCTGCCGAACAGCCGCGCGGTGGACGACCGGACGGTGGAGTTCGCGCTCAAGCGGCCGTTCGTGGAGTTCCCCAACGCGCTGGCCGCGTTCGGCGCGTACATCCTGCCCGCGGGCACCGAGGACTTCACCGCGCCGGTCGGCTCCGGCCCGTTCCGCTTCGTGTCGTTCGAGCCGGGCAAGTCGGTGCTGCTCAAGCGGCACGCGGAGTACTGGGAGGGCGCGCCGCACCTGGACGAGCTGGAGTTCGTCATCGCCAACGAGGAGTCGGCGCGGGCCAACGCGCTGCTCGGCGGGCAGGTCGAGTACGCACACGACCTCACCCCGACCACCGCGCGCAGCCACGCGGCCGGCGACCGGATGGCGATCCACCGGGCGCCCAACAGCGCCGTGCAGGCGTTCGCGATGAAGCTGGACCGGCCGCCGTTCGACAACCGCGACCTGCGGGAGGCGTTGTTCCTGCTGGCCGACCGGCCGCAGCTGGTCGAATCGGTGCTGGCGGGCAGCGGCCAGGTGGGCAACGACCTGTTCGGCAAGGGCTACCAGCACTACGCCGACGACATCCCGCAGCGCACCCGTGACCTGGACAAGGCGAAGTTCCTGATCCGCCGGGCCGGTGCCGAGGGCCTGACGGTCAAGCTGGACACCTCCACCGCCGCGGCCGGGATGGTCGAGGCCGCCACGGTGTTCGCCGACCAGGTCAAGGGTTCCGGCCTGACCATCGAGGTGGTGACCGGCAACAAGGACAGCTACTGGTCCGACACGCTCAAGAACGGCTCGCTGTCGAGCTTCCGGTCCGGCGCGATGCCGATCGAGACGCACATCGCGCAGCGCCTGCTGACCGGTTCGGGCACCAACGTGACCAAGTGGGCCAGGCCGGAGTTCGACGCGCTGTACGACAAGGCGGTGTCCACCGTGGACGCGGCCGAGCGCGGTGCGGTGTACCGGGAGATGCAGCGCTCGCTGCACGCCGAGGGCGGCTACCTGATGTGGGGCTTCGCGGACTGGATCGTCGGCGCGGCCCCGAACGTCGGCGGCATCTCCACCGCGCCCGCGAACACGCTGGACTGGGCGCGGTTCGACAAGGTGTGGTTGGGATGAGCCTGCGCCGGTACGCCGCCCGGCGGCTGGCCATCGGCGCGGCCCAGGTGCTCGCCGTGGTGACCCTGGTGTTCCTGCTCGTGCAGGCGTTGCCGGGGGACGCGGCGGTGGCGTTGGCCGGCGACAACCCCGACCCCCGGCGGATCGAGGAGATCCGGGCGGCGATGGGCCTGGACCGACCCGCGTTGGACCGGTTCGGGTCGTGGCTGTGGGGGTTGGCGCGGGGCGACTTCGGCGTGTCGTTGATCTCCGGGCGGCCGGTGGCCGAGTTCCTGCACGACGGGCTGGGACCGACGCTCGTGCTGGCGGTGCTCGCCCTGGTGCTGCTGGTCCCGGCGGCGGTGCTGCTGGGCGTGCTGGCGGCGTTGCGCGAGGGTGGGCCGTTGGACCGGGCGGTCACGACGGTGACCGTGGGTCTGCACTCGATCCCGGAGTTCGCGCTGGCCGTGGTGCTCATCGCGTTGTTCGGGGTGCAGTTGCGGTGGCTGCCGCCGACAGCGGTGGGCGCGGACCTGCTCGGGCAGCCGGCCGTGCTGGTGCTGCCCCTGGCGGTGCTGGTGGCGCGGCCGCTGTGCTCGATCAGCCGGCTCGTGCGGGCCGGGATGATCGACGCCCTGGCGTCCGACTACGTCCGGCACGCGCGGCGGCTGGGGATCGGTGTCACGCGGGTCCGGTTCGCGCACGCGTTGCCGACCGCGCTCGCACCCGCCGTGCAGCAGGTGGCGCGGACCACCGACTGGCTGCTGGGCGGCGTGATCGTGGTCGAGGCGGTGTTCGTCATCCCCGGCCTGGGCACGATCCTGGTGGACGCGGTCGCGGGCCGTGACCTGCCGGTGGTGCAGGGGCTGGCGGTGGTGTTCGCGGTGACCACGGTGGTGGTGAACCTGGTCGCGGACCTGCTCGTGTTCCGGCTCGCGCCGCGATCGGTGGCCATCGCGTGAAGGGCGTCGGCTGGTTGCTCCTGGTGGTGCCGTTGGCGTTGGCGCTGCTGGGGCCGTGGTTCGTGCCGGACGAGCTGACGCGCGGCGCGCCGTTCGTGCCGAACTCGTCGCTGGGCACCGACTTCGTGGGCCGGGACGTGTGGCACCAGGTGCTCGCCGGTGGGCGGACGGTGGTGCTGGTGGCGTTGCTGGCGACGGTGTCCTCGTACCTCTTGGGCGTGCCGTGGGGCGTGGTGGCCGCGATGACCCGCCTGCGGATCGTGGACGAGGTGCTGATGCGGCCGCTCGACCTGCTGCTCGCGGTGCCGTCATTGCTGGTGCTGATCCTGGTGGCCGCCATCGCCGGGCCGGGGTTGCCGGTGCTCGTCGGCGTGGTGGCGCTGGTCAACTTCCCCGACGTGGCGCGGATCTCGCGGGCCGCCGCGCTGGAGATCGCCGGGCGGCCGGCACTGGAGGCGATGCGGTTGCAGGGCGAGACGTGGTGGCGGACGTCCATCGTCTACACCGGACGGTCGATGCTGCGGACGCTCGCCGCGGACCTGGGCGTGCGGCTGACCGGCGCGCTGTACCTGGTGGCGTCGGCCAGCTTCCTCGGCGTCGGTGTCGCGCCGGACGCCGCCGACTGGGCCGTCATGGTCGACCGCAACCGGGTGGGCCTGTTCATCCAGCCGTGGGCGGTGGTCGTGCCCGCTCTGCTGATCGTGGCGTTGTCGGTGGGGCTGAACCTGGTGTTCGACCGGGCGCTGCGGGCGGAGGCGCGGTCGTGACGCCGGTGGTGCACGTCGAGGGCCTGCGCGCGGTGGCCGGGTCTCGGACGCTGGTCGACGGGGTCGGCTTCGCGCTGTCCGCCGGGCGGGTGGTCGCGCTGGTCGGCGCGTCCGGCAGCGGCAAGACGACCACCGGGCTCGCGCTGCTCGGTGAGCACGCGCCGGGGGTGACGGTGACCGGGCGGATCACGGTGGCCGGGCGGGTCGGGTTCGTGCCGCAGCAGCCGTCGGCGGCGCTGAACCCGGTGCGGCGGCTCGGCGGGGTGTTCCGGGAGATCGCCGCGCTGCACGCCGGCGACCGGGACGAGCTGATCGCCTCCGCGTTGCGCCGGGCCCGGGTGCCCCTCGAGTTGCTGCGGCGCTACCCGCACGAGCTGTCCGGCGGGCAGCAGCAGCGCGTGGTGCTGGCGCAGGCGCTCGTCGGCGACCCGGCGGTGCTCGTCGCGGACGAGCCGACCACCGGGCAGGACCCGATCACGCGGGCCGAGGTGGTGGACGAGCTCTCGTCGGTCGTGGCGCAGGGGGTGGCGCTGGTGCTGCTCACGCACGACTTGGACGTGGTGCGCGCCATCGCCGACGAGGTGGTCGTGCTGCGGTCGGGCCGGGTCGTGGAGGCCGGGCCGACGGCCGACGTGCTCGACCGGCCGCGTTCGGCCTACACGGCCGCGCTGGTCGCGGCACAGCCCCGGGTCACGGTGCCCGCCGAGCGACCGGCCGTGCCGCCTCGGCTGCGGACGCGGTCGTTGACCGCACGGCACCGCGCCACGACCGTGCTGCACGACGTGGACGTGCGGGTGGGCGCGGGCGAGTGCCTGGCCGTCGTGGGGCGGTCCGGCAGCGGCAAGACCACGCTCGCCCGGTGCCTGGCCGGGCTGCACGCCGGGTTCACCGGCGACGTGCTGCTGGACGGGCGTCCGCTGCCGCGGTCGTTGCGCCGTCGTTCGCGGTCCGAGTTGGCCGCGGTGCAGTACGTGTTCCAGGACGCCCGTGCGTCGTTCGACGCCCATCGCACGGTGCTCGACCAGGTCGGCCGGACCGCCGTGCGGCTGGGCGGGGTGGCTGACGCGCGTGCGGTGGCGTTGGCGGAACTCGCGGCCGTGGGGCTGGACGAGGCCACCGTGACCCGCCGACCGGCCGGGCTGTCCGGCGGCGAGCTGCAACGCGCCGCGCTGGTGCGATCGCTGCTGGCCCGGCCGGACGTGCTGGTGTGCGACGAGATCACGTCCGGACTGGACACCCTGACCCAGGCGAGCCTGCTCGACCAGCTCGCCGCGCTCACCTGCACGGTCGTGCTGATCAGCCACGACCTGGCCGTCGTCGCACGGCTGGCCGACCGCGTCGCCGTGCTGCACGGCGGGCACGTCGTCGAGCACGGGCCGGCCGGTGACGTCCTCGGCTCACCCACCCACCCGGTGACCATCGGCCTGCTGGGCCGCTCAATGGAAGGAACAGAGGAGAAGAAGTCATGACCTCGTACCACCGCGAAGTAGGACCCTATGAGGTCCGACGCGCTGCGGAGTCCGATCTGGACGGCGCGCGCAGCGTCATGCTGGACACGTTCTACCAGGAGTTCGGCTACGGCTACCGGCCCGAGTGGCACGGCGACGTGGTCGACCTCGAACGCGCGTACCTGCGGTCCGAGCGGCACGCGCTGTTCGTCGCGGTCAAGGGCGACGAGGTGGTGGGCACCACCGGCGTGCGCGCCACGGCGCCGGCCAGCCCGCCGCACCCCGCCTGGCTGGCCGCGCGTTATCCGGACGGCAGCACGGCGCAGCTGTTCCGCGTGTACGTGCGGCCCGACCACCGCCGCGCGGGGTTGGCCCGTGCGTTGGTGGACATGGCCACCGCGTTCGTCGCGGCGACGCCGGGCTACGAACGGCTCTACCTGCACACCGACACGCGGATCGCCGGGGCCGAGCCGTTCTGGCGGTCCATGGCGGAGGAGGTGTACGACGCCCGTGACGGCGACCCCATTAGCTTCCAGACCGTCCACTTCGAGATCCCGCTGGCGCGCTGAGGCGAGGGCCGCTGGGCGGGCCGTCGGTCGGTCCGCTCAGCGGCCGCGCAGCAGGTCGGCCAACGACGTGGCGGGGTGCCCGGTCAACGCGGGGACGGCGTCGCTCACCTCGGCCAGCTCCCCGTTCGCGATGGCGGTGTAGGTGGAGACCCAGGCGTCGACCTGCCAGTCGGGCGCGCCGTACCCCGCTCGTGACCGGTAGGCCTGCTCGACGGTCTCCGGGTGGTAGGTGATCCTGCGCCCGGTGGCTTCGGAGAGCACGGCGGCGACACCGTGCAGCGTGAGCGCTTCCGGTCCGGTCAGGTCGTAGGTGCGACCGGCGTGCGCGGCCGGGTCGGTGAGGACGGCGGTGGCGGCGTCGGCGATGTCGTCCTGCGCCACGACGGCCGCCCGACCGTCACCGGCGGGACCGCGCAGCACGTCGTCGTGGCCCACCATGCCGGGCAGGAAGTCGGCGTAGAGGTTGTCGCGCAGGAACGTGAACGCCATGCCACTGGCCCGGATGTGCTGCTCGGTGGCCCAGTGGTCGCGCACGAGGGTGAAGGTGGCGTCCGGCGCGGCGCCCACGAACGACGTGTAGACCAGGTGCCCGACCCCGGCCGCCGCGGCCGCGTCCACGAAGGCGCGGTGCTGGTCGACCCGGTCGGCCGATTCGGACGCCGAGACCATGAGGACCGTCGGGACGCCGTCCAGGGCCCGGCGCACGGCGTCGCGGTCGGCGTACGCGGCTTTCGCCACGGTGGTCCCGGGCAGCCGCGGTGCGCGGGCGGGGTCGCGGACGAGCAGCAGCTGCGCCGTGCCCGCGTCCGCGAGGCGGCGGGCGACGCGCCCGCCGAGGTGCCCGGTGGAGCCCGTGACGGCGATCAGGGGTCGGGTGGTCGACATGCGGCCGGCTTCCTCTCGACGTTGCTCGACGCACTTTCGTCGAATGAGTCGAAACAATAACCGAATTCACGTGCGTGAAAATTCTATTGATTCCGGCGTGGCAGGGTTAGGGTTTTTCTGGGAGCGCTCCCAGAACGGTGTGACCACCCTGCTCGCAAGGAGGCGACGCATGAGTCTGCGCACTGGTACGCGCACTGGTAGGCGAAAGAAGATGACCGGTCGGTTCGCCGCGATCACCGCCGCGGCCTCGGTGACGGCGATGGCCGCGGCAATGGTGGTGGCCGGCGGGCAGAGCGCCTACGCGGCCGTCGGGTGCCGCGTCGACTACACCGTCACCAACCAGTGGGGCGGCGGGTTCGGCGCCAACGTCACGATCACCAACCTGGGTGACGCCCTGTCGAGCTGGACCCTGGAGTGGACCTTCACCGCGGGCCAGCGCGTCGACCAGATGTGGGGTGGTGAATTCGGCCAGTCGGGCAGCACGGTGACCGTGCGCAACGCGAGCTGGAACGGTTCCCTCGCCACCGGCGCGTCCACCACGCCCGGTTTCAACGGCTCGTGGTCGGGCTCCAACCCGGCGCCGACCTCGTTCAAGGTCAACGGCGTGACGTGCACCGGCTCGCCGACCGGCACGTCGACCTCGACCGGCACGTCGACCTCGACCACGTCGCGCACGACGACCACCACGAGCAGGACCACGACCACCACCACGACCAACCCCGGTGGCGGCGGTGACGGCAGTGGCCCGTGGCCCACCGACACCGGCAGCGTGCACACGCCCACCACCCGCAACGCGGGCACCTTCTTCGACGGCGGCATGAAGCGCTACTACGGCATCGGCGACGGCGGTCAGGGCGAGAGCCAGGACCCGATGTTCGTGGTGGCCAACGGCGGCACCATCCAGAACGTCATCATCGACGCGCCCGCCGGCGACGGCATCCACTGCGAGGGCTCCTGCACCATCCGCAACGTCTGGTGGAACGACGTCGGCGAGGACGCCGCGACGTTCAAGTCGAGCAGTTCCTCGGCCACCTACCTGGTCGACGGCGGCGGCGCGAAGTCCGGCGCGGACAAGGTGTTCCAGCACAACGGCGCCGGTACCGTGACCATCCGCAACTTCCAGGTCCACAGCAGCGGCAAGCTCTACCGCGCCTGCGGCAACTGCTCCACGTCCTACCAGCGGCACGTGGTCCTGGACGGCGTCACCGCCCGCACCACCAAGGTGCTGGCGGGCATCAACACCAACTGGGGCGACACCGCCCGCTTCTCCCGCATCACCGTCTACGGCAGCACGACGATCTGCGAGAAGTACCAGGGCGTGCCCAAGGGCAGCGAGCCGAAGAAGATCGGCGAAGGCGCCGACGGCGTCAACTGCCTCTACTCGCCGTCCGACATCACCCAGCGGTAGCGGTCGACGGTGGTGCGGGCACGACTCCCGTGCCCGCACCACCGCGCTCACCGGTGTTTCACCAGTGCAGGGCAGGCAGTTCCGCGATCCGGATCAGGTCCGCCTCCCCCAGCGGCACGGTGGGCCGGGTCGGGGTGTCGGACTGGCCGCCGTCGTCGGCGACGTTGGACGTGTGGATGGTGATCCAGGTGCCGTCCGCCGCTCGGGCGTTCAGGAAGAGCCTGGACACGCCGCCCTCCGCCTGGGTCTCCACCGCCGCCTTGCGGCCGCCGGACAGGTCGACCAGGCGGCACGCGGCCCGGCCGCCGCAGTCCACCGCGCCGTCGGCCGGCTGCTGCAGCTCCACCATCACCCAACCCCTGCCCGCCGCGTCGGTCAGGTTGGCCATCGCCCGGTAACCGCCCTGCCTGATGCGGAACTTCAACGCACCGTCCCCGCCGGGCACCGGCTCGGCCCTGAGCCCGGCGGGCAGCGCGCCCGCCAGCACCGGGTCCAGTTCGGCGGCACGGCGGTCCGACGGCGCCGCGGGCACCGACCGGCCCGCCCACTGCACCTTCAGCTGAGGCGCCGCGGCGATGGCGATCAGCTGGTCGTCGGTGAGCACCCTGGTCGTGGACCCCAACCCGCCGGTCTCCATGACGTGCACGTACGTCCCGTCGGTGCGCCACACGTCGGCGCTGGCCAACGTCGCGTCCGCACCCGGCTCCACGATGACCCGCGCCGCGGACCCGTCCGGCAACGTCCTGGTCGAGCACACGGTGTCCGGCCCGTAGCGCACGCACTCGCCCGGTGGCTGGCCACCGGCCGACCTGACGTAGACGATGACCGTCCGCTGACCGGTGAGGGTGAAGTCGCCGCCCCAGCTCTCCGCGATCGCGCACAGCTGCAACGGGGTCGCCTCGACGCCGGCCGGCAGCGGCAGCGCGAACTGCTTGAACGCGTCGGTGAGCCGGCCCGACTCGGCCAGCTCCGCGGGCGTCGCGGTGCCGCGCGGCTGGTCGGGGAACCCGCCCGTCATCGCGGGCACGGCGCAGCCCGGCGAAGCCGCGACGGTCGTGGTCGCCGCGGTCGTCGTCGGCGCCGTCGACAGCCGGCCGGCGGGCGGCGCCGAGGTCTGCCCGAAGCTCCCGTTCACCGCGAAGGTCACCGCGACCACCGCGACGATCCCCGCCGCGGCCGCGGACAGCACGCCGAACCGCCGCCGTGCCCGCCGCTTGCGCCCGTCCTGGACGACCCGGTCGAACTCCACGCCCAGCTCCGGCTCGTCCGCCAACGCCGACCGGATCATGTCGCGCACCTCGTCGCTCACGAACCCTCCCACAGCACGGTCCGCTTGGTCGCCAGCGCACGCCGCAGGGCGTCCAAGCCCTTGGACACCTGGCTCTTCACCGTTCCCTCGCTACAGCCCAGCGCCGCCGCCGTCTCCGCCACCGGCAGGTCCTCCCAGTACCGCAGCACGACCGCGGCACGTTGCCTGGGCGGCAGCGCGGCCAACGCGCGCCGCACGTCCATGGCTTCCTCGACCCCCGTCGACGCCTGGGCCACCTCCGGCACCGCCTCGACGACCGTCTCCGGCCGCCTACCCCGCCAACGCGACTCGTCGATGACCGCCCTCACCAACACCTTGCGCACGTACGCGTCGACCCGTCCGTCCCGGTCCAACCGCCCCCAGTGCACGTAGACCTTGGCCAGCGCCGTCTGCGCCAGGTCCTCGGCCCGGTGCCAATCACCACACAGCAAGAAAGCGGTCCGCCGGACGACGGCCACCCGTGCCTCGAAGTACGCCCGGAACTCTCGGTCCCGATCGTGCACGTGACACCTCCTCCACTCGGTCACCCCCTATACGGCGTCCGCCCGAGGCCCGTTGCCCGTAACTTTGCGTGACCACGGCGAAAGGCCCGCACGCACCCCCGCGCACGGGCCCCCGAACCGCCTGGCCGCACCGGCCGGCCGTCACTCCTGGCGCGCCCAAGCCTTGGTCAGGGCCAGCTTGCCGCCGGTGTGCAGCAGCGACCTCGAATACACCCGGCTCGCCAGCGCCACGATCAACACCACCGTCCCGGCCAGCAGCCCCAGCGCCACCAGCGGTTCCCACACCGCCGCCTCGCCGGCGAACAGCCGCACCGGCATCGCGATGGCCGACGAGAACGGCAGGAACGACAGCACGGTGAGCACGGTGGCGTTGTCGAAGAAGAACATCACGCCGAAGTACGGTCCCATCACCAGGATCATCACCAGGCCCATGCTCGAACCCAGGTCCTCCTGCCTGCTGACCAGCGACCCGGCGACCGCCCACATCGCGGCCAGCAGCACGAACCCCAGCACCATGAACGGCACGAACCAGCCCAGCCCGGGTGCGATCGCGGCGAGCAGCTCCGAGTGCCCGCCCAGCCGCAGCGCGACCGGCGCGGCCACCGCGATCACCAGCACCTGCCCGATCGTCAGCAGGGCGTGCCCCACGATCTTGCCCGCCAGCAGCGCGCGCACCGGGACCGTCGCGACCAGGATCTCCACGATCCGGGTCTGCTTCTCGGTGACCGTGCTCTGCGCGATGGCCGCCCCGCCCATCCCGAACATCAGGAACAGCAGGGCGAACACCATGCTCGCGAGTTGGAGCTGGCCCCGACCGACATCGCCCGGGTCGAGCAGGTCGACCGGCGGCGCGGTGCGCAGCGCGGCCACCACGTCGGTCGGCGGGTCGTTCAGCGTCAGCACGCGCACGCCCGTGGCGGACTCGCCGGTGGTGTCCGGCACGACCGCCGCCTCCACCTCCTCCGCGCGGATGAGCGCCTCGGCGGCGGCCACGTCGGCGACCTCGCGCACCTCCAGACCGCTGTCGGTCAACGCTTCCGCGGCCCGCGCGCCGACCGCGGCGACCTTGGTCTCACCGCCGTCGAACAGGGTCGGCAGGATCGACGCCGCGAACAGGCCCACCACGATCACGGCGAGCCCGATCCAGAAGCCCTTGGTGCGCAGGAACGCCCTCATCTCCCGCTCGGCGACCAACTTGGTGGCCGCCGCGAAACCGCGGGACCTGCCGTCCTGCCGGGTCACGCCGGTCATCAGATCGCCTCCTTGAAGATCTCGTCGAGCGTGGGCACGACGGGGGTGAAGCTGCGCACCGATCCCCGGCGCAGGGCGGCTTGCAGGACCACCTGGTCCACGTCCGCGGCACCGTCCGGTTCGAACACCACGCGCGGACCGTCGACGTCCACCACGCGGACGCCCGGCACGTCCCGCACCCACCCCGCGTCCGAGGTCACGACCAGCTCGAACCGCGCGCCGCCGTGCCGGGCGCGCAGCTCGTCCCGCGCGCCGCTGACCGCGATCCGGCCGGCGGAGATGATCACCACGTCGTCGCACAGCCGTTCCACCACCGCCAGCTGGTGGCTGGAGAACAGCACGGGCACGCCGCCCGCGGCGCGCTCGCGCAGCACGCCGAGCACCGTCTCGACCGCGATCGGGTCCAACCCGGAGAACGGCTCGTCCAGGATCAGCATGACGGGGTCGTGCACCAGCGCGGCGGCGACCTGCGCGCGCTGCTGGTTGCCCAGCGACAGCTCTTCGAGCTTGTCCTGCGCCCGGTGCCCCAGCTCCAGCTGGTCGAGCAGGCGGTCGGTGTTGCGCCGCGCCGCCTCCCGGTCGAGGCCGTGCAGCCGGCCGAGCCAGCTGATCTGCTCGGCGACGCCCATCTTCGGGTACAGGCCGCGTTCCTCCGGCATGTAGCCGAACTGCTGCCGCACCGAGCCGGTCACCGGCGCGCCCTGCCAGGCGACCGTGCCGCCGTGCGCGGCGAGCACGCCGAGGACGATGCGCATCGTGGTGGTCTTGCCGGACCCGTTCGCGCCCAGGAACCCGGTCATGCGGCCGGGCCGGACCTCGAAGGACACCTCGTCGAGGACCCGGTGGTCGCCGAAACTCCGGCTGACCGACGTCACTGTCAACATGCCCCAACGCTATGCGGCCGGCGCCTCGGCCACGTCCGGCGCGAGATCGACCGCCGGGGTCATCCTCGCGGAGGACACCGGTCAGGCCCGGCCCGGCTCCACGATCCCGTGCTCGTAGGCGAACACCACGGCGTGCGTGCGGTCGCGCAGGCCGAGCTTGGCCAGGATGCGCGACACGTGGGTCTTCACCGTCGTCTCGCCCAGGTACAGCGCCCCGGCGATCTCCGCGTTGCTCGCGCCGCGCGCCAGGTGGACCAGCACCTCGAACTCGCGGTCGGTGAGCTCCGCCGGCCGCCGCGACGGCGTCGACCGGGCGGACGTGGTGAACCGGGCGATCACCCGGCGGGTGACCTCCGGCGACAGCAGCGCGTCGCCCCGGGCGACCACCCGGACCGACTCGACCAGGTCCTCCGGCGAGGCGTTCTTGAGCAGGAAACCGCTTGCGCCCGCCCGCAGGGCCTCGAACAGGTAGTCCTCGCGGTCGAACGTGGTGAGGATGACGACCTTGATCGGGTTGCCCGCGCCGTCCGGGCCGAGGATGCGCCGGGTGGCCTCCAGCCCGTCCACGCCGGGCATCTGGACGTCCATCAGCACCACGTCGGGCTGGAGCCGGCCGACCACGTCCACGGCCTCGGCGCCGTCGCGGGCCTCGCCGACGACCTCGATGTCGTCCTCGGTGCCGAGGATCACCCGGAAGCCCGCCCGGACCAGGTCCTGGTCGTCGGCGAGCACCACGCGCAAGGGGATCGTCATGCGGGGAACCTCGCACGGACGCGGTACCCGACGTCACGGCGGGGTCCCGCTTCGAGCTCGCCGCCGTGCACCGCGACCCGTTCCCGCATGCCGACCAGGCCGAAACCGGCGCCACCGACGGTCCGGCCCGCCCGGCCGCGGCCGTCGTCGGCGACCTCGACCTCCAGCGAGGTCTCCAGGAACCGCACCCGCACGTCGACCCGGCGCGCGTCGGCGTGCTTGACCACGTTCGTCAACGACTCCTGCACGATCCGGTACACCGACAGCGCCACGCCCTCGGGCACCGGCCGCGGCTCGCCGTACACGACGTGGTCGACGTCGAGCCCGGCGGACCGCGCCTGCTCCGCGAGCTCGGGCAACTGGTCCAGCCCCGGCGACGACGTCGCGCCCGCCGTCTCGCGGACGTCCTCCTCCGAGTCGGCGCGCAGCACGCCGAGCAGGCCGCGCAACTCGCCGATGGCGGTGCGCGCGGTGTCCTCGACGGTCCGCAACGCCTCGCGGGCGAGGTCCGGGTCGCGGTCGAGCACCCGCCGGGCCGCGCCCGCCTGCACCCCCATCACCGACACGTGGTGCGCCACGACGTCGTGCAGGTCGCGGGCGATGCGCACGCGTTCGGCGACGATCGCGCCACGCGTGTTCTGCTCCTGCGACCGGCGCAGCTGCTCGGCGCGGTGCTCCAGTTCGGCCTGCCGGCGGGCGGAGACCCACGCCATGTCACCGAAGAAGTACGCGGTGAGGAAGTACAGCACGTTGATCCCGATGCCGTAGAGGACCGTGGCCAGCACCGGGTCGAGCGGCCCGGCCGCGTCCTCGAACGACGGCGTCGGCGCCAGCAGGAACCGCATCAGCGAGAAGCAGAGCCAGCCGAACATCACCACGATCACCGCGAGCCGCGCCCACCGCGCCCGCCGCCGGTCCCGTCCCCAGGCGCCCGCGCTGAAGATCGCCAGGAACAAGGCGAGGGAGGGCACGAGGTTGTCACCGACCTGCCGCAACTGCACCACGATGAACAACGCGCTGACGACGAACAGCACGATCAGGGGGAACCGCCGCCGCACGACCAGCGGCGCGGTCAGGGCGAGGCCCCAGGCGAACTGCTCGACCAGCGGCGGTCCGCTGTCCCACGGGCTCGCGCCCATGCTGGTGATCAGCGCGGTCACCAGGAAGGTGCCCGCGATCGCGACCAGCGTCAGCCAGACGTCCTGCCGCTGCTGTGCCGGCGTGGGGCCGGGGCGTTGCCAACGGGCCCACACGGGCTCGTCCCCGTGACCGCCCTCGGGCGGCCGTTCGTCCGTCATGCCCGAGAACGTAACCCGAGCGGCGTCCGGCCAGCGCGTCGGACCGCTGCGGTTCACTGGTGGCACCGGGAGGCGCAGAAGGGTCGCGGATGGTCACCGACGAGCCGAACTGGGCGCGCAACGAGTTCTCCGGCACCACCGAGCACGTGGTGTGGGCGGGCCGTATCGACCGCGCAGTGGCAGCCGCTGCTCGAAGCCCTGCGCGCCGAGCCGGACGGGCCGCTCGGGCGGGCCATGGGCTCGCCGCTGACGGTCTGGCCGGCCCGCACCCGTCTACGCCGGCTCCGCCGACGACCCGGCCGAGCTGCTCGACTTCACCGACCGCGCGGCGCTGGAGGAGCACCTGGCGAACGCGCTGATCCCCGCCGTGGACGCGCCAGGTCCCGCCCCGCCTTCCACCGCCGGTGGAGCGCCGGCGCTGCAACCGCCGCGCTACTCCCCGCCCGCGCCCGCCACCGGCTCACCTACCTCGCCCGCCACACCGGGGGCATGGCGGTTCGGGTGGCCCGAGAACGTCGTGTTCGGGCTGGTGGCCGGATCCTCTCGGTGCTGCTCGCGGTCGCCGACGACACACCGCCGATGCGGCACCGGTCGACGCTGCGGGCGTGGGCGCACTTCCGCCCGTTGGGGTCAGCGCGGCTCGACGCTGGTGGCGGTGTCGCCGAAGACGAACGCGGACGGTTCGCACTCGGCGATGAAGTCGGACGGGAAGCCGAGCCGGAAGTCCACCGCCGCCTCCAGCCGTCGGATCGCCTCGGCGGGCAGGGTGACGTCCAGCGCGGCCAGGTTCTCGTCGAGCTGCGCGACGCTGCTCACGCCGACCAACGGCAGCACCGCGCGGGACTTGGCGCGGGTCCACGCCAGTGCCACCTGCGCCGGGCGCACGCCCAGGTCGTCGGCGACCTCCCGGACGGCACCGACCGCCGCGCGTTCGCGTTCGGTCAGGGAGGCCGGGTCGACGCGCCTCGAACTCGACGACCCGGTCAGCTTGCCCGCGGCGAGCGGGGCCCAGGCGGTCACGCTCAGCCCCAGCGCCTCGGCCATCGGCAGCAGCTCCCGCTCGATGTCCCGCTTCAGCAGGTTGTAAGGCACCTGGAGGCCGGCGAACGGGGTCCAGTCGCGCCACTGGGCGAGCGTGTCGGCGCGGGCCACCACCCAGGCGGGCGCGTCGGAGACACCGGTGTAGAGGATCTTGCCGGCGCGCACGGCGTCGTCCAGGGCGCGCAGGGTCTCCTCGATCGGCGTGTGCCGGTCCCAGATGTGCACCCAGTAGATGTCGACGTGGTCGGTGCGCAACCGGCGCAGGCTCCGGTCCAGCGAGGCGGTCAGGTTCTTGCGGTGGTTGCCCGAGGCGTTGGGGTCGGCGGCGTCGCGCGACAGCGTGTACTTGGTGCCGATCACGAACCGGTCGCGCCGCCGCACGATCGAGCCGAGCAGCTCCTCGCCGTCGCCGTAGGCCGACGCGGTGTCGAGCACGTTGCCGCCCGCGTCGGCGTAGGCGTCCACGATGCGTCGCGCCTCGTCGGGGTCGCTGAAGGTCATGGTGCCGAGCAGCAGTTCGGACACGCGCAGGCCGGTCCGGCCGAAGAGCCGGTACTTCATCGTCATGGCGCACAGCCTGCGACGGCGGCACGGCCGGAGGGAGGCCCCGTCAGGGACCCTCTGCGGTGCGGGCGACCTAGACTGGGCGATCGTGAACGCGCTCGGAGGGTTCCTGCGCGCCCGCAGGGAGGCGATCACCCCGACCGAGGTGGGGTTGCCGACCGGCGCGCGCCGCCGCACGCCGGGTTTGCGCCGGGCCGAGTTGGCCGCGCTCGCGGGCGTCAGCGTCGAGTACCTGACCCGCCTCGAACGCGGCCGCGACCGCCACCCGTCCGCGCAGGTCGTCGGCGCGTTGGCGGACGCGTTGCGGCTGTCGCCGCACGAGCGCGTGCACCTGCACCGGCTGGTGAAGGCGGGTGGCGCGGTGTGCTCGGCGGTCGGTGATCCGCGCCCGGTGCGCCCCACCGTGCTGGCGCTGCTCGACCGGCTGGAGCCCACACCCGCGTGCGTGGCCGACGCGCAGGGCGACCTGCTCGCCTGGACGGCCGGCTTCCGGTGGCTCGCCGCGCCGTCGGGCCTGCTCGACGTGGACCGGCCCAACCTGGCGCGGTTCGTGTTCGGCGACGCCAGGGCGCGCACGGCGTTCCCGGACTGGGACCGGGTGGCCGACGAGCGGGCCGCCGCCCTGCGCGCCGCCGCCGACCTCGGCGACGGCTCGGCGGCCGCGCTGGCGGAGGAGCTGTCCATCACCGCGGGCGCGGAGTTCGGCCGCCGCTTCGCCGCCGCGGCCGTGCTGCCGGTCGGCACGGGCGTGCGGCGGTGGCGGCACCCCGAGGCGGGCGTGCTGCGGCTGGCCTACGAGAGCCTGGCCGTGCCCGGCGACGAGGACCACCACCTCGTCGCCTACCTCCCCGCCGACGACGCCACGTCGAGCGCCCTCACCGCGAACGCCCTCGCCGCCACCTCGTAGCGCCTACAGGACCGCGGCCAGCCGTTGCACGGCCGACTCCGGGTCGTCGCCGATCGGGAACAGCACCGCACTGTCCACACCGGCCGCGAACAGCTCGTCCAACCGAGCCCGCGCGTCCTCGGGCGTGCCGGTCACCGCGAGCTGCCGCACCCACTCCGCCGGGAGCCTGCGCACGAACTCCTCCCGGCTGCCGCACTCCCGGCGCAGCGCGGCGAACTCCTCCGCGAACGGCAGCGGCGCGATGTGCGGCGCCCAGTCGGGCTCACCGATCCACGCCAACCCCGCCCGGACCGCCTCCACCGCCGCGGCGCCGTCGGAGTGGACGGCGGCCACGTTGTAGCCCACGAGCCGGTGCGGCCGTTGCGCGCCGATCTGCCCCAACGCGGCCCGCGCGTACTCCGGGGTCGTCGGCTCGGCCAGGATCGTCCCGTCCGCCACCCGGCCGGACACGGCCAGCGAACGCGGGCCGCGCACACCGGCCAGCAGGGGCGGCGGGTCCGCGGGCACGCAGGCGTCCTCCAGGCGGACCCCGTCCAGCGTCACGTACCTGCCGGCCCGCGCGACGGGCTCCCCGCGCACCAGGGCCGCCACCGCACCCAGGTACTCCTCCAGCAACGTCAACGGGCTGGCGGGCCATTCCCCCACCGACCGCATCCAGCCGGGCATGCCGTGCCCGATGCCGATGTCGACCCGACCGGGGAACAGCTGGGCCAGCGTCGCCACCTCCATCGCGGCGAACGCGGCGTTGCGCGCGCCGACGGGCAGCAGCCCGATGCCGACCCGGATCCGCCCCGTCACCGCCAGCACCGCCGCGGCCTGCGCGATGCCGCCGCGGAAGCCCAGGTCCTCCACCACCCACAGCTCGTCGAACCCCAGCTCGTCGGCACGCCGGGCGAACGGCAGCACCCGCGCCGGCGGGAGGTCGCGGGGCAGCATCACCCCGACCGATCCGGAACGGCTCACGTCGTCTCCCTCAGGTCCGCAGGTAGGAGGCGCCGTTGAGGTCCAGGACGGCGCCGGACGCCCACTCCGCCTCGGGCGAGGCGAGGTAGACCACCGCGGCGGCGACCTCCTCGGGCCGCGCCACCCGCCCGAACGGGCTCTGCCGGAGCACGTCGTCGGTCACCATGTGGGCCACCCGGTCGGTGCCCACGAAACCCGGCGCCACCGAGGCCACCGCGATGCCGTGCGGCGCCAGGGCGACCGCCAGCGACTGACCCATCGAGTGCACTGCCGCCTTGCTCGCGCCGTAGGCGGGCATGTCCGGCTCGCCGCGGAACGCGCCGCGCGAACCGACGTTGACGATCCGCCCGCGGGTGCCGCGCTCGATCATGTGCTTGGCCACGCAGTAGGACATGTCGGCCGCGCCGAAGACGTTGACCGCGAACGTGCGCCGCCACAGCGCCTGCCACTCGCGGTACGACTTGTCCGCCACCGAGCCGAGCTCCACCAGGCCCGCGTTGTTGACCAGGACGTCGATGCCGCCGAGGGTGTCGACGGCGGCGGCCACGGCCCGCTCGACCGAGTCCGGGTCGACCAGGTCGACGTCCGAAGAGGACAGTGCGGCGACGGTGTCGCCCCGCGCGCGGAACGCTTCCGCGATCGCCGCGCCGATACCGCGGCTGCCACCGGTGACCAGGACGCCCCGGCTCACTTGGCGAACACCTGCGACTCGTCCTGGAACGCCTTGAACTCCAGCGCGTTGCCCGCCGGGTCGCGGAAGAACATCGTCCACTGCTCGCCGGGCTCGCCCGCGAACCTCAGGTACGGCTCGATCACGAACTCACGCCCCGCCGCGCGCAGCCGCTCGGCGAGCGCGTGGAACTCGGGGATCGGCAGGAGCAGGCCGAAGTGCGGCACGGGCACGTCGTGGCCGTCGACCGGGTTGCGGCCGGCGTCGCCACGCGGGCCGGGCACGACGTGCGTCACGAACTGGTGGCCGTAGAGGTTCCAGTCGACCCACTTCTCGGCCGAACGCCCTTCTTCCAGCCCGAGCACGCCGCCGTAGAACGCGCGGGCCTCGGCCAGGTCGTCGACGGGAACCGCGAGGTGGAAGGCAGGTCTCATGCCTCAACCTTGACCAAGCACCGGGCTAATGTCAACATTCGACATTATGCAGTTGCCCAAGGCCGACCGGCGGGGTCTCGCGGACGAGGCCGCCGACCGGATCCGCGACGCGATCCTCGCGGGCGTCTTCCCACCCGGCTCGCCGGTGCGCGAGGTCGAGCTGGCCGCGTCACTGGACGTCAGTCGCGGGTCGGTGCGCGAAGGCCTCGCCGTGCTGGAACGGGAAGGGCTGGTGCGCAGCGCCTGGCACCGCGGGACCAGGGTGATCGACCTGACCGCGCAGGACGCCGCGGAGGTCTACTCGGTCCGCGCCGCGCTGGAAGGGCTGGCGGGCCGCGGTGCGATCGGCCGCGTCGACCTGGACGTGCTGGGCCGGCTCGTCGACGCCATGGCGGAGCGGCTGGCCGCGGGCGCTCCCAGCGACGAGCTGCTCGCGCTGGACATCGAGTTCCACGACACGATCTACCGCGCGGCGGGCAACCGGCGCCTGCTCGAAGCGTGGCGGGCGGTGCGGTCGCAGGTGCACCTGTTCCAGCTCACCCGCATCCGGCTGGGCCACCACCACTACCGCGCGGTAGTCGTGGACGAGCACCGCGAGATCGTCCGGCTCCTCGACGCCGGTGACGCCGCCGAGGTCACCCGCTACGCCGAGGAGCACGTCCACTCGGCGTTGCGGGTGCTCGTCGGTCAGCTCGACGGCTCGATCAAGGACACCTCGGGGTAGCTCGCCGACGGCCGGTCGAGCAGGGGTTGCCGCTCGCCGCGCAGGTGCAGGTCGAAGAACGCCCGCACGTAGGCGCGGGTGATCGCCGCGCCGCGCTCCCCACCCACGTCGGCGCCGGGGTCCAGGCCCAACTGCGGCGCCACCACGCCGAGGTCGGTGAACGACGGGTGCTCCATGCCCGCCACCACCAGCCACCGCTTCCACCCGGTCAGCCGCGGCCAGGTGTCCGCCCAGGTCTGCGCCGCGCCGCCGGGCGCGCCGGGCGCGTAGGTGTTCTGCCGGCCCAGGAGCATGACCGGGCGCGACAGCTCGGGCGCCTGGTCCGGTGCGGTGATCGTGCCGTCGACGTTGATCGCGGCACGGATGCGGTGGTCGGCATGCAGGGCGACGAGGCTGCTCACCCCGCCCACGGAGTGGCCGCCCATGGCGATCCGCGAGGCGTCGACCAGGTTCGCGCCGGGCCGGTGGCGCAGCGGCCCGGTGAGCTGGTCCAGCACGAACGACACGTCGGCCGCCCGGCCCCGCTGGAGCCTCAGCCAGAACGGGATGTCGTACCGGCCGCACGCCGCGCACGGTGCGACCCGCCCGTCCGGGAACGTGGTGGCGACGTTCTCGTAGGTGTGGTCGACCACCACGACCACGTTGCCGTGGCTCGCCAAATCCTCCGCCAGCGTGGTGAGGGTGGCGCGTGGCCTCTTGAACCCCGGCGACAGCACGACCAGCGGCAGACCGTGCCGACGCCCGACCGGTCGCGCGTCCACGACGGCGTTGGTCCGGACCGTGCTCAACGCGTCGGGCGGCACGGTGGTGATGCCCGCCTCCTCGAACACCGCGGCCGACTCGGCCGCCGTCATGTACTGCTTCTTCGGCCCACGCGCCGACGCCGCCGGGTAGAAGAGGGAGACCATCAGCTCCCGGTTCGTCGTGGGCACCCACGGATCGAGCCGCGAGGTGTCCGTCAGGTGCAGCGACGTCGTGCCCACGGGGTGCCGGCCGGTGGGCGCGGGCAGGGTCGGCACGGGCGAGGGCGTCGCACCCGGTTCGGCGCCGGACGCCGAGGCGGACGTGGCGGACAGGACGAGGGCCAGTGCGATGAAGAACGTGATGCCGCGCATGGGGTTTCCCTTCGCGAGGGGTCAGGACAGGGAGCGGAGTCGGCGGAAGCAGAACCACGTCACCAGCGCCGACAACGCGAGGAACAGCGCCAGCTCGGCCCACTGCATGGGCCAGAACCGGCTCGCCGGGCTGGTAGGCCAGGTGCTGCCGGTAGCCGAGGTCGTCCAGCCGGGCGAAGCACGCGCGGATCCGGTCGAGCTCCGGCAGGGTGATGGGTTCGGTCTGCGCGGGCGGCAGGCAGTGGCCCACCTCGGCGGGCAGCGGGCGCACCGCGGCGCCGTTCGCGTCCACGGTCTCGTTCGCCAGCACCCACGCGCCCGCGGGTGCGAACACCTTCAACGACTTGGGCACGTCACCGTCAGGGCCCGTTTCCGTCTGGATGCCCGCGATGCTCCGCGCGGTGAGCGTGACGGATTCCCCGGTCGGCGGCAGCACGTGCGGGCGCACCGCGAGCGGGACCGCCAGCTGCACGGCGGCGTACACCACGAGCGTCACCGCCATCGCGGCCACGGTGCGGCGCAACAGGATCGCCACCGCGATGCCGAGCACGAACGCGAACGCGGCGTAACCGATGGGCACGATCCCCCGCACGGCGAACACCAGCGGCGTGACGCGCGGCTCGAAGTTCCGCACGGTGTCGAGGCCGGCCGCCGTGTCGATGGGATCGGCCCACCAGCTGACGACCAGGCTGAGCACGCCGGCCGCGACCGCGGCGGCGGGCAAGCCGATGCCGAGCTTGACGGCGAGCCACCGGGAACGGGTGACGCTCTGGTTCCACACCAGGTTGTGCGTGCCGGTCTCCAGCTCGCGGGTGATCATCGGCACGCCCCAGAACACGCCGAGGACGGCGGGCAGCAGCAGCACGGCGAGCAGGCTGCCCGTGTACAGCAGCTCCTGGTCGTCGAAGTCGCCGCGGACCGGGCGACTGGTCGCCAGCACCACGCCGGCCAGCGCGAGCGCCGCGTACACCGACACCACCGGGAAGCGCAGCTGCCGCCAGGTCAACCACGTCATCGGACGACCTCCAGGCCTGCTCGCCCGGCGCCGGGATTGGTCAGGTAGGCCAGGACCAGGTCCTCCAGGTCGAGCTCGCCGACGTCCCAGGAGGGGTCCAGGATCGGCGCCTCCGTGCGCACCAGCACGGTGGTCTGGCGGTCGGTGTGGCGCACGGAGACGACCTGCTGGTCGGCGGGCAGGGTGTCGACGTCGCGGCGCGGCCCGGTGAGCCTGCGGTGGGTGGCGAGCAGGTCGTCGACGTCGCCGGTGAGCCGGACCCGGGAGTCCACCAGCACGACGAGGTGGTCGCAGACCCGTTCCAGGTCGCCCACCAGGTGCGAGGACATCACCACGCTGAGCCCGTGCTCGGCCACGGCCTCCATGAGGTCTTGCAGGAACTCCCGCCGGGCCAACGGGTCGAGCGAGGCGACCGGTTCGTCCAGCAGCAGCAGCTCGGGCCGTTTGGCGATGCCGAGGGTGAGCGCGAGCTGGGCGCGTTGGCCGCCGGACAGCTTCCCGGCGGCCAGCGCCGGGTCGAGGCCGATCCGGGCGATCCGGTCGTGCGCCAGCTCGTCGTCCCAGCCGGGGTTGAGGCGTGCGCCCAGGCGCAGGTGCTCCTCGACGGTGAGGGTGGCGTAGACCGGGGAGTTCTGCGCGACGAAGCCGACCTTCGCCAGCTGGGCCGGGCCGCTGCCCGGCACACCGCCGCACACCTCGATCGTGCCGCTCGACGGTGCGAGCATCCCTGCGGCAAGGCCCAGCAACGTGGACTTGCCCGCGCCGTTCGGGCCGACCAGCCCGGTCACGCGCCCGGCCGGCACGTCCAGCGTGCACCCGGTCAACGCCCAACGCCGCTTGTACTTCTTGCCCAATCCCCGGGCGCTCAGCACGGTCACGCTATGTCCTCTCGGGACGCGGAGCGAAACGTGGTGAGGAACAAGGCCTCGATGCCCTCCTCGTCCAGACCGGCGCGGCGGGCCTTGGCGAGCCAGCGCCGCAGGTCCTGGCGCAGCGGCGCGAGCGCGGCGAGCGAGGTGCCGGCGAGCGTGGCGGTCACGAACGTGCCCACGCCGGGGCGGGCGGCGACCAGGCCGTCGTGCTCCAGTTCCCGGTAGGCCTTGAGCACCGTGTTCGGGTTGATCGCGAGGTCCGCCACCACGTCCTTCACCTTCGGCAGCTGATCACCCTCGTGCAGCAGGCCCAGCCGCAGCGCGTGCCGCACCTGCCGGACGAGCTGCTGGTACGGCGACAGGCCGGACCTGCCGTCCAGGTGGAACTCGATCACGACTACCTCCATTTATCTAGCTACCTAGCACTATAGGCACCTAATGGCGGGACGTCGAGTCGCCGGACCGGTCAGCGGCCGGTCAGCAGTCGGTCAGTCGGTGCCTCGACGGTGGGCACGCAGGACTCCGACCCCTGAGGAGCACCATGAGCACCAGACGCACGGCCATCGTGGCGATCGCGGCCCTGACGGGCGCCCTGATCGCGGTCACCGCGCCGTCCGCGTCCGCCGCGACGTGCACGCCGAGCTACCTGCCGCTGCCCGCGGACCTGCCCAACGGCGCGGTCACGGCCGCCGACAGCGCGGGTGGCTACGCGGGGTACGGCTGGGCGGTCATCCGCGGCCTGTCCATCACGACGAGGGCGATGCGCTGGTCCGACGGCCAGGTCACCGACCTCGGCCGGTTCGCGGGGACCAACCCCTCGGTGGCCGACGTGAACCGGCACGGCACGGTGGTCGGCTCCGCCGCCGGACGAGCCATCCGCTCGCGCGACGGCAGACTGGAGGCGCTGCCCACGCCGGCCGGCCACACCGGGGCGAGGGCCGTGGGCATCAACGACAACGGCGACATCGTGGGCAACGCGTCCAGCACTCCCCCGGACACCGCGCCGTACTCGATCTCCACGCCCGTGCTGTGGCCCGCGAGCGGCGCGGCGCCGGTGGTGCTGACCGGCCTGCCGACCACCGGGCACGCGGAGGCCAGGGCGATCGACCAGGACGGCACGGTGCTCGTGGAACACCTGCCCCGCCGCGATTCCAGCGCCGCCACCGCGCTGTACCTGTGGAAGGCGGGCACGGCCCGCAAGCTCGCCAACCCGTCCGGCACCACCACCGTGCGCGGCTGGGACCTGTCCAACGGCCGCGTGGCGGGCGAGACCTACCCCGCGTCCGGTTACGACGGCAGGGGCGCGCTGTGGGACCGCGACGGCGTCCCGTCACGGCCTGCCGGCAGCGCCTACCTGCACTCGATCAACCGGTCCGGCCAGTCGGTCGGCTGGTCGCTGAGCACCAAGACGTGGGGCGCGTGGCAGCTCGACACCCAGGTCGCCGCACTGGACGACGACCCGAGCGTCGACGTGTCCGCGGACAACGGCACGGTCGCCGGGCGCAGCATCCCCGCGCCGGGCGCCAAGCAGCTGCCGACGGTCTGGCGCTGCGGCTGAGCGGCGGGATCGCCGTCGGCGTCACCGGTGGCGGTGACGCCGTCGCCGGACCTACCTGGTCGCCCGGACCGGCCAGGGCAGCGGCCTGCGGTTGTGGATGTCGCGCCAGCTGTTGGTGGGCACGGCGACCACGCCGACGTCGACCACGTGCTCCGCGCCCGCCTCGACGGTGAAGACCTCGCTGCTCCCGTGGCGGTACCAGGCGTCCTCGGTGGTGGGCACGATGTCGGAGTCGGCGGTGTCGTTGCCGACGTTGGGCGTGGTCAACCGCCACGAGTTCTTGGACAGGCTGACGTGCGCCTGGAACCGCTTGGCCGCCAGGTCCAACCGGTACTGGCCCTGGGAGGTGTTCGAGAAGCCGGCGGAGTCCTCGTCGTCCAGCGCGCGGAAGGAGATGCCGATGCTGTCGACCGGGGGCTCGTTCGGCTCGCGCACACCGTTGGCGTTGAGGTCGTGCCAGATCCGGCCCTTGACCACGCCCTTGCCCACGAAGGTGAAGGACCGCGCGGACTCGTTGTTGGTGGTGACCGACTCCGGCGACCCGGTGGTCACCGACGCGGTCGCGATGACCGACGTGCCGATCGGCGCCTGGTAGGCGACACCGGCGCTGAAGCGGAAGTGGAAGGGGGTCGCCCCCGGCTGGAGCGGACCGACGTGCTCGCACGTCGCGGTTCCCGGCGCCGGGCTCTCGCAGTCCCACTCCGACGACGTCTCGGTGCCGAAGACCTGGAGTTCGGACGGCAGCGTGACGGTGAACCGGACGTCCTCCGCCGGGGCCGTGCCGACGTTGCGGACGCGGGTGTAGACCGAGGTCCAGCCGCCCGGCGGCAGGATGTTGCGCGGCGCGGAGACCTCGACGGTCACGTCCGCCTCGGCCTCCTGCGCCGTCGCGGTTCCCGCCAGTGCGGTCGCCGCCGCGGTGCAGGCGATCACCAAGACGCCCGTGACGCGGCGCGCGAGTACTCCGACTGCCATGGTTCCCCCCAGCGATTTCGTCCGGGAGATGGTAAGGCTTCGCCGACACCGGCGGACCGGCTGTCGGCGAAGACACACCACTGGAGGACACACCGCTAGAAGCGGGCGCCCACGTCGGCGCCGTTGGCCGGGCGCAGGAACGTCGACGACCGGATCGAGCCGTCGGCGTTGCGGGCTCCCGTGATCACGCCCGGGTCCGTGCTGACGAACGACCACGTGCCGCCGAGGTTCCACGAGTTGCCGCTGCCGGTCGAGGTCGAGCCGAGCGAGGCGTTCGTGCCGTTGGCCGCGGCCAGGTCCTTGGTCAGCGCGCTGGACGAGCGGTCGAACTGGAACCCGGTCTTCGGGTTGTCCCACGCGGTGCTGCGCTCGACCCGGTGGCGGCCGGGGTTGTTGTTGTCGACGAAACCGCCGGCCGCGTTGTCCCACGTCATCGTGTTGCGCACGGTGTGGTTCGCGGCCACGCCGTTGCCGCCGAGCTTGAACCCGTTGCCGTCGCCGGTGAAGCCGGGCAGGTTCCAGCGGTTGAACCCGTTGCCCCAGGCCAGGCTGTTCTCCAGCAGGATCGGCGAGGAGAACATCCAGTAGTCCAGGCCGTCGTCGGAGTTGTTCCACAGCCGCGCGCCGCGCACCACGTTGCCGCTGCCGCTGCCTTCCTTGATCGCCAGGCCGTCGGCGCTCTCGCCGTTCTTGCGCGGGTCGCGGTTGCCGTACGCGTCCAGGTTGACGATCTGGTTGTTGCTCGACGCGCCCTGGATGTGCAGGCCCGACTCGTAGTTGTCCCGCGTGACGAGCCGCTCGAAGACGTTGTTGTTGGTGTCCAGGCCGAACACGCCGTAGGGGCCGTGGACGATCTCCAGGCCGATCAGCCGCCAGTGGTCGCCCTCGATGTGCACGGCGCCGCGTTCGGGGCGCGGGATGCTGGAACCGACGGCGCCCGGCGTGTGCGGCATGTTCTCGCCGTCGATGACCACGTGCTCGCCGTTGTGGTTGCGCAACGTGATCGGCTGGCTGGACGTGCCGTTCTTCAGCAGCTGGATGTTGGTGCTCGGCGCGTACGTGCCGCCGCGGACGTGGATCGTGTGGCCCGGTTGGGCCAGGTCGACCCCGCGCTGGATGGTGCGCAGCGGCGCGGCGAGCGTGCCCGGGTTGCCGTCGTTCCCGTCGGTCGCCACGTACAGCGCGGCCGACGCGGCGACGGCGGGCCGCGCCGTGGCACCGGACAATCCCGAGACCGCGACGGCCACCACCGCAATGCCGACGACAAGGGGTTTCACGTTCATTGTGCTCTCCCTTGGTGCGAGGCGGAGCGAACCCTGGTTCACGCTTCTGAACTGGGCAAACCCATTTCGGGAGCGTTCCCGGGGCACGCTAACGCACACCTTTGGAAAAGCGCAACGCACACCGCGGCAATCCTGCGGTTTCACAATTATGAACTAATTGCCACGAGCGCCGGACGGGGCGCGGGGACGACGAATCACGCCGTCCCCGCGCACGCCGCTAAACCGGCGACTCGGCCTTACCTGCCTTGACCATGAACGAACCGGCCACCGCCGCCAGCGACAGGATCGCGGCCAGCAGGAACGCCGCCCGCATGCCGCCCATCTCCGCGCCGAGGGCCGACTCACCGGACTCGGCCAACCCGGCGGCCCGCGCGCTCATCACGCTGACCAGCAACGCCACGCCCGCCGCGGCGGCGAGCTGCTGGGTCGTGCTGAAGATCGCGCTGCCGTGGGAGTAGAGCCGCGCGGGCAACGCGCCCAGGCCGGACGAGAACAGCGGCGTGAAGGAGAACGCCAGGCCCAGGCTCAGCACGAGGTGGAACACCAGGACGAGAGCCGCGGGCGTGGAGGTGCCGAACGTGGTCGCGAACCAGAGCGAGCCGCTGGTCGCGATGGTGCCGACGATGAGCAGCACGCGCGGCCCGAACCGGTCGTAGAGGCGGCCGACGAACGGCGAGAGCAGACCCATCAGCAGGCCGCCGGGCAGCAGGAGCAGGCCCGTGGCCAGCGGGTCGAGCGCGAGGACGTACTGCATGTAGATCGGCAGGATCGTGACCACGCCGAGCAGCAGGCCCATCATCACCATCATCAGGGCGCTGGCGAGCGTGAACGTCCGGAAGGCGAACGTCCGCAGGTCCAGCAGGGCGCGTTCGGTGCGCTGCAACTGCACCTGCCGCAGCACGAACGCCGTGATGCCCAGCACGCCCACCGCGAGCGACGCCCACAGCGTGGCGGACGACCCGCCGCCGCTGTGCCCGATGCTCGACAGGCCGTAGACCAGGCCACCGAAGCCGAGCACGGACAGCAGCACCGACAGCGGGTCGATCGGCGCGCTGCTCGCCTCACCGATGCGGGTCACCCAGCGCAGGCCGAGCACCAGCGCGGTCACCGAGATCGGCAGCACGACCCAGAACATGGCCCGCCAGCTGAACACGTCCAGCAGCACGCCCGACACCGTCGGGCCGATGGCCGGCGCCACCGAGATGACGATCGAGATGTTGCCCATCACCGCGCCGCGGCGGGCCGGCGGCACGAGCGTCATCACGGTCGTCATCAGCAGCGGCAGCATGATCGCCGTGCCACTGGCCTGCACCACGCGTGCGGCCAGCAGCACCGGGAAGCCCGGCGCCAGCGCGGCCAGCAGGGTGCCCGCGCTGAACAGGCCCATCGCCACGCCGTAGAGCACGCGCGTCGACACCCGTTGGATGAGGTAGCCGGTGATCGGGATGACCACCGACATGGTCAGCAGGAAGCCCGCCGTGAGCCACTGCCCGACGGCGGCGGTCACCTGGAGCTCGGTCAGCAGCACGGGCAGCGCGACGCCCATGATGGTTTCGTTCAGGATGACCACGAACGTGGCCACGAGCAGCACGCCGATCACCGCGCGGTCGCCGCGGCTGAGCGCGGGCGGCGACGACACGGCGTCGGACACACCTGCGGAAGTCATGCGTAGATCCCCCAGAGGAAAAGACGGGCGCGACGAAGGCAACGGCGCCCCGATCCCCCCAACCCTACCTCCGGGCTTCCCGACGCCAACTCACTTTTTCCGTCGGCGAACCCGCCGGGGGCCTGCGTGGCCGTGGAGCGCCCGGATCGGCGCAGGACGATCAAGGAAGCTCCATTCCCGCTGATCAGACCGAAACTTTCGACACTCTCCGGCGTTGACAGGCTACGTCTCGCACCAGGTCGCCGACCACCAAACGGCGGTCGAGCCGGCCACCGAATGGGCTTCACCAGCCAAGTGTCCACCTTTTGATACGCGGTGGTACACCGGCAGTTCATTGACGCGACACCCTGGTGACCCCTATCGTTTCGAACCAGTTCCCGAAAGTTTACCTGAATCTGCGAAAGTTTCGGCGACCGTCCTGCAGACCTCCGCCAAGAAGCGGTCGGTGCCCAGCCGATTTCGGCCTGCGGCTGTAGGAGGAACGAACGAGATGTCTCAACTCGTCCTGTTCGCGATAGACATCTGCGCGGTGGTGCTGCTCGTCTTCGGGCTCTACTTCCCACGACATCGCCGCCGCGACCTGGTCGTCGCCTACCTGGGGGTCAACGTCGGCGTGCTCGCCGTCGCGAGCGCGTTGAGCACCACGGACACCGGCGCGGGCATCGGGCTGGGCATGGCCTTGTTCGGCGTGCTGTCGATCATCCGGCTGCGCTCGACGGAACTCGACCAGCACGAGGTCGCGTACTACTTCTCCGCGCTCGCCCTGGGCCTGCTCGGTGCGCTGAGCACGACCTCGCTGTGGCTCAACGGCGGCCTGATGGGGCTCATCGTCGTGGTGATGTTCCTGGGCGACAACCGGCGGCTGTTCCGGCACTACCGGCACCAGGTCCTCGTGCTCGACTCGGCCATCACCGACCACGTCACGCTCGTCGCGCACCTGGAGCAGCTGCTGAACGCCAGGGTGCACTCCGTCACCGTGCAGCGGCTGGACATGGTGAACGAGACCACGGTCGTCGACGTCCGGTACGCGCTGACCGAGCGCGCCCTGACCGCCGCGCCCACCGCGACCGCGCACTCCGGGGTGCGCCGATGACCACGACGACCTTCGCGCCCGCCCTGGCGCGGATGGCCCCGGTGGGGCTGGCCGAGCTGATCGAGCGGGCCGCGTTGCAGACCAGGGTGGACCGCAAGTACGTGATCCCGGCCGAAGCGCTGCCCCGCCTGCTGGAGCAGCTCGCGCCGCACGCACGGGTGCTGGACATCGACGGCGAGCGCACGTTCCGCTACGAGTCGGTGTACTTCGACACGCCGCGGCTGGTCAGCTACCACTCCGCGGCCTACCGCAGGCGCCGTCGGTTCAAGGTGCGCACCCGCACCTACCTCGACTCCGCCGAGTGCTGGCTGGAGGTCAAGATCAGCGGCGCGCGGGGCAGCATCACCAAGCACCGCCTGCCCTACCACCCGAGCGACCGCGACACCGTCCGCCCGGGACGTCACTTCGTCGAGGAGGCGCTCGCCCGCGAGTCGATCGCGCCCGACACCGACGGCTCCCTCGACCCGGTGCTGATCACCGACTACCGGCGGACCACGCTGCTGCTGCCGGACTCCGCGAGCCGGGTCACCATCGACACCGCGCTCTCCTGGCGGCACGACGACTCCACGCTCCACCTGACCGGCCTCGCCGTCGTCGAGACGAAGACCGCGGCGGCCGCCTCGCCGGTCGACCGCATGTTGTGGCAGCGGGGCGTGCGGCCGGTCCGCATCTCCAAGTACGCCACCGGCCTGGCCGCGCTGCGGCTGGACCTGCCGGACGCGCCGTGGCGACGGACGTTGCGCCGCCACTTCCGGCACGCGACGTCGTCGGTGGGCACCGTGCCGACCACCCCGTCCCACCGACCCGAACAGGAGGCATCGTGCGTTTGACCTTCCGCAGCAACGGCGCCGCGGCAACCCATCGCACCACGGGCCTGGCGGTCGCCGCCGTGGTCCTCGCCGGGCTCCTCGTCCCGCTGTCGGCCGGCGCCGAGCCGACCGCACCCACCGGTCCCGTCGGCGGCAAGGCGACCGGCGACGCCGTCACCGCGGCCGCGGCCGACGACCTGGTCGGCGACATCGCGTTCTCCGTGCCCAGCGGCACGTTCCAGGGACAGGTGTCGGTGTCGCTGAGCACCGCGATCAGCGGCGCCCAGATCCGCTACACCACCAACGGGCAGCTGCCCAACGCGCAGTCGACGCTCTACCAGGGCTCGCCGGTGCAGCTCACCCGCACCACGCAGCTGCGCGCGCAGGCGTTCGTCAACCAGGCGGCCTCCGGACGTCCCGGCACGGCCATGTACGTCGCCCGCGAAGCCACCGCCACGGCGCACGACCTGCCCGTGGTCGCGATCGACTCCTACGGCGCGGGCAAGCCGCAGCGCGAGTACTTCGACGGCGCCACCATGATCTTCGAACCGCCGGCGGGCGGCACGACGTCGCTGGCCGCGGCGCCGACGGTCGCCACTCGCGCCGGGTTCCGGTTGCGCGGGCAGTCGTCGGCCTCGTTCGAGAAGACGCCGTACCGCCTGGAGTTCTGGGACAACGCGGGCGACGACGCCGACTACCCCGTGCTGGGGATGCCCGCCGACTCGGACTGGGTGCTGCGCGGGCCGTTCACCGACAAGGCGCTCATCCGCGAGGCGTTCATCTACGACCTCGGCCGCGAGATGGGCCTCAAGGCGCCCCGCTACAAGTTCGTCGAGTTCTACCTCAACACCGACGCCACCGCCGTGGGCCCCAACGACTACATGGGCGTCTACATGATGGTCGAGACCATCAAGAACTCGAAGAACCGGCTCGACCTCAAGGGCCTGGACGAGGACGACACGACCCTGCCGACGATCCAGGGCGGGTACATCTTCAAGTTCGAGTGGATGGCGGCCGAGGAGCCGACGCTGCCGTGCACCGGACCGACGAACACCTGCTGGAACTACTTGGAGGTGGTCGATCCCGACCCGTTGAACACCCAGCAGCGGGACTGGTTGCGCGGTCACGTGCAGGAGTTCCACAACGTGTTGCGGGCAACGAACTTCGCCGACCCGACTACCGGGTACCGGAAGTACATCGACGTGCCGTCGTTCATCGACCACATGATCATCAACGAGCTCAGCCGCGGCATGGACGCCTACCTGCGCAGCGCCCACTTCTTCAAGGACCGGGACGGCAAGATCTTCGCCGGGCCGCTGTGGGACTTCGACCTCACGTTCGGCGTCGGCGGGTTCTTCCAGAACGACCAGCCCGCCGGCTGGCAGCACCAGCAGACCAGGCAGCCCCAGGCCAACGACTGGACCACCCAGCTCCTGCGCGACCCGGCGTTCGTCAACCAGGCCAAGTCGCGCTGGCAGTCGCTGCGGCGCGGCCTGCTCTCCGACTCCGCGCTGCAGAGCCGGATCGACACCCTCGCCCGGCCGCTGACCAACGGCGCCCAGCGCAACTTCCAGCGCTGGCCGAACCTCACCTCGGCGACGGTCGGCTTCTTCCGCACCCCGACCGCGCCCACGTGGCAGGGTCAGGTGCAGGCGATGCGGGACTGGATGCAGCGCCGCATCACGTGGCTGGACTCGACGGCGGGTTGGGGCGGCTCGACCACGCCGACCTCTACCACCTCCACTACTACTACGACCAGTACGACAACGACGACGACCACCACGACTCAACCCGGTGGTGCACGGTGCTCGGCGACGTACACGGTGGTCAACCAGTGGCAGGGCGGGTTCCAGGGCGAGGTCCGCGTCACCGCGGGCACGTCGGCGATCAGCAACTGGACCGTGTCGTGGAGCTACGCCAACGGCGAGACGGTCACCCAGGCCTGGAACGCCACCGTGACCAGCCAGTCCTCCACCATCACCGCCCGCAACGCCGCGCACAACGGCTCGGTCGCCGCCGGCGCCAGTGCCACGTTCGGCTTCCTGGGCTCATCCACCGGGGCGCCCGGCACCCCGGTGCTCAGCTGCACGGCGAGCTAACCGGCGACGGACGCGGGCCCGGCACCTCCCCGGCGCCGGGCCCGCGTCCTCCGCGCATCGGCGACACATTCGCGGCTTGATCACGTAATTCCGATCGGCCGGCGGCGACCGGAAAGTTTCGCAAACCGTTGACATGCTCCAGGCGTCGACTCGATGCTATTCCGCGTCGATCAGCAGCGCTGCTGAAAGGATTCTCGCCGATGTCAGGCAAGAACAGAGGCAGGAGGTTGCTCCCGCTCACCGCGATCACTTTCCTGCTCATGGCAATAGTGACGTCGAACGCCCAGGCGGCAGTGACCTCCAACCAAACCGGAACCAACAACGGCTACTTCTACTCGTTCTGGACCGACAGCCAGGGCACCGTCTCGATGGAATTGGGCTCCGGCGGCAATTACAGCACGTCGTGGCGCAACACCGGCAACTTCGTGGCCGGCAAGGGCTGGGCCACCGGCAGTCGCCGGACGGTGAACTACTCGGGCAGTTTCAACCCGTCCGGAAACGCGTACCTGACCCTCTACGGTTGGACGCGGAACCCGCTCGTCGAGTACTACATCGTCGACAACTGGGGCACTTACCGGCCCACCGGGTCGTACAAGGGCACGGTCACCACCGATGGTGGCACGTACGACATCTACCGGACGACGCGGACGAATGCGCCGTCGATCGACGGCACCCGCACTTTCGACCAGTACTGGAGCGTCCGGCAGTCGAAGAGGACGGGCGGGAGCGTCACGTCCGGCAACCACTTCGACGCGTGGGCCCGCAACGGGATGAACCTGGGCAGCCACCACTACATGATCATGGCGACCGAGGGTTACCAGAGCAGCGGCAACTCCAACATCACCGTCGACGGCCTGGTCGGCGGCAACCCGGGCAACCCGGGCACCGGCGGCTGCACCGCCTCCCTGTCCGCGGGTGACCGGTGGAGCGACCGGTACAACCTCAACGTCTCGGTCAGCGGCTCGTCCAACTGGACCGTGACGATGAACGTGCCGTCACCCGCGAAGGTGTTGTCCACCTGGAACATCAGCGCGAGCTACCCGAGCGCCCAGGTCCTGACCGCCAGGCCGAACGGCAACGGCAACAACTGGGGCGTGACCATCCAGGCGAACGGCAACTGGACCTGGCCGACCGTCTCCTGCGCCGCGGGCTAGCCCAACCCTCCGGCAACCCGGTGGCGCGGTGGCCCTCCAGCCGCCGCGCCACGCGCCGCCGTGGTGCGCTCCCGCCCGAGCCGAGTCAGGCGTCGTGCATCAGACGGCCCACGGCGGCGGCCAGGGCTTCGGACGCGGAGGGTTCCTACCCACCGGATCCGGCCGACCCTCACCAGAGGAGGTCGCCGCGTTCGAAGCCCAGCAGCATGCGCTTGCGCTCGATACCGCCGCCGTAGCCCGTCAGGTTGCCGGTCGAGCCGACGACCCGGTGGCACGGCACGATGATGCTGATCGGGTTCTTCCCGTTGGCCAACCCCACCGCGCGGGACGCGGTGGGGCGGCCGATGGTGGCCGCCAGCTCGCCGTACGACACGGTCTCGCCGTGGGGAATCGCTTTGAGGGCTTCCCACACCGTCCGCTGGAACGGGGTGCCGGCCATCGACAGCGGCAGGTCGAAGTCGGTCCTCTTGCCGGCGAAGTACTCCTCCAGCTGGGCGACCACCTCGTCGAACGGCCCGGCGTCGCGGTCGCCGAAGGTGGCGAGCGGCGGCCGGTGGCGGTGTTCGGGCATGTACAGGCCGGCGAGCACGCCGTCCCGCGCGACCAGCGTGATCTCGCCGACCGGGCTGTCGATCACCGTGTGCACGGCGACTGCGGTTGACATGGTGGTCATTCTGCCGCGCGCACCCGCACCCTGATCATCGCGGCCGCCTTCTCGGCGAGCGCCACGGCCTCGCCCGGCGTGTCCGCCACCACCGTCACCGAACCGGCCCGGTCCCACGAGCTGCGCAGCTCCCGCACGGCCTCGCCGGGCGCCGCCGCCACGGACGCGGCCAGCACCCCCGGCACGGCCTTGGCCTCCTCGACGCCCTCCACCGACACGACCTCACCGGCGGGCGCCTGCAGGAAGCGCACGGCCGCGGCGCGTTCGGCCCTGGTGGGCAGCGCGGGCGGCTCCCCACCGCTCATGATCGTGTAGTACCGCTCGGCCAGGGGGAACCCGTAGGCCTCGTCGATCAACCAGGTGATGCCGTCGCCGGGGAACCGGCCCGCGCACTCCACCAGGTGCGGCGTGCCGTCGGCGACGATCCACTCGCAGTGCACGACACCGGTGCCGAAGCCGACCGCGCGCAACACCGCCTCGGTGCGCTCGGCCAGCAGCGCGGTGGTGTCCTCGGGCAGGTCGGCCGGCACGAGGTGGCCGAGCTCGATCGGGCGCGGACCGCCGAACAGGGTCTTCCCGGTGACGTTGGTGAACAGCGGCACGCCGTCGCGCACCAGCATCTCCACGCTGTACTCGGCGCCGCTGACGAAGGTCTCGACCAGCATCCGCAACGGGATCTCGCGGTCGGGCACCAGGATGCCCTCGTCCTGGCCGGCCAGGCACTCCTGCCACGCCTGGTCCACCTCGGCCGGGTCCCGCAGCACCTTCGTGCCCAGCGACGCCTGCCGGTTCGCGGGCTTGAGCACGACCGCGCCGGGGTGGGCGGCCATGAACGCCCGCACCTCGTCGGGTCCGTCCACGGCCGTGGAGACCGGGTTGGCGATGCCGGCGGCCCGGGTGACGCGGCGCAGCAACTCCTTGTCCCGCAACAGCTGGGCCGCACCGCTGGTCGCGCCGGGCACGCCGTAGCGCTCGGCGAGCCGGGCGGCGAACGGCGTCGCGTACTCCACCAGGGGCACGATGTAGGCCGGGTCGAGGTCGGGGTGGGCGTTGTAGAACTCGTCCGCCGCACCCGGCAGCTGGTACTCCCACGGCACGAGCTCGCGCAGCATGGGCGCGCCCGCCATCTTCGCCGCGATGTCCCGCTTGCGGATGACGTCCGGCTCGTCCACGAGGACCATCGAGGCGTCCTCGAACTCGGTGCGGGTGGGCAGCGGCGCCAGGAAGCCGACGATGATCACCGGTCGCGCGGTCATGGTGTCCTCTCGAAGCTCGATCGGGTGGGGCACACTATCGGGTGATGCCCAGCGCCAGCGGGAAGACGGGCGCGCCGCCGAGCAGGTAGGCGCCCGCGGTTTGCAGGATGCGGTCCTGCGCCACGATGTGCTGGCACATGGTGGTGGTGTCGCGCAGCCACCGGTCCAGCGGTGACGGGCGGTAGATCGACGAGGTCTGCATCAGGTCGTACAGCCGGGTCACGATGGACCGGGCGGTGCGGAACGCGTGCAGCCGGGACAGCGGCAGCGCGGCGCGCTCGTGCGGCGAGAGGTCGTCCATGGTGCCGCCGGCGGACAGCACGTCCCACTGCCGCCGCAGGCTCTCGTACACGCCGGCGCGGGTGGCGGTGAAGTCCGCCTCGCACTCGGCGAGCGCCACCTGGATCCGGTAGTTGTCCGCCGACCCCTTGGCGACGGCGGTCTCCCGGACGTGGTCGAGCGCGGCGCGCGCCACGCCCAGCGGCACGCCGGGCATGTTGCGCATGTGCACCTCGGCCTGGGCCAGCGGCCCGGCGGGTCCGTGCACCTCGCTGAACAGCAGGGTGTGCTCGGCGGGCACGAACACGTCGGTGATGGTGTAGTCGCAGCTGCCGCTGCCCGCGAGGCCCGTGGTGTGCCAGGTGTCGACCACCTCGACCTGCTCGCGCGGCACCATCATCAGCATCGAGTTCTGCGGCACGCCGTCGGGTTCGCCGTCGCGGAACAGCATGGCGCCCGACACCACCCAGTCGGCGTGCGTGATGCCGCTGCCGAACTGCCAGCGGCCGGTCAGCCGGTAGCCGCCGGGCACGATCTCGGCCCGGCCGGTCGGGAACAGCAGCCCCGCGGTGACCATGTCGATGCTGGGGAACATCTCCTTGGCCGCGGCCGGTTCCAGGAACCGGGCGTAGAGGCCGGTGTCCATGCCGATCATGGCGCACCACCCGGCGGAGGCGTCGCCGTGGGCCAGCGCCTCTACCACCCGGGTCTGCTGCTCCGAGGTCATCTCGGGGCCGCCCCAGTCGCGGCCGAAGCCCATCCGGAACACGCCCGCGTCGCGCATCAGCGCCACGACGTCGTCGGGCAGCCGGCGCAGTCGTTCGATCTCCTCGGACCGCTCGCGCAGCCTCGGTGCCAGTTCCTCGGCGCGGGCGAGGATCTCCTCGCCGGTCTCGGGCACGCTCATGTCACTCCTCGGCGTTCGATGGGTCGGTGTCGTCCAACGTGCGGTAGTGACCGCGCAGGTAGACCAGGGGCACGCGGCGGGGGCCGGTGCCGGCGGCCACCACCTCGCCGACGACCATCGTGTGGTCGCCCAGTTGGAAGGAGTCCCACAGCTCGCACTCCAGCCAGCTCGGCGCGTCCAGCACGAGGGCGCCGGTGTGCCGCCCGGGTGCGGCGCACAGCGAGGACAGGGCGCCGACCCGGCTCGGCCGGTCGCCGGAGCACAGCCGGGCCGCGGCGGCGGCCGACCCGTCCAGCACGGACAGCGCCCACTTCTTCGTGGTCAGCAGGTCGGCCAGGAACCGGGACTCGCGCCGCAGGCACAGCGACACCAGGGGCGGGTCGAGGGAGACGGAGGTGACCGAGTTGACGGTCACCGCGTCGTGGTCCCGACGGTCGCCGCGGTCGACGTAGGTGGTCGCGATGCACACGCCGGTCGCGAGGTTGCGCATGGCGCCGCGCAGGTCTGGTGGCACCGGTGGCTCCTAGATCGCCTGGGGGAAGCGGAAGACGCGGTCGGGGTCGTAGCGGCGCTTCACCTCGGCCAGCCGGGCGTAGTTCGGCCCGTGGTAGGCCGACCGCCAGTCGCCCAGGTCGGGGTCGGTGAAGTTGACGTAGGCCGAGTCCGCGGCGAACTCGCCCATGCGCTCGTGCAACCCGGTGAGCCAGTCGAGGTTGGCGCCCACCACGGCGGGTCCGTCCTCGGTGTGCCACGAGGTGTCCATCGAGATCAGGAACAGCACGTCCCGGTGCGGGAACGCGGTCTCTGCCACCGGCACGCGGTTGATCGCGCCACCCCACGTGAACAGGGCCACTCCCGCGCCGTCGGCGTTGGTGCTGCCCGGCCACGCGTCCACCGCGTCCACGATCGTGGCCACGCCCGCGTCCGGCAGCGGCTTGGCGGTGGACCGGGTGCGCACGGCGAACGCGCCGCCCTCGGTGTTGTGGTGCAGGTAGTCCTTGGCCTCCCAGTAGGTCCGGTCGGCGATGTCGACGCGGAACGGCTCGGCGACGGCCAGCGCGGGGCGCAGCATCTCGCGCAGCTCGTCCGCCGGGCCCAGGTGCCAGCCGACGACGGAGACGACCGCCTCCTCGCCGGGGGCGCGGCTGACGCCGATGCGCGCCGCGAACTCGTCCGGCGCCCGGTCCATGACCTCCTGCATGCAGGCCAGCACGTCGCGCGCGTGCCGGCGGTGCCACAGCAGCAGGCACGTCGAGCTCGCCAGCACCGGGCGGGCCTGGAAGGTGAACGAGGTGTTGACGCCGAAGTTGCCGCCGCCACCGCCCCGGCACGCCCAGAACAGGTCGGCGTTGGTGGTCTCGTTGCACGTGACGGTGGTGCCGTCGGCCAGCACGACGTCGGTCTCCACCAGGGAGTCGCAGGTGAGGCCGAACGACCGCGACACCGCCGCGACACCGCCGCCGAGCACCAGCCCGCCGATGGCCACGTCGTCGGCGTTGCCCGCCGGGAACGCCAGGTCGTAGGGCTCCAGCGCGGCGTAGAGGGTGGACATCCGGGTGCCTCCGCCGACGGTCACCAGCTCGCTGGACCGCTCGACCCGCACGTGGTCCAGCCCGCGCAGGTCCAGCACCAGCCCGGTGTTGACCGAGTTGCCCGCGTAGCTGTGCCCGCCGCCCCTGGCCACCACCGGCACGTCGTTGCCGCGCGCCCAGACGATCGCCTTGCCCACGTCGTCCGCGCCGGCCACGGACAGCACGGCGGCCGGGCGGATGTCGGCGTAGCGCCGGTTGAACGGGCGGCTCGCGGCGTCGAAGCCGGGGTCGCCCGGCAGCCGGACGTAGCCGTCGACCAGGTCCGCGAGCTTCGAGAAGTCGACCGTTCGGCCCACGTCAGCGCACCTCCTCCAGGTAGGACACGCCGGTGGCGGCGTGCTCGCCGTACCGCTCCCACTCCTCGCGCAGCACCAGCCGCCCGTCGGGCTCGTGCCGCGGCACGTTGACCGTGCGGCCCGCGATGACCTCGCCGGTGACCAGCACCATCGTGTAGGCCAGGCGGATCGTCCCGTCCTGGTCGCAGGTGCCGGTCACCGTGCCGCGGCGCACCTTGCCGCCGGTGAAGTCGGCCCACACCAGGTCGCCGTCCTGGTGGTAGCGGGCCTCGGTGCCGTCGCCGCCACCGGCCTTGCGGAACCGCCGCCCGTCGTAGTTGATCGTCATTCGTCCACGTCCAGGAGTCCGGTGGGCATTTCCAGGGTCGCGCCGGGCGGCAGCGGGTCGATGCGCTCGGCGTCCAGCCCGACCAGCGCCGCCGCCGCGTCCAGGCGGTCGGCGCAGGTGTCGGCGTCGTCGGCCGCGCACACCACGAACGAGTGGCGCGCGATGTAACCGCCGGGCGGCAGCCGCAGGCTCGCGCCGGGGTCGACCATCGGCGCGGCGAC
This sequence comes from Saccharothrix stipae, assembly GCF_054781895.1. NCBI lineage: Bacteria > Bacillati > Actinomycetota > Actinomycetes > Pseudonocardiales > Pseudonocardiaceae > Saccharothrix > Saccharothrix stipae. The sequence continues at coordinate 210,170 of NZ_BAAGTN010000007.1, read as the reverse complement.
CACCAGCCCGGGCGACTCGGCGGGCACGGTCACCGACCGCACCACGCAGTCGTGCTCGGGGTAGCCGAAGCGGATGCCCGCCACCGAGCTCCTCGTCGGCGTGACCTCGGGCCGTCGGCCGGTGGCCACGTCGAACAGCACCTCGCCGGGGTCGATGCCGGTGGCGGTGCGGCCCAGGAACGGGATCAGGTCGCCGCCGAGCCTGCCGTTGATCTCGATGATCACCGGGCCGCGGTCGGTCAGCCGGACCTCGGCGTGGGTGATGCCGTCCTCGACGCCGAGCACGCGGTGCGCCCGGGCCAGCGTGTCGATCAGCACCTCGTCGTGCAGCAGCGGGTCGGCCGCGTCCACGACGTGCCCGACCTCCTCGAAGTACGGCGGCTCGCCGGTCTGCTTGCGGGCCAGGAACAGCGGCTGGTACTCGCCCTTGTGCAGGGCGCCGTCCACGCTGATCTCGGGTCCGTCGGCGAAGCCCTCCACGATCGCGCCGCCGCGGTAGGGCTCGTCGCCGATCAGGCTGGCGTCCGAGGCGACCCGGAACGCCGCGTCCAGCTCGCTCTCGTCGGCGGCGAGCACGACGCCCATGCTGGCGCCCAGCGCACGCGGCTTCACCACCACGGGGTAGCCGATGCGGGCGGCGGCGGCACGTGCGGCCTCGACCGTCTTGGTCATCTCGCAGCCGGGCTGGGGCAGGCCGGCCGCGGTGAGCCGGGCCCGGGTGTGGTACTTGTCCCGGCAACCGTCCACACCGGACACGCCCAGCCCCGGCACGCCGAACTCGGCGGCCAGGTGCGCGGACGGCATGACGAACGGCTCGTCCCAGCACATCACGCCGACGATCCGCCGCCGTGACGCGATCTCGCGCGCGGTGGCGGCCACCAGCTCGTGGTCGAACAGGTTGACCACGGTGATCTCGTCGAAGTACGCCCGCTGCCAGGTCGGCTGGATGTTGTTGACCAGCACCAGCTCCAGCCCGGCCGCCCTGGCCCGGCCCGCGATCGAGCGGACCAGGTACTCGCGGTACAGCTTCAAGCCGCTGCCGATCACCAGCACGGCGTCGGTTTCGTTCACGTCCCTACCTCCTCGACGATCCGTTCGGCGACGACGGGAGCGGTGCGGAACCCGTCCCCGCCGCTGGCCGCGCGCGCCCACGTGGACGGTCCGGTCCGGACCAACCGGCCGCCGCCGGTCTGCGCGTCGACCGCGTAGTGGCACGTCCTGGTCGCGGTGACGGTGTAGCGCTCGTGGTCGGCCAGCACCGACGACAACGCCAGGTGGTCGGTCCACTCGAAAGCGTCGTCACCCACCGCCGCGACCTCGCGGCACAGGCTCGCGGAACTGATCTTGAGCTGCGTGCCCTCACCCGGCGGGACCAGCCACGCCCGCCCGTCGTCCCCGATGCGGCCCGCGCTGGGTGCGCCCTCCCACCAGTGCGCCAGGTCGTCGGGCGGGCTCAGGTGCACGGTGGTCTGCCGGTGCAGCACGGTCGGCACGTCCACCAGGTCGCCCGACCACGGCCCCGCGGCCACCAGGACCGCGTCACCGCGCACGGTCGACCCGTCGGCCAGGCGCACCGCGGCGGCCTCCTCGTCGACCTCCCGCACCGCGCAACCCGGTCGCAGCGCCACCGACGGCCGCTCGCGCAGCCACCGCGCGGCGGCGTCGAGGACGCGGTCCGCCAGCAGCACGCCGGCGTCGGGTTCGAGCAGGCCGACCGACCCGGTGGGGAAGCGCAGGTGCGGGTACTTCTCCGGCTCCACCACGGAGACGGGCGTCCCGGCCTGCCGTGCGACGTCCAGCGCCGCGTCCACCGCATCGGCGGGCCACCCGGTGACCACGCCGACCCGGCGGTAGAACCGCGTGCCCAGCAACGCCTCCAGCTCCAGCCAGCGGCGGTGCAGCGTGGCCGAGGCGCGGGTGGCGGCCACGTCGCCGGGGTCGAGCGCGCGGATCGCCCGGTGCTCGTCGTGCGACGTGGACGCCGGGTTGGGCACGGGTCCCGCGTCCAGCACGGTGACCCGCAGCCCGGCGAGCGCGCACCGGACCGCGGTGAGCAGCCCGGTGACTCCCGCGCCCACGACGACCACGTGCGGGGTCACCTCACACCACCCCTGCCGACAACCTCGGCAGCTCGCGGGGCGTGACCTCGGTCGCCGACGGCTCGGCCGGGATCGCGGTGTCCGGCAGGGTCGCCGCCGCCAGGTCGACCAGGATCGGCGCGGCGCACCGCAGGAACACGTCCAGCTCGTGCCAGAAGTCGCCCGCGTCGGCTTCGGTGACATCCCACCGCGACAACCGGCCCAGCTGCTCGGCGACGAGTTCCGCCGCGCGGTTGAGGCTGAAGTGGCGCAGCTCGTAGGTCGCGGCGAAGCGGCCGACCACCCGTGCCGCCACCGACCGGGACCGGTCCGACACCGGCAGCGGACCCCGTCCGACCCACGGCCGCGCCCTGTCCACCACCGCGTTCCACGGGTCCACCAGGCGGGTGCGGGTGATCGTGGCCAACGCGTCCAGGGTGAAGTTGGTGCGCTGGTGCTCGGGGCTGGTCGCGGCGAGGTGGAAGCGGATCAGGTCGCGCGGCACCTGCTCGGCCAGGTCCCGGCCCTGCACCACGTGCCCCCGGCTGGTGGAGAACTTCTCGTTCTCCAGCTCGTAGAACTCGTTGGTGACGAACCGGTGCGGCAGCGCGTAGCGGTCGCCGTGCGCCATCAGCACGGCCAACCCGGCGATGGCGAACGGGAACGTGTTGTCGAAACCGAGGAAGTACACCACCTCCGAGCCCGCGTTCGCCGACCACAGCTCGTCCTCCGCGCCCAGGGAGGTGCCCTGGCGCTCGGCGGCCAGCGCGGCGCAGTGCATGCTCCACGCCTGCGTCTCCGCGTTCGGGTTGATCACCTGGCCGGGCGTCTCGGCGAACGGGGCCGGGATGCCCCACGAGACCGGGTGCGTGATCGGGAAGTCGGGCAGCGGCCGGGACAGCAGCTCCTCGACCAGTTGCGCCATGTGCGGGCGCATCGAGTCGGCGTGCCGGGCGAAGTGCTCCCGCAGCCGCGGCCGGAACTCCTCCAGCGGCAGCACCAGGATGTCCGCCTCGCGCAGCTCGACCGGCTCCTCGGGGTGCAGGGTGGACCGCGGGTTCACCAGGTCGCCCGGCGCCACCGGGTGGCCACAGCTCTCGCACAGCCCGGCGCACCCGTCGGCCAGGCACAGCGGGCACCCGCCGCGCACGTAGCCGTCCACCAGGAACTCGCCGGTGCGGGACAGGTGCGGCAGCTTCACGGTGCGCAGCCGCAGGTGCCCGGTGGCGTGCAACTGCACCATGAAGCTCTCGACCCACTTGGTGAACCGGTCGTCGAACCCGGTGAAGCCGTCGACGGCGATGCCCACCGCCGTCAGGGTCGCCTCGATCTCGGCGGCCGACCGCTCGGCCAGCTCCCACGGCGCGAGGCCGAGGCGGTGCGCCGTGGTCACCACGTAGGTCGGCGTGTCCTGCGCGCCGGTCCCGAACACCGCGTCGCGGCCAACCGCGCGGGTGTAGCGGGTGTGCACGTCGGCGGCGAGGAACGGGCCGGCCAGGTGGCCGAGGTGCAGGTCGCCGTTGGCCGTCGGCGCGGGCGACACCACCACCACCCGCCCGGTCACGGCTGGGCCTGCTCTCGGACCTGTTCGCCGCGGGACTGCTCGTGGCGGGCCAGGAAGGCCTCGGACATGTCGGTGTCCCACCAGATCGCGTAGTACTCGAAGTCGGCGTCGTTCTCGTTGAGCACCTGGTGGGTCGTGCCCGGCACGAGGTGCGCGATGTCGCCCTGCACCAGCTCGTGGCGCTCGTCCTCGACGACCAGCGTCGCCCGGCCCTTCATCGCGATGAAGACCTCGTACTCGTGGTGCGAGTGGGCGGTGGACACGTCGCCCGGCCGCACCACGCACCACGCGCCCTCGAACGGCGCGTTGAGCACCTCCCACGGCAGCAGCCGCTCGGAGTCGAGGCCGTAGGCCCTGGTCAGGTTCTCCCGGTCCAGCCTGCGGATCTCGATCATGCTCCCGCCACCTCCACCGCGCGCCGGTCGAGCAGGTCGCCGACGATGTCGCCCGAGCGGTGCGCGAGCACGCTGATCAGCGAGTCGGCGATGCCGTGCGTCTCCTCGTTGACGCCTTGCAGGTACAGCGCGCCCCAGGCGGACTCGCCGAGGTCGACCCGGTACCGGCGGCTGACCGCGACGTCCTCGACGCCCGTGCGGGCCACCAGGTCGCGCACCAGCTTCGGCATCCGCGGCTCGTAGCCGGTGCCCAGCAGCACGACGTCGCAGTGCAACGGCTCGACCTTGCCGCTCTTGCGGTCGCGCAGGTCCAGGACCACCTCGTCGTGCTCGACCCTGGCACGCACCACCTCCGTCATCGAGCGGACGGTCGAGCGCGGCTTGCCCAGCATCTTCTGCTGGTAGAGCATCGAGTACGTCTCGTCCAGGAACGGCGGTGCGAGGCCCGCGTAGTTGGTCAGGTGCACCTCGTCGAGGATCTGCGACCGCACCTCCGGCGTGCAGTCGTAGAACTCGTCCACGAAGGACGGGAAGAACAGCTCGTTGACGAACTTGCTCGTCTGGTAGTTCTGGAAGCCGATCGAGCGCAGCACGATCGTCGGCTCGCACTTGGGCAGGTCCTGGTGCAGCGCCATGAACATCTCGGCCGCGCTCTGCGCGCCGCCGACCACCACGGCCCGCAACGGCCGGTCGGCGTCCAGCGCGGCGACACCCGAGCAGTACCGCGTGCTGTGGATGACCCGGTCGGCCGGCAGCTCGCCGAACACCTCCGGGACGCGCGGGTCGCGGCCGATGCCGACGACCAGGTCGCGTGAGCGCACGGTGTCGCCGCTCGCCAGCGTGACCACCCAGCCGCGGATCGAGCCGTCGTCACCGCGCCACGGGTCGATGCGCTCACCGCGTGCGCCGTAGCGGACTCCCACGTGCTCCAGGGAGTTCGCGACCCACTGCATGTACTCCGACAGCTCCCACCGGTACGGGTTGAACGTGCTCAGGTTGATGAACTCGTCCAAGCGGCCCGTGGTGTGCAGGAAGTTCAGGAAGGAGAACCGGCTGCGCGGGTTGCGCAGGGTCACCAGGTCCTTGAGGAACGAGACCTGGCTGCGGGCCCACGGCAGCAGCAGGTTGCGCTGCCACTTGATGTCCGGGTGCTGTTCGAGCAGCAGCGTGCCCTCGGCGAGCCCGAGCACCCCGGACTCCTCGATGGCCGCCGCGAGGGCAAGGTTCGCCGGGCCGGCGCCGATCGCCAGCACGTCAACCTCTTGGTCCGTCACATCCCACCCCGATCGTCGTGTTCGGTCGAAAACAGGCGCGTGGCAGTGCCGACTGCGCGCACACGTGCGCGGCGGAGAATCGTCGGTTTGTCGGGAGAACAATCACCCGGGGCGCGGGAAGGTGATTCCCCGCACACATCCGGATCAATTACGACAAGCGTCCGGCACGACTACAGTCAAGCCGACGTGACAGTTGATCGGTAGTGCCGGCCGGCCGTCACAATCAATTCCTGGCGACCGGTCCGGCGGACCGTGCGACCGGCGCCGCGCAGGTCGAGGGCGAACGCCCGCGCCAACGGGTCCAGGCGGTACACGCCCGGCCGCCCGGCGCCGCGCAGCAACCCCGCGTCGGCGAGCTCGTACACCGGCTCGTCGTCGGCGAACGCGCCGCGGACCACCGGCTCGTCGGCGGCCCGGTGGGCCAGCTGGTGCAGCACGGCCTTGGCCGCGTCGCCCAGCCCGAGGTAGGTGGACTGGTAGGAGTCGCGGACCGACAGGTCGCCGATGCTCAGCCAGTCCAGCAGCGCGCACGGCCCGGTCAGCCGCGCGAGCACCCGGCTCACCGGGACGTCGGGCCTGGCCGCGAGCTTGCGCGCGGCGATGTCCAACGCCTGCGGCAGGTCGCCGCACAGCCGCGCGACCCGGTCGCAGTCCTCCGGTTCGGCCGCGACCGGGTCCGGCACGGCGCCCGCGAGCATGGCGACGGCCTCGGCCCGGGACGGCACGCCCAGCCGCAGCCTGCGCACGTCGCGCAGGCCGAGCAGCGGCGTCCGGCCGACGATCACGGTGGTGCTGCGCGCGCTCTCCACCAGCAGCGGACGGACCTGGCGCTCGTCGCGGACGTTGTCCAGCAGCACCACGAGCCCGCGTTCGGCGATCAACGAGCGGTACACGGCCGCCTGCTGGTCGACGTGGTCCGGCAGGTGCTCGACGAGCACGCCCAGGGCGCGGAGGAACCCGTCCAGGACGGTCCGCGCGCCCCGCTCACCCGGCTCCAGCGGCCCGAGGTCGACGTAGAGCTGGCCGTCCACCGCGGCGGCGGCCGAGCGGTGGGCGTGGTGCAGCGCCAGCTGGCTCTTGCCCACGCCCGCCGGACCGCTGATCACCACGGGTGTGGCGGGGTCCGCGGCGAGCAGGCGCAGCTCGTCGACCCGGCCGACGAAGCCGCGCGGTCTCATCGGGAGCTGCGCCGGGCGCGGGACGCACGACCGCGTCACCACCGGTTCCGGACGGCTCGGCGAGGTGGTCACCTCCGGGTCGAGCCCGCTGGAGACCTCCAACCACCGACGGCGCCACTGCTCGCGGTCGCCACCGCACGCGGCCACGAACGCGAGCGTCACCTGCAGGGTCGGCATCCGGTGGCCGCTGGCCGCGCTGGACAGCACCGACGAGGAGTACAGCGCCGCCCGACCCATGTCCCGATAAGTGGGGTTGCCCGCCCGGGCGCGCAGTCGTCTCAATTCGCTTGCGAAAATCGCGACCGCGCCGGACGAGGCGTCGACAGGTTTTTCCGGTCTACCCATCCCCAGCGCATCCCTTTCTCTCGTGTGCGCGCCAAGCATGAATAATGGGCCGACTGGCCGCTACCGCCGATCGGAGGACATGGGAATCCATAGGATTTGAACATGACCGCACCACCCCAGGCCCGTAACGTTTACCGCCGGCCGCATTTGTGACGCATCGTCGCAGGACGTGCGCGGCGCGTTGCGGACGATATTCTGGATGAACGGTAAATGGCTGGGAATAAGTCGATCGGAACGCCGTCACCGCAAACGACGACCGGCCCGGCAGGCGTCGCCTGCCGGGCCGGTCGGCCGAGTTGCCGGTGGTTCACACCGAGGTCTTGCCCTCCCGCATGCCGACCAGGGCGAACCAGCCGCCGATCAGGCCGAGCACGCCGCACAGCAACCACACACCGTTGTCGAACGCGCCCCAGGCCAGCACACCGAGCGTGGGCCCGAGCGCCGAGCCGAGGCCGAACGTGGCCTGGTGCGTGCCGACGTAGCGGCCGCGGACCGAGGCGGGGAACTTCGCCGGGTGCGCGAACATCGTCGGCCCGCTGATCATCACCCCGAGCACGAACACCGCGGTGCTGACCACGATCACGACCGCGTGCGAGCCGAGCCCGTAACCGGCCGCGCCCAGGCCCATCACCACCGTGCCGACGGCGCCCGCCGCCCACGGCACCCAGTTCTTGACGTACGAGGTGATCTTCAGCTCGGACACGACCAGGATGATCGACGCCGTGGTGAGCACGATGCTGTAGAGCGCGGCCGGGTGCCCCTCGCTGGTGATCTTCAGCGGGAGCGCCACCACGTACTGCACGTAGATGAGCGTGCCCAGCAGCACCGAGGCGAGGAACGCCAGGTACCGGCCGTCGCGCAGCATCACCGCGTACGCGGACCGCTTCTGCGCGCCGGACTCGGCCTCGTCCTCGTCGTCGCGCGGCGCGTGCGTGGCGGGCAGCGTCAGCCGGGCCACCACCGCGTAGGCCAGCGCCGACACCGCGTCGAAGTAGAACAGCAGGTCCCAGTCCAGCAGGATCAGCCCGGCCGCGATGAGCGGCGCGAGGGCCGCGCCGCCGTTGAGGGCGATGCGCATCATGGAGAACGCCATGACCCGGTGCTCGGCCGGCATCAGCTCGCTGAGCAGCACCGCCGCCGCGGGCCGGTAGCACTGGGTGGCCAGGCCCGCCGCGCCGATCGCGACCAGCAGCACGCCGAACAGCCCCGGCGTGCTCAGCGACGGCATGACCGCGAGGACCGCCGCCGACACCGTCATCGCGCCGACGATCGTGGCGCGCGGCCCGAGCCGGTGCACCAGCTCGCCACCGAGCAGCGTGCCGAGCACCGCGCCCGCGCTGTAGCAGGTGAGCGCGATACCGGCCTGGCCGATGGAGAACTGGCGCACGGTCAGGTACAGCACCAGGAACGTCTGCGCGAACGCGCCCATCTGGTTGATGAGCACGCCACCGAGCAGGTAGCGGACCGCCCGGGGCGTGGCCCGGACGCTCGCGAAGACGCCGCCCGGTGTGCCCGCTTCCTTCGTGGTCACTGCGATTCCCCGTCCGTTGCCGTCCGATTACCAGTCGTCGTCCGCCGGGGCGCCGTTACGCGCCCCGACGGCGCCCAGTCCACCGGAGTCGGACGTTGTCCGACAGGGTTGATCTGACCTGGCGATCAATCGCGATCAGCGGGTGAACACACCGTTGACGGCGCCGAAGTCGAGCGCGCCTTCGAGTTCGGTGTAGGTGCCCTTGGTCAGGGCCTCCTCGGCGGCGCGCTGCGCGACGGAGTACGCGGCCTGGGTCACGGCCGTGCCCAGGCTGACGCGCCGGACGCCGACGGACTCGAACTCGGCCACGCTCGGCGCGCCGGGGCCCGCCATCACGTTGACCGGCAGCGGCGAGGCCTCGACCAGCTGCTGGAGCACGTCGAGGTCGACCAGGCCGGGCACGAACAGGCAGTCGGCGCCCGCCTCGGCGTAGGCGGCCGCGCGGGTCAGCACGTCGTCCAACCGGCCCTCGGGCTCGCCGACCTGGAACAGGAACACGTCGGTCCGGACGTTGACCACCAGCTCGGGCAGCCCGGCGCGCCGCGCCGCCTCCCGCGCCGCGCGCAACCGGGCGGCCTGCTCCTCGGCGGTGAACAGCGGCACGCCGAAGCCCTTGGAGTCCTCGACGTTCACGCCCACCACCCCCGCCTCGACCACGGCCTCGACGGTCGCGGCGACGTCCTCGGGCGCGTGGCCGTAGCCGCCCTCGACGTCGGCGGTCACCGGCACGTCCACGGCGGCGGCGATCAGGCGGACCTGCTCGACCATCTCGTCGCGGGACAGGCTCTGCCCGTCGGGCCTGCCCAACGCCCACGACACCCCACCGCTGGTGGTGGCGACGGCCTTCGCGCCGGCCCGCGCGATCAGGGCGGCACTGCCCGCGTCCCACGCGTTCGGGAGCACCAGCACCCCGTCCGCGTGGAGGTCGCGCAGTAAGTCCGCCTTGGCCTTGTTTCTGTGCATGTCAACGACACCTTTCGATCACCGCGACTGGGTGGGGGCGGCGCATCGTAACAGCGCCGGGTGACGGCTCAGGGCGGGCGGCGGTCAGCCGAAACGGCCGTGCACGTAGTCCGAGGTGCGGGTGTCCGACGGCGACTCGAAGATCGTCTTCGTCGGTCCGGCCTCCACGATCACCCCCGGCGTGCCCTGCTCGGCCAGGAAGAACGCGCACTGCTGCGACACCCGGGCCGCCTGCTGCATGTTGTGCGTGACGATCACGATCGTCACCTCGTCGGCCAGCTCGGCGATGGTCTGCTCGATCCGCCGGGTCGACGTCGGGTCCAGCGCCGAGCACGGCTCGTCCATCAGCAGCACGTCCGGCCGCACCGCCAGCGACCGCGCGATGCACAGCCGCTGCTGCTGGCCGCCGGACAGCGCCCCACCGGGCTGCCGCAGGCGGTCGCGGACCTCGGGCCACAGGCCGGCCTTGGTCAGGCACCGCTCGACCAGCGCGTCCTTCTCCGCCCGCCGGGCGCGCACGCCGGTCAGCTTCAGGCCCGCGACCACGTTGTCGTAGATGGACATGGCGGGGAACGGGTTCGGCTTCTGGAACACCATGCCGATCCGCTTGCGCGCGTCGGTGAGCTTGCGCGCCGGGTCGTACACGTCCTGCCCGGACAGCAGCACCTCGCCCGCGAGCGACGCGCCGGGCACCAGCTCGTGCATCCGGTTGAGGATGCGCAGGAACGTCGACTTGCCGCAGCCCGAGGGCCCGATCAGCGCGGTGACCGTGCCCGCGGGCATCACCAGCGACACCCGGTCGAGCACCTTGCGCTCGCCGAACCAGGCCGAGATCGACCGCGCCTCCAGGTCGGCCAGGGCCGGGGGCATCGTGAGCGTCATCCTGGTGTCTCCGTCCGGTTCAGATCAGGTTGGGCAGCAGGGCGGCGGTCTGGTCGGCGAGGGTCACGCCCAGCGCGCCGAGCAGCGGCACGCCGACCACCCACGCGTGCCAGCGGCCGACCCGCTGGTGCAGCAGCACCACGGCGAGCGCGGCCGCGGCGAGGATCAGCGACCACAGCGCCACCGGCACGAGCGCGCCCGCGTCACCGGCCATGGCCCGCTCGTGGTCGGGCACCGCGAACGCGGGCAGCGCACCCGACGTCGGCTGCACGGCGCTGGTCAGCTTGGCGTCCACGCGCAGCACGTCGGTCGGCACGAAGTACGGGCCGTCGGCGGTGACCAGGGTCAGCCCGCCCTTGCCCGCGGCGGGCTTGTGCCGGTACGCCTCGCCGGCGCGGCGCACGCCCTGCACCTGGTAGACGTGCTCGCCCTGGCCGGTGGTGACGGTGATCCGGTCACCCGGCACCAGCCGGTCGACCTGCGCGAACGGCCCGCCGTAGCCCGCCCGCCTGCCGAAGATCACCGACGCGCCCGCCTGACCGGGCATCGGCGAGTCGCGCAGGTGGCCGGGGCCGGACCGCAGCGCGCCCGACGACGTGCCCTCGCCCACCACCTCGCGCACGCCGAGCCGGGGTATCGCCAGGATCGCGATCGGCGTGCCGGTCGGGGTCAGCCTGCCGTCCTCGCCCACCGCCGCGACCGGCGCGGTGGCGTTGGCCAGCAGGCCGCGCAGCTCGTCGTAGGCGCGGCTCTGGTCGCGGTCGTGCTTGAGCGTGCCGATCGCGGCGAACTGGAGCACGAAGCACAGCAGCAGCGCGCCGAGGATCGCGAGCATCTGGCCGATCGGGCGCAGCACCGACGGCGCGGCGACCACCGGCGCCTCCGGTGCGGACGCCGGAGGCGCCGGTGGGGCGGTCACCGCCGGACCCGCCGCTTGCGCGCCACGACCAGCGCCAGGCCACCGGCCAGCACCAGCAGGCCGCCCAGGAGCAACGGGAGGCCGGTCGACGCGCCGGTGCTCGCCAGGCCGGTGCCCTGCCCACCGGCGGCCGGGGTGGTGGTGTCGGTGGTCGTGCCGGTCGTGGTGTCGGTGGTGGTGGTCGTGCCGGTCGTCGAAGTGGTGCTGTCGGTGGTCGTGGTGGTGGTCGTCGTCGTGGGGCCGACGCCGCCGACGGCCTCCCACGCGGTCGGGCTGGTGAACCGCAGGCCGGTGGTGAACGTGCGCAGCACCTGCCCGAACGCGTCCACGCAGTGCGCCTCGACGCGGTAGTCGCCCGCGAGGACCGCGCCGTCCGGCTGCTCCTGCGCGATGTCCTTGAACGACAGGTACTGCAGCACGGCGATCGGGTCGGTCTTGGAGAAGCCGACCGCGGTCGGCGGTGCGGCGGTCAACCCGCTCTGGAACACGCCCGGGCCGAAGATCGCCATCCGGATCTCGCCGGAATCGTTGTCACCGCAGCCGGTCGAGGTGGTGTAGGTCGGCGCGTCGAGGTCCGAACCGCTGCTCGGGCTGACCGCGAGGGTGAAGCCGCCACCGGGGTTGGTGGTGGTGGTTGTCGTCGCGGTGGTGGTGGTCGTCGTGGGATCCGTAGTAGTGGTGGTCGACTCGGTCGTGGTCGTGGTGGTCGACTCCGTGGTGGTCGTCGTCGGGTCCGTGGTCGTCGTCGGGTCCGTGGTGGTGGTGGTCGGATCCGTCGTCGTGGTCGTCGGATCCGTGGTCGTAGTGGGATCCGTCGTGGTCGTGGTCGGATCCGTCGTGGTCGTCGTCGGGTCGGTCGTGGTCGTCGTCGGATCCGTGGTCGTCGTGGTCGGATCCGTTGTCGTGGTGGTGGGATCCGTGGTCGTCGTCGTGGGGTCGGTCGTCGTGGTGGTCGGATCCGTGGTGGTGGTGGTCGTTGTTGTTGTCGTGGTGGTGGCGTTCGGGTCCGTCGACCGGTAGGTCGTGGCGTCGGTGAAGAACAGCTTGCGGGTGAACGTGCCCTTGCTCTCGGTGGTGAACAGGTCCACGCAGTTCACCACGACGGTGTACTCGCCGGGAGTGATCGTGGTGCTGTTGTCGACCGCGATGTCCTTGTACGACAAGCCTTGCAGCACCGGGAACCCGGCCACGGTGGAGAAGCCGACGTCGGTCGGCGTGGTGCCGATGAGGCCGTTCTCGAAGCCGCCCGGGCCGTACACGAACAGGTTGTAGCCGTCGGAGTCGGTCGGGCAGCCCGCCGACGTGGTGAACACCGGCGCGGTGGTGTCGCGGCCGGTCTCCGGGTCGACGCCGAGGGTGCCCAGCGTCGCGACCGGGGGTTCGGCCTGTCCGGACGCCGCGGTGAAGATCACCGCGGCGCTGACCGCGGCGAGCACGGCCGCGGCTGCCGCCACCAGTTGGCGCTTGCGCATGAGCAGTTCCTCCGTTGTGTTGGGGTGGGTCAGCGGGTTCTGCGGCGGCGGAGGTAGGACCCCGCCCCGACCAGCGCGAGCGCGCCGACGACGCCGATCGCGACGTGCAGGAAGGGTTGCCCGCCGCCGGTGCCGGCGGGCGCGGCTTGAGCGGCGGCCTCGGCGGCGGCGTCGGCGGCGGGCTGGTCGGCGGGTTGGTCGGTCGGTTGAACGGTCGATCGGCCCGGGACGTCCGACGGCGGCGGGACGACCTGCGGATCGGGTTCGATCAGCGGCGCGGTCGGCTGCTGCGGCCCCTTGGCCGCGCCGACGGCGACGTACCGGGCGGGCTCGACGAAGTCCACCGTCCCGGTGAACTCGCCGAACACCTGCTGGGTGAACGAGTCGATGCAGTGCAGCCGCAGCTCGTACGGCCCGCCGAAAGTGACGTCGTGATCGGCGGCCAGGTCCTGGAACGTCAACGCGACCGGCACCTCGAACGGCCGGTCGTGGGTCAGCCCCACGTCACCGTTGGCCACGATCACCAGCCCCTCGGCGGGCAACCCGGCGCCGTGCATGGTCGCCGCGTACCCCGTCGCCTCACGGGGGCAGCCCGCCGACGTGGCCAGCCGGACCGGCGCGGCGGCACGGCTCTCCCCCGGCGTGACGACCAGGCCGCCGAGCGGCGCGGCGTGCGCGGTGCCCGGTGCGGCCAACAGCAGCGCGAGGACCGCGAGCACCCTAAGCGGCCACATGTTCGACCTCCGGCAGCGGTTCGGGACTCACCCGGCGGCGGCCGCGGCGGACGCGCCGGAACACCACGTACGCGAGCACCAGCAGCAGCACGACCACCAGCAGCCACGGCACGGCGGCGGTCGTCACGTCCGCGGTCACGACGGCGAGCGCCTCGGTGCCCTGGGGCGCGACCGGCTCCACGTGCACGAGTGCGTCCAGCCACCCGGCGGGCAGCACGCCCGGCACGGTGGTGGTGACGCGGAAGGTGTTGCCGGGCAGCAGTTCCGGCAGGTCGGCCAGCCCCGGCGCGTCCACACCGGTGCCCCACGGCGTCTCGACCCGCACCTCCTGCTCGCCGCCCAGCCGGACGTTGCCGGTGTTGCGGACGACGTAGCCGACCGTGGTGTCGCCCCGTCCGAAGAACGACCCCGAGTAGTCGGCGGTCAGGTCCTCGATGCTCAACGAGGGCCGCAGGTCGCCGGACACGCGCAGGTACACGCGAGCGCCGACCCGCTGCTCCACGGCCACGCGCTGGCCGTCCGCACCGGTGGCCTCCGTGGTGAGCGACGCGACGATGCCGCCGGTGTGGTCGCCGGGCGTGGCGTCGGCGGGCACGGTGAGCGTGAACGGCACGATCACCGTGGACCGGGGCGCGACCGCCACCTCCCCGCGCTCCACCACCGACCACTTGCCCACGTCGACCGGCTCACGGCCGGCGGGGAGCAGGTCGAAGCCGCCCTCGGGGGTGTTGAACGCGTCACTGGCGTACACGCGCAGCGTCACCGGGTCGTTGCCCACGTTCGACACGGCGACGTGGTCGCGGACCACGGCTCCCGGCGTGGCGCTGTAGGTGAACGCGCTGCGCGTGTCCGGCGCCTGCGCGGTCGCGGGCCGCACGCCGAACGTCGCGGGCGCGGCCGAGACCGCGGGCGCGACCAAGCCCGAGAAGACGAGTGCCAGCAAGCCGGAGAGCGCCGAACGACGCCAGGTCCGCGTCATAGCGAAGTCCTTAGTGGAGGGTGGGGCAGGCCGTCGGGACGGCCTGCCCCGTCGATCAGATGGCGGTGAGGGTGAGCGTCGCGGTGTAGGTGCCCGCAGGCGTCGAGGTCGGCACCTTCAGCGCCAGGTCGGCGCCGAGGTTCGCGGTGCCGTTGCCGCCCAGGGCGGCGGCCGTGGCCAGCGTCCGGGCGGTGGACAGGCCAAGGCCCGCACCCTGACCCGGCACGACGGCGTTGGCCGGCTGGACCGTCGGACCGGTGGTGATGTTCTGCACCGGGGACTTGTCGACGATCTTGGGCGTCCACCCGAGGTTGGCGCCGTTGATGGCGTTGGCGCCGCCGGCGAAGTCCGTCACCTGGCCGGAGACGTTCCAGCCCGGGTTGCCCGCACGGGTGTCGGTGACCGTGATCGGGTTGAGCGCGCCCGCCGTGGTCAGCAGCGAGCCGTCGGCGGCCATGACCGGCGAGGGCAGCACCACGTTCTGGTTCGCCACGCTGATCAGCAGCTCACCGGCCGGCACCTCGGTGGTGATGGTCTCCGAGGCCGACACGCCCGCGAACGGCGTGACCTCCAGCGCCACCCCGGCCGAGACCGAGGTCTCGAACGCGGCGGAGTTGGCCGGCACGAAGCGCGCGCTGAAGCTGTGCGCGCCCACGGCGAGCGTCGCCGTGGTCAGGGTGGCCGTGCCGCCGGCGACCGCGACCGGGTTGCCCAGGTTCGCGCCGCCGTCGAGGAACTGCACGGAACCCGCGGCCGAGGCCGGGGCCACGGTCGCGCTGAGCGTCACGGACGAGTACTGCGCCGCCGTGCCGCTCGGGGAGACCGCGAGGGCGGTCGTGGTCGGCGTCGCCACCGGCGCGTTGACCTGGTAGGACACCGTCGGCGAGGTGGAGCCGGAGATGTTCGCGGCGGAACCGGTGAACACCGCGGTCAGCGAGCGGGTGCCCGCCGGGAGGTCCGAGGTGGTCAGGGAGGCGACGCCGTTGTTCGCCGCGACGGCCGCGCCGAGGTTGGCCGCCCCGTCCTTGAACTGCACCGTGCCGGTGGCCGAGGCCGGGGACACGGTGGCGGTGAGCGTGACCGGGGTGCCCGCGGTGACCGGGGCGTTCGGCGACACGGCCAGCGCGGTGCTGGTGGTCACCGGGGCGTTCGGGTCAGCGGCGGTCCAGGCGGTGGCGCTGGTGAAGTACACCTCACGGGTGAAGGTGCCCTTGGTCTCGCCGGTGAACAGGTCCACGCAGTTCACCGCGACGGTGTAGGTGCCGGGCACGATCGTGGTGCTGTTGTCGACCGCGATGTCCTTGAACGACAGACCCTGGAGCACGGTGATCGGCGCGGAGCCGGAGAAGCCGACGTCGGTCGGCGTGGTGCCGATCAGGCCGTTCTCGAAGCCGCCCGGCCCGTACACGAACAGGTTGTAGCCGTCGGAGTCCGACGTGCAGCCCGCCGACGTGGTGTAGGACGGCGCCTCGACGTCGGAGCCGGACTGCTTGCTGATGGTGAGCGTGCCGAGGTTGCCCGCGGGCGGTGCGGCCAGGGCGACGCCCGCCGTGCCGAGGGTGGCCGCGGCGAGTGCCGCGAGCGCGATGGCGCCGCCTGCGAGGCGGCGGATGACGGTGTTTCCGCGCACTGTTGACCTTCCAGAGAGGGTGGTGCCGGCCGACTAGGGCGCGGGCGGGGTGACGAGCTGGGTGCTGCCGCAGTTCGGGTTGATGCCGAAGCCGTACTGCGTGATCACGCCGGTGCTGGTGCAGATCAGCGAGTCACCGCCGGTGAAGACCTGGTCGTAGACCGCTTCGCCGAGCTTCGCGGTGGGCACCACGTTGTAGACGTCGCGCTTGAACGTCGACGCGGTGTTCAGGATCGTCGGCGAGACGCCGTTGAACGTGGCCAGCACGGCCTTGCCCTGCGCCGCGGGCGCGGTGCCGTAGATCTGCGAGGCGTACACGGCGATCGAGTACGGCAGGATCTGCTTGGTGTCGGTCAGGTAGGTGCCGACGTGCTCCTGGATCGGCTGGCCGTTGACGTCCACGTCGATCACGCAGGGGAACTGCGTGGTGTAGTTCGCCGTGTTGGTCAGGCCCAGCTGCTTGAGGAAGAAGTCGCGGCTGCCCGAGCCGAACTGCGGCAGCAGCGGCTTGAAGTTCGTGCCGACGCCCGGCGCGGTGCAGTTGTAGATCGACTTCAGCTGCGCCGTGGTGAGCTTCTTGCTGACCGTGCTGTCGCTGCGGACGGCGTAGGTCATGGCGTCCACCGCGAACGGGATGTAGGTCAGGTTCTTGCCCGCGTACGAGGAGGAGTTGTTGGACGACGAACGCGCGGCCTGCACGCAGTTGTCGCCCGCCTCGACCGACGTGACGAGCGCGGTCACGCCGGCGCCGGACGACCCCGGTCTGGGGATGGTGCAGCCGGTCGCCTTGGTGGTGATGTTGTCCGAGCCGCGGGCGTCGTAGGAGCCGATGACCTTGGTGCCGTTGACCAGCACCGCGTCGGACAGGCCGTTGAGCACGGTCTGGGTGGTGTCCGAGCCGACGATGGCGATGTCGCGGAACGTGGGCGGGCCGACCGGGTCGGCCTGGGCCGGCGACGCCACGAGGGCGATGGCGGCGACGGCGGCAGCCGCCGCGCCGAGCATGCGCTTGCTCACTGCGGTTATCCTTTTCTGCGCAGAGGTCGAGCGGACTGCGTGTCCACTCGTCGTTCGGTGCGGTCACGCGCACCGCGTGCGGTTCTCGTTCGTCCGGTTCGTGCTGGAGCGGCAACTCCGGCACGGCCGGGCGGGCGGCCTCACCTCCCTCGTCCGGCCCGCCGGCCGGTCGTCACGTCGTCCGGCCCGGTGGCCGGTCGTCACGAACCGCCCCGGCCGCCGAACCGCTGCACCAGCGGTCCCGCACCGGTGGCCAGACCCCCGGCCACGAGCAGTCCCGCGAGCAGGTGCCGCAGCCACCAGCCGACCGGGTCGGCCGGCGTGTTCTCGACCTGCGCGACCGGCGTGGCCCTGGTGGACGGCACGGCCGCGTCGGCGGGTGGCTTCGCCGGTGCGGGCGGCGCGACCGCGCGGGTCGTCGCACGCGGCCGGGTCGCCCTGGGCGGGGCGGCGGTGGCTTCGCCCTCCTGCGTGGGCGGCACGATCGCCTTGCCCGCGTCGCGCTGGATCACGTCGGCCGCCTCGGCGGCCTGCGCACGCAGCCCGTCCGGCAGCGGCAGGTAACCCGGCGGCAACTGGCCGACGCCCTCGCCGCGCTGCTGGCCCGTCCCGGTGGCGAAGCGCAGGAACGCGGCGTACTCCGCGCCCGCCGCCTCGGTCATCGCCGACGGCACGGCCGCCGCGTAGGTGACCGCGGGCAACGGGTACGCGTCGGCCGCCTTCCCGCCCGGGTTCGCCCGGCCGACACCCCGCACCTCCGTGGGGCTCAGCTGACCCACGGCCGCGCGCAGGCCGGCGTCGTCAGGCGCGACGAAGTTGCCCGCGGCGTTGCGCAGCCTGGCCGTCGGCAGGCCGTACCGGGCGGCGGTCGCCGTGTCGACCACGGCCAGCAGGCTGCGTTCACCGGCGGGTTGGCGCGGCACGCGGGTGTAGCCCGGCTTGGTCGGGTCCGCCTGGTCGGGCAGGCCGCTCGGCGACCGGCCCAGGGTGTCGCCGCGGCTGATCGCCCGGCCGGCCTCGTGCAGGTCGGCGGCCAGCGGCCTCGCCGTGAGCGCGCAGTCCGGTCCCAGCGGGAACGGCAGCTGCTTGCAGCTCAGGTCCTGCTTGGGGAAGTTCGGCACGGGCAGGCCGAGGCCGCGGTAGTGCCGGTTGACGACCATGCCCGCCGGGTCGGGCTTGCCGTCGAGGAACGCGCGGGCGTCCGGGTCGGCGTCGATCCACGTCCACAGCGCGGCGGTCAGGTCGAAGTCGACCGACGGCACGAGGACGTCCAGCGTGTTCATCAACGCGCCGTAGGTCTTGAGGTCCGGGTTCAGGTCGAGGAACTCGGCGTCCTCGTTGAGCCGGCGCGGGTTGTCCGCGAGGTAGGGCTGGTTGCCCGGCACCGTGTCCCGGTAGGACTGGGTGAGCAGCTTGGCCACCAGCCTCGGCGTCAGCGTCAGCTCGGTGATCAGCTGCCCGTCGCGCTGCCACACCCCGTCCGGCTCCACGGCGGGACCGCGCGACTGCCGTTCCATGACGAACGCGATCGCCAGCCCCGACACCGCGACGGGCGCGTGCACCACCGGCCGTTCCGGCGTGGAGGGCTGGGGTTCGCTGAGGAACACCAGGCCCGGCGCCTCGGTCGCGAGCCGTTCGCGGCTGATCCGGTCGGACACCCTGGTGAAGCCGAACACCGTGCCGCCGTTCGCGCACAGCGCGGGCTGCCAGCGGCCGACGGCGTCGGACACGAACTCGTGCCCGGCCAGCGAGCGCTCCGCCGCGCCGATCGGGCAGGCCGCGCCGACCGGGCGGAAGCCGAGCTTGAACGGGATGGCGTCGCGCCAGTTGGCGGCGCTCAGCGGCGAGGAGTCCAGGTTGTTGCTGGTGTGGTCGACGCCCGGCCTGCGGCCGTTGACCTCGGTGTCGCCGCGTGGCACCACGACCAGCCAGCAGTGCCGGGGCTTGCCCTGGTCGGGACCGTCCGCGCGGACCTCGCCGCAGCCCAGGCCCCACGCCTCCAGCGCGGTCTGCACCTCGAAGTCCAGCTCGCCGGTGCCGTCCGGGCGGGTCTTGGCGAACGGCACCTCGTTGGTCGTGCCCGCGTCGAAGAACGTGCCGAACGACGTGGTCTTCTGGCCCTTCACGGAGTGGAACTCGGCGTAGGCCGCGCCGTTCGGCGGCACCGGCGTCGTCTCGTGCGGGTCCTTCGGGTCGCTGTACGCGATCTGCCTGCTCTTGGTGAAGTTGCCCAGGCCGAGGCCGTTCTGGCCCTCCAGCCCGCCGAACTGGCACTGCTCGCGGGTCGGGCCGGCCGGGTCGTCGCCCCAGCACTGCATGACCTGGAGGTAGTTGGTGGCGAACCGGCCGACCGGCCCGGTCTCCGCGCCGCCGGTCCAGCTCACCCGGACGGTCTGGTTGATCAGGTCCTTCGTGTGCGACACCGTGACGCTCAGGTCCGCGAACGCACCGCGCCCGGACTTCGTGACCGCCGACGACGACGTCTGCGCGTCGACCGGCGCCGGCACCAGCGCGACCCCGGTCGTCACGAGCAGTGCCGCCAGGAGCAACCGGATGGGGGTCATCTGCCGCCTTCCCGTCTGCGCAGCCGCCGGGCCACCAGCGGCGGTCCCACCACGAGCGCGGTGATCAGCACCGCGGCCACCGCGACCAGCAGCGCGGTGTTGTCGTCACGCAGGTCCACCGAGACCGGCGTCGCGTAGGCCTCTTCGCGCGCCCGCCGTGCCACCCCGGAGGACGACTCGTCGGCCGCCACGTCCTCGGCCGCCGCCTCCTCACCCGCCGCCTGCTCCTCGACCGCGGCGGCTTCCTCCCCCTCCGCGACCGGGGCGTCACCGCCGCCGGTGGTGGTCTTGGTGGGCTCCTTCGCGCCGCCCGTGGCGTCCTCGCACTGGACCGGCCCCTGCTTGTCGCAGTCCTTGGGCTGCGGGGCGGTGACCGCCAGCGTGTTCGTCCCGTCGGCGGAGAACGTCGGGTTGTTGCACTTGCTGATGTCCTTGTTCTGCTTGGTCGTGCCGGGGATCTTCGCGACCTGCTCCATCCCGGCCCGCACCAGGTTGATCGGCAGCGGCGAGTACCCGAGCAGGTCGGCCTGCTTCTGCCCCTCGCACAGGAAGTAGTAGGCGAAGTCGGACAGCGTCCGGCCCTTGTCCGCGGTGAACTTCCCGGCCGCGACGGTCGGCAGGATCATGTAGCTGTAGCTGGACATGGGGTAGCTGCGCGCGTCCTGGTTGCCGTAGACCTGGCCGAGGTCCTGGGTCAGGTCGGTGTTGACCTTCGCCGCCAGCAGCGCGACCGCGACCGCGGAGGCCTTCGGCTCGACGTAGTAGCCCTTGGCGTTGAGCAGCTTGGCCACCGGGAACTGCGCGCTGCGGGCGTAGGAGTACTCGACGTAGGTGATCGAGCCCTCGGTGCCCTCCTGCCGCACGTAGTTGGCCACGCCGACGGAGTAGTGCTGCCCCACCATCGGCGGGATGGTCGGGTAGTTCGACGTGAAGCCGCACGGGGTCGAGCGCTTGGCGCGGCGGCAGAAGTCGTCCCACAGCGCCGGGTGCTGACTCGCCATCCACGAGGTGAACTGGGCCGTCGTGCCGGAGCCGTCCGCGCGGACCACCGGCACGACCTTGCGGTCGGGCAGCTTCAGGCCGGGGTTGTCCCGGGCGATCGCCGGGTCCGCCCACGAGGTGATCACGCCGGTGAAGATCTTGGTGACGACCTCGCCGGACAACCGCAGGTTGGTGACCCGCTTGCCACCGATCTTCAGGTTGTACATCAGCGACGTGCCACCCGCGACGATCGGCATGTACGCGTACGTGCCCTCCTTCGGCGGCACGTCCCGCACACCGCCGTCGGTGAGGCCGTACGGGATCTCCGACACCGCGAAGTCCACCTGACCGGCCTTGAACTGGTTGCGCCCGTCACTGGAACCGCTGCCGGTGAAGCTGATCCTCATCCCGTACTGCGCGACGTTCGTCTTCCACTGGTCGATCGCGTTGCTGCTCCACGTCGAGCCGCTCCCGCTGATCGGCGTGTACGTCTGCGCCCGCGCCGGAGGACCGAAGACCACCAGCAGGCACACGACGGCGACCAAACCCAAGGGCCGGGCAATCATGGCTCTCCTCATCTCGACCGCCCACCGACCACTCGGGCGAGCACGAACAGCACCAGCACCAGGGCCATCAGCACGGCGGCGGCGCCGAACCCGCGCTGCTTCATGGTCTCCTCCGACGACGTGACCATCTGGAAGGTCGCCAGCGGCAGCGACACCTGGGAGTCGACGAACGGGTTCCAGTTCAGGAAGGGGGTGAAGCCGGCCGTGATCAGCACCGGCGACGTCTCGCCGACACCGCGCGCGGTGGCCAGCAGCACGCTCGTGGTCAGGCCCGACCGCGCGGTCGGCAGCACCACGTGCCACACCGTGCGCAGCTGACCGGCGCCCAGTGCCAGCGACGCCTCCTTGAGCGAGCTGGGCACCAGCCGCAGCACCACGTCCGCCGCCCGGATCATGATCGGCAGCATCATCACGCTGATCGCGCAGCCCGCGGCGAAGCCGGACCGTTCGAAGCCCACCACGAGGATCAGCGAGGCGTAGATGAACAGGCCCGCCACGATGGACGGCAGCGCGGTCATCGCCTCCACCACCGTGCGCACGAGCCGGGTGAACACGCCCCTGGTCTCGTTGAGGAACACGGCGCACGCCAGTCCCGACGGGACGGTGATGACCAGCGCGATGGTGATCTGCTGCAACGTGCCGACCGCGGCGTGCGCGACCCCGCCGAGCTCCAACGGGTCGAGCGTGCCCGCGGCGGCCATGTCGTCGGTGAAGAAGTTGAGGTGGCCCAGCGCTTGCGCGCCCATCACGATCGGGTAGGCCACGATGAACACCAGCGCGCCCAGCGCCACCAGCGCGAGGCTGTGCACGACGGCGGCGGCGAGCCGGTCCCGCACGGCCAGCGCGTCGTCGTGCAGCGAGATCAGCAGCGCGTACAGGCCGAGGAACACGGGGAACGCGATCGCGACGAACGCCACCACCCCGCTGAACGGCGCGATCTGGTCGAACAACAAGCCCGTCAACGCGACCGCGGCCGCCGCCGCGCCCGACACCGACCCGAGATCGGCCCGCCGCGCGCCACCCGTCACCCGACGCACTTCCGGTGCGGTCATCACTCACTCCCCTGGCCGGACCGGCTGCGTGCGATGACCGCCGAGGCGGCGAAGTTGACCAGCAGCGTCAGCAGGAACAACGCCAGGCCCGCCGCCATCAGGGCGGACAGGCCGAACGGGCTCGCCGCGCCCCACCGCTGGGCGATGAGCGCCGACACGGAGTTGCCACCGCTGCCGAGGATCTGGGTGTGGATGGCGAAGACCGGCGCGATGATCATCGCCACCGCGATGGTCTCGCCGAGCGCCCGGCCGAGGCCCAGCATCGTGCCGCCGATCATGCCGCTGCGCCCGAACGGCAGCACTACGCTCCGGATGACACCCCACCGCGTGGCGCCGAGCGCGTAGGCGCCCTCGCGTTCCCCCTGCGGCGCCTGGGTGAACGACTCCCGCATCACCGAGCAGATGAACGGCATCACCATGAACCCGACCACGAGCCCCGCCCAGAACGTCGAGGTGACGTAGGCGGCGTCGGTGGACAGCGGGTTGTCCGGGTCGGCGCCCTCGACGTCGAGGAACGGGATCCAGCCGAACTGGATCGACAGCCACCGCGGCACGTCCACGCCCTGCCACTGCAGGAACGTCGAGCCGAACAGCCCGTAGACCACGCTGGGCACCGCGGCCATCAGGTCGACCATGCTCGTCAACGCCCGCTTGAGCCGCGTCGGGGCGTACTCGGAGATGTAGAGCGCCACGCCGAGCGCCAGCGGGAACGCGACCACCAGCGCGACGGACGCGATCAGCACCGTGCCGACGAGCACCGCCGCGATGCCGAAGTCCAGCGAGTCCGGCTCCCACGTCTGCGTGGTGAAGAAGTCCAGGCCCGCCGCGGAGATCGCGGCCGCGCCGCGGGTGGCCAGGAACAGCCCGACGGTGGCCATCACGACCAGCACCGCGAGCCCCGCGACCCGCAGGACCAGCCGGAAGAGCCGGTCGATCCCGCCGGACGGCCCGACGCGCCGACGTGGCCCGTCGGCCGGCGCCGCCGGTGGTGCGCTGAGCGTTGCGGTCATCTGCGGGTGCTCCGGTGTCGGCGGCCCGTGCTCGGCCGAGTCCGCGCAAGCAGAACCCGCTCAGTTTTCGCCATTCGGATGCTGCCATTAACAACGGACGAACGCGGGAAACGAACCGGGGGCCGGTACTCCGAATGGCAGCGCGATGAACAGCCGTATTCCGCCGTCACACCTGCTCCACCGGATACCGGCCCGCGGTCGGCGCGTGCGCGACGAGTTCCACGAAACTGCGGCACGCGTACTGCGCCTGGACCCGCCGGTGATAACTGCGACTCGACACCGCGAGCACGCAACCCTCCAGCCGCAGCCGCCAGGACCACAGCTTCGCGTCACGTGACATCGCCGTCGTGCTGTCGACCAGGTGTTCCCGCAGGTCGTCGACCGATTCGAGGCACGCCTCGACGGTCGGGAAGACCAGCGCGGACCGGCCGAGGCTGCGGTTGTTGGCGGAGAGGAACCGCCACGTCACCCCGGAACCCGCGGGTGTGTAGAGCTGGAAACGGGCAGCGGCCACCGGGCTTCCCCATCATTCGTGCGTCCCCGACGCCACTTCGAATGCTTGGTTTACCAGGTTGACAACAGGTCAATAACCGGCGGCGGCCGGGTGACCATCATCCTCACGCCGGACGGCCAACGACCACCCGGTCACCCACGGAAATTGACCGATCACCATCACCGACACGACCGTCACGCACAATAATCGGGCAACTCCGAAAACGACCGGACCGCCACCCCGCCGACCCTTGCCGACCGCGCTTCACCGATTCGCGTCGTCCCGGGACAACCGCGCCCACCCGAGCAGCGACGTGCCGACCGCCCAGCAGAGCATCGTCACCACCGACGACGTCCGGGTCATCCCCGGCACCTCCCCGATCAGCAGGAACGCCGCACCGGACCCGGGCAGCAGCTCCGCGATCGCGGACGACCACTCGTACCCGAAGTTCGGCAGCATCAGCGGCAGCACCAACATCAGCAGGAACACCGTGACCAACGCGCCCGCCGTGTTGCGCAGCAGGAAGCCCAGCCCGACCGCGAACGCCGCCCCGGCGGCGAAGACGAAGCCGACCGACGGCAGCACGTCCCACCCGCCACCCAGGTCGAGCAGCGGCCGCGCGGTCACGAAGGACACGACGGTGGCGGCGGACGCCAGCAACACGCCGACGGCGGTGGCCGCACCCACCGCCACCGCCGCCCGGGACAGGAACAGGACCGCACGCCTCGGCGTCCACTGCAGGCTCGGCACGATCCCACCGGTCGCGTAGTCCGACGTCACCGCCGTGAGCACGAGCGCGAGCAGCGCGAACTGCCCCGGCAGCCCGGTGACGGCCGCCGCGGCCCAGGCCGAGCCGCCCCGCGCGGGATCGGGATCCGACGCCACCTCCAGGCCCGCGATGGTGGCGATGCCCGTCATCGTCACGGCCGCCGCGGCCAGGAACCACCACGTCGCCTTCACCGTCCACAGGCGCGTCCACTCGGCGGCGCACGCACGGGCGAACACGCGCCCGACGCGTGCCTCTTGAGCCACTGCCGTCACCGTGCCTCCTCCACCGCGAGCACGGGCTCGCGGCCGTGGTACTCGACGCTGCTGTTGGTCAACTCCAGGTAGGCGTCCTCAAGCGACTGGCGCACCTCGGACAGGTGGTGCAGCGCGACGTTCAGCGCGTGGGCGAGCCCGCCGACCTCCGCCGCGGTGCTGCCCTCGACCCGCAGCTCCCGGCCGTCGACCTGGCGCACCTCGAACCCGCGTTCCCGCAACGAGGTGACCAGCCGATCCGGCTCCGGGCTGTGCACGCGCACCTGGACCTGCCCGAGCCCGCTCAGGATCTGCTCCGTCGTGGCGTCGGCGATGAGCCGGCCGCGGCCGATGACGACCAACCGGTCGGCGATCTGCTCCATCTCGCTCAGCAGGTGGCTGGACACCAGCACCGTGCGGCCCTCGTCGGCGAGTTGCCGCAGCAGCCCGCGGATCCACCGGACGCCGTCGAGGTCGAGCCCGTTGATCGGCTCGTCGAACACCAGCACGCCGGGGTCGCCGATCAGCGCCGTCGCGATACCCAGTCGTTGCCGCATCCCCAGCGAGTAGCCCTTGATCCGCCGGCGTGCCGCGCGCTCCAACCCGACCCGCTCGATCACCTCCTCCACCCGCCGGCGCGGGATGCCGTTCGACCGGGCGGCCACGCGGAGGTGGCTGCGCCCGGTGCGGCCGGGGTGCACCGCGCCGGGGTCGAGCAGCGCGCCGACCTCCCGGAGCGGTTCGGCGAACGTCGCGTACCGCCGCCCGTTGACCAGCGCCGTCCCCGAGGTGGGCCGGTCGAGGCCGAGCAGCACGCGCATCGTGGTGGACTTCCCGGCGCCGTTCGGCCCGAGGAACCCGGTCACCTTCCCGGGGTGGACGTCGAAGCTCAGCTCGTCCACGGCGAGCACGTCGCCGTACCGCCGGGTCAACCCGCGCACCTCGATCACCGGTCGCCCTCGTCCCCGGCGTGCGCGACGATGACGCCGTCCTCCTCGTCGTCGACCCATTCGAGCAGGTCGCCGGGCTGGCACTCAAGCACCCGGCACATGGCTTCCAAGGTGCTGAACCGCACCGCCTTGGCCCGGCCGTTCTTGAGCACCGCCACGTTGGACGGCGTGAGCCCGATCCGCTCGGCGAACTCGCCGACGCTCATCTTGCGCTTGGCCAACTCGACGTCGATGCGCACGATGATCGCCATCAGATCACCGATTCCATGTCGGTCCGCAGCGTGGTGGCCTGCCGCAGCAACGCGCGCATCACCACCATCAGCAGCCCCACCACGGTGATGCCGATCGACATCAGGAACAGCACGAGCGGCACGCCGGGGTCGTCCGCGTTGAAGCCCACGTAGAGGAAGAACGCCTGGAACACCACCCACGCCGCCGCGATGGCCCACACGATCGCGTCCACCCACCTCAGCGACACCTCGCTGAAGATGCGGTCCTCCTTGACCAGGGTGAGCAGCTTCCAGATGGACACGAGCACCACCTGGACGCACAGCACCCAGAACACCGACACGGCCGTGAGCGGCCACCTCAGGTACGCCATGTCCGGCGACTCCTCGGCCATGTGCCGGAACTGGCCCGGCAGCGACATGACCTGGAACAGGACGAGCACCCCGAACATCAACACCAGGAACACCCGGAGCGCGGCTACCGCTCGATGCGTTGTCACCATGCATCGAGTCTCGCGCGTTACCTATCGAAAGTCAATCGGTAGCTATCGTCTCTCGCTACCGAAGCCCACCTCCTTGCGACGGACCCACGCCCCGCACGACCGCACCGAGCGGTCAGCGGCGCCGAGGGCGGCCGAGCGCGGCGGGCGGGGTGTTGCCCGCGGTGGCGCCCTCGGCGTACTGCGGCGTCACGATGAAGACGAACTCGTGCACGCGGTCGGCGGCGAGCCGGTCCACCGCGTAGGACTCGCCGATGCGGATGCCGTGCCGCATGAACAGCTCCTGGTGCACCGGCACCACGGCGCCGTCGCCGTTGACCGGGTTGCCCATCACTTCGAGCGCCCACGTGTCGCCGCCGACGATGGCGGGCCGGGACCGGGCCAGCCAGCGGGCCTCGCGCAGGTAGATGCCGGGCAGCCCGCGTGCGCCCTCCCACCGGGCGATGTCGGCCGGGTCGCGCCGGGCCAGCAGCTGGTTCCAGCCGGTGTGGAACAGCACGACGTCACCCGGCTCCAGGCGGTCGATCCCGCCGAAGGCCATGGCGTCGCGGATGTCCTCGACGGTGATGCGGTAGTTCTCGCGCAGCAGCGGCCGGCCGTTGCTCGCGGGCTCGGCCAGGTCCTCGACGCGGTCGCGGGCGAGCTTCACCCCGAGCACGTCCAGCAGCACACCGCGGGTGACCACCGGACCCATGTGCTCGGCGCCCAGCCGGACGGTGCCGTGGCCGCGGGCGATGTCCCGGCCGCGCAGGCCGTTGTAGAACAGGTCGGCCGCGCCGACGTGGTTGAGGTTGTCCAGCTGGCTGCCGATCTGGTAGGTCGTGGCGAGCGGCACCGGGTGCTTGGGCGAGAGCTCCGCCTCGAACCGCTCCTCGTGCACGCTGACCCGGTTGGGGCCGAACGGCTCCACCCCGCCCAGGATGCCGCCCTGCTCGGCGAAACCGGGCGGCGGCGGGTAGCCCCAGATGGCGAGGCGCTGTTCGTGGGTGCGGCGCGGATCGGTCCTGACCGCGGGGAAGCCGTTCCACATCAGCTCGCCGAGGTTGTAGGTGGTCACCTCGCGGTGGGCGCGGAGCAGGCCGAGTGCGGCGGCGGTCTTGGCCGGCGTCACCTCGTTGAGCGTGCCCCGCTGGTCCTCGGGGCCGTACCGGCTCGGCGCCCAGTCGGCCAGGTTCGCCGGGTCGGCGTAGTCGAACAGCGTGTCGTCCAGTCTTCCGGCACCGGCAGTAGCGGTATCGGCGGCGGCGGGTGCGGCGCCCACCAGACCGGCGGCGCCGGCGGCGCCCACGATCTTGAGCACGTCACGGCGGCCGAGGTGGTGCCTGGCCAGGTAGTTGCGCAGCAGGTCGGGGTTCACGCGACGGCTCCTTCGGCACGGGGGCAACCCACGATCACTACCGGACGTCAGCCGAACACCGCAACGGTCGTCACCTCGACACCGCAGTCCAAGAGCACGGCAGGATTGCCCGTTGGTCCGTTCGGGCACACAACGTCGGTGACTACGACTCGTGAGCCGCAGCACGCGGTGGTAGCCGTCGAGAAGTTCGCGGTGCGCAGCGCGGTGTCCTTGCTCGCCGCGAGCACCGCCGGGATCGCGTTCGCGGTGGTGATGATGTCGGTGTGGTCGGGCTGGGCACCCGTGCGCGACGTCGACCAGGCGATCACCGCGCACCTGACGGGGTGGGCGGACGGCTCGGGCACCGTGGTCGCCGTGCTGCACGCGATCACGCGGCTCGGCGACACCGCCACGCTCACCGGCGTGACCACCCTGGCGGCGATGTGGCTCCTGCTGCGCCGCCGCCCGTGGGTGGCGGCGCACGTCCTCGTCACCGTGATCGGTGGCGGCCTGCTCGGCGTGGTGGTGAAGGAGCTGGTCGGGCGGTTGCGACCGCTGGTGGACGTGGAGGTGGCCACGGCCTCGGGCTGGAGCTTCCCGAGCGGTCACACGGTGGGCGCCACCGTCACCTACGGCGTGCTGCTGCTGGTGTTCACCTCCGCACAACGCGCGCGACGGGCACGACGCGCGCTGACCGCCCTGGTCGTCGTGACCGTGCTCGCGGTCGGGTTCACCAGGGTGGCGCTCGGCGTGCACTACGCCACCGACGTGCTCGGCGGCTGGCTGCTCGGCCTGCTGTGGCTGGCCCTCACCACCGAGGTGTTCCGCCGGTGGCGGCGCGACGAGGGGTTGCCCGACGTGCCGCTGTCCCGCGGTCTGGCGCCGGAGGCGGCGGACGACCTGCGACCGGTGTCCGGCCGCCGGGTGCGCCTGCCGCACGACGCCTGGCTCACCGCGGCCAGGTTGCTGGTGGCCTGGGGCTTGCTGCTGGGCGTGCTGTTCGCGGTCGGCTCGTGGCTCACCGCCGCCGGACCGGACGTGCCGATGGCCTGGGACCGCGCCGTCGTCGAGTGGTTCGCGCGCCACCGCACCCCCGGCCGGGACGCGGTGATGGAGGCGGTGGGCACCTTCAGCGGCACCGGGCCGGTGATCGCGGCCGCGGTGGTCGTCTGCGTGGCGGCGATGGCCACGACGCGTTCCTTGCGGCCCGTGCTGCTCGTCGTGCTGGGGATGCTGGGCGAGATCACCCTGTTCCTGATCACCACCGCGATCGTCGACCGCGCCCGGCCGGCCGCCAAGCTCCCCGACGACCTGCCGCCCACGTCCAGCTTCCCCTCCGGTCACGTCGCGGCGTCGCTGGTGCTCGGCACGGCGGTGGCCGTGCTGGTCGTGCGCGGCACGGCGAAGTGGTGGCGCGTGCCGGTGGCGGCGATCGCCCTGGCCGTCCCGCTGGCGGTGGCCGGGCAACGGCTCTACTCAGGGGTCCACTACCCCACCGACGTCCTCGGCAGCTTCCTGCTGGCCCTGGCCTGGATCACCGCCGCGTACCACGCCACTCTCGGCGACGCGTCGCGCGCCGTTCGAAAGCCATTCGAAGTCGAATTCAATCGAATGGCGTCGAACGCAGAAAGAAGATGAGCATTCCAGCCGACCTTCCGCCTCGTCTGGAATACCCGAGGCCATGTCCATTGCCTGCGGAAACTCTTCACGAAAAACAATTCCGCTGCTACGGTTCGATTCCTGGGAGCGTTCCCAGACAAATCCGCCGCCGTCTGTTCCGATCTCCGAGCAGGGAGCCGAAGATGCCACTGAAGTCATCACCAGGCCCGACCAGGGGACGGCGGCCACGTCGCGGACTCGCGGCGACGGCGGCGTTCGCGTTCGCCGCGGCCATGGCGCTGGGCGCGGGCCCCGCCGCGGCCGACGACGTGACCGCCGCCGCGCGCGTGGACAACCCCTACGCCGGCGCGTCGGTCTACGTGAACCCCGACTGGTCCGCGAAGGCGCGCGCCGACGGCGGATCCGCCATCGCCAACCAGCCGACGTTCGTCTGGCTCGACCGGATCGCCGCGATCAACGGCGTGAACGGCGCCCGCGGCCTGCGCGCGCACCTGGACAACGCGCTGAGCCAGGCGGCCGGGCGCACGATGGTCGTCCAGTTCGTCATCTACAACCTGCCCGGCCGCGACTGCGCGGCGCTCGCGTCCAACGGTGAGCTCGGTCCCGACGACCTGCCCCGCTACAAGACCGAGTACATCGACCGGATCGCCGCGATCATGGGCGAGTCGAAGTACGCGAGCCTGCGCATCGCGACGATCATCGAGATCGACTCGCTGCCCAACCTGGTGACGAACGTCGGCAGCCGGCCGACCGCCACCGCGATGTGCGACCGGATGCTCCAGAACGGCAACTACGTCAACGGCGTCGGGTACGCGTTGGCGAAGCTCGGCGCGATCGGCAACGTCTACAACTACATCGACGCCGCCCACCACGGCTGGATCGGGTGGGACGACAACTTCGGCACCTCCGCGACGTTGTTCGCCCAGGCCGCCCGCGCTTCGGGCAGCACGGTCGACAACGTCACCGGATTCATCGCGAACACGGCGAACTACGGCGTCCTGCGCGAAGACCACTTCACCATCAACGACACGGTGAACGGCACTTCCGTGCGCCAGTCGAAGTGGGTGGACTGGAACCGGTACGTGGACGAGTTGTCGTTCGCCCAGGCGTTCCGCACCCAATTGATCAGCGCCGGGTTCCCGTCGAACATCGGCATGCTGATCGACACCTCGCGCAACGGGTGGGGAGGCTCGCAGCGCCCGACCGCCAAGGGACCGACGACGAGCGTCGACGCGTACGTCAACGGTGGCCGGTACGACCGCCGCATCCACCTCGGCAACTGGTGCAACCAGTCCGGGGCGGGCATCGGCGAGCGGCCCAGGGCGAACCCGGCCTCGGGCATCGACGCCTACGTGTGGGCCAAGCCGCCGGGCGAGTCCGACGGGGCGAGCCGCGAGATCCCGAACAACGAGGGCAAGGGCTTCGACCGGATGTGCGACCCCACCTACGGGGGCAACGCCCGCAACGGCAACAACATGTCCGGCGCGCTGGCCAACGCGCCGCTGTCCGGCCACTGGTTCTCCGCCCAGTTCCGCCAGCTGCTGGCCAACGCCCATCCGCGCCTCTGACGACGTGGGGGCACGGCGGGCGAAGACCACCTGAGCCCGGGCCGGCGGGGTCCGCCATCGGCGGACCCCGCCGGTCGTAGGTCACCGGGAGACGCCTGTCGGCGTCGGTTCAAGCCGCCCAACGGCCGGCCGCCGCGAGCACGTGCGGGGTGAGCGCGTCGGCGATGAGCTCGTAGCCCGCGGGCGAGGGGTGGAAGCGGTCCGCGGCGAACAGGCCGGGGTCACCCGCGAACCGGTCGAACAGCTGCGCCCCGACGGCCGCGACCACCCCGCCCGCACGGATCACCGCCTCGGCCTGCGCACGGGCGTAGAGACCGCTGGCCTGCGACACGAACGCCCGGTAAGCGGGTGGCACGTGCGAGACGACACCGAGGTCCGGCGCCGTGGCCACCACCACCTGCCCGCCTGCCCGGCGCAGCTCGGCCACGGCGTCGTGCAGCAGGCCCGCACCCGTCGCGGGCGGCGTGAACGACGTCAGGTCGTTCGCCCCGATCACGATCAGCGCGAGGTCGACACCCGTCGGCACGGCGGCGCGCACCTGGGCCGCCAGCGCGGTGGACCGCGCGCCCGACACCGCGTGCACCCCGAGGTCCACCCGGTGCCCTTCCGAACGCAGCACCGCGGTCAGCCGCGCACCGAGGGTCTCCTCGACCCGGGTGCACCCCACACCGACCGCGAGCGAATCACCGAGAACGCGAAAGCGGAGTTGTCCGGTCATCACAGAGCACAACGCCCGAACCCGCCCCCGTGCTCCCGCACCGCGCCGGATCACTCGAAAGCGCGCCGGAACGACCCGGGCAGACCCGCCCGGGCGCACCCGAAGACCGGAACGGACACGTGGCGAGGCGTCGGGAGGGGCGGCACCTCCCGACGCGCACGCCCTACCGCGTGATCTTGTACGCGCGGATCACGGTGTGCTCGAAGGTGTTGCCCTCACGGTCCGAGCCGGAGGCCCGCAACGACGCGTAGCCGGGCGCGGCCGGGTGCCGCACCAGCGCCGCACCGCCCGCGACCGGCACCACCCGCCACGTCTTGCCGTCGTCGAACGACACCTCGACCCGGACCCGGTCCACCTCGCTGTTGTCCGCGCCGTCCTGCTGCTCCACGGTCAGCGGCACGCTCAGCAGCCGACCGGCGGGCGCGGCGCCGGCGGCGTCGAGCTCCGGGGTGAACCGCACCACTGACATCGGCAGCCGGCGGCCGTGGCCGTCGGGCAGGACGTCCGTCCGGAACGTCCACGCACCGCTGATCCGCGTGCTCAGCTCCCAGGCCGCCGGATCGCGCACCATCTCGTGCTCCACCCGGTACCCGGCCTCGCCCGCTGGCACCGAGAACTCGCCCCACTGGTCCCGCACCAGGCCGACCAGCCGCCCGTCGCGGTACAGCGACGTGCGCGCCGACTCGTAGTTGCCCCGGCCGAGGTTGCCGTCGCGGTCGTTGAGCAGCGGCACCTGCGACGTCACCCGGTCCTCGTGGATGCCCAGGTAGGTGGCCGAGTACCCGGACAGGCCGGGCCCGCGCACGGGGAACGCGAACCACTCCGCGTAGTCGCCGCCCGTCTGGTACCGGCGGTTGAACGAGGAGTAGTCGGCCTCGGTCCGGTACTGGGGCGACAGCCGCTGGTAGGACCAGCCCCAGGTGAGCTGGTCGGCCGTGACGAGGTCGACCACCGCGCCGCCCGCGGGCACGGGCAGCATCACCGACCAGCCGCCCGAGCCGTCCGGCGGGTTGGCGTTGCCGCTGTGCAGGTGTTGGCGGTCGGCCGGGCCGGGTGCGAACGTGGTCCGCACCTCGGTCAACTCCTCCCTGGTGGGCGCGCGGCTGAACCCGGTGGGCACCCCGCCCGGCTGGTACCAGCGGAACCGGTAGTGCGTCGGCGTCCCGTCGACCGGCGGGGTCTGGAACTGCGCCCCGATCGAGGAGGACAGCTCCTGCTCGGGCAGCTCCGGTCCGACCTGGCCGACCGACATGTTCCCGAAGCCGCCGATGAACGCGGTGTTGAGCACCACGCGCCGGCCGTTGAGCACCCGGGAGACGTTGATGTCGCCGATCATCATCGTGGCGCTCGGATCGGGCGCGGCGACGTGGATCGGCTCGGCCGCGCGGGCGTCGAAGGTGAACCGGGTGTGGTCGGCGTCGATGGTGAGGCTGGGCCGGGCCAGCACGGCGGCGCGGGCGTCCGTGCGCACGAACCCGCGGGCCAGGTACTCGCCCTTGGGCACGCGCGTGGTGATGCCGGTGCCGCCGTACAGGTCCCGGTAGACGTCGTTGTTCATGCCGACGAGCGCGGTCATGTGGTCCAGCGCCGGGTTGCCGTCGGCATCGACGTACTCGACCGCCACGTCGTAGCTCTCGACCTCGCGGGCGAGGCTGACCGGGACGCGCGTCGGCCCGCCGGCCAGGACGCCGGAGAAGAGGCCGTCGACACCGCCGACCCTGGTGTCCGCGGTGACCGTCACGGAGGTCGTGCCGCCCGCGGGCACGGTCACCCGCGCCGGGTCGACCGTGACCAGGCCCTCGGGCGCGGCGCGGCCGTCCGGCCCGCGCAGGTCGGCGGCGAGGTCGAAGGTGACGGCCTCGGCACCCGCGTTGCGGTAGGTGACGGTCTTGGCGACCGGGGCGTCGTCGTGGTGCGGCCAGCGCTGCTCTTCGTAGGCGAGGCCGACCGGATCGGCGGTGACGGTGGCGGTGATCGCGCGCGTCAGGTCCACCCGGCCGGTGCCCTGGTCGAACACGTTCAAGCCCGGGTTCGGCTTGGCGGAGGCCATGAGTGCGGCCTTGAGCTGGGCGCCGGTCCAGTCGGGGTGCTGCTGGGCGAGCAGGGCGGCGGCGCCTGCGACGTGCGGGGTGGCCATCGAGGTGCCCGACAGGGCCAGGTGCCGCCGGCCGACCGGGGTGCCGATCCTGGCGTCGGCGGCCTTGGCCGCGACGATGTTCAGGCCGGGCGCGGTGATGTCCGGCTTCACCGCGCCGTCGCCGTTGCGCGGGCCGCGGCTGGAGAAGTGGGCCAGGTCGTCGTCGTGCCGCACGGCGCCGACGGTGAGCGCGGCGTCGGCGCTGCCCGGCGACTGGATCGACTTGGGCCGCCCCGAGTTGCCCGCCGCGACGACGAACAGGGTGCCGGTCTGCTCCGACAGCCGGTTGACCGCCTCCTCCAGCGGGTCCACGCCGGGCGAGTCGTAGCCGCCGAGGCTGAGGTTGACCACGTCGGCGCCCTCGTCGACGGCCCACTGCATGCCGGCCATGACCCAGGACTCGGGGCAGCCGCCGTTCGCGCAGACCTTGCCGTCGAGGATCCGGGCGTCCGGTGCGACGCCCCGGTAGGTCCGGTGGCCACTGGCGATGGTGGCGGCGACGTGCGTGCCGTGGCCGTCGAGGTCGGTGTTGTCCGGGTCCTCGGTGAAGTTGCGCTCGGCGACCTCCTTGCCCCTCAGGTCGGGGTGGTCGCCGTCGACGCCGCTGTCGAGCACGGCGATCCGGGTGCCCTTGCCGGTGAGGCCCGCCCGCCACGCGGTGGGCGCGCCGATCTGGGCGGTCGACCGGTCGAGGGCGGGCCGGAGCACGCCGTCGAGCCACACCTTGGTCACGCCGGGGTCGGCGAGCAGGTCACGGAACGCGGCGCCGGCGTCGCCCTTGGGCGCTTGCGCGGCCACGGCACCGGGCAGTGCCCGGGCGGATCGCAGGCCGGTGGTGGGCGTGCCGGTGACGATGAGCGGCACGTGGTCGCTGCGGGCGTCGTCGTAGCCCGCCTCGACCAGGCCGGTGACGTCGAACAGCCGCGGGTCGAGCCGGCCCGCGGCGATGCCCCCGGCGGCGTCCTCGGGGACGACGTGCAGCCGCCCGTCCCGGTGGGACGAGTGGAAGGTGATCGCGTCGCGGCCGGGGCCCGGGTGGAACGCGCCGACCGCCGCGCCGGTCACCACGACCCGGTCGCCGGTGATCAGGGTGACGGTCCGCGGTTGGGCGCCCGCCTGCGCGGGCTCCGCGCCGGTCTGGGCCGGCTCCGCGCTCGCCTGCGCGGGCTTCGCACCGGTCTGGGCGGGCTCCGCGCCGGCCACCCCCGTGGTCGGCGCGGCGACGAGCCCGAGCGCCAGGACGACGGCGCCCCAGGCCTTACCGCGCTTTCGTGGTCTGAACACAAATCCTCCCGAAGCCGGTGGTGCGCGCTGGATCGCGCGGTCGGGAGGCGCCGCAGACCCGCGGTGGCGGTGAACCGGAAGTGACGACAGTCCCCCCAACGGCCTCGACGCTATCCACCCGTGGGGGTGAGGTCAGCGTCCCTTGGAGGGCTGTTCGGCCACCCGAAAGCACCACCGGGCGTCGCTCGGGGTGCCAGTCGGGGGCAGTTCACCCGCCTGGTGGCTCGGCGAGCCGCTACCGTGCTGACGACGTGACCGCCTCCACCGGAACCGCGCCCGCCCGACCGCCCGGCACGCTGATCCGCGCCCACCCGCTCCGGCCCCGGTTCCGGCCGGACCACGCGGCGGCGGCGTACCGCGTGTTCTACCAGGGCGTCGGCCACGACGGCCGCGGCCGCCTCGTCACGGGATCGGTGTTCGTCCCCGACGGCACGCCACCCGCCGCCGGCTGGCCCGTGGTCAGCTACGCCCACGGCACCACGGGCCTGTCCGACCGCACCGCGCCGTCCCGCACCGGCCTGCTCCGCTGGGAACGCGCGCACATCGCGGCGTGGCTCGCCGCCGGTTACGCCGTCACCGCGACGGACTACGAGGGCCTGGCCACGCCGGGTCCGCACCCGTACTTCAACGGCGAGGCGGTGTCCGACGACGTGATCGACATCGTCCGCGCCGCCCGGCAGCTCGACCACCCGCTCGACCGCCGCTGGCTCGTCGCGGGCTTCTCCCAAGGCGGCCACGCCGCCCTGTTCACCGCCATGGTCGCGACGACCTACGCGCCGGAACTGGACTTCCTCGGCACGGTCGCGCTCGCGCCACCCGTCCACCTGGCGCGCGTCGTCGCCGCCTGCACCAGCGACGCGGCCGCGGCCGTGTGCGCGATCGTGCCGATCGTCCTGGCGGGCATGCGCACCCGGTACCCGGACTTCGCCCACGGCTTCCTCACCGAACGCGGCACCGCCCTGGTGGACCTGGCCGCGCGGGCGACCCTCGTGGAGATGTTCCGCGCCACCAAGGCGATCACCAACGACGAGACCGGCATGACCGACCTGACCCGCCACCCGCACGTGACCCGGGTGCTCGACGAGTGCCGCGTCCCGGTCACCCGGCTGGACCGGCCGCTGTTCCTGGCCGCCGCGGGCCGGGACGAGGTCGTGCCGCCGGCCGTGATCCACGACTTCGCCGCGGACGTGACCACGGCCGGCAGCACCGTCCACCTGACCACCTACCCGGACGCCGACCACGGCACGATCCTGGCCGCCGCCCACCCGGACACGACCGCGTGGGCGGCCGCGATCACCGGCCACTCCCC
Source organism: Saccharothrix stipae (assembly GCF_054781895.1). Lineage (NCBI taxonomy): Bacteria > Bacillati > Actinomycetota > Actinomycetes > Pseudonocardiales > Pseudonocardiaceae > Saccharothrix > Saccharothrix stipae. The sequence goes on along the minus strand of NZ_BAAGTN010000007.1, from coordinate 173,874 downwards.
CGCCCCGGTCGCGCGCGCACCGCGCTTCGACCTGCTGGACGCCACCGACGACGGCTACCTGCAACGCGACGACTACGAGGCCTTCGCCCTGCGCCTGGTCCAGTCGTTCGGCCACCCGCCGCGCTCGCCCGCCGCGATGGCGGTCCGCTCCGCCTACCGCGCCCTCTGGCGCGCCATCGCGACCGAGTCCGACCTGGACCGGGACGGCCGGGTCGGCAAGCCCGAGTTCCTCGCCTGGGCGGGCCGCACCACCCACACCGCGTTCGACCGGACCCTCCGGCCCCTGGCGGCAGCCGTGCTGGCGCTGGTCGACACCGACGGCACCGGTGTGCTCGAACGCGACGAGTTCGTGACCCTGATGACCCGGTGCGGCCTGCCCGAGGACGAGTCCCGCGCCCTCTTCGAACGCCTGGACACCGACCGGCGCGGCACCGTCGAGGCGGCCGAGGTGGTCGAGGCGACCAGGGACTTCTGCCTCGACCCCGCCCCGGACAAACCCGGACACTGGCTCTTCGGCCGGTTCTGACCACCGCCCGCGACCGCGGTTCGCGGGCGAATCGCCGGATTACCAGCTGGTCGTTGTCAGCTCGTCACGGAAAAGCTGTTGGACCGGAAGTCCATGCCGCCGGAGGACGACGTGATCTCGAATCCGAATTGCACGTCGTTCAGCGTCACGTCGCCGTACCAGCCGCGCTGACCGATCCAGCGCAGCACCGCGAGCACGTCCACCGTCCCGGCGTCGGTGTTGCTCGTGCGGACGAACGAGAACACCTGGTTCGACCCGTTGGAACCGCGGTGCACGTCCCAGGTGTGACCGCCCACCGACACCGTGGTCTCCCGCGCGCCGATGGGGCCGACCGCGCCCTGCTTGTTGACCCAGATCATGATCTCGTACGCGTGGTTGTCGGCCCAGATGTCGTACGCGGTGGCGTAGGCGCCGCTGCCGGGCCTCGTCACGTTGAACGAGCTGGACAACCGGCTCAGCGAGCTCAGCTTCCGGCCGATGTTGCGCGCCGAGTGCGGGTAGGACTTCACGCCGCCGGTGTTCGGGTGGTTCGCCCACACACCCCAGTTGCCGTAGGAGTTCGCCCAGATCGACTGCGGCCCCGCGCCGCCGCCCCAGACGTTGTTGCGGACCGTGTACCCGCCGTTCGACCAGGTGCCCCACTTGTCGCTGGAGGACCACGTGGCGGCGTGCGCCGCCCCCGCGTTCCCGACCAGGAGACCGACGAGCGCGACCACCACCGCGGCCGACCGCATCCGGTGCGCCATGTGACCACTCTTTTCCGGGCGTCGTTGCCCATTCCGGCGCGCCGTGCCGGTCCGGCACAAAAGCGCGCGAGTCCAGGTGTTACGACGGCGGAGCCGAACTGTCGCACGCGAATCACGGCGGGTCAACCGGAGAATGGCGATTCGAAGAATTCGAAGGTGGTTCGACGGATTCGTTCGACGAATTCGTTCGATGGTGACCGGGCTCACGTGGCGGCCGGTGGGAGGGTGACCGGGTGGCGACGACCCTCGGAGACGACGAAGGGAAAGGAGGGTATCCGCTCCTTTCCCTCTTCAACATATAGCGCACCCGGGGGCTTGCGGCAAGACCCGGGTGGTGCCGCAGTATTGCCCGGTCGAGGCTGGAGGGGGTCCGCCGGGAGGACTTGACAAGGGGCGGACAATAAAAAGTCGGCGTGCGCTCCACATCCACCTGGAGAACCCGCCGAATCTAAATCGATTTTAAACGCTGTGAGGGGCCTGTGTCAACTCAGGGGTACGAAGACGAATTGCGGTCCGAGCGCAACTACGTGGCCGGGCTCTACACGCGGCTCGACGCCGAGCGCACGCGCGTGCGGCGCGAGTACGACGCGGCCTTGCGCGGGAACGGCGGCACGCCCCTGGAGCGCGACGACGAGGTGCGCGCGTTGGCCAGGGAGGGCAAGCGGCTGGACGTCGCGGACAACGGGCTGTGCTTCGGCCGGTTGGACACCCTGTCGGGCGACCACTCCTACATCGGTCGCATCGGCCTCTTCGACGGCGGGAACGACTACGAGCCGGTGCTGCTGGACTGGCGCGCACCCGCGTCACGCGCGTTCTACACCGCCACCGGCGCGAACCCGGAGAACATGCGCCGACGCCGCCAGTTCCACACCCGCGGCCGTCGGGTGGTCGAGTTCACCGACGAGGTGCTCGGTCGCCCCGACGGCGCCGAAGGGGGTGACGCGGCCCTGCTCGCGGCGGTCAACGCGCCGCGCGGCGAGGGGATGCGCGACATCGTGGCGACCATCCAGGCCGAGCAGGACCGGATCATCCGGCTCGAACACCCCGGCGTGCTGGTGATCGAGGGCGGCCCGGGCACCGGGAAGACCGTGGTGGCGCTGCACCGCGTGGCGTACCTGCTCTACACCCAGCGGGAGCGGATGGAACGCCACGGCGTGCTCGTGGTCGGGCCCAACCCGGCGTTCCTGAACCACATCGGCCGGGTGCTGCCGTCGCTGGGCGAGTCCGACGTGGTGTTCATGACGCCCGGCGACCTCGTGCCCGGCCTGCACGTCACCGCCGACGACACGCCCGAAGCCGCGCGGCTCAAGGGCTCGCTGAAGATCCTCGACGTGCTGGCGGCGGCGGTCGCCGACCGGCAGCGGCTGCCGGCGCACCCGTTGCCGATCGAACTGGCCGACGTCTCCGACATCACGGTGCGGATCGACGCCGAGACCGCGCGGTGGGCCCGGGACGAGGCGCGGTCGAGCGGGCTACCGCACAACGACGCCCGCGCGGTGTTCACGGAGATCATCACGTACGTGCTCACCGAACGGGCGATCGCCCGGATCGGCCGCGGCTGGCTGACCAGGGACGACCGGGACGCGTGGGAGCAGATGCGGGGTGACCTGCTCAAGGAGCTCGCGAGCAACGAGGCGTTCACCGCCGCGCTGGACGAGCTCTGGCCGGTGCTGACACCCCAGACCCTGTTGGCATCGCTGTACGAGTCGCCGGAGCGGCTGCGCGCGGCGGGCGCCGACCAGGCGTTGTGGCGGGCCGACGGCGAGGCCTGGACGGTCTCGGACGTCCCCCTGCTGGACGAGCTGGTCGACCTGCTCGGCGCCGACAAGTCGGGCGAACGGGCCGCCGAGCGGGAGCGGAAGGCCGAGGCCGAGTACGCCGCGGGCGTGATGGACATCCTCCAGGTCGACCGCCAGGACATGATGGACGACGAGGACCACCTGCTCGCCCAGGACCTGCTCTACGCCGAGGACCTGGCCGACCGGTTCGTCGAGCACGACACCCGTGAGCTCGTCGAACGCGCCGCCGCGGACCGGGACTGGACCTACCGGCACGTGGTGGTGGACGAGGCGCAGGAACTGTCCGAGATGGACTGGCGGGTGCTGATGCGGCGCTGCCCGGGCCGCTCGTTCACGGTGGTCGGCGACCTCGCCCAGCGCCGGTCGGCGGCCGGTGCGACGTCGTGGGACGCGATGCTGGAGCGGTACGTGCCGGGCCGCTGGGTCTACCGGTCGCTGTCGGTGAACTACCGCACCCCGGCGGAGATCATGACCGTGGCCGCCGCGCTGCTCGCCGAGTTCGCGCCCGACGTCCGGCCACCGGAGTCGGTGCGCGCCTGCGGCGTGCGGCCGTGGTCGAGGCGGGTCACCGGGGACGGGCTGGCCGCCGCCATCGAGGAGTTCACCCGGGACGAAGCCGGCCGGCCGGGCACCAGCGTGGTGATCGGCCCACCGGGCGTGCCGGGCACCGTGCCGCCGTCGGAGACCAAGGGTTTGGAGTACGACGCGGTCCTGGTGGTGGAACCGGAACGGATCCTCGCCGACGGCCCGCGCGGCGCGGCCGAGCTCTACGTCGCGCTGACCAGGGCCACCCAACGCCTCGGCGTCCTGCACCGGGACGCGTTGCCGACGGCCCTGGCCGGCCTGGCCGCAACGGCGACCACCGCCCACGCCGGGTAGTGCGACGCCCCGGCCCGGGGACGTCGGTCAGGAGCCCGGAGCGGTACTCGCCGAGGGCGACCGGACGGCGTGAGGACGTGGTCGACGCTCCGGTCGACCACGTCCCGCGGGCGCGTCAGTCCTCGTCCGGCACCACCTTGCCGATGGCGGTGGTGGCCAGTGCGGTCGCGTTGCCCTTGACGTTCGCGACCTCGGTCTGGTTGGCGTACACGACGGAGTAGACGACGTTGCGGTAGCGGACCACGATCTCGGCCGACCAGTCGGTCTTGTCCCGCTGCACGAGCAGGGCGTCGTCGGCGTCCTCCACGTGCACCGCGACCCCGCCGCGCACCCGGCTCTCCAGGTGCTCCTCCGCCCGGTCCACACCGGACTTCGTCCGGTCGGCGTGGTAGACGTAGCTGGTGACGATCAGGTACGCCCCGCGGACCTCGTCCTCGGCCAGGCGGCCGCTGTTGTTCCAGTTGCACTGACCCTGGTCGTAGGACTCCCGGACACCGGGGTTGGCCGAGCCCACCTCGTAGTTCATCCGGCCGGGGATGTACGGGGCCACCTCCGCCTCGTCGAACATCGCGCAGCCGATCGGGGCCTTCTCCAGGTCCTGGGAGGTGTCCACGGTGGGCCGCGCGTCGGCGGAGTCGTCGAGCCTGAACACCACCCAGTACCCGCCGAACCCCAAGCCGAGCAGGAGGACGATGACCACCGCCGCGATCAGCGGACCCTTCCCCCCGCGCCGGGGTGGCGGTCCCGGCGGTGCGAGGTGCGGTCCCGGCGGCGGGAAGTGCGGTGCCTGCGGCGGGAAGTGCGGTCCGGGGGGCGGGAAGTGCGGTCCCTGCGGAGAGAAGTTCGGGTGGTGCCGCGGTTGCGCGTGGTGCCGGGGGTGCGTGCCCGGCGCCGGGAACCGTTGTGGCGCACCGGGGTGGGTCATCGGGCCTCCTCGGCCAAGGCCTTCGGGTACCGCATCGAGCTGGAACACCCGCGCTTTCGTGGCGATCTACCGGCACACCCGGGAGCGTGACGTGCCCGCGCCTACCCCACGAAGACGCGGTGTGCGGACGACTCCCGAGCTGGATCCGCGATCGATGCATCGCGCCCGGTGGACACCCTACGAGCGCGGCGGGCCGCCCGGTGTCCGGTGAACACCCGACAGCGACCGCGCCCCCCGGATCCCCTGGTGGACGGCGGTGATCCCGGAATTGTCGGTGGTCCTCGATAGCGTGCGACCAGTTGCCGTGAAGGGGGATCCAACGCATGTCTGCCACCACGTACCTGGAGCTGTCCGAGGCGGACGGCGGCGCGCACAAGTTCTACGAGGTGCGCGTCGACGACACCGAGGTCACCATCACCTACGGGCGCATCGGTGAACAGGGCCAGGTCAGGAGCGCGACCTTCGCCGACCACGCGAAGGCGCTCAAGGCGGCCGAGAAGAAGATCGGCGAGAAGGTGCGCAAGGGTTACGCCCCCGCCGTCAAGGGGGTGCGCGGGCGCCGGGCGGTGAGCCGGCGGCAGATCGTCAGCACCCGCTCGACCGCCCACCAGGCGCCGGTGCTGTGGCGTTTCGCCTCCGGCGCCCCGGCGTTCGGCATCTTCATCGGCGAGGACCAGGCCTGGGTCGGCAACGAGAACGGTGACGTCTACACCCTCACCCACGACGGCCGGGTCACCGGGCGGTTCGGCCTGCCCGACGCCGTCAAGTGCATCGTGGCCGACGACTTCTGGATCTACGCGGGGTGTGACGACGGCCAGGTGTACGACCTCGGCGCCAAGGTGCCGCGGGTGGCCTACGAGATCGCCGACGACGTCGACATCTACTGGCTCGACATCCACGACGGCGTGCTCGGCGTGTCCGACCGCGAGGGCCGGGTGACCGTGGTGGACCACGAGGACGAGTTCCAGTGGTCGCGCCCCGCCACCGGCGACAGCGCCTGGATGGTCCGCTGCTCGGCGGAAGGGGTCTTCCACGGCCACTCCCGCGGCGTCACGCACTACACCGACCGCGGTCACCAGGTGTGGCACGCCGACACCGTCGGGCAGGTGCTGTTCGGCTGGCAGGAGCGCACCGCGGTCTTCGCGGGCACCAGCCGGGGCCGGGTGCACCGGTTCGCCAAGGCGGACGGGCGGGAGACGGGCACCTACCGCTGCGACGCGGCCGTGTTCTCCTGCGCGACCTCGCCCGACGGCGAGTTCGTCTTCGCGGGCGACAACCAGTCCTCGGTGTACTGCTTCGCCGCCGACGGGACCCGGCTGTGGAAGCTCGCCACGGGGTGCGGCTCGGCGTTCTCCATGCAGTACCGCGACGAGCGGCTCTACCTGGTGACCACGGACGGTTCGCTGGCGTGCCTCGACGCGAGTCCGGCCGCCGTGCGCGCGGCCGAGCAGGGGCAGCTCCCGCCGCGCCAGGACATCAAGGCGGGCAGCATCGACCGCGTCGAGGCCACCGCCGAGGTCGAGGTCGTCTCGCACGTCGACCCCGGCGCGGGCGTCGTCGTGGAGTGCGTCCAGGAGGGCGGCCGGATCAGGGTGCACGTCGTCTCGGACGGCTACGACCGCACGTGGGGCGTGCAGTTCCCGAAGCACATCCGCGTACCCGGCGCCCGGTACCTGGTCACGGAGGTGCTCACCTCGGCGGGCGGGTCGTTCTACCGCACCCGCGGCGAGATCAAGCGCATCCGCTGAGCACTCCGGAAAGAGCGCCGACAGCGACGTCACCGCCCGCGCGAGCATGGGCGCGGGCCGGTGGTGACGTTGGCGAGGCCCGTGGCACGGACTACCTCGCCGCCCGGTCGTCCGGCGCGAGCACGACGGTGAAGTGGCGGACGTGCTCGTCGACGTCGTCCAGGACATCCCGGGCGGCCGGGGAGACGTGCGCCGTCCCGTGGGCGTCGCCGGCGAAGTCGCGGATGGCGTCCAAGGACTCGAACAGCGTGAGGGAGACGAACTCGACGCCGGTCTCGTGGTCGCGCCGCAGGAGGTAGGCGCCGCGGAACCCCGCCACCGCCGCCAAGGCGTCGAGGGGGAAGAGGTGCTGGTAGGCGTCGGCGTGGTGGCGGTGCTCGGTTCGGGCGCTCCAGAGTCGAGCGATCATGCGGCGATCCCTTCCGGTCGACTGGCACTGGCACTGGCACTGGCCAGGGTGCGGTCGACCGACCGTCCGGGCTTGAACGTGTGTGATCACCAGCCGCGCAGGACGGCGCGGACCCGGCCGGGCGGGCTGCCCAGTTCCGCGCGCAGGGTGCGGGTGAGGTGGGCGTGGTCGGCGAAGCCGAGGTCGGCGGCCAGGTCGGCCAGGTTCGTCCGGCCCTCGTCGATGGCGTCCAGCGCGGCACGCACCCGCACCCCGGTCCGGAACGCCGTGAGGGTCGTGCCGGTCACGGCGCGGAACACGCGGGACAGGTGCGGGCGGGACACCCCGAGTTCGGCGGCGAGCGCCCCGAACGTCGGCCCGGCCGGATCGGCGGCCAACCGCGCACGCGCCGCGTCGGCCAGCCGGCGGTGCGACGGCAACCCGCCGCGCGGCGGCCGGGGGAGTCCGAACAGCCGGTCGGCGAGCGTGAGCACGCGCTCGGTGAGCTCGAACTCGTCGGCGCCCTGCCGGGCACGCGCGAGCAGCGTGCGGTGCGCGAGGTCGACCGCCGCGCTCGTCATCAGCGGCCGCGCGGTCGGCCCGCCGGGCAACGCCTGATCGGCCAACGCCCCGTCGAGGCTGATCACCGTGCACGCGTCCGCGGCGTCGGGCCGGTGCGCGATCGCGTGCTCCGCACCGGCCGGCCGGACGTAGGCCACGAGCGGGTCGACCAGTCCCGTCCACCCCGGCAGCCGCACCCGGAACAGCCCACGCCGCACGAAGACGACCCGGTGCTCGGACACCGCCTCGGGCGGCCACCACACCGGGGTGCGCGCCACGATCCGCAGGTCGTCGACGGCGAAGCCGGTCCCGGTGGCGACCCGCAGCGTCGTGCGCAACGCCCTACCGCCCGCGCTTCGGGCCGGCGTCGTCGGCGAAGTGGCGCAGGAGCATCCCGATCAGCGCGGTCACGTCCGCGTCGACCATCGGCGCGCCGGTCATGCCCATCCGGTGCAGCAGGGTTCCGACGGTGATGTCGATGATCAGCAGGACCCGGTCCTCGGGCTCGCCGAGCGCGTCCCGCAGCGCGCGCAGGTACGGGTCCTGCAACCGCTTGGACAGGATCTCGCGCAGGGCCGGATCGCTCATCGCGTCCACGAAGACACCCGCGAACGCCGCACCCACCCCCGGCTCGGCGATCCGGGCCGCGCCCCAGCGGACGGCGGCGGAGATGTCCTCCGCCCGGCTGACGCCCTTGAGCGGCAGCGGGCCGAACGTGTCGATCAGGCAGTCCGTGATCAGCGCGCCCTTCGACGGCCAGCGACGGTAGATCGTCGTCTTGGCGACGCCCGCCTCGGCCGCGATGCGATCCATCGTCGCGCCCGCGTAGCCCAGCTCGTGCACGGTGCTCAGGGTCGCCGCGAAGACCACGGCGTCGATGCCCGCGCGCGGACGTCCCGGCGGCCTGCCGGACGGGGTCGCTCGGGTCATGGTCACACGATAGCCAATTGCGCTACGATCGGTATCGCTACTACCGGTAGCGAAATCAAAGACCGAGGAGGAGCCATGGGGGACGTCACGGGCGTCGAGCGCCCACCGCTGGGCATCCGGTTGCTGCACGCCGTGATGGGCGAGCCGGACTGGTCGGCGATGACGACCGAGGAGTTGGTCGCCCACCGCGACGCGGTCAACCGCAAGCGGGCGTCCCGGACGGCCCGGGTGATCACCGGGTTCCCGGATCGCGGCGCCCGGATCCGGTGGCAGGAGGTGGCGCTACCCGGTCGCGGGCTGCGGGTCCGGGTGCACCGGCCGTCGACCGCGCGCGGCGACCTGCCGCTCGTCGTCCACGTGCACGGCGGCGCGTTCGTGGGCACGGCGGCGCAGAGCGACTGGGTCAACAGCCACCTCGCGGCACGGCTGCCGGCGGTCGTCGTGTCGGTCGAGCACCGCCTCCTGGATCCGGTGACGCCGCTGCCGGCGGCCGTCGACGACGGTTGGGACGTGCTGCGGCACGTGGTGCGGCACGCCGGTGACTGGGGTGTCGACCCGGCGCGGATCGCGGTCTTCGGCGAGAGCAACGGCGGGCTGATCACCGCGCTGGTCGCGCTGCGGGCCAGGGGATCCGGCCTGCCGCTGCGGGCGCAGGTGCTGGTCAACCCCGCCGTCGACCTGACCGGGTCGGCGTTCGACCACCCCTCGATGACGCGGTACGCCCACAGTCCGACCCTGACCGCGACCCAGGTCGAGCTGTACCGGCGACTGGCCGTTCCGCCCGGGTCGGATCCCCGTGCCGTGTCGCCGCTGCACGCCGACGACCTGAGCGGGCTGGCGCCGGCGCTCGTGGTGGTGCCCACCCTGGACCCGCTGGCCGACCACGGCCGCCGTTACGCCGAACGACTGCGCGAGTCGGGCACGCCGGTCCGCCTCACCGAACACCCCGGGGCGACGCACGGCTTCGTCAGCATGCCGGGCGTGGTGCGACAGGCCAGGGCCGCGCGGGCGGAGATCGCGGGTTTCCTCCGGGAGCACCTCCTGACGACGACGTCGGGCACCCGGGCGGCTTGCGCTCGGCCGCCCGGACAGGTGTAGTGGAAAGCGCTTTCACACCCGTCGCCGCCACCGGAGCCGCCGCCACCAGACCCGACCGACCACACCCGACTGCGGAGAGGGCCGGTAAATGCCGGCCCTCCCCCAGGCGTGGTTTCGACTATCACGTCTCAATAATTCATCGGCGAGCACAAAGAGGTCGAACCGGACTCCGCCCATACGAGATGCGACCATTGACGTTGGCGCGAGCCGAACGCAACTATTTCGCCGAGTAAATCCACCCGGTGGTCACCGCCGCACCACCTCAGGCGAAAGGCACGGACATGACATTGTCGTCATGCGGTGCGCTGGCCGTCACGGTCGGGGTGCTCGCCGCGCTCACGTCGGCCGCACCGCCGGCTCAGGCCGCCACCGTCGACACCACGGCCACGTACGCGGTGGTCGCCCGGCACAGCGGCAAGGCGATGCAGGTGCAGTCGACCGCCGACGGCGGCGCCGTCGTGCAGGCGACGAGAACCGATTCCTCTGCGCAGCAATTCCAGTTCGTGGATTCCGGCGGCGGGTACTACCGGCTGAAATCGCGGCACAGCGGGAAGGTCGTGGGTATCGCCTCGTCGTCCACGGCCAACGGCGCGAACGTGGTGCAGTGGACCGACACCAATGGCGCCGAGCAGCAGTTCGGCCTCACCGACACCGACGGTGGTCACGTCCGGTTCGTCAACCGCAACAGCGGCAAGGCGTTGGACGTCTGGGAGCGGTCGACCGCCGACGGCGCGCGGATCTCGCAGTACGACGTCAACGGCGGCACCAACCAGCAGTGGCAGCTGGTGCGGTTGGGCGGCGGCACGCCGGGCGGCAACGGCGCGCCAACCGACCCCAACGTCAAGTACTTCGGCCGGTGGAACACCGCCGACCCCACGGCGTACGTCTCGGAGTGGGCGGGCGCCTACGTGGTGGTGGGCTTCACCGGTCGGACGGTGAAGCTCAAGCAGCGCAACGCGATCGACTTCTTCGTCAGCATCGACGGCGGCCCGGACGTGTCCTACGTCAACCGCAGCGGGACGGTGAACCTGACCCCGACGCCGTTGGCGGCGGGCAACCACACCCTGCGGGTGTCCTACCGGCCGATCGCCGGCTCCTACCGGGGTGACGCGGTCTACCGGGGCGTGGAGCTGGACCCCGGCGCGGGCACGTTCGCCCCGCCCGTCCCCGCGAAGCTGGTCGAGTTCGTCGGCGACTCCATCACGGTCGGGCAGCAGTCGTCCAAGCAGGCGTTGACGGCCTACGGCTGGCTGGTCGGCGAGCGGCTGGGCGTGGGTCACACCCAGATCGCGGTGGGTGGCGCGTGCCTGGTGTCCGCGGCCGACGGGTGCATCGGCATGAGCGACCGGTTCCTGCGCACCGGGTTGCAGGCCAACGCGGCCGACTGGGACTTCTCCCGCTACCGCGCGGACGTCGTGGTGATCAACCTCGGCACCAACGACGTCGGCCACAACGTGACCGGCTCGCAGTTCCAGGCCGCCTACGTCACGCTGATCCAGCGCGCCCGGCAGAAGTACCCGACCGCCACGGTCCTGGCGTTGCAGACCTTCCGCAAGCGCTTCATCCCCGAAACGCAGGCGGCCGTGCGGATCGTCAACGACCCGAAGGTCAGGTTCGTCGACACCACCGGGTGGATCGTCGAGGCCACCGACACCACCGACAACGTGCACCCCAACGACCAGGGCCACCGCAAGATCGCCGACCGCCTCGCGCCGATCCTGACGACCGCCCTCACCGGCTGAGCCGACACCACCCCACTCCCCCGCCGCACGTCCGGGTCCGGCACCGCGCCCGGACGTGCCGCGGTGCCGTGCCCTGCTCACGAACCCGCAGCAAGGAGCGACCACCATGCCTCCTGGAAACGCCGTCCTGCGTTCGGCGCTCGCCGTGACGCTCACCGCGGGCGCCTGGACCGCCCTCGCCACCGCCCCGGCGCAGGCGGCGCCGGCCGGTTGCACCGGCACCGGCCCCATCACCTGCCGCTACGACGTGGCGCCCGGCCACTACGACGTGACCGTGCGACTGGGCGCCACCACCCGCTCGGCCAACACCGGCATCACCGCCGAGGCGCGGCGCCGGGTGCTCGGCGCCGTCGACACCGGCGCCGGTCAGCTCACCGAACGGGTGATCACCGTCAACGTGCGACAGCCGGAGGGGCAACCCACCGGCCAGGGCGGCACCGGCACACCCGGGCTGACCCTCGTGTTCGACGGTCGGGCACCGGCGGTCGAGGCCGTCGCGCTCAGGCAGGTCAGGCCGCCCGCCCTGTTCCTGGTCGGCGACTCCACCGTGTGCGACCAGCCGGTCGCCCCCTACGCCGGCTGGGGCCAAGCCCTGCCCCGCCTGCTGCGCGAGGGCTTGTCGGTGGCCAACTACGGCGACTCCGGCGAGAGCTCCGGCTCCGTGCTGTCGAACGCGGCGCTGTTCCCCGCCGTGCGGTCGCAGACCCGTGCCGGTGACACCGTGATGATCCAGGTCGGCCACAACGACAAGCGCACCACCGCCACCACGTTCCGCGCCAACCTCACCCGGATGGTCCGCGACGTCCGCGCGGCGGGCGGCGCACCCGTGCTGGTGACACCACCCGTCCGCCGGCTGCTCGACTCGAACGGCCGCCTCACCGGCACCGCGCGCCACGTCAACGAGCTCGGCGTGAACCTGCCCAACGAGATGAAGACCGTCGCACGGACCGAGGGCGCACCCCTGATCGACCTCACCGCGTCGTCCGCCGCCCTGGTCGAGCAACTCGGCGCGTCGGCCTCCGAGAGGCTGTTCCTGACCAGGGAGAAGGGCGACAACACCCACTTCTCCGACTACGGCGCGGCCGCCATGTCCAACCTCGTGCTCACCGAGGCGGTCCGGCTCGGGGTCATCCGGTCGACGCAGGTCCGCTGACGTCACGAAGTCCACCGAAACGACATGGAGGATCAATGAGGATCTCTGCACGGAGCCGGGTCTTGGCGGTCGTGGTGGCCGTCTGCGCCGCGACGGCGACCCTGGTGACACCGGCGCAAGCCGCCCCCGCCCCCGCCCGCTGCGCCGCCGAGCAGGCCGCCGGCCCGGGGACCGCCGCCGCACCGTTCAAGGTGTGGCTGGCCGGTGACTCCACCATGGCCAACGGCAACAGCACGTGCCCGGTCGGCTGGGGCCGGGAGTTCGACCGGCTCTTCAACGACGACGTCACCGTCGTCAACAACGCCGTGGGCGGCCGCAGCATCCAGACCTGGCTGTACGAGTCGAACGTCAAGAGCACCAAGGATGCCACCGGCGAGTGCGTGGTCAGCCCCCGCACCTACGCCTCCCGCTGGGCCGGGATGCTCTCCTCGACCAGCGGCATGAAGGCGGGCGACTGGCTCGTCATCCAGTTCGGCATCAACGACGGCGACCGCAACTGCCCCCGCCACGTCGGCACCGCCCGCTACCGCCAACTCCTCGCCACGATGGCGCGCGAAGCCAAGGCCCGGGGGGTCAAGCCCGTCTACGTCACCCCCGTCGCGGCCATCCGCTGCTCCGGCTCCACCGCCGTCGGCAACCGCGGCTTCGTGCAGGAGACGATCGCCCAGGGCCAAGCCGACCAGGTGCCGGTCATCGACCTGCACCAGCGCAGCGTCAACCTCTACAACTCGCTGCGCCTGTGCCCCAACGACGGCAACTACGGCCAGGGCGCGGTCGGCGCGTTCTTCTGCAACGACCACACCCACTTCGAGGCAGCCGGCGCCGCCCGCATCGCCGAGGTGGTCGCCAGGGCACTGCGGGAGCAGGGCATCGGCCTCGCCGCCTCCCTGCGCTAGGACGGGCACGGACCGGGGTGCGCCCGCAAGCACCCCGGTCCTCCGTTCAGGTATTCGCCCAGCGCCACACCACGGCCCCGCTGCGATGGTGGATGCGAGCGGAACGCGGAGCAGGGCTCGAAGCGGCCGGGGGCGCCGGAGCACCGGTCGGTCACTCGTCCGGTGCCGGGTGTGCCGCCGCCTTGGCGTAGCGGTGGGCCAGGCGGGCGAAGGCGTCCTTGAGCTCGGCCGGTCCCACGACCTCGATGTCGGCGTCGAACCTGCCCATGGCGGTGGCCAGGGCGGGCCACGACCACGAGCCCGCGGTGAGCCGGCAGCGGTCCGGGCCGAGTGGCTCGACCACCCCGTCCTCGGCGTACGGCGCCACCTGCGCGGCGGGCAGGTCGAGGATCACCTCGCCGCGGCACGGTCGACCGCCGGGGTCGTCGGACCCGGAGAACCTTGCGGCGACGAAGCCGGCCACGTCACCTCCGGGCAGTGCCCGCGGAGTGAAGCGGGGGCCGGTGGGCGTGCGCGGGGTGATCCGGTCGACGCGGAACGTGCGCCAGTCGTCGCGGTCGAGGTCCCAGGCGACGAGGTACCACCGACCGCCCCTGGTCACGACGTGGTGCGGCGCCACTCGGCGCGGTGGCGTCGCGGCGGGGTCGGCCACCGCCGCGGCGGCGGCGTAGTCGAAGCGCAGCACTTCGCGGGCGTGGACGGCGCCGCTGATCGCGAGCAGCACGCCGCTGTCGACCGGCGGTGCGGCGGACCGTTCGACGGCGGTCACCTGGACGGTGTCGACGCGGTGGCGCAGCCGCGCGGGCATGACCTGCCGGACGGTGGTCAGCGCCCGTGCCGCGGCTTCCCCGATGCCGGCGCCGGTGGTGGCGGTCCGGAGGGCCACGGCCAGGGCGACGGCCTGGTCGTCGTCGAACAGCAGCGGCGGCAGTTGCGTGCCAGCGCCGAGCCGGTAGCCCCCGTCCGGGCCTTTCACGGTCACGACGGGGTAGCCCAGCTCGCGCAGGCGGTCGACGTCGCGGCGCACCGTGCGCGGGCTGACCTCCAGCCGTCCGGCCAACAACGCCCCCGGCCAGTCCCGGCGCGCCTGCAACAGCGACAGCAGCGACAGCAGTCGCGCTGAGGTCTTCGGCATGGTCCTCATCCTGCCCGAAGAAGAGGACACACCCTGGCCGCTTCCCCTGCGAACGTGGGCCACATCAGCCAACCGGCACGAGTCAGGGAGCGATCTTGTCCGTCACGACCACGACCCACCTGAACTTCCGCGGCGACGCGCACGCGGCGCTGGAGTTCTACCGATCGGTGTTCGGCGGCCACCTCGCCGTCGTCACGTACTCCGACGCCGGGAACGTCGAGGAGGAGGCCGATGCCGACAAGGTGATGTGGGGCCAGGTGCTCGCCGAGAACGGCTTCCACGTCATGGCCTACGACGTGCCGTCGCGGCTGGCACACGACCCGGGTGAGAACTCGTTCTTCGTCTCCCTGCGCGGCGAGACCGTCGACGAGGTCACCGGGTACTGGGAGTCGCTCTCCGACGGTGCGACCGTAGTCATCCCGATGGGCCCGGCGGGCTGGGCTCCCGCTTACGGGATGCTGCGTGACCGCTTCGGCGTCGTCTGGGTCGTCGACGTCGTCAGCGGGCACAACGGCTGACGCACGTCGCCGCGGGTGGGCGGGAGCACGGTCTCGTCCACCCGCGGCCGGTCCGGGCAGCCGGTGGCGATCGTACGTTCGTCCATTATGGATGGATGGTCTCGTCCCCGGGACGAACGAGGTCCAGCAATCCCGTTCGAGGGCACAGTAAGCCACGGGCGACGCCCGGTGGAAGTACCTGGTGGGCCACGGGTCCGAGGAGCTAAGGTGCCCGCGCCGTCCATCATGGCCAGTCGAAGCCGAGGGAAACCCACCGTGCGCCATAGACCTCCCGTCCGCGTGCCCGGATTCAGACGAGCGCTGACGCTGCTCGTCACGGGCACCGCGATCACGCTCGGAGCGACTCTCGCTCCGCCCGTCGCCACCGCGTCCGAGCCCACACCCGCGCCACCGCCGGCCGTCGCGACCGACGCGAACACCCCGGCGCCCACGCCGACCGAGGTCAACGCCCTCGAATCGGCGAAGAGCTCCGGCAAGCCGGTCGAGGTGGCCGAGAAGACCACCGAGACCTCCACCGTCCTGGCCAACCCGGACGGCACGTTCACGCTCCGCTCGCACCCGCAACCCGTGCGGGTCAAGCAGAACGGCGCGTGGCGCGACGTCGACACCACGTTGACCAAGCGCCCGGACGGCGGCCTCGCCCCGGTGGCCGCCGCGATCGACGTGGTCTTCTCCGGCGGCGGGGTCACGCCGATGGTCACCATGACCGAGGCCGACAAGTCGCTGTCGCTGGCCTGGCCGGCGCCGCTGCCCGAGCCGGTGCTCGACGGCAGCGCGGCCACCTACCCGGACGTGCTCCCCGGTGTCGACCTGCGCGTCACCGCGGGCACCATCGGGTACTCGCAGGTCCTCGTCGTCAAGGACGCCAAGGCCGCGGCCAACCCCGCGCTGAGCGCGCTGAAGTTCACCGCGATCGGCCGGGGCCTCGCCGTCGACCGGGCCGGCAAGAGCCTGAGCGCCAAGGACGTCCACGGCAACCCGGTGTTCTCCGGGTCGACGCCCGTCATGTGGGACTCCACCCGTGACGACAAGGTGGGGCCCGCGCCGAGCGCGACCGAACCGGGCAGCGGCAAGCTGTCCGCGCTGGAGGTGTCCACCCGCGAGGTCGACGGTCCGGCCGCGGTCGAGCTGACGGTCGTCCCGGACCAGAAGGCGCTGACCGGACCCGACGTGCGGTACCCGCTGTACATCGACCCGGTGATGTCGCGCAACAAGGAGTCGTGGCTCGAAGTCACCAGCACCGACTGGCAGTACTACAACGCGGCCATGGACGCCCAGGTCGGCAACTGCGGCAACTGGACCGGGTGCGGCGGCAACTGGGTCGCGCGTTCGTTCTTCAAGTTCCTGACCCCGGACCTGCAATCGCGCAACGGCCGCAAGGCCATCCTGTGGAGCGCTCGGATGTACGCGCTCCAGACGCACGGCACCAGCTGCACCGCCGAGTCGACCACCGTCCACCAGGTCGCGCCCTTCTACTCCAACACCCGCTGGCCCGGACCGGGCGGCCACGCCATCGACACGCAGTCGTCCAACGCGGGCGACCAGTGCGGTGGCGCGCGCGAGGTGGCGTTCAACGTCGACCGCAGCGCGCAGGAGGTCATCGACCTCAACGCGGGCGACCTGCACATGGGCCTGCTCGCGCCGGACGAGGGCAACAAGTACCAGTGGAAGAAGTTCGGCAACAACCCCCGCCTCGACGTGACGTTCTCCTTCCCGCCCAACGCCCCGTACGACCTGTCGGTGGGCAACGCGTTCGACTGCGGCAAGGGCCTCATCACGCCGGACGCCTTCCCGACGCTGTACTCGAGGGCGACGGACAACAACGCGTCGCCGCTGAACCTCGCGCTGTACACGGAGATCTGGGACACCGCGCGGACGACCAACAAGGCGAAGACCACCAGCCCGCCGGAGATCGCGTCCGGCAGCCTCGGCAGCTGGCGGAGCGACGTCGACCTGGGCAACGGCAGCTACGACTTCCGCGTCACCGCGCACAACATCTTCCCCGGTGACGGCAACAAGAACCTGTGGGCGGGCGTCTGGTCGCCGTGGCTGAGGTTCACCACGCGCAGCGTGCCGATCACGCAGGCGCCCACGATCGCCAGCGGCGACTACCCGCAGGGGTACTGGGGCAAGCCGCAGAACCAGCCGGGCAGGTTCACCTTCACCGCCCTCGGCACCTCGAACCTGGCCGGGTTCACCTACACCTTCAACGGTTCCGGCACCCAGGTCGCGCCCACGAACTCGGACTGCGCCTACGACAGGACGTTCGGCACCGACGGCGGGTGGGTCACCGCGGCGGGCGGCCGGGGAACCATCACGGTGCCCCCGACGCTGGGCCCGGGCTACCACACGCTGCACGTGCGCAGCTTCGACGACGCGCACAAGCTCTCGCCGGAATCGGAGGCGTACACGTTCTACGTGGCGCCGAGCTACGTCACGCCCGCGCCGACCCAGCGCATCGAGGGCGAGGCCCTCGCGCTCAGCGGCATCGGCACCGGCCAGCTCGCCGCGACGCCCGCCGACGACCCACTCGTGTCCGGGGGCAGGTACCTGAAGCTGATCGCGAACACCGACGGCGCCACCGGGAAGATCCCCTTCACCGTGCCGGCGACCGGGGACTACGACCTCACCGCGGGCCTGGTCTCCAACATCGCCATCCCCGACCAGCTGCGGTTCACCCTCGACGGTCGCGAGATCCTCACCTACTGGCCGGGTGGCTCGCACTCCACGACCCGCACGTCCGACCTGCCGCTGACCGGCATGCGGCTGTCCGCCGGTCAACACGTCCTGGACGTGAAGATGGTGAAGAGGACGTCCTCGACCGCGACGACCTTCGTGGCGGGCCTGGACTACCTCCAGCTGTCGCCGACGGTGAAGCTCGACGGGGAAGCGCTGCCGCAGGTCGCGACCGACAAGCCGCTCGTGCGCTGGGGCGGCTGCTGCAACATGCCGGTGAAGAGCGACAGCTACCTGTACTTCGACGGTGACGGCGTCGGCCAGTCGTTCAGCCTCAAGGTCACGGTGCCGATCGAGGCGGACTACGCGATCGGCGCGGGCTTCGCGAGGTCCTCCACCTACGGCACGTGGTCGGCCGGCGTGGACGGGAGCCCGCTCGGCAGCACCTCGGTCGACGGTTACGACGACACCTTCACCGCCGGGTTCGCACCGCTGGGCGGGATGCACCTGACCGCGGGCGAGCACGTGATGACGTTCACGACCACGGGCACGAACCCGGACACCACCGGCATCCGCTACCGGATCGGGATCGACTACCTCACCTTCGTCCCGGTCAACAACGTGACCACGGCGAGCTTCGCCGACGCCATGAACAACAAGGGCATCAGCTCGGACGGCACGACGACGGCGGTGCTGGACTACTTCGGCGCGAGCCTGTCCGCGCAGACGCTGGCCGCGGCGGGGCTCGCACCGGGCAGGAAGGTGACGGTCAACGGCGCGACGTTCACCATGCCCGCGCCGAACGCGGCGGGCAACGACAACGTGGTGGCGATCGGGCAGACGATCCCGTTCCCGGCCGAGCAGCAGGTGAAGGCCAACGCGGTCGGCCTGATCGTCACCAGCACGTGCGGCAGGACGCAGCCGCGGACGGGCACGATCACCTACACCGACGGCACCACGTCGAACCCGCTGTTCCCGGAGACCGCCGAGTGGACGTGGCTGCCCGACGACCCGACCGGCATCAGGCTGCCGTACCGCAACGCGGGCCTGACCAAGCAGACGGACCACCACCCGGTGCTCTACCCGGTGTTCGTGCCCGCCGACCCGACCAAGACGGTCAAGTCGATCACGCTGCCGAACTACGGGACCGGCTTCCTGGCCGGCACCTGTGACCCGGCCCCGGCGCTGCACGTCTTCGCGATGGCTCCCCGGCCGGCGGGCACGGGCTGGGTCGGCGCGTGGGCCGCGCCGGCCGACAACGCCGTGGTCGTGCCGAACGGGTTCGCCGACCGGACCCTGCGCACCGTGCTCAAGCCCACCGTCACCGGTGCCCAGGTGCGGGTGAAGTTCGCCAACACGGTCAGCAGCACGCCGGCGACCATCGACGCGGCGACCGTGGCGGCGCAGTCCGGCACCGGCGCGACGACCACCGGCACGCCGGTGCCGCTGAGGTTCGGCGGCGCCGCCTCCGTCACCATCCCGGCCGGTGGCGAGGTGTACAGCGACCCGGTCGCGATGCCGACCGGCGGCAACCTCGTGGTAAGCCTGCACCTGCCGACGGCGGTGCCGCAGGCGCCGGTGCACGGCGAGTCGAACGCGCCGACGTACCTCGCGTCCGGCAACGTCGTGGGCAACGTCGACGGGGCTCCGTTCACCACGACGATGAACGGCAGCTACTACGTGTCCGCCGTGGACGTGTCCACCGCGGACCCGAGCCACGGCACCGTCGTGGTGCTCGGCGACCAGCTGACGGCGCAGGCCCCTCCCGGTCAGTCGCAGCGCAGCACGTGGGTGGACAACCTGCCCGGCAAGCTCGCCCAGTCCGGGGGCACCCTGCCCGGCGGCCTGATCAACGCGAGCCGGGCGGGCATCCCGGACACCGGGCGCTGGCGGATGACCGACGGCGCCGGCACCACCGCACGCGACTTCGCGGGCAGCGCCAACGCCACGGCGGCCGGCGGCGTCACGTGGAGCACCGACCACAACGGGTCCGCGGTCCTCAACGGCTCCACCGGGCACTTCCAGACGGCGGCGAAGGTGCTGGACACCGGCCGGAGCTTCAGCGTCTCCGCCTGGGTGAAGGTCGACGACCTGGCCGACTCCTACACCGCGGTGGCCCAGGACGGCGGCGCGGTCAGCTCGTTCGCGCTGCAGTACCACGCGCCGCACCGCCGCTGGTCGTTCTCGGTGATGCCGTCGGACGCGACCACCGAGACGCCGAAGCTGACGTCGTCGACCGCGCCGGCGGAAATCGGCAAGTGGACGCACCTGGTGGGCACCTACGACGCCACGACGCAGACGATCCGGTTGTACGTGAACGGCACGCACCAGTCGGCCGCGAGCAACGTGACCGTCTTCGCCGGCAACGGCCCGCTCACCATCGGCCGCCGGAAGTGGAACGGGCAGCCGGCCGAGTACCTCAACGGCGCGATCGCGGACGTCCGCGTGCACCAGCGGGCGCTGGCGCCGCTCGACGCCCAGTGGTCGTTCTGGCAGAAGGACTGGAACGCGTTCCCGAACACCGGGTCCGTGGGCGCGGGCAACATCAAGCTGGACGTCGACCGCTCGGTGCTCAGCGCGCCCGGCGTGCGCACGGTGCTGCTGGCGGCGGGTGCGAACACCGTCCTGCGCGGCGGGACAGCCGCCGAGGCCAGGGCGGCCCTGGAGCTGCTGATCAAGGCGAGCAGCCCGACCGGGATGAAGCGGCAGCTCCGGCCGGACGGCACGCCGGTGCACGTCATCCTGACCACGGTGCCGCCGCTGGGGCTCGACGGGTCCGATCCCCGCGAGGTGCAGCGCAGGCAGCTCAACAGCGACATGATGGCCCACTTCGCCGACTACGGCGCCGACTACGTCGTGGACTTCGACGCGGCCGTCCGCAGCGGGGCGGATCCCGGCAAGATCGCTCCGGAGTACCTGACGGGCGGCGTGGCGAACAGCGCCTACCACGACCGGATCGCGCAGTTCCTCGCGGACGCGATCAACGATTTCCCGCCGAGGGCCGAGCTCTAGGCCCTTCGCTCGCACGAGGGCCGCTCCCGCACCGGGAGCGGCCCTCGTGCCTTTTCCAGCCCGGGGCCGTCGACGTCAGGCCGGACCGAGCAGGTCCCACCGGTTGCCGGCGACGTCCAGGAACACCGCGACCCGCCCGTAGGGCTCCGCCCGGGGCGGCGTCACGAATTCAACGTCTGCAGAAATCATCCGGTCGTAGACGGCGTCGAAGTCGTCGACGCGGAGGAAGAACCCGACGCGGCCCGCGACCTGGTCGCCCACGACGGCGTCCTGGCGCGGACCGTCGGCGCGGGCGAGCAGGATCCCCGTCCCGCCGCCGGGCGGCCGCACCACGACCCACCGCTTCGGCCGGCCGTCGTTGGTCAGCGAGGGCGAGTCCTCGACCAGCTCGAAGCCCAGGACCTCGGTGAAGAACCGGATCGCCGGGTCGTACTCGGCGACGACGACGGTGACGAGATCAAGGCGCACGGTCGCGATCACACCACGCCCCGAGGCCGCCGCGCATCCCGCTGAGCCGGTTCGACGGAGGCGGCCGAGCGGCGCCCGTTGACCGGCCCGGCGGCCCAGCGCTGCGAAAAGGCCGCCGATCGCCCGTGACAGAATCGGCCGGGTGCAGATCGGGATGCTTGGGCCGTTCGTGGTGAGCACCGATGACGGCGTCGTCGCCGACGTGCCGGGCGCCCGGTTGCGCGGGCTGCTGATCGCCCTCGCGCTCGACCCGGGTCGGGTGGTCCCGAAGGCGACGCTCGTCGACTGGATCTGGGGCGAGCGCCCGCCGTCCGACGCGACGAACGCCTTGCACCGCCTGGTCTCCCGACTGCGGAAGGTGCTGCCGGACGGAGTGGTCGAGGGGCGGACCGACGGCTACCGGTTGCGGGTGGAACCCGACGCCGTCGACGCCGTGCGGTTCGAACGCCTCGTCGCCCGCGCCCGCCGTGACGACGACCCGCGGCGGGTCGGGCCGCTGCGCGAGGCCCTGGCGCTGTGGCGCGGTGCGGCCATGCAGGACGTCGGGTTGCCGGAGAGCGCGGCGTTCGACGCGGCGGTCACCCGGCTCGAAGGGCTGCGCCTGACCGCCATGGAGGACCGGTTCGACGCCGAGATCGACCTCGGCCACGGCGCGGAGCTGGTCACGGAGCTGACCGACCTGGTGGGCGCGCACCCGGTGCGGGAACGGCTCGTCGCCGCCCTGATGCGCGCCCTCGTCGCGACGGGCCGCGACACCGAGGCGCTGCTGGTGTACCAGCGCACGAGGGAGGCCTTGGCCGACTCGCTCGGCGTCGACCCGTCGCCGGAGCTGGCCGCGGTGCACGTGGCGCTGCTGCGGGGCGAGCTCGGCCGGCGGGAGGACAACCGGAGGACCAACCTGCGGGCCGAGCTGACCAGCTACGTCGGCAAGGAGGCCGACGTCGCCGCGGTCCGCGAACTCGTCGCCGAGCACCGGCTCACCACCGTGATCGGACCGGGCGGCTCGGGCAAGACCAGGCTGGCCACCGAAACCGCGCGCACGCTGCTCGGCGACCTGCCGGACGGCGCCTGGCTGGTGGAGCTCGCCCCCCTCGGCGCGGACCGCCATCCGGAAGGTGGGTCCGACGGGCAGGCGAGCAGGAACAAGATCGCGCAGTCGACGCTCACCGGGCTCGGTCTGCGGGACGCCCTGCTCGGCGAGGCGCCGCACGCGGAGCTGACCGAACGGCTCATCGCGGCCATCCGCGACCGCGAGGCGCTGCTCATCCTGGACAACTGCGAGCACGTGATCGAGTCGGCGGCGACGTTCGCCCACCGCGTGCTCGGCGAGTGCCGCCGGCTGCGCATCCTGGCGACCAGCAGGGAGCCGCTCGGCATCACCGGTGAGGCGCTGTGGCCGGTCGAGCCGCTGGCCCTGCCCCCGGAGGGCGCCGGTCCCGACGAGGTCGAGTCCTCCCCCGCCGTCCGGTTGCTCCGGGACCGGGCCGCCGCCGTGCGCAAGGACCTCACGCTCGACGCCGGCACGGTGGCGACGATGGCCCGCGTCTGCCGGGCGCTGGACGGGATGCCGCTGGCGATCGAACTGGCCGCGGCCCGGTTGCGCACCATGTCCGTCGAGCAGCTGGCCAACCGGCTCGACGACCGGTTCCGACTGCTGACCGGCGGCAGCCGGACCGCGTTGCCGCGGCACCGGACGTTGCGCGCGGTGGTCGACTGGAGCTGGGAGCTGCTCACCGACGCCGAACGGCTGGTCCTGCGCAGGCTGTCGGTGTTCTCCGGCGGGGCGGGCCTGGAGGCGGCCGAGCGGGTCTGCGTCGGCCACGGGGTCGAGCAGGAGCAGGTGCTCGAACTGCTCACCGCGCTGGCCGAGAAGTCGCTGCTGCGCGCCGAGGGCGACGGCGCACCGCGCTACCGGATGACCGGCACGATCAAGGAGTACGCGGGGCAGCGGCTCACCGAGGCGGGCGAAGCCGACCTGGCCCGCCGCGCGCACCTCGCGCACTTCACCGAGCTGGCCGAGACCGCCGAGCCGCGCCTGCGCCGCGGCGAGCAGCTGACCTGGCTCGCCACGCTCCACGGCGAGCACGACAACATCGGCGCCGCGATGCGTGGCGCGCTCGCGGCCCGCGAGGCGCACGCGGCGATGCGGCTCGCGGCGGGCGCCGGCTGGTACTGGTGGCTCAGCGGGCACAAGACCGAGGGCATGGAGCTGATCACCGCGGCCGCCGGCACGCCCGGTGAGGTGCCCGACGAGATCCGGGCCATCGTGTACGGCCTCATCTCGATGTTCGTCAACTCCGGGCCGAGCGACGAGCACCAGGCGGCCGAGTGGATCCTCAAGACCTACGACATCAGCACGCGGGTCCGGAGCACCCACCCGGCGCTGAGGCTGGTCGCCCCGCTGGAACGCCTCTTGCGGGCACCGGACCCGGACGAGGTCGTGCCCGCGTGGGAGCTGTTGTTGGGCGACGACGACCCCTGGGTGCGCGCGCTGGCCCGGCTGCACATCGGCAAGATGCGGATGCTGCTGGGCCAGGGTGGGCGCGAGGTGGACGCGTACCTGGAGACGGCGCTCGGCGAGTTCCGGGCGCTCGGCGAGCGGTTCGGGATCTCCTTCGCCCTGTGCGAGCTGGCGGACCGGATCGCCATGCGCGGCGAGTTCGCCGGTGCGTGCGAGTACTACGAGCAGGCGGTCGCGGTCATCACCGAGATCGGCGCCGTGGACGACGTGATCCCGCTGTGGTCGCGACAGGCGCAGCTGTACTGGCTGCTCGGCGACGAGGACGCCGCCTCGGCCGCCGCGGCCGAGGCGCAGCGCCAGGCGGAACGGGTCACCTGGCCGGGCACGCTGACGTCGCTGGCCCTGTCGAAGGCGGAGCTCGCCCGGTGGCGCGGCGACACCGAGGAGGCACGCCGGCAGCTCTGCGTCATGACGACCGAGCTGGGCGACGAAGCGCGACGGGCGAACATCCGCGGGGTGACGCACGACCTGCTCGGCTACCTCACCGACGACCTCGACGAGGCCCGTGCGCACTGCGCCGCGGCTTGTGAGGCCGCGGCCGAGGCGGGGCACGCCCCGTTGATCGCGCGGGTGCTGGTCGGGGTCGCGGACCTGGCGCTGCGCCGGGACGAGCACGCGCAGGCCGCGCGGCTGCTCGCGGCGAGCGCCGGGGTGCGCGGGCTGCGCGACCGCTCCCAACCGGACGTGGCCCGGATCGAACGGGCGGCACGGAACCGCCTCGGCGACGCGCGGTTCGCCGAGGCGGTTCGGGAGGGGACGGGGACGAGCTGGTCCGAGCTGGTCGCGGTCACGCTCGCCACGTGACTACCGGGCCGTGTCCGTCCAGGTGACCGGCAGGGCGTGGACCCCGTAGATGTTCATGTCGGACTTGACCCTCACTTCGCCGGCAGGCACGGCCGGCTCCAGGGTCGGGAAGCGACGCAGCAGCCCTTCGAAACCGGCACGCATCTCGATGCGGGCCAGTTGCTGGCCGAGGCACTGGTGGACGCCGTGGCCGAAGGACAGGTGGCCGCGCGCCTGCCGGTGCACGTCCAGGGCGTCGGGGCGGTCGAAGCGCAGGGGATCGCGGTTGGCGGCCAGCAACGAGACGACGACCGTCGATCCCTTGCCGATCGTCTCCCCGCCGACCTCGATGTCCTCCGTCGCGTAGCGGTAGAAGATGTCGGCGACGCACAGGTACCGCATCAGCTCCTCGACCGCGCCGGGGAGCAGGTCGAGGTCGGCGCGCAGCTCGGCCAGCTGCTCGGGGTGCTCCAGGAGCGCGAACGTGCCCAGCGCCAACATGTTGGCGGTGGTCTCGTGGCCCGCGAGCAGCAGCAGGAAGGCGATGCCGACCAGCTCCTCGATGGTGAGGTCGTCCTGGCGGGCCAGGTCGGACAGCAGGTCCTCGCCGGGTGCGGCGCGCTTGCCCGTGACCAGTTCGGCCAGGTAGGACGTCATCGCGCCGTACGCGGCCATCTTCTCGTCGAGCGCGACGTCCTTCTCCAGGAACTTGGCGGAGTTGACCTGGAACGTCTCCCGGTCGGCGTAGGGCACGCCGAGCAGCTCGCAGATCACCAGGGACGGCACCGGCAGCGCGAACTCCTTGACCAGGTCGACGGGCGGGGTCAGGGCCGCCATGTGGTCCAGCTGCCGCTCGACGGTCTCGATGATCTGCTCTTCCAGCGTCTTCATGCGCTTGACCGTGAAGGCGCCGGTGAGCTTGCGCCGCAGCCGCGTGTGGTCCGGCGGGTCCATGCTGACGAACAGGCCGGGCACCTGCGGTGCCGGTTCGGTGTCGGCGGGGATGCCGGGCGTCCCGTAGGGCACGTGGACGACGTCGAGGTCCCGGCGGGAGCTGAACCGGGTGTCGGCCATGATCTGGCGGACCGCGTCGTAGCCGGTGACGAGCCAGCCCTCGTGACCGTCGGGGAAGACCAGGGGGCTGACGGGCCGGGCCTCGCGCAGCCGGGTGATCTCACTGGGCGGGTCGAAGGGGCCGGCATCGCGATCCATGGGCAGGCCGTGCGGGACGGGAACCGTTTGGGTCATCGGACTTCCTCTCGTGATGGCGCCAACCATCACCGCCCGAGCTGCCACGCCCCTGTCACGCCCCTGACACGACCGGTTTCAGCAGGTGGGGGTGCGGCGTTCGAGCATCACGGTGTCGCGCCACACGCCGTGGTGCCGGGCGATGCGCTCGCGGACGCCCACGGTGCGGTAGCCGGCGGCGTGGTGCAGGGCGATGCTGGGCCGGTTCTCGGGGAAGATCGCGGTCTGCAACGTCCACAGCCCACCCTCGTCGGCCGCGGTGACCTGCCGGTGGAGCAGGGACTTGCCGACGCCGCGGCCGCGGAAGCCCTCGCCGACGTAGACGGAGGTCTCGGCGACTCCGGAGTAGCACTCGCGGGCCGAGACCGCGGTGGCGGCGGTCCAGCCGGCGACCCGGCCGTCGACGACGGCGACCCAGCGGTGGTCGGGCAGCCACTTGGCTTCCAGGGTGCGGCGGCTCGGGGTCTCGGTCTCGAACGTCGCGTTGCCGGTGGCGATGCCCTCGGCGTAGATGCGGCGCACGTCGGCCCAGTCGTCGTCGGTCAGGGCGCGCACGGTGACGTCGGCGGGCAGGTCGGTCGGGCAGCACGGCCGCGTCACGATGGTGCCCATGACGGCGTCCGCGGCGTGCGGCAGGCCCGTGCAGCACGCCGGGTTGACCGACACCAGGGTCGCGGTGCCCTCCTTGCGCAGCCGGACGAAGCCCACGTCGGCGAGCTTGCGCAGGTGGTGCGAGCAGGTGGACTGGCTGACGCCGACGGCCTCGGTCAGCGCGCCCACGGTGATCTCGCCGGGGTGGGTGGCGACGGTGTGCAGCAGGCGCACCCGGGTCGGGTCGGCCAGGCAGGCGAACCACTCGGCGTAGGTCGAGGCGTCCTCGGGTGCGAGCCCGACCGCGGGCAGCGTCGTCGTCATGACCCCAGTCTATCGACCGGTCTCGATGGTTGCGTTCATCGACCCCACTCGATAGATTGCCCCTTGTTCGATCGAAGAGAGCCGATGAAAGGGGTAGCTCGTGACTGAGCTTCCAGTGGTCGTGGTTGGCGCGGGGCCGGTCGGGCTGGCCGCGGCGGCGCAGCTGCTCGAACGCGGTGTGCGGCCGTTGGTGCTGGAAGCGGGCCCGCAGGCGGGTGCGGCGGTGGCGCGGTGGCACCACGTGCGGCTGTTCTCGTCGTGGTCCGAGCTCATCGACCCGGCCGCGCGCCGGTTGCTGGAGCCGACCGGCTGGACCGCGCCGGCCGGCCAGGACTACCCGACCGGCGCCGAGTGGGCGTCGCGGTACCTGGTGCCGCTGGCCGAGGCGATGGACGAGCACGTCCGGGTGGGCGCCCGCGTGGTCGGCGTCGCCCGCCGCGGCCGGGACCGGGTCGTCGACGCGGGTCGCGACACCGAGCCGCTGACCGTGCACGTCCGGACCGCCGACGGCGAGGAGCGCATCACCGCACGGGCCGTGGTCGACGCGTCGGGCACCTGGGGTTCGCCCAACCCGCTGGGCGGTGACGGGCTGCCGGCGATCGGGGAGCGCACCGCGGCCGACCGGATCACCTACCACGTGCCCGACCTGGACCACGAGGTCGAGCGGTACGCGGGCAAGCGGATCGCGGTGGCGGGCAGCGGGCACTCCGCGCTCACCGCCCTGATCGCGCTGACCGACCTGGCGGCCGAGCACCCCGGCACGCACGTGACCTGGCTGCTGCGCCGCGGCGCGGTCGGCACCGTCTTCGGCGGCGGCGAGGCCGACCAGCTGCCCGCCCGCGGTCGACTGGGGCTGAAGGCGAAGGCCGCCGCGCAGGCCGGGCACGTCGAGGTGGTCACCGGCTTCCGCACCGCCGAGGTCGAGCGCGACGGCGACCGGCTGGTCCTGGTCTCGCAGGACGGGCACCGGCTGGACCCGGTGGACGAGGTCGTGGTGCTGACCGGGTTCCGGCCGGACCACTCGTGGCTGTCGGAGATCCGGCTGGACCTGGACCCGGTGTTGCAGGCGCCGACGAAGCTCGCGCCGCTGATCGACCCGAACGTGCACTCGTGCGGCACGGTCTACCCCCACGGCGCGAACGAGCTCCGCCAGCCGGAGCCCGACGTCTACCTTGTCGGCATGAAGAGCTACGGGCGCGCGCCGACGTTCCTCGCGATGACCGGCTACGAGCAGGCGCGCAGCGTCGTCGCCGAGATCGCGGGCGACCACGAGGCCGCGGCCGGGGTCGAGCTGACGTTGCCCGCGACCGGCGTGTGCGGCGGGTCCGGGGTGTTCGACGTCGAGCCGGCGGCCGCGGGCGGTTGCTGCGGCGGCCCGTCGGTGGCGGACTTGGCGCTGACGGCTCCGAGTGCGCGCGTCTGACGTCCAGCAGCCCGGCACGATCGAGGGGCGTGCCGGGCTGCGCCCCGTCCTGGTGGTGCTCTGCCTGAGCCAGATCACCGGCTGGGGCATCCTCTTCTACGCCTTCCCGGTGCTCGCGCCGTCGATCAGCGCGAGCACCGGCTGGTCGCTGCCCGCCATCACCGCCGGGTTCTCCCTGGCCCAACTCGTCTCGGCCGCCGTCGGCGTGCCGCTGGGCCGGGTGCTGGACCGGCGCGGGCCGAGGCTGGTGATGGCCGTCGGGGCCGTCGTGGCGGCACTCGCGGTCGTCGGCATGGCGACCGCACGGTCGTTGGTGGTGTTCACGTTGGCGTGGACGGTGATCGGCGCGGCCATGGCGGCGGTGCTGTACCAGCCCGCGTTCGCCGCCCTGACCCGCTGGTACGGCGAACGCCGGGTGGGCGCCCTCACCGTGCTGACCCTGGTCGGCGGCCTGGCGAGCACGGTGTTCGCGCCGCTGACCGCGGGCCTGGCCGAGCACCTGGACTGGCGTGGGACCTACCTCGTGCTCGCCGCCGTGCTGGCCGTGATCACGATCCCCGCGCACGTGTTCGGCCTGCGCCGGCCGTGGCCACCGCACGAGCACGAGACCACCCACGCACCGGACGCGATCGCGCGCAGCGGACCGTTCGTCGTGCTGGTCGTCGCGCTGAGCCTGGGCGCCTTCGCGGTGTACGCCGTCGTGGTCGCACTCGTGCCGCTGCTGGCCGAACGCGGCCTGTCCACCACCACCGCGGCCTGGGCGCTCGGGCTCGGCGGCGTCGGCCAGGTCCTGGGACGCCTCGGTTACACCCGGTTCGTCGCGATCGCCGGCGTGCGCACCAGGACCGTGGTCGTGCTGCTCACCGCGTCGGCCACGACGCTGCTGCTGGGACTGATCCCCGGCCCGGCCGTCCTGCTCATCGCCGCGGCCGTCCTCGCGGGCACCGCGCGAGGTGTCTTCACCCTCATCCAGGCCACCGCCGTCACCGATCGCTGGAGCGCCGCCCACTACGGCCGGCTCAGCGGCGTGCTCAACGCACCCATGGCCATCACCGCGGCGGTCGCGCCCTGGGCGGCAACCGCGTTCGCGGGCGCACTCGGCGGCTACCCGGCGGTGTTCGTGCTGCTGGCCGTGCTGGGCGTGGTGGCGGCGGCCGCATCGGTGAAGTCGGTGCCGCGGCCCACCGCGCCGCAGCGGGTTCCCCCGATCTCGGCGGACGAACCCGGCTAGCGGCGTCGGGTGGCGCGCACGACGACGTCGTGGAGGGGAACCGCGCGGCCGGGGAGCGTCCGGTGGCCCTCGTGCGCGGTGACGACCTCCCAAGCTGTCCCGTCCAACCGGGCCGTGATGGCCTCGGCGGTGGCCGACGCCTCGGCGGGCGGGTGGTGCCCGCCGCCGGGGGTGTGGAGGTGCCCGACGATCAACAGCGTGCCGCCGGGTGCGACCCAGCCCGCGATGCGGTCGTAGAACTCCAGCTGCGACGTCGCCGGGTGGGCGTAGTGGGTGGTGACCAGGTCGAACTCCGTGCCGGGGTGCCAGACGCCCAGGTCCGCCTCGACCCACCGCAACCGCTCGGACGCCCCACTCGCCGCCGCGCGTTCGGCGGCGCGGGCGAGCGCCTCGGCCGAGATGTCGACCGCGGTCACCCGCCACCCGTGCGACGCGAGCCAGATCGCCTCCGCCCCGGCGCCGCACCCCGCGTCCAACGCCGTGCCCGGTGCCAGCTCACCGGTCTCGCGGGCGAGGTACGGGTTCGGCGGGTTGCCGGCCATCGATGCAGGGCCGCCCCCGCTCCCCTGCTGCCAGTGCTGCTCCCAGAACTCCTTGTCGAACCCGTGTGCCACCGGCCGTCCTCCTCGTTCGCGCCACCCCGTCCACCGATGGTGGCCAAGGGAGAGGAGAACCGGCAAATCCTGTTGCCGGATTGGCAACCGATCCGGGCGGCCGGGGTGTCTACGGCGCCAGCCCGCCGGCCACTTCCTCCAGACCGGGCCGGTCGAGCACGTCCAGTCGCTGCTCGTCCGCCGACCCGGAGCGCTTGACCAGGCCCTTGCGCTCCAGGTGGCCCAGGGCCTTGCGGAGCTTCTCGGTCACCAGCGAGCCCTTGCCCTTGGCCGCGAACTCGTTCTTCTCCTCGGCCGGCAGGGTCGACGTGACCGCCTTCTTCCACGGGGTCAGCAGGGCGGCGCGCGGGATCGACGGCGCGTCGCCCGCCACGTCCAGGATGATCCCGGCCAGCACGCGCCCGAAGTCGTCCTGCCGCGCCGTGCGGCGCTGGACCAGCTCCGCCAACGGGGTGTGCCCACCGCCGCCGGGCACGTCGAGCGTGGTCAGCCGCGCCCACAACGCCTGGTCGGTCGCGGTGGGCTCGGCCCCGTCGGGCAGCTCGGCGAGCACGGCGGCGCGGTGGGCGTCGATGGCGGAGCCCAGGGCGAGCACCAGGTCCGTCAGCTCGTCGCGGACGTCGTCGCCGCGCAGCCGGCGGGCCGCGGGCGCGATCAGCCGGTGGTGCTCGCGCACCAGCGTCTCGAAGTGGGCGGTCTTCGTGGCCTTGGTGGCCTCCTCGGCCGCGTCGCGCTGGAACTCGACCTGGCTGATCTCCCCGGCGGCCGCACGCGCCCGCGCGGTGGCGCGTTCGGCGCTCTGGTGCGTGCGGGCCACCGTGATCCGGTCGAGCATCGCCCGCAGCACCCGGTCGGTCTGCTCGACGTAGGCGTCGGCAGCCAGCAGCCGCCACGTCTCGGCGTCCCGGCTGCGCAGCGCGAGGTTGATGAAGCGGTCGGCGGCGTGGTCGTCGTCGGGCTCGTAGGGCAGCGTCTGCGCGGTCACCAGCGAAGTCTATGCATGGTCGCCGCACCGGGCATGAGCACACCGACGTGGCGACTACCAGCGCGAATGCACCCGCCGAATCACCTGTGCGCAGCCGGCGCACCGACCGGGGACGTCTTCGGGCGACGACTCACGGCGTGAGAGGTCGCCCGAGGAGGTCGTCGATCTCGTGAGGCCCTGCCGGCTTGGCGAAGAACCAGCCCTGGCCGGTGTCGCAGCCGATCCGGTGCAGGCGCTCGGCCTGTTCCCGGGTCTCGATGTCCTTGGCCGTCACGCCGAGCTCCAGCGCGTGCGCCAGCTGCACCAGCGTGGACACGATCCGGGCATCCACCGGGTCCTCGTCGCCCGCCGTCCGCAACCCGGCCATGAACGAGCCCTCGATCTTCAGCTCGTGCACCGGCAGCTGCGTGAGGTAGGCCAGGTTCGAGTAGCCCGTGCCGAAGCCGTCGATGGCGATCCGCACGCCCAGGCCCGACAGCGCCCGCAACGTCTCCAGCGGCTCGTCGGCGGTGCCCATGATCGCGCTCTCGGTCAGCTCCAGCTGGAGGTGGTGCGGCGGCAACGCGCACTCGTCCAGGATCCGCTCCACGTCCCGCACCAGCTCCGGATCCCGGAACTGGCGCACCGCCAGGTTCACCGACACGAACGGCGCGGCGTCGCCGAACTCGTCCAACCACCGCCGTGCCTGCTCGCACGCCCCGCGCAGCACCCACCGGCCCAGCGGGACGATCAGGCCGGTGTCCTCGGCCAGTTCGATGAACCGGTCCGGCGTCAACCGCCCGAACTCCGGGTGCTGCCACCGCACCAGCGCCTCGACCCCGACCACGGTGCTGTCCTCAAGCCGCACCAGCGGCTGGTACTGCACGTAGAACTCGCCGCGCTCCAGTGCCTGCGGCATGGTCGCCGACAGGGTGAACCGGGCGACCTCCCTCGCGTTGCGCTCCGGGTTGTACAACGCCCAGCGAGCCCTGCCGTCGGCTTTGGCCCAGTACTGCGTGATATCGGCGTCACGGATCAGGTCGGCGGCCGTGGTGCCCGACAGCGCGCGCTCCACGATGCCGATCGACGCCGACACGGTCAGCTCGTGCCCACCGATCCGGATCGGCGTCTCCAGCTCGCGCAGCACCCGGTCCGCGATGTCCACGAGGGTCTGCACGCCGGTCGTGTCCTCGACCAGGATGACGAACTCGTCACCACCCATCCGGGCGACCAGCTTCCCCTCGCCGGACACCGAGTGGTCCAGCCGCCGCCCCACCTCGACCAGCAACTGGTCGCCGATGTCGTGGCCGAGGCTGTCGTTGACGACCTTGAACCCGTC
Organism: Saccharothrix stipae; assembly: GCF_054781895.1. Classification (NCBI taxonomy): domain Bacteria; kingdom Bacillati; phylum Actinomycetota; class Actinomycetes; order Pseudonocardiales; family Pseudonocardiaceae; genus Saccharothrix; species Saccharothrix stipae. Next base: position 141,636 of record NZ_BAAGTN010000007.1, on the reverse strand, counting down.
CAGGTCCAGGTAGCACAGGCCGGCGCGGTGGCGCGCCCTGTTGTCGAACACGCGACCGAGTCGTTCCAGGAACAGCGCGCGGTTGGGCAGACCGGTCAACGGGTCGTGCAACGCCTGGTAGCGCAGCCGGTTCTGGAACAGGTGCCGGTCCGTGTTGTCCTCGATCATCGCCACCTGGTACTGCGGGTCGCCGTGGTCGTCACGCACCAGCGACAGCGTCAGCCGCGTCCACACCTGCTCGCCGTCGGCCCGCAGGAACCGCTTCTCCGCCCGGTTGTGGCCCGCCTCGTCCCCGGCGGCCGGCGGGTTGTGCGGCCGCCGGACGCCGTCACCGTCCTCCGGGTGCATCAGGTCGCGGATGTTGAACAGCCGCATCTCCTCGACGCTGAACCCCAGCATGTCCTGCAACGCCTGGTTCACGTCCAAGATCCGGCCCTCGACGTCGGCGAAGAGCATGCCGATCGCCGACTGGGTGAACAACACCCGGTAACGCGCGTCCGAGGCGAAGTCGAGAGGTCCGGGCGGAGGTTCGACCGGGTCGGTGTTCGCCGACTCCAGCTCCGACAGCTCCGCACCCTGCGCGTCGAGCAGGCGTTGCAGCCGGTCGAGCCCGAGCGCGGTGTCCAGCAGGATCTCGTCGGCCGTCAGCGGGGTCGACTGCGGGACGACGGCGGCGTCGTCCCGGGGATCGGGCGAGGTGATGCCCAACTGCCGGATCCGGCTCTCCAGGCGACCGATCTTGTCCTGGAGGAGCTCGGTCAACGCCGCGGCCCGCTCCCGCTCCTGCTTGGCCTGACCGAGCTGGCCCTTCGCCCGGCCGCGCTCCCGGTCGGCGTCGAACAGCCGTCGGTGCACCTGTTCGATCTCGGTCCGGTAGCCGGTCACCTCGGCCAGGTGGCGGTCGCGTTCGGCGGTGAGGTGGGAGATCAGCGCGGACAGCCGCATGAGCACGACCTGGAGCACCGCGATCGCCTGGGACGAGCGGTGCTCGACCTGCACGCTCTCCAGCAGCTGCCGGCGCGCCGTGCTCAACTCGTCGGTGACCTCGATGAGGCGGCGCTGCGTCGCGATAGTCTCCGCCTGCGCGCGCACCAACCTCGTGTGGGCGTCGACCAGACCCGGCTCCGCCGGCGGCGGGTCCACCCGCCTGGTGTACACGGCCCGCTGCCACAGCTCCCTGACCGCGCGCTTGCGGTCCGGCCGGTGCCGCTCGTCGGGCGTGCACGCCTCGACCACGGCCTCGACGAACTTCCACGGCGGCAGCTGGTCACCCGCCAGTTGCTTCGACACCGTCGTGTCGCTGCACCCGCAGTGCCCGCCGATCGCCCTGAGCGTCAGCTCCGAGTGGTCCACCAGGCCACGCAGGTGCCGAGCCAGGTCGTGCCGCGCCCGGTCGTCGCCTTTGAGGGCACCCCACGGGCGACCTGACCGCATTCCCACCTCGCACCGCATCCCGTCCGCGGACAACCGGCGGTTGTCCGCGGCGGACCACATTGCCCGCACGGACAAGTGCGGGACCGGCCTTGAGCCGCGACCGTACGGCTCAAGGCAACGGCCGAGACGCGGACGACCGGAGGAGACGCATTATGGCGGACGTGATGGCATGGGCGGGCACCGCCGCGGTGGCGATCGGTGTCCTCGCCCGCCTGCCGGACGCGGGCACGAAGTTCGTCCGCACCCTCATCCCCCTTGTCCGCGCGTGCCGCGACCTGTGGGCGGAACTGCGCGGGCTCGGCCGTCACGGCCGTGACGGCACCGAGTGACCGGCGTCGCGGTCCTCGGTGCCGTCACCGCCGTGCTGTCACCAGGTGATCGGGAGGGTGGCGATGTAGTCGGTGAGCAGGCCGGAGAGGACCCGGTGGTCGTTGAGGGAGAAGTGCCAGTCGCAGCCGCCGTAGTCCAGCCGGGGGTCGTCGATCTTCCAGAAGCGGACCTTGGCGTCACCCCGCGCGTTGCGGTCGGCGACGACCTGCTCGGCGGTCTGGGCGTACAGGTTCGGAGCGCTGACCACGATGACCGCGTCGGGGCCGTACTGCGTCCGGAGCTTGTCGAGGAAGCCGTGGTAGGCGGCCTTGAAGGCGGTGACCAGGCTCTCGGGCGTCCACGGCTCGCCCGCGTTGACCGGGGTGGAGAAGTCGTTGTTGCCCAGGCCGACCACGACCAGCCGCGGTCGCCACGTGTCGGGGTTGCGCCACACGTCGCCGGCGACGTGCTGGAGGGTGCGTTCGTAGGAGGTGCGGAAGTCGACGCCGGGCTCGCCGCCGTTGTAGTTGCGCACCATGCCGCGACCGGAGTGGGCGTTGACCTGGTAGTCGGCGCCGAGGCGCTTGGCGGTGAGGGCGCCGAAGCTCAGGTCGGTGTTGGTGTTGCGGGCGACGCCGCCGTTGGCCGAGCAGTCGCGGGTGGTGGAGGTGTTGCCGTAGCCGGCGGTCTGGGAGTCGCCGATGAACTCGATCTGCTTGGTGCGGGCGGCGGGCTTGGCGAGGATCTCGCCGCCGGGTGCGGCGACGAAACCGCCGAACTGGCCCGCGACCCACGTGCTCTCGGTGCGCTTGACCAGCCGCACGGTGTGCTCGCCGTTGGTCAGGCCGTTGATCTGGTGGGTGACGCGGCCCGGGGTCACCAGGGTGGCGACGGTCGCGCCGTCGACCTGGACGTCGTAGTCGTTGTCGGCGTCGTTGAGCACGATCCCGACGCCCGTGCCGCGGAAGCGGCCCTCGAAGTAGATGCCGGGCCAGGTGTACTGCACGGCGCTGGTGGAGGCCTTGACCCGGCCCACGGTGTGCGCTCGGGCCAGGACATCCGCCGGCGGCGTCGACGTGGTGGTCGTGGTGGTGGTGGTGGTCGTCGTCGTTGTCGTGGTGGTGTCGCCGGTGCACCGGGTGCCGTTGAGGGCGAAGTCGGTGGGGGCCGGGTTCGAGCCGTTCCACGAGCCGTTGAACCCGAACCCGGCGCTCCCGCCGGTGCCCAGGGAGCCGTTCCAGCTCGCGTTGTCGACCGAGACCTTGGCGCCGGACTGGGCCACCTTGCCGCCCCAGAGCTGGGTGACCGACTGGCCCGCGGTGAACGACCACGTCAACCGCCAGCTCGGGACCGGGTCGCCGAGGTTGGTCACGTTCACGCTCGCGGTGAAGCCGCCCGGCCACTGGGAACCGACCTGGTAGGTCACCCGGCAGCCCGCCGCGGCCTGCGCGGGGACGGTGGCGAGGGTGACGACGGCGGTCGCCGCGGTGGCGATGCCGATGGCGGCGGCCAGCCGCGTCCTACGACGGGTGACGTGCATCTGGGTCCTTCCGAGGGCGGGCGGGGTCTGACACGTGGCAGCCGAACCACCGGGCTTCACCGGAACGCTCGACCTCGGAATCTATGCGCTTAGATTCGGGCGGGTCAAGGAGGCGTCTCGGTTGGCAACTGCCCCGGTCGGAGCGGGTTCGGGCAGGTCAGCGCGGTGGTCGGCAGCCGCAGCTACGACGGAGAACGGGCTCGGTGGGCAGGGGCGTCCCCGCCTCCTCGGACCGCTCGGCGGCCGAGTGGACGAGCAGTCGCACGGCGGTGCGGCCGACGGCTTCCATCGGTTGCCGCACGGTGGTCAGCGGCGGTGAGGACAGGCGTCCGGCGACGATGCCGTCGAACCCGGTGACCGCCACCCGGCCGGGCACGTCCACGCCCGCTTCGCGGAGCACGTCCAGGACGACGAGCGCCTCCTGGTCGGTGGCGCACACGAAGACGTCGGGCAGCGGCGCCGAGGCCAGCGCGGCGCGGGTGGCCGCCTCCTGGCCGGGGCGGCTGTCCAGCGGCGGACCCACGGGGATCCCCGCGGCGGTGAGGGCGTCGGCGTAGCCGTCGAAGCGGTCGGCGGACTCCGCCGTCCCGCCCGCCACGCCGACGTAGGTGAAGCGCCGGTGCCCGTGCTCGCGCACCAGGTGCTCGACCAGCCGGCGCATCCCCGACCGGTGGTCGACCAGGACCGTCCGCGCACCGGTCACCCGGGTCTCGCCGCCGAGTTCGACCACCGGGATGCGGCGCGCGATCCGGGTCAGGGCGTCGACCGGCGCGGCGCCCGCGAAGGCGATCAGGCCGTCGACGCGCCCGGCGACGTCCACGACGGCGGACAGGTGCCCGGCCCCGGCGCCGCCGGACCCGAGCATGAGCGCCAGGCCCCGACGGCGGCACTCCAGCTCCACACCACGCTGGACCACGTCGGGGTAGAGCGGGAACAGCCGCTCGTCACCCGCCCGCAGCTCGTCGACCGGGTCGCGCTCGACCTCCAGCAGGTGGTCGAAGGAGTACAGGCCGATGGCGCCGGTGCGCCCCTTCGCCAACCCGCGGGCACTCGCGTTCGGGACGTAACCGAGGGCGGCAGCGGCGGCCAACACGCTGTCGAGCGTCTTCTTGCGCACCCGCTGCGGCTGGCTGAAGGCGAACGACACGGTCGCGATGGAGACCCCGGCTCGTTCGGCGACGTCGTACACCGTGGGTTTCTGCACCACCAGGTCCCACCCCCTCGGACCCGCGGCCCGGCTTCACCGACCCGCAGAGGATAAACCGGCCCTCACCGGCCCCGTCCGCCACGCGGTGGACGGGCGTCGACCACGCCGACCGGCCACGTGGCACCCGGAACCCGCGGGTGCGCGGCCCGGAGTAGTGTCGACGGTGGCAGGAGTACGCCGCGCGCGCCGAATCAGGGGCGTCTGCCGGGTCTTCGAACCCCGTGGAGCAGTCATCCGGACACCCCACACCCTGCCACCACACCGCTCATCGGAGCACCTCATGCCATCTGCCCTGTCGCCCGACGTGACGACCGACAACCGAGCGGACACCGAGGATCGCTGCCTCGCCTGCCGCCACCCGTGGAGCGAGCACGACATCCTCGGCGTCAGGTTCTGCGCCGCCACCGCATCGTCGGCGTTGTCCCGCGGGTGCATCTGCCGGTAGCGGCGAACACTTCGACGGAGTCGAGATGCCCCGGGTCCAGATGGTGACGCGGGCACCGGTGACGGTGCTCGCGCTGGTGATGAGCGCGCTGTTCGTCGCCGCAGGCACGGCGGGGTTCATCCCCGGCCTCACCGCCGACCACGACGCGATGGAGTTCGCGGGTCACACGTCGGACGCGCTGCTGTTCGGCGTGTTCCAGGTGTCGGTCCTGCACAACCTCGTCCACCTGGCCTTCGGCGTCGCCGGACTGGCGGTGGCGCGGTCGGTGCGCGGCGGCACGCTCTTCCTGGTCCTCGGCGGCATCGTCTACCTGCTGCTGTGGGTGTACGGGCTGCTGATCGACCTGGACGGGGCGGCCAACCTCCTGCCGGTCAACGGCGCCGACAACTGGCTGCACGCGCTGACCGGGGTCGTCATGATCACCCTGGGACTGGCGCTGGGCCGGCAGGTGGCGCCACCCGGGTCCGACGCGCGCTGACCGGCACGTCACCGGTTGGACGACGGGAACCGGCCTCCGGGGCTGCCGAGGCCGATGAGCCCGGTGTACTGGTCCTGCCACGACCGCTCGGTGACCAACAGGTCGGCCAGTCGCTGCGCCCAGGCCGCGTCGACCGTCGGCGTCTCGCGTTCGAGGTGCCGCCGGGTCTCCTCTCTCGCCTTGAGCCACTCGGTCAGCGTGGGACCGAGCACGGGACCGCCTGCTGCTTCCGGCATGAGGATGACGGTACTGCTTGTCGGCCGTACCTGTTGTTCATGAGGGCGCAGCAGAGGTGACGCCCCCCAGTTCAGCGCCGGGGAGCGGCCGTGCTGGCGCGGACCACGAGTTCGGTGGACAGGACCAGGCGGTGCTGCGGCAGTGCCCGGCCCTGGGCCAGGTCGATCACCATGCCGGTGGCGGTGCCGGCCATCTCGCACAGCGGCTGCCGGATGGTGGTCAGCGCCGGGATCATCCACTGGGCGGGCGGCAGGTCGTCGAAACCGACCACGCTCAGGTCGTCCGGGATGCGCAAACCCGCCTCGTAGACGGCCTGGTAGACCCCGAGCGCCTCGCCGTCGTTGCCGGTCACCACCGCGGTCGGCGGGTTCGGCAGGCGCAGCAGCTCACGGGTCTGCGCCAAGCCGTCGACGATCTGGAAGTGGCCTTCGCGGACGAACTCCGGGTCCACGGGCACCCCGGCGGCGTCCATGGCCGCGCGGTAACCGTCGAGCCGCGCCCGACCCGACAGCATCCCGGTGGCGCCGGTGATCACGGCGATCCGCCGGTGCCCGAGGTCGAGCAGGTGGCGGGTCGCCGCCAGGCCGCCGCTCCAGTTGTCCGCGCCCACCGACGGCATCCCGTGCGCGGGCTCGCCGGTCGGGTCGACCAGCACCACCGGGATGTCACGGCTGTGCAGCTGCCGGTGCTGCTCGGGCGTGGGTCCGGAGAAGACGGCGACGACACCGGTGGGCCGCCGGGCCAGCAGCCCGTCGATCCAGCTCCGGTCCGGGGTGTGCCGACCGTGGAGCTCGCTGAGCGAGATGGTGAGCCCGTGCTCGGTGGCGACGCGCTCGACCCCCTTGATCACCTCTACCGGGTACACGCCTGCCAGTTCGTGGAACAGCACCTCGACCAGCGGCGCCCGGCTCACCCTCTTCTGCCGCCGGTACCCCTGCTCGCGGAGCAACCCCTCCACCAGGGCACGGGTCTCCGCGGCGACCTCGACGTGCCCGTTGACCACCTTGGACACCGTCGCCGCCGACACACCCGCCATTTCGGCAATCCGCGCGATGGTGATCCCGGCGCCGCCAACCGCACCCGAAGCCGGATCAGGGGTGGATGCCATGGCGCCAGTCTAAGGGCCGCCACGAAAAGCACCCGTCCAGCACATTGGCGGCCCGGTGGAAAGGACCACGGGTGAGCGTCGAGGCCGCCGCGACCTGGGCCCTCCCGCCGAACGGCGGCGTGACCCGCACGATCCCGGTGGTCGCGCCGACCCGTTCCGATCGGGGCTTGAGCGCGGATTCCCGGACCCACGTGGTGAATTCGACCAAATGCTGCGCAAAGGGCCGTTCACGGCGGCCCCGCTTCTCGCGAGCGAGGCCGGTGGGCTGACATGACGAACGGGGAGAAGGACGTGGAGTCCCCCTCCCCGTTCCGTGACGACCGATCACGGGTGCAGAACCGGGATCGGCGTCGGTAGACCGGGTTCCTAGCCGAAGTTCACGTCGCTGCACCACATGTAGGCCTGGTCGAGGTGCGAGGCCTGCCAGATGGTGAACACGATGTGGTGGCCGCGGTACCCGCCGGAGGTCTGGACGTTGAACCTGATGTCCTTGGCCGGGGCGTACCTACCGGTCTGCATGATGAAGTCGAGGTTGCCCCAGCCCAGGCTCTGGGTGGTCGGGTCGAACCCCTGCTTGCTGATGTACACCCGGAAGTAGTCGGCACCATGGCTGGCCTGGTCGTACAGGTGCAGCGTGAAGTTGCTGCCAACGCTGGTGGTCCTCCACCGGCCGGGGGTGTTCAGCGAGTTGTTGCGCGAGAGGGCGTTGCTGCAGAGCTGGCCGTTCGGGGTCCTTCCCTGGAAGTTCCCGCCGAGCCCGTCCCGCAGCGCGCTCATCCAGTTCCACATGGTGTCCGCGTTGGCCTGGAAGGCCTGGTAACACATGGGGTCCTGCTGCTGCATGGCGGGGTTCGTGTGCTGGCTGCCCCAGGCTTGCCAGCACTGGTAGGCACGAGTGGCGGGACCGACGATGGTGCCGTGGGCCGACGCCGTCGGCGTCACGACGAACATGCTGGCGGCCAGCGTGCCGATGACCAGCGCGATGATGCCCCGTCGTCTGGCACCAGACCTGGAGGTGCTGCGCATACGCATTCGATGGGCCTCCATTCTCCGGATGATTCAGCGGCGGCGGTGATCAATATGGGAGCGCTCCCAGAGCGTTCACAGCATATCCGTCACGGAGCGAAACTTCAACGAAACATTGAGTAGTGATTGCGACCTGTTTCGAAATGCCCACAACGATCTTCAGCACTCCCGCGCTGACCTGCTCCAACGAGCCGGCGTCGGCGCACGACGAAGATCGCGCACGAGTGCCCGGCACGTCCGTGATCATGAACCGGCCGAACGACGGACAACCGCCCGCCTCCCCCGACCGGCAGTACCGGCGAGGCTGTTCGGTGGATGGGCAACCGGGCACCTCGTGCGCGCCGATCAAGAACTGACCGCGTTCCGGGCGGCGGGGCGGTGGGCCGGCTTGCGGCGCTCCAGCAGCCAGTCGGTGAACAGCAGCAGGAGCAGGGGGCTGAGCCAGACCCCGATGCTCGCGGAGCTGTACACCAGCAGGTCCCGGCTGCCCTTGAACGTGGTGTCCAGCTGGGGCGTGAGCACGATGGTGGCCACCACGTTGATGATCCGGCTCAACACGATCGACATGGTGAGCGCGAAGCTGCGCGACATCCACCTGCGGTGCTCCTGGTAGCGGCGCCGGCGGGCCATCCACAGCCCCATGATCGTGATCACCAGCCACAGCGCCGAGCCCACGAGGTTCGCCACCCGCACCGAGGGGCCAGCCGCGGTGTGCCAGCCGATGTAGAGCCCGAGCGCCGCGGCGGGCAGCGCTCCGGCGAAGACGTAGACCCGGCCGGTGATCCGGTGCCCGCGCGGGTGGCTCGTGCGGAACGAGGGCCAGACCTGGAAGCAAGCGGTCACCATCGCGACGGCGCCGAAGAGGACGTGCCCGACGAGCAGCGGGTAGTAGAGGTCGTTGCCCTCCGGTGGTTCCAGCCGGGACAGGGACGGGTCGAGGGTCAGGTAGGGCGGGACGGAGAAGGCGAGGAACACCGCGGCCAACGTCATCAGTGGCGCGATCCAGGGGCGACGCCACCAGACCCGCGCACGGCGTGGCGAAGCGGTGCGCGGCGGATGCGTACGCTGTATTGACGTCATGCGAACACGGTATCCACGACGTGTGGACAGCTGACCGTATAAGGCTTTGATGTGCACTAGTACGGCGGAAAAGTGAACTAGTACGATTGCGGGCATGTCGTCGTCAGCACAGCGACCGGACCCGCGCTACCGGCAGATCGTCGCGGAGATCCGCGACCGCATCTCGACCGGCGCCCTGCGGCCCGGTGACCGGATGCTCTCCACCCGGCAGATCGCCCAGCGGTGGGGCGTCGCGGTCGCGACCGCGACCAGGGTGGTGGCGACCCTTCGCGACGAGGGGCTGGTGGAGACGAAGGTCGGTTCCGGCACGGTGGTCAGCACCCGCACCGACCCGAAGGCCGACCGGGCCGCGGCACCGCGGCCGCGCCGGCCGGACGTGCCCAAGCAGGCGTTGAGCCGCGAGCACGTGGTGCGCACCGCCATCGCGATCGCCGACGCCGAAGGGCTCGACGCCGTGTCCATGCGGCGACTCGCGGCCGAGCTCGGCGTCGGCCCGATGTCGCTGTACCGGCACGTGGAGCACAAGGACGAGCTGGTGGCGCAGATGGCCGACGAGGTCTTCGGCGCGTCGACCCTGCCCGTGCCGGGGCAGTCGGGGTGGCGGGCCGAGCTGGAGCTGATCGCCCGCCGGCAGTGGCGGCTGTGCCGGCAGCACCTCTGGCTGCCCAGGGCCATCTCGTTCACCCGACCGGTGCTGGTGCCGAACATGATGGCCCAGACGGAGTGGGTCCTGCGCGCGCTCGACGGGCTCGGACTGCCCATGGCGACCCGGGTTCGCGAGGCGCTCACGCTGCACGCGCTGGTCATCACCGCCGCCCTGCCCATGGCCGACGAGGTCGAGGCCGAGCAGGAGACCGGCGTGCCGCTGGACCGGTGGTGGCTGGCGCGGCGGGCGCGCGCCGACGAACTCCTCGCCGGCGGCGACTTCCCCTTGCTGGCCACGATTCCGCCGGACGCGGCGTCGGACCTGGACGAGCTCTTCGAGTACGGCCTCGCCCGCCACCTCGACGGGTTCGCCGTCCTAGTGGCGGATCAGGCGGGCAAGCAGTCGTGAGGGCGCCCGGACACCACCTCCCGGAAGTCCACGACCCGGTGCGCCACCACGTCGAGGAGCGGCCGGTCGTGCGAGATGGCGAGCACGCCGATGCCGCCGGCGTCGACCGCCGCGCGCACCAGGTGCCAGATGTGGACCTGGCCGATCGGGTCGAGGCTGGCGGTGATCTCGTCGGCCACCAGGAAGCGTGGCCCGGTCAGCAGTGCCCTCCCGAGGTTGACGCGCTGGGCCTCGCCGCCGCTGATCTCGTGGGGGAAGCGGTCCAGGAGCTCCGGTGGCGCCAACGCCGGGTCCATCCGGTCCAGGACGGCGTCCGCGACGCCGGTCTCCGCCAGGCTCCTGCGGACCTTCCACAGCGGGTCGAGCGCCGACAGGGCGTGCTGCGAGACGAGTTGCACGGGGTTCGCCACGCCCCTGACCGGACGGGGCGCCCGTCCGTCCAGGGAAACCCGGCCGCGCCGCGGTGACAGCACTCCGGCCAGCAACCGGCCGAGGGTGCTCTTGCCCGCGCCGCTGGGACCGTGCAGCCCGACCACCTCGCCGGGCTCGATCGACAGCGACGCCCCGGCCACCACCCAGCCCGACCTCTTGGCGTAGCGGAACCACACGTCGTCGGCACGCAGGGTCATCCGTCCTCCAGAACGCGGAAACCGTTGGCGGGCAGGGCGTTCCACAAGGCACGCGTGTACGGGTGGGCGAGGGTTCCGTCGCGGAAGTCCGTCGGCGGAACCTCGTCGACGGTGCGGCCGTCACGGCAGATGACGACGCGGTCGGCGACCTCCAGGGCGGCCGCGAGGTCGTGCGTGATGAGCACGACGGCGCGGTCCTGGTCGGCGATGCGGCGCAGGTCGGACAGGGCGGCGCGGACGGCCTCGGCGGGCAGGCCGGGGGTCGGCTCGTCGGCGATCACCAGCGCGGGGTCGCCCGTCAACGCCATGGCCGTCAGCACCCGACGGGCCTGGCCGCCGGACAACTGGTGGGGGTACTGCCGACGGACCTCGGGGCCCAGCCCGCGTGCCGCCAGCGCCGCGCCGGCCACCGCGTCCGGGTCCGGGCGGCCGGCGAGCACGGCGCAACGGCGCACCTGGCGGCCCACCGGGGTCACCGGGTCCAGGTAGGTCACCGCCTGCGGCAGCAGCGCGAGGTCGCGGCCCGCACGGGCCCGGCGCGCGGCCCGGTCGAGCGGGACGCCGTCGAACCGGACCTCGCCGGTCTCGGCGGCGTTGGGCGGCAGCATGCCCAGCACGGCGTGCGCGAGCAGGCTCTTGCCCGCGCCGCTGGCGCCAACCAGGGCGACCAGTTCGCCGCGGTCGGCGGTGAGGTCCATGCCGGACAGGGCGGTCACGGTGCGGCGGCGCAGCCCGCGGTCGTACTGCGTGAACGCGACGGCGAGGGAACGGATGTCCAGCAGCGGCACCTCGGACGTGGTCGTCACAGGTGGTGGCTCCTCGGGTTCAGCAGTGACCGCAGGTTCTCCCCGATGCCGTCGACGAGCTTGACGACCAGCAGCAGGCAGAGGCCGGGCAGCACGGCCAACCACCACGCCCCCGCGGCGAGGAAGCGCATGGACTCGGCCAGCAGGATGCCGGTCGAGGGCTCGGCGGGATCGACGCCCAGGCCGAGGAAGGACAACGCGGCCTCGTGCAGGATCGCGTGCGGGAACAGCAGCACCAGGCCGACCAGGAAGTGCCCGACCAGGTGCCCGGCGACGTGCTTGCGGGCGATCCACCACCGGCCGCGTCCCAGGTGGGTGGCCGCGGTGACGTAGTCGGAGTTGACCACCTGCTTGGCCTGGCCGCGCAGCACGCGGGTCAGGTGGGGCCAGTGCGTCACGGCCACCGCGATGACCACGGCGTCCGTGCCGCCGCCGAGGGCGAAGGCGAGCAGGAGCAGCAGCACCAGGTGCGGCAGCGCCATGAACAGGTCGACCAACCACCCGACGGCCGCGTCCACCTTCGGCCCGCCGACGGTCGCGGCGCACGCCAGGACCAGGGCGATGACCGCGGAGATCGTGGCGGCGGCGGTGCCGACCACCAGGCTCAGCCGCAGACCGGACAGCACCCGGGCGAGCACGTCGCGGCCCAGCCAGTCGGTGCCGAACCAGTGGCCGGCCGACGGCGCGGTGTTGCGCTCCCCCAACGAGGTCGTCTGCGCGGCGTCCTGCGCCCACGAGCCCGCCACGACCACGCCGAGCACCACCACGGCGGACAACCCCAGCAGGGCCAGCGTGCGAGTGCGCCGGTCGACCCACGTCACCGACGCGGCGACAACCGCCGTCATCGCTCACCCCGCGTGGTGACGAGCCGCGACCGCGGGTCGAGGACGGCGTGCACGCGGTCGCCGACGAGGTTGCCGGTGAACACGAGCACGGTCGTGAACAGGGCGATCCCCAGCAGCAGCGGCACGTCCTGGCCGAGGGCGGCCGTGGTGGTGGCCGCGCCCAGGCCCGGGTAGGAGAACACCTGCTCGGCCAGCACCGACCCGCCGAACAACTCGCCGATGGACGCGAACTGGAGCAGCAGCGCCGGGGCGGCGGCGTTGCGCACCACCCGGTGCCGCACCAACCCCCAACCCCGCTCCCCCTGCGCGCGGGCGAACGCCACGTGGTCGGACGCCAGCGCCTCCACCACCGCCTGCCGCGTGTGCAGCACCACGGGCGCGATCCCGACCACGCTCAACGTGATCGCCGGCAGCGCCAGGTGCGCCAGCCGGTCGAGCAGCCCCACCTCGGCCGCGGGCACGCCGATGGGCACCGCGCAGCACACCGGCGCCCAGTTCAGCGACACCGCGAACGCGTAGAGCAGGAGCAGGCCCACCCAGAACGTCGGCGCCGACGCCAACGCGTAGGACAGCCAGGTGACGGCGCGGTCCGCGAGCCGACCGCGGCGCAGCCCCGCCACGACGCCCAGCGCGAAGCCGATCAGCCCGGACAGCAACCACGCCACCGCCATCAGCGCCAGGCTGGTCGGGAACTTGTCCCCGATCACCTCCAGCACCGGCCGGTTGAAGGTGAGCGAGAACCCGAAGTCTCCCCGCAGGAGGTTGCCGAACCAGCTCAGGAACCGCACGTGGGCGGGGTCGTCCAGGCCCCACCGCTCGGCGATCAGCGCCCGCTGCGCCGGGCCGAGCGACGCCACGTCCGCGCCGACGTAGGCCGCCACCGGGTCCACCGGCGAGTTCACCATCAGGGTGAACGACGCGACCGCGACGGCCGTCAGCAGGACGACCAGGCGTGCGGCTCGCGCCACGACCGCCCGCAGCACCGGACGTGCCGTGGACTCCCCGGTCAGCACGCCCAACTCCAGCCCGCGATGCCCCGGGTGATCGGCCAACCGTGCCCGTGCGGCTCCACCTGGAGCTCGCCCAGGTCCAGGCACGCGTCGGTGTAGTAGGTGTGGTCGAGGTTGACCAGCCACGCCCACGGCGCGTCGCCCGCCGGCCCGAACGCCTTCTGCGCCGCCTCCCAGTGCGCGGTCGCCTGCCCGGGGTCGCCGGCCGCCATCGCCGCGTCCAGTTCGGCGTCCACCGCGGGGTTGCGGTACAGCCCGGGGTTCCACAGCTCCACGCCCGCCTGCGCCGACGAGTAGAGGTTGAACATCTCCGTCGCGTCGTGGCTGCCCCACCCGAACAGCACCGGGTCGGCGTGCATGCGGGTGCGGATCACGTCCCAGCTCTCGCCCTTGGCGGTCACCGCGATCCCGATCGGCTCCAGCATGTCCGCCACGGCCAGGGCCAACCCCTGCCGCACCGAGTCGCCGGCGGGGTACAGCAGCGGGAACTCCGCCCGGACACCGCCCCGTTCACGGGTGCCGTCGCCGTCGGTGTCGGTCCACCCCGCCGCCTCCAGCACCTTCCCCGCCGCCTCGGGATCGCGGTCCGCGACCGCCGCGGACGGCTCGTACCAGGGCAGGCCGTCCACGGGGCCGGTGGCCGGCCGGCCGTAGCCGTTGAGCACCCCGTCCACGAGCGCGCGCCGGTCCAGCGCGACGTTGACCGCGCGCCGCACGGCCACGTCCGAGGTGACCGCGTTGCCGATCGGCCGGCCCTCGGCGGTGCGGCGGCCCTCGTCGGGCTGGTAGGGCAGCACGATGCCGCGGTTGTCGACCGACTGGACCCGGGTGAGCTCCATGCCCGGCATCTCGCCGCCGACCAGCGACGACGGCAGGGCGGCGACGTCGACCTGCCCGGCGCGCGCGGCGGCCAGCCCGGCGTCCTCACCGGTGAACACGAACACGATCCGCTCGAAGGCGGGCTTGGCGCCGTAGTAGGAGTCGTTGCGGCGCACGATCAGCTGCTGGCCCTCGTCCCACTGCTCGAAGACGAACGGCCCGGAGCCGACCGGCCTGCGCGCGTAGTCCGGTCCGTGCGCGTGCTCGGGGACGATGCCCAGCGACACCAACCGGTTGACGAACGTGCTCTGCGGCTTGGTCAGGCGCAGTTCCACGGTGTCCGCGTCCACGACGACGGCCTCTTTCAGCACCGTCACGTCGGTCACGCCGCCGCTCTTGGCCGCGGTGGTGAAGGTGTAGGCCACGTCGCGTGGGGTGACGGGCCGCCCGTCGCCGAACTTCGCGTCGGTGCGCACGTCCACCGTCCACACCAGACCATCGGGGCTCACGGAGTGCTTCGTGGCCAGGTCGTTGACGATGTCCAGGTCCGCGTCCCGGGCCAGCAGGGTGGACTGGAACAGCGGCGACCCGTACCGGCCCCAGCCCAGCGTCGGGTCGTAGCCCTCCGCCGACTCGCCGCCGATGGCCAGCCGCAGCTCGGTCGGCCTGCCGCCGGACCCGCGGTGTGCCCCGCTCGAGCACGACACCAGGGCGACCCCGACCACGACCACAGCCGCCGCGCGGAACCACGTGGACCTGCGCACAGCACTCCCCCTCCGCCGTTATTGCCAGTAATTAGTAACAACTACTGGGCGGCGACAAGGCGCACTATGAGTCAGATCACGACCAACCAGGTCAGTCGGGGGCGCATGTTCGGTGCGGATGCGGATGCCGCACACGCGATCGGGACCACGTGTGCGGCATCCGCGTCGGGGTGCGGGATCAGGGGCAGGTGATGTCGTGTCCCGGCTTGGTGCCGTCGGCGAGGAAGGCGGTGACGACCCGGTCGCCGCAGGCGTTGCCGTTGGCCACGTAGGCGTCGTGGCCGCCGGACTCCACGACGACGATCCTCGCGCGGTCGCCGAGCGCGGCGCGCATCCGCAGGGCGCCGGCGAGCGGCGTGGCCGGGTCGCGGCGGTTCTGGACCATGAGGACGTTCGCCGGGCCCTCGGCGGTCACCCTGGTCGGCCGCTCGGCGGGGCGGTGGGGCCAGAAGGCGCAGGGCTGGACGTTCACCGGCATGCCGTCGGTCAGCGGGTAGGCCGTCCGGTGGCCCGCGACATCGCCCGCGTAGTCGTGCCCGGGACCCGGCCAGGCCACGTCGTTGCACGCGGTGGCGGTCTGCACGGCGATGAGGTTCTGGAACACGGCGGCCGGCGGCAGCGGGATGGGCGGCACCGGTCCCCCGGTCGACGCCGCCAGCATGAACGCGGCGAGCTGCGGGAACGCGGCGTCCGCGTAGAGCGAGTTGAACATGACGGCGCGCAGCGTGGCGCCGGTGAGGCCGGGCCGGGGGTTGCGGTCGAGTTCTCCGGCCAAACGCAGGTAGGTGGCGCGCACGGCCGCGGGGGTGGCGCCGAAGCCGTAGCTCGCGTCACGGGCGGCGGCCCACGAGGCGAAGTCGGGGAAGCGGTCCTCCGCGCCCACGGCGAAGTTGGCCTGCCAGCCGCGCGCCACCCGGCGCGGATCGGGGTCGCCGCTGCTGTCGAGCACGAACCGGTCGGTGCGCCGGGGGAACATCGTCGCGTACACCGCGCCCACGTAGGTCCCGTACGAGGTGCCCCAGGCGGACAGCCGGGACTCGCCGAGCGCCAGGCGGATGCGGTCGACGTCCCTGGCTTCGTTGCGGGTGGTGATGGTCCCGACCACCGGACCGCCGTTGCGGGCACACGCCCGCGCGACCCGCTTGGCCCGCTCGACGGTGCCCGTGACGTCCCCGCCGGGCCCGGGCCACGGCAGGAACGCGGTCGGCTCGATGTCACGCGGTTCCAGGTCGCAGGAGACCGGTGTGCTGTGCCCGACCCCGCGCGGGTCGAACCCGACCAGGTCGTACCGGTCGAGCACCTCCCGCGGCAGCCGCGAGCCGTGCGTGGTCGGCCGGGCCAGGCCGGCACCGCCGGGTCCGCCCGGGATCAACAGCAGCACCCCGCGGCGTAACTCCGGTCTGGCGGTGCGGATGCGCGACACGGCGAGCGAGATCCGCTCCCCGCCCGGCTTCCGGTAGTCCAGCGGCACCCGCAGGGTCGCGCACTCCTGCCGCGGGTCCAGCGGCCCGGCCGCGGCCGGGCACGCCCCCCATTCCACAGTGGACCCGGCGGTCGCCGTCACCGGCGTCACGAGTCCGGCCAGCACCACCAACGCCATCGTGCCGAATGTTCTCCTCATGGCGCCAGAATTCCCAACCCCGCGCACGGTGCCCATCCGGTCAGCCCCCGCCGACAGGTAGGGCCGGCCACCGTGCCCGTCGCCTCAGAGCGGACGAGCCCGGCCGATCACGGGCGGATCGGCCGGGCTCGTCGGTGCGGACGGGACGGCTCAGGCGAGGTCGAACCGGTCGAGCTCCATGACCTTGGTCCAGGCCGCGACGAAGTCGGTCACGAACTTGCCGCGGGCGTCCTCGCTCGCGTAGACCTCCGCGAGGGCCCGCAACTGGGAGTTGGAGCCGAAGACGAGGTCGACCGAGGTGGCGGTCCACTTCAGCTCGTCGGTGGCCGAGTCGCGGATCTCGTACGCGTGCTCCCCGGACTCCGACGCCTGCCACCGGGTGCCCGGCGAGAGCAGGTTGACGAAGAAGTCGTTGGTGAGCACGCCGGGCCGGTCGGTGAGGACGCCGTGCCGTGCGCCGCCGTGGTTGGCGCCGAGGGAACGCAGGCCGCCGACCAGGACGGTCATCTCGGGCGCGGTCAGGTCGAGCATGTAGGCGCGGTCGACCAGCAGCACCTCCGGCTGGAGCCGCTCGCCGGCGCGCACGTAGTTGCGGAACCCGTCGGCCCGCGGTTCGAGGAACTTGAACGACTCGACGTCGGTCTGCTCCTGCGTGGCGTCGGTGCGACCCGGGCGGAACGGCACGGTCACCTCGAAGCCAGCCTCGCGCGCCGCCTGCTCGACCGCGGCGGAGCCGGCCAGCACGATCAGGTCGGCCAACGAGATCTTCGCGCCGCCCGCCTCGTTGAACTCCCGCTGGACGCCCGCCAGGGTCTCCAGGACCTTCGCGAGCTGCTCGGGCTCGTTGACCTCCCAGCCGCGCTGCGGTTCCAGGCGGATCCGGGCGCCGTTGGCGCCGCCGCGCTTGTCGGTGGACCGGAAGGTCGCGGCGGAGGCCCAGGCGGTGGTGACCAGCTGGGCGGTCGTGAGGCCGCAGTCGAGCAGCTTCGCCTTGAGGGCGGCGACGTCGGCGTCACCCACGAGCTCGTGGTCGACGGCAGGCACCGGGTCCTGCCACAGCTGGGCTTCCGGCACCCACGGACCGAGGAAGCGGTCGACCGGGCCCATGTCGCGGTGCAGCAGCTTGTACCAGGCCTTGGCGAAGGCCAGGGCGAACTCGTCGGGGTGCTCCAGGAAGCGGCGGGAGATCTTCTCGTACGCCGGGTCGACGCGCAGCGACAGGTCGGTCGTGAGCATGGTCGGCTTGTGCTTCCTGGACGGGTCGTGCGCGTCCGGGATGATCGCCTCGGCGTCCTTGGCGACCCACTGCTTGGCACCGCCGGGACTCGTGGTGAGCTCCCACTCGTAACCGAAGAGGATCTCGAAGAAGCGGTTGCTCCACTGCGTCGGCCGGTCGGTCCACGTCACCTCCAGACCGCTGGTGATCGTGTCGGCGCCCTTGCCGCTGCCGTGGGTGCTCAGCCAGCCCAGGCCCTGCGCCTCCAGCGGCGCGCCCTCCGGCTCCGCGCCCACGTGGCCGTCGGCGACGCCGGCGCCGTGGGTCTTGCCGAAGGTGTGGCCGCCGGCGATGAGGGCGACGGTCTCCTCGTCGTTCATCGCCATCCGGCCGAAGGTCTCCCGGATGAAGTGGGCCGCCGCGAGCGGGTCCGCGTTGCCGCGCGGGCCCTGCGGGTTGACGTAGATGAGGCCCATCTCGGTCGCGCCGACCTCGGGCGCCATCTCGGCGTCGCCGACGTAGCGCTCGTCACCCAGCCAGGCGTCCTCCGGGCCCCAGAAGATCTCCTCCGGCTCCCAGACGTCCTCGCGACCGAAGCCGAAGCCGAAGGTCTTGAAGCCCATGGACTCCAGGGCGACGTTGCCGGCGAGCACGAGCAGGTCGGCCCACGAGACCTGCTGGCCGTACTTCTGCTTGACCGGCCACAGCAGCCGGCGCGCCTTGTCCAGGTTGGCGTTGTCGGGCCAGCTGTTGAGCGGCGCGAAGCGCTGACCGCCGTCGCCCGCACCACCGCGGCCGTCGTGGGTGCGGTAGGTGCCGGCGGCGTGCCAGCTCATGCGGATCATCAGGCCGCCGTAGTGGCCGAAGTCGGCCGGCCACCAGTCCTGCGAGGTGGTGAGCACCTCGGTGATGTCGCGCTTGAGGGCCTCGACGTCGAGCTTGGCGAACTCCTCGGCGTAGCTGAAGCCCTCGCCCAGCGGGTTGCCCTTCGAGGAGTGGGCGTGCAACACCGAGAGGTCGAGCTGGTTGGGCCACCAGTCCCGGTTCGTGCGGGGACGGCCGCCCGTCTTCGGGGTCGGCGAGTCGATCGCCGGGTTCTCGCTCTCGCTGCCGTGCGCGGTCACGGGGTCGTGCGCGACCGGGCAGCCGACCGCGGCCTTCTGGTCCACGCCCTGCGCGCTCGACTGGGGCGTTGCCTTGGGGTCGGTCATCTACGTCCTTCCAACTGGCGGTTCATCGGCGGTGTTCTCGGTGGAGCAGTCGGGGCAGGTGCCCCAGAAGACGACCTCCGCCTCGTCGACCAGGTAACCGGCGTCGTCCGAGGCGGTGAGGCAGGGGCTGTGACCGACGACGCACTCGACGTCCGCGATCATGCCGCAGGACCGGCACACGACGTGGTGGTGGTTGTCCCCGATCCGGGACTCGTAGCGGGCGGTCGCGCCGGCGGGCTGGATGCGCCGCACCAGACCGGTGTCGGTCAACGCCCGCAGCACGTCGTACACCGCCTGGTGGGAGACCTTCGGGTGATCGACGCGGACCAGTTCGATCACCTTCTCGGTGTCCACGTGCGGGTGGTCGCGCAGCGCCGCGAGGACCGCCAACCGAGGCCGGGTCACGCGCAACGAAACCGCCCGCAGCTGCGCCTCGAAGTCGGGTGTCACGCCAAGACCCTAGATTGCTTGTCTGGAGCTAATCAAAATTACCTTCGTCACACCGCATCCGGTCAGCCGCCGTGCGTGCGCCTGCGCCGGGCGAGGACGAGCACCGCGGCGCCCGCCGCGGTCAGCAGCACGGCGAGCAGCACGGCCGTTCCCGCGCCGCCGACACCGGTGGAGGCCAAGCCGCGTGGCCTGGGCGCGGACGCCGCCGGCGAGGTGGTCGTGACCGGAGTGGTGGTGGTCGCGCCGGTGGTGCTCGTCGCGGTGGTGCTCGGTGGGGCGCAGGCGCCGCCGGCCGTGGGGTCGACGTCGCCGACGGCGATGGTGAAGACGTCGCGGTCGGCGACCGTGCGACCGTCGGTGAGGGTAGCGGTGACCTCGATGGTGATCCGGTAGGTGCCCTCCGCGCCGAAGGCCCAGTTGGCGTGGGCGTGGGTGCCGAGCGGGACGGCGGTGGTGTCGGGCAGGCCGTCCCCGGAGTCGACCAGCACGACCGGGGCCATGCCGGTGAGGAAGACACCGAGGCGGCCGGGGCCGTCGACGGCGGCCACGCGGAGGTCGACGCCGCCGGCCACGTCCCGCGGGCTGAGCGACTCGGTGTTCCACCCCGCCCACACGATGCCGGGGATCTGGGTCTGCGGGATCAGCCAGACCGGTGCGCCCGGTGCGCCCAGGAACGAGTAGGCCGGGTCGGCGGGCACGGTGTTGCGCGCGGCGGGGACCAGGTGCAGCACGACGTCGGCCGGGTCGCGCCACACGGCGCGGTCGGGTCCGGCCGTGCCGTCCTTGACCTGGGTGGTCAGGCCGCCGGTGAGGATGCGCGGTGCGATCAGGTCGACGTGACCGTCGTTGAGGACCACGCACGACGTGGGCGGCGCGGTGGTCGTCGTCGTGCCCGTGGTGGTGGTCGCACTCGTGGTGGTGGTGGTGGTCGTCGTGGTGGTGGTCGTGGTGGAGGGGTTCGTTCCCGTGCCGGGTTTCACGGTGGCGGGGTCGATCGCGCCGACGGCGATGGCGTAGGTCGTGGTGTCGCGCAACGGCGACCCGTCGGGGGTGGTGGCCGTGACGGTGAAGGTGAGCCGGTAGACGCCCTCGGCGGTGAACGTCCAGTTGGCGTGGGCGTGGGTGCCGAGCACCAGCGGGTGCTGCTGCGGCAGCGGCAGGGCGGTGTCGAACACGCGCGGCAACGGCTCGCCGACCGGGCCGGTCTGGAACACGGTGAGCTTGCCGGGCGCCGCGCTGCCGGGCAGGTCGCCGCCGATCGCGTCGAGGGTCCAGCGCACCGAGCCCGGGTCGACCTGGTCGGCGGTCAGGGCCTCGGTGTTCCACCCCGCCCACACCACGTTGGGGTCCTGGACCTCGGGGATGAGCCACAGGTCGCTGCCGACCGGACCGAGGAACGCGTACTCGGGCAGGTCGGGCACCTGGATGCGCGACTCCGGCTTGACGTGCGTGACCACGCGTTCGGGATCCAGGACCGTCGGCGGAGAGGTGTTGCCGTCCTTGAAGCGGATGTCCAGCGCGCCGTCGGCCACGACCGGCGCGAGCAGGTCGACGTGCCCCACGTCGACGACGGTCGTGGACTCCTGGGCCATGGCCGGGGCGAGGGACAGCGCGGCGAGAGCCGCGAGGGCGGCGAGCGCGGCCCCCGCGCGGGTCGGGGTGGTCACGGCTTCTCCTCGGCGGGGCGGCGGCGGGCGAGCACGAGCGCGGCGGCGCCCGTCACGACCAGGACGAGCGCGAGACCGGCGGTCGCGGGCAGGGCGGCGGGACCGGTGTACGCCAGGCGGCCGGGCGTGCCGGTCTGCCGCTCGGTGTTGGTGCCCGGCTGGTCCGGTCGGACCGGGTCACCGTCGCCGACGACGAAGGTGAGGGTCTCCGCGTCGGTCAGCGGGGAGCCGTTCGCACCGGCCGCCGTGACGGCGAAGGTCAACCGGTAGCGGCCGGGTTCGGCGAACGCCCAGTTGGCGTGCGCGTGGGTGCCCAGCGGGACGGACAGGTGGTCCGGCAGGCCGTCGGCGTCGTTGAAGACGATCGCCGGTGCGCCGAACGAGCCGGTGGTGAACAGGCCGAACGCACCCGGCCCGTCGACCGCGGTCAGCGTCCACGTCACCGGGCCCGACACCTCGGCCGGGCGCAGTTCCTCGGTGTTCCAGCCCGTCCACAACAGGTCCGTGCGCTGGGTCTGCGGCAGCAGGAAGACCTGCTCGCCCGCGCCGCCGAGGAAGGCCAGTGCCGGTTGCGCCGGGAGTTCGGTGCGCGCGGCGGCCGTGACGCGGAACTCGACGTCCGCGGGTTCGCGCCAGGTCGTGACGCCCGTGGTCGTGCCGTCCTTGACCTGGAGGTGCAGGCCGTCCGGCAGCAGGCGGAGCGCGACGGCGTCGACGTGACCGCGATCCAGGGTGACCCGGCCGGTGGCCGTGGGCGGCTGCTGCGCGGCGGCCTCGATCCGCGGTTCCGGTGCCGCGGCGGCGACGGCCGGCGCCGGTGGGAGCACCTGCGGCTCGCGCACGGTCTCGGGCCGCACGATCTCGGGCCGGGCGGCCGCGGCGACCGACACCGGGTAGTCGCGCGTGGCGGTCAACGGCCTGCCGTCGAGCGTGTGCGCCGCGGCCTCGACGCGCAGCAGGTGATCACCTGGCGGCGGCGCGTCGACCCGCACGGTCCCGCTGGCGGCGACCGGGACCGGCACCGGTTCGTCCGGCGGCGCGGGGGATCGCACGACCGAGGCGCGCACCCGCACGGTGTCCCCGAACACCGTGCCGGGCTCGATCGCGGTGGTGTCCCAGCGCAGCTCCACCCACTCGGACTCGACCGGCGCCGCGAGCGGGTCGGGCGACTCGTCCAGCACCAGCGAGCCGTTCTCCACGTCCAGGACGGCTGCCACCGCGTCCGTGACGGGCGTGCCGGGAGGCGTGGACGGTGCGGGGTCGGCCGTCGCGGCGGGCGCCGTCATCAGCAGCGCGGCGGCCACGCCGAGCAGCGCGCCGGTCCGGGTGGGTGTCACGACTTCTCCTCGGCGAGGGCGGTGGCGAGGGCGGGGACGGCGGTCCGGCGGTTCCGGGTGAGCAGGCCGTGGCGCGGCGCGAAGAGCCAGCACAGCAGGAACACCGCGGTGAGGGTGAGCACGATCAGGCCGCCCGCGGCCAGGTCGAACGCGTAGGACAGGTAGAGGCCGAGCACGCTGCCGCCCGCACCGATCAGCGGTGCGAGCAGCATCGTGGCGCCGAGCCGGTCGGTGAGCAGCCGGGCCGCCGCGGCGGGGGTGACCAGCAGCGCCAGCACCAGGACGTTGCCCACGGCCTGCAACGAGATGACGATCGCCAGGGTCACCATCACGTGCAGCACCACGTCCAGCCAGAACACCGGCAGACCCAGCGCGCGGGCCTGTTCGCGGTCCAGGGTGGTGGCCACGAACCGGCTGTTGAACAGCGCCGTGCACAGCAGCACCGCCGCGCCGATCACGGCGACCGAGACCACGTCCGAGTCGCCGATGCCCAGGATCGAGCCGAACAGGAACGACTCCAGCGAGCCGCCGTAGCCGGGTGCGGTGCTGAGGATGACGATGCCCAAGCCGAACGAGGCGGCGAAGAAGATCCCGATGACCGAGTCCTCCTTGAGCCTGCGGTTCTGGGTGAACACCGCGATCAGCACCGCGGTGACCACGCCCGCGACCGCGCCACCCAGCACGAGGTTCGAGCCGAGCACGAAGGCGACCGCGATGCCGGGGAAGACCGCGTGCGAGACGGCGTCGCCGATGAACGCCATGCCGCGCAGCACCACGTGGCTGCCGATCACGCCGCAGACCAGCCCCGACATCAACGCCACCAGCAGCGCGCGGCGCCAGAAGTCGTACTCCCACGGCGCGACCAGGAACTCCAGGACCGCGGTCACCCGGTCACCCCCAACGCCTTGAGCAGTCGCTCCGCCCGGTCCAGGCCGAAGGTGCGCAGCCAGATGTCGGTGTCGGCCAGCGCGGACGGTTCGTCGTCGGCGACCACGGTGCGGTTGAGCAGGCACAGCCGGCCGCACAACGTCGTCGCGGCGGCGAGGTCGTGGGTCGTCATCAACACCGCCACGCCCTCGCCGCGCAGTTCGGTCAGCAACGTGCCCAGCAGCTCCTGGGTTGGTGCGTCGATGCCGGTGAACGGCTCGTCCAGCAGCAGCACCCGCGGTCGCAGGGCCAGTGCGCGCGCGACCAGGACCCGTTGCCGCTGACCGCCCGACAGCTCGCCGACCGGCCTGGTCCTCAGGTCCGCCATGCCGACGCGGTCCACGGCCTCGGCCACGGCCTCGCGATCGCGGGCCGTGCGGCGGCGCAGCAGGCCGGTCAGGTGGGTGCGGCCGGTGGCGACCACGCCCTCGACCGTGATGGGGAAGTCCCAGGCGAACTCGTGGCGCTGCGGCACGTACCCCAGCGATCCCCGGGCCTGGCGCGGCGTGCGGCCGCCGACGACGACTGTGCCGCGGTGGACCGGGACGAGGCCGAGCACGGTGCGCAGCAAGGTCGTCTTGCCCGCGCCGTTGGGACCGATCAGGCCGACCAGCTCACCGCCACGCAACCGGAAGTCCACATCGGACAACACCTCCCGGCCGCCCAGGTGCACGGTCACGCCGGTGATGTCCAGCACCAGGTCAGGCATCGGTCCTCCGGGCGGCACGGCGGGAACGGACGACGAGCGCCGCCACCGCCGCGGCCGCGAGCACGCCACCCACCGCGAGCCACACCAAGGGCGGGCCGGCGGTGGTCCGTGCCTCGGTCGTGCCGGACGGCGGGGTGCTCCGCCCGGTCGCGGCGAACGCCGCCGCCGGGTCGCCCGGTCCGATGTGGACGTTGAGCGTCGCGCGGTCCGCGCGACCGTCGGCGGTGGCCATCTCCACGTCCAGCGCGTAGGCGCCGGGCGCGGTGAACACCCAGTTGCCGTGCACGTGGGTGCCCGCCTCGACACCGGTCTCCTGCGGGTAGGGGCGGTCGCTGCTGAAGATCGTCTCCGGCGTGCCGAAGTTGCCGGTGAGGAACAGCTCGAAGCGGCCGGGCCCCTCGACGCCGTGCAGGCGCCAGTCCACCTCGCGGCCGACGACCTCGGCGATGCTGGGGTCCTGGGTGTTCCACCCCGGCCACACCACCCGCTGGTCCTGCACCTGCGGCAGCACCCAGATGTCACCGCCCGGCGCACCGAGGAACGCGTACGCGGGGTCGTCGGGGACGGTGGTCCGGGCCGCTTCCGCCACCTGGAGCACCACGTCGGCGGGTTCCCGCCACACCGGCCCGGCGCCGGTGTCGTCGCGCAGCTGGAGGGTCCACCGGCCGTCGACCAGGCGGGGGCCGAGGTCGACGTGGCCGTCGGCGATGACGACCGGCGCGTCGGCGTGCGCGGCCGGCTGCGCGAGCAGCAGCGTGGCGGCCGCCGCGAGCAGGGCCGGGATCAGGCGAGGCACCGGGCGACCTCCTCCGCGTTGTGGCGCATCATGTCCGCGTAGCTGCGGGTGCGTTCGTCGAAGGAGTCGCCGTAGAGCAGGCACACCTCGACGCCCTGGTCGCGGGCGACCTGGGTGAGCACCGAGCCGCGCTGGGCGAGGTTGGGTTCCATGAACACGGCGGGCACTTCCAGGTTGCGGATGGTCTCGGTCAGCTTGCGCACGTCCTCGACGCTGGGTTCCTGCGCGGGGTTGGGCACCACGAACCCGGCCACGCTCATCCCGTAGGCACTGGCGAAGTAGCCGAACCCGTCGTGCGTGGTGACCAGGTGGCGGCGGTTGCGGGGCACGGCCGCGACGGTGTCGCGGACCCGGGCGTCCAGCTCGTCGAGCCGGGCGAGGTAGTCGCGGGCGTTGCGGTCGTAGTCCGCCGCGCCGTCGGGGTCCGCGGTGCGCAGCGTGTCCCGGATCAGCTCGGCGTAGGCACGGCCGTTGCGCACGTCCTGCCAGAGGTGCGGGTCGATCTCACCGTGCACGTGCTTGCCCAGCACGGCCTGCGGCAGCTGGTGCACCGACGTGCCGGCACCGCCCAGGAACGCGAACCGGGCGTCGTCGGGCACCGTCGTGATCGCCTTGTTCGGCACCTCGATGACGGCTTGCGCGGCGGGCA
Source organism: Saccharothrix stipae (assembly GCF_054781895.1). NCBI lineage: Bacteria > Bacillati > Actinomycetota > Actinomycetes > Pseudonocardiales > Pseudonocardiaceae > Saccharothrix > Saccharothrix stipae. The sequence goes on along the minus strand of NZ_BAAGTN010000007.1, from coordinate 116,262 downwards.
CGACCTCCTGGGTGGTGCCGCCGGCGCGGTCGTTGAACGTGTACAGCTCGCCGGTGTCCAGGTCGACCGTCAGGTCCGTGTGCCCCTCGTGCAGCACGGTGCCGGCGACACCGGTCGGGTCGATGCCCACCGCGAAGGTGAACGTGCTCTCGCCCAGCGGCACCTCGTCGCCGCCGTTGCGCAGCGATGCGCGCAGGGTGAGCCGGTAGGTGCCCGGCGCGGTGAACGCCCAGTTGAGGTGCGTGTGCGCGGCGGGCGGCAGCGTGGTCGAGTCCACATCGGACAGGCCGTCGCCGGAGTCGAAGTACACCACCGGCTTGCCCAGGGACTCGGTCAGGTAGACGACGAGGTCGCCCGGACCTTCCACGGCGGTCGCGGTCAGCCGCACCTCGGAGGTGCGGGTGGCGCCGCGCTGCTTCCCGTCGCCACGCACGCGCAGCCCGAGCCACAGCACGTCGAGCCCGACGTCCTCCACCAACGGGATCACGTGCGCGCCGTAGGTCTCCGAGGCTTCGGCCAGCGAGACGTTCGGCGTCCCCTCGCGCGCGTTGGCGTCGATGGCCTTGATCAACCGCTGCTCCTCCAGCAGCAGGTGGTTGGTGAACGTCACGTCCGCCGCGGCGACCTTCTTCGCGTCGGCGGGCGTCGGCTCGTAGGAGTGCGGATCACCGCCGGGCGGCACCAGCGAGTCCACCCGGACCCGCTGCCCGCCGACGTTGCGCACCAGGTCGGCGAGGATCTCGGTGGTGGCGACCACGGACAGGCCCTCGCCACCGCCCCGCTCACCCGTCGAGGTGCACGCGGTCACGGTGAGCAGGACCGCGCACAGGGACGCGGCGGCCCGTGAGGGCGCACGCACTCGCATGAGTTGTCGAACCTCCAGACACCCGTCACCCGACCGGTGGGGCACCGCGAACCTAATTCGAACGACAACCGTTTTCAATAGACCATCCGGCCGCTGTCGGTAACGATTTTCATGTGCGACGCTCCACTCGCGTCCTCCCTGGACCGCGCCCACCCGCACGAACGGAGTGCACCGACCTTGCGCACGACTGCACGCATCGCCTTGCTCATGACAGCGGTGACCGGCCTGGCCGGCCTCGCCGCCGCACCCGCGACGGCCGCACCGGTCGTCACGATCGACACCGGCCACGTCGACGTCTTCGGCGTCGCCTACGAGGACGGCGCGTTCGACCTGCACGTCCACGACGAGGCCGCCGAGGCCGAGTACGCGCCCTCCGAGGTGCTCCTGGTCGCCAAGTCCGCGGCGAAGACCACCGTGCCCGCCGACCCCGCCTACGCCTTCCTCGGCGCTCCCGGCGCGCCGGTCTGGGTGCTGCCCGAGGTCGAGGACCCGAACCTGCTGTGGCCGGGCATCGCCGCGGAGGAGGTCGAGCCCGGCGTCTTCGTGGACGGCTCGCTGCGCCTGCGCGTGGTGGGCGTCTGCGGCCCCGACGACTTCAGCATCTTCACCACCGACGCGGTCGGCGCGCCGGCGGTGCTGGTCGACAGCGGCGACGGCCTGCCCGACCGCGTCGACCTGACGCCCGGCGGTCACCTGCACGCCAACTGGGCGTTCGAGGCGGCCGGCCAGTACAGCATCACCGTCCGCGCCGTCGGCACCCTCGCCTCGACCGGTGCCCGCGTCGTGTCCGACCCCGCCACCTACACGTTCAAGGTGAACCGATGATCGCCCGCCTCACCGCCGCCGCGCTCGCCGCCGGGCTCGCCCTGCTCACCACGGGAACCGCGCACGCGGCGGTCACCCTCTCCGCCGGCCACGTCGACGTCCTCGACGTCGACTGGACCGGCACCGCGCTCACGCTCGACCTCCGCGACGGCACCGCGTCACCCGCGGTCGACCGCGACCCGACGACCGTGACGCTCAACGCCGTCCCGGCGAGCAAGTCCACCGTGCCGTCCGGCAGCGCGTACTCGTTCCTCGGCGCACCGGGTTCGACGTTCTGGGTGCTGCCGCAGAACTCCGTGAGCGGGATCCTGTGGCCGGGCTTGGACACCAGCGGCGTCCCCGCCGGCGTGCTGCTGAACAACTCGTTGACCGTGAAGCTCGTGTCGGTCACCGGTCCCGCCGACTTCAGCGTCTACACCACCGGCTTCGGCGGGTCCGTGACCGTGTGGTTCGACAGCGGCAACGGCCTGCCCGACAGCCGGACCTCGGCGATCAACAGCCACGCCCACGCCAACTGGGCGTTCGAGGCGGCGGGCACCTACACCGCCGTCTTCGAGGTCACCGCGACCAAGGCGGCCGGTGGCGCGGTCACCACGGGCCAGAAGAGCTACACCTTCACCGTGCAGCCCTGATCCCGACGAGCACCGACCACCGTTGACCCTTTGACCACGACGGGTCCGCGGCGCTCACCGAAGGGTGCGCGACACCGCCGGTGTCGCGCACCCTGCCGCTCACCCTCAGCCGAACGACCTGCCCGGCCGGCTCATCGGCTGGTTTCCCGCACGGGCGCGGAGATGCCTTGCAGTGAGAGCAAGAGGTCGCGGACGTCGGTGGCGGCGATCCGGCCGGTCCGCTCCACCTCGGCCGGCACGGCGGAATCGGAGCACAGCAGCACCGGGCCGTCCTCGGCGCGGTCGGGGAGCCTGCCGTGCGTGCCGCGCACGCATGACGGGTCGAGCGGCACGACGTTCATCGCGTAGCGGAGGCCGAGCTTCTTGCGTGCCAGGTTGAGCCCGGCCTTGGCCTTGACGAACGGGTCCTCCGGGTCGAAGAACAGCTCGGCCGGGTCGTAGCCCGGTTTGCGGTGGATGTCCACGCCGCGGGCGAAGTCCGGTGCGCGATCGTCGTCGGTCCAGTAGTAGTAGGTGAACCAGGCGTCGGGTTCGGCCACGACGACCAGCTCGCCCGACCGCTCGTGGTCGAGGTGGACGCCTGCCTGTGCCTCGCGGTCGAGCACGGTGTCCACGCCGGGCAGCTCCGCCAGCACGGCCCTGGTTCGCGGGATGTCGGCCGGGTCGGCGACGTAGACGTGGGCGATCTGGTGGTCGGCCACCGCGAACGCGCGGGAGGTCCACGGGTCGAGCAGCTCCGTGCCGGCTTGCGCGTAGACCTCCAGCAGCCCGGCGCGGCGCAGCGCCCGGTTGATGTCGACGGGCCTGCGCGCCGCCGTGATGCCGTACTCGGACAACGCCACGACGGTCGCGCCGGCCGCCTCGGCGTCGGCGAGCAGCGGTGCGAGCGCGGCGTCCACGTCGGCCGCCGCCCGCACGGCCTCCGGGCCGGAGGGGCCGAACCGCTGGAGGTCGTAGTCCAGGTGCGGGACGTAGACCAGCAGCAGGTCGGGGCGTTGGGCGGCGAGCACCCGGCGGGCCGCGCCGACGATCCACTCGCTGGACCTCAGCGCCGCGGTCGGCCCCCAGTACTGGAACAGCGGGAACTCGCCCAGCTCGCCGACCAGCTCGTCGTGCAGGGCGGGTGGGCGGACGTAGGCGTCGGGCGACTTGCGGCCGTCGGCGTGGTAGATCGGGCGCGGGGTGACGGTGACGTCGGTCGAGGCGCCCATCGCGTACCACCAGCAGATGTTCGCGGCGGTGTAGCCGGGGCGCGCGCGGCGGGCGGTCTCCCACAGCTTCTCGCCGCCGACCAGCCGGTTGGACTGGCGCCACAGGTGGACCTCGCCGAGGTCGCGGAAGTACCAGCCGTTGCCGACGATGCCGTGCCGGGCCGGGGTGAGCCCGGTCAGCAGGGTGGACTGGGCGCTGCACGTCACGGCGGGCAGCACGGTGCCCAGCTCGGCCTGCCAGCCACGGCGGCCGAGGCGGGCCAGGTTGGGCATGTGCGGCAGCAGGTCCGGTGTCATGCCGACGACGTCGATGACGACCAGCGGGTTCATGGTGTGCCTCCGATGTGGTCCGACGCCCAGCGCAGTTCGGCGGCGATGCCCGGGGCCAGGTCCGCGCCCGCGCCGGGCAGGACCGCCCACGTGTAGGTCTCGACCTCGACGTGCGGCAGGGCGTCCGAGGTGGCCCGGACCGCCTCGACCGCCGTCAGCAGCACGTCGGTGGTGGCGGTGAGCGGCGCCTCGGGCCGGGCGTGCAGGGGGACGTGGAAGTGCACCCGCCACGGGTGCGCGGCCGGCAGGTCGGTCAGCGCCGCGGGCAGGTCGTCGGCGGCGAGCACCCCGCCGGGCGCGTTCTCCCGGACCTGGTGCAGGTAGCGCGGCTCGGCGAACGCGGCGATGGCGCGCCTGCCCTCGTCGGTGCCCGGCTCGGCGACCTCCAGCGCCGCCGACGCCTGGACCTTGACCACCGGGAGCCCGCTGCGGCGGATGCCGGCGACCGCCTCGGCCGGGTCGGCGAAGGACACCGCCAGGTGACAGGTGTCCAGGCAGATCCCGATGTGGTCGTGGTCGACGCGGTCGGCCAGCCAGGAGACCGCGTCGGCGACGGTGTCCAGCACGCAGCCGGGTTCGGGTTCGACCGCCAGCCTGATCGGCCTGCCGTGTCGTGCCGCGTCGGCGCGAAGCGTGCGGGCGACGAGGTCGAGCGAGGCTTGGGCGCGCACGTCGTCGTCACCGGACCACGGCTCGCGCCAGGCCAGCGGCAACGTCGAGATGCTGCCGAAGGACGCCGAATCGGGCAGCAGGTCGGCGAGCACGGTGGCGCACGCGAGGGTGTACGAGGTGCGTCGCGGGTCGGTCCACGGCGGGTGGTAGACGGAGTGCTTGACCACCTCGTGGTGGAACCCGCCGTACGGGAACGCGTTGAGGGTGCTCACCTCAAGGCCCCTGGCCCGCAGGTCCGCCGCCAGGCGCCGGCGGGCCGTCTCGTCCTCGGCGAGGCCGCGGGCGACGGGTTCGGCCAGCCACAGCCCGAGCGCGAGGGCGTCCACGCCCAGCTCCTCCCGCACCGGGACGGCGTAGCGGTCGAGCTGCGCGACCACCCCGGCCAGGTCCTCGGCCGGATGGACGTTGGTGCAGTAGGCGATGGACGTCACGGGCGTTCGCCCCGCAGCACCGAGTTCCCGGCGAACGTCTCCCCCGTCGCGGCGTCGTCCAGGACCAGCCGACCGCTCTGGCCGTAGAACTCGACCGGGTTGCGCCACAGCACCTTGTCCACATCGGACTCGTCGAACCCGGCGGCGAGCATCGCCAGGCCGGTCTTGTGGGTCTTGAGCGGGTCGGACCGGCCCCAGTCGGCGGCCGAGTTCACCAGCACCCGGTCCGTGCCGTACTCGCGCAGGATCGCCACCATCCGGTCCTCGTCCATCTTCGTGTCGGGGTAGATCGAGAAACCCATCCAGCACCCCGATTCGGCCACGGCACGCACCGTCGTCTCGTTCAGGTGGTCGACGAGCGCCCGTCCGGGTGGCAGTCCGGATTCACGAACGAGGTCGAGCGTGCGCGCCGTGCCGGCGGCCTTGTCCCGGTGGGGTGTGTGCACCAGCGCGGGCAGGTCGTGCCGCACCGCCAGCTCCAACTGCCGCGCGAACGCCTCGTCCTCCTCGGGGGTCATCGAGTCGTAGCCGATCTCGCCGACCGCGACCACGCCGTCCTTGGCCAGGTAACGCGGCAGCACGTCGAGCACGGCGGTGCAGCGCGGGTCGTTGGCCTCCTTGGGGTTGAGCGCGAGGGCGCAGTGGTGCCGGATGCCGAACTGCGCCGCCCGGAACCTCTCCCAGCCGATCAGGGCGTCGAAGTAGTCGGTGAACGAGCCGACGTTCGTGCGCGGCTGGCCCAGCCAGAACGCGGGCTCGACCAACGCCCGCACCCCGGCGGAGTGCATCGCCTCGTAGTCGTCGGTCGTCCGCGAGGTCATGTGGATGTGCGGGTCGAAGATGCGCATCAGCTCTCGCTCCTCAGCAGTTCGAGCGCGTCGTCGGGCACGGCGCGGCCGGCGGCCCGGCGTTCGTCGGCGAACGCGCCGACCATGCGCCGCAGTTCCGCGTCGGCGCGCCGGCCCAGCCCGGCCACGGCGGTGAGGGGGATGCCCAGGAACAAGCACTTGAGCACGCCGTGGCGCCAGGCGTGGGCGTCGAGGTGGTCGGCGGCGAACGGTCCGAGCGCCGCCGCGACGAGCCTGGTGTCGTTGGTGCGCAACGCGTCCTTGACGAGTTCGACGCCGGCCGCGACCGCCCTGTCCCCCACGGAGGCGAGCCCGCGCAGGACGCCACGGCGTTCGGCGTCGTCACCGAAGCGGTAGAGCGAGGTCAGCTCGGTCGACAGCTCCTCCGGACCGGTCGTCGCCGCGAGCGCGGTCAACAACCGGGTGCGGGCCACGTCGTCCACGGTGCCGTGCACGACGCCGAGCGGGTCGGACGCGCCGCGCAACGCCTCCCGGCCCACCGCCCGGCCGACCGCGGGGAAGAACGTCCGGATCGACATGGGGTCGGTCCGCACGGTGCGTTCGGCCTCCGCCAGCCACGGGTGCTCCGGCGCCGGCTCGGGCGACGCCTCGCGCAGCGCGCTCATGGCCCGGCGCGCCACGTCCGGTGCGGCGTGGCTGTGCCGGGGCAGTTCGACCGCGGCGAGGCCGGTGTAGCCGATCTCGTCCAGTGCGGCGAGGGTGGCGGCCAGGTCCAGCTCGCCCTCGCCGAACTCCAGGTGCTCGTGCACACCCGGCCGCATGTCGTCCAGTTGCACGTTGAGCAGCAGGTCGCCCGCGCGGCGGATGCAGGCGGCGGCGTCCCGGGGTTCGACGGCGACGCAATGGCCCACGTCCAGCGTGATCCCGAGCAGCGCGGGCGAGCCGAGTTCGGCGCGCAGGTCCAGCGCCTGGTCCAGGCGTTCGACCAGCATGCCCGGCTCGGGTTCCAGCCCGAGCGGGATGCCGTACCGGGCCGCGCCGTCCAGGACCGCCGCGACGCCCGACCGCATCCGCCGCCACGCCTCGTCGTCGTCCACGCCCGCGGGCACCACGCCGGACCAGAACGACACGCAGTCGGCGCCCAGGTCGGCCGCGATCCGCACGGCACGCAGCAGGAAGTCCACCCGGGCCTCCTGCGCGTCGCTGACCAGCGTCGGGTGGTGCTTGCGCCACGGGTCCAGCAGGTACCGCGCGCCGGTCTCCACCACGACGCCCAGGCCGAGGCGGTCGAGCCGCGTCGCCACCTGCTGGACCTGCCGCGGCAGGTCCGGGCCGAACGGGTCGAGGTGGTGGTGGTCGAGGGTGAGCGCCACCCCGGTGTAGCCGAGGTCGGCGATCACCGCGAGCGCGTCGTCCAGCCGGTGGTTGGCGAACCCGTTGGTGCCGTAGCCGAGGCGGAACGTCATGTCGGCCCCACCTTCCGGCTCAGCGCGCGGGCCAGCGGCAGCACCAGGGCCAGGCCGGCGGCGACGGCCGGTGAGCCACCGCGCGCCACGAGGGCGCATTGCAGCGGCACCATGCCGTGGATCCCGGTCCTCGTGGCCGAGCGGACCGTGCCCGCGCCCGGGTCGCGCACCGCCGCCAGCTGCGCACGGCCCACCGTGACGGCGTACGTGGCCGCGCCGGCGATCGCGCCCAACCGGTGCCGCCAGGTCCGCCCCGGCCGGGCGAGCGCGGTCACCGTCGTCACGGCCGTGCCACCGAGCACCGCCTTCGCCACACCGGTCGACCCGCCCCGGACCTCGCCGCGCGACAGCACCGTGACGCCGAGCGTGTGCCCGGCCATCACGGCGGCGGCGGGCAGCGCGCCCACCGCCCGTTCCCGCCCCGCGCCCAGCACCACGTCCAACCCCCGGCACGCGGCCATCGCGAGCGGTCCGGCCGCGGTGTCCTTCAGCACGGTGTCGTAGGACCACACCGCCGCCGCCAACGGCACCGCGACCGCCAGCGAGTCCCGCCCGCCGGCCAGCGCGGCGAGCCCGAGCCCGGCCGCGCTGAGCGCCACGGCGGCGGTCAACGCGGCACGGGGGGCGACCCGGCCGGACGGGATCGGGCGCTCGGGACGTTCCGCCGCGTCGAGCGCGCGGTCGGCCCAGTCGTTCAACGCCATCCCGGACCAGTACAGCGCCACCGACGACAACGGCAGGAGCAAGCGCTTGCCCCGCAACGGCACCCCGGCCGCCGCCGCACCGGCGAGCGTGTCGCCCAGCACGGTCAGCGCGGCGGGCGCCCGGACCAGTTCCGCGTACGCCCTCATCCCAGCTCCCCCGCCCACCGGTACAGCTCGCGGGTCTGCTCGGCGAACCGGTGCTCGTCGCTGCCCAGCGGGTCCTTGAAGAAGAACGCGAGCGCACCCAGCGCACCGACCCGGCCGGCGGCGTGCGCCGCGGCGACGAGCCTGGTGAGGTCGAGCACGAGCGGCGCGGCCAACGAGGAGTCCAGCCCGGTCCACGTCAGTTGCAGCGACATGCGCGCCCCGAGGAACCCCTCGAACGACACGTGGTCCCACGCCGTCTTCTGCTCACCGAGGTCGGGCACGTTGTCGATGTGCAGCGGCGCGGTGACGTCGTCGCCGAGCAACGCCGCGAGGCCGCGCGCCTTCGACTCCAGCTTGCTGTCCGCGTGCGCCGGGTCCTCCAGGGTCGCGCCGTCGCCACCACCCAGCAGGTTGGTGCCCGCCCACGACCGCACCCGCAGCGCCCGCGCGGTGAACATGGGCGCGAGCACCGTCCGCAGCAAGGTCTCCCCCGTCTTGCCGTCCCGCCCCGCGTACGGCAGCCGTTCGCGGTGGGCGAGTTCGTCGAGCGCGGGCAGGGCGATGCCGGTGGACGGGGTGAAGTCGACGAAGGGGCAGCCCGCGCGCAGCGCCGCGTACGCCGCCACCGAACTGGGCGGCAGCACCGCGCGCGTCGGGTCGGCGAGCGCCGCCTCCAACGCGGCCAGGTCGTCGTGCTCGGGTGTGGCCGGCACGGGAGGTTCGGTCGAGGACACGTTGACCACGACGACGCGGGCCAAGCCGTGCCGCTCGCGGAAGTCGCCGATGTCGGCGGCCAGCCGGCGGGCCGCGTCGGCCTGGCTGCCGGGGTGCGTCACGGGGTGGTAGCCGGGTCGGATCGCGGCGTCGGCCGCGTGCAGGCCGTCCGCGATCGCGCCGAGCAGGCGGTGCGGCAGCACGCCGCTGTCCGCGAGCTGCTCGGCACGCTTGACCAGCGGTGTGTCGACGATGTCGTGCCCGCCGACGACCAGGTCGGGCCAGCCCGGCAGGCCGACACCGGCCAGCTCGGGCCGTTCGGTCACGCAGCCCGTCGGCGGCGCCAGGCCCGCGCGCAGCGCCAGCAGTCCGCTGATCGCCGTCGTCGCGACCGATCCGCGTGCCCCGATCAGCCACAGCCCGGTGGGTTGGTCCGTCATTGGCCCCCTCCTTCGTCAGCGCCACTCCAAGAACGGTCACCGACCGGCGCCGGGACGCGGACGTCCTGGCACCGGTCGGGCGGGGGTGCGGTCCGGCAACCGCCCCCACGCGCGGGTGGCCGGAGCACGGCGGCTCCGGCCCTCGCGATTCAACTACCGCTCGACTGCCTCCGCAGCGCCGCGATCACCACATCAGTGTCGGCGACCAGCAGGTCGCGCACGACCCGGTCGCCCACCTTGCGGGAAACCGCGTCGCGGAAGCCCAGCAACTTCTCGATCGCCTTGGCGGGCTTGCCGTCGAACAGCAGCCGGCGGGCGTCGTCCAGGTCGCGGTCGAGGCCGCGGGCGGTGGACGACGGGATGCGCCGTTCCGCCGCGAACCGGTCGACCATCGCCTGGAGGTCGGGCAGCGAGGTGGTGACCGTGAACGACACCGCCACGTCCCGCTTGTTGCCCGCCTTGTCGGTCGCGGTGAGCGCCAGGGTGTGCGCGCCGAGCGCGAGCGTGTGCATCGGGACGCTCGTGCCCGACGTGATCGGCCTGCCGTCGAGCGTGGCGGTGACCGTGGCGATCCCGGAGACGGCGTCGCCGGCCTGCCAGCCGACCACCCGGTCCTCCGCGTGGCCGTAGCTCACGCCGTCGTGCAGCCCGGTGACCTGCACCGTCGGTGCGGTCGCGTCGACCTTGACCGTCACCGAGCCGGGCTCGGAGGTGTTGCCGCGCACGTCCGTGGCCCGGTACTGCACCGTGTGCGTGCCGTCACCGGGTACCGCGAACGGCGCGGTGTACGGCGTCCACCCGCCGTCGCCGATCCGGTACTCGGTGCGGGCCACGCCGGACCCGACGTCCACCGCGGTGATGGTCACCGTCGGCCGCGTGGTCCACCAGCCGCCCGTGCCGTTGGGCGCGGCCGGGTCCACCGCCGCCGTGACCTGTGGCGCGATCGTGTCCACACCGGACACCCGGAAGTAGTCGAAGTCGACCGTCACCGGGCCCCTGGTCTGGCTCGGGCCGATCGCCATCAACCCGAACTTGGGGTTCGGCACGTCGTTGGTCACCGGGTCGCCGAGTGACGTCCACGTGGTGCCGCCGTCGCTGATCTCGGCGGCGTAGGCGTTGCCCGTCTTCTTCAGCCGCAGGTGCCACCACCCGCTCTCCGGTGTGCCGATGAGGACGGACCGGTTGCCGCCCGAGCCGAACTGCCCGTTGTTCTCGGCCACCAGCTCGGCGCCCAGCGTCACGGCCTGGCCCGGTGCGTTGCGCGCGACGACGTCGAACTTCACGTAGTCGTCGTCGTTGCCGTACACCATGAACCCGGCGAGCTGCCACTGCTCGACCAGCGGCGCGGCGATCCTCGTCTCCAGCGTCCAGTCGCCCTCGGGCGCGTTCTGGAGGATGAAGTTGCGCGGGTTGTCGTTCGACCCGCCGTTGATGTCGCCGGGCAGGGTGTCGATGCTCAGCCGACCGCCGCCCATGCGCATCGACGGCAGGTCCGGTCGGACGACGGCGTCCCAGCGGCAGCCGTCGAGCCGGTCACCGTCGAACTCGTCGTCCAGCGAGATGTCCGGGTCGGGGTTCGCGCAGGTGATCGGCGGCATCGGCGCGTTGCGGACGACGACCGGGGTGGACACCTTCTTGGACCGGCCCGCGGCGTCGGTGACCGTCACCGACGCCTGGTACGTGCCGTTCTCGGCGTAGGTGTGGTCCACCGCGGCACCGGTCGCGGACGTGCCGTCGCCCAGGTCCCACGCGTAGCTGAACGGCGCGTCGTTCTCCGCGTCGGTGGCCGTCGCGGTAAGCCTGGTGGTGAACGGCGCGGTGCCGGTCGCCGGGTCGGCCTTGACGACCACGTGCGGCGCGGCGTTGACCGACACGCCCTTGCCGATGAACGAGAACGAGTCGAGCGTGAACCGGTTGGCCGGGCCGCGGAACACCGCGACCAGCTCGACCGTGCCACCGGGGTCGGTCACCGCCACGTCCGGCGCGGTCGCGTACCGGTCGAGGCCGCCGGTCTCCGGCACCGCGATGGTGGCGAGGAGGTCACCGGTGGGCGAGTCCTTGCGCAGTTCGATCGAGCCGCCCGCGCCCGCGGACGCCACCCGTGCGGTGACGCGGTCGATCCGGTGCAGGTTCACCGGGTGGAAGGCGATCCAGTCGCCGTCGCCGATGTCGCCGACCCGCTTGCCCGACTCGGCGGCGGGGTCGGACCCGACCAGGACGCCCGAGGACTCCTGGTGGAACTCGGCCTGCTTGTGCTTGGGCTGGATCACCGCGAGGTCGCGGCCGACCAGCGGCGGCAGTGCGCCCGCACCGCGGTCGGTGTAGGACGCGTCGACGGAGTAGAAGATGTCCGCGTCGGCGTGGCCCTCGTCGACCAGGGTGGAGAACTCGCCCTCGCACGCGTTGATCTGGTCGATCGGGTGCGCGTGCGCCTCGTGGCCTAGCGCGGGTTGCAGGACCGCCTTCGCGCAGTCCGGTTCGCCGTCCTCCGGGTCGGTGATGTCGAGGTCGAACGCCACCTTGTCGCCGAAGTCGAAGAACCCGCCGTCGACCGGCGATGTCATGGTCACCGACGGCGCGGTGTTGCCGACCGTCACCTGGACGTTGGTGACGCCGCTCTTGCCGAGCGCGTCGGTCACGGTCAGCTGCGCGTTGTAGACGCCGTCGGCCTGGTAGGTGTGGGTCGGCTCGGCCTGGTCGGACGTGCCGCCGTCACCGAACGTCCACGCGTAGGTCAGCGCGGCGCCCTCCGGGTCGGTCGACCCCGTGCCGGAGAACTCCACCGGCAGCGGCGCCCGGCCCGAGGACGGCGTCGCCGTCGCCTTCGCGGTCGGCCGCCGGTTGCCCTGGGTGTAGTCGATCCGGTAGACGCCGGAGTCCGGGTTGTCGCGGCCGTAGCCACCACCCCACTCCACGACGTACATCGCCCCGTCCGGGCCGAACTTCACGTCCATCGGCGCCAGCGGCGCGGCGCTCTTGAACCACTCGTTGATCTTGAGCAGCCCGCCCTGGTCGTCCTGCGAGAACGTCCAGAACTTGTTGCGCGTCCAGTCGTAGAAGAACGGCTTGCCGTCGTAGTACTCCGGGAACTTGACGTCGGACACCAGGTTCGGGTCGAACTCGTAGCGCGGCCCCGCCATCGGCGCCTCGCCGCCGGTGCCCATCTCGGGGAACTCGTCGCCCTCGGCGCCGTTGCCGTACCACACGTCGGCGGCCTTGACCGGGGGCAGCGCGGTGAGGCCGGTGTTGTTCGGCGAGTCGTTCACCGGGTTGGCGCAGTCGAACTTCGCCTTGGACGTGTTGGTCGCGAAGTCGAAGTCGTTGAACGGGGTGTTGTTGCCGATGCAGTACGGCCAGCCGTAGTTGCCCGGCTCCTCGATGACGTTCCACTCGACCAGCCCGCCGGGGCCGCGCGACGGGTTGTCGCCGCCCGCGTCCGGGCCGTAGTCGGCCGCGTAGAGCGTGCCGTCGGAGGCCACGTTGAAGCGGAACGGGTTGCGGAAGCCCATGGCGTAGATCTCGGGCCTGGTCTTCTCGGTCCCCGGCGGGAACAGGTTGCCCGCCGGGATGGTGTAGGTGCCGTCCGGCTCCGGGTGGATGCGCAGGATCTTGCCGCGCAGGTCGTTGGTGTTCGCCGCGGTCTTCTGGGCGTCGAACAGGTCACGGCCCGGGCGCTCGTCCACCGGCGCGTACCCGCTGGACTGGAACGGGTTGACGTCGTCGCCGACACCGACGTACAGGTTGCCGTTCGGCCCGAACTCCAGGTACCCGCCGGTGTGGCCGGGCTCCTCCCGGCGCGAGGCGGGCACCTCCAGCACGACCTTCTCGCTGTCGGGGCGGATCACGTCGCCCTCGACGGTGAACCGGGACAGCCGGTTGATCTCGGCCGTGCCCGCGGGCGAGTAGTACACGTAGAGGTGCTTGCTGGTGGCGAAGTCCGGCGCGAGCGCGAGGGACACGAGGCCGTCCTCGCCGCCGCTGTAGACGGGCAGGGACAGCGCGGTCGAGGTGGCGCCGGCGGCCGGGTCGTGCACCCGGATCTCGCCGAGCAGCTCGGTGAAGAACACCCGCCCGTCCGGCGCGACGTCCAGCGTGGTCGGCGCGCGGGTGCTGTCGTCCAGCGTCACCTTCTCGAAGTTGGCGTCGACCGTGGCGCCGCAGTCCGACGGCACGACGCCGGCGGCGGTGCGGATGCCGCCCAGCACGTGCGCGACGAAGTTCGGCTCGGTGTAGTCGGCGGCGTTGTGCCCCATGGCGGTCGCCCACACCCGGCCGCCCTCGGCGTCACGGCACCACGAGATCGGGTGGTCGTGGCCCATCGCCTCGGAACCGGGGTTGTAGGTCTTCTCCTCCACCTCGACCAGCGGGTGCACCTTGCCGCGCATGCCGGGCTTGAAGTTGTACCACTCCTCGGCCTTCAGCCAGCGGTCCGGCAGGTGCCTGGTCGACTCGTGCACCTCGTCGATCTGGTAGGAGGTGGCGGTGAGGCCGTTGGCGGAGTGCGCGGTCATGTGCGCGCCGCCGTTGACGAAGTCGTCCCACCACGGGAACGACCCCTCGATGTTCATGTCCGTCGCGTTGTGGACGGCGACGATGCCGCCGCCGTCGTTGACGAACTTCTTCACGGCCGCGCGCTGGGCGTCGGTGTCCCAGACCATGCCGCCGTTCTGGAGCATGATGACGACGTCGAAACCGGCCAGGTTGGCGTCGGTGAACTGGTTGGCGTCCTCGCTGTGCACGACCTCGAAGTGGTGGTCCGCGGCGAGCTTCTCGACCATCGCCACGCCGGCCGGGATCGAGTCGTGCCGGTAGGCGCCCGCGGCGGTCTTGGTGAACAGCAGGGCTCGGAACTCGGCCGGCGCGTCGTGGCCGGGGTGCGCCGCCGCGGTCGCCGGCAGCAACCCGGCCACGACGAGGAACGCCAGCAGCGGCCCGAAGACGGTGCGCAAGCGGAATACAGGGGTTCTCACGATCCTCCACACGCTTTCTGTTCCGCCCGGCGTGCCGGCGCCGGTGAGTTGGGGGTGACGCCCGCTCAGCTGGTGCCGACCACCTCCCTCAGGAACCTGAGCCCGTCCACGGCGAGCGCGTCCTGGGTCGACGCGAGCGGGCGCCAGATGGACGCGGCGGTCGCGATGCTCGCGTTCTCGCCCGTGAACGACTCGATGCACAGCGGCCCGGTGTAGCCCGCCTCGGCGAGCGCGGCGGTGATGTCGGGCCAGTCGAGGTGGTCCGCACCCGGTGCGCCGCGGTCGTTGCCGCACACCTGGACGTGCGCGATCCGGCCCTCGGCGGACCGGATCGCGTCGCCGACGTGCTTCTCCTCGATGTTCTGGTGGTACACGTCGACCCCGACGCCGCACCCGTCGACGGGCAGCCCGTCCAACGCCGCCAGCGTCTGCCCGATCGTGTTCAGCAGACTGGTCTCGTACCGGTTCAAGGGCTCCACCGCGACCCGCACGCCCGCCGCACGGGCGTGCTCGACCACCGGCGCCAGGTTGTCGCGCAACTCGGCGATCCGATCACTCCGCTCCCGCGCCGACATGCGCCACGTGCGGCCCACCGACGCGTACGCCGGACCCGCGATGACCGGCGAACTCACCTCCACCGCGATGTCCACGACCCGCCGCAGGTAGTCCTGGGTGGCGCCGATGGTCGCGGGCTCCGCCGCAACCAGTTCCCGGCCCGGCGCCATCACCAGGCACACGGTCGCGGCGAGCCCGTGGTCCGCCAGCACCCGCGCGGCGTGCGCCGGGTCCCAGTCGTCGACCTCCTCCACCGGGAGTTCGAGCACGTCGAACCCCCATCCGGCCACCCGTGGGGCCAGCTCGGCGATCGTGTCGTCACGCAGCGGCGACGTCCAGACCCACGTGCTCACACCGATCGCGTGCACTGCTCCTCCATCCGGAAGGGAATTGCGGGGTCACTTCCAGGGCGCGGGGTAACCGGCCATCGACTCGCACCCGCACATCGCGTAGTGCAGCGGCGGCATGTCCTGCTTCAGGAAGCTCTGGAGGGTGTCCTGGGTGACCTTGGGCTGCGGCAGCACCCACTCCTTCGGCACCTGCTGACCGTTGAGGATCTTCAGCGCGGCGATGACCGGGGTGCGCCACTGGTAGGTGGGGTAGGTCGGGGCGACGGCGGTCATCTTCTGCTCGGCCCACATCCGCAGGAAGTCCTGCTGGTCCTCGCCGACGAACGGCGGGATCTGAGCACCCGCGTCCTGGAACGCCTCGACCGCGGCGACGGCGGTCGCCCCCGCGTCCATCCACACACCGTCGATCTGCCCCTCGCGCTGGATGTAGTCGTTGACGATGCTCTTGGTCTTGGCCGCGTCACCGTCGGTGAACTCCACCCCGACCACCTTCAGCTCGCTGCCCGCGAAGATCTCGTTGGCCGCCGCCCACCGCTGCTCCAACACGTCCACACCGGGCAGGATGCGCAACGCCAGGACCTTGCCGCCCGCCTTCACCTTCTCCTTCAGGAACTCCGCGCCGTCCGCGCCGAACGCGAACCCGCCGATCGGGTGGATGAACGTCACGGGACAGGTGGAGTTGACACCGCGGTCGAACACGATCACCGGCACGTTGGTCTTGCAGGCCGCCTCGACGGCGGGGGTCAGGGTCGCGGTCGTGTTCGGCGACACGATCAGCGCGCTGCACCCCTGGGAGGCGAACGACTGGATGTCGCTGATCTGCTTGTCGTCCTTGGCCTCCGCGTCCAGCACGGTGAACTTCGTGATCTCCGGGTGCAGCTTCACCTCCTCCTTCATCGTCTTGAACCCGACCTGCCGCCACGGGTTGTTCACCGCGGCGTTGGAGAAGCACAGGTGGTGCTCGCCACCCGGCTTGGCGAACTTCGCCGTGTCGACCAGCTGCGGGTCGAGCATCTGCTCCCACGGCTTGTCGGCCGGACCTTCGGCGGCGGTCGACCGGAACTTCAACTGGCGTTCGTACTGCGCCTGGTCGAAGAACTCCGACTTCGCGCCGGCGTCCTTCGACGCGCCCGTCGTGCCGGGCGTGCCGGTGTCGGCGGGCAGGTCGCTGCTGCAGCCGGCCATGGCCAGCAGGCCCGCGACGGCCACGACGGACCACTTCCTGTTCATCGGTTCTCCTTGTGCGGCGGTGACTGGTGGCGAGCGGGCTCGGGTGTGCCCGCACGGGGCCGGAACCTGAGCCGGGGGTTGACGCCGAGGGCGGCGTAGGCGACCGCGGCGATGATGATCACGCCCTGGACGGCGGACTCCAGCGCACCGGAGACGCCGAGCAGGTTCAGCAGCGAGAAGAGGGCTTCGAGGGTCAGCGCGCCGGCCGCCGCGGCGACGACGGAACCACGTCCGCCGCCGAGCAGCACGCCGCCGAGCACGACGGCGGTGATGGCGCGGAACTCCAGGCCCTCACCGACCTGTGCCGACACGCCCGCGAACCCGCCGAGCAGGATCGCGGCCAGCGCCGCGAGCAACCCGGACAGCACGAACGCCAGCACCTTCAGCCGGTCCACCCGCCCGCCGGCCAGGCGCACCGCGTTCTCGTTGTCCCCCACCGCGACGAGCGTGCGGCCGGTGCCGCTGCGCATGAACAGCACCGCGGCCACGAGGACGACCAGCAGGATCACCACCGACCACGGCAGGTGGCCGAGCACCGGCAGGTCGACGCCGCCGCGACCGAACACGCGGAACGACGGCGACAGCGCGCCGCGCGGCGCGCCACCGGTCCACAGGAACACCGCGCCGTCGAGGATGAGCAGCATCCCGAGCGTCACGATGAACGACGGCACCAGCAGCTTGGTCGTGACCAGCCCGTTGACCAGGCCGACCAGCAGGCCGAAGCCGAGCAGCAGCACGATCACCCAGCCGGTCGCCGACTCCTGGCCGTCGATCAGGCGGGCCGCGATCACCACCTCGGCGGTGACCAGCGAGCCGACCGACAGGTCGAACCCGCCGGAGACGATGACGAAGTACTGGCCGATGGCCAGGAGCACCAGCGGCGCCGCGCGCTTGAGCAGCGCCAGGTACCCGGTCGGTTCGGCGTAGGCGGGACCGGCGAAGGCCAGCGCCACCAGCAGCACGGCCAGCACCACCAGCACGGGCGCGGTGCCCTCCGCCAGCCGAGGACGCCACGTGGTCGGCGCGCTCACGCGGACCTCCTGGAGAGCTTGCGGCGCGCGTAGAGCGCCACCGCGACGATGAGGACGATGCCGCGCACGACGTCCTTGAAGAACGGGTCGACCGCGAGGTCGTCGAAGACGGTGTCGAGGGTGGCCAGGATGAGGACGCCGCCGATCGTGCCGACGACACCGCCGCGACCACCAGCGAGAGCCGCGCCGCCCAGCACGACCGCCGCGATGGACTCCAGGTCGTACCCGGCGTCGGTGCCGACGTACGGCGCGCCGGACCCGAGCCTGCTGGCCAGGAACACCCCGGCGAGACCGGCGGCGACGGCGCACAGCACGTGGGCGACGACGATCGTGCGGCCGGTGCGCACACCGGACAACCGCGCGACGTCCACGTCACCGCCGACCGCGTAGGTGTGGTAGCCGCCGCGGGTGCGGCTGAGGTACCACCACGCCGCCGCGGCGACGAGGAGCATGAGCAGGACACCGATCGGGACCGGGCCGATGCGGTCGAACCCGAGGTGCTGGAACGCCCGCGGCACGCTGCCCGCCGGTCCGGTGTAGTTGTCCTCCAGGTAGCCGCGCAGGATCAGCGCCACACCGAGGGTCGCGATGAACGCGTTGACCTTCAGCACGGTCACGACCAGGCCGTTGACCAGGCCGACGACCGCGGCGACGCCGAGCGCCAGCAGCACGCCGGGCACCATCATCCCGTCGCTGCCCGCCATGGTCTCCGCCGCCACGAGCGAGCACAGCCCGACCAGGTAGGCCACCGACAGGTCCAGCGAGCCGGTGATGATCACGATGGTCTGCCCGACCGCGACCAGCCCCAGCACGGTGCTGCGGGTCAGGATGTTGAGGATGCCGCCCTGGTCGAGCAGCACGCCGCCGTTCAGGCCGACCAGGACGCTGCCGACCACGAGCAGCGCCACCAGTGCCAGGTAGACGGTCACGGTCGGCGTGAAGCTGAACCGCCGGACTCGGCCGCGGCGGGCCACGCCCGCCGTCTCGATCTTCCCCGGTGCGACGCTCACGCCACTTCTCCCCTACCGTGCCCCGTGGCGAGGCCCATGACGGCTTCCTCACCGGCGCCCGCGGGCAGTTCGCCCGCGATCGCGCCCTCGTGGACGACCAGGATCCGATCGCTCATGCCGATCAGCTCGGGCAGTTCGGAGGAGATCATCAGGATCGCCACCCCGTTGCGGGCCAGGTCGCGCAGCAGCCGGTGCACCGCCTGCTTCGCGCCGACGTCGATGCCGCGCGTCGGCTCGTCCACGACCAGCACGCGCGGCCCCACGGCGAGCCACTTGGCCAGCACGACCTTCTGCTGGTTGCCGCCGGACAGGTAGCGCACCTCCTGGTGCTCGCCACGCCCCACGACCGCGACGGACCGCAGCAGCTCGCCGAGGTCGGACTTGCGGCGACCGGCGCCGCCGGTCAGCGCCGCGCGGCGGACGAGCAGCGCGTTGTCCCGGATGGACTGCCGCAGCGCCAGCCCTTCGCCCTTGCGGTCCTCGGTGACGTACCCGATGCCCAGCCGCACGGCGGCACGCGGGTCGGTGATCCGCCGCACGACGCCGTCGACCTCCAGCTTGCCGGTGGTGAACGGCTCCACGCCCCAGATCGCCCGCGCGATCGCGGATCGCCCGGAGCCCTGGAGCCCGGCGACACCGACGATCTCGCCCGCCCGCAGCTCGAACGTCACGCCGCGGACCCGGTCGTTGCCCGCGCCGCGCAGCGCCAGCCGCACCTCGCCGAGGTCCTCCGGGGCCGCGCGGTCGGGGTAGAGCGCGTCGAGGGACCGCCCGACCATGTGGCGCACGAGCTGGTCGGAGCTCAGCTCGGCGGCGAGCGCGCAGATGACGAAAGCGCCGTCCTTGAGCACGGTGATCCGCTTGCCGAGGTCGAACACCTCGCGCATCCGGTGCGAGACGTAGAGGATCGCGATGCCCCTGGTGCGCAACCGGTCGACCAGGTCGTACAGCAACTCCACCTCGTGGTCGGCCAACGCGGCGGTCGGCTCGTCCATCGCCAGCACCTTGGCGTCGGTGGACAGCGCCTTGACGATCTCCACGACCTGCTTCTGCGCGACCGACAACCGGTTGACCGTCTCGGCCGGGTCGACCCCGTCCTCGCCGAGCCAGTCCAGCAGCCCCTTGGTGTCCGCCTCCATCTTCCGGCGGTCCACCTGCCCCCGGCGGACCGGCTCACGGCCGAGGTAGACGTTCTCCGCGACGGTGCGGTGCTCCAGCAGGTTGAACTCCTGGTGGATGATCGCGATACCCGCCTGCTGGGCGTCGCGCGGCGTGGCGAACACGACCGGCTCGCCGTTGACCTCCACCTGGCCGGAGTCGGGCCGGTGGACGCCCGCGAGGACCTTGAGCAGCGTCGACTTGCCCGCACCGTTCTCACCCATCAGCGCATGCACCTCGCCCGCGCGCAGCTCCAGGTCCACACCGCGCAGCACAGGCACGCCGAGGAAGCTCTTGGTGATCCCGGTGAGCCGTACGACGACGTCACCACCGGCCGTCACCGGTCCACCTCCACCCACGCACCACCGGACGCGGCGGAGGACAGCACGGCGTCGGTGATCCGGACCGCGCGCAGGCCGTCGGCGAACGTCGGCAGGCCGTCCGGGCTGCCCTCGCCGCGCACGGCCCGGTAGGTGTCGGCGACGAAGGCGTCGAAGCAGTCCTGGTAGCCCTGCGCGTGCCCGGCGGGCAACCGCGCGTACGCGGCCGCCGAGGGCGACAGGGTCGACGGGTCGCGGAGGAGCACCTGGCTGCCTTCCCGCTTGCCCACCCACAGCCGCTCCGGGTCCTCCTGGTCGAACGCGAAGCTGGACCCGGTGCCGGACACCTCGACGTGCAGCCGGTTCTTGCGGCCCGCGGCGACCTGCGAGACGACCAGCGTGCCCAGGACCCCGGACGCGGTGGTGAACTGGACGGCGGCGACGTCCTCGGTCGGCACGGCGGCGGCCCGCGCCCGTTGCTGCACGGTCGCCGTCTGGGCCGACAGCCGGTGGATCCGGTCCCCCGTGACGAACTCGACCAGGTCGCACCAGTGCGAGCCGATGTCGGCGAACGCGCGCGAGGGACCGCCGAGCGCCGGGTCGACCCGCCAGTCGTCGTCCTCCGGGCGGGACAGCCAGTCCTGCAAGTAGCCGCCGGTGACCGTGGAGACGACGCCCGCCTCACCGGCGGCCAACCTCGCGCGCATCTCGCGGACCATCGGGTGGAACCGGTAGACGAACGGCACCGCGGCCACGCGGCCGGCGACCGTTGCCGCGTCGGCCACCGCGGTGGCGTCCGCGACGCCGGTGGCCAGCGGCTTCTCGCAGATCACGTGCGCACCCGCGGCCAGTGCGGCCCGGACGGCCTCGGCGTGCCGGACGTTGGGCGTGCACACGTGCACCACGTCGGCCCCGGACTCGGCGAGCAGCGAGGCCAGATCGGGGTAACCGCGTTCCGCACCGACGGCCCTCGCGGCGTCGGTCGCACCAGCCGCGGTGCTCGCCACCGCGGCGACGACCGAGGCGCCCGCACGCCGTGCCGCCTCCGCGTGCACGCGGCCCATGAACCCAGTGCCCACCACGGCGATCCGCAGTGTCCGAGGCTCGGCGCGACCGCTTTCGGCCGTTTGAGTTAGGTGGGTCACAGTCATGCGGCGAACCGTAAGGGGGCTAATGGCGGATGTCAATCAAAAGTCAGGGAGGTTTCGCCGAACTGCGACAGATGGTCCCGTTCTCTGGTTCAATCACAGGGTGAAAGAAGACGCCCCCTACCTCGGAGCCGCGTCCGCCGGAGAGCTGTTGCGCCTGCTCCGCGACGGCGTGCCGCGCACCCGGACAGAGCTGACCTCGGTGACCGGGCTGGCCCGGTCGACCGTGCGGGCCAGGCTGGACGCGCTGCTCGACGCGGGTCTGGTCAGCGAGGGGGGCAGCGAGGCGTCGACCGGCGGCCGACCGGCCGGCCGGTTCGTGTTCAACGCGCGGGCCAGGGTCGTCCTCGCCGCCGAGGTCGGTGCCACCCACGCCACCGTGGCGGTCACGGACCTGACCAGCTCACCGCTCGCCGTGCGGCGCATCGACCAGGACATCGCCGACGGCCCGGACGTGGTCCTGCCGGTGCTGGTCAAGACCTGGCGGTCGTTGCTCGCCGAGGCCGGACTCGACTCGGTGCGGGTCGCGGGAGCGGGCATCGGCCTGCCGGGCCCGGTCGAGCACTCGACCGGGCGGCCGAACAACCCGCCGATCATGCCGGGGTGGGACGGCTACGACGTGCCGGGGCGCATCGGCGGGGAACTCGGCGTGCCGGTCCTGGTGGACAACGAGGTGAACCTGATGGCCCTGGGCGAGCACACGAAGTGCTTCCCGGAGGCCGACCACGTCATCGTGGTGAAGGTGGCCACCGGTATAGGTTCCGGCTTCATCAGCAACGGCGAGCTGCACCGCGGCGTCGTGGGCGCGGCGGGCGACCTCGGCCACATCCTGGCCCCGAACGCCGGGGACATGCCGTGCCGCTGCGGCAACACCGGCTGCCTCGAAGCGGTCGCCAGCGGGTCCGCGATCGCCGCCGCGTTGCGCGCCAAGGGGATCGAGGCGCACACCAGCGCCGATGTCGTCGCACTGGTGCGGGCGGGCAACCTCGAAGCGGGCCAGCTCGTGCGGCAGGCGGGTCGCACGATCGGCGAGGTCCTGGCCGCGTGCGTGAGCATGTTCAACCCGTCGTTGATCGTCGTGGGCGGCACGCTCGCGCTGGCCGGCGAGATGCTGCTGGCCGGGGTGCGCGAGGCGATCTACCGACGTTCGCTGCCGCTGGCCACCGAGAACCTGCGCATCGTCCCGTCCCAGGTCGGTGACGACGCCGGCGTGCTGGGCGCGGCGGCGATGGTGGTGCAGCACGTGCTGTCACCGTCCATAGTGGATCGCCAACTCGCCTGACGGCCGCGCACGACCCCGAACTCCGCCCGACCGACCGACCGGAGGTGCGTTGTGCCACCCGAAGCCGACGCGCGAGCCCGACCGGTGCGCGAGGTCGTGGCGTGGAGTCGCGCCATGGTGCAACCGGCCCTGCGTGCCGCCGTCGACGGGTTGCCCGCCTCGGTGCGGCACGTCGCCGGCTACCACCTGGGGTGGTGGGACGAGCACGGCAACCCGACCGACGGGGTCGGCGGCAAGGCCATCCGCCCGGTGCTGGCCCAGCTGGCGGCCGAGGCCGTCGGCGGCACGGCGACCTCCGCCGTGCCGGCCGCCGCGGCGGTGGAACTGGTGCACAACTTCACGCTGCTGCACGACGACGTGCTCGACGGGGACCGGACCCGACGGCACCGGCCGGCCGCGTGGCACGTCTTCGGAATCCAGGACGCCATCCTGACCGGGGACGCGATGCTGGCGCTGGCCTTCGACGTGCTCGCCGCCGGCGGGCACCCGAGCGCCCTGGCCGGCGTGCGCGTGCTCAACGCCACGGTGCTCGGCCTGGTCGAGGGCGAACAGGCCGATCTCGCGTTCGAGGGCAGGCACGACATCGGGCCGGCCGAGTGCGTGGCGATGGTGGAGCGCAAGACGGGCGGCCTCCTGGCCTGCGCCGGTGCCCTCGGCGCAATGTTCGCCGGCGCCGGGCCTGCCGAGGTGGCGGGCCTGCGGGACTTCGGCCTGTGCCTGGGGGTGGCGTTCCAGCACGTCGACGACCTGCTGGGGATCTGGGGCGACGCGGCGGTGACCGGCAAGCCGGTGCACGGGGACCTGCGCGCCCGGAAGAAGTCCCTGCCCGTGGTCGCCGCGCTGACCTCGGGCACACCGGCGGGACGGGAACTCGCCGCGCTGTACGAGGGGGACGGGCACGCGGTGGCCGCCGAACCGGCCCGCGCGGCCCGTCTCGTCGAGGAGGCGGGCGGTCGCGCGTGGAGCGAGCAGCAGGCGGAACTGCTGCTCGCCCGGGCGTTGCGCCGGCTCGACTCGATCAAGCCCGCACCGCGTGCGGCGGCGGAACTGGCCGACCTCGCCCGAGCGATGGTGCACCGCGACCGCTGAACGCGCGCGGTAGCCGTCGTCCGACGCGCCGAGCTCGGGACCCGCGCCCGTCCCGCCCTGCCGAGAGCTGATCCGCTCACAGCAGCACGACCGGCGAACCGCACCGGGGCGTCGGCATTGTCGGACGCATGACCGACAACCAGAAGCAGCCGCTGTTCGACCACCGGCTCCGCGAACGGTTCCTCAGCCAACGGGTGCTGGTCCTCGACGGCGTGCTCGACGACGACAACGGGACGGTGCTCGCCACCCAGCTGCTCGCCCTGGCCGGTGAGGACCCGGCGAAGGACGTCGCGCTGTGGATCCACTCGCCGGGCGGCTCGGTACCCGCGATGCTGGCCATCCGCGACGTGATGCGGCTCGTGCCGTGCGACGTGGCCACGCTCGCGCTGGGGCTGGCGTGCAGCGCGGGGCAGTTCCTGCTGTCCGCGGGCACGCCGGGCAAGCGCTTCGCCCTGCCCCACGCCCGCATCCTGATGCACCAGGGCTCGGCGGGGATCGGCGGATCGGCGGTCGAGGTGCAGGTGCAGGCGGACGACCTGCGCCACACCCGCGACACCGTGCTCGGGATCATCGCGCAGGACACCGGCCAGCCGGTCGACCGGATCTTCACCGACTCCCTGCACGACCGCTGGTTCACCACCGAGCAGGCACGCGAGTACGGCTTCATCGACCACGTCGTCGACAGCCTCGACCAGGTCGTGCCCGTGCGCACCCACGAACTGGGGCTCGGCTCGCCGACGGGAGCCCGCGCATGAGCACCTACACCATCCCCAACGTCATCACCCGCAGCACCAGCGGCGAGCGGATCATGGACGTCTACTCGCACCTGCTGTCCGAGCGGATCGTCTACCTGGGCACCGCGATCGACTCCGGGGTGGCCAACGCGCTGATCGCCCAGCTGCTGCACCTGGAGGCGGACAGCCCGGACCGCGAGATCAACCTGTACATCAACAGCGAGGGCGGCGACCCGTCCGCGATGCTCGCGCTGTACGACACCATGCGCTACATCAAGGCGCCGGTGGCGACGACGTGCGTCGGGCAGGCGGTCGCGGCCGGCGCGGTGCTGCTGGCCGCCGGCCGAGCCGGGCACCGCTTCGTGCTGCCGCACACCAGGGTGGTGCTGCACCAGCCCGCGGCGCAGGGCCGCGGCACCATCCCCGACCTCATCCTCCAGGCCGACGAGGTCGTGCGCGTGCGCACGCAGCTGGAGGAGATCCTCTCGCTGCACACCGGTCGCGCGGTCGCACAGCTGCGGCACGACACCGACCGGGACCGCGTGTTCGACGCGGCGAGCGCCGTCGGCTACGGGCTCGCGGACCACGTCCTCGAACACCGGGCCTGAGACCTCTCAGGCGGCCATGAGCACGGGTCCCGCGGTGCCGCGCCCGACCGCGGGACCCGCGCCGCGCAGGTGCCGGACGTCGCCGGCGATCCCGGCGAGCAGGTCGGCCAGGTCGACACCGAGCGCACCGGTGACCGCGGCGATCATCTCGCTGGAGGGCTCCTTGCGACCGCGTTCGATCTCCGACAGGTACTGCGGCGAGACGCCCGCCCGCTCCGCGACGTCGACCAACCGGCTACCCCGCTCCTCCCTGGCCGCGCGCAGGCTCCGGCCCAGCACCACCCGCCACAACGGCTCCGGCGCGCGTTCCGGCGTGCGGGCGCGCTTCTCGGGCAAGGAGGAAATGTCCGCCATACCGCCATCCTCGCCCATGTGGAGGATCCCAGGGCGACGGTTCCACTCCCGGCGAAACAAGTTCCGCGGCGCGGCCGCCCACCTCCCGCGTGCGCGGTCGGCGGGCGGCCGCGCCCCCGGTCACTGGTTGGAGACCGTCCAGGTGAACGTGGTCTGCCCGGGCGAGCCCGCACCGTCGGTGGCGAACGCGGTGACGGTGTAGGTGCCGGAGGTGGTCGGGGTACCCGAGATAACGCCCGTGCTCGCCGCGATGCCGAGGCCGGGAGGCAGGCCGGTGGCCGAGTAGGTCAGCGCGTCGTCGTTGCCGTCCCACGCCTGGATCGCCAGGCTCGCCGCCTGGCCCCGGATCGCGTACCGCGCGCCCGGGTTGGCGACCCGTTCCGGGAACTCGGCTCCGGCCAGGTAGTTGTCGATCGCGGTCCGCAGGTTCGGCAGCGGGCCGATCTCCTGGCTGCCGCTCTGCGGGGTGCCGGTGGCGATCAGGATCTCGCGGGCCTGCGCCGGGGACAGCGTCTGGCCGTTCGCCTCGGCCACGCTGAGCAGTGACGCCAGCGCGGACGCGACGATCGGCGACGCGCTCGACGTGCCGTTGAAGCCCCCGGTGTACTTGTCGTTCGCCCCCGTCCCGTACAGGGCGCCGTAGCCGGTGGTGGTGACGCACTCCCCCCAGCCCTGCAGGTCGACCCGGCTGCCGTAGTTGGAGAAGCTCAGCTTGGTCCGCGGCGTGCCGGTGCAGCCCGGCGCGGAGCCGGCGCCCACGATGATCGCGCCGGAGTCGGCCTTGTCGGCCGGGAACCGGGCGCCGAAGCACGGGTCGTCGAGGTTCTGGTTGCCGTTGCCGCCGGCCTCCACGACGTGCCGCCCGGACTGCACCACGGTGACGATCGCGTCGTACACCGAGTCCCACACCTCCATCGGCGCGTGGTTGCCGCAGTGGACGACCTGCTGCTCGATGATGAGCACGTCCCCGACGTCCACGCCCGCAGCCGCCGTCAGCAGCGCGTTGGCCAGGTCGTAGCCGTACTCCGCGTTGACCACGTTGGTGTAGTGCAGGCCCGCCTCGGGGACCAGGCCGGTCACGCCGAACCCGTTGTCGTCGGCGCCGACCACACCGGTGACGGCCGTGCCGTGCTCGATGCTGCTCGGGGTGAAGTTCGGCGTGTGGTTGGGGATGAGCGCACCGGGCAACCGCAGCTTGGACAGGTCCTCGTGCTGGGGGTTCCAGTTCCGCTCCAGGTCGACGACCTTGACGTTGGCGCCCTTGCCGCCGGTGACGGTGCGCGCGTAGTCGGCGTCGATGCCGCTGCTGCTCGCCGGGTCCGAGTAGCCCTGCTGCCCGGAGAAGTCCGGTGTGACCGGGTCGCTGCCCTCCGTCCGCTGGTAGGCGATCTCGACGCCGGGCAGCGCGGTCAGCTTCCGCGCCGCGGCCTCGGCGTCCACGCCCGGGGTGAGCTGGACGCGGTGCCACCGCGCCAGCCCCGGCGACGACTGGGCGCCCATCGGCCGCAGCGTCGCCAGTCGGTGGTCGAGTCGCGCGAACAGCGGCGTCGTCCTGGCGATCTCACGGTCGCCCAACACCTGCCGCACGGCGGCGACGTCGGCCCCGGCCGACAGCTTCACCTCGATCACGGCACCCGGTCCCGCCGCGGCGGCGGCGGGACCCGGCAGCGCCGCGGCTCCCGCGCCCACCATGAGCACGGCGGCCAATAACGACAACGGTTTCTTCCGCACGGAAACACCCCTTCGTCACATGACTGTCGGCGAGGGTTTGCGGCACGGTCGAGGACTCGCGCTGACGCGCGCGAAATCCCCCGTGCATCGGCGATGCACGGAGAAAGCTTCGTGGACAGCCCCCAGTGATGCCCCCAGTGCCTTCCACTTCAGCGCACTTGGGCGTCGTTGTCCAGCGTCAGTGATCGAATACGCCGTTCGGCCGACCGTCGGGCGGCGTCACCCACCTCCGGCGCGCGGGCCGTCCAGCAGTCGGCGCTCCGCGTCCCCGGCCAGCACCAGGTAGGCGCTCGCGGTCCAGGTGTAGGCGCGGTCGCGCAAGCCCTGGCCGGTGAGCGCGTCGAAGTTCTCGGCGAAGCCGGACTTCTCGCACACGGCGCGGAAGCTCGCGCTGACCTCGTCGGCGAGCGCCACCGCCCCTCCCCGCCGCAGGCCGTCCTCGATCAGCACGGTCGACGGCGCCCACACCGGACCGCGCCAGTAGCCGTCGGCTTCGTACCACGGCGAGTCGGGCAGCTCGGTGGCCAGACCGACCGGGGTCAGGTGGGCGGCCACGGCGGCGGCGACCTCGGCGTGCACGTCGGCGGGCAGCTCGGCGCCGAGGACGACGGGCACGAGGTCGAGCAGGCTCGCCGTGGTGCGGGGTGTGCCGTCGAGCTGGCGGCTGGTGAACCTGGTGCCGTTCCAGAGCCGGTCGAGCACCTCGGTGAGCATGGTGTCGGCTTCCCGCGTCCAGCGCGTCGCGGCGGCCGGGTCGCCGATCTCCTCCGCCAGCCGGGCCAGTTCCCGCATCTGCACGACGAGGAACGCGGCGAGGTCGGCGGTCTGCACGAGCCCCTGCTCGCGGAACACGGTGGAGTTGTCCCAGCCGCTGTCGTTGCCGTGCTCGTAGTGCGGGAAGGGTTCCCCCGGGACGCGGCGGTGGTCGAGCCAGAACGTCGTCCACGCGGCCAGCTGCCGGTACAGGCGCGGCAGCTCCGCGGCCGGCAGACCGCCGGGCAGGCGCTCGCGCAGCCGGCTCACCGCCCAGCCGTGGATCGGCGGCTTGACGAAGTTGTGCAGCACCTCGGCGTGGGTGATCGAGTCGGGCAGGGCGCCCTCCTCGGTCTGGTGGTCGAACACCACCTGCACCTGGTCCCAGGCCAGCTCCGGCGCTCCGGCCGCCAGCGCCAGCGCGTTGAAGCAGTGGTCCCAGCTCCACACCTTGTCCATCCAGTGCTTGGACATCAGCACCGCCGGTCGCTTGACGAACCCGGCCGGCGCCACGGTGGCCGACCACAGCACGTAGCAGGCCAGTTCGGCGGCCGGCGTGCGGTCACCGCGCCAGGGCGCGACCGCGTCGGTGAACCGCTCGAAGGACCGCCGGGCCGCCGCCACCACCTCGGTGAACGTCGCGTCGGAGGAGAACGCCGCGCGTGCCGTGGTCAACTCCTCCAGCACGAGTTCCCACGCACCGCCGTCCTCGCCGATCAGCACCGCCCGGTCCGCCGTGCCCAGCGCGCTCGCGCCCACCACGTCGAACTGTCCCGAAAGGACGGTCAGGCGGTAGCGGTGCCCGGTCTCGTAGGACGTGAAGACGTACGACGAGGTGACCTGGTCGTGGAAGAAGTAGGTCCCGGTGAACGGCGTCAGAGTCCGGTCCGCGGCGGCGATGCGCATGCCCAGGCCGTGACCGGTGACCCGCAACGCGGAGGGTGACTCGAAGGCCGCTTCGGCCCTCCCCCGCACCGCCGTCCACGTCAACACCGCCGGATCGGCCGTCACGTCGACCGGACCGGCGGCGGCCAGGGGTACCAACGACAGCACCGCGTGCATCCCGTTGCGGTGCGACACCAGGTGCAGGTCGTCGGCGTACGTGGCGAGCGCGGTGACCGGGGAGATCCCGAACCACGCCCCCGGGTGGCTGAACGGGATCTCCCGCACCGAGAAGTCGTCCACAGGCTTCCCCTTCAGTTCTTGACGGCGCCCGCCGTGACGCCCGCGGCGACGAAGCGCTGGGCCAGCACGAGCAGCACGGTGGCGGGTACGGACGCGACGACGGCCGTGGCCATGATCGCGTTCCACTCCTGGTTGTTGTTGCCGATGTAGCGGTAGATGCCGAGCGTCAGCGGTTTCAGCGCGCCGCCGCTGTCCAGGGTGGTGGCGAACAGGAAGTCCGACCACGCCCACAGGAACGCGAACAGCCCGGCGGTGACGAGCCCGTTGCGGCCGGCGGGCAGCACGACGGACCAGAACACGCGGAACGCGCCCGCGCCATCGATCCGCGCCGCCTGCACGACCTCGTCGGGCACGGCCGACAGGAACGAGGTGAGGACCAGCACGGCGAACGGCACGGCGATCGTGGAGTCGGCGAGGACCAGTCCCCACACCGTGTTGGTGATGCCCAGGCGCACGAACATCCCGTAGAGCCCGAGCGCCATCACGATGCCGGGGATCATCTGCGCGACCAGCAGCACGAACAGCAGCGTCCCGCGACCGCGCGGGCGCAGCTTCGCCAGCGAGTACGCGGCGGGCGCGGCCAGCGCCAACGTCAGCACGACGGTGCCCACCCCGACGAGGAGGCTGGTGCCGAAGTAAGGCAGCTGCTCGTCGAGCACCCGCGCGTACCCGTCGAACGTCGGCGTCACGGGGAACAGGTCCGGCGGCGACTTGCGCATCCGGCTCGCCGGGGTGAGCGAGACGTTGACCATCCAGTAGACGGGGAACAGCATCACGGCGGTGAGCAGCAGGCCCACCGCGGTCCGCCACCACGAGCGCGTCACGACGCCTCCTGCTCGCGCTGCACGCGCACGTACACCAGACCCGCCACCAGGGCGATCAGGATGAGCACGTTGCCCACCGCGGCGCTCGGCCCGAAGCGGGGCAGCGCGTTGCCGAAGCCGAGCTCGTAGGACCAGGTGGCCAGGGTGGTGGACGACCCGCTCGGCCCGCCGCGGGTCATGATCCAGATGATGTCGAACACCTTGAGCGTGTAGACCAGGCCCAGCAGCAGCGTGACCGTCGAGACCGCCCGCAGCAGGGGGAAGGTGATGTGCCGGAACGACTGCCACGAGTTCGCGCCGTCCAGCGCGGACGCCTCGTACACCGCGGCCGGGATGTTGCGCAGGCCGCTGTAGAGCACGACGAGGTTGAACGGGATGCCGATCCAGATGTTGGCGATGGTCACCGACACCAGCGACCAGTCCGGCGACGTCAGCCAGTGCACGCCGTCGACGCCGACGAAGCCGAGGACCGCGTTGACCACGCCGGCCTCGCTGTTGAGCAGCCACGCCCACGTCGAGGCCGACACGATCAGCGGCAGCAGCCACGGCACGAGGAACAGCGCCCGCAGGGTCGCCGACAGCCGGAAGCTCCGGGAGAAGAACACCGCCATCGCGAGCCCGATGCCGTACTGGAACACCAGCGACACGACCGTGAAGAGCACCGTGTTGAGCAGCGCGGTCCGGAAGGTGGGATCGGCGAACACGGTCAGGTAGTTCGCCAGTCCGGTCAGCGGGGCGCCACCGCGCACGAACGACCGGACCGTGTAGTCGCGGATGCTCAGGTCGATGGTCGTCACCAGCGGATAGGCGTAGCAGAGCAGCAGGTAGGCCACGACCGGGCTCAGGAACGCCCAGCCGACGAGGTGCTTGCGCATCCGGTCGCGCGCCCTACTTCGTCGCCGCGGCCGCGGCGGTTTGGGCGTCCTTCAACGCGTCCGCCGGCGCCTTCGACCCGGTGAGCGCCGCCTGCACCGCGCTCCACAGCGGCTGGGAGATCCTCGGGTAGCGGGTGCCGAGGTTGTCGCCGGTGCGGCCCTTGGCCGACTTCACCGCCTCCACCCACACCCCCAGCTCCGGGTTGGCGGAGACCTGCTGCTCCTGCACCGACGCGACGGCGGAGACGTAGGTCAAGGCCGTGTCGGTGGCCAGCACGGTGTCCGGGCCGGTGAGGCAGTTGGCGATCTTCGCCGCGGTCGCTTCCGCGCCCGTGTCGTCCTGGATCGGCACGGTGACGAACTCGCCGCCGGTCGGGGCGGGCGCGACACCGCCGGTGCGCGACGGGATCGGGATGACGCCGTACTCGAACCCGGCCTTGCCCAGCTGCCAGGTGCCGTTCTCGGCGAAGGCGTACTCGCCGGTGGCGAACTCCTGCCAGCTGGTGGTCTGGGTGTTGCCGATGACCGAGTTCGGCGCGTGCCCCTTGTCCACCCAGGACTTCCACAGCTCCACCGCGGCCACGGCCTGCGCCGAGGACAGGTCGGTGAGCTGCGCGCCCGCGCCCCAGAACCACGGCAGGAACTGGAACGTGCCCTCCTCGGTGCCGATCGCGGAGAACGTGATGCCCTTCTTGCCCGCCGCGACGACCTTCGTCAGCGCCGCGTCCAGCGAGGCCCAGTCCTTGATCGAGGCCGGGTCGACGCCGGCCGCCGTCAGGACCGCCTTGTTGTAGTAGAGCGCCAGCGTGTTCGCCCCGATCGGCACGCCGTAGGTCTTCCCGTCCGACTCGGCCGCCGCCATGAGGTTCGGTGACGCCTGGGAGGCGTCCAGGCCGGTGTCCTGGTTGGGCTTGAGCACGCCCGCCTCGGCGAGCGTGGACACCACGGGGTTGTCCACCACCAGCACGTTGGGGGCGACGCCCTGCTGGGCGGCGAGCAGCACCTTGTTGGTCAGGTCCGACGTGTCGTAGGCCTGGCGCTCGACCTTGACGCCGGCCTTCGCGCCGCAGTCCTCGATCACCTTCACCCACTGCGAGGAGCCGTCGAACTGCGGGTACGGGTCCCAGACGGCGAACGTGCCGCCCGCGCCGGTGTCGCCGGAGCCGCCGGTGGACGAGGAGCAGGCGGACAGGGTCAATCCCGCCGCGACCAGGGCGACGGCGAACCGCTGGGTGATCGGTGAGGGGCTCATGGGGTGGTCCTTCCTGGCGGCGGCGTCGGCGACCCGTCAGACCTCGGGTCGAACCGGTTCGACCAGTGGGAGATCCGGTCAACCTAACGGCCCGCACGAACCCGTGCAATACCTCGGTGGCCTATCATCGACACCAGTCGAACCGGTTGAACGGAGTGCGCATGAACATCGGGGAGATCGCCAAGCGCGCGGGCGTGTCGCGCAGCACGGTGTCCTACGCGCTGAGCGGGAAGCGGCCGGTGTCCACGGCGACCGCCCGGCGGATCAACGAGGTCATCGACGAGCTGGGCTTCCGGCCCAACGCCAGCGCGCGGGCGCTCGCCGAGGGGCGGACCCGCACGTTGAGCCTGGTGATACCGCCCGCCAGCAGCCGGCTCACCGACGCGCAGCTCGGCTTCGTGGCCAGCGTCGTGGAGGTCGCCGCCACGCACGACCTCGACGTGCTGCTGTCGCCCAGCGGCGGCGACCACGACCGGTCGTTCGAGCGGATCGTCACCGGTCGCCGGGTCGACGGCGTGATCCTGATGGAGATCCTGCTGGACGACCCGCGGGTGGCGCGCCTGGAGCAGGCCGGGCTGCCGTTCGTGACCATCGGCCACGTCGAGCACCCCGGCGCGTCGTGGTGGGTCGACGTGGACTACGCGGCGCTGATCCGGCGTTGCGTGCACCACCTCGCCGACCTCGGCCACCAGGACGTGGTGCTGGTCAACCGGTCCGACGAGCTGGTGGCCGCGGGCTACGGACCCGCCCTGCGGTCGTCGGCCGGCTTCCTGGAGGCGGCGGGCGCGCGTGGGCTGACCGCCCGCACCGTGTGCTGCGCCGACGAACCGGCGGCCGGGTTGGCGTGCTTCGAGGACATCCGGGGCCGCTGGCCCGAGGTGACCGCGGTGGTGACGATCAACGAGGCCGCGCTCCCCGGCCTCCAGCAGGCCCTGCACCGGGCAGGCCTCGACGTGCCGCGCGACCTCTCGATCACCGGCGTCATCGCGAGCCGCCTCGCGGAGGGCTTCCACCCCCAGCTGACCGCGGCCGACGTGCCCGCCGAGGAGATGGCCCGCCTGGCGGTGGACCTGCTGGTCGAGCAGATCGCCGACCCGGCCGCGGCACCACGCAACGCCCTGCTCGAACCGCCCATCTCGTTGCGGTCGAGCACCGGGGCCCGCCGCCGCTAGGCGCTTGCGCGCGGCCGGTTCCCTCCCGACGACGTGACGGTGATGTCGGCCGGGAACCTCGGGTCGATCTCGTAGTGGGTGTCGTACTGGCTGCTGAAGCCGGTCACGCGGACGGTCTGCCCCGCGGCGAGGCCGGTGAGGTCGATGCCGGTCTGGGTGTTGACGAAGATGGTGAGCTCGCCGGAGCCGTCGTCGACGTAGAACTTGTGGCCGTAGGGCAGGTCGGACTCCGGGGCGCGGGTGATCGTGGCGGCCACGCGCACCAGCAGCCCTTCGGTGGCCTCGCCGACGGCACCGGTGGCGAGCGGCCTCGGCCGGACCGCGGAACCCCTGCCGCGCACGCGGACCGCGCCCGGGTCGGCGGGGACGAGGATGAGCAACCCGGCGCTGCTGCGCAGCGTGCCGGTCACCCGCACCCGATCGCGCGGTGCGACGCCCAGGTCGACCGCGACGCTGACGTAGATCCCCCCGCTCCGGTCCTGGATCGCGAAGCCCCGGTCGAAGAAGCTGGACTCGAACGCACCCGACGGCGTCGTGGCCGTGCCCTCGACCGTGACCACCGCGTCCAACGGCAAGGTCCGCGCCCGAGCGATGGACACCACGTGGTGCGACGACTCCGCCCGGGCCGGTAGCGCCACACCCGTGGAGGCGAGCGCCAGGAGCAGCACCGGAACAACACGCGGCCAAGAGAACATGGGTGGAGGTCCTTCCCGACCGCCGACACCACTTCGGCGGTTTCCCCCCCGAGCCTCCCACATGAGCAACGCGAAGATCAGCCCCCGGCCGGTCGACAGCCCGGACGATCCCACCGGCTCGGCTCACCCGGGCCCAGCTGCCGCGCGATCGCCTAACCGGCGTGCGCGGCCGCCCGTGCCACCAACCTCTGCCCGTCCCTCAGACCGGCCACGACCGTCCCCCACAGCACCGCCGCGCCGCCGAAGCCGGGCACCAGCCGCCACGACCACTCCGCCCCGAGCGCGCCGAGCACCACCGCGAGCACGGCCGTCCCGCAGAGCAGGGCGGCCAGCAGCAGGTACCGGTCGGAGCCGAAGAGCTTCGCGAACGGCGCGAAGTGCGCGCCGACGACGAACAACACCCAGGCGGGGGTCGCCTGCGGGAGGTCGAGGGCCGCCAGCACCCGCGCGCCCGCGAAGATCCCGACCACCATCAGCAGCACCGCGATGCCGTACCCCTTGCCGAACGGGCTGTCGGACCGGCCGCCACCAGGGGGCAGCCCGCCACCGGAGCGGCCGAGGCGGAACACCCAGCCGGTCAGGCCCAGGGCGATCGCGACACCGACGACCGTCAGCACGGCCGCGCCGCCCGTCACCGAGGCCACGCCGGAGAACCACCACCCGGCACCGAACCCGACGCCGATCAACGACGTGATCATCAGCGTGATCACGTGACCCTTGGTGAACTGCTCGTCGCTCATGACGCCCCCTCGACCGCGATTGCCCGACAACTGCCTACACGGCGGCGAACGACCCGGCACGGTCGGGGTCAGCGCCCGGACGTACGGCGGGCCGCGCGCCTCTCCGTCGTCGTCAGATGACGACGACGGAGAACGCGTGCACGCACCACGGCCCGTCGAGGTTGGTCACCCACACGCTCCCGGAGTTCCCGTCGACCTCCTGCCCCTTGGCGGTGCCCCGGAGGTAGAGCTGGAAGGACCCCGGTCCGGAGGTGATGCCGTCCTTCGTCGAGTCGATCGCGAGGTCGGGCTCGTACCCGATCAGCTCGTCGACGTGCCGCGGCTGCTTGATGGCGTCCGCGCAGAGCTGCGCCTTGGCCTCGGCCGCGTCGCCCGCGTTGACGTTGTCCACGAAGGCCCGCAGGGTCTCCAACCCGGCGGGGTCGACCGGTTTCCCGCCCGCGGTCGGCGTGCCGGGCGGGGTCGGGGCGGCGGTGGTCGAGCCGGTCGGGGCGGCGCTGGTCTTGCCGACGTCGGCGCGGGCGATGTTGTGCCAGCACCAGGTGTCGCCGTCCCGGACGACCTCGACCTCGAACTTCTCCCTCTTCCACGCGGTGGCCACCTCGAAGGTCCCCACGGCCGCGTCGGTGGACGTCTTCGGGTTGCCCACGGGTTCGGCCCCGCGGAACGGCGCGACGTCGTCGATGACCTTGTGCACCGCGGACCCGGCCTCCGAACAGGCGACACCCTTGAGGAAGTCGGTGTCCTGCGAGCCCAGGGCCTCGACCACCGCGTCCACGAGCCGCTCCGGGTCGGCGCCCGGCGGCACGGAGGAGGACGTCCTGGGCGGCGGGGTCGTGCTGCTGCCACCCGTGCCGCCGTCCCCGAGGAAGAAGCCGGGCGCGACGAACCCGGTCAACCCGATCCCACCCAGCACCAGCACGACCACCGCGATGATCACCCCGGTGCTCCGCCTCGGCGGACCCTGGTACCCCGGAGGCGGTGTCGGTCGCGGGAATCGACCGGACGGGTCGTGCCCGCCGAACGGCTGCTGCGGATACGTCATGCGGCCTCCCCGCTCCTGGTCGCCGCTTACGACGGGAGCCGACCGCCATCCGTTCCGGGTACCGCCGGTTCTTCGCCCCCGAGTGGCCGGTTGCTAGCGTGACGCGGTGTCTGAGCGAGAGCACACCGGGCGGATCCTCGACGGCCGGTTCGAGCTGCTGGAGAGGCTGGGCAGCGGTGGGATGGGGACGGTCTGGCGTGCCCTCGACCTGGGGCTGCACCGCGAGGTGGCCATCAAGGAGGTCCGCCCGGCCGACGCCGACCAGATCGACGGCAACTCCGCGATGGCCGCCCAGCTGCGGGAGCGCGTGCTGCGCGAGTCCCGCGCGCTCGCCCGGTTGCAGCACCCGAACGTCGTGTCGATCTACCAAATCATCGAGTCGGCCGACTCGCCGTACCCGTGGATCGTCATGGAACTGGTCCGCGGCACGTCGCTGGACGCGCGGCTGAACGAGGGTGTGCTCAGCCCGGTCGAGGCGGCGGGCATCGGGCGGGACGTGCTCGCGGCACTGCGCTCGGCCCACTCCGCGGGCGTGATGCACCGCGACGTCAAGCCGGGCAACGTCCTGCTGCGCACCGACGGCAGCGCCGTGCTCACCGACTTCGGCATCGCCGCCCTCCAGGGCTCGACCCAGCTCACCGCGACCGGCGACGTCATCGGGTCCCCGGAGTACATCGCCCCGGAACGGCTGCGCGGCGACGAGACGCACACCGCGTCGGACTTCTGGTCGCTGGCGATGCTGCTGTACGTGGCCGTCGAGGGCTACCACCCGATGCGCCGCGCGAGCACGATGGCGACCCTGGCCGCGGTGATGACCGAGCCGGTCCCGCCGCCGCGGCGCGCGGGCGCCCTCGCACCCGCGCTCAACGCCGCCCTGCGCAACGACCCAGCCGACCGGCCGACCGGCGAGGTGCTGGACCAGATGTTCGCCGCGGCCGAGCGCGACTCGTCCCCGCTCCTGGGACCTCCGACCCCGGCGGGGTTCGCCGTCCAGGGACCTCCCACCCCCGCGGGGTTCGCCGTCCAGGGGCCGCCGAGCGGTCCTCAGCCCCAGTCGCACTGGCCGTCCGGACCGACGCCGACACCGGTCGGCGGGCCGCGTCCGCCCGGCTACCCGCAGTCCTACCCCACCCCGCTGCCCGTGCCGCGCAAGCGGACGGGTGCGGTGGTGCTCTCCCTGCTCGGGGTGGTGCTGATCGTCGCGGTGACCCTGCTGGTGGTCCACCTGACCCGCCCGGACGACCCGCGCGACTCCCGTGCGGGCTCGTCGTCGACCACCCCCGTGACCACCCAGTCGAACGTCGGTCTGCCCAACGGCCCGACGACCACGGCGGCCGACGCGGTGAAGGACGACCTGCTCACGCCCGCCGGCGCGCGCAAGGCGGTCGGCGCCCTCGGCGAGGTGATCGGTGGGACCAAGGTGTCCGAACTGACGCTGTGGCCGGACCACGCGACGGCAGTCGCCCCGACGGCGGCGGTCGCGCACGGCTTCGACGAGTTCGAGTACAAGGGCGGCAAGGCGACCAGGAAGGGCCCGGACGGGGTCGACGCCGACCGCCCCGTGATCGACCTGAACGAGGTGAACTGGGACGCCCTGCCCGCGCTGTTCGAGCGGGCGAACAAGGAACTGGGCGTCCCGCAACCGACCCTGCGGTACATGATCGTCGACAGCGACATCATCGAGAAGACCCCGTCGCTGAAGGTGTACGTGATCGACGGCTACGGTGGCGCGTTCCTCCAGGCGAACCTGCAGGGCCAGGTCCAGAAGACCTACCCGCGCGGCAAGTGACCCCTCGGCACGACCGGGTCGGGCGGCACTGGCGCGCGGCCGGTCCCCGGGTATGGCGTGCCGCAGCGCGCGTGCGGAGGTCGGGGTCGCGGGGTTAGGTTCGTCCTGGGAGTCCGCACCGGCGGAGGTGGTCCGCGCGGGCGGACCGACCGCAGGTGGTGCCGCGGCCTCGTCGGGCTGGGGGTGCACCGCCGGCGGTGCACCTCACCGGTGACGACGGGGACGGATGTGGACGGGCGGCGTCGAGACCTGCTGGCGCGGATGATCGCGGAGTGCGAACCGGGCCGCGCCGACTGGGCGCGTGCGGTGTGCGCGGTGTGCGTCGGCGTCGTGGCCGGTGTCGAGGGCGCGGCGTTGACGTTGCGCAGCGCGTCGCGGGCGGAGGAGGTGCTCGGGGCCAGCGACCCGTGGGCGTCCGGGCTGGAGGAGATCCAGTACACCCTCGGTGAGGGGCCCGCGGTGGAGGCGTTCGCCACCGGCGGCCCGGTGCTCATCGCGGACGTGCGGGTCGACCAGGTGCGCTGGCCGGGGTTCGCGGAAGCGGGCACGGCGGCGGGCGTGGCGGCGGTGCTCGCGTTCCCGTTGCGGGCCGGAGGCATCCGGCTGGGCACCTTGGACCTCTACCGGCGCCGTCCGGGCGGCCTGTCGCCCGACGCGGTGGCCGACGCGCTGGTGCTGGCCGACGTGATCACGCTCGCGCTGCTCCGGCACACCGAACTGGTGGGTGAGGACGAACGGCACCGGGCCATCTCCTACCAGGACGTCAACATGGCCACCGGGATGCTCGCCGCGCAGCTGCGGGTCGACCTGGAGGACGCGTTCGCGAGGCTGCGGGCGCACGCCTTCGCCACGAGCCGCTCGGTGGTCGACGTCGCGAGTGACGTGCTGGCGCGCCGCATCCCACTGGACCGACTCGCGGAGTGACCGGCCGACGTGAGCGCGGTCAGGGGCCAGGACCGTCAGCCGTCGGCAGCGAGGACGTCGTCGACGAAGCGCTCCGCGAAGTCGCGGAGCTTGACGTTCTCCCGCTGCGACCGGTCGACCAGCATCGCGAACGCCTCGTCGGCGCCCACCCGGTGCACGGCCATCACGATGCCCTTGGCCTGTTCGATGACGGCCCGTGAGGTCAACGCGCGGCGCAGGTGAACGGCCTGCTGACGCGCGCGCAGGTAGCGGCGGGCGTTGCGCAACGCCGCCTCGGCGGCGGTGGTGTACAGCTCCAGCAGGGCCGCGTCGAGCGCGCGGAAACCGTCCGCCCGCCCGCTGTAGAGGTTGAGCGAGCCGGGGGTGTCCTCGTCGACGCACAACGGCACCGACAGGAAACCGTCGACGCCGAACCCCGCGGCCCGCGCGGCGAAGGCCGGCCACCGGTCCGGCAGTTGGACCGCCGTCGCGTGCACCACCTCACCGGTCCGCGCGGCTTGCAGGCACGGCCCTTCGTCCGCGCGGTACTGCGCGACGTCCAACTCCCGCGCCTCCGGCCGGGTCGCCGCGCCGGTCACGGGACCGTCGTCGGACAGCAGCGTCACGCTCACCATCTCGGTGCCGGGGATGGCGCGCGCCACCTGTCTGCAGATCCGGTCGAGGATGACCGGCAGTTCCTCCTCCCGGTCCAGCGCCTCGCACAGCCCCTCCAACGCACCGGTGACGTCGTCCAGCCGCCGGACCAGCACATCGGCGACCTCGTCCCCCACCACACCCCGCCGCCCGCCGCCCATCGCCACCCGCCTCCTCCGTTGGTCCACCACCCTCGTGCTCCTGCGGTCCGGCCGCCGGCAGCGCCGTGGTCACCCACGAATGTGCCCCCTTCGAACCGTCGTCACACTTGCCCCCGGGCGGTCGGCGAGGTGATCGGGAGGCGGGGTCAGATCAGGCCGAGGTCACGGGCTCTCGCGCCGGCCTGGAAGCGGGACTCGGCGCCCAGGGCCGTCATCAGTTCCGCGACCCGCCGCCGGTAGGTCCGCACGCCCAGGCCGAGCGCGCGGGCCGCCGTCTCGTCCTTGCAGCCCGACGCCAGCAGCTCCAGCACCTGCGGCACCAGCGTGAACAGCTCCGTGTGCTGGGCGTCGTACACCGCCAGGTCGGTCGCCGAGCGCCAGGCGGCGTCGAACAGGGACGCCACGTTCTGCACCACCGTCGGCTCCGTCACGACGCCGTAGCCCCGGCGGCCGTCCACCACGTCACCCGCGAGGATCGCGAAGCGGCGGTCGATGATGATCGTCTCGTTGATGTCGTCCCGCGTGATCCGCACGGCCGCGCCCCGCGCCGAGGCCGCACGCACGTGCTGCGCCATCGACGGGTGCAACAACACCTCCGGCCGGTACAGCTTGCGCAGCGTCGGCGTCGGCCTCGGCGTCGGCACCAGTCGGTCGTCACGGGGGCGCGGCCGCGTCGCCGCCCACGTGTTCAGGTCCCGCGCGGCGCACGTGACCTCGCTCGCCGTCGCGAACAGGTGGGCCGTCCGGCGGTACAGCTCCTCGTCACCGTGGAGGACGGGCACGTGGTCGAGGCTCATGCCACCAAGTGTGCCCACGGCGCAACCCCATCGCCGACGTCGGCAGGAAGTTGCCATCCCCGGCGGTCGGTACCCGAAGAACCCAAGCTGGGATCATGAGCACAACGATCGACGCGACGGCCGCCGGCACCTGGGAGCTGGGCGACCGCACGGTCAACCGCCTCGGCTTCGGGGCCATGCGGCTGATGAGCAACGCCGACGGTGGGCCCAGCGACCGCGCGCGGGCCGTCGAGGTCCTCCGCGGAGCCGTCCGACTGGGTGTCAACCACATCGACACCGCCGCCTTCTACTTCTCCGCGCTGCGCTCCGCCAACGAGCTGATCAACACCGCCCTCGCGCCGTACCCGGAGGACCTGGTCATCACCACCAAGGTCGGCCCCGGCCGCGACCCGTCCGGCGACTGGGTCCACGCGGACGACAAGGCAGGGCTGCGCGGCCAGGTCGAGGAGAACATCCGCCAGCTCGGCCTCGACCACCTCGACGTCGTCAACCTCCGCATCGGCCGGAACCTCGACCGTGGCGAAGGCTCGATAGCGGACCGCTTCCAGGCGCTCGCCGAGCTCCGGCAGGAGGGTCTCATCCGGCACCTCGGCATCTCGAACGTGGGCGTCGAGCACCTGCGAGAGGCCCTCGCGATCGCACCGGTGGTGTGCGTCCAGAACCAGTACGGACTCGTCACGCGGCGGGAGGACGACGCGCTCATCGAGCTGTGCGCGGCCAACGGCGTCGCGTTCGTCCCGTTCTTCGCCATCGGCGCGGGCATCCCCGGCGCGTCGCCGTTCGGACCGGCCGACGAGACCGGCAGGGACGTGATCGCACAGGTCGCGAAGGCGCACGGCGCCACCGCCGCCCAGGTCCGCCTCGCCTGGACGCTGCACAAGGGCCCGAACGTCCTCGCCATCCCCGGCACCGGCGATCCGGCGCACCTGGAGGAGAACGTGGCGGCGGCCGGGCTTCGGCTGACCGACGAGGACATGTCCCGCCTCGACGCGATCGTGTGAGCCGACCGGGTGCCGTCACCGGAGCAACCCCGTGCCGTCCGGGCCACGACTCCCCCAACGGTGGGCCGTGCAGGTGTGAATCATGTGGTTGGGTGGAACCCGGCTGGCCGGAGGTTGCCGTGGATGGTGGCGGGTTGCGCCCGTATGACGTGTTGTCGGCGGCCGAGACGGCGCCGCCGGTGGAGTCCATCGAGGTCGTCGCGCGCGACCTGGCGAAGCGGTTCGAGGCGTTCGACGTGTCGTTCCTGCTGGTCGACCTCGTCGACGAACGGCTGGTGCGGCTGACCTCGACCACGCGGGACCTCGGCGGGGTCGGTGCGGAGGGCGTCGACCTGCGCGACAGCGCCTACGAAGAGGTGCTGCGCACCCAGCGGCCGTGGCGGGCGCGGGACGGCGACGGGGTGCGCGTGGTGCTGCCGGTGACCAACCGCGGCGACTGCGTCGGCGTGCTGGAGGTGACCGTGCCCTCCCTGGACGAGGAGATGCTGGCGCAGCTGTCCGAGGCCGCCCACGCGCTGGCCTACGTCATCGTCACCGACCGCCGCTTCACCGACCTCTACCACGCCGGCCGGCGCACCACCACGATGAGCCTGGCCGCGGAGATCCAGCACCAGCTGCTGCCCACGGCGTCCTGCTGCGAAGCCGCCCAGTTCACCGTCGCCGGCGCCCTGGTGCCCGCCGACGACATCGGCGGCGACACCTACGACTACACCCTGGACCGAGACACCCTGCACCTGTCGATGACCGACGCCGTCGGCCACGACGTGGCCTCGGCGCTGACCGCGACCCTGCTGGTCGGTGCGCTGCGCCGGGCACGCCGGGCCGGCGGAGACCTGGCCGAGCAGGCGCGGCAGGCCAACCAGGCGCTGCTCGACCACGGCGGGGGATCCCTGGCGACCGGGCTGCTGCTGCGCGTGGACCTCGGCGAAGGAGGGGTCGAGCTGGTCAACGCCGGTCACCCCGCACCGCTGCTGCTGCGCGACGGCGTGGTGGCGCCGATCGACCTGGAGATCGACCTGCTCTTCGGCGTCAACCCGTACGCGTACCGGGTGCAACGGCTGAACCTGGCACCCGGCGACCGGCTGGTGCTGCTCACCGACGGCATGGTCGAACGGGACGCCGCCCGCGCGGACCTGCCCGCGCTGCTCCGAGCCACCGACGGGCTGCACGCCAGGGAGGTGGTGCGGGCGGTGACCAGGGCCGTGCGGCAAGCCTGCCGCGATCACCTGCGGGACGACGCCACCGTGCTCTGCCTGGACTGGCACGGAACCGGCCGCACCGAACGCCGGGCCGACAACGGCGCCGACACGGACACCGCCTCGCCAGCCCTCGACACCGGGTCGGGCTGAGGCGACACCCGCCCGGCCCGGTGCGAGCTAGCCCCGCGCCTCGTCGTGCGCGGGGCCACCCGGAACGGCCTGGCTCCCGAACCGCAGCGCCAGCTCGGCGTTCACCCGCACGTGGCGGAGCAGGAACGCACCCTCGTCCAGCCGCTTGCGCCGCAGCCAGCCGGTGACCTCGTCGTTGCACTTGCTCGCATTGCACGATCCGCACGCGGGCACGATGTTGTCGAGCGTGTACCGCCCTCCGCGCGACAGCGCCTGCACGCAGTCCTTCTGGAGAGGGGTACCGGTTGCCCCGCAGTACGCGCAGCCGCCCCACGCCACCTTGAGCGCGCTCCACTCCGCCACGGTGAGGTCGTTCTCCACGCGCTCCATCCGACGCTTCCGCTTGCGCGCGGCACGTACCCGCCTGCTGCCACCCACGGCCATGCGCGGACCCTACGCCCCGTCACGGCTCCAGGGCCGGAAGACCCACCGCACCGCGCCACCGCCGCCCGCCGCGGTCAGGACCTCCAGCGCTGGTTGGCCTGGCCGGTGCAGGACCACAGGACCAGCGGGGTGCCGTTGGTCGAGCCCCAGCCCGAGGCGTCCAGGCACAGGTTGGACAGCGCGTTGGTGATCGTGCCGTCGGCGTTGACGTTCCACTGCTGGTTGGCGCCGCCGTGGCAGTCCCAGATCGCCACCCGGGTGCCGTTGGCCGAACCCCAGCCGGAGGCTTCCAGGCACTTCCCGCCGTAGACCACCAGTTGCCGGTCGGCGGTGTAGGCCCAGCCCTGGTTGGTGCCGCCGTGGCAGTCCCACAGCTGGACCTGCGTGCCGTTGGTGCCGGTCGCCCCCGGAACGTCCACGCAACGACCCGAGTGCACGCCCACGATCTGCTTGGCCGTGGGCGGGGCGGGATCGCCGATGCTGCCGGGCACGGCGCGCAGCGCGGCGTACCAGGTCGCGGCCATCTTGTCGTAGCCGGCGGCGGTCGGGTGGACCCCGTCGATCAGGTCGGCGGTGGTGAGCGCGGCGTGCATGTCGACCAGGTGCACGCGCTTGCCCGCGTCGGCCTTGCTCCGCACCATTCCGGGGATCGTGGCGTTGTACGCGCGCGCGGCGGACTCCCGCGCATCGCCGCCGATCGGGATGATCGTCGCCACGAACACGTCGGCGCCCGGCGCGGTCGCGGTGATGCGGTCGACGAGGGCCGACAGGCGTGCGGGCGCGTTGGCCAGGTCGTGCTCCTGGAGCACGTCGTTGGTGCCGATGTGCAGCAGCACGGTCCGCGGGTTGGTGTTGCGCAGCCAGGTCACGACGTTCGCGTCGATCTGGTCGATGCGCCAGCCCGGGTGGCCCTCGTGGTCGTGGTCCCCCAACGACGACGGGCCGTTGAACTCCCCGCCGACGAGGTCCACGCGGTGGTTCCCGCCGCCGAACCGCTGCCACAGCCCGATGCGGTAGCCGCCGGGCACCTGCGTCCCCTCGGTGATCGAGTCGCCCAGCGGCATGACCCGTGTGCCACCGTTGGATTCCGCGGCCGCCGGTGCGGTGGGCAG
Source organism: Saccharothrix stipae (assembly GCF_054781895.1). Taxonomy (NCBI): domain Bacteria; kingdom Bacillati; phylum Actinomycetota; class Actinomycetes; order Pseudonocardiales; family Pseudonocardiaceae; genus Saccharothrix; species Saccharothrix stipae. The sequence goes on along the minus strand of NZ_BAAGTN010000007.1, from coordinate 72,716 downwards.
CAGCGTGGCGGCGATCAACGCGGCGGCGCAGGCGATGAGCCGCCGTGATCCTGTCTGCATCCTGTACTCCCTGGTTGACACGAGCACGTTTCGTTAGCGCTAACATTGGGGGTCCGAGATGGCGCGGATGTCAAGAAACCGGTCCACGTGAGACGGTCATCATCGTCTCGATACGCGTGGACCTCCTTGCCCTCGCACCTCCTCGAAGTTAGCGTTCACATCCGCAGTGACCTCAGGCGAAGGTCGACGGCGGTGTCCACAGTGGCCGTCCCTTCCTGCCGAGCCCGCGCGGCGGGCGACGAGGTCCGAACGGAAATCTTCGACTTGGCGGCAACCTTTCGCCGAGCGGCGGCAACTGGGGGGCAGGTCCGAGTCGAGGAGTGCTGCTATGAGTGAGACCGAGTCCACCGGCCGGCGCGTGCGCCGCACCGGTGGCGCCGTGCCGCGCGGACGCCGCCGCGGGCGTTGGACGGCGATCGCCGTGGCGCTGGGCGTGGCCGCGTTCGTCGGTCCCTACCTGCTGTTCATGCGGGACGACAACCCGGGGGCGGCGACGGTCGACGCGGACGCCTACTACCAGTTCGTCTCCGTGCACAACGGCAACGCGCTGGACGTGGCCGGGGCGGACGACGCGGACGGCGCCCGGATCCAGCAGGAGCAGCTCGCCGCCGACGCCGCGAGCCAGCAGTGGCGGTTGCGGCCCGTGGAAGGCGGCTACTACCAACTGGTCAACCACAACAGCGGGAAGGTCCTGGGCGTGCGGAGCGGTTCGACCGCACCGGCCAACGTCGAACAGCAGTCGGACACCGGCGCCGTCACCCAGCAGTGGCAGCTCACCGATGCCGGCGACGGTGCGGTGAAGATCGTCTCGCGCGGCAGCGGCATGGTCCTGGGCGCGAACGACGGCTCCGACGGCCGAGCGGTCGTCCACTCCGCCGACCGGGGCGGCGCCGACCAGCGTTGGCGGCCGGCCCGGGCGAAGACCGTCGCCAGGCCGTCGCGCCCCGCGATGGCCACCGGCGCGCCCAAGCCCTCACCCAGCACGTCCGCCGCCCCGACCACGCCGTCCAAGCCGTCGACCGGCACGGGTGGTTACACCTGGCGCAACGTCCGGATCGCGGGTGGCGGCTTCGTCACCGGCTTCGTCTTCAACACCACCCGCAAGGACCTGCTGTACGCGCGCACCGACATGGGCGGCGCGTACCGCTGGGACGGCAAGGCGGGCCAGTGGGTCCCGCTGACCGACTGGGTCTCGGACTGGAACATGCTGGGCATCGAGAGCGTGGCGACCGACCCGGTCGACCCCGAGCGCGTGTACCTGGCGACCGGCACCTACACCAACGACTGGGCGGGCAACGGCGCGGTCCTGCGCTCCACCGACCAGGGCAGGACGTTCCAGCGCACCGACCTGCCGTTCAAGCTGGGCGCCAACGAGGACGGCCGGTCCATGGGTGAGCGGCTCGCGATCGACCCCGCCGACCACCGCACCCTCTACCTGGGCACCCGCAAGAACGGGCTGTGGCGCAGCACCGACCACGGCGTGACGTGGAGCCAGGTCGCCGGTTTCCCCGTCAAGGACGGCGGCAGCAGCGGGGTGGGCCTGTCCTTCGTGACCTTCGGGCCCGCCGGCAGCAAGACGATCTACGTGGGTGTCGCCGACAAGACCACCTCGCTGTACCGCTCCACCGACGGCGGCGGCACCTGGCAGGCCGTGCCCGGTCAGCCCACCGGGCAGCTGCCGCACCACGGCGTCCTGTCCGGTGACGGTTCGCTGTACGTGACGTACACCGACGTCCCCGGCCCGAACGGGGTGAAGGCCGGTTCGGTGTGGAAGCACACGCCGTCCGGCGGGGACTGGAAGGACATCTCGCCGATCCCCGGCGCCGGCTTCGGCTACGCCGGGCTGGCGGTGGACCCGCAACGCCCGTCCACGGTGATGGTCACCACCCTCGACCGCTGGTGGCCCTCGGACGAGCTGTACCGCTCCACCGACGGCGGCGCCACCTGGAAGGCCCTCGGGGCCACGTCCGTCCGGGACGCCTCCGCCGCGCCGTACGTGGGCACGGGCATCGGTCACTGGATGGGCGCGCTGGCCATCGACCCGTTCGACTCCGGGCACGTCCTGTACGGCACCGGCGCGGGTCTGTGGGCCAGCCGGGACGTGACCGCGGCGGACCGCGGTGGCGACACGCACTGGACGGTTCCGGTGCGCGGGCTGGAGGAGACCGCGGTCCTCGGCCTGGTCGTGCCGCCCGGCGGCAAGCTGGTCAGCGCCCTGGGGGACATCGGCGGGTTCCGCCACGACGACGTGGAGAAGGTGCCGGCCGCGGCGTCGTCCGGACCGCGCTTCACCAACACCACCGGCATCGACTTCGCGCAGGCCAAGCCGAACGTCGTGGTGCGGGTCGGCTACGGCGGCGAGGAGCGGGGTGCCCACTCCACCGACGGCGGTGCCACCTGGACGCCGTTCGCGGGGGCTCCGGTGAGCGCCGCGGGCGGCGGCGCCGTGGCGATCTCGGCGGACGGCGGCGCCGTGGTGTGGACCGCGTCGGGGCAGCTGCCCCACGTCTCCGCGGACCGGGGCAAGACCTGGACGGCGTCCTCCGGCCTGCCCGCGGGCACGGCGGTGGTGGCCGACCGCGCCACTGCGGGCACCTTCTACGCGCTCAGCGGCGGCACCCTGTTCGCCAGCACCGACGGCGGCAGGAGCTTCACCGGCCGCGCCACCGGTCTCCCCGGTGGACACCTGAAGGCGGCCCCCGGCCACGCCGGCGACCTGTGGATCGCCGACGGCAGCGGGCTCTCGCGCTCCACCGACGGCGGGGTGAGCTTCCAGGGGCTGGGCAGCGTGCAGGGAGCAGCCGCCGTCGGGTTCGGCAAGGCCGCCCCCGGTGCCCGCTACCACGCCCTCTACCTCATCGGCACGGTGAACGGCGTCACCGGGATCTTCCGCTCCACCGACGGCGGCGGGGCCTGGGTGCGGATCAACGACGACCGGAACCAGTTCGGCGGCGCCGCAGCCGGTGTCATCACCGGGGACCCCGAGGTGTACGGCCGGGTCTACGTGGGCACCAACGGCCGCGGCGTGCTGTACGGAGAACCGTCCTGACCACCGGGCACATGGGTAGGGAGAGGGCAGCCGACAGAGATGCTCGCTGATGACACCTCGGCGGAGTTCCACGCGTTCTTCCAGCGGCACTACGCCGAGTTGTCCCGGCTGTCCTACCTGCTGACCGGTGAAGCGGATGCCGCGGACGACCTGGCCGCCGACGCCCTGATCGCCCTGTGGCAGCGCTGGGACCGGCTGCGCGCGGCCGACCACCCGCTGGCCTACGCCCGCGGCGTGGTCGCCAACCTGGCGCGGGAACGGATCCGCGGCGCGACCCGGGAGCGCCGCCGGGTCGCGCTGTTCTGGTCACACCGTCCGCAGCAGGCGCAGGACCCGGACGTGGCCGCCGTGGTGGACGTGCGGGCGGCCCTGGACCGGCTGCCGTTCCGCAAGCGGGCCTGCGTCGTGCTCCGGCACGCCTTCGACCTGTCGGAGAAGGACACCGCGCTGGCGCTGGGGATATCGGTCGGCGCGGTGAAGAGCCAGACCTCGAAGGGGCTGGCCGAACTGGAACGGATCCTCGGCGTGCGTGCGGCGGGGGACGTGGTGGCGGGGAGGAGGAGTCGGTGAACGAGGAGATCAGCAGGCAACTGCGGGAGGCCGCCGAGGCGCACCAGCCCGATCTCGGTCGGATGCTGGCACGCGTGCAACGCGGCACGGCCGGCGCCACCGTCCGCCGCCGGACGCCGGGCATCGCGCGGTCCTGGCCGAAGGTGGCGCTCGCGGGCGTCGCCGCGGCCGGGATCCTGGCGACCGCGGGCCTCGTCGTCACCGGCATCGTCCGGACCTCACCGGCGCACCCGGACAGCGCGACCAGCGCCACCGCCACCTCTCCCGGCACCACCGCCGGCTCCACGGCCCCCGCTCGCACCACCGACACCTCGGCTCCACCGCCCGCACAGGGCAAGCCGGACCGGACGACCGCAGGCCGGTCGACGCAGGGCGTCCCGAACCCGGCTTCGCCCACCGACGAGCGGCCCTCCGACGGGCCGCTGTCGTCCGAGGGCTCGATCGACCCGCACAGCCACGCCTACTGGACCCAGAGCAGGCTCGTCCTCACCACCACCCAGCCGCTCACCGCGCTCACCGTGGAACTGCGCATCACGCAGACCGGCGGCGTGCAGAACACCGGCCAGTGGCAGACCGGCCCCGGCGACGACTTCACCGTCACCACGCAGGAGGTCGACGGCGTGCTGGTCCACCGCTGGACCCTCAAGCCGGACCGCACGGTGCCCGCCGGCCACCACGCCTTCGCGGCCCAGTACAACCACCCCAACGGCGCACGCGACGCCCGCACCGACGGTTACCGCGCGCAAGCCACGGCCGCCGACGGCGACCACTCCGTCCGAGGTGACTTCACCCCCGCCGGGTAGCGGCGCCCCGGACACGCTTGCGCGTCGTCCGACCCAACGGCTACCATGCGTGGCATCTCGTTCTCGTGGATCTAGGCGGCTCAGTCCCCTCCACGGACGTTCTCACGAAATCCCGAACCGGCCGGACGTGGCTCTCGCAGCCTTTCCCGACCTGTCGACGGGTCCCACCGCGGCACGGCCGCGTCTGCACCATTCCCGAGATCAGGGAGAAACCCTTGAACCACCACGAAAATCCCGAAAACCGGCTCACCTCCGGCATCCTGGACATCACCGACCGGGGCGCCGTGCTCCGCACCGACGGCTACCTGCCGGCCCCGGGCGACATCGCCGTTGCGGCGCAACTGGTGCGCGAGCACGGGCTGCGGCGCGGCGACGAGATCCACGGCAGGGTTGCACCCACCGCCCGCGGCGGCAAGATGGCGCCGCTGGTCACGGTCGAGGCCGTCAACGGTGCGCACCCGCGCCACTCCCCCGCACGTCCGTCCTTCACCGACCTCGTGCCCACCCACCCGGACGACCGGCTGCGGCTGGAGACCGAGCCGCACGAGCTGACCACGCGGGTGGTCGACCTGCTGATGCCCATCGGCAAGGGGCAGCGCGCGTTGATCGTCGCGCCGCCCAAGGCCGGCAAGACCACCGTGCTGCGCGCGATCGCGCACGGCCTCGCCAAGAACCACCCGGAGTGCCACCTGATGCTGGTCCTGGTCGGCGAACGCCCGGAGGAGGTCACCGACCTGGCCCGAGGGGTGCCGGCCGAGGTCGTCGCCGCCACGTTCGACCACCCGCCGCGCGACCACACCGCGCTCGCCGAACTGGCCGTCGAGCGGGCCAAGCGCCTGGTGGAGCTGGGCCGCGACGTCGTGGTGCTGCTGGATTCCGCGACCCGGCTCGGCCGCGCCTACAACCTCGCCGCACCGGCGTCCGGGCGGACCCTGTCCGGCGGTGTCGACGCCGGGTCCCTCACCTCGCCCAAGCGGTTCCTGGGTGCGGCCCGCAACCTCGAGGGCGGCGGTTCGCTGACCATCATCGCCACCGCGTTGGTGGACACCGGCTCCGCGGGCGACGCGCTGCTCTTCGAGGAGTACAAGGGAACCGGCAACGCCGAGCTGCGGTTGGACCGCAGGAGCGCCGCCCGACGCGTGTTCCCCGCCGTGGACGTGCACCAGTCCGGCACCCGCCGCGACGACCTCCTGCTGACCCGGGGCGAGAACGCGGCCACCCGGGTGCTGCGCCGGGCGCTCGCCGGCAAGGAGGACGCGATCGACGTGCTGCTCGACGGCCTGCGCCAGACCGGCGACAACGCCGAGTTCCTCACCCGCCTCGTGGCCGGCCACCCGCGTTAGTCCACTGTGGAACCCCCCGCAACAGTTTCGCCAACGCTTGTGGGGCGGTGTCCGGCACCGCTAGAACTGGTCGGACGTCGGCCGGTCTAGGGGGATCGCACATGCGCTCGATGGCACTCTTGTTACCCGCGTTGGTGGCAGCGGCTCTCATCACGCCGCTGACGGCGACGGCCCAGGCCGGACAGCCGCCGGACCCGGCACCGCCCGGGTGGGCGATCACCGGCACGCGGCTGGCGTGGACCGCGCCCGCCCCCGTCCCGCCGGGCGGCGCCGCGGTCGAGTTCTGGGAGGGCGACCGGCTGCTTGGCGTGCCGCGGCCCTCCACCGACCTGCGCACCTTCACCCTGGACGCGGCCGGGGTCGACGACGCCGACCGGCTCCAGGTCCGGTTGTCCGGCCGGAGGTTGGACGCCGAGGAACCTGCGCCCCCGTCGACCGCGGCCGTCGCGGCACCGCCCGCGGCGCTGCCCGCCGGGAACACCGATCCCGGCCGGCCCGGCCCGTTCTCCACGCACGACGGGGAGTACGAACTCGACCCGATCACCGTGCCCGGTTACCCGGTGCCGCTGGAGATGAAGGCCGTGGTCGTCGCGCCGACCGGCGCGCCGGGCAGGCGGCCGCTGGCGCTGTTCCTCCACGGCAGGCACATCACCTGCTACAACGGGACCCAGATGCTGCTGGAGTGGCCCTGCCCGGCGCCGGCCAAGCCGGTGCCGAGCCACCGCGGCTACCTCCAGGCGCAGCGGCTGCTGGCCTCGCAGGGCTACGTGACGGTGTCCGTGTCGGCCAACGCGGTCAACGCCCACGACACGCTGGACGTCGAGGCGGGCGCGGGCGCGCGGTCGGCGCTGGTCCGCGCCCACCTGGCCAGGTGGGCGGACTGGGCGGGCGCCGGTCGCGACTCCGCGCCCGCGGTCGTGCGCGCCGCACCCGTCGCCGACCTCGCCGACGTGCTCCTGGTCGGGCACTCCCGCGGCGGCGAGGGCGTCAACCGGGCGGCCATCGACAGCCTCACCCCACCGGCCCCCGGCAGCGGCCACGACGGGCCGGTGCGCTGGACGATCAGGGGCGACGTGCTCATCGGACCGACGATCTTCGGGCACAACCCGGCGCCGGACGTGCCGTCGGTGACGATCCTGCCCGGCTGCGACGGCGACGTGTCCGACCTCCAGGGGCAGCTGTACGCGGACGCGACCCGCGGCGTCAGCCGCGGCTCGGCCCTGCACAGCGCGCTGTACTTCGTCGGCGCCAACCACAACTACTTCAACACCGAGTGGACGCCCGGTCAGGCGGAGGCCCCGGCGCAGGACGACTTCCGCTCCCCGCCCGAGGACGCGGTGTGCTCGCCGGGCACCGCCACCCGGCTCACGGCCGAACAGCAGCAGACCGCGGGCGCCACCTACATCGCCGCGGCGGCACGACTGTTCGTCGCGGGTGACCGGCGCGTGCTGCCGCTGCTCGACGGGTCCGGCGTCCGCGCGCCCTCGGCCGACCCGGCACGCGTGCTCAGCCACGCCGTCGGCGGCGCGCGCTCCCCGTTCGTCGTCCCCGACGGCGCGACCTCGGCGGCCGGGACCGCGCAGGTGTGCGCGCAGGTCTCGGCCGACCCGGCCGCGGCGTGCGTCGATCCGGCCAACACCCGGCCCTCACCGCACTTCGTCCGGTTCAACCGCATCGTGCCGGAATCGGGCAGGTTCGCCGTGGCACTGCGGTGGACCGAGGACGGGCGGGCGGCGACCGTGCGCCCCGGCGCGCCGGTCTCCCTGGCCGGGGCGCGGCACCTGGCGCTGCGGCTGGCCGTGCCGCCGAACACCGCGGCCAACCGCTTCGACGTGGCCGTCACCGACACCGCCGGGCGTCGCGCGCGGCTGGGGTCGGTGACGCTGGACGGGCTGCCCGCCACCGAGCGGATCTCCGCGCGCTGGGCGCAGGAGGTCCGCGTGCCGCTGCCGAGGCACGGCGTCGACCTGCGCCACGTCGCCGAGCTGGAGCTCGTCCCGCACGGCGGCTCCGGGCAGGCGTGGCTCATCGACGCCCACGGCTGGGCACCCGGCCTGCCGGCCCCGCGCCCGGTGGCGCTGCCCCGCCTCGACGTGGGTGCGCTGACCGTCGAGGAGGGCGACTCCGGCACGCGGACCGTCCGGTTCCCGGTCTCGGTCACCGGCGACGGCGAGGGCTCCGTGCGGGTGTTCGTCCAGAACGAGGACGCCCGCGCGTACACCGAGCAGGTGGTGGCGATCGAGCCCGGGCAGCGCGAGGTCGAGGTGCCGGTGGAAGTCAACGGCAACACCCGCTGGAGCTTCGACATGAGGCGCCTGGTGCTCGTCAAGGCGGTGCGCGGCGTGGTCGTCGGCCACCACACCGACCGGCTGACGGTGCCGAACGACGACCCGGTGCCGACCATCACCGCCACCCCGGTCACCGACGTGGTCGCCGAGGGCGGCACCCTGACCTGGCGGGTGGCGCTGTCCTCGCCGACCGACTCGAACTTCACGGTCCGGGGCCTGCCGAAGGCCCCGGACGGGGTCGAACTGTCCACAACGGACGTCGACGAGGTGTGGTTCCGCCAGCGCGTCTCCCAGGAGGAACCGCTGCCCTCGCGGCCGTTGTCGAGCACCGGGTTGCAGGTGACGGCCTACTTCCAGCGCGGGGAGGTGACCAAGGACGTGTCCGTGCTGACGGTGGCCGACGCGGAAGCCGAACCGGCCGAGCGGATCCGCTTCGACCTCGCCTCGCTCACACCGGGTTCCGTCGGCGTCACGGTGACCGGCACGGTCACCGACGGCGCGCCGGCCGGGCGGTGATCGGACGGGGTGCGGACTCGCGCGTCCGCACCCCGCGGCGCCCGCCGATACCGCCGGGTCGTCGGCCCGGGTCGTGCTCCCGGCCGTCCCCCGGAATTCGAACCGGTTCATCTTGTTAGCGCTAATGAGAATTGGGTAGCCGTGCGGTGGTCTTGTCCGCGGCAAACGGCGTGCGCTACGGTGACCTGGGAGCGCTCCCAATCGGGCCTGCCCGATACCTGGCGACGACCAGTACGCACCCTGCTCGCAAGGAGGCGAAGCATGGCTCTACGTGCGCAAATGGCCATTGGACCGGTAGTGGTCCACGCCAGACCCGGCTCCGCCCTCGCCGCGAGAGCCCACCGGCGCGTCTGACAACGCCATCACTGTGGTGCACGTCGACCGCCATCGACGGAGCATGGTGCCGCATCACTTCTGTTAGCGATAACAAGGCGAATCGCCTTGCATTTGCGAGAGAGGAACACCATGCGAGATTCCCTCGCGACCAGGAAGAAACCGATCCCCCGCTCGCGCCTCGTGGCGGCGACCGTGGTGGTGCTGCTCGGCCTCGGTGTCGTACTCCCGGTACCTGTCGCGTCGGCCGCCGTCGTCGACACCAACGCGTCGTACGTGCTGGTCAACCGCAACAGCGGCAAGGTGCTGCAAGCACGCGATCGCGCCACCTACGACGGTGCCCCGATCTCCCAGCACACCCGCGACAACGGCGTGTGGCAGCAGTGGCAGTTCGTCGACTCCGGCGGCGGCTACTACCGCATCAGGTCCAAGCACAGCAACAAGGTCCTGAGCTTCACGTCCACCGCCGACTGGGCCGGCCTGGTGCAGAGCACCGACGCGAACCGCACCGGCCAGCAGTTCCGGTTGGCCGACTCCGCGGGCGGTTACGTGCGCCTGCTCAACCGGGCCAGCGGCAAGGCCGCGGGCGTGCAGAACTCCTCCACCGCCGAGGGCGCGAGGGTCGTCCAGCTGACCGACGTCGGCGGCGTCCACCAGCAGTGGCAGTTGGTCCGGCTCACCACCGACACCACGTCACCGACCGCGCCCGCCAACCCCCGCACCTCGAACCTGACGTGCACCGGGGTGACGTTCTCGTGGTCGGCGTCGACCGACGACGTCGGGGTGGCGTTCTACGACATCTACCACGACGGCCAGCTCATGACCTCGGTGCCGGGCACGGCGCTGTCGGCCGCCCTGACCGTCGTGCCGGGCGCCACCTGGGGCCTGTACGTCAACGCCCGCGACGCCGCGGGCAACGTCTCCCAGGCCAGTCCCACGGTCACCATCACGGTGCCGCAGTGCCAGGCCGACACCGTGCCGCCCACCACCCCCACCGGCGTGACGGCGACCGCGTCCGGCACCACGGTCACGGTCCGCTGGTCGCCGGCCACCGACAACATCGGTGTCACGGGCTACGAGGTGCTCCGCGACGGCACCCAGGTCGGTTCGACCAGCGGCGCGGCCACGACCTCCTTCACCGACAGCGGCCTGGCCACCAACACCCGCTACGAGTACCAGGTGCGGACACGCGACGCGCAGGCCAACCGCTCCGCCGCGAGCGCGCCGGTCGCCGTCACCACGGGCGCCTCCTGCGCCACGGCGCTGTGCTCGGTCACCAGGGTCGCCACCGAGACCGACCTGCCGTGGGGCCTGACCACCCTGCCCGACGGGCAGGTGCTCTACGGCCGCCGCGACACCTTCGAGATCGTCCGCCTCGACCCCGCAACCGGCACGAAGACCAGCGTCGGGCGCGTGCCGGGCGCGGCGGGGACCGACGGTGAGGGCGGGGTCCTCGGCATCGCCGTGGCCGCCGACTTCACCGCCGACCCGTGGCTGTACGTCATGCACACCAGCACGACCGACAACCGGATCGTGCGCATCCGCTACACCGGCGGCGCGCTCACGGGCACCCCGCAGGTGCTGCTCACCGGCATCCCGCGCAACAAGTACCACAACGGCGGCCGGCTGCGCTTCGGTCCCGACGGCAAGCTCTACGTCGCGACCGGTGACGGCCAGAACGCCGACTGGGCCCAGGACCGCGCCAACCTCGCCGGCAAGGTGCTGCGCATCAACCGCGACGGCACCATCCCGTCGGACAACCCCTTCGGCACCTCGGTGTGGAGCTACGGCCACCGCAACCCCCAGGGGCTGGCCTTCGACTCCCAGGGCCGGTTGTGGGAGCAGGAGTTCGGCAACTCCGTCATGGACGAGACCAACCTGATCGTCCGCGGCGGCAACTACGGCTGGCCCAGCTGCGAGGGCACCACCGGCAGCTGCGACGAACCGGGTTTCGTGGCACCGAAGCGCACCTACCCCGTCGCCGAGGCCTCGTGCAGCGGCATCGCCGTGGTCCGCGACGCCCTCTACATCGCCTGCCTGCGCGGGGCGCGGCTGTACCGGGCCGAGATCTCCGGTGACAGCCTGACCAACGTCGAGCAGTACCTCACCGGCACCTACGGGCGGTTGCGCACCGTGGAGCCGTCCGCCGACGGCGGCCTGTGGCTGACCACCAGCACCCGCGGCGACAAGGACAGCATCGCGAACAACAGCAACGAGAGCATCCTCAAGGTCGAGCTCGGACGGTGAACCGGTCGCGGGCCGGGACGACCGGCCCGCGACCTTCCCGCTCACGAAAGGTGGAGTCACATGACTCACCGCAGGACTCCGCGTCACCGTCGCATGAGGACGCTGACGGCGGTGGCGATCGCCATCGCGGGCGCCGTGGCGCCCGCGGCGCCCGGTGCGTTCGCCGCCGCCGCGGCGGCCTCGCCGTGCACACCGGGAACGAGCTACGGCCCGCCGTTGCCGACGCGGGCGGTGGCGGCGCAGCTCGTCCGGGGAGGGTTCAACTTCCTCGAAGGCCCCACCTGGGACCAGCGAACGGGCACCCTGCTGCTGTCGCACATGCAGAACCCCACCGGCCCGCAGCGCGTCCAACCGTCGGCGGTGCTCCGGTACACGCCACCGGCCACCTTCGAGACGTTCATCGCCGACGCCGGCAGCAACGGCCTGGCGGTCACCTCCGACGGCACGCGGCTGCTCGCCGCCACCCACGACAACCGCACCGTCTCCTCCTACAGCCTGACCGACCGCAGCCGCACCACCGTCGCGGCCAACCACCTCGGGCGCGCGTTCAACTCCCCGAACGACCTGACCACCGGCCAGGACGGCACCACCTACTTCACCGACCCCAACTACCAGCGCGGCAACCGCGCGGACGAGCAAGGCGGTCGGACCGGCGTCTTCCGCGTCCGCGACGGCGTGGTCGGCCTGGTCGACGACACGCTGCCGCAACCCAACGGCATCGTCCTGTCGCCCGACGGCAGGACGCTCTACGTGGGGGCCACCGGCAGCAACGCGATCGTGAAGTACACCGTCTTCCCCGACGGCACCACCGGCAACCGCACGACGTTCGCGAGCATGCGGACGCCCGACGGCGCCACCGTCGACTGCGCGGGCAACCTCTACTGGGCCTCCTACGACGAGGGGCTCGTCCACGTCTTCTCCCCGACGGGCGCACGCCTCGGCACCATCTCCGCCGGCCGCAACACCACCAACGCGGCGTTCGGCGGACCGGACGGGCGGACCTTGTTCATCACCTCCGGCACCCCCGGCGGCGGGTTCGGCCTCTACCAGACGCGCCTCAACGTGCCCGGCAACCACTACTGATCGACCCGGACCGCACGACGTTGCCGTGGCCGGTCCCGTGGAGGACGTTGCGTTCCTCCTCGGGGCCGGTCAGGGCGCCGGTCATCACCACCGCTTCAGCTCCGCGCCACGTCGCCCAAGGCGTCGAGCTGTCGCTGGACGCCGTCCCCGGCCGTCGTGGTGCTGCGCCCGGTACACCCGCAACGCCGCCTGCCACAGGTCGCGAGCCTGGTCGTGCAGGCCAAGGGCGGCGTGCGGGTCGCCCAGCCGGTCACGGATGGCGGCGACCTGGTAGGTGTGGCCGAGGTCGCCGAGCAGGCTCAGGGCACGCCGGTAGCAGTCGACCGCCTCGTGGTGCCGACCGGTCCGGTGGGCGAGGTAGCCCATGGTGCCCCAGGCGTTCGCCTCGCCGTCGGGGAGGTCCCGGGTCGGGTCCGGGCGTGGGCGGCCACGATGCCCAGCGCCGGCGGGAACCCGCCGCACGACCGGATCAGGTCGCTCGTCGCGGCCGGTTCGGCGGTCGCCCGGTGCACGCCGAGGCGTCGGGTCAGCAGGGCGCGGGACTCCTGCTCGGTGAGCACGTCCGAGGGCACGTGGCGGGCACCGTTCGCGGTGATCAGGCCGGGGAGCTTGTGCCGACTGGTGATCAGGACGGTGCAGGTCCCTCCTCCGGGCAGCAGCGGGGTCACGGGATGCGGTCCGGTGGCACGCCCAGGGCGTCGAGGAAGCCGCGCACGGCCACCGCCGGTTCCATCGGCCGCGGGTCGGGGCTGAAGCCACGCAGGTCGACGAACAGCTGCCCGTCGGGGAACCGGTCGAGGTGGCGGTGTGCCCAGGTGACCGCCAACCAGGTCTTGCCCACACCGCCCACGCCCGCCACCGCGCAGACCACCACGGCGGTGGAGCTCCGGTGCGACGCGAGGTCGAGTTGCTCCAGCTCGTCGTGGCGGCCGATGAACGACTCGGGCGGCGCCGGGAGCTGCCGGGGCGTGACCGCCGGGTCTCCGGCCACGACCGCGACCGCCGGGGACGGCGAGGCGACTTCCTCGGCATCGGTGGGGATCTGCTGGTGCAGCCGGCGCAGCGGGGCACCGGGATCGGCACCGAGCTCTTCCGCCAACCGCGTGCGCAGCCGGTCGTAGCAGAACCAGCGCCTCGGCTTGGCGGCCGTCGCGGTGCAGGGCGAGCATCAGTTGACCCGCCACGCGTTCGTCGAACGGGTGCGCTTGAGCGCGGACGGTCAGTTCCGGCCGCCCGGCCGCCGGCACCTTGCGCAGCCGCGAGAAGTAGCCGCCGACCACGTCCCGCGCGCGGTGCGGTGGGTCCTCGGCCCAGACGCGGTCGATGACCTGCCGCGCCGTCACCACCCGGTTCGCCTCGATCAGCAGCACGGCCGGCACGCACTGCTGCCGAGCGTGGCCCAGTCCAACCGCGTGCCGTCGACCCACGCCTCGACGTTGCCCAACAACCGCAGCTCCGCGAAGCCCCCTCGTGCGACCTCCCCCCGTCCGCGCCCGGTCGACACCGCCGACCGGGCGGCACGGCTCAGGTCGCCAGGCCGTGCCGGTACGCGAAGACGACGGCCTGCACCCGGTCGCGGAGGTCGAGCTTGGCCAGGATGCGGGACACGTACGTCTTGACGGTCTCGTGGCTGATCACCAGGGTCGCGGCGATCTCGCCGTTGGACAGTCCGTCCGCGATGAGGCGCAGCACCTCCAGCTCGCGCGCGGTCAGCGGGATGTCGTCCGGCAGGCCCTGGACGGGCCGGATCCGCTCGGCGTACCGGCCGACGAGTTCGCGGGTCACCTCGGGCGCCAGCAGCGCCCACCCCGTCGCGACCGTGCGGATCCCGTGCAGCAGCTGCGCGGGCGGCGCGTCCTTGAGCAGGAACCCGCTGGCTCCCGCGCGCAGCGCCTCGTACACGTACTCGTCCAGGTTGAACGTCGTCACCACGAGCACCTTGACGGGGTTCGCCACGCCCTCGCCCGCCAGCAGCCGCGTCGCCTCGATGCCGTCGAGCACCGGCATCCGGACGTCCATCACCACCACGTCCGGGCGCAGCCGCCCGGCCAGGTCGATCGCGGCGCGCCCGTCCCCGCACTCGCCCACGACCTCCAGGTCCGGCTGCGCGTCGATGATCGTCGCGAAACCGGTGCGGACCAGCGCCTGGTCGTCGCACACCAGCACCCGCACCGGTGCGCTCACGACGGGATCCCGGCCGGGATGCGGGCGCGCACGACGAAGCCGCCGTTCCGCCTGCCCGCGCTGAACTCGCCGCCGAGCGCGCCGACCCGGTCGCGCAGCCCGGCGAGGCCACGCCCACCACCACCGGGTGACGCGGCGGACGGACCCCCGCCTTCGGTGCCGACCTCCACCACGATCTCGTTCCCGCTGTGCCGCACGCGCACCGTGGTCCGGCGGCCGTGCGCGTGCTTGAGCGCGTTCGTCAACGCCTCCTGCACCACCCGGTACGCCACCACCTTCGCGCTCCCCGCCGGCGGCACGCCCTCCTCGGTGAACTCGACCGGCTGCCCGGCCTGCCTGGTCTGCGCCACGAGTGCGCTCAGCTCGCCGACGGACGGCGTGCGCGGATCGGCGTCGTGGTCGGGGTTCAGCAGGTCGAGCAGGTGCCGCAGGTCGGCGATGGACCTGCGGCCGGTGTCGGTGATCGCGGCCAGCGCCTGGTCGAGGCGCTCGGGAGACCCGCCCAGGTACCGCGCCGCCTCGGCTTGCACGACCATCGCCGTCACGTGGTGGGTCACGACGTCGTGCAGCTCGCGGGCGATGCGGGTGCGTTCGGCCAGCCGGGTGGCCACGGCCACGTGCCGGCGGCGTTCCGCCTCGCCCGCCCTGGACAGCCGCAGCCAAGCCCCGATCGCCCACGCGGCGGCCAGCGCCAGGTAGAACGTCACGAACCCGGCCACGCCCTCGGTGGAACCGTGCCGGTCCAGCGCGACGGCCAGCGGCACGTACGCCGCGGAGGCCAGCACGGCGGTCACGCGCCGGTGGTGGTCCAGGTGCAGCCCCGTGCTCAGCAGCGCGATGGGCAGCGCGGTGCCCGCGACCGCGTGGTAGCCGAGGAGCTGGTCGGCCGAGAACCCGATGTACACCAGCGCGAGGCAGACGACCGGCCACCTCCTGCGCACGATCAGCGGCAGGCATTCCAGCGCGATCACGACCACGGCCAGTGCGTCCATCGGACGGGTCGGCAGGTCGCCGAGCTGCGTGCCCCGGCTGTGCAGCGCGGGCACCAGCGACAGGAGCGCCGGCGCGAGTGCGAGCGGGACGTCCCGGACCGTGACGTCCCAGCGTCGCCACAGGTCCGGGACCCGCCGGAAGCCGCTCACCCGGCGAGGGTAGCCGCGGTGGCGGAGCGGCGACGCGGAGGCACCAGGTTGCCACGCCGGTGTGCCAGCCACAGGAACACGACCGTCACCACCACGCCCGCCAGCACCGAGTACGCGCTCGCCTCGGGGCCGAACTCACCGCCGCTGAGCAGGAGCGGGCCGGACGTCACGCCGTCCAGCAATCCCTGCGGGGCGTCCCCGCCGGACACGCTGGTGCTGAAGATGCCGCCCTGGGCGAAGTTCCAGCCGAAGTGCACGCCGATGGGCACCCACAGGTTGCGCGTGGCGGCGTACGCGGCGGCCAGCATGAATCCGGCCTCGACCGCGATGGCGGACGCGGTCCACCACGTGGCGTGCGGGTTGAACAGGTGCGCCGCGCCGAACAGCAGCCCGGTGAGCGCGAGCGACCCCCACGTGCCGATGCGTTGCTCGACGACGCGGAAGAGGATGCCACGGAAGATCAGCTCCTCCACCACGACGGCGGCGGCCGTGAAGCCGAGCAACGCCACCGCGCCCCCGGCCGATCCCCAACCCAGCACCTCGTAGCCGCCGAGGAACGCGATGTTCGCGATCACCGCACCGAACATGCCGAGGCCGATCAGCAACCCACGCCCGAACGCGGGCCCCGCTCCTCTCCCCACCACCTCGACCGGCGCCCGGCGCTCGGTCCGCCGCACCACCCACGCGTACGCGCACAGCGACAGCGCCGCTGTCGCCAGGCCGGACACCAGGGTGAAGGGCACGTTCCACCGCGCCGCGCCGACGAGCGCGCTACCGGCGAAAGCCACCAGCCCGACCACCCCGAGCTGCATCAACAGTCGCATGACCACTCCTCCGCGAGACGTCCGCGGCCCATCGCGCCGCGGTTGCCCGAACGCTATGGATTCGCCGACCCGGAATCGTCACCGCGCGGTGGACACTTGTGGGTAGCTCGCACGGGGGACAAACCCGGACGACGTCTCCGCCGAGCACCAGGTCGGTGGCGCTCGCCCGGTGCGGTGCGCGGGGTGCCGGCCGGCAGGCTAGGTTGCTCGGGTGAGCCTCCTCGACGACGTGGCCGAACGCGACGGCTGGCGCTGCTGGGTGTGCGACGAACCGGTCGACCCCGACATGTCGGTGAACGACCCGCGGGGGCCCAGCGTCGACAGCCGGACCGCCGACCGCAAGGCCAAGGTCGCCGAACGGCTCGCCCACCGCGGGTGCAACACCCGCAAGGGCGCGGTCAAGGTGGTCATCGCCTGGCCGGACCGCCTGCACGTGGCCGAACCCGCGCCGCTGATCACCGTCGCCGGCAGGCTGGAGCGCAAGGGGGGCCGTGAAATGGTGGCCCGCTGCCCGACCGAGCGGGACGCCCGGGACGCGGCGGAGTGGCTGGTGGACCGGTTCTCCCGACTGACGCCAGGACTCCCGGTGACCGCCGACGTCGAGCCGGGCGGCGGCCAGTACCTCGTCATCCTCTCCACCGGCCGCCGCTGACCGGGGATCACCCACACCACCGCGGATCCCCTCCCGCCGACGAAATCCGGGCCGGCGCTCCCACCCCGGTGAAGGGGTGGGAGCGCCGGCCCGGTCGGGTGGACCAGCGTCAGGCGATCAGCGTCGCAGCGTCAGCAGGCCCGGTCGGTAGGGCAGCAGGCCGTACTCCGTGCCGTCGGAGCGCGGGTCGCGACCTTGGTAGAGCAGTTGCAGGTTGCAGGGGTCGATGGTCTTGGTCTGGTCGGCGTTGACGCGGATCAGGTCACCGTGGCTGATGTCGTTGGTCCACGTGGCACCGCTGTTGGCCTTGCCCGCGAACGGGTTGCTCTCGGTGGCCGCGTTCGGGGTCCACGAACCGCCCAGGCTGCTGGACGTGAACGACCGGAAGTAGCGCCCGTTGGCACCGATCGCCTCGACGATCATCAGGTACTGGTTCTGGCCCTGGACCTTGTACACCTCGACCGCTTCGAACAGGTTGTTCGTCGTGTCGCTCATGATCGTGGTGTAGGACGAGCCGAAGCTGCTCGGGAAGTTGCCGAGCGGCATGACCTGGCGGTAGATCTTGCCGTTGTCGCCGGCGAAGAACAGGTACATGTTCGAACCGTCACCGATCAGCGTCTGGTCGATGGGACCGGTGGCGGAGCCGCTGATGCTGGCCGTGGAGAGCACCTGCTGCGCCGACCACCCGTTCGGGTTGGTGGGGTCGGACGACGTCCGGTAGCTGAACGCGGTCCCGCCCCACTGGTAGGCGAGCACCCAGATGTTCTTCGGGGCGAAGTAGAGCAGCGTGGGCGCGACGGTGCCGATGTTCATGGCCTGCTGGGGTGCCGAGGCCATCTCGGACCAGTTGCTGAAGAGCCCGAAGTTCATCGAGCCCCAGCTCGACCCGAAGTCGTGGGTCGTCCCGTAGACCAGGTGCTTGCCGTTGTGGGGCACGTAGGTGAAGTCCTTGAGCGAGACCCACCCCTGCCTCGGGTTCGCCAACGAACCGGTCGACGTCCAGCTGTACCTCGACGGCAGGCTGCACTGGCCTGGCGTCGAGGTCGTCGTCGTGGTGGTGGTCGTCGTCCCGCCGCCGATGCGGACGAGCTGCCACTGCTGGTTGGTGCCACCCCAGTCGCTGTACTGCACGACGTTGCCGCCGTCGGCGGTGGACGCGCCCTGGACCTCGACCGCCTTGTTGCTGTGCCGTGCGATCAACCGCACGTGGCCGCCGTCGGAGTCGGCCAGCCGGAACTGCTGGTTCGTGCCGCTGTGGTCGGTCCACTGGTGGATCGCCGCGCCGTCGGCGGTCGACACGCCCGACACGTCGAGCACCTTGCCGGAGTGGCGGGACTTCACCCGGTAGTAGCCGCCGCCGGAGTCGACGAACTGCCACTGCTGCTGGTTGCCGTCGTTGCGGGTCCACTGGGTGATGCGGGCGCCGTCGTTCGTGGCGAGGTTGTACACGTCCAGCGCCTTGCCGCTGTTGCGGTTGATCAGCACGTACCAGGCGTTCGTGTCGACGGTCGCCGCCGACGCGGGCGCCGCGCTGAGCGCCGCCACCAGCCCGCCGAGCAGCACGGCGACGACGGCGGCGGCACCGGCCACGCGACGGTTGCGGGCTCGTGGAACGGCGGTGGGCGGGTGATGGCCTGTTCCGGCCATGGGCGGGCTCCTCTTCGTCGAGGTGGGGGCGGAACCGCGGCACGGGCAACGTTCGACGACCACTTGCGCCCAGTGGTCGATCGCGCCGTCTGAACGAACTACCAATCAGGTCGGCGTGGACAATCCGAGAACCGAAGTCGGGCGCACGGTTCGAAGTGCCCTGCCGCGGGTGCCGGTCACATTCATCAAACTGTGAAGGACGATCTCCGTACGGTCAAGATGCGACGAAAATGTTTCGCACGGTTAGCGTACGGACGGTTCGGGCGCATTGTCGATTGCTAAAACGGAGCAAATAATTTTAGCTCTCGCGAGCGCCGACCGCCGCGGTCGGCGTCGACCAACCGGCCCTCTCCGCACCCGGTCGGCATAGCCGCTGCTAAAAATATCAGCACTCCCACCCGCCCGGCGGAACCCGCCTGTCGACCCCTTGCGGAACCGCACCGGCCGTGCACGTATTCGAACGAACCTATCGAATGTTCGCGAACGCCGAAACCCACCTCGGCCCGCCCGGGTCGCCCGGGCGGGCGGACGGCCCGGTAAATCCGTGCACCGATCCGGCCGGGCGCTGCTAGCGTCGGGGCGACCCGCTGACTGTGGAGGAAGCCATGGTTGCCCGGAACCTCACACCGGGCCACCGCACCGAGGCCGTTCGACGGCCCGGGGCCGCCCGGTGACATCGCCCTCGAAGCCGATGCACCGCTAGGAGCTCTCCCATGTCCGGAACACCTTCGTCCACCTGGTACGTGGACTTCTTCACCGAACTGCCCAACGAGTTCTGGCGCCGTGCCGTGGCGCCGGAGGCCACCGTCGAGGAGATCGACTTCGTCGAGGAACGCCTCGGTCTCGCGCCGCGCTCGCGGATCCTGGACGTGCCGTGCGGCAGCGGCCGGCACAGCGTGGAACTCGCCCGCCGCGGGCACCGCGTGACCGGTGTCGACCTGTCCGCCGAAGCGATCGGGCACGCCCGGCGCGCCGCCGCCGGTCTCGACGTCGAACTCGTCCACGCCGACATGCGGGAGATCCCGCAGGACAACGCGTTCGACGCCGTGGTGTGCCTCGGCAACAGCTTCGGCTACCTCGAACCCGACGGCCTGCGCGGGTTCGCCGCCGCGCTCGGCGGAGCCGTCCGGGCCGGCGGCGGCCTGGTCGTCGACTTCTCCTCGGCGGCCGAGTCGATCCTGCCCGGCTACCGGGCCGAGCCGCGGACCATGCGGACCGGCGACATCACCGTCCTCGCCACCAGCGAGTACGACCTCGCCGGCAGCCGGATGTTCAGCCGCTACCGGTTCACCCGCGGCGACGAGGAGCTCGACGTGACCGCGATCCACCACGTGTACACGGTGGCGCAGATCGTCGACCTGCTGTCGGGCAACGGGTTCACCGACGTCGAGCTGTTCGGCGGCCCGGGCGGCGAACCCTGCGCGATCGGCGGCGGGCGGCTCCTGCTCACCGCGCGCCGGACGTCCTGAGTGGATCGGCTCCGGCCGGGGCGCCACCCCGGCCGGAGCCGGTCCGGACCGGTGGTCACCAACAGTGATCGGGTGATGCGAAGAAGACGACTTCGGGACAGCCGGCCACGGGTTCGCGATAGAAATGCCCAGCTGACCGTCGTGCGTTCCCGAGGAGACATCGTGCGCTTGTCGACCATCGCCGCAGCAGCGGCACTCGCGATCCTCGCCGGGGTGGTGACGGTACCGGTGGCGCATGCCGCGGCCACCACGCTGTACGTGCGCGACACCGCGACGTGCACCGACGACGGCGACGGCAGCGCGGCCACGCCGTTCTGCACGGTCCAGGCGGCGGCCGACGTCGTCAGCCCCGGTCAGGTCGTCGAGATCACCGGCACGCACGACGAGAGCGTGACCATCACCCGGTCCGGGACCGCCGACGCGCCGATCGTGTTCTCCGGCGGAGCCGTGCAGCGGCCGGCGGGCGGCACCGCGCCGACGATCACCGTGCGCGGGGCGCACGACGTGACGCTGCGCGGCATGACCGTCCACGGCGCCACGGTCACCAACGCCGTCGTGATCGACGGCTCCAGCCGGATCACGTTCGACCGCGGCTCGACGCGCCCCGACGCGGACGCCTACGCCGGCGCCCACACGGTCCGCGTCACCGGCGGGTCGACGGCGATCACGGTCAGCCGCACGACCTTCGGCACGCGCGGGCGGGCCGTGTACGCCGACGGCGGCGCCGGCGTCACGGTCAGCGGGAACACGATCACCGCGCTCGGCAACTTCGGCGTGATCGCGGAGAACGTCGACGCCCTCGCCGTCACCGGCAACTCCTTCCGCGACTCGTGCTCCCGCGGCGTCGCGGTCACCGGCGCGACCACCGGATCCTCGATCCAGAACAACGTCATCTTCGAGGTGCTGTCCAACTCGATCAGCAGCTACTGCCCGCGCGGACCGGTGTTCCCGATCGAGGTCGACAGCGCGGCGGCGCCCGGGATGACGGTCGACTACAACGTCGTGGACCTGTACGTCAACGTGTACCGGTGGGCGGGGACCGTCTACCAGGGCCCCGCCGAGCTGCACGCCGCGACCGGGCAGGGCGCCCACGACCTGCGAGCGGATCGCAACGACGTCACAGCGACCGTCGACTCCGGCAACGCGGACGCACCGGGCGTGCTCGACGCCGTCAACGGTCCGCGGGTGGACAACCCGCAGGTGCCCAACACGGGCGCGGGTGCGATCTCCTACCTCGACCGCGGCGTGAAGGAGCAGCAGGACCGGTGGGCCGACTACGGCCTCACGGTGTCCGCGTCGCAGGCCCCGGTCGGTGGTGTGGTGACCGTCAACGGCACCGTCCGCTCCGAGTGGGGATCGCCGGTCACCTGCGTGGTCGACTTCGGGGACGGCACGACGACGTCGGTGCCCACGTGCTCGACGTCGCACGCCTACCGCGCGGCCGGCGACTACACGATCACGGTGACCGCGCGAACCGAGTCCCAGCTGACCACCGGTGGATCCTGGGCGGTCAAGGTCGTGCCGGCCGGCGGGACGCTGAAGCCCAGCCTGACCACCAGCAGGGTGGGTGGCATGACGGCGTCGTTCGCCGTGGACTCCGGCGGCGACCCGTGGAACATCGCCCGCACCACCTACGACTTCGGCGACGGCAACACCGAGACCGTGACCGGCGGCGTGGGCTACCACCGGTACGACCGCCCCGGCACGTACCAGGTACGGGCCACCGTCACCGACGCCGGCGGCAACACCGCGACGACGTCGACCAGCTTCGCCACGCTCGGCTCGGGTTACGTCGAGCACGGACCGGCCCGGTTCCTGGACACCAGGAGCGGTGTCGGCGCCCCCGCCCGGAAGGTCGCGCCGTACAGCACGGTGCGGCTCGCGATCGGCGGTCGCGACGGGATCCCGGCGGACGTGACGGCGGTGGCGATGAACCTCACCGTCACCAACGCGACGGCCGACGGGTACCTCACCGCGCACCCCTCCGGGCAGGCCAGGCCCACCGCGTCCGTGGTGGACTTCCAGGCCGGCGGGACCGTGCCCGGGCTGACGACCGTCGCGGTCGGCGGCGGCCACGTCGACCTGTACAACGGCAGCCCGGGCACCGTCGACCTGATCGCCGACGTCGCCGGCTACTTCACCAGGAACGCGGCGAGCGAGGGCTTCAACCCGATCTACCCGGAGCGGCTGCTCGACACGCGCACCGGCACCGGGATGCCGTCACCCCGGCCGATCGCCGGGGGCGAGACGTTCACCCAGAAGGTCGCCGGCCACTACACCGGCGGTGTGCCCGCCGACGCGGACGCGGCGCTGCTCAACATCACGGTGGTCGACCCACGCGCAGCGGGTCACCTGACGGCCTTCCCCACCGGCAAGGCCAACCCGCAGACCTCGAACCTCAACTACGCGGCCGGGCAGACCGTCACGAACTCCGTGATCGTCCCCATCGGCATCAGCGGCCGCGTCGACTTCCACCCGAACGCGACCACGGACGTCGTCATCGACGTCGTCGGCTACTTCGTCTCGGGCGGCAGGAGCTACCTCATGCCCGTGTCACCGCTGCGCACGGTCGACACCCGCACCGGGATCGGGGGTGCCACCGGTGCGCTGCCGGGCAGGTCGACCACGCAGTACACCCTCGACCAGGGTGCTCCGCGGCTCGACCGCAGCCCCATCGCGGTGATGTTCAACGCGAAGGTCGTCAACCCCCAGCGCGGTGGCTACCTCACCGCCTACCACCCGCACCGGGTCCTGCCTCGACCGACCGCGGCCACGCTGAACTTCACCCCCGGTGCGGTGACCAACAACCTCGCCGTCACCGAGGACGTGACGGCGGCGTTCCACAACGGCAGCGACGGCAACCTCGACCTCGTGGTCGACGTGACCGGGTACTTCTACGAGTACTGACGGCAGCCACTTCGGTGGCAGGTTCTCCGGTCCGGTCGTCGGGCCGGAGGCCACCGACTACTCCGGCACCGCCGTGATCCGCCTTTCGAGCACCCGGGTCACGGCGGTCCGGAAGTCCTCGTCGAACCGGGAGGCGAACCGGTCGAACCGGGCCACCACCGCGGGTCCGGCACCCTCCGGGGAACCGGCGTCGAACGGCGGCCGCGGGTCGTACTCCATGGCGAGTTGCGCGAACTTCGCCCACTCCTCGCCGAGGACGTGGGCGATGAGCGTGAGGCCGAAGTCGATTCCGGCGGTCACGCCACCGCCCGAGAACCTGTTCCGGTCGACGCACACCCGCTCGGTCGACACCTCCACCCCCAGCCGGGCCAGGTGGTCGCGGGTGGCCCAGTGCGTTGCCGAGCGGTAGCCGTCGAGCAGTCCGGCCGCGGCGAGGACGAGCGATCCGTTGCAGACCGACGTGACGAAGGAAGCCCTCGCGCCGCGGTCGACCAGGAAAGCGATGGCCTTGTCGTCGAGCATCACCTCGGCCACCGATCCGCCCGGCACGAACAGGATGTCCGGCTCGGCGGGGCAGTCGTCGAACGTGGTGGTCGGCGAGATGGCGAACCCGGTGTCGGTGAGCACCGGTCGGAGTGTTTCGGAAACGAGGTGGATTTCCATTCCCGTACCGGCGAACGCCGTGTACGGGCCGATGAAGTCGAGTGCGGTGTGGCCGTCGAATAGCAGCATGACGACGACCAGTCGACGTTCGACGGGAATCAATTCACTCAAGCTCATGACTGACACCGTAGCGATTGACGCACTCATGCCTGAGTGGCTGTTGTGCCAATATGTGTTATTTTTCCGCCATGCAGGTCGGCGCGCACCCCGCCACGGCGGTCGGCAACGTCGCCGTCCTGGTCCTGGACGGCGTGGTGACCTTCGACCTCGGCGTTCCGCTGCTGGTGTTCGGCTCCCTGCCCGACCACTACCGGCTCGCCCTGTGCGCGTCCGAGCCCGGAGCGGTGCTCAGCTCCGACGGCTACTCCTTGAACGTCGAGCGCGGACTCGACGAGCTGACCCGGGCCGACACCCTCGCCGTGCCCGGCTACGACCTGGACCGGCCGGTCCCGGCCGCGACGCTGCGGGCGCTGCGCCGTGCCCACGCACGCGGTGTGCGGATGGTGTCCATCTGCTCCGGCGTCTTCGCCCTGGCCGAGGCCGGGCTGCTCGACGGGCTGACCGTCACCACGCACTGGCGGGCGGCGGACCTCCTGGCTCGGCGGCACCCGCAGGTGACCGTGAACCCGGACGTCCTCTACCTCGACCACGGTCAGGTCCTGACCTCGGCCGGCGCGTCCGCCGGGCTCGACCTCTGCCTGCACGTCGTCCGCCGCGACCACGGTGCGGTGGCGGCCAACACGGCGGCCAGGTTGGCCGTCGCCGCACCGCACCGCGCCGGCGGTCAGAGCCAGTACATCAAGAGGGCGATGCCGCCGACGTCCGGCCAGTCGCTCGCCCGGACCCGGGAGTGGGCGCTGCGCCATCTCGGCGAGGAGCTGCCGGTCCCCCGCCTGGCCAGGCACGCGGCCATGTCCGAGCGCACCTTCGCCCGCCGCTTCGTCGAAGAGGCCGGTGTGCCACCCACGCGGTGGCTGCTGGCCGCCCGCATCGACCTCGCCAAGCAGCTGCTCGAATCCGGCGACACCGGCATCGACGAGATAGCCCGGCGGGTCGGTCTCGGCACCACCGCCAACTTCCGGGCCCGCTTCCGCAAGGCCACCGGCACCAGCCCGACCGCCTACCGCCGGACCTTCAGCCGGACCTGAGCGCCCGCCGAGCGCTCAGGAAGGCAGCTTTCCGGCGGCCGCCTCCGCCAGGCTCGTCGCCTGCGAGCAGTACTCGATGCCCGGCCGATCGCCCTTCACCGTCAGCTCCAGCACGTCGATGTAGGCCCGCTGCGCCAGGTTCGCCGGCCGGTGGGGAACCCTGACCGTGCAGCTGGTGCTCGAATTCGTGTCCAGCTGGACGTACGCCACGTAACCGCTCAGCTCGACCAGTTCGCCCTTGACCGCCTCCTGCGCCGAGTGCTGGTCGTAGCGCAGGTTGATGGCGGGCCCGCCGACCGTGGAGAACCACTTGCACGCCCAGTTCCCGAACACGTTCACGGGCGAGGCGCCGTCGACCGCGCTCAGCGTGGCGAGCGTCTTCTCGTCCAGCAACCCGCAGGCGTCGACGTGGGCGAGGGAGCCGGCGGGGAACGGGATGGCGCGCCGGGGCACGGGGCCGCTGCGCAGCACCTCCAGCACGGTGGCCGTCGCGACCTCGGCCACCGCGCAGAGGTCCAGCGGCGGGTTCGCCAGCTTCGCCGTCACCCGGACGGCGTACCAGTCGTCCACCACCACGGTGCGGTCGCACTCGCTGTCCGTCCCGGGCTCTTCGACGACCTCCAGCGGTCGCCCCTGCACGACCCGCGACGAACGGGTGATCAGCTGGAGCTCGACGTCCACCGGGTCCTTCGCACCGACGTCGACCAGGCCGTCACAGCGGTTGAAGTTGCCGTAGTTGGTGAACACCTCGGTCGGGCCGAACCGGCGCAGCTCCTCCGCGTCGATCAACGCACAGGGGTCGGCGCTGCGCTCGTCGCCGATGACACTGCTCAGAGGTGCGTGCTGTTGCGCGGCGGGCGCTTGGTGGTTCATGGCGATCACGACGCTGAACGCCGCGAGGACCGCGACCCCCGCGGCTGCCCGGAGCACGGCGGCTCGGCGGAGCGGACGGCGCCAGAACGGGGAGCCGGCGGGGCGTTCGGCCGGTACCCGTGGCGGCTCCCAGTCGCCGACCACGTCGTTGAGGCGTAATCGGACCTCTTCGGCGGCCGGTCTCCGGTCGGGATGTGGTCGCAGCATCTCGGCCAGCAGCGGGGCGAGCGGGCCCGCGTGGCGCATCGGCAGGACCTCGCCGCGCCGAACGCGCTCCAGCACCTCGTGCGGCTCGCCGTTGCCGAACGGCGGCGTGCCCTCCACGGCGGCGAACAGCGTGGCACCGAGCGAGAAGACGTCCGAGGCCCGGCCGGCCGGATACCCGCCGGCCACCTCGGGCGAGGTGTACGCGGGCGTGCCGCTGATCCGGCCGTCGTCGGTCCGGGTCACCTCCCGCCAGACGGAGATGCCGAAGTCGGTCAGCTTGGCGAGGTCGTCGTCGGCGACCAGGATGTTGCCCGGCTTCACGTCGCGGTGCACGATGTTCTTCGCGTGCACCGCGGCCAACGCGCCCGCGATCTGCACGCCGATCCGCGCCACCCGCTCCGCCGGCAGCGGTCCGCTCGCCGCCAGCGTCCGGTCCAGGCTCTCCGCCGGCAGGAACTCCATCACGAGCCAGCAGCCGTCGTCGTCGACGGAGTCGAAGATCGAGATCGTGTTCGGGTGCTGCACCTGCGCGGCGGTCTCGGCTTCGAGGTGGAACCGCGCCCGGTCGGCGTCGTCCGCCACCGCGTGCGGCCGCTTGAGGGCCACCCGCCGTTTCAGCTTCCGGTCGAACGCGGTCCAGACGACACCCCCCGACCCGGACCCCCTCGCGTCCTCCAGCTCGTAACGCCCGTCAACCAGATCCCCCGTACGCACGGGCAGTAGTATAGTGACTGCGCTGCGTGTCGTCACGGATGTCCTCCGGCTGCTCGTCGCGACGTGGTCAGGTATGCCTGACGTGCACCCGGTAGACGATCACCTGGCCGTAGTTGCTCTCGGCGCAGGGCGCGGAGTTGCCGCAGTTGGCCTGGGTGTACGCGCCGGTCTTGAAGTAGGCGCCGTCGGACGACACCGGGATCTCGTCCTGGAACACCCCGTTGTAGTAGGCCCTGGCCACGCCGCCGGTCACCACGAACCTGGCCTGGAAGCGGGTGCCGAGCCGGTAGTCGTCGGTGATCAGCTTGTGGTGCGTGTCGTCGCCCCGGGTGAGGTAGAGCCGCGTGCCTTCGAGCCGGAAGACCGAGACGTCGTCGCTGCCGTCGTGGATCTGGCCGGCCACGACGTGCGGTTTGTCGTTCGGCAGGTGGGTGATGGCCTGGTCGAGCACCAGCACGTGGGTGCCGGACACCGGTGACCACCGGAACTCGGTGGCGCCGTCGGCGGTCATCTCCCGCAGCTCGGACCGGGGGTTCTTGCTGTTCGCGGTGGTCACCCCGTTCACGGCGCTGCGGAACACGACGCCCTTGCAGCGCTCGCCGGCGACGAACCACGGGTCGATCGCGTAGTCGGCGAGCGCCGGCTGCTTGACGTCCAGCGGCTGCGAGCCCGGCTTGGCCGGGTCGTCGACGGGCAGCGTGATCTTCCAGTTCGTCAGGTCCAACACCTGTGCGGGGCGGGAGCAGGTGTGGGGTCCGGCGGCGGACGCGGAGGCATCCGCGGCCTCGGAGGCCTCGGCCGAGGAGCCGGCGAGCACGGCCAGGGCGACGACCGCGAACAACCTTCGTGACTTCATCGGGCACCCCGATCATCGGATGGCGGGAACGGGCGGCACCGGCCCGCCGGAGCGGGACCGGTCCCCTTCAGGACAACGGGTCCAGCAGCACCAGGTCCGGTGGCACGAGGCTGGTGGACAGCACCAGCTCGCGCAGCAGGTTGTCGTTGAGCGTGTTGCCGACCGGTTCACCGACCTCCTCGCGGAGCAGGCCGTACACGCCACCGGCGGACAACCGGGCGCGGACGTCGGCCACCATGTGCTCGACGCGCTTGACGCTCCAGTTGGCCTCCGGCTGCAACTCCGCCAGCATCTGCGCGGTCTGCTGACGGGACACGGGCTGGGGGTTGGCCTCGTGCAGCAGGTAGCGCTGGCCCAGCACGACGAGCATGAGGTGCTCGTCCGGGGTGAACCGCCACCGCGTCGGTGGCTGGGTCACCGAGTCGTGGAGGGGCACCATGTGCTTGGCCGTGCCGTCGGCGACGTACAACTCCAGCAGGTGCTCGCGATCGCGGGAGCCGCGGACGAACAGCGGCGTGTAGCCGTCGGGCAGCGACACCGACTCCTCGTCGCGGAACAACCACCGGGTCCCCGGCAACCGGATCGGCAGCTGCCCGGTGTTGGTGACCCACCAGCGGCCGTCGCGGCGGGTGAGCAGGCCGTGGTGACGGCTGACCCGCAGATCGGTCTCACCGACGCACAGGTCGACGTTGGGGCGGTTGCGCCCGAACCGGACCGTGCGCCCCTCGACGGGATCGACGTGGAGCCGCCCGGTCAGCGCACGGGCGACGATGGCTCCCGGGGCGGCGTGCGGCACGCCGCGGGCCAGGCTCTCGTGGTTCATCAGGCTCCCTAGGTCCGCCGACAGTGTGACAACGCCCTCGGGGACCCGTCCCGGAACTCGTCCTGTACGTGCCCACGCCGCTCGTACGCCGCAAGCCGGGGAATCACCGGACACGGTCGGTGACGATCAAACGGTCAGGCCGGGCCCGGGCTACGGCAGTCGCTCCGCCCAGCGTGTGAAGAAGCCGCGGACGCCCCACGCGTCACCCGCGATGATCCAAGTGCCTGTGGTCTGCCGCGGGCGCGCCGTTCGGGCGGAGGCGGGCCGGGACCGGTCCCCCGCGCCGGGGTCATTGTTCCCGGTAGCTCCGAACGAAGGGGACGACCATGGGGCCATCCTCCCGCGCAGGCCGCTTGTCCGCGATGTCCGTGCTCGTGGCGGCACTCGTCGCGCCGGTGCCGCCGGCGTTCGCCCAGGCGGCGGAAACGCCCGCCCGCGTCGCCGCACCGCCGTCCGCGCGGTGCGCCACGCTCGGCGTGGTCGACGTGAAGAGACCCGTCCGGCACTCGCCGCAACCCCGTGCCGTCGTGCGTGCGACGGCGGTGAACGCCGCGTACTCCGCGCCTGACACGCCTCGCCGGATGATTCCCGGCGACGAGTACGCGGTGCGAGTCACGCTCACCAACACCACCACGACCCCGTTCAGCGCCGCGCGGCACGCGTTGTCCTACCACTGGACGCTGCCCGGCGGCGCGGACGCCACCCCTGCCGATCGGCTGGAGACGAAGCTCCCCGACCTCGCGCCCGGCGCGACGGTCACGGTCGAGGCGAAGGTCGAGGCACCGGCGCTCGCCGACATCGGCAACGAACGCGAGCAGTTCGTGCTGCGCTGGGACGTCCACGACACCACCGGGAAGCAGTGGCTCTCCGAGACCGCCGGGGTGCCGACGCTGGACCAGGACGTGCGGGTCGAGCGGCCCACGTCCGACCAGCTCGGGCTGGAGCAGTTCTACCAGTACGGCGGGGTCCCCACCGGCGCGGGCGGGAACCTGTCGGTGAACCAGTTCTCCGGCAACGCGGTGTGGGGTTACGACGCGCTGACCAACCCGAGCCGCGGTCTCGCGAGCTTCGCGCGGTTCACCTACAACAGCGCCGACACGTCGGACTCCTACACCGGCACCGGTTGGTCGGTCACCGCGTCCACGCTGAACCGGCTGGGCACGCCGCTGGAGTTCGGCGGCACCGGCTGGGCCCCGACGGTGACGCTGGTCGACGGTGACGGCACGGGCCACTTCTTCGAGCTGAACAAGAACGGCAGCGACGACTCCGCGCGCTGGACCTACGACAGCCCCGCGGGCGTCCACCTCTACCTGCGTCACCTGCCGAAGGAGGAGGACAGCCGACGCTGGGTCTTCACCACGCCGGAGCGCACGCACTTCTACTTCGACCACCAGGGTTACCACACGTCCACGGTGGAGAAGAACGGCAACACCATGACGTTCTCCTACGAGCAGGCGCTCGTGGGCGGGCGGAACGCCAAGGTGCTCACGCACGTCACCGACGCCACCGGCAGGCGCACCCTCACGCTGGACTACTACCAGCGCGACGACCCGTTCACCGTCT
Organism: Saccharothrix stipae; assembly: GCF_054781895.1. Lineage (NCBI taxonomy): Bacteria > Bacillati > Actinomycetota > Actinomycetes > Pseudonocardiales > Pseudonocardiaceae > Saccharothrix > Saccharothrix stipae. Next base: position 42,752 of record NZ_BAAGTN010000007.1, on the reverse strand, counting down.
TCCGCGGTGACCGCAAGGTCGGCGGCACCGGGCTCGCCGAGGCGGCGATCATCGACCAGCTCAAGTCCGTCACCGACGTCTCGGGCCGGGTCATCCACCTGACCTACGGCGAGCACGGCGCGTTGCAGGAGGTCGTGGACGGCGCCGGACGCCCAGAGGCCAAGACGTTCACGTTCTTCTACGACAGCACCACCGCGAACCTGATCCGGGTGGTCGACCCGCTCGGCCACTCGACCGGCCTCGACTACTTCACCGACGCCGCGGATCCCCTGCGCAAGGGCCACGTGCGCACCGTGCGGGACCGCCGGGGTGCCGCGGTCGGGTTCGACTACGCCGATCCGGACGGCGAGAAGGGCTCCGAGATCGACGCGAGCCTCACCGACGGCAACGGCCACACGTCCCGCGCGCTGATCGACGGGTTCGGGCGCCCGACGCGGCTCACCGACGCCAAGAAGCAGGTCACCACCCTGCACTGGGACGAGGACAACAACGTCGTCCGCCTGGTGGAGAACAACGGCGCCACCACCAGCTGGGTGTACGACCAGAAGACCGGCTTCCCGCTGGAGATCCGCGACGCGGAGGCCAACAGGCAGAACTGGCCGCCGACCCGGCTCACCTACCGGACCGCGATGGACGGTCACGTCGCCGACCTCACCGAGAAGGTGACGCCGGAGGGCCGCAAGTGGCTCTTCGTGTACGACGACAACGGCAACCTGCTCTCGGTCACCGATCCCAAGGGCACGGCCACCGAGGACCCCAACGACTACACGTCGCGGTACTCGCACGACGAGTTCGGGCACCTGATCGACCAGACGAACGCCAACGGGCACACCACGGTGTTCGGCGACTACGACCCCAACGGGTTCCCGCAGATCATCACCGACGCGCTGAACTGCGCGTCCCGGTTCCGCTACGACGACATCGGCAACGTCGTCTCCACTGTGGACGCACGGGGCAAGACGAGCAACTTCACCTACGACATCTTCAAGCGCCCGCTGGACTCCAGGGAGCCGAAGGACCAGGCGGCCGGCGTCTACATCGTCACCCCGGGCCCGCGCTACGACGCGAACGACAACGTCGTGACCAGCACCGCCGCGAACGGCGCGGTCACCCGGGTCCTCTACGACGAGATGGACCAGCAGGTCGCGACCTACGCGCCCAAGGACACGCCGGACGGCCCGGAGAAGCTCACGACATCCGTCTACGACCCGGTCGGCAACCTCGTCAAGCAGACGCTGCCCAAGGGCATGCTGACGTCCGGAGATCCCAACGACTTCAGCGTCACCATGGCCTACGACGAAGTCGGCCGGCTGCTGCACATCACCGACGTCAACGGCAACCGCAGCAGCGCCGAGTACGACGACGTCGGCAACCTGGTGAAGGAGGTCGACGCCCGGAAGAACAAGACGCCGGACGTGAACGACTTCACCACCCGGTACGTCTTCGACGCCAACCACCAGGTCGTGGAGACCGTCGACGCCGACCAGCACTCGACGAAGACCCGCTACGACAAGGACGGCAACGTCGTCGCGAGCGTCGACGAGGACGGCAACGAAACCCTCATCACGCTGGACGAGCGGGGCAAGCAGGAGGAAGTCCGGTCACCGCACGACAACCCCGGCGGCACGATCCGCTACTTCACCACGCGGTACGAGTACGACCAGGTCGGCAACCTGACCCGGACGATCAACCCGCGTGGCGTCGACACCCCGGACAAGCGCGACGACTTCGTCGCCGAGACGGTCTACGACGAGCTGAACCGCGCGCGTGAGGAGATCCTGCCCTACGACCCGGGCGACCCGGAGCACAAGTCGCCGGTCAGCACGATCTACGGCTACGACGAGCTCGGCCGGGTCATCGAGGTCAGCGCGCCGCCGTCGCGCGGCCAGTCCACCCGCAACGTCACCCGGCAGACCTACTTCGACAACGGCTGGGTGCGCACGTCCACCGACGCCTGGGACATCAAGACCTCCTACGACTACACGCCGACCGGGCAGCAGTCGAACCGGACGGTGACGAGCGCGGGCGGGTCGTCGCACCGCGTGCAGACCTGGGAGTACTACCCCGACGGCAAGCTCAGGACCCGCGCCGACGACGGTGTGCCGGTCGGTCAGGAAGTCGTCCTGGTGGACAACTCGAACACCGTCCGCACGCAGGCGACGCCGGGTTGGCGCACGGCCGACTCCGCACGTGGTTTCCAGGGCACCCAGTACCGGACGACCGACAAGCGCAACGCGAACGAGAAGTTCGTCTGGAAGGCCGGAATCCCGACCGACGGCAACTACGAGGTCCTGGTCCGCTACCCCGAAGGCACCGCGACCGACGCCGCCTACACCGTCGAGCACAACGGCGGCAGCAGCACGGTCAAGGTCGACCAGTCCAAGCGCGCGGGCGAGTGGGTCAGCCTCGGCAAGTTCCCGTTCGCCGCGGGGCAGACGCGCAACGTCACCCTCTCCGGTCAGGCCAACGGCACCGTGTCCGCCGACGCCGTGCAGCTGGTGCGGGACAACAGCGCCGACGTCGACGACGAGAGGAAGGTCTTCACCCACTTCTACGACGCCAACGACAACCTGGTGTCGATGACCGACTCCTCGCCCGGCACGCCCGTCGACGAGTTCAAGGTGACCTACAACGAACTGGACCTCGCGACCAAGGTCGACGAGCTCGACGACGGGTCGGTGGAAGCCACCACCGAGTACCGCTACAACGAGAACGACAACCTCACCTTCGCGAAGTTCGACGGCAAGTCCGCGGTCTACGAGTACAACGCGCGCGACCTCGTCTCCAAGGTGGTCAACAAGAAGAGCGACGGCGACTCGGGCCGCGTGACCACGTTCAGCTACACCAAGCGCGGGCACATCTCCCGGCAGGTGAAGGGCAACGGCAACACCGTCGACTTCACCTACTACCTCGACGGCCTGGTGAAGCGGCAGACCGAGAAGAACTCCGGCGAGGTCGTGCTCGACCACCAGTTGGAGTACGACTCGAACTCCAACCGCAGCCGCGACAAGAGCAAGAAGCAGGACGCCGACGACCACGACGACTTCATCGACAACGACACCGAGTACACCTACGACCCGCGCGACCGCATCCGCAAGGTCGACAAGAACGGCGACGGTGACCGCACCGAGAACTACAAGCACGACGACAACGGCAACGTCTGGGACCAGGAGATCGACGACCAGGGGACGGAGTTCGAGTACGACCGCAACCGCCTGGTGTCGTCGGAGACCGCGGACGAGGAGGAGGCGAACTACGACTACGACGCCTTCGGCAAGCTGAAGAAGGTCACCCAGTCCGGCGAAGAGCTGGAGCGGTACAAGTACGACGGCTTCGACCGCAAGATCGAGCACGCCAAGGACGACGGCGACAAGGTCACCAAGTACACCTACGACCCGCTCGACCGCGAGCGCACCAAGGAGGAGGACGACGACGAGACCACGGTCCTGCACTACCTCGGCCTGTCCGAGCAGGTGCTGACCGAGGAGGAGGACGGCGACCTCACCAAGAGCTACCAGTACTCCGCCGACGGCGAGATGCTGGGCCAGGTCCACTACGACGACGGCGACGAGGAGCAGGTCTACCTGAGCTTCAACGCCCACTCCGACGTGGAGATGGTCACCGACTCCGACGGCGACGCCCAGTCCACCTACGGCTACACCGCCTACGGCAAGGACGACGTCAAGGACTTCACCGGCGACGACAAGCCGGACCCGGCGGACCCGGACAAGGACGAGAAGAACTCCTACCGGTTCAACACGGCCAGGCACGACAAGGACAGCGGCACCTACGACATGGGTGCCCGCGACTACGCCCCCGGCCTGAACCGCTTCCTGACGCTCGACCTGTACAACGGCGCGCTCAGCGACCTGGGCATGACCACGGACCCGTGGACCAACAACAGGTACACCTTCGGGGCGGGCAACCCGCTGTCCCAGGTGGAGATCGACGGCCACGGCTGGTTCGACGAGGCGGGCAAGTGGGTGTCCGACAACGCCTCGGCCATCGGCCACGCGGCACTGGACGTCGCCGGCGTGATCCCGGTCGTCGGCGAAGCCGCCGACCTCGCCAACGCCGCCTGGTACGCCGCCGAGGGCGACTACGCCAACGCCGCCCTGTCCGCGTTCGCCGCCATCCCCTTCGCCGGCTGGGCCGCCACCGCCGTCAAGGCCGGCAAGTACGCCGTCAAGGGCGCCGAGGCCGCACAGGGCGCTGGCAAGGCCGCCGAGGGCGCGGGCAAGGCCGCGGACACCACGGCCACCGCGAACACCGCCGCCAAGGCCGCCGACGAAGGCGCCAACGGCGCCAAGACCACACCCACCCCCAAACCGTCACCGAAGGTCGGCGGCCCGTCCGCCGGCAAACCCGCCGGCGCCGGCGGCGGAAAGGCCGGCGGCACGGCCAGCACGGGCCAGAAGCCGTCCGGCGGCGGATCGGGCGGCGGCCAGGCCGCCAACGGCGGCGGGTCAAGTGCCACCAAGAGCAGCGGCACCAACGGTGGAGGCGGCGCGCAGAGCAGCTGCCGGATGCACAGCTTCGTCGCTACGACCCTGGTTCTGATGGCCGACGGCTCGACCAAACCGATCGGCGAGGTCGAGATCGGCGACGAGGTCGAAGCGACCGACCCGACCACCGGCGAAACCACCGACCGCGAAGTCATCGACACCATCGTCCACACCGACGAAGGCGACATGACCAAGTTGACCGTCGCGGCCGACGACGGCACCACCGGCACCGTCGATGCCACCTCCTGGCACCCGGTGTGGGTCGACGCCGAGGGACGCTTCGTCGACATCGGCGAGCTGAAGCCCGGCCAAAGCCTGACCTCCGCCGACGGTCGCGCGCCGACGGTTACCGGCGTCGACCGCTACACCCACTTCGAACCGGTCTACGACCTCACCGTTGAGGGCGTCCACACCTACTACGTGGTGGCGGGCACCGCCAGTTTCTTGGTCCATAATTGCGGCAGCGGGCCGGCAGCGGGCGTTCTGGAGGTTAGCGATCAGGTGAGCTCCACTCGCGCATTTCAGAACTATTCACCTAGCGGTGGGGGCGGGGTCGAGTACGTTTTCGATCCAGTCGCCGAGCGCCTTCTGGTGGGCAAGCCCAAAGCTCATCTAAACCTGGACGGGAGCCCTCATCAACAGCTTGCACGTTCGGGCGGCCTGGATGAATCGGCAGTCCTTGGCGGCATGTTCTCCCGATCCGGCGGTCGAGCCGCATTCTCGGAACACAGTGGTCACTACGGCGAACGGTGGACACCGGCTTTACGGAAGCAGTTCCAAGGATTTCTCGGTCGGCACAATATCGGCAATGTTTTCACTGAATGGGGCGGGTGAACTCCCGTGTGGGAACCCCTGTTTGACCGTGGCGACGGGACACTCGTAGGTTGTGAATCCGAGCCAGGGATCTGGGTTAAAAGTCCGGCAAGCGAGCCGAGAGTGGTCGACTTGGCAGACCCGGTATTCCTGTGGTCGCTACTCGAGAGGTCACCGGAGGATGCGCATGAGCGACTGGCCGAGTCTTGGGAAATGTTCCGACTGAGCATCTCGCCGACGCAGGTGCTTCGCGACATCGCGATATCCGCGATCAGGAGCGGGCGCGATTACTGGACGACCCTTGGAATCGCATGGATTGAACAAATGCTTGCCCGGAAGGTTGAGCCTTTCCTTGAGGTACGGGATGTCCCCGACTGCGAGACAGACCGGATGTCGCAACGCAACCGCCACCGCTGGGCCCGCATCATGAAGTAGCGTTCACGCCAGAATCACCTCCCGCGAGATCGGCGGCGATCTCCAGACCCTGTGCACGCCCGACCGTATCACCGCTTTCCTCGCGAACGAATGGAGACGCTTCCGGAGTTTTTCGCACCAGCATGACCTGGAACCAGAGCGAAGAATGGCCGTACACGCGCAATTCACCGTCGATACCCGGGGTCCGGACTCTCACGGACAGCTGATCCTGCACGGTCTCGATGACTACATGTCACTCAACTTCAGGACTAGCGATAAGAGGCATGGATGAGACGCAACTTGATGACCGCGGCAGCCGCCGCGCTGGTCGTGGGCACGACCGTGTTGACCGCACCAGCGGCTTCCGCGGCGACCGCCCTGCCGTTGTCCGGCTTCGGCGACATAGTGGTGGACCAGGTCCACCAGAGGGTGTTCGTCAGCGGCGGGCCGACGTCCAACGGGATCGTGGTGACGGACTTCGCGGGCAACGTGGTCAAGTCGATCAACAGCCAGTCCGGCGCGACGGGGCTGGAGCTCTCGGCGGACGGCAACCTGCTCTTCGCCGCCCTGGCGGCGGGTGACGCGATCTCGGTGATCAGCACGACGAGCCTCACCGAGACGCACCGCTACTCGACCGGCCCGTGCCCGACCCACCTGGCCAGGTCGAAGACCGCGGTCTGGTTCGGCTACGGCTGCGAGGGCACCTTCGCCGGCAAGATCGGCAAGCTGGAGCACCTGGCCGCGAAGCCGGTCACCGGTGACCTTCAGGGCGCCACGAGGTACCAGCGCGCTCCGCTGCTCACCGCGACCGACACGGACATGCTGATCGCCGGCCAGCTGGCGCTGAGCCTGTCCACGGTCCAGGTCTACCAGATCGAAACCGGCGCCCTCACCCCCGACTCGACGGGCGAGGTGGGCGCGGGCCTGGTCGACCTGGACCTGACCCCGGACGGCCTGACGCTGCACAGCGCCGCCGGGTCGCGGGACCGGGTGGAGGCGTGGTCGCCGACGAACCTCGCGCGCAGGGGTGCGTACGCGGCCAGGCCCCGGCCCAACGCGGTGGCCGTCACCGAGCGGTTCGTCGCGGTCGGTGCGCTCACCGGGGACGCGAACGACGTGCTGGTCTACGAGCACGGCGGTTCCGTGCCGACGGCCACGCGGGCGTTGGCCACGGGCGACACCGTCGTTGCGCGAGGGCTCGCGTGGGGCGCGGACCGGCTGTTCGTGATCACCAGCCACGACAACCGGCCGCAGCCGAACATCGCGGTCTTCACCGTGTGACGGGACCTGCGCCGGCGTCGATCGGTCGACGCCGGCGCAGGTCGGCCACATCGGCCCGGGACTACCTGCTCGCGGTGCGGAAGTGCGCCTGGGACAGGGTGTCGGTGTCGAGGTTGTCCATCGCACAGGCGTCCGGTTGGCCGCCGGGCTGCCAGGCCCACCCGAAGGCGCCCGCGTTGGCGCCGTCCCGGACGTAGGCGTTGATCTTCGTCGACACCTGCGTCGCCCGGGCGGCGAACGAACGGGCGCAACCCTCACCGGTCGCGTTGGCGGGCAACCCGAACTCGCCGACGACGAGCGGCTTGCCCACCGAATTGGCCTTGGCCGCGACGTAGTGGGTGGAGATCGCGGCGTCCGCGTCGAACTCGTGCACGGACGCGACGTCCACGCCGCGTGAACCGGCCAGGGCGCGGTAGTTCACCTCTCCCCCGACGGCCTGCGGGGAGGCGGTTCCGGCGGAGAACAGCCGGTCCGGGTCGACACCGGCGGCGATGTCCCCCATGGCGTTGTAGAAGTCCCGGACCTGGCGCCAGGTGTTGTCCCCTCCCGGCTCGTTGAGGAACTCGAACCAGGCGATGGTGGTCTCGCCCCGGTAGCGTTCGAGCAGCTGCACCATGTGCCGGCGGTAGGCCTCGCGTTCCTGGGGGTTGCCGAACCACTCGGGTGTCTTGTGGGTCTCACCGCAGCCGGCGATCGCGTCGTCGAGGGTGATGGTCAGGTAGACGTTGTGCCGCCGCGCCGACGCGACCGCCGCATCGAGGGCGGTGAGGTCCCACCCTTCAAAGAAGAACAGTCGGACCGCGCCGTGGCCGTCGTGGCGCATCCCGGCGAACCAGGCGTCGACCTGCGCGGGGGTCATCCTCTCGTCGTCACGGCCGCAGTCGCCGCTCCAGACGGCGGAGTTGTAGCCGGTGAACCACCAGTCCTGGCCGTTGCGCTGGATGTTGTCGCCCTGCACGGTGATGCGCGGCAACGAGATCGCCGGGGTGCCGATCAGTTCCGCGGAGTCGATCGAGATCGTGCCGGAGGCGACGGTGAGGGTGACCGTGTGGGTGCCCGCGGCGAGCGCCGCGGAGGTGAAGAAGGGCACGTTGTCCTGCCGCAGTGCCCCCTGCTGCGACACGGTCGTCGGTGCGCCTCCGTCGACGGTGACGGTCGCGGTGCCGTGGTGTGGCGCGACGGCTCCCTTCAGGATGACCTGCGTACCGGTGAACCGGAGCTGCGCGCGGGCGCCGACGTCGCTGGAGAAGTGGTCGTCGGCGTTGAACTTCGCCGGTCTGCCGGTGGTTGTCCCCCACGTGCCGCTCGGATAGGTGAAGTAGGTCGGGTCGGCGTCGTTCACGACCTGGCCGGCGCTTTCGGCGGCAGGCGTGGCGGCGGCGGGCGTGACGGCGGCCGCGAACGTGATCACCGTGGCGGCCAACGAAATTGCGAGTCTCATGGGCCGGTTGTACAGCGGCTCCGGGGGACCGGTCCCTGAGCCGCCCTCGTGCTCCGAGCTGAAGCGGCGCACCGGCGGCCGACGTGCGCCCGGGGTCCCGTCGGGATTGCTACTCCAGCAGGTCCAGGTCCTTCGGCGCGAGCGCGGTCGACTGCACGAGTTCCCGGAGCAGGTTGTCGTTCAGGGCGTTGCCGACGGGTTCGCCGACCTCGTCGCGGGTCAGGCCGTGCACCCCTCGGCGGGACAACCGATCGCGCACGACGCTGACCCGGCGTTCGAGCTTCTTCGCGGTCCAGCCGGCGTCGGGTTGGAGTTCGGCGAGCCGGAGGGCCGCCTCCTTCCACGTCAGCGGTTTGGGGTTGGGCACGCGCAGCAGGTAGTTCCGGCCGAGGGCGACGAGCATCAACTTCTCGTCCGGGGTCAGCGCGTACGCCCGGGGCGGGTCGGTGTGGGCGCCGTGGAGAGGACCGGGCTGCTCGCCATCGGCGCCGGTGACGTAGATCTCCAGCAGGTGTTCCCGGTCTCGTGAACCGGGCACGTACAACGGCGTGTACCCCTCGGCCAGCGGGATCACGCCCTCCTCGGCGAAGAGCCACTGCGACCGCGGCAGGCGGATCGGCCTGCGTCCCCGGTTCCGCAGCCACCACCGGCCCTGGTGGTGGGTCAGCTCGCCGTGCCGGCGGCTGACCTGCTGGTCGTCCTCACCGACGCAGACGTGCACCAGCGGGCGGTTCCGTCCGAAGTAGACGGTCCGCCCGTCGCGAGGGCCGACCGCGTACCCGCCGCCGAGGGCGACCGCGTACAGGGAACCCGGCACGGCGGGTGCGACGCCCCGGACCAGGCCGTCGTGTCCCCCGGGCAGCAGGATTCCGCCCGGGTGTGCCCACTTCGGCTCCACTCACCGACCTCCTCACCTGTGGCAGACCGCCCCGCGCAGGCCCTCGGTCTGGCTCTCGTAGATCTGGTCCTCACCCCTGGTGCCGCGCACCAGGAAGCAGTACTTGCGGCTCGGATCAGGATCGATGGTCACCGTCGCCGCGTGGCTGAACTCGACGATCTTCGTCTGGCTCGGCTCGCCCTCGGCCCAGTAGCTGACGGCGAAGTACAGCCGGTCGTCGGTGGAACTCCAGCTGAGCGAGGCCTGGTCGCCCAGGTCGGTCGGCTCGTCCAACTCCACCACCGGCGCCGCCGTGTCCGTGACCGGCGGCAGGGGGTCCGTCGCCGGCGGCTCCGGCGTGGCACGAGGCCACAGGACGACCGCCAGCACGGCAGCCGGTATCACCACCAGGGCCGCGTACCAACCGCGCCGCACGGGCCTGCCCGGCGCCCGGGGCACGTCGGCCGCCGCCGTTGCGGGCCGCCGCGCCGGATCAGGGGCCAACATCCGCCCGATGGCGGTGGACAGCGCGACGGGGACGTCGGGCCGGCTGACCGCGGGCACCGGATCGCCGAGCACGCGCAGGATCCGCTCGCCGGTGAGCTCCCCGATCCGGCTCGGGTGCGGCGACCTCCCGGTCAGCGCGAAGTGCAGCACCGCGCCGAGGCCGTACACGTCGGTCGCCGCTTCGACGACGCCGGTGCGCAGCGTCTCCGGCGACACCCACTCGATGCCGGCCAGCGGATCGCGCCGGAACTGCTGCCGCTGCGCCACGCCGAAGTCCGCCAGCACGGCCTCGCCGTTCCACCGGAACAGCACGTTCGCCGGGGTGATCCCGCCGTGCAGCACGCCGACCGCGTGCGCCGCGGCCAGCGCTCGCGACAAGGACTCGCTCAGGGCGCCCACCTCGTCGGACGACAGCGGCCCCTCCCGGCGCACCCGGTCGGCCAGCGAGTCGGCGCACAGCTCCATCCGGAGAGCGTGCTTGCTGCCGTCGACCAGCTCGACCCCGTCCAGCGGCAGCACCGGCGCGGACAGCTCGGCGAGCTTGGCCCGTTCCCGCTCGATCGTCGCGAGCGTGCGCCGGTCGAACCGGCCGGGGAACACCTTCAACGCCATCCCGTCGGCGGCGTACACCTCGGCGACCGGGCCGGTGCCCAGCAGTCGGCTCATCGGATCACGAACACCGCCCTGATCCGCGCGCCGAGCGGACGCCCTGCAAGCGCACCGCGGATCTCCGCCACAGCCTGCCACGCCGCCCGCACCGTGCCCTCGTCCGCTCCGGCGCCCGACCACAACGCCGTGTCCAGGTGGACCGCGAGGCGGTGCAGGCTGTCCACGACGGTTCCGCCGGAGACGGCGGCGAGGTCGCGAGCGGTCATGCCGGGGGTGATCCGGGCGCCATGCGCGCGCAGCAGGTCGCGCGTCTCCCACCAGGCGCCGACCACACCGCGTACGCCCGTCAGGCGCTTGCGGCGCAGGGTCCGGACGAACTTCCCGACCGGAATGGCGAGCAGCACCGCCGCGAGCAGCGCGAGCAGGACGGCCAGGCCCCACAGCACCAGCGTCCCGACCCCGGTCCAAGGACTCCCCTCGTCCACCGGTGCGGGCGCCGACACGGGCGGGTCGGGCAGCTTCTCGTTCGGCGGCGGCAGCTCGGCCCGCGCCTTCGCCATGACCTCGGCCAGCTTGGTCGGCGCCGGGCCCGCGTCGCTCGCCGCGCCCGCCGGGTCGAGCGGCACCCAGCCCACGCCCTCCACCGCCACCTCGGGCCAGGCGAGCACGTCTTCGTTGCGCACCACCACCTCGCCGTCCACCGGCTCGCGGGACGCGCGGTACCCGACGGCCAGCCGGGCCGGGATGCCGACGATCCGGGCGAGGACCACGTAGGACGCGGCGAACTGCTCGCTGGTCCCCCGCTTGGTGTCCAGGAGGAACTCGCGCAGCTGCGGCCAGCCGCTCCCGGTCGGCAGCTCGGAGCCGGTCGCGACCCGGTAGTTCTCGCTGAGGTACTGCTCCAGCACGAGCGCGGTCCGGAACGTCGGCCGCGCGTCCCTGGTGGCCGTCTTCGCCAGGGCGGCGATCTCCTCCCGCACGGTGCCGAGGTCGCCGGGTCGGACCTCGGACGACACCGCTGCGTCGGCGAGGCCGGAGAGGTCGCCGAACGGCTCCCGCCAGCGCAGGTCGTACGCCACCGGGCCACCCCGTTGCGGCAGCAGCAGCGTGCCCGCGTCCTGGTCGACGAAAGGCCGCACCGCGCCCGTCACCGAGGTGGGCACGGGCTGGCTCGGCAGCCACCGCTGGCCGCCCGGGACCGTGATGCGCGCGGAGTGCTGCGCCGTCGGCACGGTGATCCCGGCCGGCGGCGCGATCTCCGCGCCCAGCCTGCGGTACCGGTCGCTCGCCGTCCACGTGACGCCGTTGAAGCCGTCCAGCACCACCAGTCGCCACCGGTCCACGGGGGCGTCGCTGGTGTACCGGAACACCTCCGCGTCCGGATCGGCCAACCGCGCCGCGACCTCGGTCAGCGGGCTCACCTCCCTCGGCAGCGGAACCTGGGCGAGCTGGTTCTGCCGCACCGAGTACGCGGGTCCCGTCGGCACCGCCAGGGTGGCGACCCCCGCCACGACGCTCAACCCGACGGTCAGCGCGACCGCCGACCGTGCCGGGGAGATGAACAACCCGGCGACGGCGACCCCGTAGGCGAGCGCGACCAGCGTCGCCACCGTGCCCGACACGGCGATGAAGGCCTGGCTCAGCAGGAGCAACGCCAGGCTCGGCAGCACGGCCGCGGCGGGCCGGCGCAGCAGCTCGATCCCCGCCGAGGCCGTGAGGAGCACGAGCAGCGGCACGAACAGCAGCAGGTCCGCCTCCGGCCGCACCGGCCACGTCGATTGCAGGGTGAGCTGCCAGGAGTCGGTCACCCCGGCGACCAGCCGCGTGAGGCTGTCCGGGGTCGGCAGGCCGCTCCGCGTGGTGTCGAAGAGCGCCACCTCGACCAGCGCGAACGCACCCACCAGCAGCGCGAGCAGCGGCCGCCACGGCCGCAGCGCGGCAACCCTGAGGCACAGCTCGAACACCACGTAGCAGGCCACGACGACGGCGGCGATCGGCGGCACCAGCGGCACCAGCCCGAACACCGGGGCGAACAGCAGACCCGGGATCGCGGTGGCGAGCAGCAACCAGACCGCGTGGACCCTCGTCATGTGATCACCGTCTGCCACTGCCGGATCGCGTCCACGGCGTTCGCCGCCCGCAGCACCCGCACCCCCGGCACCTCCGGCGCGGTGCCGGGGGTGCCGACCACCAGGATCATGTCCCCGTACCGGGGTCGCACGCCGACGAGGGCCGCGCGATCACCCGGCGAGAGGGCCGCCGCGGCGGAGACCACGACGAGCGTGCCGCCGCCGGCCCGCGCCAGCGCACCGGGCACGAGCGGCAGGCCCGCCTCCTCGGTCCGCGCCACGACGCACAGCTCCTCCAGGTACCGCTGGACCGCGTCCCACCCCGAGTCCGTGGCCACGTCGACACCGCCCGGCGTCACCAGCCGACACCGGTGATCGGCGTCGGCCGCGGCGACGACCAGCGACGCCGCGAGTTCGACCCCCTCCTCGAACTCCGGCGCGGTGACCTCGCGCCGGTCGTCCAGCAACACGGTGAACTGCGGCTGGTGCGGGTCGGCGTAGTCGCGGACCATCAGCTGCCCGGTCCGCGCCGTCGCCTTCCAGTGCAGGTGGCGGACCTCGTCGCCGGGGACGTACGGGCGCACCTCGCGGATGTCGAGCGAGCCGCGCGGCGAGGTCTCCGTGGCCTCCCCGTCGTGGTGGTGCAGCGGGAGCCCGCCGGTGACGGCGCCGACCGGGTGCGTCCGCGGGTACACCCACAACGTCGCCGTCTCGCCGAGGGAGAGCTCGGACCGGCCGAGGCCGAGCGCGTCGGCGCGGAACAGGGTCAGCGGGCCGACCTCGTGCCTGCCCCGCCGCCCGGTCGGCAACTCGTTCAGGTAGGGCTGTTCCGCACCGGCGCCGAGCGGCCGGACCGCGACGGTCACCCGGTCCTCGCCGACCCGGTCGACCGCGGTGAAGCCGCCCTGCCGTCGCGTGCCGGGGTTGTGGACGCGAAGCGTGATCACGGCTCGACCGTGTCGCTCGACCCGGTCGGGGAACAACTCGCGGATGACCTCCACCCGGGGCTTGCGCCCCGCGACGCCGAGCGCGGCGACCACCGCGCCCACCGCGATCGCACCCAGGCTGACCAGCAGGGGGTAGCCCGCGACCAGACCGAGCGCGATGAGCACGACCGCGGCGGCGAGGGTGCCCACGCCGCGTCGGGTCAACCGCATGGTCAGGCTCCCGACGCGGTGGTGACCGCGACCGGGACCGGGATCTCGGCCAGCAGGTCGGTCACGACGCCCTCGGCCTTGCGCTGCCGCAGTTCCGCCTCCGGCTTGAGGATCAGCCGGTGGTCGAGCACCGGGTGCGCGACCTCCTTGATGTCGTCGACCGTCACGAACGTGCGCCCGTACGTCGCCGCGAGCGCCTGTGCCGCACGGACGAGCGCGATGGTGCCGCGCGGGCTCGCGCCGTATCGGACCTCCGAGTGCAGCCGGGTCGCGGAGGTGATGCTCGTCGCGTAGTCGACCACCGCGTGCTCGATCCGGACGGCCCGCACCTGCGCGATGGTGTTCCGCAGCGTCGGGACGTCCACCACGGCTCGCAGTTCGTCCGGGTCGACCCCGGCGCGGTCGCTCAAGACCACCAGCACCTCGGACGCCCGATCCGGGTACCCCATCCGCAGCCGCATCAGGAACCGGTCCAGCTGCGCCTCCGGCAGCCGGTACGTGCCCGCCATCTCGATCGGGTTCTGCGTGGCGATCACCAGGAATGGCCTGGGCACCTCGTGGGTCTCCGCGTCGACCGTGACCCGCTGCTCCGACATCACCTCCAGCAACGCCGACTGGGTCTTCGGCGTGCCGCGGTTGATCTCGTCGGCCAGCACCACGTTCGCGAACACGCCGCCCCGGTGGAACGCGAACTTCTCGTCGCTCTGGTGGTAGACCTGGACACCGGTGATGTCGCCGGGCAGCAGGTCGGGCGTGAACTGGATCCGGTTCCAGGTGCCGCCGATGCTGCGCGCCAGGCACCGGGCGAGCGTGGTCTTGCCGAGTCCGGGCACGTCCTCGATGAGGAGGTGCCCCTCGGTGAACAGCGCGGCCACGGCCAGCCGGACGACCTGGGGCTTGCCCCGCACGACGTTCTGGACGTTCGCCGCGATCAGCTCGTACACCTGACCGGGAGTCTGCGTCACGATTTCCCTTTCCTTCACTGAGAACTCACCAGGGCACGGGGTTCGACCGGATCGGAGTGATCGGGGTGCCGTCCCGGAGGATCACCTCGACCCACACCGTTTCCCCGGTGCCGGCGTAGGCGAACCCTTGGAAGGTCGCGCTGCCGTTGGCATCGGTTGTCGTCGTGTGCCCTTCGTTGCTGTAGTCGGCATTGGTGCTGTACGGCTTGACGGTGTAGCTGGTGTCGGGGTCGAATCCGGTCAGGACGACGCGCATCCACCTGCAGCTGTCGTTGACGTCGCCGCAGTACTCCTCGGTCAAGTCACCCTTGCTCAGGTGGACCTGCGGCGGCGGCACGGCTTGGTGGGTGGCCAAGGCGGGCGCGCCGGTGAGGAACTGCCCGTTCGGCGCCCTGGTCACCGCGGCCACCGTGAAGGTGACGGCCTGGGACGCCTGCACCTGCGGGTACACGACCCGGAGCCCGGTCACCTGCTGCGTGCCCAGGCCAGTGGCGGTGACCTCGTAGTGCACCAGCGTGCCGCCGTTGAGGGCGGGCTGTCCCCAGGTCAGCGTGACGTCGCGGGTCGGCCGGTCGTGCACGTCGTAGCTCGCCTGGAGGTTCACCGGCGCCGCGGCCGGTGAGACCGGCGCGTTCGGCGTGACCGGGCCGGTCGACGCGCCGGGGCCGGGGCCCACCTGGTTCGTCGCGGCCACGGTGAAGGTGTAGCTCACGCCGTTGGCCAGGCCGCCGACCCGGTACCCGCCCGCTCCACCGCCGACCTGGGCGGACCCGGTCTGACCGTTGGTCCCCTGCCAGGACACCACGTACGCGGTGATCGGCGCGCGGTTGTCCGGCGCGGCGCCCCAGGTGACGTCGGCCGAACCGTCGCCCGGCTGCGCGGCGACCCCGGCCGGGGCGCCGGGACGGCTCGGCGGCACCGGGGGCGGCACCCGCGTCGTCGTGGGCGCGGGGTCGGTCGGTCGTTCCGTCCGACGAGGCTCGTCGCCACGTTGACCGGGGTTCTCCGGTCGGCGGGTATCGCCGGGTTGCCCGGTCTGGCCGGACGGCTCCGGGTTCGGCTTCTCGGCCGACGTGGTGGCCTTCCGGGTCACGTCGACGTTCGTCACGCTGCCGTCGTCGGCCACCACCAGCACCTGCGTGCCGTCGCTGTCCTCGACGTAGACCCGCTTGTCCTCGCCCAGCGACAACCGCGGTTCGCCGTTCTTGTCCCGGAGCGGCTTCTCGTCCTTCCTCTTGCCGTCCACGCCGTAGGTCAGCACGGTGCCGTTCTGCCGGTCCACCAGCGCGACGACCTCACCGGTCGACACGGGACCGTCGTAGTCCCCGGTGCCGAGCGAAACCGTCACCGACTGGGCCGGTGTGGTCCTGGTGTCCACCAGGACCAGGCTGCTCTGCGTCGACCCCGAGTCCAGGATGGCCAGCCGGCCGTTCGCGTCCTGCGCGGCGGGTCTGGAGTCGGGCGACAGCGGGACGCCGAGGTCGACGCCCTCGCCGAGGGTGTCGCCGTCGATGGTGTGCAGCCTGCTCGTGAACAGGTCGAGGAACGCGGGCCGGCCGTCGACGACGGTCAACGCGCCCGCGTGGTTCGGCGGCGCGGACACCGGGCAGCCGGAGACCTCGACCGCGTCCTTGGCCAGCGTGCAGATCTGGCCCTTCCCGGTGCGGTGGAACCACATGGTGCCGTCCTGGGTGACGACCGGGGTGCCGATCGGACCATCGGTGGGGATCGACGCGGCCGGGTCGCCGAGCCGGACGATCCGGCCGGTCTCGGGGTAGACCGCGTACGGTCCACCGACGACCTCGATGCCCACGGGGGTCTCGTCCGAGGGCGGTTTCGCCGATCGCTGCGGCGACTCCGACTCCTTGTCGAACTCGGTGATCCGGTTCGGCCCGACCACCCAGCCGCTGGTGTCGCTCTGCAGGACCTGGCTGCCCACCTCGGCGTCGAGCGGGAACTCGGCGTCGAGGTTGCTCGTCGCCCCGTCGACGTGGAACACCAGCCCCAGGACCGAGTTGTACATCCAGTGGCCGGTGTTCGCGAACCGTGCGGCGGACAGCGGTGGGGTCACTCCGGCGACCACGGCGACCACGGTCGCCACGCACACGACGGCAAGCAGGACGAACGGCCGGCTCGCGCGAGCCGCCGAGCGTTTGGTGGTCACGGGGCCGAATGCTAGCGACGGTCTCCGGGGACCGGTCCCCGACCTCACCACCTTCCGTTTCACCACTAGGCGAGGCGGAAGCTGTCGCGGATGGCGGTGATGAGCGGTTCGGCCGCCGCCCACTCCCGTTCCAGCGTCGCCGGGTCGCTGGCGTACAGCGAGAACGTCAGCTTGTAGAGCGCCCCGGACGCCACGGCCCTCGTCCGCGTGCGGTAGTGAACGGTGCCGGTGCGGTAGATGCACTCGAAATCCGCCGACGAGGCGTTGCCGGACAAGTCGATCTCGCGGTAGTCCAGGTTCTGCTGCCTGGTGCGCTGGGCCTTCTCCTCGGCCTTCAGCGAGTCGATCGCCGACGCCCCGGGCTTGCTCGTGTTCCGCTGCACCTCCACCTTCAGGGTGCCGACCTGCGGGTCGGTCCGCCTGCCCACCCAGGTGACGGAGCTCAGCGCACTGTCGACCGACGAGGAACGCGGCCAATCGGCCGGGATGCCGATCTCGAAGCCCAGGCGTTCCTGGTAGGTCTTCAGCGTGAAGTCCGCAGTGCCTGCCGTGGTCGACGCGGACTGGGTGGTCGTCGGCAAGGCGGTGCCCTGACCACCCGGTGGCAGGTTCGCCAGGATCACCGCGACCACCACCGCCACGGCCACGACCGCGGTGCCGATCGCGATCAGCCCACCCGTCAACCGCGGTTTGGGGGGCGAGGCGGGAGGGAGCGTAGGGGCGTCCGGCGCGACCCGTTTCGGTGGGGGTTCCGGCAGGAAGGGCGGCACCGAGGTGCGGGTGTTCGGCACGGTCCCGTGCGCGACCGTCTCCTCACCGGCCGGGTTGACCACCCTGGTCGGGTACTCCAGCCGCACCCTGGTCCCGGGCGGCGCCGAGGACGGCAGGGCCGCGATCTCGGTCAGCTTGTCGATCGCGTTGCGGGCCGTCATGCGCTCGGCGGGTTTCTTGCGGAGCAACCCGTCGATCACCGGTGCCAGCCGACCGACCTTCGGATCCGGGGCCGGTTCCCAGGAGAGCACCGCACCCAGCGTCGCCTGGACGTCACCTCGGGAGAACGGCGTCCGGCCGACGACCATGCCGTAGAGCATGATGCCGACCGACCACAGGTCGGCCGCCGGTAGCGCTTCGTCCCCCCGGATCCGCTCCGGCGATATGTACTCCGGCACCCCGGGGAGCTGTCCGGTCGCGGTGAGCACCGAGTCGCCGTCGATCAACGCGATCCCGAAGTCCGTGAGCACGACCTGGTCGTCCACGAGCATGACGTTGCCCGGTTTGACGTCCCGGTGCAGCACGCCGTTGCCGTGGGCGTAGTCCAAGGCCTCCAGGATCTGGATCCCGATCCGCGCGGCCCGGTCCACCGCCATCGGGCCGTCGGCTGCCAGGACGTCGCTGAGCGAGCGTCCCTGGAGCAACTCCATCACGATCAACGGCAGACCGCCGTCGGTCACCACGTCGTGGACCGTGATGACCCTGGGGTGCTTGCTCAGCTTCGCGGCCGCCCTGGCCTCCCGCAGCGCACGCCGGACCTCCGGGTCGTCCTCCCGGATCACCCGACCCCTCGGCGGCACGATCTCCTTGATGGCCACCTCTCGGTCGAGGTACTCGTCATACGCACGCCAGACGATGCCCATTCCGCCTCGACCGAGCGCCTGTCGCAGGCGGTACCGCGCAGCGACCAGTCTCCCCTCGCCCTCAGTCACGGCCGTAATATACCGACCACCCTCCGTTGCCGGACCGCTTTTCGGCACACACCGGGACAGCGGAGGAAAACGGGTCCACCGGGTTCGCTCTCGACATGTCGATGATCGACCAGGTCATTTCCCGTGCCGGGAACGACCTGTGTCGACTCGTGTTGTCGACGCTGCCCGCTCCCCTCTCGCGGACAGAGTCGATCGCATTCCGGTCGTGCGCTTGTCCTACGCCTGCGCGTGCCACGAGGCAGTCGGTGCCCCGGTCCGGACGGACCGTAGCCGCCGGCGCGGGGGACCCCTCCCGACGCGCTCTCCCGGGTACGGGCGACGAGTCACGGCACGGGTGTGCCGTTCAGCGCAGCGTGCCGTTGACGTCGGCGAGTTCGGCGGCCAGGGTGCGGCAGGCGGCGCATTCGTCGAGGTGTGCTTCCACCTGTGCGGTCTCCCGGCGGGTGAGGCCGCCACGCGTCCAGGAACCGAGTTTCGCGGTGGTAGCGCGGCACCTATTTGTGGGATTGCGGGCAAGATGCGCTTCGATGTAAGCCTTCTTGAGGCCCTCGCGTGCCCGGTAAGCCAGCATGGACACCCCGTTCGGGGTGAGGTCCAACAGCGGTGCTACTTCTTCAGCGGGCTTTCCCTCGATCTCGGTGTGCCACAGCACGGTCTGCCAGCGCTCCGGGAGGCTCGCGAACGCCTGCGCGGCGAGCGATCGCTCCAGCGCCGACAAAGCCGGGTCTTGGAAAGGGGGGCAGGTGGGATCGACGCCCGTGACGGCTTCCACGTCCTCGGCGAGCACCAGCCTCTTGTCCCACCGGGTCCTGTCGTAGGCGGTGTGGCGTAGCGCGGTGAGCAGGTAGGCCCGGAACGCCGAGTCGGGTCCGCCGCCGGTGCGCAGCGCCTCCAACACCTTGGCGAACGCTTCCGACACCAGGTCGTCGGCTTCGACGCTCGACCTCGCCAGGTTGCGGGCGAGGTTGCGGGCGGCGCGGACGTGGCGTTCGTAGAGCTGTCCGTAGGCCTGGATCGCTCCGCCGCGCACGGATTCGATCAGGTCGGCGTCGGACGGCGGCGGGGAGGGGGGCGGTACGCCGGCCGGATCCGCGTCGACCTGGAGCGCGTGGGCGAGGTCCAGGCGCAGAGCCGCCGTGTCGGCGGTGCGCCACCGCTGCACGTCGTGCTCGTCGACGTGACCGGGGAAGCGTTCCGCGCGCGGTGGGGCCGGGGTGGGTTCCGGGGCGGGTTCCGGGGTGCCGACGTCACTCGGCGTGTCGTGGTTGTCGGCGAGGATCGCGCCACCGTGGTGGACCAGCAGTTGCGCGGCCACTGTTCTGGTGGCTTCTTCGTAGCGCCGTCGCGTCGTCCTGGGGTTGCTGTTGACGCGCGAGCTGACCCGGGCCAGGCGTTCGGCCATGGGCAGTTGTTCTCCGCCGGGAACCGGGTAGGTCATCTCGGTGAAGACGACGGCCTGGTAGGACGGCAAGGATTTCACGACCCGGGTGAGCAGCGTGAGGATGCGGTGGCGGGTGGCCGTCACGTCGTCGTCGGGTCGCAGTCGCGCCAACCCGGTCAGCAGAGGGCCGATCGGGGGCAGGGCTGGGGCGTTGATCCCGTGTCCGCGGGCGAGGTCGCGCAGTTCTTCCTGGAGCGCGGCGACCTTCCGCTCGGTGTCGGGCTCGACCGTCTTGGCGTCGTGGCGGGCCAGGATCTGCTGCACGGCGTCGTGGCGGGTGCGGCGCCGGACGTCGCGGGCGCGGTCGGTGCCCAGTGAGGAGCGTTCGACCAGGGACAGCAGTTCGGTGAGCGACACGGTGCCGACACCGGTCGCCGTCGCGTCGCGGACCAGGGCGATCGTCGCCACCGCGAGTCGGTTCTGTCCGGACTCGTCGCCGAGAGCTCCCGCGAACCCTCCCGCACCCGGAGCACCCGGACCGGCGGGGCCGGGACTCGGGGCGGTGCGCTCGGTCGGCGTGGCGTGGTGGCCGATCTCGATGAGGGCCAGCGTCGTGGCGATCCGGCGTTGGGCGTCGTTGGGGGTGTCGGGGAACCTGGCGTACCCGGACGTCACCTTGGCCAGCCAGGCAGCGTGCTCCCGGACCCGGTGGTGGTCGGGAGGTGCGGTGTCGGAGGGCGCGGTGTCGGACGGCGCGGTGTCGGACGGCGCGGTGTCGGACGGCGCGGTGTCGGGGCGAGGTGGTGTCATGACTCCCCGCTGTGGTCGTGCTTGACGTTCTGGGCGCGATAGCGGCGCAGGCGTTGTTCGACGGCTCCGGGTGTGGTGCGCAGGTGTTCGGCGATCTGGACCAGGGTCCAGTCGTGCCGGACCAGGGGTTCGACAACGGCGCGGACCTTGGCCGGCATCCGTTCCAAGACGCTGTCGACGAAGACCTCGGAGGTGACGATCCGGGCGGGGTCGGCGTCGAGGTCCAGGTGTCGACCTGTGGTGTCGTACCTGCCGACGGGATCCTCGCTCGGGATGTCGGGGACCTGTTCCCTCCACCAGCGGCCCCACACGTTGGGGAAGGACTGGACGCAGGTGCCGACGAAATAGGTGGTCAACGCGGTACCGCCCGCGGGTGTCCAGCCACGGCCCTCCACGGCCAAGCGGCGGAAGAGCGTCAGCGCCTCGGCGATCGTCTCGTGGGCCAGTTCCCGGCGGTCGTCGTCGGAGGTGGCTAATCGCGCTTGGTGCCAGGGCTCGTGCTTCAACCCCCGCCCCCTCGCCGCGCACTCGGCGAAGATCCGGCCGCGCCGCAGCCAGGGCAGCAGGACCCGCAGCGCGTAGGCCACCAGGTCGGCGACGAGGATGTCGTACTCGGGGCCGGTGAACCCGGCGGCCCTGACCCGCGCGAACAACTCGGCGTCGGCTTCGCGCCTGAGCAGCCGTTCCAACTCCGCGTCCTCGACGACTCCGACGTCCGGATCGTCGGTGTCCCGGAGCCCGGTGTCGTCGCGGAATGCGTGCGCCACTTCGGCGAGCTGGTCGGCATCGGCGAGAGCCGCGGGTGGGGAGCCGCCGACTCCGTGTGGCGGTTGTTCAGGGTCGAGCGCCGCGTGTGCCCGACTGCGCTCGCTGCCCATGCTCCCTGCTTTCAACCGTCACGCGCCGACGACGCCGATCCGAGTCCTGGAGGACAGGACACGCCCTCTCGTATGTCGATGCGGGGCGTCGACCCTACGGATCCGCCCGGACGTTTTTCGGATCTTCCTCACGTAGGCACGACCGGGATCGGCGACCTACATCCCCGGTGTCAGCCGGAGGTACGGCCCCCGGATCACCGAACACCGACAGGACGAACGCATGCCCGCTCCGACCTCGGGCCCCACCCCGGGCAACGACCCCCGCCACGACGACCGCCGCGATGGCGGGACGGATCCGCTGCTGTCGCTGCGGACGGCGGTGATCCTCCTGCCGGCCGTGCTCTGCGGAGTCGGCACGGTCCTGCTGCTGACCTGGGCCGGGCAGCACCCGGGCCTGACGATCCCCAGCGGGGTGATCGGCGCGGCCGGCGCCACGGCCTTCTTCGACCGGGTGATCGGTAGGTGACCCCTGCTCCACAACGACTACCTCAGACACCGGTGCTCTCGGCGACCTTCGAGCGCTTGCGGCCCGGTGTCCACCAGTTGAGGTCGCCCAGCAGCGCCATCGTGGCCGGGACGAGCAAGCAGCGGACGACGGTCGCGTCCACGGCGATGGCGACCGCCAGGCCGACGCCGAACATCTTGATCGTCGGGTCGTCGTTGGGCACGAAGGCGAGGAAGACCCCGACCATGATCGCCGCCGCCGCGGTGATCACCCGGCCGGTGCCGAGCAAACCCTCGCGGACCGATCGCAGGTTGTCCCCGGTCAGGTGCCAGCGACGCCGGACGTCGCTCAGCAGGAACACCTCGTAGTCCATCGACAGGCCGAACAGCAGGGCGAACAGCATGAGCGGCACGAAGCTCGGTATGGGCACCGGGCCGGAGAGCCCGATCCACGTCGCACCCCACCCCCAGGTGAACACCGCCGTCAGGACGCCGTAGGCCGCCCCGATGGAGATGAGGTCCATCACGGCCGCTTTGAGGGCGAGCAGCGGCGCCCGGAAGGCAGGCAGCAGCACCGCGACCGACAGCAGCAGCACGACTCCGATGACGAGCGGCAGCTTGTCGGTGACCCGGTCGGCGAGGTCCACCCGGGCGGCGGCGCTGCCGCCCACGTGCACGGTCATCCCCGGCACGGACTGGCTCCGCAGGCGGTGGACGAGGTCCGCCGTCGCCGGGTCACCACCCGAGGTCGAGGGGATCACCTGGACCGTCACGACCCGCCCGTCCCCGGACAGCGTCGCCGGCCCGACGGCGGCGACCCCCGGCTGCGCCCGCACCGTCGCCTCCAGCGGGGGCACGCGGGCATCCCGGGCATCGGCGGCCGGCGTCGACAGCCGGGCCAGCACGGTGAGCGGCGTGCCCGCGCCGGGCCCGAACGCCGCCGAGACGGCGTCGTCGGCCTGGCGGACGGCGGTGGTCTCCGGCCAGGACCCGGCATCGAGCTGGCCCAGCCGCAGGTCGGTCGCCGGTGCGGCGAGCAGGGCCAGCAGCACGAGCGCGGCCCCGCCGGCCAGCCCGGGCCGGCGCGTCGCCCGGTCGGCCTGGCGGGCCCAGAAACCACCGGAGCCGGTGCGGCCGGCCAGCCGGTTGAACAGCCTCCCGCCGCGGGCGACCCGGCGCCCGGCGAGCGAGGTCAGCGCGGGGAGCAGGGTGAGCGCGGCGAGGACGGCGAACAGGACCGCGATCCCGCACGTCCAGGCGAGCGTCTGGAGCAGCGGCACCTCGGTCAAGCCCAGTCCCGCGAGCGCGACCGCGACCGTCACACCGGCGACGACCACCGCCGTGCCGGAGTCGGCGACCGCGCGTTCGATGGCCTGCGGCACCGCCAGACCCTCCCGCGCCACCGCGCGGAACCGGCTGAGCAGGAACAGCGAGTAGTCGATGCCGACGCCGAGTCCGACCATGAGGGCCAGGGTCGACGCCTGCGCCGGCATCGAGGTCAGGTTCCCGGCGAGCCCCACGATCTCCAGCGTCGCGAGCACCGAGAGCGCCGCGGACAGCAGCGCCAACGCCGCACCGACGAGGCCTCCGAGCGCGAGGAAGAGCACGAGGGCGGCCAGGACCAGGCCGAAGTACTCGTTGCCGGTGCTGCCCGAGCCGTCGACGACCTGGGCGAACGCACCGCCGGGAAGGACTCGCAGACCGGCGTCGGCGACGGGCCGGGCGGCGTCGGTGACGGCGTGCGCCATGTCCTTGGTGAGCTCCGCCCGGCGGACGTCCATGCCCACCGTGAACCAGCCGGTGCGCCCGTCCGCGGACAGCGACCCGTCCCGCGGCGAGGGCGGTTTCACCGTTGTCACGTGCTCGACCGCCCGCAAGGCGGTCGCCGTCGCCGCCAGCACGTCGGACCGGGGCCCGTCGTCCAGCCGCCCGTCCGGTGCCACCAGGATCACCGTCCCGGAGGTGGGCGGGGTCCCCGGTGACGCCGTCAGGTCCCGCACGAGTTGCGCGTCGGTACCCGGCAGGCTCACGTCGTTGTCCGTCGGCGTGCCGATCACCCGCGCGGCCAGCACCAGCGCCAGCACCGACAGCACCCACGCACCGATGACGACGAACCGGTGCCGGGCGCACACCCGGCCCACCGCCGCGACGGCCTTGGCGGCCGGGCCGTCGTGTAACGCAGCACTCATCAGTCCCCCAGACCTCACCGTAACCGTCACCACGATTGCGTCACCCCATCAGATGACAACCAGCGGGGGGTGGTGACTTCGGGGACCGCGCGGTCGACGCTGGGACGGACAGGTCCGGACGAGGTCGGGAGGCCGCGGTGGAGATCCCTGAGGAAGTCCTCGACGCGGTGGTCGAGGTCGAGCTCGGACTGTTGATGATCCCCGGCGTCACGGGTGTCGGCGTGGGCCTGCGGGAGGTCGACGGTGAGGTGTTCGACGACCTCGCCGTGCGCATCCTCGTCGAGGACCTCGACGACCTCCCCGCGGGCCTGCCGGACGCCCTCGCGGGTGTGGACGTCTGCCTGGTGCAGCGCAGCTACGAGCCGTTGGCCGGGTCGGACCTCAAGCGGTACCCCGACCTGCACGGCGGCATCCACATCACCAACCCGAACCACAGCGACCACGGCACCCTGGGCGCGATCGTGCAGGACACGTCGGCGATAGCGAGCGGCCAACTGCTGGGGCTGAGCTGCTTCCACGTCGTGGGCGACCGCGGCGCCGTATTCCCCTTCACGGTGTGGCAGCCCAACAGCCCGCCGCCGTTCCCGCCGCCCGTGCCGCGCGACGACAACATCGGCCGGGTCATGAAGGCGGCCTTCCCGAACATCGCCCTGACCTCGGGCCCCGACCCGATCCGCGTCGGGGGCTTCGACGCGGCGGTGTTCGACCTCGACGAGGCGTTCACGCACCACCGCACCGCGTCGCGGCACATCATGGGCCAGGACGCGCAGCAGCCGAACCTCGCCGACGCGATCACCGCCACGGACCGCGCGATCCGCCCGGAGATCGAGGTCAGCAAGCGCGGGGCCATGACGCGGGTGACCCACGGCAAGGTCGTCTCGCCGCGCCTGTCCATGCCGTGGCGGACGCCGTTCGGCCCCAACCGGTTCATGATCGCGTCGATCGAGCTGCGGGTCGACCGGGCGCGCAACGGGGGCGACCTCGTCTTCGCCCGGCCCGGCGACTCGGGTTCGGTCGTGGTGCTGGGCAACGACCCCACCACCGCCGTCGGCCTGCTGTGGGGCGGTGACGACACCGGGTCGTGGGCGGCCATGACCGACATCCAGCTGCTGGAGGCGGAGCTGGAGATCTCGCTGGTGTGGGCGTAGCGATCAGGTCCAGTTGTCCGGGATCCGGACCACGTCGACGAGCACCGACCGTTCGAGCAGCTCCAGCGGGACGCCGGGCGGTGTGTCGGTCGCGGTGAACTCGACCTCGCGGACCCGCAGCCGCAGCGGCCCGAGGTCGTCGGGTGGTGCGGGCAGGTCCACGGTCTCGTTCACGACGCCGGTCCGCGCGAAGTCGTCCAGGGGGAACCACGCCGGCACGTCGTCGGGCGCGTCGGGCAGGCCGGTCAGCTCCACCGCGTCCGGGTCCGTGCCCGCCGGGGCGACCAGGTGCTCCAGCACCACCTCGAACAGGGTCGGCGGATCCGGGGCGGTGCCGGTCAGCTCGACCAGCATGCCGGTGTCGGTCCGGCTCACCACGAGCCGCCGATCCGGCGGCAGCCGCACCGGGTCCGCCGCGACCGCCGTGGACAACGTCAGGCCGCGCAGGCTCTCCCGCTGGTAGCGGGCCAGCACCAGCCGCACGAACGGCTGGTACGACGGCACCGGCGGCACGATGCGGACGTCGGCCAGCCACCGGTCCCCGGCGAGCGAAACCCCGTGCGGCACCACGTGCACGTGCTGTTGCGCCTCCGGCAGCGGCACCCGGTCGACCTCCCGGCCGGGGAACCACGTCGGATCCGGGAACGCGGGCGGCGCCGGCGAGGCGAACACCGGGTCACGCCCGATCCGCGTCACCGACGGTCCCTCCGCCCCCGCCGCCAGCAGCACGCCGAGCGCCTCGCCCTCACCGGTGACGAACCACGGCCGGGCCAGCTCGACGCGCAGCCACCCGCCCTCCCGCACCCGTTCGACGCGGAACTCCCACACCCGCGGCGTGGACCAGCGGAACGCGGGCCCGACCGAGAGCACGACCGGCGCGGGCGGACGGGCGCTGGACGGGATGACCACCGGTGGTTGCGCCTTGTCCACCCGGAACGCGCTGTCCGGTTCCGAGTCGTGGAAGCAGTCGCGGAACCGGCTCACCGCGGTGAGGGTGTACACGACCCGCCGGTGCTTGGTGTCGCCGAACGAGTGGCGCATCGGCTCGAACCGGGGCGCGCCGCGCTCGACCGGCTCGGTGTGCAGGTGCTCCACCCGCACGACCTCCTCGCCGGTGTCCGACTTGTCCGTCCACCGCGCGGCGACGGCGACTTCGAGCGTGCTGTCGGTGTTGAGGTCCCCTTCGCCGAACTTCGGGTGGAGCACCGCTGTCGTGTCGCCCTCCTCCCGGACGACCGCGTCGCGCGCCAGCCGCCAGCGGGGCTCGACCAGCGGTCGGCGGACCGCGTGGACCAGCCGCAGCACCTGCGGCGGCGACAGCAGCGGGTGGCCGCCCTTCTGCGCCTCCACCAACGACTGCGGCGGCACGCCCGGCTGGGTCAGCCAGTCCTGCATCTCGAAGTGGGCCACGTAGTGGTCGCGCAACGTCGAGGAGAGCGCCACGGTCACGTGCTCGCCCTTGGCCAGCCCGACGACGAGCCGGTCGCCGTCCCAGTGCAGGGTGATCGGCCGGTCGGGGCCGCGTTCGACCAGCTCGACCGACTTCGCCACCGGGTCCGGCCACGCCGGGTGCCACGCCGAGCGCTCCACGATCGGCTCGGCCACGCCGCCGGGTTCGGCCCGCAGCCGTGCCGCGACACCCGCCACCGCCGGGTCGGGCAGGCCACCGCCGTTCTCGAACGCCGCCAACGCCCGCCGCGCCCACTGCCAGGACTGCTCCGCGGTCACCGGCGGGTCGAACTCGCCGTGCTGCTCCACCAGCGTGAACCCGGCCTCCGCCGGCACCAGGCCGCGGCGGTCGGTCGTCGGGTAGCTCGGGTCGGCGGCCGAGACCTGCGCGACCGTGCGGTCGTGGTCGCCGCGGATCACCAGCCGGTCGACGGTCGCGCCGACCGCGAGCGGACCGGTCACCTGCACGACCGGCGGCGGCAGCGGCTCGTGCCTGCGGTAGACCACGGTGTCCGTGGCGGTCGCGCTGGGGGTGTGCTGGTCCACCGACAGGCCGCCGCCCGCCAGGTCCGCGATCCGCACCCGGAGGTTGTAGCTGCGGGAGAACCGCAACGGCGGCAGGCTGCCCGGCGCCAACCGGTGCTCCCAGGTGAAGTCGAACGGCAGCGCGACGCCGGGCTTGCGCGCCGCGCCCTCGGTGGCCGCCAGCAGGTCCGGCCGCGGCACGACCAGGCTCCACCCGTCCCAGCGGGTGACGATCTCGTCGGCCCGCAGCGAGCCGTCGGCCACCCGGACGGCGGCGTTCGCCTTCACGTGCCCTTCCTCCACCTGGTCCGGTTCCGCGATGACCAGGCCGTTCACCCGGTAGCCCGCCTGCCGCGCGCACAGCGGGTGCCAGCGCTCGTCGTCACCCGCGCGCACGTCCACGCGGTAGCCCAGCACCAGGTCCTCGGCGTGGAACTCCGCGTCGCTCAACGACTCCAGGGCCGAGTTGCGCGACGCGGTCCGCGTGCGGCGGGTGAAGTCCTCCGCACGGCCCGGTCGCACGACCGCGATCCCCGCGGACCGGATGGGCGGCAGCACCGCCGTTCCGTCGGTCACCGCCGTCTTCGCCGCGTCCCTCAGCCTGCCCACCGCGCCGTCCACGTCGACCGTCGTGACCGCCCAGCGCGGCCGGGGCCGGTCGGCGTCGTCGGTGACCCGGCCCGCCTGGTCGAGGTCGAGCAGGCCGGCGCGGATGTCGGTGGCCGTGTCGCCGGACGGCGCGGGCACGAACCGGTCGTCGGTGAGCAGGTAGTGCGTCCACGGCGCGGTGACCAGGAAGCTCAGCGGCGGGTCGGGGCAGCGGATGGACAGGAACCGCTGCGCCGGGTCGCCCACGGCCAGCGCCGACCGGTCGAGCACCACCTCGAACACCAGGCCCAGCTTGCGCAGCACGGTGGGGTGCTCGCGCAGCAGCGACACCGTGCCGTGGAAGTCCCGCGCGACGTGCACGGGCACCGGTGGCGGCTCCGGCTCGGCCGGCACGGGAGTCTCGTCGAACCACGTGGCCAGGTGCGGTCGCACCACCGCGTCGGTGTCGTCCGGGCCGGCGACGGCCACGTCCTTGGCCGACGCGCGGTAGGTCGCCGCCACGTGTCCCGCCTGCCCGAACGTGTCGTCCACCCGCGGCGGCGGGTGGCTCCTGGGCGTGAACTCGTGCACGAACCCCGCGTCACCGTCGAAGAACGCGTGCCACAGCGCCGAGTCGGCCACCTCGCGGTAGGTGATCGGCACCTCCACCGCCCGGATGCCCTCGGAGGTCTTGGTGCGCATCTCGAACGACGCGGAGGCGAGCGTGGCGGGCCAGTCCCGCAGGCCGAAGTCCGCCACCGTCCCCGACGCCAGCCGGGGCACCACCAGCACCTGGACCACGGCCTGGTCACCGGCCAGCCCGCCGGGGATCGGCACCCACAGCAGCTCGCTCATGTCAGCCCCCGGCCCAGAACCGGGTCACGCCGTCCTCCGACACCGTGACCAGCAGCGCCCCGTCCCCGCTGAACGCCACGTCGCGCACCGGCGCCGGGTGCGGCACCCAGTACCGGTCCTCCCCCGTCACCACGTCGACCACCCGGACCGTGGCGCCCTCGGTGCACACCGCCACGGCCGCACCCGCCGGGTGGAAGGCGAGCGCCCGGATCGGCGCGTCGAACTCGACGGTGTGCCGCACCACCGGTCCCGCGTCGGTCAGCTCGGCGATCCGGACCACCCGGTCGATCCCGCCGGTGACCAGCTGCTTCACCCGCGGGCTGAACGCGACCGCGCTCACCGGCCGGGCGTGCACGACCTCGCCGCCCGCGGTGCCGGACGTCGGGTCGACCAACCGCACCACGCCGTCCTCGTTGCCCGAGGCCAGGAGCTTGCCGTCGGGGCTGAAGGCCAGCGCCCGCACCTTGCCGTCACCGTCGAAGCGGTGCCGCAACGCCCCGGTCGTGGCGTCGACGACGCTGGTGGAGCGGTTCGAGCCGGTCGCGATCACCGTGCCGGCGGGCGAGAACACGACGGACGTGACGGGCGCGGGGTGGCTGTGCCTGCACCGCTCGACACCGGTGGCGATCTCCAGCACCCGTGCCGTCCGGTCGGCGCACGCGGTCGCGACGGCCGTGGCGCTCACCGCGACGGCGTTCACCGACTGGCCGTGGTCCACGGACCAGCCCGCCTGCGCGTCGGCCACGAGCGTGCGGAACAACCTGGCCTTGCCGTCCACGCACCCGGTGACCACGAACTGGTTGTCCGCGCTGAGCGCCAGCGAGGTGACCGGGCCGGGGTGCGGGCGCTCCAGCAACGGCTCGGAGGCCGTGGCGTGCAGGACGACCACCGTCTGGTCGGCGTCGGCCACCGCCGCGACCGGCGCGCCGATCGGCGACATCGCCAGGCGGGTCGCCGCCGCGGCGCGCGCGAACCGGACGCGTTCGACGCCGGTGTCGTAGACGTGGACGAACCCGCCGCCCTGGCCGGTGCCACCACCGGTGGCGACCCGGCGGCCGTCCGGGCTGAACGCGATGTCCTCGGCGAAACCGGGACCGTCGTCCGACCACAGCACCGCGCCGGTCGCCGCGTCCAGCACCGTCAGCCCCGAGGCGGCGGGCTCGCGATGCCCCCTGGTGGTGGCCAGGAAGCGCAGGTCGGGGCTGAAGACGACCCAGCCGCACTCCGCCAAGCCCGGCTCGTCGGTGAACCTCGCCGCGCCGGTCGTCGCGTCGAACACCCGCGGTCCGACGTCCAGCGAGCAGGCCCACCACCGGCCGTCCGGGCTGAACGAGACGTCGATCGGGTCGAGGGAGTCGTGCACGGGCACGTCCACCCGCACCGGCACGTCCTCGTCGGACTCCCCGAGGTGGAACACCGCCGCCTTGCCCCCGGCTCGTCCGACGCACACCACCCGTGAGTCCGGGCTGATCGCGAAGCACCTGCTGCCGCGGGTGAGCCGGTGCAGTTCGTTGCCGGTCTCGGCGTCCAGCAGCACGGTCTCGTCGACCAGCATCGCCACCACCGTGCGGGAGTCCCGGCCGAACACGATCTGGTTGCCCTCGGACTCGTTGGTGAGGTCGGCGGTCACGCGCCACCGCTCGGCGCCCGTGGTCGCGTCGAACACCCAGACCTCCTGGCTGCCGACGATCCCGCTGGACCACCCCGCGACGGCGACGGCCCGCCCGTCAGGGCTGATGGACACCGAGTCCGCGAGGGTGATGAAGCTGTCGATGCCGCTGCGCACCTCACCGGTCGCGGTGTTCAGCACCTCCTTGGCCCGCTGCGCCACGACCGCGCACCACCTGCCGTCCGCGCTCACGTCGAGCGCGTCCACGCCCGAGCGTTCGGGACGCGTCCAGAGCGCCGCGCCGCTCTCCGCGTCGATCACCGAGACCGCGCCCGGTCGGCCCGCGGTGGTCGTGCTCGCGCCGACGGCCAAGTGCCTGCTGTCGGCCGTCCACGCGATGGCGGTGACGGCCGTGGGGAACCCGAACGTCTTGTGCGGCCTGCTCACGGCTGCCTCCCGGCGTGGTCGAACGCGTCGCGGTACCGGCGCCAGCGGTCCACCTCGTCGACGGCGGACGCGGTGAGCACGCCCTCCGGCGCGCCGCGCAGGGCTTCCGGCGCGGACCCGCCCGCGAGCACCCACTCGCCGCTGTCCAGCTCCACGCTGTCCGACCACAGCGTCAGGTCGACCTCGACCACGATCGTGGCCCGCCCGACCAGCGACTTGCGCTCGGACCGGTAGGTCAGCCCGATCCGCACCTCGATCGACACCGACACCAGCCCCAGCACCTCGACCGACCCGCCGATGCGCAGGTAGCCCTCCAGTGACACCGAGCCGTCGCGTTCGAGGGTGAAGCGGACCCCGCCCAGCGCGTGCACCTCGCCGCGCGCCACGACGAAGTCGACGGCCACCTGGGCACCGAACTCCAGTGCCGCCTCCAGCCGCCGCAACCCGTCCCGGTCCAGTTCGATCTCCAGGTAACCGCCGCCGCCGAACATCAGCACGCTCAGCGCGAACGGCGCCGCCTTGGAGCCGAACGACAGCGACACGCGCACCGGCCGCCCGTCGAACGGCACCTCCACGGCGGTGTGCACGGCGACGTTGCGCAGGGAGAACGCGCCTGTGGCCACCGCCGGGACCGGCAGCGCGTACCGGGCGGTGATCCCGTTCGACGTCACGTCGAGGACCTTGCGGGCCGTGCCGAGGTCCACTGCGTCCTGCAACTCCTCCAGCAGTTGCAGCACGCCGCGGAACCGCGTCTTCAGGCCTTCGATCCGCAGGTCCGGCTCGCGCCCGGCGGCCTGGGTGAACTCGATCAGCCCGAACAGCACCTCCAGCAACGGCTTCGGGCCCGGTGGCAGCACCAGGGCGACGTCGTTGACCCGGCACGTCGTCCTGGCCGGGTGCGAGGTGGTGGCGGTGAGGTTGAGCCGCGATCCCGGCGTGGGCCGGAACGGGCCGTGCGCGACGAGCTTGACGTCCTCCCACCTCAACGTGACGTCCGGCGGGCGGCCGGTGTGCACGAACGAGGTGATCTTCGGCGGCGACGTCACCTGCGTGACCAGGTCGCGCAGCGGCAGCCCGAGCAGCGTCGCCTCGGCCGGGAACAGCCGCTTGGGGTCGAGGTGCCCGGTGACCGCGTTCGGCAGCGCGGCGAGGTTCACCGGGCCGAGCGAGCGGGACAGCGCGGTCGCGGTGAAGGCGGGCGAGACCAGGCCGCCGGACCGGTCCGCGCGGGCGGTGAAGTCGACCTTGATCGGCTGCGCCAGGTCGAACAGCACGTCCGCCCGGTCGCCCTCGCGCAGGTAGCGCTCGGCGAACGTGACCACCGAGGGCCGGTCGTGGCCCAGCAGGGACCGCAGCGCGGGCAGCCGCACCTCCAGTTCGGTGAGGCGGGGCCGGTAGCCGTCGGAGGCCAGCACGCCGGTCGTGACCATCGCGTGCACCTCGTGCACGTCACCGTCCACGCGGTTGGCCGACCGCACGACGTCGAGGTTGGTGCCGGGGGTGGCGACGCGCTCGCGGTAGGACCGCGCGAGCAGTTGGGCCAAGCCGGGGTCGGTGAGCGAGGAGAAGACCGGGGAGAGGTCGGCGACGAAGATCAGCGGCAGCGTGCAGTGGAGGTCGCCGCCGGGCTTGGCGAACCGGACCGGGAACCGCAGCGGCGTCCCGTCACCCTTCAGCGGGTGGAAGAACGTCCGCAGCGGCACGCCGGCGGGTGTGGGGAACAGCTGCCAGTTCGTCGGCGTGACCAGGTCGGTGAACGTCCGGGTGGTGATCTCCACCTCGTCGAACGGGAACGCCCGGCGCACCGCCGCGTCCGCGGGTGGGCGCCGCACCGGCTCGGTCACCGTGAGCACGCTCCAGTGCCGCAGCACGGCCGCGCCACCGGCGGCCGGGTCCATGATCCGTTCGGTGACGGTCGCGTGCTGGGCGCGGTGGCCGAACGGGAACAGCACGCCGGTGGTGGACGTGCGCACGGTCAGGTCCCGGCCCAGCACCGCGCGGTGCCGCCAGTGGACGTTGTCCCACGCCGCGTCCACCCACAGCGTGCCGCCCGAGGCGCTGAGGTCGAGCCTGCTCGCCGCGGCGGGCCGAACGGCCGCGTTCGCCGCGATCACCGCCCGTTCCGCGGCGGGCAGCGGGATCGCGAAGCCGGGGTCGTCCGAAGGGCCCCCGGCGACGGGCCGCAGCGCCAGCCCGGCGTCCGACGCGGTGGCGGCGGGTCCGTGCACGCTCGTCCGCCACAGGCCCGTCACGCCGTCGGCCACCACCGGGTCGACCGGGTGGGCGCACCGCACCGGCCCGCCCGCCACCGGCTCGGTCAGCAGCCGCCACGGCAGCTCGATCGCGGTCGCGCCCGACCCGGTGACCAGGCGTGCGCCGGCCAGGGCGCCGAGGAGCCCGGCGGCGGTCAGGGGCACTACGTCACCGGCGGTGACCGCGACCACCACCCGGCTCGGGCCGCACAGCTGCGCCCGCCACACCGGCACGGGCGGGTTGCCGAGCAGCAGCGGGGCCGGGGAGAACGGGGCCGAGGCCTCCTCCGCGACGTGCTGCGGCGGAAACACCACCACGAGCCGCGCGTCACCGGTCGCGGTGAGCACGGGCGTGCCGTCGGCCGCCGAGGACCGGGCGAAACCGCTCCACGTGACACCGAGCACGACGTGGTCCGCACCCCGCAGTACCAGGAAGTCCGACATCGTCGCCCTCCTCACGGCCGCCTAACCAGTGAATCGTCCATTCGGCGGCCCCCGTTGCGCGCCGCGAGGTAATCCGAACGGGTGACCATCGGATACCGCGCGCCCGCCACGGACGGGCAGGAGGTCGGCGACCGGGCCGGAGTGGCGCTGACCGGGACCGGTGGCCGCGGATAGGGTGGCCGGAGGGACCGCAAGTATCCTCGGCTCGATCGTTTTGCCTGGTCGTCGGAGTTCCGGGCCGGACTGCTCCGACCGGTTCGAGCGACGGTGGAAGGTGGACGCACATGGATGCCGCATCCGAGGCGGTGCCGGCCGCGGCCACCGACTTGCGCGAGCTGGTGGACGGGCTGGCCGTGGTGCTCTGGCAGGCCGACGCGCGGACCCGCCGCTGCACGTTCGTGTCCGCCCACGCCGAGCGGCTGCTGGGCCACCCGGCCGGTCGCTGGCTGGCCGAGCCGGACTTCCTCGGCTCGCTGATCCACCCCGACGACCGGGCCGAGGCCGCCGAGGCGCGGTGGCGCGACGAGCCCGGGCGGGACGTGTTCGAGGTGGAGTACCGCGTGGTGACCGCGCGGGGCGACGTGCTGCGGTTGAAGGAGAAGTTGCACGTCGTGCGAGGCGCCGACGGCACACCGAAGACAGTGCGTGGCGCCTTGAACGACGTCACCGCGCGCCACGCGGAGCTGGAGCGGCAGCGGTTCCTCGCCCGCTTCGACCGCGAGTTGCAGCGCCTGGACGACGCCGAGGAGCTGATGGCGCTGGCCACGCGCCTGCTCGGCGAGCACCTGCGGGTGGACCGGTGCGCCTACGCGCGGGCCGAGGCCGACGAGGACCACTTCGTGATGAGCGGCGACTACGCCACCGGGCTGCCGCCGCTGCCCGGCCGGTTCGCCATGGCCGAGTTCGGCCAGGGCGCGCTGCGGGCCATGCGCGCGGGCGAGCCGTGGGTGGTGGAGGACAGCGAGAACGACCCCCGGCTCGGTCCGGCGGACCTGACCGCCTACCGGTTCACCGGCATCCGGGCGGTGATCTGCCTGCCGTTGCTGCGCGGAGGGCGGTTCGCCGCGGCCATGGCCGTGCACCACGCGACCGCCCGGCGCTGGACGCCGGAGGAGGTCGAGGTGGTGTCGGTGGTGGTCAACCGGTGCTGGGAGTCGTTGCAGCGCACGCACGCCGACCGGGCGCTGCGGGACAGCGAGCAGCGCCACCGGCTGCTC
The DNA here is from genome assembly GCF_054781895.1 of Saccharothrix stipae. Lineage (NCBI taxonomy): Bacteria > Bacillati > Actinomycetota > Actinomycetes > Pseudonocardiales > Pseudonocardiaceae > Saccharothrix > Saccharothrix stipae. The sequence continues at coordinate 8,011 of NZ_BAAGTN010000007.1, read as the reverse complement.
GTGGAACGCGCCACCGACGCCATCTGGATGCTGGACCACGAGCTGCGGTTCGTCGAGGTCAACCAGGCCGCGTGCGCGCTGCTCGGGCACGGGCGCGACGACCTGGTCGGCCGTGCGGTCGGCGACCTGGTCGTGCCGGACGCGGTCGGCCGGTTGGCCCGGCTGACCGCCGATCTGTCCGCCGTCCGGGTGGTCACCGAGGTGTGGGGCCTGCGCCGGGTCGACGGCACGGTGGTGGAGGTGGAGCTGAGCATCCAGGCCACGCCGACCGGCGTCCAGGCGATCGGGCGCGACGTCACCGAGCGTCAGCGCGCGGACGCCGAGCGGGAACGGTTGTTGCAGCACGAGCACGAGATCGCCGAGACGCTCCAGCGCAGCCTGCTGCCCCGCGAGCTGCCCGCGCTGGACCGGCTGGCCACCTCCGCCCGCTACCTGCCCGCCTCCACCTACTCCCACATCGGCGGCGACTGGTACGAGGTGCTACCGCTGGACGGCACCGCGGTCGCCCTGTCCGTGGGCGACGTCGTCGGCAAGGGGCCGACCGCCGCCGCGGTGATGGGCCAGCTGCGCAGCGCCCTGGCGGGCTACCTGCTCGACGGGCACTCCCCCGCCGCCGCGCTGGAACGGCTCGACGCGTTCACCGCGCGGGTCAACGGCGCGGCCGGCAGCACGTGCGCCTGCCTGACGTTCGACTGGAGCACCGGCCGGCTGTGCTGGGCCGTCGCCGGCCACCCGCCACCGCTGGTCCTCGACGCCTCCGGCGGCGCGCGGTTCCTCACCGGGGACACCGGGGCGGTGCTGGGCGCACCGGGACGCGCGCCCTACCTCGACCACACCACCGACCTGGAACCGGGCGCGTCCGTGGTGCTCTACACCGACGGGCTGGTCGAACGCCGCGGCACGGTGGTCGACCAGGGCCTGGCACGGCTGCTCGACACCGTCCGCGGCGCGCACCACCTGCCGCCCCGAGCGCTCAGCGACGCCATCACCGCGTCGCTGCTGGCCGACGGCCAGGACGACGACGTGGCGCTGGTCGTCGCCCGCCACCTGCCCCCGCCGCTGCGCAACACCGTGCCGGCACGTCCCGCCGAGCTGTCCGTGATGCGCCGCAACGTCACCGCGTGGGCCTCCACCGCCGGCCTGTCGGTGGACCTGCTGGACGACCTCCAACTGGCCCTCGGCGAGGCCGCGGCGAACGCGGTGGACCACGCGTACCCGGCCGGCGCGACCGGCGACTTCAGCTACGACCTCGCCGCCACCGCCACCGGCGTCCACGTCACGGTCCGCGACCACGGCCGCTGGCGGCCCGAACCCGAGGACAAGGGCACCCGCGGCCGCGGCCTCCAGATCATCCGCACGGTCTCCGAACGGGCCGCGTTCCACCACACCGAGCACGGCACGATCGTCGAGTTCGCCCTCACCGACGAGCCGACGCGGGCACCCCTCCCCGCCGTGGCGGTGACCGAACCACCCCACGAGCACGCCGGCGTCACCGACTCCACCGACGACGCCCCGGTGCAGGTCCTGCGCCTGACCGGCGACATGGACCTCGCCACGGTGGCAGACCTGCGCGTGGCCCTGGCGGCCGGGATCGACTCGGCCGACCCGCGGCCGGTCGAGATCGACCTGGGCCGGGTCGGCTACCTCAGCAGCTCGGGCATCGCCCTGCTGCTGGAAGCCGCCGCGACCGCGCACCGCGCCCGCCGCGCCCTGACCGTGCACGCCGTCGAGGGAACCGCGCCCGCCCGCGTGCTGTCCTTGTCCGGCTTGCACGGACTGACCACCGAGACCCTCGCCATCCGGATCACGGTCGACCGGACCGAGGCCGGGTAGGCGCCCGGCCTCGACGAGCCGGCCGAACCCGTGGAGGTTCCGCCCCGAAGGCAAGACCTCGTGGACCCGGTCCCTGATCCGGTCGGGCGTCCCGCACTCGTCCACAAGATCGCTATGCGGAACCGGGCGGAGCGGTCATGATGTTGCCGTGACCGAAGCCGAGACGCCCACACCGCGACCGACCACCGCCGTGGACGGCGGCGCGGTGATCGTCAGCATTATCGGGGACATCGACATGTCCAACAGCGACGCGCTGCGCGAGCGCTGCGTGGAAGTCCTCGACGCCGGAGCCGAAGCCCTCGTGGTCGACCTGTCCGGGGTGACGTTCTTCGCCTCCTCGGGCATCGCCGCCCTCAGCCACATCCGGGTGCACAACGTCTCGCACGAGCAGCGCCCGGTGCACGTGGTGGCCGGCCGCAGCGTCCGCCACTCGTTGGAGGTCACCGCGATGGACAAGCTGCTGCCGCTGCACGAGACCTTGGCCGAGGCCCTCGTCGCCGCGCGAGCCGAGACCCGGTAGGCGATCCGGCGCGCCGCCGGACCCGGTGCCGGGTCCGGCAGCACGCCCCGATCAGCCGTTGCGCTCCACGTACAGGCAGTACAGGTCGAACCCGCCGGGGCTGGCGTCGAACTGCTTGACCAGTTCTCCGGTGTCCTCGAAGTCGGCGAGCACGTGGTGGGTGCCCCCGCCCAGGCCGACGTCGAACGAGGGTTTCCCGTCGGGCGAGTTGCACGCGTCCGCGCCGGTGCCGGGCGCGTAGAACTCCGGGCAGGCCGTGCACGCCGGCAGGGTGAACTCGTGCGCGGTGGAGCCCGCCAGCTTGATGGTGATCGAGCTGTTGACGATGTTGTAGAAGGTGATCGTGATCGGACCGCCCGCACCGAGGGGCGCGGGCACCGCCACCCGCTCGCCGGTCCCGACGGCCACCTGGGCGGCGATCCGCGCCGACTGGGCCTGCGGCAGGTCGCCGTGGCCGGGGAAGGCGCCGATGAACCGGTCCAGCGTGCGGACCGCGGTCTCCGCCTGGCCCTCGCGCAGCTCGTTCAGCCCGCAGTCGAGCATGGCGCGCGGGTACTGGTTCTTCGCCTCGCCCGCCACCTTCGCGGCGACCGCGTTGGTCAGGCCCGCGAAGAAGGCGAGGACGTCCACCACCTCACACGGCCGGCCGGCGGCGAGCGGCGCGGTGGCCGCCGCGTAGAGCGCGTCGAACGCCGCGGGCACTTCCTTGGCGCTCGGCGTGTCGCCGAACTCGTCGGCGACCGTCTCCAGGGCCGTGGCCGCCGCACTGGCGGCGACCGGCGACACGGCGGTGAGCTGCTCCACCAGCCGCAGGTAGGCGTCGGCGACCTCCGGGGCGAACGACTCGTCCTCGGCGAGCAGGTCGCGGTAGACCTTGATCGAATCGGGCAGCAGGCCCTCGTCGCGCAGCCGGCGGGCCCAGGTCGTGTAGGTCTCGACGAGCTTGTCGCGGACGAACGGGCTCAGCGGGCTGTCCGGGTGGTCGAGGCGGAACTGGCCGTAGCGCCACACGGCGGCGGCCTCGGCCCCGGCGTCGGCCGCTTGGGTGAAGTCGGCGCACTCGACCAGGCCGCGGTTCGCCGCGGCGATGTCCGAGCTGAGCGTCAGCTCGTAGGGCCCGGTCACCGCCTTGAACTGGTCAGTCGCCGCCGCGCAGTCACCGCGCCCCTGAGCGGCGAGCCCGTCGTCGTAGGCGCTGCGGCCAAGCACGCCGTACCCGACGTACGCGGCCGCCACGGCGACCACCGCGATCGCCCCGATCACCACGGGCCGGCGGTTCGCGATCGGCGGGTGCTTCACCGCGATCCGCCGTGCGTCGAGGACGAGGGTCACGAGCCAGACCGCCGCCAGGATCCGCCACAACCACGGGTTGGCCGCCGCGTTGGTGGCGAACGCGATGACGACGAGCACGACCGCGAGGACCGCCGCCGTCCACCCCTGCCAACGCCGGTGCAGGTAGAAGTAACCGGCACCGACCCCGGTCAGGTTCAACAGCACGGCGGCCGCGGTGGACTTCGGCTCGGGCGGCGGCGGGGGTATCCGCAGGATCGGGTCGGTCGGCGTCGGATCGACCCACTCGGCTTGCCCATCCGGCCGCGCCCACGGATTGGCCGCCACCGGGGGGTGCGCCGCCGTGGGATGAGCCGCCGAGGGTTCGGAGGAGTGGGCGGTCACCGGATCGGCGGCCACTGCTTCAGCGGCCTGTCCTTCGGCGACCGGCGCTTCAACGACCTGTGGTTCAGCCGGATCCGGTGCAGCGGCCGGTGGTTCAGCCGGATCCGATGCAGCGGCCGGTGGTTCAGCGGGATCCGGTGCGGCGGCCGGTGGTTCGGCCGGATCCGGTCCCGCCGGCAAGTGGGCCACTGGCGGCTCGGCAGCCGGTGGCTCGGCCGCCGTCGGCTCGGTGGCCTGCGGTGCTTCCTGCTCCTCCGGCGGCTGTGCCTTCGATCTGTCTTCGCTCATCCCAAACCCCCACAACGATGCCCCCGACCCGATCACAAGGGGACCACACCGCGGTCGTCGGGTGCATGGCTTTGCCGGTGATGAGTCGCCTGTGGCCCACATTCGGCACGGATGCCGGTCCCACTCCCGGTATCGCGCCGTCGACCCCTAAGGGTCGAGGGGCCGTCAGGCTCAGGGGGTCGACCGGATGTGGCGGGTGCACGGGCGGCCGTAGGGTCCTCGCGTGCCACTCATCGAGACCACCGCGCTGGGAATGCGCTACGACGGCAAGGTGACCGCTCTGGCGGACCTGACGTTGGACATCGAGGCCGGTGTCGTCGGCTTGGTCGGGGTCAACGGCGCGGGGAAGACCACGCTGATCAAGCTGGCGCTGGGGCTGCTCACGCCCACCAGCGGGCGGATTCGCGTGCTCGGACTCGACCCGGTCGCGGAAGGGGAGCAGGTCCGGGCGAAGGTCGGCTACATGCCCGAGCACGACTGCCTGCCACCGGACGTGATCGCCGCGGAGTTCGTCACGCACATGGCGCGGGTCAGCGGCCTGCCCGCCGCGGCGGCGCGGGAGCGGGCGTCGGAGACGTTGCGGCACGTGGGGCTCTACGAGGAGCGCTACCGCCGGATCGGGGGCTACTCCACCGGCATGAAGCAGCGGGTCAAGCTCGCCCAAGCGCTGGTCCACGACCCCGAACTGCTGCTGCTCGACGAACCGACCAACGGGCTCGACCCGGCGGGCAGGCGGGCGATGCTCGACCTGGTGCACCGCATCGGCACCGAGTTCGGCATCTCCGTGGTGGTCTGCTCCCACCTGCTCGGCGAGATCGAGCGGATCTGCACGTCGCTGGTCGCCATCGACGCGGGCACCCTCCTGCGCTCGGCGACGCTGTCGTCGATGACCGAGCACAACGACCTGCTCGTCGTCGAGATCGACGAGGGCGCCGAGCGGCTGGCCGCCGCGCTCACCGCCGCAGGCCTGGACGTGCGCCGGCAGAACCGCGTGCTGACCGTCCGCCTCGGCGAGGACGACGGCGCGGTGTACGACCTCATCCGGGACGCCGTCGCGGACCTCGATCTCCGTCTGCACCGGCTCGAACGCCAGCGGCACCAGGTCGCCGACCTGTTCCGCGACCGTCCGGCCGAGGAGGTGTCCCATGTCTGAGTCCGGCGTCATCCACGACATCGGCTACCAGCGCTACACCGGCCCCAGGCTCGGCCCCGGCTACTCGGCCCGCGCGTTGTACGTGCACAGCCTGCGCAGCGCCTACGGCCTCGGCCGCAGCCCCTGGGCGAAGGTGCTGCCGTTCGGGCTGATCGGCCTGGCCGGCATCGCCTCGCTGATCATCGTGATCATCAACAGCCAGGTGCCCGAGCCGGTGCTCGACTACGTCGGCATCGCCTCCACCTTCACCTTCGCCGCGACGGTGTTCGTCGCCGTGGTCGCGCCCGAACTGGTGTCGGTGGACCTGCGCACGAACCTGCTCCAGCTGTACCTGTCCCGCCCGCTGGGCCGGTCGAGCTACGCGCTGACCAAGGTCGCCGCGCTGGCCACCGCGACGTTCCTGCTGCTCGCGGCGCCCATGCTGATCATGTTCCTCGGCATGGCCTTCAGCACCGACGACGGCTTCACGGGGGTGCTCGACGAGTTCGGCGGGCTGCTGGTCGGTCTCGTCGCCGCGGCCGTCCACGCCGCGCTGCTGGCGGCGCTGGGACTGCCGATCGCGTCGCTGTCGGGACGCCGGGTGTTCGCCACCGGCATGATCATCGGCGTCTTCCTGCTCACCGCCCCGATCTCGGGCGTCCTGCGCGAGCTGGACTCCGGGACGATCGGCCGGCTGGCCGGGCTGCTCGACCCGAACAGCCTGCTCAACGGCGTGGACCAGTGGCTGTTCGGAGTGGACGTCAGCATGGCCTCGATCGGCTCGTTCGGACCGGTGTACGGCCTGGTCACGGTCGCACTGGTCGCTCTCGGCACGATGGCCGCGGTGTGGCGGTACAAGGGGATGAAGTCATGAACACCGTCGAGCTCGCGGGCGTCTCCCGCTGGTACGGCAACGTGGTCGCGGTCAACGACGTGACCTTGTCGATCGGCCCCGGCCTGACCGGCCTGCTCGGACCCAACGGCGCGGGCAAGACCACCGTGCTGCACCTGATGGCGGGCCTGCTGGCCCCGTCGCAGGGCAAGGTCGAGATCGGCGGTGAGCCCGCGTGGGCCAATCCCGCCATGTACCGCAAGCTCGGCCTGGTGACCGAGCGCGAGAGCGTGCCGGGCTTCCTCACCGCGTGGGAGTTCGTCCTGGCCGGCGCGAAGCTGCACAAGCTCCCCGACCCGGCGGCCGCCGCCCGCGCCGCGCTGGACCTGGTGGACCTGCGCGACGCGCAGGACCGCCGGATCTCCACGTTCTCCAAGGGGATGCGCCAGCGGAGCCGGGTCGCCGCGGCGTTGGTGCACGACCCGGACGTGCTGCTGCTGGACGAGCCGTTCAACGGCATGGACCCCCGGCAGCGGATGCACATGATGGAGCTGCTCGACGGGATGGCCGAGGAGGGGCGGACGATCGTGTTCAGCTCCCACATCCTGGAGGAGGTCGAGCAGCTCTCCGGCACCGTGCAGGTGATCGTGGCGGGCAGGCTCGCCGCCTCCGGCGACTACCGGCACATCCGGCGGCTGATGACCACCCGTCCGCACGTGTTCACCATCGCCTCCTCCGACGACCGCCTGCTGGCGACGGCGCTGATGGGCGAGCCGTCGGTCTCCGGGGTGAGCATCGCGGAGGCGGGCATCCAGGTGCACACCAGCGACTACGGCACCTTCACCCGTGCCCTGGCCAAGCTCGCCAAGGCGCGGGACATCCGGTTGACCACGATCCTGCCTTCGGACGAGTCCCTCGAGAACGTCTTCTCCTACTTGGTGACCACATGAACCCGACGATCATCCGCCTCACCTTGAGGGCACTGCTCGGCCGCAAGCGCGTGCTGCTGCTGCTCCCCATGCCGATCATCGTGCTCGGGCTCACCCTGCTGGGCGTCTCCAGCGAGGACGAGTACGTGACCCCGTCCGACTGGGGCCCGCTGGTCTTCTCCAACCTCGGGCTGGCGGTCGTCCTGTCGCTGACCGCGCTGATCGTCGGCAGCAGCGTGCTCGGCCTGGAGATCGATGACGGCACCATCACCCACCTGATCACCAAGCCGCTGCCGCGCTCGGAGATCGTCCTGTCCAAGCTCCTGGTGGCCTGGCTGGTGACCACCGGGGCCACCGCCCTGCCGCTGGCCGTCGCGGCCGCGATCGCGGGCTCCGGCACGCTGGCCGTCGGCCTGGTCGTCGCCACGGCCCTGGGCGCGTTGGCCTACAGCGCCCTGTTCCTCGCCCTGAGCGTGATGACCAAGCGCCCGGTCGCGGTCGGCCTGGTCTACATCGTGCTGTGGGAGAACCTGCTGGTGTCGTTCGTCGACGGCGCCCGCGTGTTCAGCATCCGCCAGCACGCGACGGCCGTCGCGGACGCGATCGGCAACACCCCGCTGCTCTCCTCGACGATGTCGGTGGCGACCGCGGTGATCATGGCGTCGGTGTTCGCCGTGGTGGGCACGGTGGGTGCCACCTGGCGACTGCGGTCGTTCGCGCTGACCGGCGAGGCGAACTAGGGCGGCAGCCGCCATTTGGGTTGTGACCTGCGGGAAGGTGTGGCTGGAGGGCTGGGTTCGAGG
>NZ_BAAGTN010000006.1:0-243769 GCF_054781895.1 Saccharothrix stipae | reverse complement strand
CGTACCGCCCGACCAGCTCCTCGCGGATCGTGCCGGAACCGAAGCACGAGACGACCTCGGCGCTGGCGTCGGCGAGCGCGAGCACCGGACCCACGCAGTGCGTGGCGTACCACATCGGCGGCAACCCCGGCCAATAGCCGGGCCAGCCGTCCATGTCCTGCATGTGACTCGCCTGCAGGAACTGCAGCCTGCCCAGCTCCCCCGAATCGTGAAGCTGCTTGAGGTACAGGTACTCGCGGGAGAAGACGACCGTCTCCATCATCATGTACCGCAGACCCGTCCGCTCGACCGCCTCCACGATCCGCCCGCAGTCCTCGACACTCGTCGCCATCGGCACCGTGCAGGCCACGTGCTTGCCCGCCTCCAACGCCTCGACCGTCATCCACGCGTGATCCGGGATCGGCGAGTTGATGTGAACCGCGTCCACCTCCGGATCCCTGAGCAACTCGCGGAAGTCCGTGTACCGCTTCCCCACACCGAACCGGTCACCCACCTCGTCCAGACCGGCGGGGTCGCGTCGGCAGATCGCGGCCATCTCGGCCTGCGGATGACGCTGGTAGATCGGGATGAACTCGGCGCCGAAGCCGAGACCGACCACCGCCACGCGAACGGGCCGACCGGCCATCATCCACGCCCCTGTCGGCCGAGGCGCGAGGACACGCGCGACCCGGCGTCGGGGGGCCCAGAGAGAACGGGCACAGAGAAGACAGTTCGCCGCTGAACCATGAGATCTCCGAAGGGATAGCCATATTCGAACCGGTTCGATCCGAGATTGACCTTATGCAGCTTGAACTTGCTAAAACAACACTTTAGCTCGGTCGAACCGGTTCGATGACGCTGATGAGACGGGTCGTGCACGAGTCGACACGCCGCTCTCGGACCCCGCGACGACATGTGTCGACCAAGGCCGGGCGCGGCACCGACGTCGCTGTCGGCACCACCCAGGACACTCCCGCTCGGCATCCACGCGGCGGCGTGGTGGATGCCGGGCCAACCCGCTCGAAGTGCTCCTGGACGTACCGGGCAGAAGTGTGGCAGTCAGGTGTTTACGTTCACAAGAAGAATTTCTAGAAACTTTCGTTGCGTACCCTGAACGGAGCAGCGCGATCAGAGGCGTTCCCCAAAGCGCAGATCGCCCGCGCGGGCGGGACCGGGAGCGCATCGAGCTCACCGTTTTGATTGCTAAAGTTAGCGCTAACACCTTTAGCGGATCGGCACCGTCTTCCACTACCTCCGGAACACCCCCTCACCACGTGGCAAGGGGGTGTCGGCGTCCTGTGGGCAGGTCAGCCCCGGTCAGCTGGTGCTTCCGGTCACCGTGGTGCCGGTCTTGGTGATGTAGTAGGTGATCCGCGTCCCGCTCCAGAAGTGGAACGTCAGGGTGACGCGGCCGTCGTCGAGCTCGGCGAAGAACTCGGGCTTCAGGATCACGCTGTCGGCGGCGTAGTCGGGCTGGAAGTGCTGCCAGAACTGCTTGAAGGAGGTCCAGTCCGCCGGTCCGGCGTTGCTGCCGTCGGCGTGCTTCGCCTCCATGGTGGCGAGCTGGTCGCCGCGGAACCGGGTGGGGATGGCGAACGAACTCGTCGTGCCGCTCGCGGCGGACTGGATCGGCGGGTCGTGGGTGATGACGTGGATCGACCACGGCACCCCGGTGGAGAACCTGGCCTCGATGGTGGCGTTCACCCCGTACGCGCGACTGCCCGCCAGGCGGGTGAGGGCCGCCGCGGTGAGCGTCAGCGTGGTGCCGGACACCCGGTAGTCGGACCCGTTGACCAGCCTGGTGGCGCCGTGCCGGAGTTCCTGGAACGTGGTGCCGTTCAGGTTGAGCGCCAACGACTTGGCGGTGATCGCACCGGTGCGCGGCAGGAACACCTGGTCGGACGACGCCGTGCCGGAGCGCGTGGTCCAACTGGACTTGATCTGGTCGTGCACGCCCTGGTCGCGCCAGCGCAGCTCGGCGCGGTTCAGGAACTGGCCCGCGTCCCAGATCATGGTGGTGAGCTTGCGGGTGCGGGCGTGGTGGCCGACCGCCTCGATGAACTTGAGGAACTCGCCGCGTTCGATGATGCCGGGCCGGGTGTGGTCGTAGTCGAGCAAGGCCCACTCGCCGATGATCACCGGGATGCCGCGGGCGACGAACGTGTCGTGCACCCGGCTGAACGTGCCGATGAGGTCCTGCTCCACCTCGGCGTTGTACCGGGTGAAGCCCGCGATGTTCACGCTGAACGGCCAGAAGCCGTAGAAGTGGACCGTCGCGGCGATGTTGGCGTCGCGCAGCTGCTCGTAGCTCGCCACGAACGCGTCCAGGCGCGGCTGGTCCGCGGCCGTGTGGAAGGTGGGCAGCACCAGCAGCCGGGTGGCGTTGCCGCCGCCGGACCCGCGGACGACGCGGTGGAACTCGGCGTTCAGCTCGTGCAGCGCCTGGAAGTTCTGCTCGTCACCGGTGGTGCCGGCGAACTGGGGTTCGTTGATGCTCTCGAACACCAGCTTCGCGGAGTGGTCGCGGAACGTCGTGGCGATCTGGGTCCACAGCGCGGTGTACCTGGCGAGCACGTTCGCGCGGTCGGTGGGGTAGGTGTTGATCCACTGCCACGAGTCGTGGTGCATGTTGACCATCACGTAGAGGCCCTCGGCCAGGGACCAGTCCACGACCTCCCGGACGCGGCCGAGCCACGCCGGGTCGATCGCGTGGTCCGGGGCCGGTCCGTGGTGGTTGCTCCACGTCACCGGGAGGCGGATGCTCTTGTACCCCTGGGAACGCACGTGCCGCAGGTGCTCCCGGGTCGTGAGCGGGTTGCCCCACGACGTCTCGCCGGGGATCGCGTCCAACGTGTTGCCGAGGTTCCAGCCGGGCTGCATCGCGGCCACCGCCGCCATCGGGTCACCCGGCTGGGGTTCACCGCCGACGCGCCCGGTGCACGTGACGCCGTTGAGCGCGAACGTGGTGGGCGCGGTGTTGCTCCCGGTCCAGGACCCGTTGAAGCCGAAGGAGACCGACGCGTCCGTCGCGATGGTCGCGTTGTAGCTCTCGTTCTTCGCGGTGACCTGGTCGGCCGATGAGGTGACCGTCGCGTTCCAGGCCTGGGTGACGCGCTGCCCGGACGGGAACGCCCAGCCCAGGCTCCAGCCGTTGACCGGGTCGCCGAGGTTGGTGACGCGCACGGTTGCGGTGAAGCCGCCGGTCCACTGGGCCTGGACGGCGTAGTCGACGCGACAGCCCTCCGCCGCCCGTGCGTCGGTGGCCGCGACCGCGCTCGTCGTGAGCAGCGTGGCCAGGGCGGCGGCGAGCGTGCCGAGCCGCCGTGGGATCTTGCGCATGTCTTGCGAGCTCAAGACGTCACTGTCCCTTGCTGTAGGTGGAATCCCATCCCGCCGGAGGAGGCGGCGCGCGCCGCGTGGCGGTGGCGCGTTGCGCGTGATGAGGTGGGGTGAGTGCGCCAGGACGAACGAAGGCATGAGGCCTCCACCGGTCGAGGACGCGGGTGCGCACTTCGGACGCCAGATCGTCCACGTCCAGAAACTTTCTCAGCGCTGGCCCGATAGTTTCCGCGCGGGATGCTACCGAGGCGTCAAAGTGGCGTCAATCAGCGAAGGCGGCCGCACGAGACGCACGATCGGCCCGTTGACCCCACCGCGCGCCCAGCCGTACCCTGCCGTCGGCCAGAAAGTTTCTGCGAGCAAGTCGGAAACCTTTCGGACGTCGCATGTCGGCAGAAGACGGTGAGATGAACGAGCCGATCATCACGAGGTCCTACCCCGATCCGACCATCTGCCGGGTGGGCGAGGACTACTACCTCGTCTCCTCCAGGTTCGAGTACTTCCCCGGCTTGCCGATCTTCCACAGCCGCGACCTGACCGACTGGGTCAGGATCGGCACCGTGCCGGACCGGCTCACCGGCACCCCGTTCGCCGGCGGGATCTACGCGCCGACGCTACGCCACCACGACGGCAGGTTCTGGCTGATCGCGACACGCGTGCCACGCGACGGCACCGTGCTGTTCAGCGCCGAGGACCCAGCCGGTCCCTGGTCCGACCCGACGCCGCTGCCCGGCGTGCCCGGCGTCGACCCCGACCTGGTCTGGGACGAGGACGGCGACTGCTGGTGCACCTACGCCGGCGTGGGCCAGGTCCGCATCGACCCGGCGACGGGCCGGACCCTGGGCGCGCCCACCAGGCTCTGGTCGGGCTCACCCGGCCCTCAAGTCCCCGTCGCGCCTCACCTCTACCGGATCGGGGACCGGTGGTACCTGGTGGTCGCGGAGGTCGACACCGAGCGACCGCCCACCGTCTCGATCGCGCGCGGCCCCACGGTCAACGGGCCGTTCGAGCCGTGCCCGGCCAACCCGATCCTGACCCACCGCGGCCCTGATCACCCGATGCGGCACACCGGTCATGGCGACCTCGTGCAGGCACCCGACGGGGCGTGGTGGATGGTCTTCCTCGGCGTGCTGCCACGCGGGGCCACGGGCCGGCACGGGTTGGGCTGGGAGACGTTCCTGGCGCCGGTAGGTTGGGTCGACGGCTGGCCGGTGGTCGGCGAACCGTCGACCGACCCCGCCACGTCGCCGCGCCTCACCGGGTCCGAGCCCATCCGAGACGAGTCCGACCTCCACCCCCGATGAACCTGGCTGTGCCCGGCCCATCTCCCGGCAAGCCGAGAGCGGGTCGACGTCAGTGTTCCCCGACTCCGGCGGGCGGTGCGGTGCTCTCCCGGACGGTGAGCGTGGTCGCGAGTTCCAATCCCACCTGCGGCGGCCGCTCGCCGCGGCCGAGGGCGAGGGCCAGTTCGGTGGCGGCCATCGCCATCTCCATCAACGGCTGGTGGACCGTGGTCAGCGGAGGGTCCACCAGGGCGGCGATCGGCAGGTCGTCGAAACCCACCACGCTCAGGTCCTCCGGGATCCGCAGCCCCGCTTCCCGCGCGGCCCGGTAGACGCCCAGCGCCTGGAGGTCGTCGCCTGCCAGGACGGCGGTCGGGCGGTCGGGCCGGGCCAGCAGTTCGCGGGCCGCGACGTGACTGGACTCCCGGGTCAGCTCCGCGCGCGCCACGAGGCTGGGGTCGATCGGAACTCCCGCGGCGTCCAGCGCGGCGCGGCAACCGTCGGACCGGGCACGGCAGCACAGCACGTCGTCCGGACCGGTGATCATGGCGATGCGACGGTGACCCAGGCCGGTCAGGTGGCGAGCGGCCATCCGGCCACCGGCCCAGTTCGTCGCGCCGACGAACGGGACGTCGTCCGGCAACTCGACCGTGGGGTCGAACACCACGAACGGGATGCCCTTGGCCCGCAGCCGGTCACGCTCCTCGTTCGACAGCTGGGCGACCGTGACGACACAGGCGGGACGGCGGTCGAGCGCGTCGTCGATCCAGTAGCGGATCGCGTTGCCCTGCGGACCGAACTCCGACAGCACCACCCCCACCCCGTGCTTGCGCGCCGCCCGCTGCACACCTCGGATGATCTCGACGCCCCACATGCTCTCGAGCTCGTCGAACACCAGGTCCATCTGCTTGCTGCGGCTCGGCGAGCTCGACTTCCGATAGCCGTACTCGTCGATGAGCGCCTCGACGCGCGCCCGGGTATCAGGCGACACACCGGCCCGCCCGTTGATCACCTTGGACACCGTCGGCACCGACACCCCGGCCGTCTCGGCGATGTAGGAGATCGTGACCGGCCTGGACGAATCACCAGCCGGCCGCCCCTCGACCACGATCGGCTGACCCGACTCGGTGTGCGACAACCCCCACTCCCCTCACTGACGCGCCGGCCCAGGCCAGACGCGACGCCAGGATAGGTCGTCCGCCCCACAGCCGCCCGCAGCGGATCCACCCGGGCCTCCGCTTCAACAGGACGCAGGCCCGACACCCGATCATTCCACGTTTCGCACACACCGACCGAAAGTCGCCCCCGATCGCCGCGATAACGATGGCCGCCAGCTACCGCGCGCTGCTCCCCCACCTGCCCGACCTCGTGCAGCAGGCCGACAGCGACCTCGCCACCGCCGAGGCGTACGAGACCCACCCTCAGGCGCCCTCAGCAGCCTTTCCCGTACCCGCAACAGCGCCGGGGTCGTCCGGCCGGCGCGGCACGAGAACGCGCCAGCCGTCCGGCAGAGGAGGCAGGGCGACGTCTTCCCCGCGCATGAAAATCCCCCTCCACCGCTCCCGACGGCGGGCGTACCGGTGTCCCAGCACGGCGGCGATGAGTTGGCAGATCAGGGCGGCCACCACGGTCACCCGCGCGTACGTCCCTTCCGACCAGGCCAAGACCATCGTCACCATGGTGAGCAGGAGCAGCTCGTACAGCACCCGAACGACCGTGCCCCACAGCGGCGTCGGGACGTCAGCGCGCAGATCCGTCAGCGTGTCGACCTCGTCCGCGCCGTACTGGCGGATGCGTGCGACCTCTCCCGTGCGCCGGCGCGACTCCTGGAAGGCCTCGATGATCGCGTTCGCGCCAGCCGCCCCCAACCCGACACCGGCCGCGGTGGTGAACCACACGTCCGGGCCGACAACCACCACCGCTACTGCGGCCAAGAGCTCCAACACGCCCGACACCACTGACAGCCCCAGGTCGCGCCGCAGGAGTCTGCGTGGCAGCGTCCCACGGTCGATCGAGGTCGCCACCGGGCGCAGCGCCACCATGTTGACCACCTCGTCACGCGCCCGCCGAACCTCCTCATCCACCAGCGCCTCCCAGCACTCACTCCGCAAGTACGAGGATCTCCATCCCCGCAACGCGTCAAACGCCGCCGCGGGCACCTACAAGGCCGGTATGGACGCGTCCAAGCTGCTGACCAGCCACAAAGGTGTCGGCCTTGGTGCTGGGCGATCATGCCGCCCATCGAGGCGCCGACCAGGTGAGCCCGCCGTACGCCGAGTGCCCGACCTCTCTGTGACGAACGGCGAGTTGTCAGGCATCGGCGAAGTCGGTGGCGTTGGCGGTCCGCGCGGTGGCCTCCAGGTTCGCGCGCAGGGCCTCGACCTTCGCGGTGGCGTAGGCGTGGGCATCCGAGCCGAGCAGCTGTCGCAGCGGGCCCTCGCCGCCGACGACCTGGCGGATGATCGCCTCCGCGCCCTTGACCGGGTTGCCCAGCTGGCTGCCCTGGAGCTTCAGGTGGTTCTCGGTCATCTCACGCAGACCCGGGTACGCATCCGTAGTCGAGGCGGGCAGCGCGAGCGAGTCGGCGGTGAGGAAATCGGTGCGGAAGTAGCCGGGCTCGACGATGGTCACCTTGACGTCGAAGTCGGCCATCTCCTGCGCCAGCGCCTCGGTGAGCCCTTCGATCGCGAACTTGCCCGCGCAGTAGAGGCCCCAGCCCGCAACCGCGGTCAGCCCGAGAACCGACGACACGTTGACCACGTGACCGCTCCTCTGCTCGCGAAGGAGCGGCAGCGTGGCGCGCAGTACGTTCCACACCCCGACCACTTGGACGTCGAGCATGTCGCGAACCTCGCGGGCACTCGTCTCCTCCACCGCGGCCAGGTAGCCGTATCCGGCGTTGTTGACGACCACGTCGAGGCCGCCGAATCGCTCCGCGGCCTGGCGAACCGCCTGCCGGACCCGCTCGTCATCACGCAGGTCGACGGTCAGCGGCAGCAGCCGCGAAGTGTCGACGCGGTCACCGAGGGCTGCCAGCAGCCGCTCCGTGGAACGGGTCGTCGCGGCGACCTGGTCGCCACGCTGGAGCAGCTGCGTGACCAGCTCCAGGCCCAGACCGCGGGAGGTACCGGTCACGAACCAGGTCGCGGGTCGATCCGTCGGGAAGCTCATGGGTCGTCCTTTGCTCACGATTTCGGGGATGCGCCTCCGGGCTGTTCCCGTGGTGGCGTGCTTCAAGAGTGACCCGCCGCAACCCCCTGTGGAGGCCTATCTCGGGCCCTGTGGAGGCGCGGTCCTCGGAACCTAGGACTCGCCGGTCCACCCAGGACCGCCCCGGCTCGGCGATACTCGAACCCGTGAGCAGGACCAACCAGGAACTCGCTGATTTCCTCCGGCGCGCCCGCAGCCAGCTCGACCCCGCCCGCGCCGGCCTGCCGCCCGACGGTCGCGTCCGCCGCGTGCCCGGCCTCCGCCGCGAAGAAGTCGCCCGCCTCGCCGGCGTGTCCACCGACTACTACGCCCGCCTCGAACAAGGCCGACGCATCACGCCCTCCGCCGCCGTGGTCGAAGCCATCGGCCGCGCCCTCGGCCTCGACGCGGCCGGCCGCGCCCACCTCGAAGACCTCATCGGCCTGACCTCGACACGCACCTCCGGCCGAACCCACGACGTCCAACGCGTCCGCCCCGGCCTCCACCAGCTCCTCGACGCCCTCGACGGCGAACCCGCCCTCATCCTCGGTCGCCGCACCGACATCCTCGCCGCCAACCGGATGGCCAAAGCCCTCTTCACCGACTTCGACCGGTTCCCTGCCGCCCACCGCAACTACGCCCGCTGGATGTTCCTCGACGACGGCGCCCGAGCCCTCTTCCTCGACTGGCCCGACCAAGCCCGCGCCGCCGTCGAAAGCCTCCGGTTCGAAGTCGGCCGCAACCCCGACGACCGCGCCACCACCGACCTCGTCACCGAACTGCGCGAACACAGCCGCGAATTCGACCAGTGGTGGGAACAACACCGCGTCCACCAGCGCACCCACGGCTCCAAACGCCTCCGCCACAACCTGGTCGGAGACCTCACCGTCGAATACGAAACCCTCACCCTCCCCGGCGACCCCGAGACCACCCTGTTCATCTACACCACCGAACCCGGATCACCCTCACGACGAGCCATCGACATCCTCGCCAGCTGGACCGCAACCACCCCCACCCTCAAGCCGAACCCCAGCACCGCCGAGCAGTAGCGCCCACCCGAGTTCACCGGATCAGCCCGTTCGTCGTTCACCGACCGGCTGCCGGCCGGGTCCCTGCCCGGCATTGCCGGTGATCGGCCATCAGTCCCCAGGCCTCAGGTAACCGCGAGAGAACGCGGCGGCCACGGCGGCTGCTCGGTCGTTGACGCCCAGCTTCGCGTACACGTGCAGCAGGTGCGTCTTGACCGTCGTCTCGCTGATGTAGAGCCGCCTCGCCGCCTCGCGGTTCGTCGAGCCCTGGGCGATCAGCTCCAGCACCTCCAGCTCGCGCTGTGACAGCGGCGCCGGGGCCGGTTTGCGCACCTGGCCCAAGAGCCTCGTCGCGACGGTGGGAGAGAGCACCGCCTGTCCGCGTGCGGCAGCCTCCACCGCGCGGACGAGCTCCGCCCTCGGCGCCTCCTTGAGCAAGTAGCCGGTGGCGCCGGCTTCGATGGCCGGCAGCACGTGGCTGTCCGTGTCGTACGTGGTGAGCACCAGCACCCGTGACGGCACCCCGCGCTTCGCCAACTCCTTGATGGCGGCGACCCCGTCGGTCCCGGGCATCCGCAGGTCCATGAGGATCACGTCGGGGCGGAGGCGCTCCGCGACCGAGACCGCTTCCGCACCGTCACCGGCTTCGCCGACCACCTCGAAGCGCGGATCGGCGCCGAACATGCCCCGCAGCCCGTCCCGCACCACCGGGTGGTCGTCGACGATCAGCAGTGAGATCACCTCTCGCTCCCTGCGGGGATCGCCGGCACCGTCACCGTGATCGCGGTGCCCCCGCCCGGCTCGGACTCGACGTCCAGCCGCCCCGCGAGGAGCTGCACCCGCTGCCGCATGCCGGCGAGCCCGAAGCCCCCGTCCGCGGCGCTGACGGCGCGCTTGGCGTCGGGCAGGAAACCCACTCCGTCGTCCAGCACGTCGAGCGTCACCAGGTCCTCCATGTACGACAGGGTCAGGGAGACCCGACCGGCCCGTGCGTGCTTGGCGACGTTGGCGAGAGCCTCCTGCGCGGACCGCAGCAGTGTCACCTCGACGTCGGTGTGCATCGGCCGGACGTCGCCGGTCGTGGTGAGCACCGCCTCGACGCGGTTCACCTTCGACCAGCGCTCGGCCACGTCGCCGATCGCGTCCGGGAGGCGGGCCTCCGCCAGCGCGGACGGTCCCACCGCGTGCACCGTCCGGCGGGCCTCGGTGAGGCTCTCGCGAGCCAGGTCCATCGCGTTCCCCACGTGACGGCGCGCCACCGCCGGCACGTGCGACGCCTGCTCGGCGGCCTGCAGCTGGGTGAGGATGCCGGCCAGCCCTTGAGCGAGGGTGTCGTGGATCTCCCGCGCCATCCGCTGCCGTTCTTCGAGCACGCCGGCCTCGCGGGCCTGCGCCAGCAGTTGGGCGTGCAGGCCCGCGTTCTCCGCCAGTGCGGTCTCCAGCTCGACGTTGGCCTTGTGCAGCTCGACCAGCGCCCGCTTCTGCCGGTGATTGCGCCGGTCGGACATCACATCGGCGTGGAACGCCGCCGTGGCCATCACCGTGGTGAGCGCGCTGATGGCGGGCCACTTCCACCACTCGTCGGCCGTGATGTCGGCCGCCCCTCCCACGTAGGAGACCGCCGAGATCGCGGACGTGACGGCCACGCCGACGTACCGCCACCGGCCCTTCAGGTACTGGAAGGCGTGCACGTAGCCGATGAAGGCGAAGAAGCCGAACCAGGGCGTGAGCAGCACCAGGCAGGCGGTCAACGCCACGAGCCCCGTGTAGTACAGACCCATCAGCGGGCCGTTGCGGTGCGACTCGGGGTGGAACGTGTGGAACCACATGACCCACGCGGTGAGCAGGGTCGAGAGCCCGAGCACCCCTGGGAGGTGCACCTCCGCGTTCCAGAGCGGCTGCAGCAGGGTCAACGCGACGCTGACCGCCAGCAGCGGGTACGGGAGCACCTTCAGGACCGCGGTCTCCTTGCGCTCCCAGCGGTCGAACTCCTCGCGCAACTCGGCCTCGACACCCACGACCTGCTCCCAGCGGCCGGTGACCGACCATGGTGTCCTGCAATGATCGCACGCCTTCGCCCAAGGGGTGAACGGCGTGGTTGGCTCCGCGCAGCGAGATCGAGCGCACCGTCGCGCCGGGCAGCCTGGAATCGTGCTACACCACTGCCCGTACGGCGGGCACACGGCGCAGAGCTCCTGAGATCGCCCAGCTCCCGGCCGCGGCGAGCACCAGGGTCAGCAGGAACTTCGGCACGGGTGCCGCGTCGAGTCGCAGCAGCAACGCCTCGGCTCCGACGATGAGCGGCGTGTGCACGAGGTATGCGGTGAAGGCGTTGTCCGCGAGGTAGCGGCGGAACCGCGACGTACCGGTGGCGAAGCGTTCGAACGCGCGGAGCAGGACCAGGATGACGCCGACCGCGAACAGCGACTCCGACAGGGCCAGAGCCAGGTGGGCGGGGTCGTGAGTGGTCAGGGCACCGGCCACCCCGTAGGCCCGGTAGCCGCCCAGCGCCAGCGGCACGAGCGACGCCACCACCAAGAGCACGCCGAACCAGCCTGATCTCCGCGGCGGCGTCGCGAGCCGGCGGTGGCGGTACGCCGCGAGACCGACGACGAAGAGCAGCACGTACTGCGGCATGAAGTCGGGGGTGGGCAGTCCGAGCACCGGCTCTTTGGCGCCGTGAGGGACGAAGATCCGCCAGGCGTAGGTGACCACGCCGAGGACGAGCACGAAGGCGAGCAGGTCCCGCCGCCGCAACGGTCGTGACCGCACCGGCTCCGCGGTCGCGCGCAGGTGCCGCAGCAGTGCGTACGCGAGCGAGAAGATCAGCAGCAGTTCGAGGAACCAGGCCGGCCCGAGCTCCCAGGTGGTGAAGTAGTAGACCGCGAAGGACGGCCGGGTCGCGGCCGGGAGGTTGAAGTAGTCGGGAAGGATGTAGAAGGGGCGCAGCAGCACGATGAACCCGATGAGAGGGATCCCGAGCCGCTTCAGGCGCTCGACCGCGAACCTGCCCGGCCCTCTCCGATCGGCCGCACCGGGTACGAAGTATCCGGACAGCAGGAAGAAGAACCCCATGAAGAACGTCTGGTTGACCAGCAACAGCAGGTCCAACAACTCCGCCGCGGGCGCCGGAGCAGACCGTTGCCACTTCGGCCAGGCGTCGAGATTGCTGTAGGGAGCCGCGGAGTGGTGCGCGACCACCAGCAGCGTCAAGAAGACGCGGAGGTTGTCGATGTAGGAGACGCGTGCCGGGCGCAAAGTGCGGACGACGTCAGGTCGTGCTGTTGTCATGGGGCAGCACATCCCGTCGACTCGCCCTGCCCGACGGTGAAGCCGACCCCGTTCATCGCGGTGTGGTTGCCGTAGCGCTTGACGAGGCCGTGTACCTCGATGATGGCCATGTGCAAAGCCTGCCGCTCACGGGGACGCGCCGGATCGACCACGCGGGCGGGGATCACCGCGGACGCGGTAGACCTCCTCCATCCTCCGATCGGAGGATGGAACGCAGGGCGGTGCCGTGCTTGGTCAGCGGGATCGCGGGACGTCGGTTGGCAACGTCGCCTCATCTCCCGAACCTGGTCCGGTCGAGCCACGCCTACCGGTGGCGAGACGGCTCAGTTGCCAGCCAAGGGCGTAGATCGCCAGCACGACGCAGATGGCAGCGACACCGTTCACCGCGAACCGTCTCACCGCGAGCTCCGCCATGTCTTGCCCGGTCCACGTCGGCCGAACGATGTGGGGCGGAAGCTCGGAGTAGTCCATCTTGTTGGCCGCAACGAGTTCCCGGACACCGCTCACCGCGCCAACGGTGCCCAGCACCAGCGGCGCTGCTACCAATGCGCCCCAGACCACCGTGCGCAGCCGGGCCGGGAGCCGCAGACCGGACGGGATCGGTTGCGCCGACGTCACCCGCCACCAGCGCCACGTCCAGACAAGGAGCACGGCCAAGCCGAGCACACCGCCGGCCAGGTCCAGCTTCGTCGAGTGATCACGACCGAACACACCGTTCAGACGGTCCCACCCCACGTGGGTCGCGGCCCCGATCACCAACGAAAGGGCAATCCACCACGCCGCGGTTGCCCGACGCCAGGTGAACCGTTCCGCGGACTGCCACACACGCCCCGCGGCGGCCGCCGGCAAGAGCGCCACCACGGGCCGTTTGAGCAGCAGGTGGAACACCACAAGCAGGGCCAGACCGAGCAACGGATCGAGCCAGAACACCGACGACACGTGGTGGGTGCGGGTGAGCAGGGTATCGCTGGGATCGAGCCACGGCAGGGAGACGTAGTACGTCAGATCCGGCGCCATCGATCCCACGACCAGCGCGGACGGCACCAGCGGACCACGGGAAAAAGGCAGGACCGCCGCAGGGTGAGCAAGGGTGAACGGCACTCACAAAATCCTAGCCGTGCACGCCTTCACGACAACGCTCGCGCCCCTCCTGGTCAACGCCCCCATCGAGCTCGACGCCCGGGAGTTCAAACAAGCCGCCGCTCCCGTGCCTCGTGCCGCCCGGCGGCCCCGACAACCACACG
The DNA here is from genome assembly GCF_054781895.1 of Saccharothrix stipae. Lineage (NCBI taxonomy): Bacteria > Bacillati > Actinomycetota > Actinomycetes > Pseudonocardiales > Pseudonocardiaceae > Saccharothrix > Saccharothrix stipae. The sequence continues at coordinate 230,416 of NZ_BAAGTN010000006.1, read as the reverse complement.
ATCGTGTTCCCGATCGAGTCCGACCTCACGGCGTCAGCGGAGTTCGACCAGGCCTCGGCCGATCGCCTCGGAGACCGCGCCGGCCCGGTTGTCGGCGCCCGTGCCACAAACCTCCCCCGCCGTGACGGTCGTGCCGCCGACCGCCTGCCCGTCATCAACGAAAGCCAGCTGAGCAGAGTGCTCAACCGATACGTGACCCATTACAACCACACCGGACCCGCCAACACAGCCCATCACGACCAGACCGACTGATCACACAACCGGGCCGTACCTCCATACGCCGCCGCCACGGGCCCGTGGAGATCCTCGGCAACGCCGTTCCCGGTGTCCCGATCGGCTTCCGGGAAACTTCGGGGTGGATTACTGAGCCGTCCCGTCGTGGGCGCGACTACCAGGTATCAACGTGCGCCGAAAACTCATCACTAGTCATAGTAACCTGGGGCAGCGACCAGCACCGATTCGAAATACCAACCCTCGGGTTCTTCGGCGCCGTCCGACCGAAAGGGTCGACCCAGGGCAAGGAGCAGGTCCGGCGCAACGACGTGGAGGCCTCCGTCCTCGACCTCCAGGCGCGCGACGCCCGAAAGCCGCTGAATCACCTCGTCGGCTGGAGTGTCAAACACCGCAATATCACCGAACAAAATGGTGACACCACGCTCAGGTCGGTAGAGCTCGACGGCTCTCACCCGCCCCTCCCGGTCAGGGCTGAGCGAAATGGTCAACTCCGACTCGTAGTGCGCGTACCCAGGCTGGTTGGTGCGTCCGGGTTCCGGAGGGCGGTACCCGTCCAGCGAGCGCAGCAGTTCGACGGCCTCGTCGAACGGCATGCCGATCCGCAGCGGCCCCACCCCACGCGGTGGGTCAATGACCAACTCCACTTGCTCCTCCTGCCTAACCGAGCTTCATCATAGCCCAAGTCGCACGTACACCGGCCACGATTGCATTGTCGTACTCGCCGAGGAGCTTGGGCACACGTCGTTGCCCTTGTCGGTCAGTCCTGCCTGCACCAGTTCCCTCTACCGGGGCCATCGTGCCGGACGCCGTGGCGACACCGCGATCTGCGTGGGGCGAACCACCGGCTCAGGACGCGAGCCTGGTCGAATTAACAGTAGGGGAAGCGCGGTGGTGTTGGTAGCGCAACAGCCCGCCGGTGACCTGACCTACGGAAGAAACCGGCCCCGACCAGGCGGAACTGTGGCGCTACCACCACGCCAGATCACCTGCGAATAGCGCTTTCAAGTCTCACCACAGCGTCAACTGAACACTTACCTCACCGGGAACGGTCCGCAGCGCCTGATATTGCGCATTCTGCGGAAGCAGCTCTATCATCTCACCGATTGCGTTATTATATTTACCGGGAAAGCGAGAAATTACATCATTGATGTCGTTCATCATGGCTTCGTCGATCCGACCGGCTTGGACCAACTCACGTTGCATCATCAACCACGCTCGCGACTCAACAGAAGAACCCGTGGAGTACAACTGCCTGTGGTCAGCCGTATCCATTCTGATAGCCGGACCGCTGTAGGTGGTGATTGGAGTGGCGGCGTCCTGCGGCATGTGGTTGATCTGCTTACCGCTTCCGGATGGCTTGAGCCCGCCCCATGTACCTCCGTCCCTGGTGCAGTTGTGCACCAGAACCGAAGTACTCCCCGCCAAGACGTAGTAGGTGTGAATACCTTCAACCGTCAGGTCGTAGGTGCGACGCGATCCGTGATAGGCGCGGATCGCACCGACCTGTACATGCGTGCCAGCGGCTGTACGTAGAAGCTCACCAGGCTTCAAGTACTTCGCTTCGAGCCACCGTTCCCGGGTAACAGACCAGAACGGATGGTTGTCGGTCGTCTTGATAGTGTGCTGCCCACTGTCGTCGCGAATCACCACGGCGACATGAGACTTGTCGTGGTCGGTCCGAATCGTGCGGGTCACCCGACGATGCTCCAGCTTGGCGATGGCCGGATCGCTGGCCTGGACGAGATCGCCTGGCTTTACCTCTTCGATGGGCTTGGTCGTACCATCACCCAGAAGTACGAGCGTGCCGGCCTGAAAGCTGTGGCAGCCCTCCGGCTTCATCGACCCACTTCTGGGAGTCTCTTTCTTGGTCGCAGCCTTTGCCTTCGCCGCTACAGCCTTGGCACGCTCCGCCGCCTTCGCCGCAGCTTTCTTCGCTGCTTCCTCGGCTACCGCCCGGGCCTTCGCCGCCCTTTCCGCCGCTGCCTTCGCCGCAGCCGCTGCGGCGGCTTTGGCGGCTTCGGCGGCCTTCTCCGCGCCTTGGATGATGGCGCGGGCCCACTTGACTTCCTGGAAGAAGGTGACGACGGCTTTGCCGGCGCGGAAGATGGCTTCGGCGATCTTCTTGGCCTTGAAGATCTTGCCCCAGGGCAGGGCGCCGATGACCATGGAGACGCAGGCGCCGATGTCGCCCTTGAGGCAGTTGATGATGTCGTTGATCCCCAGGAACTCCATGAGGATCTGGCCGCCGGCTTCGAGGATGACATCGAGCAGGCTCTTGCTCTGGATCTGCTGTGCCTTGGCGACGTCCTCGGGGCTGGGCCCGGTGGGTTGGGTGGCTCCGGTTTCGGACGCCGACCCGCTGCCGCCCCCCGCGTCGACGATCGCGCCGGTGGGGTCGGTGTAGGACAGCGGGTTGTTCTCGGCGTAGGCGTAGGCGGAGATGGCCGGACCGGGTTGGGGCATGGGGTCGGTGCTGGTGAAGCGTCCGGTGTCGGGGTTGTAGTTGCGGGCGCGGAGGTAGTAGTTGCCCTCGCCGCTGGTGGAGTCCTGGTAGGCGCCGGTGTACTTCAGCGGGTTGGCGGGGCCGGTCGGGTCGCCCGGCTTGAGGGTGTCGCCCTGGCGTGGGTTGCCGAACGGGTCGTAGTCGTAGCCCGCCTCGGGGACGCCGGTGGGGCTGAGCATGTTGGCCGTGCCGCCCAGCCAGTCGTGCGTGTACGGGTGGGCGCCGGTGGCGGGGTCGAGCAGGGCCAGTGGTTCGTCATCGGGGCCGTAGGTGAAGCCGCGGCGTTCGGTGGTGGTCCCGGTGGCGTTGGTGGTGGTGTCGAGGGCGATCTGGGGCAGGGTGCCGTTGACGTCCCAGGTCCAGCGTTGGGTGGTGGCGGCCTGGCCGGTACCGGAGGTGGCGGTCAGGCGCAGGCCGGTGGCGTCGTAGGCGAACGCGGTGGTGCGCCCGCCGGTGGTGGCGCCGGCCAGGGTGTTGTCGAGGTTGTAGGCGAAGGTGTCGCGGCCGGCCTTGGTCTGGTTGCCGTTGAGGTCGTAGTCGAAGTCGGTGACCGTGCTGGGCCAGCCGTTCGTCTCGCCGTCGGGCGCGTTGCCGGCGCGGTGTTGGGTGACGATGCGTTTGCGGAGTTGGTCGGCGGCGTCGTAGTGGTAGCGGGTGGTGTCGCTGCCGGCGGTGCCGGTGCGCTTCTGGGTCAGGCGGTTGCCGACCAGGTCGTAGGTGTAGTCGATGCGCCCGGCGTTGGCAGCGTGCCGGTCGCAGCTGGTGGCGGCGTAGCAGGCGGAGGTGACGCGGTCGGCCGGGTCGTAGGCGTAGGCCACGGCCTCGGTCACGCCGCCACGGGTGGTGGTGACCTTGGTCGGGTTGCCGACCGGGTCCAGGTCGAGTTGGTAGGCGGAGATCGGGTCTTGTACGTCGGCCGGTGGGCCGGTGCCCGGTGTGCGTTCGGTGCCGATGTCGGTGAGGCGGCCGGCGTCGTCGTAGGTGCGGCGCTCCACCAGGCCGGTGCCCTGGGGCAGGGTGGTGCTGGTGCGGCGGCCGGCGATGTCGTAGCCGAACCGCCAGGTGGCCGCGTCCGGACCCGCGCTGCCGCCGCTGACGGTCAGCTCGGTCATGCGGCTGTCGGCGTCGTAACCGCCGGTGACGCTGGTCCCGTCGGGGTAGGCGCGGCCGGTGATGTTGCCGCGCACGTCGTAGGTGTACTCGAAGGTCTCGCTGCGCCCGGCTTCCGCGCGCGTCACCCCGGTGATCTGGTCCTCGTCGTCGTAGGCCACGGTGCGCGTGCCGAGCGGGTCGCCGTAGGAGGTGATGCGGTCCTTGGCGTCGTAACCCCACTTGTACTTCGGCCCGCTGTCACCCAGCGCTCGGTCGGTGCGGCGGCCGACGATGTCGTAGGTGTCGACGATGGTGCGCTTGGCGCGTTCGGCGTCGCTGATCCACTCGTGCTCGCCGCGGGTGAGGGCGGAGACGAGGTTGTTCTCCACGTCGTAGGTGGCCTCGACGCGGCGGCCGAGCGGGTCGGTGGTGCTGGTGGGGCGTCCGGCCCGGTCGTAGTCGATGCGGCGGACGTGGTGGTTGGGGTCGCGGATCGCCGCGAGCAGACCGTCCGGGTGGTAGCTGTAGACGGTGGCGTCGAGGTGCGGCGCATGTTGGTGGTACCGGGCGTCGGGAGCGTGGACGCTCTCGATCTGGTTGTCCTCCCGGTACCGGTAGTGGGTGGTGTGGTCGTTGGCGTCGGTGACCGACGTCAGCCGGTTGTTCGCGTCGAAAGTCGACGTCGTGGTGTGGTCGAGCGGGTCGATGACCTTGGTGCGGTTGCCCGCGAGGTCGTACTCGAAGTGCGTGGTGAACCGCTCGCGGTCGGCGCCCTCGACGTTGCCGCGCGGCTCGGTGACGGTGGCGAGCAGGCCGTCGTCGGTGTAGGTCCAGGTGGTGACGCCGCCGGTGGCGTTCTCCTGGCTGATCTTGTTGCCGGCCTTGTCGTAGGTGGTCTTCGTGGTGTTGCGGCCGGCGTCGGACCTGGAGGTCTGGCGTCCGTTGCGGTCGTAGCCCATGGACAGCTTGCGGTTGAGGGTGTCGGTGGTCTCGGTGACCTGACCGGTGTTGTCCCGCTGGAAGCTGGAGGGCTTGTTGAACTCGTCCACCGTGGACGTGGTGCGGTCCAGGTCGTCGACGTTGATGTCCTTGTGGACGACCTCGCCGTTCGGGTACGGGCGCGAGATCCGTACGAGGTTGTCGTTGGCGTCGTAGCGGTAGGTGGTGGTGAAGTCGGCCGGGTTCGCGCCCGGCACGTTGCCGCGTGGCGAGATCGTCTGGTGCAGCAGGCCCTTGGCGTTGTACCGGTAGGCGGTGACGATGTCCTGCTCACCGCGGCCCATCTCGACCCGCACCGCGGCACGGCGCCCGGCGTTGGTGTAGGCGATCGAGGTGGTCTTGCGCGGATCGGTGACCCTCTCCAGCCGCCCGTTGGCGAGGTAGTGGTGCTCGACCCTCACGTGCTCGGGGTTGACGGTGCTGCTGACCCGGCCGACCTCGTCGTAGTTCGTGCGCCACGGGTGCCGCTTGCCCGGTTCGGACACCTCCAGCACGCGGTCCTGCTGGTCGAAGCGGTACTCGGTGGTGAACGCCCGCCGGTCGGCGCCCGGCGCCGTTCCGCGCGGGTCGACCGACGCGATCCGGCGGCCGGTGGCGTCGTACCCGGCTTCGGTGCGCCGGCCCTCCGGTGAGATCGCCGCCACGAGCATCCCGGAGTTGGCCCGTCCGGCCGGGATGTACTCGTACCGGGTGACCTTGTCGCGCTGGTCGGTCATCGTGACCAGCAGACCGCGCTCGTCGTAGGCGTAGTTGATCGAGTGGTTCTCGGCGTCGGTGCTGCGGACCAGCTCGTTGAACTCGTTGTAGGTGTTCTTCCAGACGTTGCCCTTGGCGTCGACGAACTCGATCGGGTTGTTGCGCTCGTCGTACTTCGTCTTCTCGTCGAACCCCTGCGGCGCAACGCGACGGGTCGGGTTGCCGTTCGCGTCGTGCTGCGACTCGTGCTGGTTGTGGTTGCCGTTGACCAGCAGGTTGCGGTTGAGCGAGCCGTCGTAGCGGTGGTTGTCCGTATCACCCGCACCACGCCTGCTGTACAGCAGCACGTTGCCGCGATAACCGTCGCGGACCACCACGTCGTCCGCGTCGATGGTGGTGGCCTCCTGCTCGGAGGCCTTCCACTCGAACCTCGTGAGGTTGCCGAGCGCGTCCGACTGCCGCGCCATCCGCCCGGCCGCGTCGTACTCGTTGCGCACCAACGTGGTCCGGTGCGGCTGCGGGTCCACCACTTCGGTCAGCCGGCCCTCGGCGGAGTAGCCGTACCGCCACTGGCCGCCGCGGGCGTCCTTGTAGACCGCCAACCTGCCGGCCTCGTCGTACTCGTAGTGGACCTTGCGGTGGTCGGGCAGCGTGATCGCGCGGATCAGACCGCCCTCGACGCGCACCCGCACCACCCGACCCGACGGATCGGTGACCGTGATCTCGTCTTCGCCGTACGCGAGCGAGACGCCCACGCCGCGTGGCGTGCGGATCGACACCAGGCGACCCTGGCCGTCGAAGCCGTACACCAGTCGGCTCAGCGTGACCAGTTCCCAGCCGGTGTCGGTCTTGCGCAACGTCGAACGCACACCCGGCGGACGCTGGTAGCCGCCGTCGACCAGCCGGTACCGCACGGCGGCGCCGTCATCGGCCAGCACGATCGCGCCGTCGTCGGTCTGCGTCACCCGCATGCCGTACGACCACGCCCACCCCGGCCCGAACAGACCCGGAGCGGTCAACGTCGAGGAGTACACGCGCGTGGAGGAGAACGGGACGCCGAACGACGCCATCGCCAGGTCGGGCTCGATCCGGGTGAACGCGCCCGTCGCGGTGTTCACGCCGTCACCGCGGAACGCCTGGCGCGCACCGGTCGTGCTCAACGCCGACCCGCAGCCACAACCGGACGCCTGCTCGACCGGGATCTCCGGCGGCTCGACCGTCGTGCGCGGCCGCGTGTTCGGTCCCGGCGCGGACACGACCTCGCCACCCTCGTCCAGGATGGCCGCCAGCTTGACGAAGTACTCCTTGCCCGGATCGAGCGCCCACCCTTCGAGCGCGCCGAACGTGCGGCAGAACTGCCGCACCGCGCCGCACGGGGTCTCCAACTCCGACCGCGGCAACACCGTCGACGCCTGCTCGGTGCCCGTCGACGCCTCGAAAACCCGCGCACGCCACGACGACCAAGCCGGGCCGTCGTCCCGCACGTCGAAGTAGACCACCAACGAGGTGTCACCCAGCGCGAAACCCGGTCGCGTCAGGACACCGGCGAACACCTCCTCGGCGTTCTCCGCACCGGCCTGACCCGGCTTGCGCACCCGTTCCCAGTCCTCGGCGGACAGTCGCACGGGATCCCCGCCGGCCTTGATCCCCGCCGGTACGGCCGGGGGCCACTGGTCCGGCGGCACCGCTTCGTCGGGACGCGCGGACGCGGGCGCCGGTCTGTCCACCGGTCCGGCCCCCGCCGTCACCCCCGGCACCTCGCCCGCCGCCGCACGAGCCCACGTCACCGGTTGCAGCAGGCTCGCCGCCACCAGCAACACGCACACCGACGCCAACCAGCGAATCCGGCTCATCCGAATCGTGCCCGGTTCCGTCACCGCTCCCCCAAATCCCGAACTTGATCAATACGCGAATAGTGCGCAGCACAAAGCCGGACATGAAGGAACTGGCCGAAACCGACACGACACGTCGAATCAGCCGATACATGCCAGGACGCGACCACAGGAACGAAGACCCTGGAGCCACCCGGACGAACTCGTTCTCGCCCACCGGCACTCAGCGACTACAACGTCAGAGATCCCCCACCGAACAGCATGAACATCCCCCCGGATGTCAAAGTGATCAAACCACCGCCGAGACGACGGTGCCGTGCCATTGAAGCGGAAAACCGGCAACCGAAGACACGACCGACCGAGTGAATCCGCGACAAGCAGTCACCGCGACCAGGAATATTTACCGAAATCGATAAAGAAGCCCATGACCTGCCACAACAGCTCGCGGACCCGCGATTAGGGCCATAACCCGCAGTGCGCGGACACGATCCCAGCAGCCCGACTGCACCAGCTCGACAGCGAACTGGGGTTCCCCCGATAACCCGAGGCGGTTGTTACCTGGATCAGGCGGGTGATGCCGGGACGGTAGTCGGTTCGGCTTGGGCGGTGTGCCAGGAGGCTTCGTACTCGGCCGGACTGAGCCAGCCGAAGTCCTTCTGGACGCGTTCGGTGTTGTAGACCCCATCGGTGTAGCGGAAGAGCTCGTTCCCGGCTTCGTAGCGGGCGGGCCAGGACCGCCGGTAGACCAGTTCGATCTTCAACGAGAACGCGTCGCGCACAGGCGCGAGCCATAAGGCGCCCTCGCCGGTCCGGATCCGGGTCGCTACCGGGAGGAACCTCAGTCGTACTGAGCATTGAACTGGTCCGCTGCGGAGCTTGGCGTGGGAAGAAGGACCGACGCCGCCTGGCCATGCAGGTGAAGCTGTGCGACCGATCGGGCGATGTGTGTCCTGGTTCGGGAATGACGGCAGTCGGTTGTGCGGTACAACCGACTTCGCCAGCAGACCCGACAGGATGCCCTGGAGGGCGGAGACGGTGGATCCCGGTCAGGCCGTACACCGCACGATCGTCGTAGTGGACGTGGAGGGGTTCGGTGATCCGCGTCGGACGCTGCCCCACCAGATCGGCACCCGGGCGGGTCTGTACCGGATGATGGGCGACGCGCTGCGTGCGGCCGGGGTGGCGTGGGTGGATTGCTATCACGAGGACCGCGGCGACAGTGTGTTCGTGCTCGTACCTCCCGAGTTCGCCAAGGCGCCGTTGGTGGAAGTGCTACCGGCGGTGTTAGCGGAGGCCTTACGGGAACACAACGACACCAGTCCAGCCGCGCAGCACACCCGGCTGCGGGTGGCGGTGCACGCCGGCGAGGTGGTCTTCGACGGCCACGGCGTCACCTCGACTGCGGTGACGACGGCCTTCCGGCTGCTGGACGCACCGCCGGTCAAGGAAGCGCTCGCGGGCTCGCCGGCTCTGGTCGCGCTTGTCGTGTCGCGCTGGATTTTCGACGAGGTCGTCCGCCACTCCGCCGCGCTCGACCCGGCCACTTTCCGACCGGTGGCGGTGGAGGTGAAGGAGGTCCGTGACACCGCCTGGATCGCCCTGCCCGACCATCCCTATCCCGCCGACTCGGCCGTGCTCGATCGGCCGGTGAACCCGGTCGCACCCGGCGGCAGTGGCGTGATGCCCCGGCAATTACCCGGGGCGCCCGCGATGTTCGTCGGGCGTGAGGAATACCTGGCCGTCCTGGACCGTGCCTTGACACCCGCCGACGGCGCGCCTGGGACGGACAGGGCGGCGGTAGTCTCCGCGTTGGGCGGAGCCGGAGGAATCGGCAAGACCTGGCTGGCGCTGCATTGGGCCCATCGCCAAGTGGATCAGTTTCCCGACGGGCAACTGTTCGTCGATCTGCGCGGCTTCAGTCCCGACAGCCCGCCTCTCGACCCGGCGGTAGCGGTACGCGGCTTCCTCGACGCGCTCGGCGTCGGCCCCGACCGCCTACCGGTCGGTCTCGACACCCAAACAGCGCTGTACCGCAGCCTGATCGCCGGGCGGCGAATGCTGATCGTGCTGGACAACGCCGCCACCGCCGACCAAGTCATCCCGCTGCTGCCCGGTACTCCGACCTGCATGGCCTTGATCACCGGTCGCAGCAGTCTCGCCTCGCTGATCGAGCGGCACGGTGCCCGCCACCTGCAACTGGACATCCTGTCTCTTGAAGAAGCCCGTGCCCTGCTGACCGAACGCCTAGGAGAGGCCCGGGTGGCCACCGAAATCGAGGCGACCGACGAACTGATCCAGTTGTGCGGGCGTTATCCGCTGGCGCTGTCGATCACCGCCCGCCATGCCGCCACCTATCCGACTGTCCCGTTGGCCGAGTTCGCCACAGAACTTCGCGAGCTGGGCTTGGAGGTACTCGACCACGACACCGATCCCTCCGCCGGCCTTCCCGGCGTGCTGTCCTGGTCCCTCCGTCATCTGACACCCGAGCAGCGGCAGGCGTTCATGTTGCTGGGCATGGCCCCCGGCCCGGACACCGGCATGTCCGCCGCCGCCTGCCTCATCGGAATGTCGGCGGCACGAACGCGCCAAGTGCTGCGCGTCCTCGAAGACGCCTCTTTGATCGACCGGCGCCCGCATGGCCGCTACGCCATGCACGACCTCATCCGCTCCTATGCCACCACACTTGCCCAAGACCTACCCGAGCCAGTCCGGCGGGCCGCGCTCGAGCGGGTGGTCGACTTCTACCTCCACACCGCGGACGCCGCCGCCCGACTCGTGGATCCCCACACCGCCCTGACCCCGTTGGGGCCACCCACACCCGACGTGCGCCCACACCCACTGCCCGACCAGCGAGCCGCACTGGCCTGGCTCGACGCCGAACACCCCCACCTACTCGCCGCCCAGCACACCGCCGCTGCACAGCACCAGCACCACACCGCCTGGTCCCTGGCGTGGATCCTGACCGACTTCCACCGACGACGGGGACACCTGCATGACGACGTGGCGGCGTGGCGGGCCGCGCTGGACTCGGCCGGCCATCTGTCCGACCCCAGCACCCTCATCCGCACCCATCGACACCTCGGCGCCGCCCAGGCCCGGCTAGTCCGACACGATGAGGCTATTCGGCACCTGCACCAGGCACTCGCTCTGGCCAAGCAGCACCACGACACCACCCAGGAAGCACACACCCACCACGAACTCGTACAGGCGTGGGAACAGCGCGGCGACGACCGCATGGCCCTCGAACACACGCGAAGCGCTCTGAACCTCTACCGTGTTTTGAACAACCCGGTATGGGAAGCATCGACGCTCAACCTGCTGGGATGGTTCACCGCCCGCCTGGACGACTACGAAACCGCTCGCGAACACTGCCAAGCCGCCCTGGCTCTGCACCGCCGCCACCGAAACCCCGACGGCGAGGCCGATACCCTGGACAGCCTTGGCTACATCGAGCACCACACCGGCAACCACCGGCAGGCCGTCCACCACTACCACCAAGCCCTCGACCTGGACCGCGCTCTCGGTCACACCTACCAGACTGCCAATACCCTCGACAGCCTCGGTCATCCCTACAGCGCCCTCGGCGAGCACGAGCGGGCCCGCGCGGTGTGGAGGGAAGCGCTGGAACTGTATCGGGAACAAGGCCGCGACACCGACGCCCAACGCGTACAACGGCAACTGGACGCTTTCGGCCAGGAGCTGTAGAACGAGCGGAACTGTCGCTGTTCAAGTAGTCCTCATCCGTGGACCTACTTCCGGTCGGCCCGCTTCGTCGGCTTCGGTTGCTGGTACGCCCGGAGACAGTCCAACGCTGGCACGCGAGCACACCGACTGAGGGCTACCGCCTGATCCAAGGCGATCTGCTCAAGCTCCGCCACCGGGTAGCCGCGTCAACGGTTCGCCGCGTGCTCAAGCGCTGCCGGGTACCACCCGCGCCCCACCACGACACCGACACCACCTGGCGACAGTTCCTCCGCGCGCAGGCAGCAAGCCTGCTGGCCGGCGACCTCTTCCACGTTGACTGCACCGCCACCCTCAAACGGGTTCACGTGTTCTTCGTGATGGAGGCCGCCACCCGCTACGTGCACATCCTCGGCACCACCACGAATCCAGACGGCGCCGAAGCCGGCATCAACGAACACGGGTTGTTGTCGAGGAGCCCGGCGGGGTCGGTGCTGTAGGCGACCATCCAGCTGGGGTCGATGCGATACCAGACGTTCTCGCCCCAGAACGGGTCGTCGCCGTCGCCGTCGTAGTGGTTGACGAGGTAGTCGCGGATTGCCGGCCACGTCGGGTCGCTGCTCGTCCCCTCGGGGTTCAGCGGAACGGCGTGTCCGTGTGTGAAGATGCCGAGCTGTTCGGTGCGTCGGTCTGCCGGTCGGGGTCGACCACCCGGTGGCGGTGCGGCATCCTCCAGGCGAAGAACCAGACCGTTCGGTACGTCGACGTCCCGGACCCGCTGCACGGCCTCACCCGCACCTCTGCCTGCGCGGAGAAGGGCGACTGGGGCGGGCCGTTCCTCAACGGCGACCAGGCCCAAGGCGTCACCTCGGGCACTTCGGGCGACTGCACGCGGGGCGGCACCACGTACTTCCAGCCGGTGAACGAGGTTCTCCAGGCCTACAGCCTCTCCCTGGTCGTCGACCCCCACGCGCAGAGCAGCACCGCGACGTCGGGCGTGACGGGCGACTTCACCGGTGACGGCAAGGCCGACGTCGCCACCCTGTGGATCCTCCGGGGCACCGCAGCTACCGGCGACACCGCGACCCGGCCGGACGGGTGTGGAAGAGGGGGTGCAGCACTGGAACCGGTACAGGTCCCGGCTGGGTTAGCTCGATCTTCAACCGTTGCCCGAACCGTCGGGTGGACCTTCCCGCAGGTCCGGCCCACACCGCTGACGACCGGCCAGGGAAGATCAACTCGATGTGCACGAGGTGGGGCGGCCGGGAACGGCCGCCCCACTTGCACCGGCCATCGGGGTTCCCTCGACAGCTCGGTGGCTGCCCCGCATCGCGAACGCGGTCGGCCCGAAAAGTCCGGCCGGGTGGGGGAGTCCGCACCCCAACCTGACGGATGGTCCCGTCACCCACCTCGTCGCCAAAGTTGCCGCATGACACAGATGCCACCACCGCAGGACACCTCAGCTGCGCCGGAGACATCGCCTCCCCAGTCCACAACGCCGACAGAGTCCGCCACGCCGACAGAGCCCGTCCCCTCGATGGGACGCCTGGTCGGATTGGACCTGGCCCGCGCGCTGGCCGTGTTCGGCATGTACGTCGTGCACCTCGGCCCCTCGGCATCCAACGCGAGCGGCGTCGGAGGCTGGGTGCGACACCTGACGGAGGGTCGTTCGTCGGCCCTGTTCGCCACGCTCGCCGGGTTCTCGCTGATGCTGATCGCAGGCCGCCTCGAGCCGAAGACCGGTGTGGCCGGACGACGGGCGAAGGCTCGGATCGCGATCCGAGCCGTGATGCTGCTCGTCCTGGGCACCGTGATGATCACGTTCTACGGCGACGTGGTGATCCTCGCCTCCTACGGGCTCTTCTTCCTGCTGGCAATGCCACTGCTGCGCCTGAACGCGAGGACGCTCGCGATCATCGCGGCCGGGATGGCCGTCGTCGGGCCGCTGCTGGCCTTCGGCCTCAAGTCCTTGATCACCGAACCGACCAGGGCCGCCATGAAGGCCTACGACCCACTCGCCCAACTCGGCGGCGCGGGACTGCTGGACCTCCTGCTCACCGGCTTCTACCCCGCGATCCCCTGGATGGCGTTCATCATCGCCGGCATGGCGCTGGGCCGACTGGACGTGTCCTCCGGCGCCGTGCGCAAGCGGCTGGCCGTGTTCGGTCCCGCCCTCGCCGTGTTCGCCTACGGCACCTCCTGGCTGCTGGCCAAGCTGATCGACGGCGTCCGGGAAGCCGCGGAGATGCAGAGCGCCAGGGGTCCCGGCGGCTCGGGCACGGGCAAGGGACCGAAGGACTTCGGTCCCGTCGGTGACATGGCACAGCCCGACGCCATCGGTGGCATGGCACCGCCCAACACCATCGGCTCGGCCTGGTCACTGCTGACCTCAGGGCCGCACAGCGGAATGCCGTTCGACATCATCGGCTGCGTCGGAGTCGCGATCACCGTGATCGTGCTCGCGATGACGGCCCTCGACCGCCTGCCGCTGCTGCAGCGCCTGGCCGCACCGATCATCGCCGTGGGCACCATGTCCCTGACCGCCTACGTCGGCCACTTCCTGCTGTCGTCCCAGATGGCCGGGGCCTCCGGTGCATCCGTGACCGGCGTGACCGCCGGGTCCGAGTCCCAGACGTCCTGGACGCCGGTGCTCGTGTTCATCTTCGGCGCCATGCTGTTCGCCTTCACCTGGTCTCGCTTCTTCCGCAAGGGACCGCTGGAGCACCTGCTCAACCTCGCCACCAAGCCGGCGAAGTACATCCGCTGAGCCCCGGCCGACCGGCTGGTCGGGACCTGCCGGTCGGCCGGGCCCCAACCGCCAGGTCCCGTATGGCGACTCCGCGGAGGTCTCGGCGATACTGCACGCGTGCAGTATCCACAAGGGAGCGTGACATGATCCGGGTGGTCGTCGTGGACGACGAGGAGCTCGTGCGGACCGGTTTCCGCCTCATCCTCCAGGCTGCCGGGGACATCGAGGTCGTCGCCACGCCCACCGGCGCGCAAGCGGTGCGCGAGATCAGTCTGCTCAAACCCGACCTCGTGCTGCTCGACATCCGGATGCCGGACGTCGACGGCCTCACCATCCTGCGTCAGCTGCAGGGCCTCAAGCCGCCGCCGGTCGTGGCGATGCTGACGACGTTCGACTCCGACGAGTACATCGCCACGGCCCTGCGATCGGGCGCGGCCGGGTTCATCCTCAAGGACACCGGGCCCGAGCAGCTCGCGCAGGTGGTGCGCACGCTCGTCAGCGGCGGTGTGGTGCTCTCCCCCAAGGTCACCCGCACGGTCGTCGACAGCTACCTCGGTTCCGGTGCGGGCTCGGCGGCCACCGAGCAGGTCGGGCTGCTGACCGAACGCGAACGCACGGTGCTCGTGCTGATCGCGGAGGGACTGTCCAACACTGACATCGGCGCCCGGATCCACGTCAGCGTCGGCACGGTGAAGGACCACGTCAGCGCCATCCTCACCAAGCTGCGCGTGGGCAGCAGGGTGCAGGCGGCTCTGGTAGCGCAGCGGGCCGGCCTGCTCGACGACAGCGGGGAGTCGCCGTGAGCTCCCGCACGTCCAGCCGGTTCGTCGACGCCGTGCTGCTCGCGGTCGCCGTGGCCGAGGGAGTGCTGACCACGATCGCCGAGAACGACCCGCACGGGCTCGTCACGATCGCGATCGCCGTGCTCGCCCTCCTGGCGCGCGATCGCCGGCCGCTGCCGTCCTTCCTCGCGACCCTGCCGGCGCTATTGTTCCCCGGCACCATCGTCCCGGCGATCGTCGCTCTCTACGTGGTCTCCAGCCGCTATCGCGACTCGTGGCTGCTTGCGGGGTGCGGGTTCCTCGCCGCGGCCGGCTTCATCTTCCCGATGTCGGAGTTCGCCCCGTCGATCTGGGACTTCCACACGCTGCTCGGCGTCATCTACGCCACGATGACCGCGCTCGCGCCGATCCTCCTCGGCCAGTTTCTGCTGTCCCGGCGCGAGCTGGCCCTGCGGCTGGAAGAGGTCAAGGAAGCACGGGAGCACGAGCGGCGGCTCGACGCCGAGGCGATCCTGGCCCGCGAACGCAACCAGCTCGCGCGCGAGATGCACGACGTCGTTTCCCACCAGGTGAGCCTGATCGCGGTACAGGCAAGCGCGCTCATGGTCAGCACCACGGACCCGGACGCCAAGCACGCGGCCGGCACTGTGCGGCAGCTGTCCGTGAACACGCTCGACGAGCTGCGCCACATGGTGAACCTGCTGCGCGCCTCGGGCACACCGTCGACCGAGCTCACCCCGCAGCCGACGCTGACCGACCTCGAACGCCTCATCGGCAACAGCGCGATCGACGCCCGGCTGGTCGGCGCCGCACCGGAGGGGCTCGAACCACCCGTGCAGCGGGCCATCTACCGCACCATCCAGGAAGCGCTGACCAACGTGCGCAAGCACGCCCCCGGCGCCGGGGCCACCATCGAGATCAGCCACGACGACACCGACCTCACCGTCACCGTCACCAACACCCGGCCCACCCGGCCGAACCTCGCCCTGCCCAGCGCACAGCACGGGCTCGTCGGACTGCAGGAGCGCGCCGCACTGCTCGGCGGGAAACTCCACACCGGGCCCACGCCCGACGGCGGCTTCCAGCTGCGGCTGCGGCTCCCGATCTCGACCGTCGGCACAGCACACGGATGACCACGCTCATCGGGCGTGTTCGTCGATGAGCAGCTGAGTGGCGGCGAAGTCGGCGTACATCGGATCACTCCGGACGAGCTCGTCATGAGTGCCGGCAGCACGCACGGTTCCGTTGTCCAGCACGACGATCCGGTCCGCCTGCGCCACCGTCGACAGCCGATGCGCCACCACGAGCACCGTCATCGTCTTCGCCGCGGTGGTGACCACGTCCCTGATCGCCATCTCGTTCGCGGCGTCCAGCTGCGAGGTGATCTCGTCGAGCAGCAACAACCGCGGACGGCTGAGCAGCGCACGGGCGAGCGCGACCCGTTGCCGCTCACCACCGGACAGGAAGGTGCCGCGATGCCCGACCGCGGTGTCCAGCCCGTCGGGCAGCCGCTCGACGAGAGCGTCCAGCCGGGTCTGCGCCACCACATCGCGAATCTCCTCGTCAGTCGCCTCCGGGCGCCCGTAGACGAGGTTCTCGCGCAACGACCCGGACAACAGCGGCGCGTCCTGTTCGACGTAGCCGATGCCCGCACGCAGGGCGGCCAGATCCCAGTCCGCCAGATCGCGGCCGTCCAGCAGGATCCGCCCGGCCGATGGCTCGTAGAACCGCTCGATCAACGCGAACAGCGTGGACTTGCCCGCACCGGAAGGACCGACGAACGCGGTCATGCCCGACGCGGGGACGTCGACGCTCACGCCACGCAGCACCTCCGGCCGGTCCGGTCCGTAGCGGAACCGGACGTCGACGAACGTCAGGCGAGCTCCGCCCTCCCCCGCGACCTCGTTGTCACCGGTGCCGAGCGGCTCGGCCGCCATCTGGTCGACCTCACTGAGCCTGCGCACCGCGGCGAGCCCGATCTGCAGCCTGCTACCGGCGTGCAGCAACTGCCCGATCGGCTCGTGCAGGTAGAACAGGAACAACAGGAGAGCAACCAAAGTGGACAGTGGGATCGCTCCAGCCGCGCACCGGTCTCACCGACAGCGCTCTGGGCGGCGTGGGACGCCTTCTCGATCATCGGCATCCCGGCCAGCGCGAGCAGGCCGACCACCAGGAGCACGGCCAGGGTGACGCCCAGCAGGACGAGGTCCATAACGCCCATCATGACGACCATCACCACGGTCGTCACCGAGCCGGTGACCAGCGAGACGAGGGCGTGCGTGCACACCTCGCGCAGCAACGTCGTGTCGCCGGTGAACCGCGACAGCAAGTCTCCTGGCTCGGTGCGTTGCACCGCGGGCACGCGCAACGAGAGCAGCCGCGTGGCCAGCCGTTTCCTGGCGACCAGCACGACCGACTCCGCCGGCACGTTCCAGCAGGTAGTCACCGACCATCGCGATCGCGGCACCGGCCAGCGCCAAGCCGACCAGCAGCGCCAGCAGACCGGTGATCCCGTCACCCGAGCCCAGCCGGTCCACCAGCGCCTTGGCCGTCAGCGGCTGTACGGCGGCGGCAAGACCGCTCAGCAGGACGAGCGTCCCTCCGAAAAGGATGGTAAGCCGCTGCGGTCTTGCGTACCCCAGGAGCGTTCGCCAGGTCGCGCGGTCGATCGGGGTGCGCACGGTAAGCAACTCCGTCTTCTCTGTTCGTGGCTGAAATGCGATCCGGGCAGGCGAAAACACCGCCGCGAACCGGCTCCACGATCATCAGCCACGTCGCACGTCGCACGGCACCGGCGAACCAGCTGAACCTTCCAGCCAGGTGACCCGGCAACACCCCCCACCTGGGGGATGACGGAAGGTCGAGTGTCCACAATGGTCCTGCGGACAGTACACTTCCCGTCCGTCACGCCGCCTCACGAAGCACGGTCACATGAACTCGCTGCTGCTCGTGATCGCGATCGCCATGTCGGTCCGCTCCCTCGCCGCGTCCCGGCTGGACCGGTGGAACCTCGGTGCACCGGTCGTCATCGTCGCGGCGGGTGTCGTCATCGGTCTGGTCAACGAACAGTCGATCGAGATCGCGCTGAACACCCAGGCGATGTTATACATGGCCGAGATCGTGCTCGCCGTGCTGCTGTTCGTGGACGCCACCGAGGTTCGCGGCGGACGGTTGTGGGGCAGCTCACCGGGGCTTGCGGCCAGGGTGCTGCTCATCGCGATGCCGCTCAGCCTCGTCGCGGCGATGCTGCTCGGCTGGTGACTGTTCCCCGGCCTGCCCTGGCCGGTGCTCCTGCTGCTCGCCGGCGTGGTCGTGCCCATCGACTTCGCCCCCGCCGAACGGGTCGTGCGCGATCGCGGTCTGTCGTCGCGGGTGCGCAGCGTCCTCAACGTGGAAAGCGGCTACAACGACGGCATCATCTCGCCGCTGTTCCTCTTCGCGCTGATCCTGGCGGGCGACCACACCCAGGAACGCACACCGCTCTCCGCGCTGGCCACCGTGCTGCCCTTCGCGCTCAAGGCCCTCATCGCCGGCCTCCTGCTCGGTGCGGCACTCGCGCTGCTGCTGACCGCTGCGCACCGCTCGGGCTGGCTGACCGAACAGTCCGGCCGCGTCGTCGTGCTGCTGGTGCCGCTGCTGACCTACACCGCCACGGTCGCCTGCTCGTCACCGTCACCGTGGTCCTCAGCAGCGTCGTGCTGCACGGCATCGGCGCCGGCCCCACCGTCAAATGGCTGACACCCGCCGCAAAACCGGCTCGTCGCTGAACTCCCCACGATCATGCGACGGAACCGCGCAGGCTCTAGTCCGCATCCGCGAGCACCACGTGACCTGTTGGTCAGCGTCGCCGGCACGAAGTCGCCGAGGACCAGGGTGCCCGACCCACTGCCAGGGCGTACACGCGCAGCCACGAGACCAGGACGGCCTCGCCGAAGGCCGACGCCGCGAACACTCGCGGTTGGGCCGGCGACGCTTGGTCACCTGCCGGTGCGGACGATCACCAACGGTGTGGTGGACCGAGCTCGCCCGCGTCGGTGACCGACCGCTTGTCGGGGTGCAGGTACCGCTGAGTCGTGGTGAGCGATCCGTGACCGGTGATCCGCTGGAGGTGGTGCACCGGTACCCCGCCGTCGGCGAGCCAGGTCAGGCCGGTGTGGCGGAGGTCGTGTCGGCGCAGGTACTCGTAACCGAGCTTGGTCACGACCTCGTCCCAGTGGGTGGCGTCGCGCAGTACCCCCGTGGAGATGCGCCCGCCACGTGGCCCGGTGAACAGTCGCGCGTCCGGCCTGCCGTTGACCACGGACGACATTCTCGGCAAGCACAGGGGCAGTCACGCCTGCTGCGGCCTGCGGAGTGGCTCGCTGTCGAGGCCGGCTGCCAGGGTCGCCGGTGATGCGGTGCGGCGTGGCCAGGTCCAGGCGGAGCGCAGGATGAACGCCAGGAGCAGCACCTCAAGTCCGATGGAGAGGCCGTAGAAGTAGGAGTAGGTCCAAGTCTCCGCTGCCGCGTTGAACATCGAGACGGGGATGTAGAGCGTTGCGACGACGAGGTTGATGGTGCGGTTGACACGGGCGGGCAGTGTCACGGAGAGCAGGATCATGAGGATCGGGATGGCCATGAGTGCGAGCGCGATGGCGACGAAGGTTGGGCCGGTGTCGAACTCGTAGACGACGCCGGCCAGGAGGTCGTCGAGGAAGCCGGGCTTGTACAGGGCGAGGTAGTCGACGTAGATGTAGAGGAACATGAAGCTGGTCCATGCCGCTGCGAGTTTGGCCCGCACGGGCATGCGCAGCTCCTCCAGCGTGTTCCGGGACGGCGGATTCTCTGGTGCGGTGTGGGATTGAGGCGTTCTCATCAGTGCTCCTTGGCTTGATCGGGTGGGTGCTTCCACCTTCACGGATGCCGGCGGCGGGCACATCAGCCGCGGAGCCTGGTTCGACCTGGCCGTCGGCACAGCCGGGCTCTTGTACTTTTGGCGGAGGCACCGAGCACGCGGGGTGCCTAGGCTGATCAGATGGCCACCAACGCGCTCCGCTCGCTGTGGGCCGAACCTCGACCCACGAATGCCCCGGGCCGGGGGCCGCGGGACTGGGTATTGGTCGCAGTACTGATCTGCTGGTCGGTGGTGGAAGTGGTGCTTCGCCAGGACCTGGCGCCACGCCCGCTGCTGCTGCCCGCGGTGCTCGCGGTCCTCGGCCCCCTGCTGTGGCGACGCACGCACCCGCTCGTCGCGGTTGCGGTCTCCTGCGGCACGTTGACGATCGTCGACGTCGTCAGAATTCTCACCGGGTCGCAAGGCGCCCTGCTGAACAGCAGCATTGCGGTGCTGATCATGGCCTACGCCCTGTTCCGGTGGGGCTCCGGTCGGGAAGCCGCAAGCGGCCTCGGCGTCATCCTGCTCTGGCTGGCCGTCATCACCACCCACGGCGCCGACCCCACCACCCCGGCGGAGGCGGTCGCGGGATATGCGTTCTTCCTGTTCGCCGCCGCGCTCGGCGCCGCGATCCGCTATCGCGCGAAGATCCGCATCCGCGACATCGACCAAGCCAAGGCCCGCGAACGCGAACAGCTCGCTCGCGAGCTCCACGACACCGTCGCCCACCACGTCTCGGGCATCGCCATCCAGGCCCAAGCAGGACGTGCCATCGCGGCCTCCCACCCCGAGCGTGCCGTCGAGGCCCTGGCCGTCATCGAGGACGCAGCGACCCGCACCCTCACCGAGCTGCGCGCCATCGTCGGCGTGCTCCGCGCCTCACAGGACACCGGGTTCGCGCCGCAGCCCGGCGTGGCCGAGGTCGAGCAGCTCGCCGCTGACGGCCAGACGGGTCCCTGCGTCGAGGTGACGCTGTTCGGCGAGTTCGACGACCTCAGCCCGGCGGTCGGGGCGGCGATCTACCGCCTGGCCCAGGAGTCCATCACCAACGCTCGACGGCACGCCCGCCACGCGACCCAGGTCACCGTCGTCGTCACAGGTGACACCGACCAGGTACGGCTGACCATCGACGACGACGGCTCCGCCGCCGGCGGCCGCGCCCCAGCAGGCTACGGCCTGGTGGGCATGCGGGAACGCGTCTCACTGCTCGGCGGCACCTTCCACGCAGGCCCCGCCGCCGAGCGCGGCTGGCGGGTGGAGGCGGTCCTGCCTCGAACCGGGACGCCACGATGAGCATCAGGGTCCTCATCGCCGACGATCAGCTCATCGTGCGCACCGGGCTGACGATGCTGCTCGACGCCCAGCCCGACATCGAAGTGGTCGGCGCGGCCGCGGACGGGCGCGAGGCAGTCCGCCTGGCGCTCCAGCTGCGCCCCGACGTCGGCCTGTTCGACATCCGAATGCCGCTGATGGACGGCATCGAAGCCACCCGACGCCTCGCCGGCCCCGACGTCACCGATCCCCTGCCGATCGTGGTCATCACCACCTTCGACCTCGACGAGTACGTCCACGGGGCGCTCAAAGCCGGCGCCCGCGGGTTCCTGCTCAAGGACGCCGGCCCCACCCTGCTGACCCAGGCCATCCACGCCGCCGCCGACGGAAACGCACTGATCGCACCCAGCGTCACCGTCCGGCTGCTCGCCGCGTTCGCCCACGCACGGACCTCACCACCGAGGCAGCCGATAGAACCGCTCACCGCCCGCGAGGAGGAAGTCCTCGTGCCGGTAGCCCAAGGCCGCACCAACAATGAGATCGCCGGCGAGCTCTGCATCACCCCAAGCACCGTCAAAGCCCACCTCGCCAGCCTCATGCGAAAGCTCGGCGCCCGAAACCGCGTCGAGGTCGCCATGTGGGCCCACGAAACCGGCCGCATCTGACACCGCAAAGGCTCGCGTGCATATCGGCCTGCGGGGTGTCAGAACTCTGCACTGCGACGATCGCGCACGCTGGACCTTCAGGGCACGATCGTGAGGTGTGGCGTTACGGCGCTGTACCTGATCTTCGTCCGACTCGGTGATTGGCTGGTCCTGCTCGGCCGGTCCTGCGCGGCCAAGGACGTGGCGTGGTGGTACTGCGGCACGAGGTCGGCGTGCTGCGCCGGACCACTCCCCGCCCGAGGCTGGAATGGGCCGATCGCGCACTGCTCACCGCGTTGACACGGCGCCTGCCACGACTGCTGCGTGCGCACCGGTTGGTGACACCGGGCACCGCCCTGCGATGGCACCGACGCTTGGTCGCGAAGAAGTCGACCTACCCGAACCGGACCGGGCGACCGCCGGTCGACGACGCCGTGGTGACGATGATCGAGCGGATGGCCCGGGAGAACGCCGCGTGGGGCTACCGACGGATCCAGGGTGAGCTGCTCAAGCTCGGCCACCGGGTGGCCGACTCGACCGTACGGCGCGTGCTCAAGCGCCTGCGCCCCACCACCACCCCCAGACCACCCGACCGCAGAGCCGGACTGCACCTCGATACGCCGCCGACCAGTCCTCGGCGGCCTGATCAACGAGTACGAACCCACAGCAGCCTAACCACAGGTCAGGTCCTGTGGCCGACTGTGACACCCCACATCCGAAGCACCGATGGCAATCCCGACACCGAAGGAGAGCGCGCCGAGACCTCTCGACCCGATGCGGACGACGGCACCTCGATGGGCTTGGTTGATCGTGCTCCCCGTCGCCCTACCCGTGATCCACGCGCTGTGGCAGCGGTCCTCCCGACGTTGACGGACGTGGCTGGCCGGCGTGGCGGCGCCGGCCAGCACGGTTCGTCAGGACGTGCCGACGTGCGGCGGGACCGGTAGTGACAGCTTCTCCAGCAGCACCGGCCCGTTCACCGGTTCCTCGACCGCGAACCGCACCGACACCCGGTCCGCGTGCCGCGCGGTCCACGCGGTGACCGCTTCGGCTCCGCGCGTCGGCCGCCAGCCCGGCACGATGGTGAGCGGGCGGTTGCGTTGGCGTAGCAGTCGGGTGAAGAACTCCGCCACCTGGGAGCCGTCGAACGGGTCCACAGTGGACAAGAACAGCACCGTGCCCTGCGTGGACACGGCGTAGAGCACGGCGACCTCCTGCCCGCCGACCTCCTGCCCGCCGACCTCCGTGCCGACCTCCGTGCCGGCCGCGTCCAGCCGAGGACCGGTCCGCTGGTGGGTGGGCGACCGGTCGATCCACCACGTCTCACCGCCGACCGGCGCGGTGGCGGCGGACCTCGCAAGCTGCTCGACGCGGCGGTCACCGAGCCGGTTGGACAGGACCGACTCGGTGAGCACACCCCACCGGATGAGGTAGTTGCGCACCGTCGTGACCGAAAGGGCGATGCCGAACCGGTTGTTGACCAGTTCGGCCAGCGCCTGGTTCGTCCACAGCCAGTACCTCAGCCCGGCCTGCTCGGGACCGCGGGTCGTCACCGTCCGGATCGTCCACAGCTGCTGGGCGTACGACAGCGCGAGCTGCTCGCCCTGCCGTCTCCCTCTTCGTCTGCTCTGCAGCGCTTCCTCCCCCCTCGCCCGGTACTCGCGGTGCCAGGTGCTGATCGTCTGCCTGGACACGCCGAGCATCCTCGCGACCTCAGCCCGGGAAGCCCCGGACTCGACCGCCGCGATGGCGCGCCGGCGCAGGGCTTCCAGGGCGTCGGGGGGTAACTTGCGTGCGTCTTGGGGGTGCATGATCGCGTCACCGTCCGTTCGGCTCATCACCGCGTGCGCGGGGATCAGGGAATGCCCACGGGAACGTCAACGATGGCCTCATCGACATCGGACGTGCGAATGGCCAACGACAACGACCATGCTCCGGATACGGGCACGGAGAACGCGTTCGACACGTAATGTCCTGGTGCACCACCGTAACGCAACGGCACGGGCAACGGCGCCGGTGACCGCTCCGGGTGGCTCAGCGACGCACGCACTTCGGCGACCGCCTTCGGCTGCCCCCGCTCGTCCAGCACGGCCACGTGGAGCTCGCGCCCACCGGACGCGCCGGGCGCGACGAGTGCCGCGACCTTGCCGCGACCGGCGGCCCCACCGGCGTCGAAGTCGGCGGTGACCGGCTCGCCGGGAGCGGGGGCGGGCCGCGTCGGCGGTGGGGCGGGGCTGGTCGCCGCGGCCTGCTGCACCGCGACGGTCTCGGTGTTGACCAGCACCGCCGTGAACCCCAGCACGACGGTCGCGATGACCGCCTCGGCGACGACGACCGCCCCGAAGCGCCGGACCTGCGCGTGCCCGGGTCCCCGCGCCGCCCGGCGCTTGTCCGACACCGTGACCACCGCGAAGCCGTAGTGGCGCTGCACCCAGCGCCGAGCCGCGGCGCCGAGCGCGAGGAGCACGACCACCAGCACGGCCTTGCCGAGCAGCACCCGCCCGTAGGACGTGCCGACGAGGGCGGACGGGGTGCCCACGAGCCGCCAGGACTGGAACAGCCCGGTGGCCACCAGCACGAGGACCGACACCAGCGCCACCTGGGAGAACCGGGGCACCGCCACGCGCATCGCGGGCACGTCGTCGGACCGCACGACCACGGCCGCGACGACCACGAGACCGCCCAGCCACACGGCCATCGCGGTGAGGTGGGCCGCGTCGGCCACCAGCGCGAGCCCGACCAGGTCGCCGCCCGCGCTGTGGGAACTCGCGCTCCACGTGGCCGCGAGCACGGCCGTGGCCGCCAGCACCGCGACGCCGCGACGCCGGGGGTCGGCGACCTCGTGCCGGTGGCGCGAGAACCACCGGAGGGCGACGCCCACCAGCACCAGTACCAGCAGGCGGGCGAGCATCGCCAGGCCCAGCCGCGTGCTCGCCGTGGCGGCGACCAGGGACGGGTCCAGCGCGGCGGACAGCGGCCGGCCCGTCGCGTACGGCCCGTACAGCAGCAGCACCAGGACGGTGGCCGCCAGCAGGGACCACCACCCGCCGGCCAGCAGCACGCGGACCCGCCTGCCGACCGTGGTGCCGGCTTGGCACCACACGGCGAAGAACGCCGCCCCGGCCAGCAGCGCCAGCCCGGCGAAGGACAACCACTTGGCCGTCCCGTACGAGAGCACGACCGCCCGGTCGGGTTCGGTGTGCGGGCCGGCCGGTGGCGCCGCCGCCGCGGCCGACGACGTGGACGGCTGTCCCACGCTGAAGACGAACCCGCCGCGGATCGGGTGGGTGTCCGCGGAGGTGACCTGCCAGTCGACGGTGTAGGTCCCGTCCGACAACGCCCTGGGCACGGCGACCACCACCGCCTCGGGCCGGCCCGCCGGGTGGGTGGGCGCACCGGTGGTGATCGTGTCCCCGCCCGGTCCCAGCAGCCGGATCGCGGCCAGGCCGAGGTCCACCGGCTCGCTGAAGGTCAGCGACACCTCGGCGGGTGACGCGGCGAGCACGTCCCACCCGGTCGGACTGGTCGAGACGACGGAGGCGTGCGCCTCGGCCACGCCCTGGCCGCCCAGGACGGGCAGCACCGCCAAGGCGAACGCGACGCACGCGCGCACGAAAGTGTTGGTGGCTCCTCGCACCGCTCTTCCTCTCACCAGGGGTAGGCACGGGGTCGACGGCCGGCGAAGGGCCGTCGACCCCGCGCGGTGGTCAGACCCGTGCCGGTGACTTCCCGGCCGGTTCCACGGGGACGGGCGCCGGCGCCGACCGCCGCCGCGTCGTCAACGCCACGCCGAGCGCGGCGAGGCCGGCCACCAGCCCGATGCCGCCGAGCACCCGGCCGAGCGGATCGGCGCCCCCGGACGGTGGCGGGGCGGGCGCCGCCTGCGGTGCGGGCGCGGCGGCCACCTTCAACGTCGGGGCCGGGTGCTCCGGGCGGTCCGCGCCGTCCTGCTGGAGGTCGATCCACCGGACGACCTCACCGTTGGAGTAGGTCTGCACCGCCTTGAACACCAGCTTGCCGTCGGTCTTCGGCAACGGCCCCAGGGATACGGGGAACTCCTGGAACTGGCCGGGCAGCACCGCGCCGCCCTCCCAGGCGATGGCCGTCACGACGTCGGTCGACCCCTCCTCCCCCGCCGCCACGGGCTGGTCGGACTTCTCCTTCGTGGTCACGGCCGTCCACCCCGGTACCGGTTGCACGGACACCGAACGGAACCGGTGGTCGGTCGGGAGGGACACCTCCAGCCGCGTCGTCGAGGCGTTCTCGCGCTCGTTGGGCACGCGGAACACCACGCGGGCGTAGCCGCCCGGTTCCGCGGTGCCCGGGGAGACGGTGACGTGCGCCGACGCGATCGGTGCGAACAGGACGGTCGCGGACGCGACGACCCCCAGCGCGAGGGCGAACGTGGTGCGTCGCGTGAAGTTGTGCCAGGACATGGGTTTCCTTCCGGTTCGCGTGCTTGGCGCGTCAGCCGCCCAGCGGCAGGGGCAGGGGCAGGGGCAGTCCGATCGTCGGCGGGTCGACGTTGAAGATGGACACCAACCCGGCCATGCCCGTGTGGGTCTCGGCGTGGGAGAAGATGTGGCAGTGGATCATCCACTTGCCGACCCTGGTCGGTGTCCAGATCAGGTCGTAGGTCTGCCCGACGCCGACCAGCACGGTGTCCATCTGCTGGGGTGACGGCAACCGCCTGCCGTCCTGCGCCACCACTTCGAAGTAGCCGCCGTGCAGGTGGATCGGGTGGATCATCTCCGGGCCGGAGCCGATCAGCCGGATGCGCACCCGCTCGCCCACCCGGGCCCGCAGCGGCGCGGTGGCGGGGAAGCTCTTGCCGTTGAACACGAAGCCCAGCGGGCCGTCGCCGATGATCAGCCGGTAGTCGCGGTCCGAGGCGATGTCACCGAACCTGGGCACCACCTCCAGCGAGCCGTAGAGCCCGCGGCCCTCCTGGTCGCCGTGCATGTGCGAGTGGTACCAGTGGGTTCCGGTGCTGATGGCCTTCCACTGGTAGGTGTAGCTCTGCCCCGGCGCGATCTCCGGCTGGGTCAGGTTGGGCACGCCGTCCTGGTCGTTGGGCAGGTCCATGCCGTGCCAGTGCAGCGCGGTGGCCTCCGGCAGGTCGTTCTGCAGGATGAAGCGCACGGTGTCGCCCTCGTTGATCCGGATCACCGGGCCGGGCACGATCCCGTTGTAGGCGAACGCCTGCCGGACGTTGCCGGGCGAGACCTCCCAGTTGATCGGCGCCGCCCGCAGTCGGAACACCTTGACGCCGTCGACGACCTCGTACGTCGCGAGCCGCGTCCCGTCACCGAGGTCCTCCGCCGCCGCGGCGGGCGGCACCGGGTCCGCGACGGGCGCTGGGGCGGAGCCGAACGCCGTCACGCCCACCGCGACCGCGGTCACGACGAGCAGGAAGGCCATCAGGACGGGTAGGATCGCGCGTCTCGCGGGGGTGCGGGACGCGTCTGTCGTGAACATGTCTTCGCTTGCCAACTCGGTGGACATGGGCCGCCTTCCGCAGGGCGCCCACGGGCCGGGAAACCACCTCGGGGTGGCTTCCCGGCCGCGTGGTGGGTGGTGTCAGCAATCGGTGGAGTAGGTGATCGGGTGCCGCTGACGGCAGGTCAGCTGGTCGTTCACCGGGTTGCTGGGCACCTTCTGCACCCAGCCGTTGTAGACCAGCGGCACGGCGAGCACGCCCATGCCGCCCATGCCCATGTAGTCGACGACCTGGTCGTCCGTCGCGGTCGTGGACGTCGAGTCGAGCACCATCTTCCCGACCACGGCGGCGTCGGACGGGCTGCCGTCGCCGTTGGGGTCGGTGTCGACCACGATGAGCGTGTTGGCGAACTTGCTGGAGATGTAGGCGTAGTAGCCGCCACCCCGCTTGGCGCCGTAGTTGATGCCGTGGCAACCGGAGTCGCACGGCAACCACTTCACGATCTCATCGGTCTTCGGGTCGATGACCGTGATGTTCGATGTCAACGTGTTCGCCACGAGCACCGCGTTGCCGTCCGGGGTCACCGGCAACTGGATCGGCAGGCCGCCGAACGGGCCGCGCTCTCCGGCCACCGGGTCGTAGTTGCGCCACAGGTCGATCTGCTTGTTGTGCACCGTGGCGCCGCCGTCCTTGCAGGCGTCCGCCTTGAGCGAGATGCACGAGACCGTGCCGCCCATGAAGTTCGCCTCGTAGGCCTTCGCGCCGTCGGGGGTGATGCCCGTGGCGATCGGCAGTTCGCCGGTGGCCTCCTTCCGGATGTTGCCCGTGGGGATGTCCACGATGGTCGAGTCGTAGCTGTTGACGTTCGGCGTGACCATGGTCTTGCCGTCGCCGGTCATCCAGTGCGCGTGCGGGTTCGCGACCTTCTCACCCACGCCTTGGACCGGGATGCGGCGGTCGATCTTCGTGCCGCCCGGCGACAGTTCGACCACCGACGCGCCGCCGTTGAGGGCGACGTGGAGCTGGTCGGTGTCGGTCCTGGTCATCACGTGCGAGGGGTCGGGCCCGACTTCGATCTGCCGGACGAACCGGCCGGTCGCCCGCTCGAAGACGTCGAGCTTGTTGCCGAACCACTCGGTTTGGTAGATGTACCGCTCGTCCTTGTCGGTCCACATGTTGTGCGGGTTGTTCATGTTGACCTCGGGCAGCGCCACCTTGCGGTCCACCGTCCACGACGTGACGTCGACCTTGGTCGCGGTGCCGGACTTGGTCTTGCGCGCCGTCTTCTCCATCTGGGTGTCGATCCAGACCTCACCCACGCCGGGGGTGCCCGGCCGCTGGTTCAACGCCGGCAGGGTCTTCGGCGTGTTGAACTTGTTCTTGAAGTAGGCGTCCAGGATCGGGACGAGCTGGGGCGAGCCGTTCGAGTCGTACATCAGGATCGGTGCGGGCGGGAACGTCGGGTTCCAGGTCCGCTCCTCCGTGTTGCTGAACTTCTGCCAGTTGCCCGGCGAGGTGATGTTGAAGAACTTCTGCACCAGCTGCGAGATGATGTCCGCGTCGGAGGGGACGTTCAGCGCGCGGCTGTTGACCTTGAGCTTCTTGCCGAAGTCGAGGCCCGGGGTGAGCGGGTCGTCCACGACGACCGCACCCAGCATGTACGGGTGGATCTTGCAGACGAACGCGTAGAGGCCCGGTTCGGTCAGCTGCGCGGTCGTGCTGCCGACGAAGGCGCCCGGCTGGTCGAACGGGAAGCCCGCCGCGCCCTCCGGCCAGATCAGGTTCGTGATGGTGTGCGCCGACTCCGCGTCGGGCGCCGAGATGTCGAAGTTCACCGTCACGGGCAGGCTGATCGTCGTGCTGGACACGTAGCGCTGGATGTCGGCCAGCACCCTCATGAGGTCCACGCCGACCGGCAGGTCCAGCAGCGCGGTCTTGGCGTTGGCCGGGCGGGACGCCATCTGCTGGGTGAGCTGGGTGATCAGCGAGTTCGCCCTGATCGACCGCAAGTCCAGAGGGGAGAGCACCTTGCCGATCGCGTTGCGCAGGTTGTCCAGCCCGAGCAGCTGCGCCGGGTCGACGCCGAGGCTGGAGATCAGCGGTGACCCGTTGTTGAACTGCAACTGCGTCAGGCGAGCCAGGTCACCGTTGAGCAGGTCGCTCGCGGCCGAGCCGAGCAGCGCGCCGTTGCCCAGCAGCGGCAGGCCGTTGAGCGGCAGGCCGGGGATGAGCCCGCCAGGCTTGACCCGCGGCAGCTCGGCCACGGCCAGGGACCTCGTGCCGAACAGGTTCAGGTTCGTGTCGTACCAGGAGCCCTGGTTGTCGGTGATGTGGAACGACACCGGGACTGGTCCGCCACCGATCGGCAGGCCACCGGAGCCGGTGGTCGTCGTCGGGGCGGGTGCCTGGGGGCTGGTGGTGGTCGTGGTCGTGGGCACCGTGGTGGTCGTCGTCGGGCCCGTGGTGGTGGTCGTGGTGGTCGTGGTGGTCGTCGGGGCCGTGCCGCCGACCACCACGGTGCCGAGCATGTCCGGGTGGAAGCGGCAGCGGTAGTTGACGGTGCCGGCGGTGGTGAAGGTGAACGAATAGGAGTCCCCGGGGTTCACGTCCGAGGACAGCGGGCCGCCGGTGACGCTGTGCGCGACGCCGTTGGTCTCGTTGTTGGTCCACCTGACGGTGTCACCGACCTGCACGTTCAGGGTCGGTGGGTTGTATTGGAGGTTCTGCATCGACACCGTGAACGTGGCCGCGGTGGCCGTCGGCGCGGTCAGCCCGACGCCCGCCAGGGAGAGCAGCAGCGCCGAACCGAGCGCGGCGGCCCGTTGCCGGCGACGGCGTCTCCCTCCCGAAGAGAACATGCGTGGTACGTGCAGAGAGCGCATTGTTTCCCCTTCTGAGACCTATTTCGTCACATCGGAAAACCTTCGCACATGACCGGTGAACCGTCACCCCGAAGGCATCTCAATACATCCGCGACCAATGTCCGAGCGATTACCCGTGCGTTAATGGTCGGTCAACTGAGTCGCACACGACGCCGCCGAATGATGTGACCAACAGCTAACAGAACCGTTTGTCACACAGAATGCACGACAGCGCACCAACAGGCGTCCGCTCGGCATATGCGCAGGTCAGATGACATGGAGGCGACCCTCAAAACGTCTACCCAAGTGACGGGTATTTGCCTTTCAGAATTGACAACCGACACCCACCGGACATCGGAGAAACGAAATGAACCCTACTGGAGTACTGGTCAACACACCGCAGCGGTGCGACCATGACCGCGCACTCACCACGACAATGCGCGAACCCGTCCGGGAGGCGGGAGAAAGTGAGGGAACATGACCTCCGCCACCGGCACGCGCGCCGATCGCCGACCGCCGCGGAAACCGGCCCCGGGCCGGCGAACCCGGTCGATCGCCACCGTCGTGGCCCTGGCCGTCGCCGGCACGGCCGCCTGGACGATCACCAGTCAGGAGCCCGACCCGGTCCCGACCACGCACAAGGTCGTCTACGAGGTCACCGGTCCCGGCGGCAAGGCGCCCGCGATCAGGTTCGCCACCGAGGGCGTGAACACCACCGAGCAGGCCGAAGCCGTCGACCTGCCGTGGCGTCGGGAAGTGGTCCTGCCCGCCGGCCCGGGACTGGGCGTGGCCCAGGTGATGGCGACCAACGGCGAGGGCGAGTCGATCTCGTGCACCATCACCATCGACGGCAACCTCGTCGCCAACAACACGGCCAAGGGCGAGCACGCCACCGTGTCGTGCTCGAACATGATCACCCCGGCGATCGGGGGGCGGTGAAGGCGGCGCTCGGCGGCGGGCGGGGTCCGACTGGCTGAACGCGCTCACCTTGGCCGGCCAGGACGGCCTGTGGGGTGTCAGAACTCTGCACTGGCGTGCTGAGCTGTGACGATCCCGCACGCTGGGCCTTCAGGGCATGATCGTGGGGTGTGGCGTCACGGCTGCTGTACCTGATCTTCGTCCGACTCGGTGACTGGCTGGTCCTGCTCGGCCGGTCCTCTGCGGCCAAGGACGTGGAATTGCTGGTACTGCGGCACGAGGTCGCCGTGCTGCGCCGGACCAACCCCCGCCCACAGAAGGACTTGGCCGATCGAGCCGTGCCAGCCGCGCCGGCCGCGCTGGTTCGCCGACTCCCCCGGCGGTCGCGCGAACACCGGTTGGTGACACCGGGCACCATCCTGCGATGGCACCGGCACCTGGTCGCGCGGAAGCGGACCTATCCCAACCGCACCGGACGCCCACCGGTCGATGGTGCCGTGGTGGCGTTGATCGAGCGGATGGCGCGGGAGAACACCGGCCGGGGCTACCGCCGGATCCAAGGCGAACTGCTCAAGCTCGGCCACCGGGTAGCCGACTCGACCATACGGCGCATGCTCAAGCACCTGCGGATCCCACCCGCACCCCGGCGCGACACCGAGTGTTCTCCGTGGTGGAGGTCGCCACCCGCCACGTCCACATCCTCGGCGTCACCACCAACCCCGACGGGGTATGGACCACCCCACAAGCCCGCAACCTACTGATGGGCCTCGGCGACCGAGCCTGCCAGTTCGCCACCTCGTTCCACGCGACCTTCTCCGGCGCAGGCATCCAAGCCGTGAAGATCCCACCACGGTGCCCGCGAGCCAACACCCACGCCGAACAGTTCATCGGCACCGTCAGGCGAGAAGTCACCGATCGCCCGCTCATCATCAACGAGCACCACCTGCGGGCAGTGCTGAACCGCTACGCGGCCCACTACAACCACCGCAGACCAGTCCTCGGCGGCCTGATCAACGAGTACGACCCACAGCAGCCTAACCACAGGTCAGGCCCTGTGGCCGACTCTAGCCACCCCACAGGCACCCGAACGCACCACGACGACCTGGGCGACCTTCCTCCGCTCACAGACCGACGCACTCCTGGCCTGCGACTTCTTCGAGACCCACACAGTGAACGGCACCCGCCTGCACGTGCTCGTGGTCATCGAGCACGCCAGCCGCCGGATCCGCGTCCTCGGCGCCACCGCACACCCCACCGCATCCTGGGTCACCCAAGCCGCCAGGAACCTCGTCATGGACCTCGAAGACGAGGGGCCGACACGCGCGGTTCGTGGTCCGCGATCACGACGGCAAGTTCCCTGCCTCAGACCACGTCTCACGTGGTGGTAGGTGTGTTGACCAGCGGGTGCGGGTGGAGGGAGCTGCCGCCGTCGTTCGGCGTCACCGTGCCCACGGCGCATCGCCGGTTCACCGAGTGGACCAAGGCCGCGCTGTCGCGTCGTCTGCACCAGGCCGTGCTGGACGAGCTCGGCACGTGGGGAGGTCGACTGGGCGCGGGCGATCCTGGACGTCGCCTCGGGCCGGGCGAAAAGGGGCGACATGACCGGTCCGAACCCGGTCGACCGCGGCAAGCCGGGCTCGAAGATCCCGTTGTGTCCGACCGCACCGGACTGCCGTTGGCCGCCGGAGTCTCGGCCGCGAACCTGCACGACAGCCAGCGCTCAAGCCCATGCTGATGGCCGTCCCGCGCGTCCGGTCACGCCTCGGGCCGCGCCGGTTCCGGCCCGCGAAGCTGCACGACGACAAGGCCTACGACATCGACGACCTCCGCCGATCGTTACGCCACCGCGGCATCACCCCGCGCATCACACGCAAGGGCATCGACTCCTCAGCGGCTCGGCCGCCACCGATGGGTCGTCGAACGCACCATCTCGTGGCTGACCGGCTACCACCGCCTGACCATCCGCTACGAACGCCGCGCTGACAACTACTGCACCGTCGCCGCAGCGCTGACCTGCTTCAAACGACTCGCCAAACTGGCCATGTGAGACGTGGTATCAAGCACCACACAGGCTGCTCATCCCGGTTCGATCGGGAGCAGGCCCCGATCGGCCATGACCTCCTTGGCGAGCCGCATGGCGTTCACCGTCCTGGGGAAGCCCACGTACGGCAGGCAGTGGAGGATCGTCTCCACCACCGACTTCGGCTCGACCCCGATGTTCAGCGCCGCGCCGATGTGGAACTTCAGCTGCGACTCGACGCCGCCCAGCGCGATCAGTGCCGCGATGGTGAGGAGCTGCCGGTCCTTCGGCGCCAAGCCAGGCCTGCTGTAGACGTCGCCGAAGGCGAACTCGGCCACGAACCGGCTCAGGTCCGGGGCGATGTCCGCCATCGGCGCGAAGATCGCCTCGTAGCCGCCGCCCAGCGCGTCGATCGCCGCGACTCCCCGGTCGAAGCGCTCGTTCATGCGCTCGCGACAGCCTTGCCGTGCAACTGGGTGAAGTCCAGGATCCGCGTCCAGGCGTCGTCGCAGGCGTCGGCCCACTCCCCGTAGGCGCGGTCGAAGAACGAGTGCGGCGCGCCGTCGTAGACGTGCATCTCGTGGACCTTGCCCGCTTCGGACAGCTCGCTGGAGAACGCGGCGAAGTCCTCCTGGCTGGTGGCCACGTCCGCGCCCGCGATCAGCAGCAGCGCGGGGATGGCGAAGTCGGGCAGCTGGTCCCGCACGTTCTTGGGCTGGCCGTAGAACCCGATGACCCCGGCCAGGTCGAGGTCACCCGCCGAGAGCCGCCAGGACTCGCTGCCGCCGTAGCAGAAGCCGACGGTGAACACCGGGCCCGGGTTGCGCTCAAGCACCCGCTCGACGGCCGCGGCGACGTCGAGGCGGACGTGGTCCGGGGTGACCTCCGGCAGGTACTTCTGCCAGTCGAAATCGTCCCCGCGCACGCCGGTGCCCGCGTTGCGGCCGTAGTAGTCGATGTTGACGGTGTGGAAGCCCGCCTCGGCGAAGCGCTCGGACAGCGACTGGTAGTACGGGTGCACCCCGCGCACGTCGGGCAGGATGACCACGTTCATGCCGTTCGGCGTCTCCGGGACCGCCTCGTACGCGGTGAACACCGTGCCGTCGGACGCGGTCAGCTCCAGCAGGGACGACTCGGCGACGGCGCCTTCGACGGGCGAGGCGGGCGGCCTGCTCTCGGTGCTGTGGCACATGGTGATTCCTCTCGTCACGGGTTTCGCCGACGACGCTAATCAGCGCCGGTCGGACCAGCCACGCCCGACTTTTCCCCGTACTGGCGTTCCTGGGTCCGCCAGTACCAGGACACTCCCTGGTGTCGCGGGTACCCGTACAAACGACGGCAGGCAGGGGCGTCCGCGGCGCTGTTAGCGTCCGGCCATGACCGAGCGAACTGACGTGCTGATCGCCGGGGCCGGGCCGGTCGGCCTCGTGCTGGCCTGTGAGCTGCTCCAGCAGGGTGTCGCGGTGCGCATCGTCGACCGCCGCCCGCGCCCCGCGGCGGTCGGGGGAACCCAATCGCGGGCGATCCTGGTGTGGCCCAGGATCCTGGAGCAACTGCGCCGCATCGGGGTCAGCGACCGCATGGTGGGTCAGGGCCACCTGCTGCCCGGCGTCGACTACTTCTCCGCCGGGCGGCTGCGCGGCACCGTCCACATCGACCGGTTGTCCGACTGCGCCTACCCGTTCGTCCTGACACTGGCGCAGAACGACACCGAGACCATCCTGCTCGATCGGCTGCGCGAGCTGGGCGGCGCGGTCGAGCACGACGTCGAGCTGACCGACATCCAGGAACCGGACGGCGCGCTGTCGGCCGTGCTGCGCCACGCGGACGGGACCACCGAGACCACCCGACCCGGCTGGCTGGTGGGCGCGGACGGCGCGGGCAGCACGACGCGCGGCCTGCTGGGCATCACCTTCGCGGCCGACCCCATCGACATCACCTACGGCATCGGCGACTTCCCGATCGAGGGCACGGTCCCGAACTCCGTGCAGTACTACTACTCCCCCAACGGCATCGGCGTCATCGTGCCGTTGAAGGACGGCCACTACCGCATCGCGGGCAACATCCCGCACCGCGCCGACGGCGAGCAGCGCCCGCCCGCCGAGCTGTTCCAGACGATCATCGGCAAGCGCACCGGCTTGCCGGTGCGGCTCGGCACTCCACTGTGGACGAACTCGTTCCGGCCGAGGTGCGGCGTGGTGCAGCAGTACCGCAGGGGCCGCTGCTTCCTGGCGGGCGACGCCGCGCACGTGGTCAGCCCGGCGGGCGGGCAGGGCATGAACATCGGCCTGCAGGACGCGGTGGAGCTGGGCTGGAAGCTCGGCGGCGTGGTCACCGGCCGGTTCGCCGAGTCGATCCTGGACGGCTACGAGCCGGAACGCCGGGCGGCGGCGCGCCGGGTGGCCGACACCTCGGCTGCCCAGATCCGCTTCGGCGCCGCCCCGACCCGGTGGAAGGCGTGGCAGCGGGACGCCGCGTTCGCCGCCGCATACCGCTTCGGTGTGCTGCAGAAGCGGTTCGCCCCGCTGCTCGCCCAGACCGACTTCACCTACGGCGACGAGGTCGGGCGGCCGTTGTTCCACGGGGTCCGGATGCCCGCGCGGGTGGGTGACCGACTGCCGGTGTTCGCCCCGCCGTCGGTGTTCCCCGGCCTGCCGAGCTTGTCCTCGCACGACTTCACCGTGCTGCTGTGGCCCGGGGACGTCGCGGCGGCGCGGTGGCCCGCGACGGCGGCCCCGGTCCGGGAGGTCCTGTCCGATGACTACGCGGTGCACGACTTGGCCCCGGTGTTCGGCAGGCCCCGGCACGCCCTGCGCAGGCTGCTGGGTTCAGCACCCTCGATCGTCGCCGTGCGTCCGGACGGGCACATCGCGTGCATGGTGTCCCCCGACGACGTTGGCGTCCTGGTGGACTACCTGAACCGCACCCGGGGGCCCGGCCTCCAGGTCCAGGTCGACACCGCGCTCGCGAGCCGCTGACGGCAACGGCAAAGGGGGGAACGGCGCCGTGAACCGCTCCTCCCTTTGCCGTTCATCACGCCTCGTCCCGGTCCCAGCCGGCGAGCAGCCGCAGCGCCACGTCGGCTTCCGACTCCGGTTCGGCGGTGAAGACCACGAGTAGCGAGCCCGACTCGTCGGGCTGGCGGAAGGTCTCGTAGTCCAGTGCGAGCGCCCCGACCAGCGGGTGGCGCAGCCGCTTGACGCCGTGCGTCCGGTAGGCGATCGAGGGCTCGGACCACAGCCTGCTGAACTCCGCGCTCTTGATCGACAGCTCACCGATGAGCCGGGCCAGCCGGGTGTCGTCGGACCGGGTCCGGCTGGTGAGCCGAAGGTACGCGCACGTGGTCCTGGCGATGTCCTCCCAATCGGCGAACACGTCGTCGGCGGCCGGATCCAGAAACACGAACCGGGCCATGTTGCACTGGTTGACCGGTTTGTCGACGAGCGCGGAGAAAAAGAGCCCGGCGAGGTCGTTCCAGGCGAGCACGTCCATTCGCCGGTCCGTCAGGTAGGCCGGGCCCGTCTCGATACCGGCCACCGTCCTGGCCAGCGCGGCGCGCACCGCGTGGACGGGCAAGCTCGCGACAAGGGTGCCCAGGTAGGCGCGCTCGGCGTCGTCCAAGCGCAGGGCGGCGGCGACCGCGTCGAGCACGCTGTCCGATACCTGCCTGGTCCGACCCTGTTCCAGGCGCACGTAGTAGTCGCTGCTGATCCCCGCCAGCTGGGCGACCTCCTCGCGGCGCAGGCCCGCGACCCAGCGTCCGGCAGACCGCTCGGGCAGCCCGGCGTCCTCCGGTCGCAGCCGCGCGCGGCGCGATCGCAGGAATTCCCGGAGCTCGGCACGTTGGTCCATACCTGCCAGTATCGACCACGACCGCCCATTCTTGGGTGGTCGTGCCAATCCCAGGATAACGCAAACCAGGAATAGGCGTCCCTTGTTGCCAGACTGACCACGGCCGGACACTGGGCGCGATTCCACCCTATTCCCTCTCGCATTGTGGGGCACACCTATGTCCGAAAACCTCGCCATCCGGCCGGGCCCGGCGCAGCCGGACACCGGTAGGCGCGCGGGCCTGCTGCTGGCGATCCTGCTGGTCGCCCAGTTCACCGTCGCGCTGGACTTCTCCATCCTCAACGTCGCCCTGCCCGACATCGGCGCCGGGCTGGGCATGTCGCTGTCGGACCTGCAGTGGGTGGTGACCGTCTTCGCCCTCACCTCGGCGGGTTTCACCCTGCTGTTCGGCCGGGTCGCCGACCTGCTGGGGCGCCGGCCGATGTTCCTCGCCGGCGTCGTGCTGCTGGGCGTGTCCTCGTTGCTGGGCGGGCTGGCCGACGACGTCACCACGGTGCTGGTCGCCCGCGTCGGGCAGGGGCTGGCCACGGCGGTTCTGGCGCCGGTGGCGATGGCGCTGCTGACCACGTCGTTCCCAGAGGGTCCGCAACGACAGCGCGCGATCGGGCTCGGCGGGGCGATGCTGTCGGCGGGCTTCACCGTCGGCGCGGTGCTCGGCGGCGTGCTGACCGGCCTGCTGAGCTGGCGGTGGGCGTTCCTGATCAACGTGCCGCTGTGCCTGGTGGTGCTGCTCGCCGCGCCCGTGCTGATCCCGAGGAACCAGGAGCGCGAGCGGGCTCGGCTGGACATCGGCGGGACGCTGACCATCACCACCGGCCTGGTGGCGCTGGTCTACGGCGTCACGTCGGCCGGGCACAGCGGCTGGGCCAGCGCCACGACGCTGGTCCCGCTGGCCGTCGCGGTCGTGCTGCTGGCCGCGTTCTGGCTGATCGAGCTGCGCGTCGAGCAGCCGCTGGTGTCCCCGCGCGTGCTGCGCCGGTCCACGGTCAAGTGGGGCAACGCGGGCGGCCTGCTGACGTTCACCATGTTCAGCGCGGTGATCTTCCTCATGACGCTGTACCTGCAAGAGGTCCTCGGCTACTCGCCGCTGGTGACCGGGTTGGCCTTCGGCGTGCAGGGCGTCACGGCGTTCTTCGCCGGGGTGTTCGCGCCCAAGCTGATCGGCCGCTTCGGGTCCAGTCGTGCCACCCTCGTCGGCGGCCTGGTCCTGCAGGCCGCGGCGACGGGCGCCCTGCTGCTGGCCGGGGACAGCCGGGACTCGCTCGCCCTGGTCGTCATCGCGACCGCCGTGGGCGGGTTCGCGCACGTGCTGAGCGTCGTGTCGTTCATGGTGACCGCGACGTCCGGGCTGTCCAACCAGGAGCAGGGCCTGGCCACCGGCATGACCTCGCTCACCCAGCAGGTGGGCATCACCATCGGCATCCCGATCATGAGCGCGGTCGCCACCGCCCGCATCGATGAGCTCTCGGCCACCGAGCCGCGGGC
The DNA here is from genome assembly GCF_054781895.1 of Saccharothrix stipae. NCBI lineage: Bacteria > Bacillati > Actinomycetota > Actinomycetes > Pseudonocardiales > Pseudonocardiaceae > Saccharothrix > Saccharothrix stipae. Next base: position 192,483 of record NZ_BAAGTN010000006.1, on the reverse strand, counting down.
CACCGCGGTGCTCGGCGGTACCAGCACCGCGCTGGCCGTCGACGCGCTGATCGTGCTGGTGGGCGCCATCGTGATCGGCCTCGCCCTGCGCCGCGCCGCCCGCGGGTGAGCGGCCAGGCTGGGCCACCCCCGCGCCGGGGGGTGGCCCAGCTGGTACTGGCAGACCCAGGCTGGATCCCACGATGTCGGGCACACTGGGGACATGGCCGATCACAACGAGTTGGGCCGGTTCCTCAAGTCCCGGCGGGCGCGCCTGAGCCCTGAGAAGTCGGGCATCGACGTGCTGACCCGCCGCCGGGTCGAGGGTCTGCGGCGAGAGGAGGTCGCCGCACTCGCCGGCATCAGCGTCGAGTACTACATGCGCCTCGAACAGGGCCGTGCGAGCAAGCCGTCCGACGCCGTCCTCGACGCCCTGGGCCGCGCGTTGGGCCTCGACGACGTCGAGCGCCGCTACCTCGATGACCTGGCCCGCCCGCGGGCAGGCGCGACGCGCGCCCCCCGGGCCGAACGGCCGCGCGCCGAGCTGGTGCAGCTGGTGCAGCTGCTGGACCGCGTACCCGCGCTGGTGCTCAACCACCGTCTTGACGTGTTGGCGTGGAACCAGCTCTCGCCCCAGCTGTTCTTCGACTTCGCCGCGGCGCACCCGCGCGACCGCAACCTCGCCCGGTTCGCCTTCCTCGACGAGGACAGCAAGAGCCGCTTCCCGGACTGGAACGACGTCGCCCGGGCGACCGTCGGCCAACTGCGCCTGGCGGCGGGCAGGCACGCCGACGACGAGGCGCTGGCGACGCTGCTGGGCGAGCTCACGATGAAGAGCGCGGTGTTCCGCACGCTGTGGGCGGGCCGGGACGTCAAGCAGCGCACGCACGGCACGAAGCGCTTCCACCACCCGCTGGTCGGCGAGCTGCCGCTGCGCTTCGAGAACTTCGACATCTGCGGCGAGAACGGGCAGCGGCTCGTGACGTTCAGCCCGGAACCGGCGAGCCCGGCGGCGTCGGCGTTGGAGCTGCTGGCGATGTGGACGTCGCCGACCGCCGACCGCGCGTCCGCGTCCGCCGAGGTCAAGCAGGAGAGCTGAACGTCCGACAGCCAGAGCCAGACAGCGCGAAGGACCCGACCTCCCGCCACCGGTGGCGGGAGGTCGGGTCTGTGTTCGAGCAGTCAACCCGGGGGGAGTGGGACGGCTCGAACGGCGGCCTGGCGTCGACCCGATCGCTGAGACCCCGCGTTGGCGTCGGACATCGGTGCACCCCGGTCCGACGAGGGTCTCGGCCACCCGGAGGCCGGCGGTGCAGCTGCGGCCCGAGCAGGAGGTGACGACCAGGCGGGTCCCTCAACCGCCCGCGTCAGGCCTGCCAGGCCAGCGCGGCGCGGTAGCTGTCCTCGAACATGTGGTAGCGGGTGATCAGGCCGTCCACGACCCGGATGTGCAGGGCGAACCGGCTGGCGAAGACCTTGCCGGTGCGGGTGATCCGGTGCGCGAACTCGCCGAGCACGATCCCGTCCTCGCCGTCGACGATGACCTGCGCGATGTCGAACGCCTCGGTGCTGATGTCCTCGATGGCGATGCGCAGGAACTCGTCGATCGCGGCGGCGTCGGCGCGCTCTCCGGTCCAGGGGACGGACTCCGCGCCCGCCACGGCAAAGTCGGCGCCGGGCGCGAACAGGTCGACCATCCCAGGCCGGTCGCCTGCGCCGAATCGGGTGAAGAACAGGCCGATCGTGTCCGCCGTGTCACGAACGCTCGTCGGTGTGGACATCGGTTCTCCTTGCGGTGTCTGGGAATCAGGCGACGGACAGGACGATCTTGCCGGTCGTGCGGTTGGTCTCGCCGACCTCGTGCGCCTTGGCGACGTCGGCGAGCGGGAAGACGTGCTCGACGTGCACGCGCAGCGCGCCGTCCTCGACCAGCCCGGTCAGCGCGGTGAGCCCGGCGTGGTCGGGCTCGACCAGGAAGGGGCTGACCCGCACGCCGAGGGCGGCGGCCCGCGCGGCCACCTCCGGGCTGACGAGCCCGATGGTGAGGATGAGCAGCCCGCCCGGCTTCAGGCACTCCAGCAGGCCGATGGTGTGCTCACCGCCGAGCAGGTCGAGCACGACATCCTGGTCCCGGACGGTCCGCGCCACGTCGACAGCGGTGTAGTCCAGGGCTTCGTCCACGCCGATACCGGCGAGGAACCCGTGCTTGGCCGCGCGGGCCGTGCCCGTGACGACCGCGCCCCGCGCCCTGGCGATCTGCGCGGCCAGGTGCCCGACCCCGCCCGCAGCCGCGGTGATGAGCACGCGGTGGCCGAGGCGGACGCCCGCGACGTCGACCAGGGTCTGCCAGGCGGTCAGGCCGGCCATCGGCAGCGCGGCCGCCTCGACCATGGTCAGCGCCTCGGGCTTGCGGACGAACTGCCGGGCGGGCGCGGTGACGTACTCGCCGTAACCGCCCGCCCGGCGCGGGAACCACAGCAGGCCCAGCACCTCGTCACCCGGCTGGAACCGGGTCACCCTCGGTCCGGCGTCGACCACACCGGCCACGTCCCAGCCCTGGACGAACGGGTGCGCGCCCAGCGCGCCCGTCGGGAACACCCCGCCGCGGATCTTCCAGTCCACCGGGTTGACCCCGGCCGCGTGGACGGCGACGCCGACCTCCGTCGGCAGGGGCGCGGGCCGGTCGACGACCGCGGTTCGGAACACCGCGTGCGCCTCCCCTGCCGCCGTGGTCAGCATGACCTTCATCTGCTCGGGCATCGTCCGTCCTCTCAGATCCGACCGGGCGGTGCGGCCGACGCGGTCAGGGGTTGGGGCTCGGCGACGGCGGGCACCCGCGCCCAGCCGTGCCGGGTGGCGTGCGCGACCAGGACCGGGTCGTCGCCGACCACGACCGGACGTCCCACCGAGGTGAGCGCGGCGAGGTCGGAGGAGTCGTCGCCGTAGGCGTAGGAGTCGGCCAGGTCGAGGCCCAAGCGCACGGCCAGGTCGTGGATCGCCCGCGCCTTGTGCGCGCCGACCATCGACCGCTCGACCGCACCGGTGTAGAACCCGTCCACCTGCTCGGGTTCGGTGCACACCACCAGGTCCGCCCCGACGAACCCGGCGATCGGGTCGACGCACGCCGGGAACGAGCCGGACAGCAGCACCACCAACTCGCCGTTGTCGGCGTGTGCGCGCAACCGGGCCAGCACGTGCGGGTGGAACAACCCACCCGCGGCGTTCGCCGCGGCGAACCAGCGCTTCCCCTCGTCGGCCAGCTCGGCGACCGAGCGCCCGGCGAAGTTGCGGTAGAACGCGCGATTGGCCTGCTCCCGGGTCGCGCCGCCGGCCTTGAGCCTGTCCAGCGCCGCCATCGCGTCGTGGTGGCGGCGCTCGGGATGTCCGCGCACGGCCAGGTCGTGGTCCAGGAAGCGGAACAGGCTGGTGGTGGTGATCAGCGTGCCGTCGACGTCGAAGAAGGCGGCTCGATCGGCCACGGCTTCAGCGGGTCTGGGCATCGAGGTAGGCCAGCGCCTCGCGGACGGTCTGCTCGTGGTGCAGGTCACCCTCGGGGATCACCGCGCCGAACTCCTTGTGCATCCAGAGCGCGACCTCCATCAGGTGCAGCGAGTCCAGGCCGATCTCCTCGAAGGTGTGGTCGAGGTTCAGCTCGGCGATCGGCACCTCGGCCTTGGCCGCGAAGACTTCCAGGATGCGCTCGTTGACGGTCAGTTCCATTGTGGTTCCTCCTTGTTCTCAGCCGGGCGTGATGTCCGGCCACTCCAGCGTCACCGCACCCCACGTCGCGCCGCCGCCGAAGGCGGTGAGCAGGACGCGGTCGCCCGGTGTGATGAGACCGGCGCCCGCGGCGTCGGCTAGGGCTATCGGGATGGACGCGCCTGCGGTGTTGCCGTACTTCCCGACGTTGACGAACGCCTTCTCCTGCGCCAGCCCCAGGTGCTCGGCCACCGCGTGCAGGATGCGCGCGTTGGCCTGGTGACCGACCAGCCAGTCGACGGTGTCGGCCGACCAGCCCGTGCGGGCGAGCACGGTCCGCGACGACTCCGTCATGCGTTGGACCGCCTGGACGAACACGGCCTTGCCGCGCATGTCCATGTGGCGGCGGGTCCCGTCCTTGTCCCGCGACCCGCCCGACGGCACGATGATCAGGTCCGCGAGCGCGCCGTCGCTGCCCAGGTCGAAGCCGAGCAGCGCGCCGCGCTGGGACTGCTCCCCCGCGGTCAGCACGACCGCGCCCGCGCCGTCGCCGAAGATCGGCGCGGTGTTGCGGTCGCCCTGGTCGATGATCGTGGTGAACGCCTCCGCGCCGATCATCAGCACCCGCTCGGCCAGTCCCGTGGCGATGAGCCCGCCCGCGCTGGCCAGCCCGTAGAGGAAGCCCGAGCACACCGCGGCCACGTCGTAGGCGGCCACCGTGCCCAGGCCGAGCCTGGCCGCCACGGCGGGCGCGGTCGCCGGGCAGGGGTGGTCGGGGGTGGTGGTGGCCAGCACGACCGCGTCGACGCCGTCCACTCCCGCCGACTTCAGCGCCCGTTCACCGGCCGCCACGGCCAGGTCGCTGGTCGCCGTGCCCGGGTCGACGACGCGGCGTTCGCGGATGCCGGTGCGGGTGCGGATCCACTCGTCACTGGTGTCCATCCGGGCGGCGAGCATGTCGTTGGTGACGACCCGATCGGGCAGCGCGGACCCGATCCCGGTGACGACCGCGGCGCGCCCCATCACGACGCCTGGCCGACGGCCCACGCGCGGTCGGACTCGATCGTCATGTCGACGGCCCGGTACTCCTCCTGCGCGCGTTCGATGGCGGTGTTCACATCGGTGACGGTCGAGAACCCGAAGATCTCCACGATGCGGTCGAGGCGCTCGGTGAGCGTGCCGCCCACGACGTGGCGCGGGATGCCCAGTTCGTCGATGGCGGCGGCGATGCCCTGGTCGGCGAGCGTGCGGAAGCGCTCGTTGACCGGCCGGTGGCCGTCCTTGGCCAGCTCCAGCTCGTTGGGCAGGTGCACGAACGCGTCGTAGGTGTCGCGCACGTGCTGCTTGATGGCGACGCCGAGCTGGTCCATGACCTGCTCGAAGAACAGCATCTCGGGCGTCTTCTCGACGGTCTGCGTGTCATCGAGGTGGACCGACTCGTTGGGGTTGATGCCGACGATCACCCGGACGGAGCCGTAGAGCCACTCCTGCAGGGACGACCCGTCGGAGATGAACCCGTCGGTCAGGTGGCTCTCGTGCACGACGCGCTCGACGTGCCTGCGCACGATCAGCTGGATCAGCTCGGCGCCGTTGCACTGCTCGAGCGTCTTGCCGGGCACGGCGAAGGGCAGCAGTTCACGCATGGTGCGGGCGCGGGTGCGAGGGACGCCGATGTAGTGCGAGAGCGCGTAGGAGGTCAGCGTCTTGCCGGATGAGTAGGTGCCGGAGATGGCGAGCTTCATCGATGGTCCGTTTCAGTTGGCCGACGGGAGGGCGTGGGCGACCGCGCAGGTGAACGTGATGCCCGCGAGGTCGGTGACGATGTCGGCGGTGCGCCAGCGGCCGCCGTCCATGTCGATCAGGCCGGTGTTGGTGAGGGTGGTGATCAGCGGTAGGGCGTCCGCCATCGGGCGACGCGGGTGGACGACGTCCAGGGTGGTGGACCGCATCCACAGCGTGTTGCTGTCGCCCCGGCGCATGGAGTCCAGTTCGTAGAGCAGGATCTGGGCCAGCTGCAGCCCGGTGGCGAAGGCGTCGACCATCGTCGGGGCCGGGTGGTAGGCGCCCTCGATGCCCTGGTCCGCGCTCGCCTGCGCGAGCCTGACGGTGCCCGCCGCGCGCAGACCGTCGACGGTGAGGGCGTCGATGCTGTGCTCCGCGGAGGTGAAGCCAGAGCCGTAGTAACGCCCCTCGGCCGGACCGAGGACGTCGTCCGGGCCGGAGAGGGTGGACTGTCCGGTGTGGACTTCGCCGCCCGCGTGCACCACCTCGCAGCGCACCCGCATCGCGCCGACCTGACTGTCCACTACGGACACCGTGCCGGCTGCGCCGGACTCGGTCCCGCGCAGCCGGGCGCCGACGGGCAACGCGTCCAGGTCCTCCTCGGGGCGCTGCCCCGCCCGTATCTTGACCCGGCGCACCCACATCGCGCGGTGCGCGGCCGGGTCCGGGCGGAACGCGGTGACCAGGCACAGTTCGGCGAGCTGGACGCCGAGCAGGATCGCGTCGATGGTGCTCAGGTGCGGCCGCAGGTCGATGCCCGCCGCCTTCTTGGACCAGTCGGCCGGGTAGGTGAGCCCGACCGTGGTGCCGACGGTCGCGTCCGCGCCTCCGCGGACGGCCACCGTGACCGGGTCGAAGGTGTAGCCGACGCGGCGGTACCCGGTGGCGAAGAAGCGCTTCGCGCCGTCGCCGAGGTAGTCGTCCACGGTCACGCGCTGGAGGATCTGATTCGTCATCCGGGCAGTCCAATCGCCGAGAACGGGTTCACCACACTGAGCACACTGAGAAACATGGGATGAGCGGACTTAGTCACCCATTGGACCCCGCTCGCCGAAAAGCTAACACGCAGAGTCATCACACAACCTGCGTTGGTTTGTACGTGTACCGCCAAACGAGTACTTCCAGCACCATGGTGATCTGGCTGACATCGAATAGCGGACGGTCCGTCGCGGGTGTGCACACTGGACCGTCCGATTCCCCACTGTGGAGGGTCCGTCATGGCCACAGACCTGTTCCCGGTCCGCGTCCACGCCGACTACCAAGCCGAGCAGCTCATCACCAAGCTCGGGATCACACTCGTCGAATGCAGGCCCGGACGGGTCGTCGGCCGGATGCCGGTGGCCGGGAACCGGCAGCCCGTCGGCATCATGCACGGCGGCGCGAACGCGGCACTGGCGGAGACGCTGGGCTCGTTCGCCGCCTGGCTGCACGCCGGGGACGGCGGACAGGTCGTCGGCACCGACCTGTCCTGCACCCACCACCGCTGGATCGCGTCCGGACTGGTGACCGGGGTGGCGACACCCCTGCACGAAGGCCGCTCCAGCGCCACCTACGAGATCGCGATCACCGACGACGCGGGCCGCCGCACCTGCACCGCCCGGCTGACGTGCGCCATCAGCAGGCCGGTCCGCAAGCGCTGATCACCGTCCACACGGGACATTGATCGCCTCGGCGACCACTGACGCGGTCAGCCCCGGCCGCGGTCCGCCCACCAGGGTCAGCACCGCTTCGTCGACCGCCACCACCCCCAGGCCGTGCCGGGGGTGCGGGGACGGCGGCAGTGCCGACCACGAGTCGGTGCCGGCCGAGTACACCTCCACTTCGGCGAAGGTATTGGCGCCCTCGCCGCCGATGACCACCGCCATCCCTGGACACGGTGAGGCGGAGCCGAGACCGCTGCGCGCGGTCGGCAGTGGCGGAAGCGCGGACCAGGTGCGTGCCGCGGGGTCGTAGACCTCGTGCGCGGACAGGTTCCGGCCGACCCGGCCGCCGAAGGTGTGCACCCGGCCGTCGACGGCGGTCCCCGCCAAGTGCTCACGCGGCGTCGGTGGGCCTGCCGCCGCGGACCAGTGGTCGGCCGCGACGTCGTAGACCAGCATGTGGTCGGCCACTCCGCCCGGCCCGATGCCGCCCACGACGAACACCCGGCCGTCCAAGGCGACCGCCACGCCCGCCGCGCGCGCCTCCGGCATCGGTGCCAGCGCGGTCCAGGCATCCCCGTCCAGGCGGTACACCCCGGTCATCGGATCGCGGTCGGCGTCATAGCCGCCGAAGACGTACGCCGCGTGCCCGACGGTGGCGGACATGGCGTGGTGCGCGCCGACCGGCAGATCCGGACCGGTCCGCCAGCGGTCGGCGGCGATGTCGTAGACCTCGGTGAGCGGCAGCGGGGTCCAACTGTCGATCATCCCGCCCACCACCACGACCTCACCCGCCACCCGGGTGGCGGTGACCTCGGTCCGCGGCGTCGGCGCGTCCGCCAGCGCCCGCCACTGCGGCGTCGCGGGTGTCGTCGCCGTCGTCGGAGACGGCGGGGTCGCGGTTGTGGACGGGATGTCGGCGGGCGGGGTGTAGGCGGGCAGCGGCGGCGGCGGCGCGGCGCAGGCCGCGGCCAGCAGGGCGACCGCGAGGAGCGGGCGAAGGCGCATGGTGGACTCCAGGCGGGGCGGGCTTCACCGTCCAGTCTCCGGTTCCCGGTGCCGCGCTGCCTGGTTCTGTTGTTACCAGTACCCCGGGACCGGGGATCGACAGCGGTCTGGCTGCCCACCGCTCTCGCGGGCACGGTGGAACCATGACGATGCGGATGCGCGCCGGCGCGGGCATGTCGAGCGGGATGGTGACCTTGTTCGCCGTCGCCGCGGGTCTCGCGGTGGCCAACATCTACTACGCGCAGCCCCTGCTGACCTCGATTGCCCGCGAGTTCGGCGTCGGGAGCGGCTCGGCGGCGCTGCTGGTCACGGTCACCACCGCCGGGTACGCCGTCGGGTTGGTGCTGGTCGTGCCACTGGCCGACATCCGCAACCGCAGGCGGCTGGTCGTCACGCTGCTGTCGGTCGTCGCGGTCGTGCAGGGCTGCTCGGCGGCCGCACCCGACCTGACCACTCTCACCGCGCTGTCGGCCGTGCTCGCGGTGAGCGCCGTGGTCGCGCCGATCATGGTCGCGTTCACCGCCACCCTGGCGAGCCCCGACCAGCGCGGTCGGGTCACCGGCTCGGTGATGAGCGGAGTCCTCGTCGGCGTGCTGCTGGCCAGGACCGGCGGCGGACTCATCGCGGACTGGGCGGGCACCTGGCGCGCGGTCTACGCGACCGCGGCCGTCCTGATGGTCGCGCTCGCCGTGACCCTGCACCGGACCCTGCCCGATGTGGCCGTGGCGGACCGGATCAGCTACCGCGACCTGCTCCGCTCCGTGGTGTCGATCGTCCGGGAGGAGCCCGTGCTGCGGTTGCGGTGCGTCTACGGGTTCCTCAGCTTCGCCGGGTTCAGCGCGCTGTGGGCATCGATGGCGTTCCTGCTCACCGCCCCGCCGTATCTGTTCGGTGAGTCGCTGATCGGCGCGTTCGGCCTGCTCGGCGTGGTGGGCGCGGTCGCGGCGCGGGTCACGGGGCAGTTCGTCGACCGGGGCTGGGAGAAGGCGACGACCGGGGTCCTGCTCGTCGTCGTGCTGGTCAGCTGGGGCGCCATGGCGCTCGGCCGCGGCCACTGGCTCGCCGCGCTCGTGGTGGGCGTGATCGCGCTGGACCTGGGCGTCCAGGGCGTGCAGGTGGCCAACCTCGCGGCCGTCTACCGGCTGCGCCCGGAGGCGCGCAACCGCATCACCATGGCCTACACGGGTACGTACTTCTTCGGCGGCGCGGTCGGGGCCGCCGTCTCCGGCGCGGCCTTCGCGATGGGCGGCTGGCTCGCCGTGTGCGGGGCCGGGGCGGTGTTCGCCGCAGCCGCGTTGGCCGTTTGGTGTACGCGTGAGTAGCCAATCATCGGATGGGTTTCATGAGGAGGAATCACAAACGCAGATAAAGGTCCACACCATTCCGCCGGACCCGCTGACAACAAGCGGTCACACCTAGCACAATCTCTTGACATTTACCAGATGTGCGGACATGCTCGCTGACATGGGTAGATCAGGGGGCACTAGCCGTAAACGTGAAGAGTTAGGCCATTTCTTACGCACCCGGCGGTCGCGACTAAGACCTGAGGATTGCGGATTGTCCGTTTCCACTGGAAAGCGACGTACGCCCGGACTGCGCCGGGAGGAGGTTGCCGTGCTGGCGGGGATCGGCACGTCCTGGTACACGTGGCTGGAACAGGGCCGTGACATCAACGTATCCGAATCGGTCGCGCGCGCCATCTCGTCGGCCCTGCGGCTGACCGAACCGGAGAAGCGGTACCTCTACCAACTGCTCGGCATCACCCCGCCCCCTCACAACGCCGTGGACGGCCACCTCGGCATGGATCTGCGGCAGCTCGTCGACGAATGGATGCCGAGTCCCGCGCTGGTGATCGACAGCCTGTGGAACTTGATCTGCTACAACACATCGGCAGCGCTCGTGTACGGTTTCACGAAATCGGATACGAATTTGCTTGTGAGCTTCTTCACCGACACCGATATGCGGTCTCGCTATGTCGACCCGCACTGCACCGCCGAACTCGCCGTCGCCCAGTTCCGCACGGGCGCGGCGGCTCGCTACGACGACCCCCGGTTCACCGACCTGGTCGCCACCCTGTGCGAGCACAGCGACGAGTTCGCCACCCTGTGGCACGGCCACGAAGTGCTCGACGCGCGGCTCAAGGCCAAGGAACTCGACCACCCCTACGTTGGCAGGCTCAACTTCGAGATCCAGTCCTGGCAACTCGACGGCCTGGACATCCGCCTGTTCCTGCACGTGCCGTGCAGGCTGTCGGGAACCAGGGACAAGCTGACGCAGCTGCTGCGCATGCGCGAGCCCATCCTCGCCTGAGCCGGATCTCGAACTCGCGGTCGCGGGTCGATGGTGACCTTGTGCCTGCCGAGACCGTATCCCCGCAGGTTGCAGGCTTTTCTGGGCACAAGTGCCCGAGAGGATGATCGATGTGGTCGTGGTCTGCGGCGACATCGATCGACGCGGCAGGATGGCCGGTCGCGCTGCTCCGACCGGCCATCCTGAGCGTGACCAACGCGTTCACCTTGCTGCGCCTGCTGCCCATGTGCGACCGGGACAAGGATGTGGAGATCCTGTGGGGTTCCAGAAGTCGGCCGTATCATCTGACCTGCGCTTCAGGCTGCTGCAGGTTCGTACTCGTTGATCAGGCCACCGCGGACCGGGCGGCCTCACATCGAGGTGCAGTCCGGCTCGGCGTCGATGGCGGAGGAATCCGCATCGACATGCAGCTCGGCTGTGTGATCGGTCGGCCTGGTCGTGATGGCCTGGGTCGGCGGGTCCGGTGAGGTCGGCGGTGGTTGTCGCGTTCTCGAGCCGCGGCACGAGCAGCTCGACGTCCTTCACCGCCTCCCGGCCGGGCGAGCACCGGCTGACCCTGTTGTCCGGTCTCCGGATTTGAGCCGAAGCGGCGGATGTCCTGGGTTACGGCCGGCGTCGACCAGCAAGGTCGACGGCTCTCAGAGCCGCCGGACGCGCAGCACGCCGGTCAGCATCGGAAGGGTGAACTGGCCGCGGCCGGTTTCCGGTCTGCCCGCGAGGAAAGCGCGGATCCCGCCGAGCGCGGCCTCCCGGTCCCGTTCCGGCATGACCAGCATCCCGGCGCGCGTCGCGAGTGTCGCGACGAGGGAATCGGCGGTTCGACGCTGCCCGTGCGGGAACTCGGCCTGCTCCGGCGAACCGAACCGGGCGACCAGGCCGGTGTTCGGAAGGTGCATGCCTGCCGTCGCGGCGCGCCAACTGCTCAGCGTGTCACGCGGGCCGATGGCCGCACTCCCGCTGACCCGCTCGAGTCCCGCAACCCAATCGACCCGGTCGTCCAGGACGTTCCACAGACCGGCCAGGACGCCCCCGGGCGCGAGGACCCTGGCCATCTCCGGTCCTGCGACGTCCATGTCGAACCAGTGCAGGGCATTGCCGGCCAGCACGGCATCGACGGACGCGTCCGGCAGCGGTATCGCCTCGGCACCACCCGGCAGGGCCCGGACAGCCGGCAGCGCACGCCGCAGCTCGGTCGACATCGCCGCGTCAGGCTCGACCGCGATGACGTCAGCACCCAGCGCGACCAGTGTGGCGGTCAGCTTGCCGGTTCCGGCCCCGAGGTCGAGCACCCGCGAGCCGGGCGCAAGCTCCAGCGCCCAGCGCACCGCGGCCGGCGCGTAGTCCGGACGGTGCTCGGCATATGCGGCCGCCGCTGCGCCGAACGACGAGCCGAGAAGCAGCCGTTCCTCCACGCGGTCACCCTACCCACCGCGCCCTACCAGCCAAGGCGGACAGTGATCCACAAGTGCGGTCAGAACTGACCGACATCCACGGTCAGAAGTGACCTCCACAGCCAGGTCAAGCCCAGTTCGGGGCCGTTCGCGGACGTTGAGTGTGACAATGCTGGTGAACCTGAGCACCTTCCCCAATTGCAGGCCGACCGAGGTGTAGGTGCGCCGGTCAAGGGGGTGTGGATCGTGGGCGGTGTGTTCGTCAACTACCGCGGTGCGGACAGTCACAGCTACGGCGCCATGGTGTACGCGCACCTGTCGCATCGGTTCGGCGCGGAACTGGTGCTCTTCGATGCCGAGTCGGTCCCGGCTGGTGAGGACCCCGTCCAGGAACTGCTGCGTCGTGTCCGGTCGGCCGATGTGGTGCTTGCGGTGATCGGGCGGGAGTGGACGACCGCACGCGGTGCGCACGGGCGGGCGATCGACGATCCCGATGATCGGGTGCGCCGTGAACTGGTGGCGGCGTTCGCGGCGGATGTCCGGGTGATTCCGGTGCTCACCGATGGCGCGGCACTTCCCACCGCCTCCGATCTGCCCTCGGACATCGCACGACTGGCGCGCTGCCAGGCCCGCCATGTGCGGCACCGCGACCCAGTGAAGGACCTCGGCCGTCTCGCCGACGACCTGGCCGGGCTGGTGCCGGCACTGGCAGCCGCCGAGCGGGGCCAGGCGCACCGCCGGTCTGCCGCGACGGACGTGCTCAACCGGGTCGACGGCGACGTGTCGGGATCGCTGGTGCAGACGGGGTCGATCTCCGGCGGACTTCATGTTCACCTACCCGCCCCCGAGCAGTCGACAGGCGACCAGGTCAGGAGACTGCCCGCGGATACGGGTGCGTTCGTCGGGCGCGTCGACAAACTGGCCGAACTGGCAGCGGCGACCGGCGAGTCGGACCGGGTGGTGGTCGCGGCGGTGCACGGACTCGGCGGGGTGGGCAAGAGCACGCTGGTCGCCCGGTTCGCCCACCTGAATGAGCAACGGTTCTCACCGGTGTGGTGGATGACCGCGGACTCGACGGCAGCCATCGACACCGGACTGGCCGACCTCGCCACCGCGCTGGACCCGGCCTCGGCCGACCGGCCCGCCACGCAACGCACCGAACAAGCGCTCACGTGGCTCGCCGGCCACACCGGTTGGCTCCTGGTACTCGACAACCTGACCACGCCTGCCGACGCCCGGCCCCTGCTCGAGCGGGTCCGGACCGGCACGATCCTGATCACCAGCCGCCACCGAGGCGGCTGGCGCGGCATCACGACGCTCGCCCTGGACGTCCTGACCGCCACCGAGGCGGTCGACCTCCTAGCGCGGACCGTGCGCACCGACTGGCCCGACGCCGACCTGGACGGCGCCGGCAAGTTGTGCACCGAACTGGGGTGGTTACCGCTGGCGATCGGGCAGGCCGGTGCCTACATCGCGCAGAACCGCATCACCCCGGCCCGCTACCACGCGCTGCTGGCCACGTACCCGGCCAGGATGTTCACCGCCACGGCGGAAGGCGGCGACGCGCAACGCACGATGGCCAGGGTCTGGCACGTCACCCTCGACCGGCTCGCCGACACCCCGCTCGCAGGCGAGTTGCTGCGCAGGCTCGCCTGGTACGCCCCCGACGACATCCCTCGCGCACTGATCGACAACCCCGACGACCCGGCGCCGCTCGGCAGGCTGGCCGCCTACAGCATGATCACCCTGGGCGCTGACACGATCGGTGTCCACCGCCTGGTCCAAGCCGTGACCCGCACGCCCGACCCCGACGACCCCCACCGCCGGCCCGGGGACATCGCGAACGCCAGGGACGCGACCGCCGCCACCCTCGCGGGCGCGATCACCGGGAAGGATCACCGGCTGCCGGCCGACTGGCCAGCCCTGCGGACGATCCTCCCGCACGCACGGGCGCTGCTCGACCGCGCCGGCCCGGAGAGCGATACCGAGCCGTACTCCGTGCTTGCCAACAACCTCGGCGCTTACCTGCGCGAGCACGGTGACACCGCCACCGCCGTGGCGTGGGCCACCCGCGCCGCCGACGGCCACGAGCGCCGCCACGGCGTCGACGACCCCCGCACGCTGACCTACCGGGACAACCTGGCCAGGGCCTACCTCGCGGAAGGCGATCTGGCGCAAGCGATCCCGTTGTTCGAGACCACGCTGGCCCGGCGGGAACGAGTGCTGGCCCCCGGTGATCCGGACACCCTCGCCTCGCGGAACAACCTGGCCCATGCCTGCCTGGTGGCGGGCGACCTGAACCGGGCGATCCCGTTGTTCGAGACACTCGTGGCCGACTCCGAGCGACTGCTGGGCCCCACCGACCCGGGCACTCTCAGCATCCGGAACAACCTTGCCGTCGTGTACCGGCAAGCCGGCGACGTGCCGCGGGCGATCACACTGCTCCAGGCCATCGCCATCGAGACCGCGCAGACGATGGGGCGCGGCCATCTCCACACCCTGCTCGCGTGGAGCAACCTGGCCGACGCCTACGAGGTCGCGGGGCAGCCGAGTCGGGCGATGACCATCTACGAACCGCTCGTGGGCACCTCGGAACGGGAACTGGGACCGGACCATCCCCGCACCCTGCACGCACGGAACAGCCTGGCGTGCACCGTGCGGTCGATCGGTGACCTGCCACGGTCGACCGCGATGTTCGAAGCCCTCGTGGCCGACTACGAACGGGTGATGGGGTCCAGAAACCCGGACACCATGAGCACACGCCACAACCTGGCCATGACGTACCTGTCGGCACAGGACCTGGCGCGGGCGGTCCCGCTGATCGAATCGACGCTGGCCGACCGCGAACAGGTACTAGGACCCGACAGGCCCGAAACACTGCTCACCCGCGCCGCGCTGGCGCAGGCCCACATGTGGGCGGGACGCCTGGACCGGGCGATACCGCTGCTCACGGCAGTACTCTCCGACCAGGAACGAGTTCTTGGGCCGGACAGCCCGAACACACTGGACTCGCTGAATCACCTGGCACGCATGTACCTGGAGGCGGGGAACCTCGATCTGGCGGCCCGGTTCTGTGCCGAGGCACTGACCGGCAGGGAGAAGGTACTGGGCCCGGACCACCCGGACACCCTGATCTCACGGAGCAACCTCGCCTTCGTCCACCACCGCAAGGGTGACCTGGCGGCGTCGACACGCCTCTACGAGGCGACCCTGGCCGGTCAACTCCGGATCCTGGAACCGGGAAACCAGCAGACGATGGCGACACGGAGCAACCTGGCAGTCGCCTACCTGAGCCAGGGCAAACTGGAACACGCGACCACCTTGCTGGAGGACACACTGGCGATTCATGAACGCGAACGGGGCCCCGCCGATCCGGACACCATCACCACGCAGCTCGACCTGGCATGCGCGTACCAGGCGACGGGGCGAAGGGCCGCCGCGTACACGTTGCTGAAGAAGGCGCTCGCCAACGCCGAACGCACACTGGGCCCCGACGACGAACTGACCGTCGACATCCGTTCGGCCATCAACTCCCCGATACGACACCGCTGACCGTGTACCTGCCGACAACTGCTCCATGAGCGATCAGGACAAGGACGTGGAGATCCTGGTGCTGCGGCACCAAATCACCGTGCTGGAACGCGAACTGGGCAACACCCGTCCGCGGTTCTCCTCAGGCGACCGGGCGTTCCTCACGGCACTGCTGCACCGACTTCCGGTCGACACTCTTCGTCGGCGCCGACTGCTGGTACGCCCGGAGACGGTGCTGCGGTGGCACCGAGACCTCCTCGCCCGTCGCCACGCAGCCAGGTCCCGTCCCAAACGGCCCGGCCGACCACCAACCATCCGCTCGATCCGACTCCTGGCACGGGAGAACCCCACCTGGGGCTACCGCCGCATCCACGGCGAACTCCTCGTCCTCGGGATCAAGATCGCCGCGTCCACCGTCTGGCAGATCCTCCAGAACGCCCGGGATCGACCCGGCACCCGAACGCACCACGACGACCTGGACGGTCTTCCTCCGCTCACAGGCCGACGCACTCCTGGCCTGCGACTTCTTCGAGGCCTCCACGTCGCGGCACCCGGCTGTACGTACTCGCGGACCGCCCCCTGGGTCACCCAAGCCGCCAGGAACTTTGTCATGGACCTCGAAGACTCGGGCAGTCCCGCACGGTTCCTGATCCGCGCCCGCGACAGCAAGTTCCCGGCACTGTTCGACGCCCTCCTCGCCGACGCGGGCAACGACTGGGCGGCCAGGAACCCGAGGATCACGCTGCACTTCACGCCCACCTCGGACTCCTGGCTGAATCTGGTCGAAGTGTTCTTCGGCATCATCACCCGCCAGGCGATCCGCCGCAGATCCTTCAACAGCGTCAAAGAACTCGCCGCCGCGATCCGCGGCTTCATCAACGGCTGGAACGACCGCTGCCACCCATTCACCTGGGCCAAGACCGCCGACCAGATCCTGCCCCACACCACCCGTCAACGAACCTCAGACGCGCGACACTAGAGGAAGTAGCGCCAGGCGACGATGTTCGGGACGTTCGTGAGGTCGTGCGGGTCGGCGTTGGGGCGGCTCGGGTCGCAGACCGTCACCCCGAGGTCGTACCTCGTCCTACCCGGCAGGCCGGTATCGACCGGCGCGAGGCAATAGCCGATCTCCTCATTGATCAGCTTCACCCAGCCGTTCTTGCCTCTCGCATCCCAGACGGAGCGATTTCCCGTTCCGCTGCAGGGGCGCAGGCCGACACTGACCTTAGCCGACGGCAGGAACGTGAGGCAATCGCCGGACACCTCGTGCTTCAACTGCAGGTTGTCCGAACCATGCGTGAAGTACCACATCTGGTAATCGATGCCCCCGAAGCCACACCGGTGGAGGTACGCCTCCCCGACTAAGTTCCCGTCCAAGCACCAGCCCGGGTTTCCCACGTTCTCGTAGTGCGTGAATCCGGAAGCAGACGCCGGCCCGGCGCCCACCACGAGACTGGCCGCTGCGAGGATCATCGCGACGCCGAGGGTGCCGAACCTTCTGAGTGCCTTTCTCCCGTGCGTGACCATGACTACTACCCCCGTAGTGTCGGTGAATGGTGGCCCGGTCCAGTTTCGGGCTGCCGGGCGGCCCTGTCGTCAGCACCGGGCGCACAGTCGTGCGCACACAGCGCACAATTGACAGATCTCGCTATCCTGGACGACGGTCGGGGGGAAGCGGGGAGCCATGCTCACTGTGTTCGACAGTGCCACGATCACCGCACGGGACCGCCTGGATGCCTGGCGGGAGATCACTGCCGCCTCGCTGGCACCGACGGCTGTCGACAGCCCGGACCCTGAGGCGTTCACCGCCCGCCTTCGTGCCATGCCGCTCGGAGCTGCGCAGGTCACCTCCCTGGCCTACACGTCTTTGACGGCGCGGAGATCACCGAAGGAGATCCGCAGATCCGACCCGGAGTACTACCAGATCGCTCTCATCCGGGCCGGACGGCAGGGCATCGAGCAGAACGACGCCAGTGTCGTGCTCCGCCGCGGCGACCTCGTGCTCTACGACAGCTCCCGGCCGTTCGAGGCGATCGTCAGCGGGACGTCCCTGGCGGAGACGGTGCACCTGCAGTTCCCCAGGCGGATGCTTCCGCTGCCCGTTCACCAGGTGGCAGGCCTCTGCGCCGTTTCGCTACCCGGAACCGAAGGTGTCGGCCGCATCCTCGCCGCTTTCCTCACTTCACTGGCCGACGGTCACACCTGCTGCACCGAACGCGATGCTCTGCGCCTGGAGACCATCGCGGTGGACCTGACCACCGCCGTGCTCGCGCACCACCTGGAGCGGGAGAACCCGCCGCTGTGCTCCCCCACGCACACCCTCTACCTGCGCATCATCGCCTTCATCGAGGACAACCTGCACCACCCGCAGTTGCGGCCGGCCACGATCGCCGCCGCCCACCGGATCTCCCCGCGCTATCTGCACCGCATCTTCCAGCAGCACCATCCCGTCAGCGTCGCCGCCCACATCCGCACCCGCCGTCTGGACCGGGCCCGCCGCGACCTGGCCGATCACCGCCTCGTCCACCTCACCATCGCCACCATCGCCCGCCGCTGGGGCTTCTCCCGCCCCGCCGACTTCAGCCGCGCCTTCCATCGCCACACCGGCACCCCACCCCGCGACTACCGCAACAACTCTTTGACCCGAGGGCCAGTCGGCGGCGAGCCGTCGGCACCGCGGGAGGAAGACCCTCGTCTTTCCTACGCGAACAGGCCGACTTCGAGGTGAAGCGCGGCGACCGGCAACTGCGGATCGGGATATGTCGTCTCACGGCCCGGCTTTGGGCGGTGACCGGCTGACGCTCCGAGTGGCGGTCGCCGCATAGCTGCAGGCCGGGGTCGACACGGCCGTGATCGCGCTTTGGCTGGACCATGCGGACCCGCGTTCGACCAGCATCTACCTGCACAGGTCAGGTCCTGTGGCCGACTATTGGCACCCCACAGGATGACACGAACCCCAGGCCCCGCTGGTAGCCGAGCTGACAGTGCCGTCTCGGTCATCCTGCTGGCCTGCCCGTCCGGCGAGGACATGTCTTCTTGTCTAGCGGCGCTTGCCGGGATCGGTCGCGTCTTCCGCCCAACACGACCCCGAACGCAACACCCACCGCACACAGTGCCATTGGACCTCCGAGACCGTGACCACGGTCCTGCACAACCCCCGCTACACCGGCTGGCAGGTCTGGAACCGGCAGACCGTCGACCACGACCACCACTCCCCCGCCGACCAACGCCGCCACCGCATGACGAAGCGCATACCCGCCCACCGATGGGTGTTGTCCCAGCAGCGCGCTCACACCGCCCTGGTCAGCGAACACTGACCAGGGCTCGTACTCGGCGCACCGGCCACCGGTCCACGCCGACTTCTACCGGGAACTGTTCGGATGGAGCGAGGTGTCCAAACGCCGATGTGGGCGCGGATCCGCGCGGAGAACTCCGAAGGCCCTGGGCCGGGCTTCCAGCTGGAGAAGGACCACGTCCCGCCCGCCTGGCCTTCCCGGCTCGGAGAGCACCACATGCAAGCCCACCGCGACATCGAGGGCGACGACCACGAATGCGAGACGGAGAGCCGTGGCACCGGGCGCCACCCTCGAGGAAAATCAGCCTCAGCCAGACGGTGTGCGGGTTCTCTGGGATCCGCACGGCAACTTCTTCTGCCTCTTCCTCTCCGGCTACTGACGCGGCTCTGCGCGAATGGGTCGAAGTCCCTGCAGCTGACGAGGCGGAGTGGTCGGCTCGTTGCTGCCCGATCATGTTCATCACCGTCCGACGTCCGCAGAAGTCGCGGTCGTGCCACGCAGTCGGGATGTCACCGGCCGGAGTGGTGTTCGTGGGCATCCCGGCACCCTGTCGACCGCCGCCTAACGGAACACGAGCGCTCCACGGTGTTACGTGCCCTACTGCGACATCAGGGTGTGACGGCGGTGAAGGAGCAGTCGTTGTGGAACAGGGCTGTGTTGGTGGTCAGGTCGGCCCACAGTTCGAAGTCGCGGTGCCTGATGTAGCGGCCCGGAAAGTTGTACGACTCGTATGCGACCGATCCGGCGACCGCCCCCGGTCGGGCGATGAACGTGGCGTCCTGGGCGAACGCGCCCGAGCCGACCGGGTCCAGGCGCAGCCGGAAGGCGTAGTGCCGCAGGTATCGGCCGTCGGGGGCGCGGAATGAGTACGCGTTCGGGTCGGCGAGGCCCGGCACGACGGTGAACGCCGTCCCGGTGGTCGCGAGGTTGCCGCCGGCGTTCCAGTACCGGTCGGGGAAGTTGACCGACCGCAGCAGCCGGGCGCCCGACGGCACGGTCACTCCGCCCGCCACGTTCTCGCGGACCACGGTCAGGTGCTTCACCGTGCCGCTGAGCCCGGGCAGCAACACCGGGGTGGTCCA
Organism: Saccharothrix stipae; assembly: GCF_054781895.1. NCBI lineage: Bacteria > Bacillati > Actinomycetota > Actinomycetes > Pseudonocardiales > Pseudonocardiaceae > Saccharothrix > Saccharothrix stipae. The sequence continues at coordinate 172,765 of NZ_BAAGTN010000006.1, read as the reverse complement.
CGTGCGGAAGGTGTCACGGCTGTCGGTGAACCAGAACCGCCGGTTGCGGAAGTCCTCGAAGTACATCCGCCAGCCGCCGTTGTCCAGCGGCACCAGGCAGGGGCCTTCGCCGTCGTAGGTCACGAAGTTGCCCGTCTTCCAGATCGTGTACGGGCCGTCGAGGCTGGGAGCCGTGGCGAAATCGATCGACTTGGTGGACGTGCTCTTGCAGAACGCGTGGTAGGTCGAGCCGACCTTGACGACGTACGTGTCGATGTAGGCACTGGGGATGCCGGTCAGCGCTACCGGCGCGCTCCACGAGGTCAACGCCGCGTTGGTGGCGGTGATCCTGGAGGCCTGGAAGGCGCCGGTCGGCGTGCCGTCGTAGTGCAGCGACAGGATGATGTTGACCCTGCCGTCGCTGTCGACGAACCACTCCGGCGCCCAGCTGTTGCCGACGCCGGCGCCGGCGATCGTGATGTTGCCCAGGAACGTCCAGTTGATCCGGTCCGCGCTCGACGCCAGACCGATCTGGTTGCCCGTCCACCCCGCGGTGTAGGTCATGTAGTACCGGCCGTCGGTGTGTCGCATGATGCTCGGGTCGCGGGACAACCCGGTCGGCGGCTTGAAGGCCGGACCCTTCAGCAGGCTGAACGCCGTCGCGTCGACCGAGTCGTACACGTGCACGGTGTTCTCCGACGCGTAGGTGAACGCCGTCATCGTGTACCGGGCCGTTGTGCCCGTGGGTGGAACCGCGGCCAGCGCCGGGGCTGCCACGCCCGACAACACGGGGACCGCCAGACCGGCGAGGCTGGCTTTGAACAGGGTACGACGCTCGATCCGAGACATGGGAATCTCCTGGGAGAAGTGAGTTGATCGACCGTGAAACGGTGGTCGGCCGAAGGGCCGCGGCGAGGACGCGCGCGAGCACGAACCCCATTAGCGCCGCCGCCGGATGGCAGCGGCGGCGCTAATGGTGAACGGAACGTCCGTCCCCGGGTCAGTAGCCGATGTGGAACGTGGCGTCGGCGCGACCGGCCGCGGTCGTGATCTCGTCGATGCGCAGCACGAAGCCCCAGTGCCGCAGGTACCGGGTCGGGTAGTTGACCGAGCGGAACGACGACCAGGAGGCGTCCGCGAGGCCGGCGACCTGGGTGAACGTGGCGTCGGCGGCGAAACCGGATGTCCCGTCGTTCTGCATGAGCTTGACCTCGAAACCCTGGTGCCGCAGGAAGTAGCCGGGCCTGTTGACCGACTCGAACGACACCGCGTTCGCGTCGGACAGACCGGGCCTCAGCCGCCACTGCGAGTCCTGGTACGGCTCGAACGGCTGCTCGTCGATGCGGCCGACCAAGTTCGCGTGCCGGACGAAGTGGCCCGGGAAGTTGAGCGACTTGACCCGGTTCCAGCTCGTGCCGCCGTAGCGGGCGAGCAGGCGGTCGCGGTCGGCCGCGGTGATCGTGTGGACGGTGTTGTGCTTGCCGTTCAACGGCGCGGTGTAGGACTGGCGGCCGACCTTGGTCCACGTCGCCGCAGCGAGGTCGCCCTCCCACAGGTCGAACTTCGCGTTGGGGCAGTAGGTGTCGGCCCACAGCCACCACTTGTTCGCGGTCAGCGACTTGACCAGCGTCGGTGCCTCGGTGCACCGGTTGTCGCCGATCGCGCCGCTGTAGCGGGTGAAGCTGCCTGGCTGGAGCGACGTCGAGCGGGCGCCGATGATCCCGGTCGTCGCGTTGTTCCGGTAGTACAGGTAGTTCATCCCGTTCACGCCGGTGATCACGTGGGAGTCGATGACGCCGGCCGATCCGCCGTCGAAGAACACGACCGGCGCGGTCGCGGTGACGAAATCGGTGGTGTAGGAGACGGAGATCACCGCGTACGAGCCGCCTGGGGGGATGGTGGAGAACGTGATGCCGTAGGCGTTGCGCGAGGGGTCCCAGTGGAGCGCGGGTGCCCAGCTGAAGGAGGTGGTGTTGGTCGAGTTGACGTTGAGCAGCCGGTCGGCCGACCAGTTCACCAGGTCCGGCGAGGTCCAGACGTGGATGTTCTGGTTGGGCCTGGTGAACGAGCCACCCACCGGGATGTCGGTCGCCAGCACGACCCACGTGCCGTCGTTGAGCCGGGTGATGAACGGGTCGCGGATGCCCTTGGTGCCGGCGGTCGGGGTGAGGATGGCGTTGTTGTCGTTGAGAGAGGTCCACTCCAGACCGTCGTTGCTGACGGCGAGGTGGACGGCGTTGACGTTGCCCGAGCCGTTCAGGGATTCCTTGAAGTACCCCATCACGTAGGCGGCGTCGGCCGTCTGGGCCTGTGCGGGAGCGCCGCCGATGCCGACGGCGAGCGCTGCCGTGGCTAGCCAGCAGAGGGCCGGCCGGGCGAGCCGTACCATGATCGTTTCCTTTCGCGATCCGTGCCGCTGTGTGCGCATCAGGCGAAGTCCCATTGCTGGACGGCCAGGCCGTTGCAGGTCCACTGCCGGACCTCGGCGCCGGGCTGGGTGCCCCAGTTGTAGTTGTCCAGGCACAGCCCGCTGTGCTTGTTGACCAGCGTGGTGCGACCGTTGGTGGTGGTCAGCCGCCACTGCTGGACGGCGAGGCCGTTGCACGTCCACTGCTGCACCGGCGAACCCGCCGTGGTGGCGGAGTCCTTGTTGTCCAGGCACAGACCGCTGTAACCGTTGAAGATCTCGTAGTAGCCGTTGCCGACCGGGGTGAGGTACCAGTCCTGGACCGACGCGGTGTTGCAGGTCCACTGCCGGACCTCGGAGCCGGCCTTGAGGCCGAAGTTGTAGTTGTCCAGGCACAGGGCGCTGTGCCGGTTCTTGATGTGCACCCGCGCCACCGGGCCGCCGGTCTCACCCGAGGGGCCCTGGAGCACGGTGGAGGTGGAGACCGGGGTGCCCAGGTTCGGCGTGCCGTCGGCGTTCCACGAGATCTTCTGGACACGGGTGGTGCGGGTCGTGCCGCACTGCTGTGACGCCGAGTCGTTGGCGTGGTAGGCGATCCACGTCTCTGTGCCGTCGGGCGAGGTGAAGAACGAGTGGTGGCCGGGGCCGAACACGCCGTTGGCGTCGTTGCGCTGGAAGATCGGGTCCTGGGACTTCTTCCACGAGTTCGCGGCCAGCGGGTCGCCGCCGGTGTACTCCAGCATGCCCAGCTTGTAGTTGGGGCCCCAGCACGCGCTGGCCGAGTAGGTCAGGAACGTGCGGCCGTTGCGCTGCAACGCGAACGAGCCCTCGTTGACGTTGCCGTCCTGGCGCTCCCAGGCCAGCGTGGGCGCGGAGATGCGGGTGCCGAACGCGGAGACCGACCACGGCGTGTCCATCGGCGCGATGAACAGCGACTGGAGGCCGTCCGAGCCGAACGCGGAGAAGTGGAAGTAGTTGGCGCCGTTGAGCTTGAGCACCGCGCCGTCGATAGCCCAGCCGCCGTTGGGCATCAGGTTGAGGATGCCGCGGTAGGTGTAGGGCCCCAGCGGGTCACTGCCCGCGCTCTCCAACACGTGCGTGCGGCGCTCGCCGAACCCCGCCTTCGGCTGCACCGAGTAGTAGATGTACCAGCGGTTGCCGATCTGCTCCAGGTGCGGCGCCCACATCGTGCAGCAGCCGTCGTTCTGGGTCGCCGTGAAGACCTTCTGCTCCGGGGCGCTGCGCAGGGCGGCGATCGTGGTCGACTTGCGCATCACGATGTCGGAGGTCCACGTCGTCGCAACGTAGTAGTACGCGCCGTTGTAGGTGACCAGCGTGGGGTCCGCGCTGTTCGGCACGGGCACGACGGGGTTGACGAACGACGGGCCGGCCGCCGCGACCGCCACGTTCTGGCTGATCAGGACCGATGACAACGCCACGAGCAAGGCCGCGACGAGCGACAGCAGGCGTCGAGGGGAGGGACTGGAGGGGGCTGGACTGGGCGGCGAAGGCAGCATGACCACTCCGGGGGTTTCCGCAGGGTTCGGCTCGTGCGGGCGCGCACGGCCGCGTTGCACGACACAGGGACCGGCTCCACGATCGGGTGGGCTCGGAGCGTCACTCCAGGATGAACGTGGAGTCGGCGCGGGCGACGGCGTCGGTCGCGGTGGTCAGGTTGACGGTGGTGCCGTTGTGGCGCAGGTAGCGGCCGGGGAAGTTCTGCGCCTCGAACGACACCGCCGAGCTGTCGGCCAGGCCCGCGCGCTGGAAGAAGCTGGCGTCGGCCTTGAACAGGGCCGTGCCGTCGTCGCGCTGCACCCAGAACTCGTAGTTGCGGTGCCGCAGGTAGTAGCCCGGGAAGTTGGTCGACTCCAGCGACACCGTGCCGGAGCCGTTGAGGCCGGTCACGATCCGGAACTGCGAGTCCGCCAACGGGTTGACGTCGGCCTCGACCCTGGCCCGGTACTCCCAGTGCCGCACGAACCGGTCCGGGAAGTTGTAGGACTTGAGCCGCACCGGGGTGACGCCGTCGGCGACCGGGATGCCGAAGTTCGGCGTGCCGTCGGCGTTCCAGTAGACCTTCTGCACGCGCGTGCGGCGGTCGGGGTTGAGAAGCGGGTCACCGACGATGTCGCGGTAGCTGCGGTCGTGGTAGACGAGGATGTCGCTCTGCCCGTCCTCGGACACCGTGAACGAGTTGTGACCGGGGCCGTACTGGCTCGTCGCGGAGTTGCTGGCGAACACCGGCGTCTGGCTCTTGGTCCACGACGAGGGGTTGAGCAGGTCGGCCGTCGACGACGCGGAGAGCATGCCGAGGCAGTAGTTCGCGTCGGTGGCGCTGGCGGAGTAGGTCAGGAAGATCCGGCCGTCGCGCTGGATCACCGCCGGTCCCTCGTTGACCCTGTTCCGGCGGGTCTCCCACACCAGCGTCGGCGAGGACAGCTTCGTCACCGTCCCGGTGATCGTCCACGGGTCGGCGCCCATCCGGGCGAGGTAGATGCTGGAGTCGCCGCCGGGCTCGGCCTGCGCCCAGCTGAGGTACCGGACGCCGTTGGCCACGAAGGTGGTCTCGTCGAGCGAGAACGTGTCCCACGGCGTGACGATCCGCCCGCGCTCCACCCAGGCTCCGGTGAGCGGGTTGGGGTCGGCGGTCTCCAGCACGTACATCCGGATGCGCCACTTGTCGTCGGACCGCCCGGCGGTGAAGTAGACGTACCACTTGCCGTTGATGAAGTGGATCTCCGGCGCCCAGATGTGCGCGCCCATCTCACCGGTGGCGTGCTTGCGCCAGATCACGGTCTCCGGCGCGCTCGCCAGGCCCTGGATCGTGGTCGCGCGGCGCAGCACGATCCGGTCGTACTCCGGCACGGTCGCGGTGAAGTAGTAGAAGCCGTCGGTGTGCTTGAAGATGTGCGGGTCCGCCCGCTGCTCCGCCAATGGATTCGTGAACCGCACGGCGGGCGACGCGTGCGCCGCGGGCACTACCACCACCAGGCCTGCGAACGCGGTCGCGACCGCCAACGCGACCACAGCCAGTCTCCGGACAAACCGCCTCGGAACAGCAGCGCTCATCGGTCCACTCCATCGTGGGGTCGAGGTGACGCGGGGTGTGAACGCTAACAGCACCCTCCTTGCAGCTCAAGGCCTACTTTCCAGAAAGTGCCCTTTTCTGGCAGCCGCGCACCCGCCGATCGGCCGTATAAGACAGTTGCATTAGTAAACAGACCAGATGATGCCCAGTGCAGCGCGGTTCACATCCGTGATCCAACCGGGCTGGGCGTCCTAGATCCCATCCAACGACGACGTTGTTAGCGATAACAGGGAGTGAGGTCCCAACTCTCGCGGCTCGCGCAAGCGTGTCCAGCGCCTTCGCGGACCAGGACGCCAACCACAGGCGGAGTTGGAGCGCTCCCCGCAGCTGCTGAATCCGTTCACCGAACTCGCATCCGGTCGTTGAGGGCCGCGACCTGGGAGGTGGCTCTTCCTCATCGGGATCCGCAGGGCGGCTGATCCGCGTGCAGGAGGCGGCGCTGTCGATCTCGTTCAGTCGCGCCGGTCTGGCTTGACGTAGCTCCGCACCGCCGACCGCAGGGCGCTGGAGTGCGCGGTCGCACACCGCATACGCGGCGGGCAGGGCCTCGTCCGGACGTCCGGCGCGCATCGCGACCCCGGCGTGTTCGAGGTGCCCGGTCGCCGCTGGATCACCAGGTACACCAGCGCGAGCCTGCCCTGCCGTCCCGGGAACTCGGAGCCGCGTACCAGCACCGTTCCGGCCCGGATGGCCATCAGGCCCAGCAGTCGCAGGTGGACCCGCATGCCCGCCTCCAACATGACGCCAACGTCGCGCCAACGGCCCTTCGTAGTGTCCCCCTCGCGGGCGAAGGAGGCAGTCATGAGTCTGATCATCAATTCGAGTGCGGATACGTGGTGCGCGGCGAGACCGAGGATGAGTTGGTGGCGGACGCGCAGAAGCACGCACGGGACGTGCACGGCATGGCATGGCATGGAGATGACCCGCGAACAGGCGCTGTCGCTGGCAACGGTCGTGGAGGTCTGAGGTTTCACCCGTTCGGGCACCTCTCCGGCAGAGGTCGCGGGGCGCCGCACTTCTCACCGAGCCTGAACAAACCAACCGTCGGTAGTTCAGCGCGCCGTGGTGGTCTGGACGGACGACCCAATCTCGGTGCGCCGCCGGTCGGCGATGGCGAACGGTCTCGTGATCGACGGCACCACCTAGGGGTGCGCCGGGGAACACCTCCACTCGTCCGAGTGCGCACTGTCCCTCGAAGCGTTGACGCCCATTGCCCGGATGCCGTCCACTGTGCCCTAATCGGCATCGTGCGTCCGCGCTTCGTGACACGGAACTGGATCATTCCGGTGGAGCCGCCATGATGATCTGGCTGGACCCGTCACCACCCGACACATCCCGGCCGACGGAGCGATCCCGGCGACGGTCGCGGCCGGCCGCGCACACGGGCAGAAGGTGACGACCGTGCACGCGACTCGGCCACATACGGAAACGTCGCGCTCCGATCCGCGTGGTGTTCGTGTGCGGCCACGGCGGCGCGCCCTGCGCATCGGGATCGTCCTCGGCCGAACGGGTCGACTGGCACCGCTGGGCGAGCCGTTGGCCTACATCGTGGAGCGCTTCCGCGCGCTCGATCCACACGTCGGCGCCCGCACGGTCGAGCTGGTCACCGCAGACCACGGGTCCACCGCGGCCGGTGCCCGATCGGCGGTGTGCCACCTGGCACGGCAGCAGGCCGCCATCGTCGTCTGCCTGGGTGGCACCACCGTGTTGCCCGTCATCGCCCGCGCGGCGGTCGAGTTGGGCCTGCCGTGCGTGTCAACAGCCCTGCCCTGGCAGGTCTACCGCGCCGCCGTCCAGCACGGCGGCTGGGCGTACCACTTCTGCTGGGGTCTGGACGACATCGCGCGCACCTTCACCGACCTGTGGTCCCGCGTGCCCGGCACGGACCCCGTCGGTCTGCTGTGGAACGACGGCCCGCAGGGCACCGCACTGCGCACGCGTGACATGGGCTTCCTGCCCCCGGCGTCACGCGCCCGCCGGCTTGTCGACCCTGGCGGCTACCGCGAACCCGTCGACGATCTCACCCAGGCGGTGCGCGGCTTCGGCGAGGCCGGTGTCCGGATAGTCAGCAGCGCGGCCACCACCGCCGACCTCGTCCGCTTCCGTGAGCAGTCCGGCGCGCTGGGTCTGCGGCTGGTCACCTGTTCCCGTTGGCTGGCCTACCCCTTCGGCGTCGACCACCCCGCCCTGGACCGGGTCGCCACCGTGGTCGCGTGGTCACCACGACACCGCTGGGCGTCCGGTGTGGACGGGACCACCGCCGCCCGGCTCGCAACGGACTACCAGCGCCACACCGGACGCGCCTGGCTCCCCCTGCTGGGCCTGGCACACGCGCTGCTGGAGGTCGCGGTGCACGCGCTGCGCACGGCGGCCGACCCGCAGGACCGCTCAGCCGTCGGGCAGGCGCTGTGCGACGCCGCTGTCGACACCATCGCGGGCAGGCTCGACTGGTCTCGCGGCCCGGCACCGGGCATCGCCACCCTGGCGCTGGCCGGAGGCCAGTGGCACAACGCCGGCGGACGACCACGGCTGCGCATCGTGGCGAACGACCGGGCGGCCGCCGTGGACCTCGACGGCGAACTGAGGATCAGTCGGTGAGCGTGATGGTGAACTTGTAGGAGACTGGCTTCGTCGGGTCCCCGGCTTGTTTGACCGTGCTGGCCTCGCCACGGGCGTCGCGGTACGCGCCCGTGCCGCCGACGACCGCCATCGGCCCGTCCTTGAACGTAGTGACCTCCTGCACCGTGTAGACACGCAGGCTGGACAGGTGGATCTCGCCGTCGGCCAGACGAAACGCCGAGGTGCAGTGCGCGGTCAACTCCGGCAGCGCGACCTTGGCGATCAGGCAACTGGAATAACCCTCGCCCACCTTGGTGCCGGCGGGGTCGAGCAGGTCGCCGCCTGCCACGAACGGTGCGCCGACGGCAGGTGTGGACGGCAGGCTCAGCACCCCGCGCTGGGCGATCAACTCGACCGTCCGGGCCGGTGCCGACTCCCGGTGCGCCGTCCGTTCCGCGGGACCGGCGCCGGCCGTGGCCGCGGGCAGCACGGCCACGACGGCAACGAGGACGCCGAACCGGAGCCAGGGACGTGCGAACGTCATGGACATAGTCACTCCTCGATCTCTCACGCGTGCTGTCACGGTGGTGTCTGTCCCATCTGGACCAGAGCGATGCGGAACGCCTCCGGGGACACCGCCACGGTGCCCTGGAACGGGTGGTCCATGAGGTGGGTGAAGTACAGGGACGCGGCCACGAGCGAGGCCAGTACGCCGATCATCAACGCGTGCGGCAGGAAGGTGGGGGTGCCGAAGAACAAGGCGAAGCCGATGACCAGGATGCCGCCGACGATGAGCCCGACCCAGAAGAACCGGGGCACCGAGGGGGTCGCCTCGTTCAACCGCTCCCTGCGCATGGTGTTGACGGTGTTGACCCGTTCGATCATGGCCGAGTACAGGCCTTGCTGACGCGGTGTCTCGACCTCGATCGTCACGATCGCCCGGCGCATCCTCTTGGCCACTTCGTCCACGGCGGGACTCGCTCGGCCTTCCCGCAGCAACGGCCACTCCTCCACGATCACCGCCCGCGCGTAGTCGACGGTGATCGATTGGAGGGCGGCCTTGTCCTCATCCGAGAACGCGGTGGAGGCGAAGTAGAGACCGGGCAACGCACTGGCCTCGGCGTAGGTGTTCTTCTTGGCCGCCTCCATGTCCTCCCACACGGCGACCACGACGAAAGCGACCAGGATCGCGTAGAAGGCGCCCACCGCCGCGAAGAAGTTCCCGGAGACGTCGTGGTACCGGGCCCGCGCCTCACGGGAGATCAAACGGTCCACCAACCCGGCCGCCAGGACGCTCGTGACGACGACGCCACCCACGACCAGGACACTGCTCCACAGCATGCGCGTCTCCCTGGTGCTCAGCTCCTTCCCGACGCTACGGCGGCCGACGTCGTGCAAGGCAGGAGCAGTACCGGTACTACGCTCGGACGGAACGGTAATTCACCCTTTCGTGCACATGGCGGGCCACTCGTTGCCGCACGAACGGGCGAAGGTCAACCACCCGCCTGCACGCGGGGTTCGCACGCCCGCGGCATTCCCCGGCGACGTCGACCGGTAGGACGCGAGCTTGGGGCGTGCGCGCCCACCCTTCGCTGTCCGGCCAGGAAGGCGGCTCCACGTCCCGCACGCGCTCGGCGCCCACATGGTCCTTGGACTACCCAGCAGGCCCGCAACCTGCTGATGGACCTACCGGTCCTAACAAAATGATCATCGTGGTGGCAATGAGCCTGTCCGATGTGGATCATGTTCGGTCGTGAGGAAGGGTGAGTCGCCGCCGTGGATCGTCCCGGACGATCTGTGGGAGCGGATCGAGCCGTTGTTGCCGGTGGTGCCGCGCAGAACCCGCAACGCCGGTCGGAAGCGGGTGCCGGACCGGTTGTGCCTGCAGGGCATCCTGTTCGTGCTGCACACCGGGATCCAGTGGGAGTTCCTGCCGCAGGAGCTTGTGGGGTTTCAGAACTCTGCACTGAGGCGCTGAGCTGCGGTGATCGCGCACCACGTGCTGCAGGAGCATGATCGTGAGGCGTGGTGCTACGACTGCTGTACCTGATCTTCGTCCGGCTCGTCGGCTGGTTGGTTCTGCTCGGCCGATCATCGGCGGCCAAGGACGTGGAGTTGCTCGTGCTGCGGCACGAAGTCGCCGTGCTGCGCCGAACCAACCCTCGCCCACGGTTGGACTGGGCCGATCGCGCGATGCTCGCCGCGCTGGTCCGACGCCTACCCAGCTGGTTACGGGAACACCGATTAGTGACACCGGGAACCCTCCTGCGATGGCACCGATGTCTGGTCGCGAAGAAGTGGACCCACCCGAAGCGCACCGGGCGTCCACCGGTCGACGACGCCGTCGTAGCGTTGATCGAGCGGATGGCCCGGGAGAACGCCGCGTGGGGCTACCGCCGGATCCAAGGTGAGCTGCTCAAGCTCGGCCACCGGGTAGCCGCGTCGACCGTGCGCCGCGTGCTCAAGCGCCTGCGGATACCGCCCGCGCCCCAGCGTGACACCGACACCTCCTGGCGACGGTTCCTCCGCGCCCAGGCCTCGAGCATCCTGGCCTGCGACTTCTTCCACGTCGACTGCGCCCTGACGCTCAAACGGGTCTACATCTTCTTCGTAATCGAGGTCGCCACCCGCTACATCCACATCCTCGGCACCACCACCCACCCCGACGGGGCATGGACCACCCAACAAGCCCGCAACCTACTGATGAACCTCGGCGACCAGGCAGACGACTTCCGATTCCTCATCCGAGACCGGGCCGGCCAGTTCACCACCTCGTTCGACGCGGTCTTCTCCGGCGCAGGCGTCCAAGTCGTGAAGATCCCACCACAGTGCCCACGAGCCAACGCCCACGCCGAACGATTCGTCGGCACCGTCAGACGCGAAGTCACCGACCGACTGCTCATCATCAACGAAAACCACCTGCGGGTCGTGCTGGGCCGCTACGCGGCCCACTACAACCACCGCCGACCCCACCGGGCACTGCAACTCACACCACCACGATCGGACCGGCCGAGCGCAGAGCCGGGCCGCACCTCGATACGCCTCCGACCAGTCCTCGGCGGCCTGATCAACGAGTACGAACCCAGAGCAGCCTAACCGCAGGTCAGACAATGTGGCCGACTTCTGGCACCCCACAGCGTCCGATCGCGTCGGTTCAGGTCACCATGCGACCATATCGGCAGGTCAGGGCGCGTCCAGGACGCTCGGCGCATAGTGGAAGCGGTTCACCCCAACGGGTGGCGTTTGGCGTCGATTGGCGGGATTCACCCGTTCGAGGCGACCCCATTTGGCGCTGGTCAAAAATCGGGAGCGACCCGCTCCTGATTTCGCTCCTAAACACCGTTCACCAAGATCGCAAAGTTACGTGACCAAATGAAGATCGACACCAGCGCACGAAAAAGCCCGCTGACCTGGGCAAACATCCAGATCGAGCGGACTTCTTCAGACCGTCGGGACGACAGGATTTGAACCTGCGACCCCTTGACCCCCAGGGTGGACCGAATCATGACGTGACCTGCGAAAACGTCGAATCAGCAGGTCATCACGGCGCAGTTGGATGCACTTGAGCGCAGCTCGATCCTGTTGCCACACCTTGACTTCTCCCAATTTCCTCCCATCTTCCTCCCACTGCGGGCCCGTGTCGACCGCTGCGGGCGTCGAACGCCTGTGCGCAAATCAAGTGACCAATATCCCCGCAGACAGCAGCACAGCCGTAGCCGCCACAGCCCGCCAGCGATACGACTTGATCGGCAGAAACGGAACTACGGCGTTGAATCCGCAGTTCAGAGCTACTACGCCGCCTTTCGGCACCCCACAAGTACCCGAGGTGAGTGAACTGACAGGTCGTCCGCACCGCCGCTTCCGGCTCCCCGTCCGATGGCAATCAGGGAGCCGGACGATCACGACATCAGGATCGGAGGGCCTGAACGGCGGCGAAGCGGTTCTTGACGTTGTCGGTGAGTCGCTTCAAGCCCAGCAGCTCCAACACGGCACGCTGCAACGCCTCCTCGCCCTTACTCTCGTCCCGCTCGGCGACGTGGTCGAGCAACGCCGCCAGCTCGCTCGGGGGCACCTCCTCGAAAGACCTCGATCCCACATGGCGCATCCGCACCTCCGGCTGGCCGGGCAACCGGTACGTACGTGGCCTGACGCCGCTCTCGCCGAGCGGGTTGTCCTCAAGAAGTCGCCCTTCACGCACCGCTTGGGCGATCGCCTTGTTCAACTCGCCCGCGACCAGTTTCGTGACCCTGATGGAGCCCGAGGTTCGGACATAAGCGGTGTGCAGCCGGCTGCCCAGCACGGGCCCTTCGGCTTCGACAAGACGCACAAGGCCGTCGAGCAGGTCTCGTCGTGATGCCTCGGCTACCTGGACCACAGTCCCCGTAAACGTCTCGTACGCAGCAAGCACGGAATCCACGGTAGGTGGCGCCTGTTCCTCGACGACTGCAGGTGGCAACTCGCCCTCGTGCTCCACTACTACCGGCACGAACGGCTCTGGGATGTCTGCGGTCACCACCGGCTCCGGCACCACCACGGGCTCGACCGCGACCGGTGTGCGCACGACCTGTTCCGGAACCACCGGCTCGGTGACGACCGGTTCGGGCACCACCGGTTCAGGCAAGATCGTCACCGACGTGTGCTCTACGGCCGCCACCGATGGACGCGGCACCACGGCCGACGGGTCGTCGCCGTCCGACATCCACCCCGAGGGATGGATGCCCAGCTCCTGCAATGCGTCCCACAGTCGGGACATGACCGTCGGCCGGTCCGCGTAGAACTCCGACTCGCGAATGCGGAAGAACCGCCAGCCGCACCGCTCCAGGTCGCGCTGCCGAGCCATGTCGCGCTCGTACGCGTCGGGCCCGTGCCACGCGTCACCGTCGCACTCGACCGCCAGCCTGGCCTTCGCACCCACGACCACCAGGTCGATCCGGTAGCCCTCGGCCGGGAACTGCGGCACGACGCTGTACCCGCGGTCGATGAGCCGGTTGAACACCCGCTGCTCGAAAAGCGAGTCGAACGGCTCCACCTTCCGGTCCTCGGGCACAGTCGTGCGCTTGGCGTCGTCCACGCCGTCCACGCGCCCGGACAACGCGTAGCAGTAGTCCAGCAACTGGAACCGCATGTCCTCGGGGTTGCCGAGGTCGGACAGGCGCAGGGAGTGGAACACCCACATCTGGTCCTTGGCGCGGGACGCGGCGACGTTGAAGCGCTGGACGTACAGGTCCTGGGTCAGCGAACCGATCCGCTTGCCGGGCTCAGGGGCCTTGACCATGGACAGGAACATCACGTTGCGCTCGGAGCCCTGGAAGTCCGCTGAGTCGCCGCACCGCAGGTCACGCGCCTTCCACTCCTCCGGCGGGATGCGCTCCAGCAGGCGCTTCTCGATCCTCTTGGCTTGGGCGCGGCCGAGCAGCGACACGACGCCGAACGTTAGGCCGTCGTAGCGCGGGTCGGCGATGCACTTCTCGATCTGGTCGACGATGGCGTCCGCCTCGACCGGGTTGACCTTGTCGGTCACGCCGCGCTCGTAGCCGTCGTCCAGGAACACCGGCTTGATCGGTTCCAGGCGGTCCGCGCCGTACTGGCGCACGGGCACCAGCCGGATGCCGTCGGGCTCGTAGGCGATCCGGTTCGAGAAGCCGATGATCTCCGGCACGCAGCGCCGGTGCTCGACGAGTGTGGTCATGCCCTCGAAGCGCATCTTCGCCTCGTCGAACAGGCTGCGCTTGGGGTCCTGCCACGACGCGCGGTACGGGTCGTCCCACAGGTACTGCTCGGCGAGGTCGCGCAGCTGCTGCTGGTCGGTGCCCACGGCCGTGGGCGAGACCTGCTTGTCGTCGCCGATGACCACGATCTTGGGTGCGAGGTACTGGAGGAACGTCGCCTCCAGTCCCGCCTGGGACGCCTCGTCGACGATCACGACGTCGAACATGTCCGGCTGGACGCGGAACTGCTCGGCGATCCGGTAGACGGGCATGATCCACACCGGCACGGCCGGGCGGCAGCGGTCCATGGCCGCCTTGATGTCGGCCCGGCGCTGGTTCGCGTAGACGCCGGTGCCCTTGCCGAGCAGCTTGACCAGCTGGGCGTACTGGAGCAGGTCGGCACGAGCCTTGCCGGACAGTCGCTCCGGCGACACGGCGTGCCCCCACGCCCGTTCGGCCGCCAACCGCTCGACCCGGCCGCGCACCTGCTCCTCGACGTGCAGCACCTCCGTCTGGAGGGCGTTGACGTCCTCGTCGCCGCGCTCGAGCACCCATGCCCGTGCCACGGCCCACGCCCACGCGGCGTCCCAGTCGGCCAACTTCTCCACCCAGGCGGGGTCGCGCGGGTCCGCGGACACGGCCTCGTGCACGCCGGGCAGCAACCGGGTCAGCGTCGCCGCGATCTCGTCCCGACGACGCGCCAGCCTGACGACCTCGGTCAGGCGCACCAGCCTGTGGTGCGCGACCGCGTACGACTCGTGGTCGCGCTCCTCGGCAGCCTGCGTCAGGTGCTTCACGCACGGCGCGGCGTCCGCCCACTGCGCCACCTCGGCAATGGTCCGCACGACCTCCAGCAGCGGCACGGTCGCGGCGGTGCGCGCGTCGGACGCGGCGGCAACGTCGACGAGCCGGGCGTAGGTCTGGACGGCGTCGAGGTCGGTCCAGTTCGGGCGCGGTAGACCAAGCCCCGCCAAGCCGCGCTCTTCCCCTTCGAGGGCCTCTCCCAATGCCAGCACGCGGCGCAGCTGCTCCCGCTCGGTCACGTGCCACTGGAGCCGTTCACTCAGCGTGTCCTCGGCGGGGATGTGCACTGAGTCGGGCCACGCCCGGTCCAGCGCGTCCAACGTCCTGGTGGCGTCGGCCCACATGAGGAACACGTCGAGCCGGTCGGCGCTGGTGGGTGGGACGCCGTTGACCCTCACCGCCTGGAACAGGGGTTGGGCCTGCTTCACGGCCTTCGGCGCGAACGCCCCCGTCTTGGGTGAGCCGTCCGGGTTGGTCTTGAGCCTGCCGCCGTCGCCGACGTGCGCGCGGAGCGCCCCGGCCAACGCGACGAGCGCGCCCATGTCGGCGGGGCCGACGCCCACCTCGGTGAGCGGACCGAGGCGATCGACGAGAGGACCGACGCGCCCGATGAGCTGGGCGATCTGGTTCCCGCGCGACCGCCAGTGGTTCGCTCGGCCAGCGAGCACGTCAGACAGTGCGTCGTTCATCCACTGCTCGCGCCGCCGAGACAGATCCTCGGCCTCCCGTGCGAATCCGTTGAGCCGCTGCCGCAGCACTGTCCGCGTGGACTGGTCCAAGCGGCGGACGGCGTCGAACGCGGTGTGCTGCGTCAGACTGCCGTGCCCTTCCTCGGCCGAAATGGCCTGCCGTTCCGCTGTCACGAGCGCGAAGAACACCTCGGGGGTGGGAACGTCGGCGAGGAGCAGCAGCCTGAGTTTCGACTCGGGCTCGTCGGCGATCAAGGTGTCGTCTACGACACTCCGGTGCCACTCGACGATGTCGCTCGCGGCGACCGGGGACGGGCCGACACCGGTCACGGTGGTCAGGTCGGTCACCCAACCGAACCGCTCCCGCTCTGCTTCCACACGTTGCGCGAGGGCTGCGAGCGTGCCCCGGTAGTCGCTGACCTCGTGCTCGGCCACCTCTTCGCCTCGTGCGTCGAGCAGGCGCCGGTACAGTCCTGCCCGACGCAGGCGGAGTCCCTCGATCGCCGCGACGTGGTCCTCGATGGCCCGACGCGCGGCCTCGGCGTCGTACTCACTGGCCACGTGGCTGATCCGCTCCACGGCGACCTTGAGATCGGCCAGGTCCGAACGCGAGGACCCGACGACCGAGACGGCCAGCGGTGCGATGGACGCCGGCAGCTTCGCCCGCACCTCCTTCAGTACGCGGTCGGTGTGCGCGGTGACGAGCACCCGCTTGCCCTGCGCGAGGAGGTGCGACAGCAGGGCGGCGACCGTGTGGGTCTTGCCCGTCCCAGGCGGGCCTTGGACGAGGGTCTGGGCCTTCGCGTCGACCTGCGTGAGGACGCGCAGCTGGCGGTCGTTGACCGGCAGCGGCAAGAAGGGGTCCGCATCGAGTTCGACCAGAGCGCCGGGCTCGGGCGAGCGCTCCGCCGCGGGCCGGTGGTCCGGGTCGACGAGCGGGAGCAGCCCGTCCGGGACGACACCGGACTGGCCAAGCTGCACGGCGACCGAGTCGAGGATGTCGACGATTCCCTGCCGCGAACGCCTGCGCAGGATGACGGCCGGGGCGAACGCCGCCACGGCGTTCGTACCGGGCTTCTGCGGGTCGTCCTCGTCGAGGTAGGCGGCATCGCCGTCGAGGGCGTGCACCAGACGGCGCAGTACTCCGCCCACGGCGTCGCGGTGCAGGACGGCGGCGGTGACCTCGCGGGCCTCGTTCCTGATCTGCACGACGTGCGAGGGGTTGGCCACGCGACCGGGGTCGAGCATGTCCAACTCGATGTTCAGACCGTCCGCGACCTCGGCCTGCTGAAGGACCAGCCGCCCGGTGGCGTCGTCGAAGTGGATCACTGCAGGCACGCTGGCGAGGTGCCGCCGGACGACGTAGTGGCCGGACGGCGACCACGACAGGCAGCCGGTCCCGACGACGAGTTCGAGCTCCTCGGCGTGCCCGGCCGCGGTGACGTAGGCGGAGAACAGGTCGTTGTAGACATTCCGTGCCGGTCGATCGCTCCGCTCGCGCTCCGCCCACTCCGACCAGCGGGCCTCCCACTCGACGTGGGCGTCGCGGACCTCGGGCACGTCGTCCAGCGGGGTGCGCTGCTCGCCCTCGCCAATCGACTCGCGCAGGCGCGGCGGGGCGCTCGGGTCGTCCCACTCCCCGTCCAGCCAGGCTCGCAGTTCCGCCTCCGGCTCGGGCGGCTCCTTGTGCGAGACCCGCTCGACCGTGAGCAGGGCGGCACCGGGTTCAGGCGCGTCCTCGCGGTGCGCGGACTGGATGGCGGGGTGGTCGGGCAACTGCCCGAACCACAGCACCGAGTCGTAGCTGTCGGTGGTGCGGGGCGGGTTCGACTTGAGCTGTTGGCTCCGCGCGAGGAACTCGAAAAGCCGTACCGCTCGATCAACAGCCGCACCTCGCTGACTCGGCTCAGCCCTGTTGTTCACCACAGCCGTCCCCCCTCCCTTGCCGCCGAACAGACCATCGTGCTCATCGTCACGGACGCACACAGCGATACCACCGAAACCACACCGTTATGAATACAGACCGCAATTTTGCGGACAAGATCCGCCTTCGGCACCCTGCACACCTCGCCAAGGTTCCGATCAAACGGATTAGCGCACATCACAAGGCGCTCCTCACTTGACCAGCCCACCTTCGGTTGATCATTCCGAGGAAACCTCCTCCGAAGGCGACGGGTTGAGGTACTCCTCGGCAAGTTTCGCGATGTGCATCGGCAGCGGTCGGGACAGGGGGACGTAGTCGTCGTGGAACCGGAGCTGGTGGGCCAGCGCGGCCCAGCTGGCCGGGTAGTCGGCGAGCTGGTGCAACGATCCAGCTTCAGCCAGGGCCTCCGCGGACCGGCAGCCCAGTACGACCAGTTCGAGGTACTGGGGGTTCCAGGCCGTCACGGTGGGAGCTGACGTCCGTCCCTCTTCCTTGCTGATCTTGCGGAGACCGCGTCGGATCTTGGGAAAGTTCTTGGGCAGGTCGGCGGTGCTGGCGAACACGCGATTGTCACGGTCACTGCCGTGGGGAGCCCAGAGCCCCACCCCGAAACCAGGCGTGTCGTTGTCTCCCCCTGGTGCGTACCACTGCGGCACCTCTTCCCTGCTGTTGCGGTCGCGCAGGAGGACGATCCGGAGCTGCGCGCCGAACGCGGCAAGCCGTTGGTCCGGTTCGTCGGTGAAACCGAGTTTGTCCTTGACCAGGTTGCGATTGCCCAGCCAGCGCCAGGAATCCCGCATGTTGCCCGCGTTCATCAGGAGAAGGGTCGGCCGGTCCCTCACCTGGAACAGAATGGACCGGACACGGCGCTCGATGTCGGCCCGCTCCTCCGCGACGGTCGTGCCCCGTCGCCCCTCGCCGCGCCCCGCATCCTGGCTGTCCCCCGAGGCCAGTGCGACCAACAGGGTGGCATAAGGGACCCACTCCTTACGGCTGTCGTCCCACCCCTGAATCGGGTGCGCGTCGTCCCCTGGGCGGATCCGCACTGCTATGAGGTGGCGGCCACCTCTACCTGTCCCGATGGCCTGCTTGCGAACCACCCAGAGCGCCACGTATTGAAGGTCGACCGGGATTTCGGTACCAGCGCGATGGGCAGGCAGCCCACATGCTCCAAGTTGGCGGAACCCGTCCAACCAGGCGGCCGCCGCCCGAGTAGCCGGGTCGGCAGTGCTGCCATCGGGGACTTGGATGAATTGGGAGACCCGGCCGGTGTCAGCGAAACCGAGACGCAGAGCGAACTTGGGATCGGACCCCGTCGCGGTGAACCTCGTCGCACCGGGGATCTCGACCAGGGCCAGTCCCGTTTGGCCATTCCGCGAGGGGAACCGGGACGCCACCGCTGCCCGGCGAGCACGAACCGCCTCTACAGCGGTGTCACGCTTCCCGCCGGGCTCGGGAAAGATTGTCAGCGCATTGCCCAGCGATCCGAGATCAGACAGGTGGACGTGGACCTCCAAGCCGTCCACCGACCATTGTTGCGACGGTGTGTCGCTGATCCCAGAGGGGGCGACTCCCAGCAGCAGCCCCAATTGCTGCACCAGCAGTTGCCCGGTCTCCGGGTAGATGGTGATGATGTCAACGTGGAGTGACCTCCCCCCAAGCGCCGCCCGCAGAGCCGCTCGGCGGGACGCAACCGCCCGCAGTTCCACCGCGGCCCGGCGTACGACGTCTTTCCTAGGCACTTTGGGCAACAGGACCGGCTTGTTGGTGCGGAAACAACGGGTCATGGCGGGCACTCTGCGGAAGAAGGGGCGCAGACCATCAGCCACCCAGGCGTCGAGGAGGGCACGCTCCCCCGGCATCAGCCCCGCTCCAATCTTGTGGGTGCCCATCGCCGTGCTGTGCACGACTCCAGCGGCGATGCCGCCCTGCCCGTTCAACCAGTCCTGCGGCGCCGTGATCAAGTCTTCGGGCTTCGGGTACCGCCGGACGATGTCCAGGTCCGCCAGGATCTCCACGGAGCTGTGGCTCCGCCATGCGGTCCGCCCCAGCCGGGGTTGGAACTCCATGGTGTTGCCGACCAGGCGGACGGGACGGGTACCGGCCTGGTCCTCCCAAGGCAGTGGCGTGTCGAACAGAACGGTGGCACCGCGGTTGCTCGGTAGCCAAACGGGTGTCTTGGTCACCCAGCGTCGGATGCCGGTTGAGACGTGAACCCGGAACCGAGGGGTGAAGGGAACGCTGTGCAGGGTGATCGTCACCAGGGCTGAGTAGTAGTGATCCACGCCGCCCTCTCGGTAGACCTGTGGTGGCCATGCCACCAGTTCGACCCCTTGATCTCGACTGACCACGCGGAACCAGGTGTCGGTGGCGGCGCCTTCCGCGCGGAAAGGACGCTTCGCCAGGCGTAGGCCCAGCAGTTCGGGCAGAAGGGCGTAGAGCCTCCGATGAGGCTCCCCAGTCCCACCGGTTGACACGTCCGTGCCGGACAGCTCCACAGGGCAGGTGGTCCACTCGGCCACGGTGTGCCGAACGGAGTCGAGCATGCGAAGAACAGCCTCTTGGTGGCCGCTTTCGGGCCGCAATGCGGCTATCCAGGTCAGGAACGCAGGTAGGACAACGTCGGCGGGCACTCGGTCCCGAGCGTAGATCCAGGGGACGGAGTTGTCTGCGGTGGCTCCTCGACCGGTCGCCAGCACGCCCGGTGCCACCGCCCGCAACAGGCTGTTCAATTTCCGCACCGGTAAGCCTACGAAGGGTTCACGGCTGCGCCACCCGAGTGCGTAGAGGTCTGTGAGTTCTGTTCGCCATTGCTCGGCGAAGGTCATCACATGGAGGTCTTCGACCCATGGACCGGCATCGGGGTCTGGTTCGTAGGCGCATGGTCTAATCAAGGAGTACATTTTACTGCCCTGTCTTTCAGGCAACGGCCCAGCGCGACCCAGAGCGGTCGGTAGAGCGCGTTGACGATGTAACGATCGTGAACGAACAAACCTGTCCGCTTGGTGAAG
This sequence comes from Saccharothrix stipae, assembly GCF_054781895.1. Taxonomy (NCBI): domain Bacteria; kingdom Bacillati; phylum Actinomycetota; class Actinomycetes; order Pseudonocardiales; family Pseudonocardiaceae; genus Saccharothrix; species Saccharothrix stipae. The sequence goes on along the minus strand of NZ_BAAGTN010000006.1, from coordinate 152,593 downwards.
TAAGGAGCCAGAACGGCTCGGATGTTGTGCAACAGGCTGGTCTCGTACGTCTCCTCGGCAGGCTTGCCCTCCGCGCGCTTCGGCGCAAACGCCGCATCGACGAATACGACGCGAGCGTGCACACCGCCGCGCACCAACCTGCCGATCACCTGCCACATCAAGACCAGGAGGTCCCAGGTCACGGTGTCGCGGTCGGCACCGAGCGCGGACCACCCCAACGATCTGGCGAGTGCCCGGTACCACCGCTTCCGCGCCTCTTGACGGATCGCGGCGGCGCCTTCGTCGATTCCGGTGGCGTTTCGCATCTGCGTGTCGAACTCGCCACTGTCGATGTACCGCACGATCCAGTCGTTGAGCGTGTGCACCGCGAGACCCAGGTCGTCAGGCCTAGGATTCGGCCTGGCGAGGAAGTACACCGTTCCGATGGCGGCGACCTTCTCGTCGTTCAGGATGTTGTGGCCACGCTCGACCGCGAGCAGCGGCGCGACCAGGATGGCGGCGCCGATGTCGTCGAAGCTGTCGACATCGCCGCGTCGCAAGATCGGCGCTTGTCGATCCGAGTCCGGCATGGTTGTACCGACCTGCACCTCGTCGTCATCCGATACCAACCGCACGACCTGACCTTTCCACCGATCTCGCAAGGTGTGCAGGGTGTCAGCCACCAGTGCGGCTTCCTCGTAGCTACCCACCAACAACAGGATGTGTCGCCTGCTGTCCGGGAGGGTGCGCAGCTCACGGTCCAGGATGCTGCCGTCGTGATCCCGCTCTCCCAACCGCACCGCCATCCTGCGCAGGATTTCCGGCCGTTCGTCCAGATCAGCCCCCGACAGCTGCAATGGGGCACGGTCGTTCGAGGTCGTGAGGAACTCGAACCGCATCCGGGTCTCGGTGACAATCGTTCTGAAGTGGACGGGGTCCGGAAGGAGGATGACGCCGACCGGAACAGGAACGTGGTAGCGGCTGGAACTACCTGCCCAGCTACTTCCGGACATCAGTAGCACGTTCGTGTTGGGATGGCCGTCGGCCTCGGGAATTCCAGGCATGGCACGCAGCAACTCCCGACCAACACCGCTGCACCTAAAGTACCGCAACTCGCCGCTTTGCACGCCCTGCCGGGGTGGACCATCGAGTATGAATTGGAAGCCCAGCAGGTTGCCCATAGGCGCCTCGGGCACTATCGGGCCGTAGTCCGGTGGTCGCTGGTACATCTCGTTGAACCCGAGCTTGAGCACGGATTCCACTCGGGGCCACATCGCGTTCATCAGTGCCAGTTTGGGTTCCAACGCGGAGAGGAGGAGGGTGAACTCGAACTGGCGGCACTTCTCGTCCAACCACGCATCGGGATGAGGCGCGGATTTTCGCCCTCTCTTCCCCTTCGCCGTGGACAAGGACCGCTGTTGTTCGGCGTCGTAGATCTTCTGCTTGTCCCGCAGCACCGGTTCGAGGTCGAACAGACGTACCATGAGTACGCCCAGCTTGCGACGCGTTGACGCCTGGTAGTTCGTGGTCAGCAGTTCGTTGACGATCACCGTCAGGTCTTGCACTCCGGGTTTGGCGCGATCCCCGAACGGGTTGTCGCGGAACTCGTCCAGTAGATCGGTGAGCTGCTTACGAGGCGCTCGTACAGTCGGATCTCCCTCCGGGTACCGCTCCTCGATGAGCCGGAGCTGGAGCGTCCAGGCGCTGAAGTAACCGATGTGGACCCAGTCGCGGAGTTCACGACGGGCCACCAGCATCGCGTACAGACGGTCGGTGGCGGCGGTGACCGTATTGACCGCAGCCGTCCAGTCCTCAACGTCGCGATCGGACAACTGGATCCTGGTGCCCTCCGACAGCTCGCGAATCTTATGGGTGTTCAGCTCGTCCAGCAGTGACCTGCTACCCAATCCACCGATGAGGGGAACCGCCGGGGCGAACATCCGGTCGAGGTGCATCTGTACGCGGTCCGCCTCATCGATGATGATTAGGTCGCTGCGCCTACACGCCAGTTCGAGGTAGCGGACCCGCTCGGCGTTCTGCGGCCAGGGGACGGCTGAGTCCACCAGGCTAGCGGGTGTCGCCACCCAGATGTCGGCAGAGACCAGGTCGTGTGCGCCGCGGTGTCGTGGACACCCACCCCAGTACGGGCAGATCAACTGTGCAGGTGACCACTGCCGTTTGGTCTGTGTCCCAGTGCGGTTCGACCGCCGTTGAAGGCGGGTGCACGGCGCCTGGTTGAAGGCGAGCACGTCATCCGAGTCGCCGGTGAGGGCATTGATGACGCACGACGTGCTCAGATAAGTGAATCCAGGGTCGTCATGAGCGAGCAGGTTGGGCTTGCCGCGCCCTGAGATTCGCCGGTGCATCCGTTGGGCGTGCCGCTGTTTGCCGGATGCGCCCAGGACTGGGGCTGCCTTGTTGAGGGTGTACTTGTTGTAGAGCCTGACCAACTCCAACGTCTCAGCGACGTCGCCGACCACCACTGTGACACGATGACCTCGATTGGCGAGGTGCACGGTCAGCACGTCTCGCAGGGTGCTCTTTCCAGCGCCGACGATGCCCAGCAGGTGCTGGATGCGCGAGATGTCGAACCCACTCGACTTGCGGAAGCTGCGCTTCCCACGAATGCGGAGCTTGACGGATCGCATCCGTTGCTCCCAGCTGCGGAACTCGAGTTGATCCATCTCCGCAGCTGTGCGTACCAGGTCAGCCCACTCAATACTGATCGGCTCCCCACCTTTGGCTGGAGCGAGGTTGACGTCATGACCAATGGGGCGACCGAGCGTCGAGGTGTCAGACAGGTTGACTCGAGTCGTCCCCCTGCCGACCTGGAACCGGTGCGGACCATCTGCGGCGAACGTCGCGGATCTGCCTTGGAAAGGCGGCGCCGAACGCAGGAGACTGTCGTAGCAGTCCCAGCGGTCGTCGGCAATCCCTTCCGTCGGGATGCGGGCCGGAGGAGTCGACAGGTCCGTCACGTCGTACGCCCGGACGGAGCGGTCGAGCTTCTGGTACCTCTCCAGGGCGTCGTGCCAGGCTGCCCGCCTGCGCAGCGTCCACAAGGAATACCTGGCGGATCGCAGGGCTTCCGCGGTTGTCGCGTCGCCCACCAGCCCGCGACCGCGCGCGTACGGGAACCCGCTGAACAAGGCCCACGCACTGCCCGCGCCCTCAGTCGCGTTCACCTGGCTGTGCAAGTAAAGGCCGAGTTCAATCTCGCACAGCAAGGCGGCTTGTTCTGGCCGTAGCTTCCCTTCGTTTCTGAGTTTCATCGTCAAGGGCATCAGCACCGACTCCGGATTGCGCATCATCGACCCTTCTGGTCGTCGGTCAAGTACGCCACCAGGCTGTCGTCAGTGACGAGGTTCACCCGAGCACCGTTCGGCAAGGCATCCATGAGAGCCCGGTGGAAGTCCGGTCGCACGGTCAGGAGTCCGGACGACACCACAGCGAGATCGACCTGATCGGCTACGGCGTCGTAGGCGAGCAGCGCGGGCTCCGCGCGGTCATAAACCTGGAGGACCAGCTCCGCGCCCCGATAAGAGACCACGCCCTGACAACGACCGGCGCGGATCAGGCGACGCAACCCGAGTTTCGCCAGTACGAAGTCCCCGTAGATCCGCTCTTCTGTCTTGGCACTCAGCGAGACGAACAGGCGCAGAGCCGGGTGCAGCACGAGTGTCGACATCGCCGGGTACCTGCGTTCGATCCGGAGGTTCGGCGGACAGATCTCACTCTCGCACCACATCGTGAACCGGTCATCCGAAGAGCCCGGCAGAGCCGGCAAACCGCATTGCGGGCACAGCGCGATCATGTCGCGGACGACCCATTCTTCAGGGACAGGACCGTACAAGTCCTTCACGGACTTGAAGATCACCGCTGTTCGAGGGTTGCTCATCAGGAGCTCCCGGTGCCCCCTCGGGTCGACCAGGATCTGCGAACCTACGAACCATCGTCGTTCGACAACCTCGCTCGGGGCAGCGTCGGCCGAGATCGTCGCCATCAGTTCGTCGGCAACCTGGCTCAGGCCGGCCAACTCCGCACATGTCCGCGTCCGCGTACGGTGGATTGGGTCCACCAGCCGCGGAATGGCCAGCGGCGGTCCCCCCATCCCGAGCGCCGACCACTCGCGCCTGGTCAGATCCGTACACCACCGGATCAGTTGAGGTACACCCGTCGGAGGCGTGATCTGCTTGTGCAAGCACCTGAGAACGACGTGATCCAGAGCTTGCTGGGTCTCATCCGGGTACGGCGGAACGCTGGATGACGGATTGTCGCGGAAGGACAGAGCGAGTACGCCGCCAGCGACCGTATCGAGCAACCCGCTCTTCTCGACCCAAGAGGTCGTCATGCCGGCCTCCCGATTTGCTTGGCCGAGCACCATCGGGCCATCTCGCAGTCAGCGCACTGCGGTCCGGGCTCCGGTTGGAACCGGTCGTCGGTGTGCCAACGCTGGAAGGATTGACGGAGGACCTCTTCGGCCATGCGCCGTACCTCGGTCGTGTGCGGGTCGAACGTGACCAGGTCGACCCCGGCTGGCCTCAATATCTCCAGTTCGACGCGTCCGAGCCCTGGTCCCAGATTCCCTCGCGACGCGAGCACGGTGGCGAGTGCTAGTTGCGGGTACTGCTGGAACCACGGTCGGGTGCCGCGTGTCGCGACGATCGACGTCTTCACCTCTCGCCAGACCCAACTCTCACCGTCGTGGTAGATCAGGTCGGGCTTGGCTAACACGACGGTGTCGGCGTCCGAGTCCTCATAGACCAGCTCCGGCTCCACCCGGAGGTCGTCAGGCAGCCGGGTGAGCCGCAATGGACAGACCGCGGCGTGGTGCTGGAGGAGCGTGACACCGAGCTCTTGATCCTCTGGAAGGAGGCGGAACCCTTCGGGCACCCACTCTGAGGAAACTCGAGCTCCGCACGGCGGTCCTGGAGCTTGGTGCCGACGCTCCAGGTAACGATGGATCGCACGCCCTCGCTCGGCCGCCCGTCCACGCTCGACGGTCTGGTCGACAGGCAGGCGCTGCCTCCGCGCATAGTCCAGCGCCGGGCACTTGGCGTGGTTACGTGCCGACGTAGCCGACCAGCTACGTCGTGGACGTCGACGGTCCTGCACCCCCAGCAAACCCGGCACGCGTTGGAGCGCGGGGCAGACGGCGGAGAACGGGCAGTCGGCACAGACCGTTCCCGGTCGGTAGTCCACCGGGTCCCCCGCGTCGACGATCTGGGCCAGTGCTCGTTTTCCCGCCACGTCGTAGAGGTCGAGCGCCGCTTGCCGTGAACCGTCGAACAACGTGACAGCCTCTCCTTCCAAGATCCCGAACTGCCGGATCCGGATCCAATCTGGAGGGTTCGCCGGGTCGCCGGAGGCCAGCACCAGTGCGGCGACTGCAATCTCGGCGTCGGTCCTCTGTCGACTGCTCAGCCGGTTCACCAACAGCCTCACCTCGCGTACCCTGCCGTCGCGGGTGCTGTAACAGCGCCCCCAGACCGTGATGCGGTACTGCTTGGCTCCGCGCTGATCAGGATGCGGCAGCATACTTTCGTACGTCCACTGTCCGCGATACGGTGCCAAACTCTCATCGACTTCAGTGGAAAAAGCTTTCATGTATCCACTCACAGCGTGCGTTGTCCACTGCCGAATCGAGTCGTGAACGCCGCCGTCCCCAGGCTCGTGGACGATCCTCTGCAAGGCACGGTCTGCGGCGAGACCCCGGTGCTCTACGAGGTCCATGACCTTCATGAACGGGCCGTTGGTGAACGACTCAAGCACTTCGGGCTTGCGCGGGACCACGCTGGTCGGCCGATACCGGGGACGGGCGGTCAAGGCGTCCCGTGCCGGGCATCGGAACTTCGCCGGACTCAGCATGCCAACTGATACTTTTATCAGACCGGAGTCGCCGGACACCCCGGACGGGGGTTCCCATCGTGTCATAATCGGCTTCTTTCGCAAGACATCAGACGATGTTGGGAGGTCTTGTTCGTGGATTGGGAACTTGGAGGCAGGTTCTACCCTGGCGAGGTCATCGACGACCGCTACGAAGTACGTGACGTGCTTGGCTCCGGTGCCTCAGGAGAGGTATACGCCGTCTACGACAGGGACAGTTCTCGAGACCTGACCCTGAAGATCCAGCCGCCTAGGTTCCTCGAATCGACCCGTTATTACGCGGACGGTTCACGCATGATCAAGAAGGAGGCGTCGACGAGTTGGCGCCTGCGAGAGGTGGAAGGTCTTGTCCACGCCCTAAATCAGGGTGACCACCATGGTCGCAGGTATTACGTCATGCAGGAGGTCGGCGGCCGTGACCTCACGGCGTTCGTCGAGGGCGAAGGTCCGGTCTCATCCGTGCGAACGGCGGCAGTCATCACACAACTGTGCGCTGTCGTCGGCGAACTGCACGTTCGAGGCTGGACCCACCGAGACCTCAAGCTCGACAACTCGCTGATCGACGACAACGGTCGTGTGTGGCTCATCGACTTGGGCAGTGCCGTGCGGATCGGCTCCGAGAGGTACCCGGCGGGAACTCCTGGGTACACCGCGCCTGAAATCATCGACGGAGCTCCTTCCACAGCAGTCTCGGACATCTTTTCGCTGGGTTGCCTACTTTTCGGCATGTCGATCATGCGACTTCCTTACATCAACAAGACGGGAGGAAAACCTGCGACGGTTTCGCCATTTTCCGACGATCTCCTCCCGGCTCTCGAAGCACTGGATTCGACAGTCAGGGAGGTAGGACTGCGGATGATTGCGTCGGATCCCACCGATCGACCGCGAAGCACCCAGGAGGTAGTGGAAACGTTGCGTCCCGTGCTCCCCGACTCGAGCGCGGCACCCCGACCGGGCCGGAAGCCCGACCCGGTGCGCTGGTACTGGCTGTCGACCTTCCGCAGGGATGCGGATTCTTAACTGTCGTTCATCATGGCCTTGACCACCGCCAGTCCGGCATCGTCGTCGAGTTCCGCATATAGGTCGTGGGCTCTTGCCATAGCGAAACGGCCTTCCGTCGTCCGTCCATCCAGCCGCAATGCGCTGGCGAGCGACACGAGGGTGCGCGCCTCATGGCTGTGGCGGGTCATGTCGCGGTACAGCGAGACTGCAGCGTCGTAGATGGCCGCCGCCCGGGAGAACTCAGCCCGTGCGGCGTGGACATCCCCGAGGGCGGCCAACGCCCCGGCTTGTCCGTTCACGTCGTCGCTCTGCTCGTAAAGGCGAAGGGCCGCCGAGCAGTGTTGGAACGCCATATCGAGGTTGCCTCGCGCCAATGCCGATTGGCCGATCCCTTTCACCGCGTCCGCCTCGCCAAGGGAGTCGCCCAGTTCTCGGAAAAGTTCAAGGGCCTTCTCGTACTCGGCGTCCGCGTCGTCGTGCTCGTGTTCTCCGAGATGCAGAGCGGCCATTCCGATGTGACCGTACGCGACGCCGCGATGGTCCGCCGCCTGCCTGCTTAGGAGCAACGACCGTCGTTGCGCTCCCCCGGCCAAGGTGTACTGCTCCATGTTCCACCGCGAGCCCGCGAGCATCCGATAGACCATGGCCTGGTCGGACAGGCTGGCGACCCGCTCCGAGGCGTCAGCTGCTGAAGATAGGTAGCGGGCGGCGTCGGCGAACCGGCTCCGACGCCATTGGTAGGTCACCAGTGCCATCGCCAGCAGCCAGGTGTACTGGTAGGCCCTCTGCTCCTCCGCTTGGCGGAGCGCTGCGGTGATCGTCGGGTACTCGACGTCCAGCCAGGCCATCGCCTCCTCTGGAGTCCGCGGGGACACGACCTGCATCTCGGAAGTGGCCAAAACGGGCAGGTCGCGCCCAGGCACCAAAGTCCTGTCACACGTCCACGTGTTTTGAAGGAGGAACTCGTACACTCGACGAGTGATCTGAGCGGTTTCCTCAGCGGGCCGACTCTCGACGAGTTCGCGGGCGTAATCCCGGATAAGGTCGTGCATGGCGAACCGCTCGAACACCGGTTCGGCGAGCAGATGTGCCGTGACCAATTCATCGACCTCGGTCTCGCAGTTTCGCCCGGCCAGAGCCGTCAGGGCCGGCAGGCTGATCGTCGGACCGGGATGCAGGGCGAGCAGGGGCAGCAAGTCCGCTGTCGCGTCGGACAGACCGCTGTACGAGTACGACAGCGCCAGTCGGACGTCGAGGTCCGCGTCCCGCCCGTGCACCAACGCGTCCAGCCGAGTCTTGGTCTCCCGGAGTTCGTCGCGGATCTTTCGGACGGCAGCCGTCGGACGTCCAATCACCCGTGCTGCGACGACCGCCAACGCCAACGGCAGTCTGCCGACGAGACTGACGATGTCCTCGACAAGGCACCCTGCCTGGCGCACCGGCACCTCCCCCAGGGATTTAGACAACGACTTGGTCAACAGGGACAGCGCATCCGCCTCGCAGAGTGGCTCGAGGGTGAACTGGTGAGCGCCCTCCCGGACGGTCAGGCTTCCCAACCGGACACGACTGGTGACGATCGCGGCTGAGCCTGTTCCCGGCAGCAACGGCCGCACTTGGGCCGAGTCGCGCGCGTTGTCCAGGACGACCAGGAGCGACCTGTCGGTGGTGGCCGAACGGAAAGCCGTGATCAATCCGTCAAGCGTCGATGTCGGGGCGTCGACACCGAGGTCGAGCAACATCCTCGCGAGGATCTGCGCAGGCTCTTCGGGATTCAACGGACCATAGCCGTTGAGATCGGCGTACAACGTCCCACCAGGGAACTCCTTCTCCACCTCGGCTGCCCACGTGCACGTCAAGCACGTCTTGCCGACGCCGGGCATGCCGTTAACCACCACGACCCGTGCAACCCCGGACTCGGCTCCGAAGAGCAGACGGGTCAAAGTGTTCCGCTCGATGTCGCGTCCTATCAGGGCACCGCGCTGCCCTGGAAGTTGTCGAGGCACGGCGAGGACCGGCCCCACTCCGGACTCGAAAGGCGCGAATTTCGCTTGGATTTCCCCCAAATCGCCGTTCGAGTCCCCGTTCTCCTCGATATGCTTCACGAGGAAGGCCCGCGCCTCGGCTTCCGAGTGGGTACTGGCAAGTACCTCCGCAATAAGTGTGACCAGGGTCGGATCGCGTGGCCACTTCTTCAAGGCCCGGCGTGCGTGCGACCGGAAGTGCGCCGATTCGCCACATTCCACTGCCGCAGTCAGATAGTCGGCCATGGCGTTCCGGTGCTGATCGTCCAGGATCGCTCGCTCCCGACTCAGGTTGAACTTCCTCAACCCGAGATCGTTGAGCGGATCGTCGCCCCACTCTTGAAGAGCTCGCCCCAGCCTGTCCATGCGTTCTCTACCGATTAATCGTTTTGCTTCGACCACACCGTCGACGAATCGGAAGTAGTCGACCTCGTCTCGCTTCACCCGAATCTCACAGAAACCCGGTCGATTGCTCCCGTCCGGAGTGAGTTGCGGCAGTACTTTCCGCAACTCACGACTGGCATCCCGCACTTTCTGCGGAGGCACGCGCTCGCCAGGCCAAATCCGATCCGCGACGTACAAGTGGTCACCCTTCTGGTTTGGCGCCAAGAGGAGAACTACGAGTAAGCCTTGGGCGATGGTCGACCTGATGTCGATTTCTTGGTCTTCCACGTGGACGGCAAGTCTACCCAAAAGGCGTATGTCCATGGATTCCCCGTGCGCTCGGACTGTTGGATCGAGGCGGTCGCTCTGTTCGATGCAAGCATCATCTCACCTTTGTCCAGTCGTGAGTAGATCGTCAACCCACGCTCGACCCACGCTTGACCCACGCAGGCGGTCAAAGGCCTCTCGAGAGAGCCTGCAAGACTGCCTGCACCCACGAGCGGGTTCCGACGGTCGGGACCAACTCGAGGCTTCATCGAATACGAATACGAACACGAAGGAGTTCCGATGCGTTCATCCTGCAATCCAAAGACCGCACTTCTGCGCACTCTCGGGCGTGTACGGAAGCCGTCTTGGCCGCCGCGGGGCGTGCCGCGGCGGGGCCGTGGCACGCGCCGTCCTACTACGGCTCCGACCCCGCCCAAGCCGTCGTCCGCCCTGCGGGCCCAGTACGAGGTGTCGGCCAGGATCCACTTGACGAGGTCCCGCTAGAAACTGCTGCGGGCGGGAACCTTTCCGGTACCCGCCCGCAGCCAATCGTGCGCCTCAAGTCACCGTCCGCTGGTAGAGCAGTACCGAAGCCTGCTTGAGATCATGTTCCCGCCGCACAAAGTGACATGGCGACAAGTGCTGCGGCCCGGACCTGCCGCCACGGCGCCTGTGGTCGCCGTGTGGTCGCACGCGGCGCACGCGGCGCACGCTCGTGTTCCACGTCCGACCGGGACGTGGAACACGAGAGAAGTTCATAATGAGCAACCCTCAACCTGGGCGTGTCTACCGACGTTGCGCCTGCCGTGACACGGTCGGCAGGCAGCTCGGCGCCCGATGCCCCAAACTGGCTGGCGGCAAGCACGGGCGGTGGACGTTCGCGGTCGACCTGCCCTCCCCGGACGGTCGGCGGCAGACCAGGCGACGGGGCGGGTTCGCCTCCAGGACCGAGGCGCAGGCGGCCTTGGGCAAGGTGCTGGAGTACGAGCGCACCGGCATCGTCACCGACGACAAACAGACCGTCGCCGACTACCTGACCACGTGGCTGCGCACCAAAGCATTGACGCTCAAGCCGACCACCGTGGCCCGTTACCACGACTACGTGACGAAGGACCTGATCCCAACGCTCGGCACCACCCGACTGGACGCACTCAGCCACCACCACGTCGCGCTGTTCATCGGCGACCAACTCGCCGCGGGACGCGGACCGGTCACCCTGCGGCGCTGTGTCGCCACCCTGTCCAGCGCCCTCACCGACGCCGTCCGGCAACGACGGCTCCCCCACAACCCCGCCCGGTACGCCCTGGTCCCCCGACCACCCGAATACGAGCCCACCTGCTGGTCACCGATCGAGGCCGCGAAGTTCCTGCGCTACTGCCACGACCACGCCGACCCACTCGCCGACCTGTACGAACTCATCATCGGCACCGGCGTGCGCAAAGGCGAGACACTCGCCCTGCACTGGCACGACATCCACCTCGCCGACCACGTCGCCTTCATCCGCCACACCCTGTCCAACATCAACCACACCACCCGGTCCTCACCACCCCCAAGGCCAAGAACAGCCGCACCTGGATCGGCCTCTCCGACCGCGTCGTCACCGCCCTCCATCGCCAACGACTCCGCCAACCCGGACGCGACCTCGTCTTCAGCCGACGCGACGGCAACCCACTACGACCCGAATACGTGCTGCACCACTTCCACCACCTCACCGCGGCGGCCGGACTGCCCAGGAGTCGAGTCCACGACCTGCGAGACTTCGCCGCCACCACCATGCTCAACTCACGCATCCCACTCGCCGTGATCTCCCGCGCGATGCGCCACTCGACCCTCTCCACCACCACCGAGGTCTACGGCCACCTGCTACGCCACGTCGCCCACGACGCCGTTGACGTCATCGCCGACGCACTGAACGAGGCCGACGCCGCCTGACCGGCAGGACGCGACCACCCCGCGACCACATAAGCCCGAAAACAAAACCAGCGGGTTCACCACAAAGGTGAACCCGCTGGTCACGACCGTCGGGACGACAGGATTTGAACCTGCGACCCCTTGACCCCCAGTCAAGTGCGCTACCAAGCTGCGCCACGTCCCGGCCGCATCCCGTTGTGGGGTGCGCGGATAGCTTAGCGCACTCGCAACGGGCCCCCGACGCGGCCCCCTTGGAGGGCCGCCCGGATAGCCTACCTGCGGAGATGGCAGAGGCCCGCGCTTGGCGGGCCCCTGCTCCCCTCGGTCGCACCGCTCCCCCGAGTCGACGCCCCGGGCTCACTATGCGTTTGCCGGGTTTCGTGCACTACCGCCGAAAGTCGAGTCATCTGTGTCAACTTTCGACGGACTTGAGGGTAGGTCGACTTCCAGGGCGAAACCGCCGTCGGACCTCGTGGTGGTGGTCAGGGTGCCGCCGGCTTGGGTCACGCGCTCCGTCAGGCCGTGCAGGCCGTGGCCGCCCTGGTCCGGCGACGGCGACGGGGACGACGACGGCGGCGAGGTGGTCGGTGGGCCGTTGACGATCGTCAGGCGGAGGCGTCCGTCCTTTTTTGACAGTCGCACGTGGACGGCAGCGCCGGGGGCGTGTTTGGTGACGTTGGTCAGGGCTTCCTGGATCACCCGGTAGACGGCGCGGCCCGTGGCCGGTGGTGGGGGTTGGCCGCTCTGGTCCTCGTAGCGAACGGTGAGGCCCGCGGACTTCGCTCGGTCGATCAGGGAACGGATGCCCTCGAAGCCCGGCGTCGGTTCGGTGTTGAGCAGGCCCAGTGCGGCTCGCATCTCGGCCAGGGCCTCCTTGGCCAACGCTCGCAGGCGCAGGGCCGTCTCACGCGTCTTGACGTCCTGCGTGGTGGCGGCGAGGGCGGCCGACTCCACCGCGATGAGCGTCGCGTGATGACCGACGGCGTCGTGGATCTCACGGGCTATCCGCGCACGTTCCGACGCACGGGCGCCGCTCTCGCGGGCCTCCAGCTCGGCCGTGCGGGCGCGGGAGGCTTCGGCGAGGCTCGCGGTCAGCTCGCGCCTGGTCGTGATCAGGGCGCCGAGCGCGGTGGGGGCGCCCGCCATGAACAGGCTGAACGCGAACGTGAGCAGGGCCGCGCCGGGGGCCAGGCCTTGGCTGACGACCACCAGCGTGGACGGCAGCACGGTGGCCAGGGTCACCCAGGTGATCATCGCTCGAACGGTGCACTTGCGGCCCACCCGGTACATCGCGACCACGGTGGGTGGCCAGCCCAGGCCGCCGATGAGGCCGGGCAGGCAGGCCAGGGCGGCTATCCACGGCCGCCAACGGCGCACCGGCAGCAGCAGGCAGGCCGCCAGCGCCGTCGGGATGGACCACGTGTACGGCACGTAGTCGGCGAGCAGCACCATCGCCGCCGGCACGACGACGACCAGGAGCTCCAAGAGGATCACCACGTGCCCACCTGGTGCGCGACGAGGGCGGCTTGGACGCGGTTCTCGACGCCGAGCTTGGTGAGCACGGTGGACACGTAGCTCTTCACCGTCGCCTCGCTCAGGCCGAGCGACGCGGCGATGGCGCCGTTCGGCTGCCCGCTCGCCAGCAGTTCGAGCACCTGCCGTTCACGGGCGCTCAGCCCGTCGAGCTGCGCGTTCCCCCGCAGCCGGGAGGTGCGCAGCTTCGGCAGCAACCGGGCGGTGATCCGGGGGTCCAGGACCGCTCCCCCGGCGGCCAGGTCGAGCACGGCGCGCACCAGGGCGTCGGGCTCGGCGTCCTTGAGCAGGAAGCCCTGGGCGCCGAGCTCCAACGCCGTGGCCACGTAGTCGTCCAGGTCGAACGTGGTCAGCACGGCGAGCGCGGGCGGGTCGGGCCAGGCCAGCAGCGCCTTCAGCGCGGCCAGCCCGCCCATGCCCGGCATCTGCACGTCGACCAGGGCCACGTCCGGCCGGAACCGGCGCACGACGTCGAGCAGGCCGGCGCCGTCCGCGGCCTCGGCCACGACCTGCACCCGGCCGTCGGCTTCGAGCAGCACCTTCAGCCCTCGGCGGAGCAGCGCTTCGTCGTCAGCTAGGACCAATCGCACCGGCACGATGCCAGGCAACAGCATTCGGCCTGCCGGAGCAACCGATCACGCCGGCAACCGATCACTTCTTGGTGCGCTTCTCCCGCACGCGCACCGAGATGCGCACCGGGCTGCCCTGGAAGCCGAACTCCTCGCGCAGCCTGCGCTCGATGAACCGCCGGTAGCCGGCCTCCAGGAAGCCGGTCGTGAACAGCACGAACGTCGGCGGCCGGGTGGAGGCCTGGGTGGCGAACAGCACCTTCGGCTGCTTGCCGCTGCGCACCGGCGGCGGGGTGGCGGCGATCAGGTCGGTCAGCCACGAGTTGAGCTGACCGGTCGAGATGCGGGTGTCCCACGAGGCCAGGGCCGTGCGCAGCGCGGGCGCGAGCTTGCGCACCGCACGTCCCGTCAACGCCGAGATGTTCACCTTCTCGGCCCACGGCACCCGGACCAGTCCGCGTTCCAGCTCACGCACCATCGCGTGGCGCCGGTCCTCGTCCACGAGGTCCCACTTGTTGAACGCCAGCACGCACGCACGCCCGGACTCCACGACCATGGTCAGCACCCGCAGGTCCTGCTCGCTGATCGGCTCGGACGCGTCCAGCAGCACGATCGCCACCTCGGCGGACTCGATCGCGGCCTTGGTGCGCAGCGACGCGTAGTACTCGGCGCCGGAGGCGAAGTTGACCCGCTTGCGCAGGCCCGCGGTGTCGACGAACCGCCACATCTCGTCGTCCAGCTCGACCAGCGAGTCGACCGGGTCGACGGTGGTGCCCGCGACGTCGTGCACGACCGACCGGTTCTCCCCGGTCAGCCGGTTGAGCAGGGACGACTTGCCGACGTTGGGCCGGCCGACCAGGGCCACCCGGCGCGGGCCGCCGCGGACGGCCTCGAACGTCTCGCGCGGCGTCTCCGGCAGGGCCTTGAGGATCGCGTCGAGCATGTCGCCGGAGCCGCGGCCGTGCAGGCCGGACACCGGGATCGGCTCGCCGAGGCCCAGCGACCACAGCGACGCCACCTCGGCCACCAGCCGCTCGTCGTCGACCTTGTTCGCGACCAGCAGCACGGGCCGCTTGGACCGGCGCAGCAGCTTCACGGCGGCCTCGTCGTTGGTGGTCGCGCCGACCGAGGCGTCGACCACGAACAGGATCGCGTCGGCGGTGGCCATGGCCAGTTCGGCCTGCGCGGCGACGGCGGCCATCATGCCGACGGCGTCGGGCTCCCAGCCGCCGGTGTCGACCACGGTGAACTTGCGGCCGTTCCACAGCGCGTCGTAGGCGACCCGGTCGCGGGTCACGCCCGGCACGTCCTGCACGACCGCCTCGCGGCGGCCGATGATGCGGTTGACCAGCGTCGACTTGCCCACGTTCGGTCGGCCGACGACGGCGAGCACCGGCATCGGCGGCGGGCCGCCCTCCTCGCCCTCCACCGTCTCGTCGAACGCGGTCCAGTCGGACTCGTCCGCCCAGGTGCCGTCCAAGTCCGTCATGGTGTTGCTTCTCCTCGCTGGCTGTCGAGCTCGGCCACCAACGTGGCCAAGCGGTCGCGGACCTGCTCGGTGGCCTTCACGAGCGCCTGGCGACCCTTGTCGGTCGGCAGCTCGAACGGCTCACCCACGAGCACGTCCACCACGGGCCGGAACCGCCGTCGGGTTCCGGCCGGGCGCAGGGTGCCGCGGCACGCGATGGGCACGACGACCGCGCCGGTCGTGCGGGCGAGCCACGCCGCGCCGGCCTGCGCCTCGGCCACGTCGCCCGTGCCCCGGGTGCCCTCGGGGAACACGCCGACCACGCCGCCGGCCCGCAGGACCTTCTGCGCGGCGAGCAGCGGCGCCCGGTCGGGTTCGCCGCGGCGCACGGCCAGTTGGCCGATCCTGCGCAGCAGCGTGCCCGCCACACCCCTGAACATCTCCTGCTTGATCAAGAACACCACGCGCCGGGGCAGGAGGCCGAACAATATCGGTCCGTCCACCATCGAGCTGTGGTTGGCCACGATGACCACGGGGCCGTCCAGCGGCATCCGCGGGACGCCGTGCGTGCGGACGCGGAACGGCAGCTGGAAGGGTCCGCGCGAGATCCACCGGCCGACGTCGTGCAGCCAGGGCGTCGCACCGTCGGGGAGCTGGTCGGTCACCCGCGCACCCGTCCGCTCGGCTGGGCCAGCAGCCCGCGGGAGTCCACCAGCTCCAGCAACGCGGCCAGCGTGCCGGGCAGGTCGAGCGTCGTCGTGTCGAGCACGACGGCGTCCTCGGCGGCGCGCAACGGCGACACCGCTCGTGACGAGTCGTAGGCGTCACGGCGCTGCACGTCGGCGAGCGTGGCGTCCAGGGTGGACTCGCGGCCGGACGCGCTGTCCTGCCTGGCGCGGCGCTGGGCGCGGGCCTCGGCGTCGGCGGTCAGGTAGACCTTGAGCGGCGCGTCGGGTGCGACGGCGGTGCCGATGTCGCGGCCCTCGACCACGATGCCGCCCACCTCGTCCACCGCCCGCGCGATGATCCGGCGCTGTTCGGCGACCAGCAGCTCGCGCACCGCGGGCACGGCCGACACCGGTGACACGGCCAGCGTCACCTCGGGGCCGCGGATCTCCGCGCCGACGTCGTGGCCGTCGAGGGAGGTGGTCGAGCGGTCCGGGTCCGTGCCCTGCACGAGCGGTGCCGCCGCGGCGACCCGGGCGACCTCGACCTGGTCGGCGAGGTCGACACCGGCGCGCAGCACGGCCAGCGTCACCGCCCGGTACATGGCCCCGGTGTCGAGGTAGCGTGCGCCGAGGGTCGCCGCGAGCCGCCGCGCCGCGGAGGACTTGCCGGTGCCGGAAGGCCCGTCCAGGGCCACCACGCCACGCAGCTCACCGTGTCCCACGGGGTGTTCCTCCTCAAGCGACGACGGTCGTCAACCTCCAATTGTGCCTGGTGCGGCCCGTCACACCCACATCAGGTGGCCTGTCGTGCCCCGTCCGCGCCGCCCGCGCGGTCAGCCCAGGTCGGCCAGCAGCAGCCCGCTGCGCGGCTTCGGGGTGAAGTAGGTGCTCTTGCGCGGCATCCGGCCGCCTGCCGCGTGCACGTCCAGCACGTCGGCCAGCGGCACGGGGGCGATCAGCAGGACCGCGTCCGCCGGCGCGCCGTCGGGCACGTCACCGGTCACCGGCCGCACGTGCGGGCTCTCCGGGTCCAGCCCGAGCGCCTTGTCCAGCAGCACGGCCTCGACGAACGCGTGGTCGACGCCCGTCGACGGCAGCTCGACGCGGACCGCGGCCGAACCGGCCACCGCGACCACCACCCCCGGCGACGGACGGGTCGCGGCGTCGACCGGGGTCACCACCAGCCCGAGCGCGCGCCACGCGACCACCATGTCGGCCAGCGACAGCCCGGTGCCCGCGACGGCACGGTGGATCGGCCCGATCCGCAGGTCGGGACCGGCCGTGACCAGCGCCAACAGCCCGGACAGCCCGGCCGACGCGGCCACCCGGTGGTTGCCGTCGGCCACCATCAGGGGGTGCTCGCCGGCGGCGGCCAGCAACGCGTCCTGCCGTTCGCCCGGTCCCACCAGCCACAGCCAGTGCCGCCGCCCGCCGGGGTCGACGACCGACACGGCGGGCTCGTCGTCCACGTCCGCCACGAGCCGGGTGAGCTCGACCTCGCGCGCCACCGGCACGAGCATCGCCGCGCTGGTCACGCAGCCGAGGCCGGACAGCACGCGCGCCCGTTCGGCGACCACGTCGGGGTACACGTCCTCGGTGTGCCCGACCGCCGCCGGGTCGACCATGCACAGCAGGCCGTGCGCGGTGCCGTCCGGGCCGTCCACCCGGTAGGGCGCGACCACGTCCCGCACCTCGCGGTAGGCGGTGCGGCGCAGGTGGGCGAGCTCGGCGACGGCGTGCGGCAGGGCGTCGAGCAGGCTCGACCCGGCGGCCAGCGCGGCGGGCGTGCGGTGCGGGTGCTGCACCGCGAGCAGCGTGCCGGGACGGGCGCGGGCCAGCGCGGCGACGATCCGCTCCGGCTCGGCGAACTCGTCCACGTCCGGCCCCGGCACGCGGTCGCGCACCACCCACCCACGGCTGATCGCCCGAACGCGTGCTGTCACTCGACTAGGATCACATGGTGTGAACGTCGAGGTGACGCCGCTTCCGGGGATCGGCACCCGTCAGGACTTCATGATCCGCGCGGGCCGGCGGATCGGGGTGATCACGCACCGTGACGGCAAGTTCGAGCTGATCGTCTCGCACCTCGACGACCCGGACGACTGCGCGGCGTCGATAGCGCTGACCCCGGCGGAGGCGAGCACCCTGGCCGGGCTGCTCGGCTCGCCGCAGCTGGTCGCGCACCTCCAGGAGCAGCACCGCGAGGTCGCGGGCATCTCCACCAAGCAGTTCCCGATCGTGCCCGGCTCCCGGTTCGACGGCAGCCCGCTGGCCGAGACCGAGCTGCGCACCCGCACCGGCGCGTCCATCGTGGCCGTGGTGCGGGCGGGTTCGGTGCACGCGTCGCCGCGCCCGGACTTCGTCTTCACGGGCGGCGACCTCGTCGTCGTGGTCGGCACGGCCGACGGCCTCGCCGCCGCGGCCGAGTTGCTGGGCGGTGGCTGAGCACCTTGCACAACACCGCAATCGCACTGATCCAACTGGGTGCGGTCTTCTTCGGGCTGGGCCTGCTCGGCAAGATGGCGTGGCGGGTCGGCATCTCCCCGATCCCGCTCTACCTGATCGGCGGCCTGGCCTTCGGGCAGGGCGGCCTGGTGCCGTTGCACGGCATCGAGGACTTCACCCACCTGTCCAGCGAGATCGGCGTCATCCTCCTGCTGCTACTGCTCGGCCTGGAGTACTCGGCCGCCGAGCTCATGACGGGGCTCAAGAAGTCGTGGACGGCCGGCCTGGTCGACATCGTGCTGAACGCGACGCCGGGCGTGATCGCGGCGTTGATCCTGGGCTGGGGCCCGGTCGGCGCGTTGGCGATGGGCGGCGTCACCTACATCTCGTCGTCCGGGATCATCGCCAAGGTGCTCGGCGACCTGGGCCGGCTGGGCAACCGGGAGACCCCGGTGGTGCTGTCGGTGCTGGTGTTCGAGGACCTGGCGATGGCGGTCTACCTGCCGATCCTGACCGCCGTGCTGGCGGGCGTGAGCTTCGTCGGCGGGTTGACCGCGGTGGGCATCTCGCTGGCCGCGATCACGGTGGTGCTGGTGATCGCGCTGAAGTTCGGCCGGTACGTGTCGGCGCTGGTGGACAGCCCCGACCCGGAGGTGTTCCTGCTCAAGGTGCTCGGCGCGGCGCTGCTGGTCGCGGGCGTGGCCTCGCAGCTGCAGGTGTCGGCGGCGGTGGGCGCGTTCCTGCTGGGCATCGCGATCTCCGGGTCGACGGCGGAGAACGCGACCCGGATGCTGGAGCCGCTGCGGGACCTGTTCGCGGCGATGTTCTTCGTGGTGTTCGGCCTGAACACCGATCCGGCGTCGATACCGCCGGTGCTGGTGCTCGCGGTGGCGCTGGCCGTGGTGACGACGCTGACGAAGGTCGCCACCGGGTGGTGGGCCGCGCGGCGGCAGGGCATCGGGCGGATGGGTCGGGCCCGCGCGGGGGCGGCGCTGGTCGCGCGGGGCGAGTTCTCGATCGTGATCGCGTCGCTCACGGTGGCGTCCGGCGCGGTGGACGGGCAGCTGGCGGCGCTCGCGACGGCGTACGTGCTGTTGATGGCGGTGCTTGGGCCGGTCGCGGCACGCGTGGTGGAGCCGTTGGCCAGGAAGTTCACCCGAAAGCGTGGTACCGCTCCGGCAACGGCCTGACCTGTATCTCTTCCCGCCGGGACGGCTCCACTACGGCATAGGCCCACGTTCGCGCAAGTCGCCAACTCTTCCGGGCGATTGAGCGCGGGCGTGATCCGGGGTTACACCTGACTGCCGTCCAACCCCGAAGGGGGTCGTCATGTCACAACCAACGGGCACCGAGACCACTGGCCGCTACCTGGTGCTCCTCGACGACAAGTCGGTCGCCGCCGGCGCGCGGGAGATGAACCGGGTCGCCGGCATCAACGCCGCGAGCACCGCCGACGCCGCCACCAGAGCGGACTTCGCCGCGGCCGACGGCGTCATCTTCCAGGACCTGGGCATCGCCGTGGTCAGCGCGTCGCCGGACCAGGTCACGAGGCTGACCAGGGCGGCCGAGGCGCCGGGCCCGATCGCCGTGGTCGAGGCCGAGCGCGTCGTGCACGCCTACTCGGCGACGCCGGACACCGAGCAGGCCGAGGCGGCCGCCGTGGACGAGTCCGTGTTCACCTGGGGCTTGCAGGCCGTGGGCGCGAACCTCAGCTCGGTCACCGGCAAGGGCGTGCGGATCGCCGTGCTCGACACCGGTTTCACCGTCGCGCACCCCGACTTCGCCGGCCGCACCGTGATCACGCAGTCGTTCATCGACGGTGAGACGGTGGACGACGCGCACGGCCACGGCACGCACTGCATCGGCTCCGCCGCGGGACCGCGCAAGGCGGCCAGCGGCGGCCCCGGCTACGGCGTCGCCCACGAGGCCGAGATCTACGCGGGCAAGGTGCTGTCGAACAAGGGCAGCGGCACCGACAGCGGCATCCTGGCGGGCATCGAGTGGGCCATCGCCAACGGCTGCGCGGTCGTCTCGATGTCACTGGGCGCGACCGTGCGACCCGGCACGCCGCACTCGCAGATCTTCGAGCACGCCGCCACGCGCGCCCTGGCCAAGGGCACGTTGATCGTCGCGGCGGCGGGCAACGACAGCAAGCGGCCGGGCAAGGTCGCGCCGGTCGGCCACCCCGCCAACTGCCCGTCGATCCTCTCCGTCGGCGCGGTCGACGTGCAGCGCGCGATCGCGCCCTTCTCCTGCGGGACGGTCGACACCATCGGCCAGGTGGACCTCTCGGGCCCCGGCGTGGACGTCTACTCCAGCTGGAACGTCGAGGACGGCGGGCTGGGCATGCACAAGCGCATCCAGGGCACCAGCATGGCCACGCCGCACGTCGCCGGAGTCGCGGCGCTCATCGCGGAGAAGCACAACGCGCGCGGGTGGGAGCTGTGGGCCAGGCTGTCGCAGAGCGGGCGCCGGCTGGGCTTGCCGTCCACGGACGTGGGTGCGGGCCTGGTCCAGGCTCCCTGATCAGGTGACGGAGGCGTTCCGTGGACAGGGTCGTGGTCTCGGTCGCCGACGACGGCCTGACCGACCTGCCCACCGTGGTCTCGGCGCTGCGCGCGGCCGGGATGGTGGTGGAGGACGTGCTGGAGACGCTGGGCGTGGTCACCGGGTCGGTCGCCCCTGGTGGGGGCGACCTGCTCGGCGCCGTGCCCGGCGTCTCGCACGTGGAGGTGGACCGCACCGTGCGGCTACCACCGACGCCGGAGGCCTGACCTGCGCTTTTACCTCTGGGTGTCACCCGGTGGAGGGGCGAAGGGTTCGGCGTCGGCACCTCGGGTAACCGGTTCGCTGAGACGTACCGGTCGTCCGAGGAGGTCGAAGACGATGAAAGCCCTGCTCGCCGCGCAGACGGTGCAGGCTCAAGGCATCGGTGACGCAACCGGTGACGCCCTGCGCTCCGTGGTGACCTTCCTGCCGAAGCTGGTCGGGTTCCTCCTCGTGCTGCTCATCGGGTGGATCGTCGCCCGGTTGCTGCGCACGGCGGTGAACAAGGTGCTGGAGCGGGTGCACTTCGACCGCGCCGTGCAGCGCGGTGGGATCGGTGACGCGCTGGCGAAGTCCAAGTTCGACGCCTCGGGACTGGTCGCGCAGCTCGTGTACTACGCGGTGCTGCTGATCGCGTTGCAGATCGCGTTCGGGTTGTTCGGGTCGAACCCGGTGAGCGACCTGCTGACCGAGATCGTGGCCTGGCTGCCGCGGGCGATCGTGGCGATCGTCATCATCGTGGTCGCCGCCGCCATCGCGCGGGCCGTGCAGGACATCCTGACGCGTGCGCTCGGCGGGCTGTCGTACGGCGCGACGCTCGGCAAGATCGCCTCGTGGTTCATCATCGCGCTCGGCGTGATCGCGGCGCTGAACCAGATCGGTGTCGCCACCACGGTCACCACCCCGATCCTGATCACCATCCTGGCGACGGTCGGCGGTATCGCGGTCGTCGGCGTCGGCGGCGGCCTGGTCAAGCCCATGCAGCAGCGGTGGGAGGGTTGGCTGACGAAGGCGGAGAACGAGGCGCCGCAGGCCAAGGCGCAGGCGGAGGCCTACCAGCGCGGGCGTGAGGACGTGCAGCGGACGGCCCAGGGCGCGCCGGTTTCGCCCTCCGAGCAGACGACCCGGATCACCGAGACCCCGGCGCACGCGGCGAGCATGCCGACGCCGCCGGTGGGCCAACCGGTGCCGCAGGCCGACCCGACCCGACCGGTCCAGCCGCACCCGGGCCAGTACCCGCCCGGCGAGCAGCACTGACGCCTTACCCGGCCTGAGAACAGCGCCGACCGGGCACGGCTCGCGCTACGACACGCCGTTCGAACGCTCCGCAGCCGTTCCTGAACCGTCGGGAGCCGCTCCGCCACCAGGACGCGGGCAGTTCGAACGCTTCGCAGGGGTCCTCGCCAAGGGGACCCCTGCTTTTATTCTGCCGGCGGGGTCTGACAATTTTGATCGCCGAGGACACTTCCGGGCGCTGGTCGCGCGGGTGTCCTCGGGGGCCGGTCAACCGGGGTCGAGGGGATGCGGGTGGCGCTCAGCGTTGACGAGTTGGTCGGTCGGGACGAGTGGGACGCGGTCAACCGGTCGCTGCGGCGCCCGTTCGTCGTCTACAAGTTCGCGGCCACGCTCGACGGGCGGATCGCCGCCGAGGACGGCACCAGCCAGTGGATCACCAGTGCCGAGAGCCGCGCCGAGGTGCACCTGCTCCGCGCGGGCTGTGACGCGACCGTCGTCGGCTCCGGCACGCAGCAGGCGGACGACCCGAGCCTCGCGGTGCGCGGCGACGCCGTCCCCGACCGCCAACCGCTGCGCGTGGTGATCGACAGCAACGCCCGGACGCCGCGTGACGCGAAGGTGTGCGACGACACCGCGCCGACGCTCGTCGTGGTCGCCGAGGACGCCGACGCCTCGCACCTCGCGGGGGTGGCGGACGTGCTGAGGGCGCGGCGGGCCGAGAGGGGCCTGGACCTGCCGGCGGTGCTGGCGGGTCTGCACGCGCGTGGTGTGCGGGGGTTGTTCCTGGAAGGCGGGCCGACGTTGGCGGGCGGCTTCATCGCGCACGGGTTCGTCGACCGCGTGGTGAACTACGTCGCGCCCGCCCTGCTCGGCTCCGGCAAGAGCGGGCTGGGTGACGCCGGTGTCCGCAGCATGTCCGGCATCCTGCGCCTGGAACTGGTGGACGTGACCCGGTCCGGGGCCGACGTGCGACTGATCAGCCGGCCGGTGCGGGGCTAGGGCTCCAGCGCGGGCTCGTCGTGGCGGGCGAGGTGGCAGACGGCGGCCAGTCTCAGGGTCAGCCAGTCGGCGTTCGCCCAGTCCACGAGCGCGGGCGGCTCCCAGCCGTGCGCCTTAGCCTCGTCCAGCACGCCCTTGGCGTACCCGGCGAGCAGCACCACGCCCGCCACCGCCGCCGCGGGCACGCCGAACGCGAGGATGTCGCGCACCGCCGCACCGTGCTGGTCGACCGCGGCCAGCACCCCGGGCGCCAGGACACCGGGCGCCAGCACCGCCGCGAAACCGATTTCGTCGCTCAACCGGTCCAAGAACCGGCGAGCGGAGAAGTGCCTCCAACCGCTCACAAGGCCGACACCCTACGCTGTGCGGGGCGATCGACCCACCATCGAACACGTGTTCTATGATCACGCCGGGTCGAGCCGGATGCGCAGAGAGGAAACGAGAACGTGCAGGCGGACACGCTCGTGGAGCAGGAAGAGACGGTGGACGCCGAGGCGCCCGCCGCACCCGTGCAGCAGGAGGTCGCACCCGTGACGCAGGCAGAGCAGCCCTCGGAGCAGCCGGCGGAGCCGGAGGCCAAGCCCGTGAAGCGGCCGAAGTCGACGGCCAAGAAGACGCGGACGGTCGAGCTGACGCTGACCGTCACCGGCACCGCGGACGGCGAGTGGCAGGCCGACCTGGTGCACGGCACCAAGCGGGTCGTGCAGGGTCTGACCATCTCGGCCGCGGCGGTGTCGCGGGCGGCCAAGGAGCTGCACGACGACATCGCGGGCGGCATCGACGAGGTGATCGAGGCGGCCCGCAGCCAGCACCGCACGCGGATGGAGGAGCTGGAGGCCGAGCTCGCGAAGGTCAAGGCCGCGTTGGCCGAGCTGAGCGACTGACCTGCCGGAACCGAGGGGTCGCCGCCCGACCACGGGCGACGGCCCCCGGTCCCGCGAACAGGTGACGTGCGGACGTCACCCCTCGGGCCCCAGCACCGGCGCCAGGCGTTGCAGCAAGTAGCCAGCGCACCAGCGCGACTCCGTGTCCTTCGGGTCAGCGGGAGGGGTCGAGGATGAGTTTGCCGGTGGTTCGGCGGGCGCGGAGGGCCTCGTGGGCCTGGCGCACTTCGGACAGGCCGTACTCGCCGCCCGGCACGGCTCGCAGGTCGCCCGCCAGGACCAGGTCGAACAGCTCGGCCATGGCGCGGTGCACGACGCGGCCGGGGAGCCGGAACGCGTGGGGCAGCCACATGCCCGCGATGGCCGTGGAGTGGACCAGGAGCCGGCCCGGGTCGACCGGCGTCGGCTTCTCGCGGCTGGCCATGCCGTAGAACGCCAGGCGGCCGAACGGCGCGAGCGCGGCGATGCTCTGGTCGGTGACCGCGCCGCCGGTCATGTCCAGCACGATGTCGACGCGACGCCCGCCGTTGGCCTCGCGCAGCACGTCGGTCATGTCCGGGGCGGTCGAGTCGACCGCGACGTCCGCGCCCAGGTCGAGGGCGAGCTTGCGCTTGTCCTCGGTGCTGGCGGTGGCGATGACGCGGCCCGCGCCCCACTTCTTGGCCAGCTGCACGGCCAGCGACCCGACCCCGCCGGCGGCCGCGTGCACGACGACGGTCTCCCCCGCCTCCAGGTGCGCGCTCTTGCGCAGCAGCAGCCACGCCGTCGCGCCCTGCACGACCATGCTCAACGCGGTGAGGTCGTCGACGCCGTCCGGCACGTCGAACGCGGTCGCCTCGGGCACCGCGGCCTTCTGCGCGTACCCGCCGAAGTTGGTCAGGCCGACCACGCGCCGCTCGCCCGCCGTGCCGACGACCTCGCCGCCGGGCACCAGCGGCAGCTCCATCTTGGACAGGTAGGAGTTCTCGGCCTGGTGGGTGTCGGCGTAGTTCAGGCCCGCGCGGCTGACGTCGACGAGCAGCTCGCCCGGCCCCGCGACGGGGTCGGGCAGCTCGACCTCGGTGAGGACTTCGGGTCCGCCGAACTCGGTGATCTGGATGGCACGCACGGGTGTCAGCTCTCCTTGGTGGCGATCGGGTCGTGGTCGAGCCGCACGCGTTCGCCGGTGGCGGTGCGCGGGCCGGGTGGGTTGGGGAAGGCGAACGGCGCGCTGGGTCGCCCGGCCTGCACGAACCAGCATTCACCGGGTTTGCCGTCGCGCAACACGGAGACGAACGCGTCGACCACGTCGTCCACGCTCATCACCGGCATCCCGGCGGCCTCCAATGTGGACTTGAAGCCGGTGATGATCGCGGTGTCGGCGAACGACGGGCACACGGCGTTGACGGTGACGCCCTCCGCGGCGAGCCCGGGGCCCAGGCCGCGGACCAGGCCGACGACGGCGGCCTTGTTCGCGCCGTACAGGGGATCCATGGGCATGGCCATGAGGCCCGCCATGCTGGCGGTGGCGACGATGTGCCCGCCGCGCTTGCGCAGCTCGGGCAACGCCGCGTGCACGCCGTACACGACACCGTCGAGGTTGATGCCCATGACCGTGCGGTACCGCTCGGCGTCGAAGTCCTCACCCAGCCCGAAGCCCGTGGCGATGCCCGCGTTGAGCACGGCGATGTCCAGCCCGCCGAACCGCTCCACCGCCGTCGCCACCGCGGCCTCGCTCTGCCGCGGGTCCCGGACGTCGCAGTGCGCGAACACGCCGTCCACCTCGTCGGCGACGGCCTTGCCCCGCGCGTCGTCCACGTCGGCGACCACGACCGACGCGCCCGCGGCGGCCAGTCGGCGCGCCACCCCCGCCCCGATGCCGTTCGCGGCTCCGGTGACCAGTGCGACCTTGCCCGAGAACTCCACCGCGCCTCCTCTGGCTGACATTCCGACCAGTCGGTATGGTTCCTCCGACGCGCTCTGGCGTCAAGACGACCTCGCCGGTAGGTTACTAAGCGGTTGCTTAGGCCCGCAGATCAAGGAGGATTGACCGTGGCCGAGACGGACGCACGGGTGGCCATCGTCACCGGTGCCGCACGCGGCATCGGCGCCGCCGTAGCCACGCGGCTCGCGCGGGACGGCATGGCCGTCGCGCTGCTCGACCTCTCCGAGGACAGCTGCGCCGAGGCCGTGGAGAAGATCAAGGCCTCCGGCGGGACCGCGATCGCGGTGGGTGTCGACGTCAGCGACAGCGCGGCGGTCGACGCGGCCGTGCAGCGGGTCGCCGACGAGCTCGGCGCGCCGACCGTGCTGGTCAACAACGCGGGCATCCTGCGGGACAACCTGCTGTTCAAGATGACCGACGACGACTGGGACGCGGTGATCAACGTCCACCTGCGCGGCTCGTTCCTGATGAGCCGGGCGGTGCAGGCGTTCCAGACGGCGGCGAAGTGGGGCCGCATCGTCAACCTGTCCAGCACGTCGGCGCTGGGCAACCGGGGCCAGGCGAACTACGCGGCGGCCAAGGCGGGCTTGCAGGGCTTCACCAAGACGTTGGCGATCGAGCTGGGCAAGTTCAACGTGACGGTGAACGCGATCGCGCCGGGGTTCATCGCGACCGACATGACCGCCGCGACGGCGGCCCGGGTCGGCATCGACTTCGAGGACTTCAAGAAGGGCGCGGCGGCGGCGATCCCGGTGCAGCGAGTCGGCACGCCCGAGGACATCGCGCACACGGCGTCGTTCCTGGTCAGCGAGGGCGCCGGGTTCGTGTCCGGTCAAGTGATCTACGTCGCCGGCGGACCGAAGGACTGACGATGCGGGTATTCGCGAACCTCGACGAGCTCGTGGCCGCCAAGGGCGAGCACCTCGGTCACGGCGAGTGGCACGAGGTCACGCAGGCGGAGATCAACCTGTTCGCCGACGCCACCGGCGACCACCAGTGGATCCACGTGGACCTGGAGAAGGCCGCCGCCGGGCCGTTCGGCGCGCCGGTCGCGCACGGGTTCCTGACGTTGTCGCTGATCCCGATGCTGGTGCGGGACGTCTACACGGTGCAGGGCCTGGCCATGGGCGTGAACTACGGGCTGAACAAGGTGCGGTTCCCGAGCCCGGTGGTCGTCGGGTCGCGGGTGCGGGCCGGCGCCGAGCTGGCCGAGATCACCGACGTGGCGCAGGGCAAGCAGGCAGTGGTGAAGGTGACCGTCGAGATCGAGGGCAACCCGAAGCCCGCGTGCGTCGCGGAGACCGTGGTCTTGCTCGTCCCGGCCGCCTGAGTCCGAGAGACCCGACGGGCACGGCACTCCCCCGACGAGTGCCGTGCCGTCGCCTTCGTCCAGGTCAGCCCGGAAACGTCGGAGCACCTTCTCAACTCGCGCTGCAGGCGTTCTGTAGCGCAGGGTCGTCTCGAACCTTGATCGGGCGTTTCGCTCGAGTCGCCGACCTCCACGTCTGGACGCACTCCCGCAGCTTGTCAACCGGCCGCCGAACTAGGTGGTCGCACGTCGGCAGTAACTGCACCAGGCCGATGTCCTGCCAGCATGGCGCTGTCACGCTGCCAGCTCTTGAGCTCGCCCTGCTTCGCGGGGATCCCGACAGGGAAAGTCCATCGACGCCCTGTCATCGGCCGCCCATCGAGCTTCAGGCCTCGCTGATGACGTCTACCGGTTACTTGCTCTTTGCCGTTAGCCATGCCTGAGAGCAGCGCCGACCGCCTGACAGCATCGACAAGATCGTCATATGCGAAGCCTCCAACATCGCCCCACCAGGCAATATACATGTCCAGACCTCTGCTAGATCAAGTATAAGACCGTGTACACGGTCTGTCTGACCGCTTGACACAGGTTAGACAGGGTGCTCTACTAGTCCATACAGACGTACGGCGATCCAGGAAGGAGGCAGTCATGACCGCACCGGAGGAGGCGACCGGAGCCGGGTTGCTGCAGTTCCTTACCTGGGCTGGCCAACGCGGTGAGATGAATCCGGCGACAGCTGCGGCTTTTACTAGCGCCTCGCGGAACATCTTGAACATCGAAGATAATCCTGAAGAAGTCAACCTTCGCGAGATTGATGTTGACCAACTTCTCGAACGGTTCGAGAACCGGAACAGAACTAAGTACAGCACTTCGAGCTTGAACACCTACAAGGGGCGTTTCCGCCAGTCCGTAGCGCTCTTCTTGGCATGGCTTGACAAAGACCCGAACTGGAAATCGTCCCTCAAGAGGCGAACCAAAGCCAACAACGCAGCGAAGAAGGTTGCGCCCCCAAGCGCTCCACCTACCACGCCGAAGAGCGTTGCGGACGAGAGGAAGAGCCTCCGTGCGGAACCTCCGCCGCCGTCACCGGAAGAAACCACGCTCGTTCCTGGACTGATCCGGTACCAGTTGCCACTTCGCCCTGATCTTCTTGTCAATCTGGACTTGCCAGTGGATCTCACGAGCGCTGATGCAGCGCGAATCGCAGCATTCGTGAAGAGTCTGGCATTTGAACCGGTTGAGCCGCCATCACAAGACGGCTTTCACCAGAAGAAAGAGGTTCAGTGATGCGTCACCGACCAGACGGTGACCGGTCTTAGTAGGTCTGTCGGGACCGCCGGTCACCACCGGGCCGTAAGCCAAGATCCTTGGGAAGGGGCGCATGGCTTGCGAGGCTCGCAGCCCTAGGGTAGGGCAGCTCCAGCTGGATGAAAAGTCGAAGCTGTTGCGGTGTGGCCGTAGACATGTCGGGACATGTCTACGGCTCACGCCTGAGATGATCACGCCACATCCGAATGGGCCCACTTGCGAGAGCGAAGGGTCAGGCGCTGGCCTCCCGGGCGGTGCGTTCCAGCTTCGCGTGGTACGTCTGCCAGTCCACCGACGGCATGTTGTCGTTGTCCGCGCGCAGGCCCGCCGCGCCGTCGACCAGCTCGCGGACGATGTCGGCGTGGCCCGCGTGGCGGTTGGTCTCCGCGATCATGTGGACCAGGATCAGGTGCAGCGTGACGACCCGCCGCTGCGGTCCCCACCACGGCACCTCGCCGGGTGAGTCGAGGTCCAGCGCGTCGATCGTCGCGTCCGCGTGCTCGCACGCCCGGCGGTAGAGACCGACGATGTCCTCACGGGACTCGTCGGCCGTCGCCCACATGTCCGCGTTGGGCTCCGCGTCCTCGCCCATCCACTCGTACCGCTCGCCGAACGGTCGGCCGAACGTGTCGGCGAAGTAGCCGATTTCCATCGCGGCCAGGTGCTTGACCAGGCCCAACAGGTTGGTGCCGGTCGGCGTCAGCGGTCGACGGGCGTCGTAGGACGACAGGCCGTCCAGCTTCCACAGCATCGCCTCGCGCGCCGTGCGCAGGTAGCGGTGCAGGTCTGACTTCACGACGAACCCTCCACGGGACGCAAGGACGCGAGCAGCAGGTCGGCGAAGTGGCGGCCCACCTGCTTGGCCGACAGCGGCCCGTCGGCGCTGTACCACTGACCGAGGTGGTGGACGCTGCCGAAGAAGTAGTGCACGGTCAGGTCCGCGGGCACGTCGGCGCGGAACACGCCGGCGGCCTGCCCCTCCTCCACCAGCGATCGGAACCGCTCGTGGTAGCGCCGCCGCTCCGCCCGCATCTCCCGCCGCTTGTCCTCGGCCAGGTGGTCGGCCGAGCGGAAGTACACCCGCGCCTGGTCGAAGTTGTCCACCGACGTGACCACGACGTCGACCGCCGCCGCGTGCAACCGCTCGGCGACCGGCGCGGACCCGGACGCGAAGTGGTCCAGCCGCTCGGTCTGCATCCGCAGCAGGCTGCCGTAGATCTCGTGCAGCAGGTCGTCCTTGGACCCGAAGTAGTGGTACATGGCGCCCTTGGTGACGCCGGCGAGGTCCACGATGTCCTGCACCGCGACCCGGTCGAAGCCCCTGTCGGCGAACAACCGCGTCGCGGCGTCGATCAGCCGCTCCGGTACCGATGCCATGGGCCAAGCATCGCACGACCGATCACTGGAACATCGCGATCGGGCGGATGACGAGCTGCTGGGCGTCCGCCTTCCACGACTGGACCTTGCCCAGGCACCGCGCCTGGAAGCCGCCCTCGGGCACGACGTCGTCGCGCAGACCGGCGTTGTAGCACTCGACCCGCACCTGCGGCCCCTGCTCGGGGTCGTCCGGGTCGCCGAACGGGGCCAGGAACACCGTGGTGCCGTCGCCGTCGGACGCCACCCGGAACACGCCCTTCACCGACACGTACGAGTCGATCCGCCGCAGCCGCACCGCGTCGGTCGTCTCCAGGTGCTGCTCCAACGCCGTGTTCCGCAGCACGGTCAGGTCGCGCAGGTCGACGTGCACGACCCCGGACGCGGACTCCAGCGCGTCCAGCAGCACGCCGACCACCGCGATCGGCTCGTACTGCTCGATGTAGGTCTTCACCACCTCGCGGCCGGACGTCCGCGCCCCCTCCACGCCCAGGTCGAGGCCCTTCAACGCGATCTTGCCGTCCTTGGTGACGCCGACCCGGTCCACGACCTCCTTGGTCATCGCGTCGCCGTACCGCCCGACCTGGTAGAGGTCCATCACGGACTTCTCGTGCAGGTAGATGGTCAACCCGGGCACCTCGCGGGGCGGCGCGAACCGGTGCCGCGACCGCCACGCCCACAGGCCGACGCCGATGGCCACGACGATCGCCAGCGCGGTCGCGATCCACACGACCGCCCAC
This sequence comes from Saccharothrix stipae, assembly GCF_054781895.1. Classification (NCBI taxonomy): domain Bacteria; kingdom Bacillati; phylum Actinomycetota; class Actinomycetes; order Pseudonocardiales; family Pseudonocardiaceae; genus Saccharothrix; species Saccharothrix stipae. The sequence continues at coordinate 122,139 of NZ_BAAGTN010000006.1, read as the reverse complement.
GGCCACCACACCGACCACCACAGTCCTCTATCGACAGCCACGGATCTCCTTCACCGCCTCCAGCAGCGACCCGGCGCCCGCGTCCACGACGCGTCCCCCGGTCGCGCCCGCCACCCGGCCCAGCTCCACCGGGTCGGCCTCGCCGAACCGGATCGCGTACGTGCGCGCGGGCGGGTCCGGCCACGCGGCCAGGAACTCGTCCGCGCTCATGCCGGCGTTGTTCTCGCCGTCGGTCATCAGCACCACCGTGCCGTCGCCGACGATCCGGTAGGCGTGGTCCAGCGCCGACCAGATCGCGGTGCCGCTCTCGACCAGCTCCGCCGTGGTCAATGCGGTGGCCAGCCCTTCCAGGTCCGCGGCGCTCCCGATGACGACGGAACGCTCCTCCAGCACGGTGCCCGCGAACCGCACCAGCACGACCGTCTCCCCCACCCGGAACCGGTCGAACCCGCCCGCCCGGCTCAACGTCGCGAACGCCTCCCGCAGCCCAGCGATCCGCGCGCCCGCCATGGACGTGGAGTGGTCCAGCACGAACACCACCCGGCCCGGCTGACCGGCCCGGTCGTAGGCGGCGAGCAGGGTGTCCACGACCTCCTGCGTGCCGGGGAAGTACAGCGCGGTGCCGATCGGCTCACGCAGCTTCTCCGTGCGCTCGACCTGGGGGTCCACCGGCCTGCGGTGCGTGCGTTCCATGATCGAGCGCTGGGCCGACGGCGTGCGCAGCCACTGCACCACCCGGTCGTACGCGGCCCGCTTGTCCGGCTTGAGCAGCATCAACGGGTAGTCCGACAGCACGATCCCGTCCTGCGGGTACACGACCTCCAACGGCTCGCGGAGCTGCCCGGAGGCGTTGAGCGACAGCACCGTCGACTCGTACGCGACCACGGCGTCCACCTCGTCCTGCCGCTGCACGTACTCGTCCGCGACCTCGGCCGCGCCGGGCGCGCCGAACGCCCGTCCGGTCAGGAAGCCCTGGAGCTTGTCGCAGGTGACGTCCTCGGCCCGCAACGCCGCGCCCGTGCCCGCAGCGGCCGTGGCCACCCCGATCAACGCCGCCATGCCGCTGCCGGACACCCTCGGGTCGGCCATGCCGAACCGCAGCTCCCCCGCCGCCGCACGGCTCGCCACGTCGGCCCACGACGCGCCGCGCAGCGCGTCGGCCGTGCCCTGCTTCACGCCCAGCACCAGCGGCGAGAGCATGGTCGTGGTGGACAGCGGCAGGTCGGCGGACTTCAGCTTGAGGTACCGGTTCGTGGCCAGCCACGCCAGGTCGTGGTCCACACCGGCGGCCAGGTCCTCGCTCGCCCGCACGGTGCCGCGGTGGTCCAGCTTCAGCTCGACCCCGGTGTCGCGGCGCAGGTCGGCCAGCACGGTGTGCAGGTCCGCCAGCTCCGAGCTGGCCAGCACGGTCAACGTGACCTGCTCGGGCTTGCTCGACGTGCAGCCCGCCAGCACCGCCGCCACCAGGAGCAGGGCGGCCCACCTCATATCGGCACCCGGATCTCCGGGCAGCGACCGACCTGCCTGATCATCTGCTCCAGCTCGGGCGGCTTGGGCAGGAACCCCTCGGTGGGGCTGAGCTCCGGCTCGGGCAGGCCGCGTTGCGCGAGCAGCTCGGTGAGCGCGGTGGAGTTCTCGTTGTCCAGCCGGAAACCGAGCTCCAGGGCGCGGCGGCGCAGGTCCGCGTGGCTGCGCACCAGTTCGCCGACCCTCTCGCCCGCCGGGCTGAACGCGATCAGCCACGGCTCGGTGCGGTGGTGCGCGTCGGGGTAGAGCAGGACCCGCTCGGTGTCGGGCCGGCCGTGCTTGGCCACCTCGGCGAGCTGGTAGGCCATGTACTGGTGCTCGTACATGACGCCGACGGGCGCGGTGGTGCGGCCGTCCGGGTGGAAGAACGTGGTGCCGATGCCGGAGCCGTGCAGCCCTTCGATCTCGAACACCGGCTTGATCTGCGCGGCGACGGCCAGGGCGTTCTGCTCGGTGGGAGCGGCCGAGCCGTTCGCGGCGAACGCGACCAGGCCCAGCCACGCCGAACCCGAGTAGGAGTCGCAGGGGTTCGGGGACTGGGCGACGATCTGGTTGCGGTTGCCCGCGATGCCGTGGTCCGACCACAGCCTCGGCTTCGCGCCACCGGGCAGGGACAGGTCCTTGACGAAGGCGTCCAGCTTGAGCGTGTAGTAGAGCCCGGCCTTGCCCTCCTGCCGCCTCTGCTCCTCCGCCGCGCCGGCCCGCACCAGGGCATCGGCGTACTCCTTGAACGCACCCAGCACCAGCGGGCTGGCGAACGGGAAGAACACCCGGCCGCCGAAGCGGTCCCGGATCAGCTCCCCCGCGGCCTGTCCGGACGGCATCACGAAGTCGAACTCGCGGACCCGGTCCTGCCGGTCGCGGGCGATCTCCCGCGACCCGCCCGAGTCGGTGACGCGCACGTCGATGCCATTGGCCATCAGGATCCGGCGGACCTCGGGATCCTGGAAGTACACCGACTTGGACGCCATCATCGCGGTCACCACGGTGATCCGCTGGAACGGCAGCGCCACCGTGCCGGACGCGAACAGCGCGATCGCGCCGACCAGGGCGATACCCGCCGACACCCCGAACGGCAGCAGGAAGCGCTTGCGCCGGAACACCGATCTCGGCGGGTCGAGGATGGTCAGGCTGGGTTCTTCGGTCGAGCTCTTCGCGACCACGGACTCCCCCGGGCGGACGGCGATCTCCCCTGCCTACGAGGCTAGATCGCCGTGCCGCCGCGGTGGGTTACAAGTCGGGAATTCAGCCGCCCAGCGTCACGCCGCCGTCGACCACGAACGTCGTGCCGGTGGTGTAGCCGCCCGCCGCCGAAGCCAGGAACACGACCGCCGCCGCCAGCTCCTCCGGATCGCCCACCCGGCCCATCGGCAGCTTCGAGATGTGCGCTTCGAGGTAGCCCTCGGGGTACTGGTCGGTCATCTCGGAGGCGAAGTAGCCGGGCGCGATCGCGTTGACCCGGATGCCCTTGCGGCCGGTCCACTGCTGCGCCAGGTCGCGGGTCAGGCCGATCACGCCCGCCTTCGACGCGGAGTACGCCGCCTGCGGCAGCCCGCCGGAGACCAGGCCGAGCACGCTGGAGACGTTGATGATCGACCCGCCGCCGGTCATCACGGCCGCGGCCGCCTGCGCCATCCAGTAGGTGCCGTTGAGGTTGACGTCCATGACACCGAGGAACTGCTCCGGCGTCTCCCGGGACGCGGGCACCGCCGACGCCACGCCGGCGTTGTTCACCAGCACGTGCACCGGGCCGAACTCGGCCGCGGCCCGGGCCACCTCACGGCAGTCGTCCGGCTGCGCCACGTCGGCCTGCACGACCAGCGCGCGCCGACCGGCGCTCTCCACCAGCCGCGCGGTGTCCTTGAGCCGGTCCACCCGCCGGGCGGCGAGCACCACGTCCGCGCCTGCCTCGGCGAGGCCCTTGGCGAACGCCACGCCCAGACCCGAGGACGCGCCGGTGACGATCGCGACCTGCCCGTCCAGCCGGAACTTGTCCAGGATTCCCATTCAGCTCAACCTCTCCAGGATGATCGCCATGCCCTGACCGCCGCCGACGCACATCGTCTCCAGCCCGAACCGCGCGTCGCGCGAGCGCATCCCGTTGATCAGGGTGGTCATGATGCGGGCGCCGGTGGAGCCGAACGGGTGGCCCAGCGCGATCGCGCCGCCGTGCACGTTCAGCTTGTCCATGTCGATGCCGAGCGCGCGCTGGCTGCCCAGCACCTGCACCGCGAACGCCTCGTTGATCTCGACCAGGTCGATGTCGTCGATGGTCAGGTTCGCGTGCGCGAGCGCCTGCCTGGTGGCGTCGACCGGGCCGAGGCCCATGATCTCCGGCGAGAGGCCGGACACGCCGGTGGACACGATCCGCGCCAACGGGGTCAGCCCGAGTTCCTTGGCGCGCACGTCGCTCATGACGACGACGGCCGCCGCGCCGTCGTTGAGGGGGCAGCAGTTGCCGGGCGTCACGGTCCCCTGCGGGCGGAACGACGGGTTGAGCGCCGACACGGCGTCGTAGGTGACGCCCTTGCGCGGCCCGTCGTCGGCGGAGACGACCGTTCCGTCCGGGAGCGTCACCGGGGTGATCTCGCGGTCGAAGAAGCCGTCCGCGATGGCCTTCTCGGCCAGGTTGTGCGAGCGGACGCCGAACTCGTCCTGGTCGCGGCGGCTGATGCCGAGCGTCGTCGCGACGTTCTCGGCGGTCTGGCCCATCGCGATGTAGTAGTCCGGCAGCACGCCGTCCTCGCGCGGGTCGTGCCACGGCTCGTTGGTCTCGGCGGTGCGCTGCGTGCGTGCGCGTGCCTCGTCGAACAGCGGGTTGAAGTGCGGGTCGCCGTGGCGGTAGCGCGAGACGCACTCGACGCCCGCGCTGATGAACGCGTGCCCCTCGCCCGCCTTGATCGCGTGGAACGCCATCCGCGCGGTCTGCACCGAGGAGGCGCAGAACCGGTTGACCGTGGTGCCGGGCAGGGTGTCCAGGCCGAGTTGCACGGCGATGCGGCGGGCCACGTTCTGGCCGTGCTCGTCCTGCGGTTCGGCGCAACCCAGGTGCAGGTCGGTGATCTCCCCGCGGTCCAGCTCGGGGACCTGGTCCAGCGCGGCGGCGACGACCTGCGCGGCCAGGTCGTCCGGGCGCAGGTCGACCAGCGACCCCTTGCGCGCCCGGCCGATCGGGGAACGCGAGGTGGCGACGATGACGGCCTCGGGCATGGCGGTGCTCCTTACCTGTCCTAGAGGCCGAGGTCGCGGCCGATGAGTTCCTTCATGATCTCGTTGGAGCCGGCCCAGATCCGGGTCACGCGGGCGTCCATCCAGGCTCGCGCCACGCGGTACTCGGTCATGTAGCCGTAGCCGCCGTGCAGCTGCACGCACGCGTCGATCACGTCGTTCTGCACGTCCGCGCTCCAGTACTTCGCCTTCGCCGCGTCCACGGCGGTCAGCTCGCGCCGCGTGTGCGCGTCGGTGCACTGGTCCAGGAACGCCTGCGTCACGTCGATCTTGGTGACCAGCTCGGCGAGGGTGAACTTGTTGTGCTGGAACGAGCCGATCGCCTGGCCGAACGCCTTGCGCTCCTTGGCGTACTCGATGGTCTCCAGCAGGATCTGCTTGGCGTGGGCCAGGTTGGAGATCGCGCCGCCGAGGCGTTCCTGCGGGAGGCGTTCCATCATGTAGATGAAGCCCTGGTCGACCTCGCCGATGACGTTCTCGGACGGGACGCGCACGTGGTCGAAGAACAGCTCGGCGGTGTCGGACTCGGGCTGGCCGACCTTGTCCAGCTTGCGGCCGCGCTCGAAGCCCTTCATGCCGGTCTCGACCGCGAACAGGGTGATGCCCCTGGCCTTCTTCTCCGGGCTGGTGCGGGCGGCGACCACGATCATGTCGGCGGAGAAGCCGTTGGTGATGAACGTCTTCGAGCCGTTGAGGATCCAGTCGTCGCCGTCGCGGACCGCGTTGCTCTTGAGCGCCGCGAGGTCGGAGCCGCCGGAGGGCTCGGTCATGCCGATGCCGGTCGTCATCTCGCCCGAGCAGAACCGGGGCAGCCAGCGCTGCTTCTGCTCCTCGGTGCACAGGTCGACCAGGTAGGGGGCGACGACGTCGCCGTGGATGCCCAGGCAGGAGGACATGCCGGCGCTGACCTTGGACAGCTCCTCGCCGAGCACGGCGTTGAACCGGTAGTCGTTCGCGCCGCTGCCGCCGTGCTCCTCGGGGACCTCCAGGCCGAGCAGGCCCTGCTTGCCGGCTTCCAGCCACACGTCGCGGTCGATGTGGCGCTGCTCGACGAACCGCTCGTAGTTCGGGCGGAGGGTGCGGTCGCAGAACGCCCGCGCGGTCTCGCGGAACGCTTCGTGGTCGGGTTCGAACAGCGTGCGGCGCACTCTCGGGTCCTCCATACTAAGCGGTTGCTTAGGTCTAAGCGTGTGCTTAGCCTGAGGTATCGTTCGGGCTCGTGTCAAGGAGGGCGGATGTGAGAACCACCCGTGGGGAGTTCGCGCTCCTGGATGAGACGTGGTCCGAGGTCACGCCCCCGGCCGCCCGTCGGATGCTGATCGCCGCCGCCGCCGCGTTCTCGGTGCGCGGCTACCACGCGACCACCACCCGTGACATCGCGGCGCAGGCCGGCATGTCGCCCGCCGCGGTCTACATCCACTACCGGTCCAAAGAGGAACTGCTGTTCCAGATCTCGCGCATCGGGCACGCGACCTCCCTGTCGGTGCTGACGGGTGTGTCCGAGGTGGACCCGACGCGGCGGTTGGCGGCGGCGGTGCGGGCGTTCGCGTCGTGGCACGCCGAGTACCACACGACCGCGCGGGTCGTGCAGTACGAGCTGAGCGCGCTGACGCCCGAGCACCTGGCCGACGTGGTGGAGCTGCGCAGGCGGATCGAGGCCGCGGTGCGCGGGATGGTCGAGGCCGGTGTCGCGGCGGGCGCGTTCGACGTGCCGGACGTGCGCGGGGCGGCCCTGGCGGTGCTGTCGCTGTGCATCGACGTGGCCCGCTGGTACCAGCCGGGAGGTCGCCGCACGCCCGCGGAGATCGGCGACCTCTACGCCGACCTGGTGCTGCGCATGGTCGGCGCCGGCCACGGCTGACCGTCCTGACCGCCCCGCCCGGCGGTCAGCCCAGGTCGTCGAGGTCCCGGCCCGAGAACCACTCCTCCACTCCCTCGGCGCGGTCGTCGAACGACGTGGTCATCAGCTGGATGCGCTCGGTGACCGCGTCGCCGTGCCGGCGCAGCAGCGCCGCGACGAGCGGGTCGCGACCGCCGATCCACTGCAACTCGTCCAGCTGACCGATGGTCATCCGGGCCAGCACGGACCAGTCGCGCTCGGCGACGAACTCCTGGGTGCGGTTGGCCGCGGACGCCGCCGCCAGCGTGTAGAACGCCTCGCTCGGCGAGGTCGGCACCTTCGCCGCCAGCTTGTCGAGCGACAGCTCGAGCTGCTCCCTGGTCCACTCCTGGGAGGGCAGGCACGTCATGCCCCAGGAGACCTGCGCCGCGAACACGCGGTTGGTCTCCACCGGCGGCTCGACCTTCGGAATCTCACTGGTGGCACCCACCCGGCGCACCGCCGCGGCGGCCCACCCGACCCGGACCCAGTGCTCGGCCTCGTCCCGGACCGGGAACCGCTTGACCGCCGTGCCGATCACCCGCGCCAAGGCGGAGGCGATGTCGGCGTGCTCGTAGCCGTGGCGTTGCAGCCACAGCACCAGGCGGGGCGCCGCGTTGAGGTCGAGGCGGTGCACGAGTCGGTCGGGGTCCGCGTCCTCGACGACCTCGACGATCGGGTCGGTCATGTGCTCGGCGTCACAGGCCACCAACATGGTCAGCAGCCCTGGCAGGGCCCTGAGGTCGGTTGGGAGCATGTGCTTGAGCCGGGCGGCGATCCGCTCGGTGTCGACGCGTTCGGCGGCCCGCCGTGCCCAGTCCTCGTCCCACAAGCGCAGCATCCGCAGCACCTCGGTCACGAACCGCGGTCCGCGCAACGAGGGCATCGACTTCAGCCGGAGGTCGAATGCCTTCTCCATCCAGGCGGTCTGCGGCGTGCCGTACCTCAGGCCGACCGCGTGCAGGTGCCGGGCCACGGTCCACTGCTGGGTGGGGTTCTGCAGGTTCTGGACCTCGTTGGTGAACCACCGCCAGGTGCGCTGCTCGCGCAGCGCGGAGGCCAGCAACCACTTGCCCATGCCCTCGCTCGCCTGCTCGGCGGCTTCCATGAGGTTGGCCACGCCGAGGTAGTCCTCGCTCAGCCCGTACCGCATCCGGTCGGTGAGCACGTTGCGCTCGCCCCCGCCGCGGTAGGACCCGGTCTTCAAGGCGAGCATGTCGACCACGCCGGCCGTGAAATCCGGGTCGAGCCGCATCATCAGCCGGATCGACTCGGCCAGCTCGCTGGGCGTCATGACCGCCTTCACCTGGGCGATGAACTTGCTCTTGCCGCCGGCGTCCCGCGCCGACTTGAACACGGCGCTGGAAGTCTCGTCCGAGACGGCCGCCGCCACGGTCCGGCTGACCTCCAGGACGTGGTTGAGCGCCGAGTTGATCGAGCCGCGCAGCGTCACCCCGTCCTCGCGGTACTTCCTGAGGTAGTCCTGCGCCGCCGTGGGGTACAGGATCCGCCCCAAGCGGTGGAAGAAGGTCCTGGCGTCGGTCGAGCCCGCCTTGAACATCCCCTCCACGATCCGGGTGTCGGGCACCTCGGCCCGCAGGCTGTCGAGGAATTCGTGGGCCACCTCCGGGTCCTCGGCGATGATCAAGGCCAGCTGCGGTCCCCACGGCCGGAGGGTGGTGCGGATGGAGTTGGCCACCGACTTGACCGCGGCGTCGAGCACGCGCTCGGCGAACGTGGTGCGCGCCTGCCACATGCCCTTGATCAGGTGGCTGATCACCGACGGCCGCACGTCGTGCTCGACCTGGTGGAGGAACCACTGCTCGCCGAGCTGCTCGGCCAGCTCGTGCGCGAAGCCCGTGGCGGGGTTGCCCTTCCAGTCGTCGAGCTGGTACGCGGCGGCCAGCAGCATCCCCGCGCCCTTGTTGTCCCCGGTCTCCTCGATCACGGCCGCCAGTTCCCGCGCCAGCGTCGTGCGCGGCGTGGCGCTGCCGTACCCGTTCCGGTTGGCGCCGCCCTGGTAGAGCACGTCGAACGCCAGCTTGGCGTGGCGGTTGGTGAGCGTCTGGAGCAGCAGCGCCGCCTCCATCGCCAGCGCGTTCTTGCTGATGAGCGTGCACAGGCCGGCGCTGAGGTGTTGCACGGAGTTGAGCAGCCTGATGCAGAACGCGGGTTCCGCCGCGTGTAGGTCGGCGATGGCGTAGCGCAACTCCTGCACGTCGGTGTGATGCAGCGAGCTCGCGATGTCCTGGCTGTGCTCGCGCAGCCAGGCGTCCCAGTCCTGGATGGGCTCCAGCCCGAGCTTGAGCGTCAGCCAGGCCAGGATGAGCGGCAGGCCGCGGCGGGCGGGCACGCGGTGGTCGAGGAGCTTGCGCACGGACGGCTCCTCGGCGGTGAAGTCCACGGTGATCTCCGCCCGCCGACCCGCTCTCTTCACCAACCGGTCGACCCGGAGCGCGGTGCCGTAGTCCTGGACGACGTTCGGGTTGAGACCTTGCAGCACGGCCAGCCCGCGCTCGGCCACCAGGCTGTCGAACCCCGGGTAGTCGAACCGCAGCAACGCGTCCAGCAGCCGGTGCGCGCCCCGCCCGCGCCGCTCCTCCACGGAGTCGAACAACCGGCCCAGCTCCGTGATCAGGCCTTCGAGGCTGTCGCTCAGCTCCGCCTCCACGTCCGTGCGGACGCGCCACAGCGCGCGGAGCACGAGCTGCATGTCGCCGACGCTGGTCCCGGGCAGCTCACCGCACCGGTTGGCCAGCTTCACCGCCAGCTTGTGGTACAGGGTGCTCGGCAGCATCCGGTCGCCGACCAGCACCAACTCGGCCATCGCCGACACCGACACCTGCTCCAGCCACGTGCCGAAGTTCTCCTTGAACCTGTTCTCCTCCATCAGCTTGCGGCACGCCGTCTCGTCAGCGTGGCGGCAGCACCTGAGGAACGTGACGACGTGGTGGGGCTGCTGCCGCATCACGTGTTCGAGTTCCAGGCTCACCTCGTCGACGACCACGGCGCGGATCGCGTCGTCGTCGGGCCGATCGCGGCCGCCACGCCGGTCCAGGTCGTAGGCGAGGATGTCCCGGCACAGGTCGGGGCTCGCCAACCGCCACCCCTTGCGCCGGGTGGAGCGCACCGCGCCCACAGCGCTCAGCACGTCCTCCCGCTTGTCCAGCGGCCACAGGTTGTCGGGCGGCACCTCGTTGTTCAACAGGGACACCGCGGCGAGCTTGCGCAGCGCATCGCGCTCGTTCTTGCCGAGGTCCCCGATCGTGGTGTCGAGGTCGTTTACCGCCGGGCGGCCCGGACCGGCCTGCGCCGCGGTGCGCATGGCGTTGGTCAGCCTGCGCAGGTCGCGGTGGTACTTGCGGACGAGGTCGGCGAGGTGCGGTCGGGCGCCACCCAGGAGCTCCTTGTTCTGGTCGATCAGCTGCTGGGCGAACTTCAACGTGCGGGGTTGCCCCACGACCGCGTGCGTCACCGAGGTCTCGTCGGTCCGCCAGGTCGCCGCGCGGTTCTCGTACTGCAGCGCCGCGACCACCCCGATGGTCAGGCGTCGGCTCACGTCGCGCAACAGGTTGTCCACGTCGGCGTCCTGCGTGTCGCCCACCGGGATGATGTTCTCCAGCACCAGCATTCGGCGCTCCGCGTCGCCGCCGAGCAAAGCGGTCCGCGCGACCTGCAGGACGAGGTCCTCGTCGGGCAGCCTGCCGCTGGTCGGCGACACCGCGACGACCTTCCAGCCCTTGGCGCGCAACGATTTCGCCACCATCCGGATGATGGTGGACTTGCCGGTGCTGGTGGGGCCGCCGAGCATGACGGTGGCGTTCGGCCGGGTCTTGAAGATCGACTCGATGTGGTCGACCTGCTCGATCCTGGTATCCGGGACGGCCTGGTTGAGGTCTTCCGCGTCGAGGTCCACCAGGGTGAAGCGCAGGCGTTCGAGCACCTTGACGCGGCGCTTGGCGGCCCAGTCGGCCCACTGCTGCCCCCACAGCACGCCCGCCGCTGCCTCCAGGCTGCGATCCCCGGTCGGGAACACCGCAGGTTCGTCCTGCCCGGCGTGCCACAGCTGCCAGCCGCCCGCCGTCGGCACGAGCAGGTCCCGCCCGAGGTCGGTCGCCACCTCGCGATGGCGCTTCACCTCCTCGTCCGGCAGCGGCGCGAACGCGTCGTCGACCAGCGCGCCGGCGGCGACCGGCTCGACGCGGGACCCGCTCCACGGCAGGAGATCCGCCAACGCGCCCAGCGCGACGGGGAGCGCGAGCCGCTCGTCGTCCAGGTCCGCGCCGAACGGGTCGCCCGTCAGGGTCAGCCGCACGCCGACCTCCGCGCTGTGCCCGAGCAGCTCCTGCAGGTCGGCCACCGCGGCCCGGGCCGCCTCGACCGCTGCGGCCGTCTTCGCCCCGAACCCGGGCGCGGTGGCCTTCGGCTCGCCGGTGACCGCGAGGTCCACGCCCAAGGACAGCAGCTGCCCCGAAGCCGACTCGGTGACGCCCACCGGTAGGCACGTCCCGGTGGTCGAGCGGTCGGCGCTCCACTGCGTGAACAGTTGCTCCACCAGCTCGGAGGCTTGTCCGACCACCGATAACGAGGTCTGGTCGATCGGGCTCTCCGGCGTCGTCGCGACGTCGAGCAGGCCATCGCCCAGCCTCCGGCCGTCCGGCAGCTCCGCCAGCCAGCCCGGCGGGAGCAGACCCTCGACGGAGTGCTCGGCCACCCAGCCCACCAGCCGGGAGGTCGAGGCCACCAGCAGGTCGTCGTCGTTCGCGGCGATCGCCCGGCGCACCGCCGCCAGCGTCATCACCAGCGTGTTCCGCTCGACACCGCGCTCGTCAGCCTTCATCGGCACCTCCGGGGGCGCGGTCGAGGGTGAGGTGGGCCAGGCCCTCGGACGCGGCGAGCAGCGCCGTGCCGTCGTCCAGGAACCCGACCCCGGTCAGTTCGGTGGGCAGCGCGAGCTCCATCACCCGTGCCGCCTTGTCGCTCAAGTCGTGCACGACCAGGCTCGGCCGCCTGCCACCCTCCGCGACGAGCAGCCAGCGGTCGCTGACCGCGATCCGGGCCGGGTGGCCGATCGCCAGCCGGGCCACCTGCTCGTGCGTGGACAGCCGGTGCACGGTCAGCGAGCCGCCCGCGCCCACCACCGCCACGGTGTCGCCACCGGGCGAGGTGGCCAGCTGGGTGATCCCCTCGTCACCCCGGTGCAACACACCGGTCACCGTCTGGCGGGCGTGGTCGCGCACGAGCACGTCCCCGCTGCGGGTGCCGATCACCAGCGCGGGCCGATCGGGCGTGCCGACCGTGACGCGGTCCAATTTCAACGTCACGGGAGCCCAGGCCCGCCGCTTCTCCCCGGAGTCGACGTCGAGGTACGACAGGCTCGCCCGGTGGGTGAACGCGACGGTGGTCGCGTCGGCGAAGGCCATCGACTCGATGGCACCCTCCTTGACCGGCGGCAGCTCGTACCCGTCGGCGGCGAGGACGGTGACCCGCCCGCCGCGCCGTGCCACCACGGCCAGCGGTTCCTCCGCCGGGGCCACCGCGAGCGCGCTCACCAGGTGCTCGCCCTCGTTCACCGCGACCCGCACCGCGCCCCCGTGCGGGGACAACGACCACAGCGTGGCGGAGCCGTCGTCGTGGCCGGTGACCGCGGTGCGGTGGCGCACCGCGAGGTGGACGATCGCGCCGAGCTTCGGCTCCGGGTCCACATCGGTCCTGATCGCCCAGTCGACCCGGGCGAGCGGCCTGCCCACCTCCACCCGCTTGACCTTCAGCTCGCGCCACCCGACCAGCAGGGCCAGCAGCACGCGCTTGGCCTCGGCGGTCATGGCGTTGGCGTGCAGCGAGTGCCAGACCTCCAGCAGGGCCTTCGTTTCCTCGCTCTGCTTGTCGACACGCTGCCTCGCGGCGCTCTCCCTGCCCGGGTCGCCCGCGATCGGCGCCGGACGGGCGTTGACGAGCAGTTCCTGGTCGGCCAGCACCGTCCCCAGGGTGTCGGTATCCAACGACGCCCGCTGCACCAGCACGCGCACCAGGTCCGAGTGCACCGCCGACCACTGCCTCCGCCCGCCCTCCGCGGGCACGACGGCGAGCAGCAGGTCCGTCACGTCCTTCACCGACCCCTTCAGCGAGGGCGGCGGCACTCGCAGGCGCCACAACCTCCTGTCGTCGACGACCTTGCGGTCCAGCAGCGACCCGGCGGCCGCCGCCACCGCTTCGATTTCCGCCGGCGTGTGCCGGTACACGCCCGACACGGCGGCCAGGTCGATCCACACCGGCTCGGGCAACCATTCGCCGCCGTACAGCCGCAGCGGCGGGAAGAGGGCCGAGACCTCCGGGACGGCGTCCTGCACCACCTGCCGGAACAGGCCGAAGACCAGCTCGCCGACCCGCTCCTGCCACTCCGCCCTCGATTCGCTCAACCACCGCCGGTGGGTCTGCACGCTGAGCAGGTCGTTGGCGATCAACACGGCGATGCGGAAGTTCGAGGCGCACATCGGCGCGGCCCAACGGGCCAAGCTCCGCACCACGTCCTCGTGGTTGGCGAGGGGGGCGTTCACCGTCCTCGTGGCCCTGAACACCAGGTAGTCCGCCAACTCCTGGGCGCCGGCCGGGTGCTTGAGGTCGAGGTCGACCACTCGGACCCGGGCCGGCTCGACCGGCCGGCGGGCGCTCATGATCAACCGGACCACGCCGGTCGCGACGAGTGGCGCGATGAGCGCTGTGGCCAGCACGTCGGGCTGCTCGCAGCGGTCGATGTCGTCCAGCACGATCCCGATCGGCCCGCGACGCCCGGCGAGCGCGTCGACCAGCTGGGCGGGGGTGCCCGCCTCGACGTCGAGCTGTTCCGCCAGGCGGGTCGCGATGTCCTCGACCGACCACGTCTCCTGGATCCGCAACGCGGCCCGCACGGCGCCGGGCGGGGGCAGGTGGCCGTGGCGGGCGATGGGCGGCATCGCGCTGCCCGGCATCCCGGCCAGCACCAGCCTGCCCAGCAGGGCCGACTTGCCCGAGCCCATCCCACCGACCACGAGGTGCGGCGCCGGGCGGACCTCCTCGGGGTCGAGCACCGCGACCAGGTCGACCAGGACGTCACCGCGCCCGGTGAAGAACCACCCGGGAAGGTCCGCGGAGGGCACACCGCGCGCTACCGCGCTCCACCCGTGCCACTCGCCGGTCAGCCAGTCCGGCGGCTGCTGCGGCATGTGGGACGGGTTGGGCAGCACCTGCCCGGCGCTCGCCCTGGACGTGGACAGCGCGGTGGCCCGCTGCTCGTCCGGTAACGACTGGTTGATCCGGCCGCACAGCTCCTTCACCGGCAGGTTCTCCCGGTTGCGGCCCCCGGTCGAGACCGCCTGGCGGAACGCCCGCACGAAGCTCATCTGACCGGCGAGCTGGCTGCCGTACGACGACGACACGATCCACAGCCGCAGGCTCCCCGCGACGCTCTCCCACTCGTTGTGGACCTGGTCCATCGCATCGACGGCACCCCCTTCGCCCATGCACGAGTCGAGCACCAGCATGACTTCGCCGACGATCCCCGCTTTCTTGAGGAACGGCCGGATCAGGTCGCCCGACCGCAACAATCCGCTGTGCGTGTCCGGGTCGTACTCGCGACCGGTGAGGAACCACTCGGTCGGCGACTCCTCCGGCTGGTAGCCGTGGCCGGTGACGTAGATGAACACCAACGGCGGCTCCCGGAGCTCGCCGCCGACCTGCTCCTGCTCCGCCACCCGCTGGCGGACCCACTCGTACAGGGCGTCCTTGAGGTCGTGCGGGTCGATGTCGGGCTGGTCGGCCAGGTGCGGCGCACCGTCCTGGAAGCCGAGGAACGTCAGCAGCTCCCGCATCTCCCGTAGTTCTTGGGGCACCAGCGGGAGGTTGTGCTTGCTGTCGTTGTAGGTGCCGACCCCGGCCAGGAAGAAGACGCGGTCAGGCGATGGCATCCGCGATCGCCTGACTGGTGTGGACCGCGGCGAGGTAGCGCACCGCCAGGTGGGCCTTCATCCGGGAGTTGTGGACCTGCTTGTCCACGACGTCCGCGCCGTAGAACGGCTTGAGCTCCTTGACCATCGCCACGGCGTCCTCGGTGGCCGCGACGTTGACCCACCGCCGCACGTTCGGCAGCCGGTTGGCCTCGGCGTCGGCCGAGGTGCCGAGCCGCTCGCGCACGGCGCGCAACCCCAGCGGTGAACCGACCGTGACCAGCGTGTCGACCTCGATGCCCGGCTCGTCCCGCAGCACGTCGTAGGCGATCACGCTGCCCAGCGAGTGCGCGACCACCACCGACGGGCCGGTCTTGAGCGCGTTCAGGACCTCGGCACGGGCACCCAGGTGCAGCTCGACATCGGCGAAGTAGCGGCCGACCTGCTTGACGAACCGGCGGATCGCGAGGTGGCCGAGCCCGGCGAAGTAGTCCGTCGACTCCACCACCCGCAGCGCCCACTGCACCCCGCCGGGCAGGTACGCCTTCCTGCCGTCCGCCGGATCGACCGGATCGGCCAGCGGATCACCGGCCAGTTCGAGCAGGAACGACGTCTCGAACTTGTCGAGGTCCTTCGAGTCGGACGAGGTGCCCTTCCGCCCGGTGACCGCGGTGTAGAGGTGGCCGTAGTAGGCCGCCTCGAAGGTGAACACGTCGTGCTTGGGGCTGCGCTCGTTGTGCAGCCCGGCCGCGATGTGGCTGCGCCAGAGGTCGATCATCTTCGCCCGGCTCTCGAACTGCCAACCCACGCCGTGCACGCCGACCACATCTGTCACTACGAACTCCGATCAGGTGTCACCTCAATTATGGACACCTTCGGAGACTGAACACCCTCCGTTACCTCGCCCCACCCGGATGGTCTAACGCTGAAACTCCTGGACAGCGAGCAGGGCCTGCCGGAACGTCCGGCAGGCCCTGCTCGTCGGGTCGGACCTAGCGCACGGATTTCTTGCCGTAGAAACCCGCGACGAGACTGACGCCGATGGCGGCGATGATCACCTGCACGATGATCTCGATCCAGTCGATGCCGGGCGTGTCCTCCACGCCGAGAGCCCGGGCGACGAACGTGCCCAGGAACGCCGCCACGATGCCGACGATGAGCGTCAGCCAGATGGGGATGGCCTGCTTGCCCGGCGCCACGAGCTTGCCCAGCAAACCGATGATGAGACCCACGATCAGAGCGCTGATCACACCGCCGATGCCCACGATGCCTCCTGCGGGTTAGTCGCCTTCGAAGAAGTCCCCGATCCGTCGAGGGCCTCGCGCATCATCATCGCACCGATCACGCCGCCCGCAGCTCCAGCAACGACTCGGTTTGCCCTCGATTACCCCTCCGTGGCGACCGCCGCGGCGGCTCCCTAGTGGCCGAAACCGCGGGAAGATCGCCTGCCCGCGACCTGATCCATCCACTGGTGCAGCAGCGCCGCCCAGTCCGTGCGGATCACCTCATCGTGGGACATGGCGAAGTGGCCGAACGAGTCGCCGCCGGCCCGGAACATCCCGCCGCGGCGGTCCGCCTCCAGCACCACGTACAGCCGGTGCGGGTCGGTCACGAAGGTCAGCTCCAGCTGGCTGACCTTGGCCAGGAACTGCGCCGGCGGCAGGAACTCGATCTCCTGGTAGAACGGCAGCTGCTGCGGCACGCCGTGGATGCGCCCCGACTCGTTGTCGGCCCGCTGGAAGCGGAACCCGATCGCGCCGAACGCGTTGAGGACGTGCTCCTGGGAGCGGATCGGGTGCACGGCCACCGGGTCGAGGTCGCCGGGGTCGACCGCGCCGCGCACCTCCAGCTCCGTGCGCAGGCCCATCGTCATGCCGTGCAGGTGCTGGCCGTGCACGACGGTCAGCGGCGTCTCCAGCGGCACCGGGAACTGGAACGGCAGCACCAGGTTCTGCCCCGGCGCGACGGTGATCCGCTGACCGACCACGACCCGCGCGAACTCGACGTTGCGGTTGTGCTCGTTGTCACCGCTCTCCACCTCGACCCGGGTGACCAGCGAGAGCTTGACCTCGTCGATGTCGGCGGCGTGCTCGCCGCCCGCGATGCGCACCTCGCCGGTGATCAGCTCGCCCGGCCGGGTGTTCGGGTTGGTCAGCACGGTGTCCACCGACGGACCGCCGACCCCGAACGCGCGCAACATCCTCTTGAAAACCACGGTGGTGCCTCCTGGCCTGCTTCTCCGGTCACGCCCTTTGAACCGGGTTTGTCCCAAGGACGCCTCGACGTGTCCATCGGTTCCCTCTGGACGAACGCTAAGCCCGGGTGCCACTATGCGACCGCGGTCACATACTAAGCGGTCGCTCAGGAGGTTCACGTGCCCACGCTGCTCGTCGCCAACCGCGGGGAGATCGCCGTCCGGGTGCTGCGCGCCGCCGCCGACCTCGGCTGGCGGACCGTCGCCCTGGTCACCGACTCCGACGACGCGCACGGCCGGTTCGCCGACCGCGCGGTCCGGTTGCAAGGCTCCTACCTGGACGTGGACGCCGTGCTCGCGGCCGCGGACGGGTGCGACCTGGTGCACCCCGGCTACGGGTTCCTGGCGGAGAACGCCACGTTCGCCCGCCGCTGCGCCGAGGCCGGGTTGACCTTCGTCGGACCACCGCCGGAGGTGCTGGAACTGCTCGGCGACAAGAGCCGGGCCCGCGCCCTGGCCGCCGAGGTGGGCGTGCCGGTGCTCGCGGGCGCCGGGGACGGGTTCGAGGACTTCTTCCGCGCGCACGGCGCGGTGGTGGTCAAGGCCGTGGCCGGTGGCGGCGGCAAGGGCGTGCGGGTGGTGCGGCGGCTCGCCGACCTGGCCGCCGCGGTGCAGCGGTGCCGGGCGGAGGCGCTGGCCGCGTTCGGCGACGACACCGTGTTCGTGGAGGAGCTGCTCGAACCGGCCAGGCACGTCGAGGTGCAGCTGGTCGGCACCACGGTGCTCGGCGACCGGGACTGCTCGTTGCAGGTCCGGCACCAGAAGCTGGTCGAGGTCGCGCCCGCGCCCGACCTGTCCCCCGACCTGCGGTCCGCGCTGCACGAGGCGGCGGCCACGATCGCGCGGGCCGTCCGGTACACCGGCCTGGGCACGGTGGAGTTCCTGGTCGCGCCGGACGGCCGGTTCGCGTTCCTGGAGGCCAACCCGCGGCTCCAGGTCGAGCACACCGTCACCGAGCAGGTCACCGGGCTGGACCTGGTGCGCGCCCAACTGCTGCTGGCGGCCGAGGTCGAGCCGGACCTGACGCACACGCCACGCGGCAGCGCGCTGCAACTGCGAGTGAGCCTCACCTCGACGGGACGGTTGTCGGCGTTCGTCCCGCCGACCGGACCGGGCGTGCGGGTCGACACGCACGCGTCGGTCGGTTACCGGGCGGGCCTCGGCTTCGACCCGCTGCTGGCCAAGGTCGTGGTGCACGCCGACGACCTGGACACCGCGCTGCGCCGCGCCCGCCGTGCGCTGGACGAGTTCACTGTGGACGGTGCCAGGACGAACATCGGCTTCCTGCGCGGACTCTTGGACCACCCGGACGTCCTGAAGGCGCACACGGGTCTGGTGGACTCACTGCCGCGTGAGGACACCGGAGCGCGCGCTCCGGTGCAGGGAACGGTCGTGGCCATCGAGTCCGGCACCGTCGTCGTGGAAGCGATGAAGATGCAGCACGTCGTGCCGATCGGCGACGCGCGCGTGCTGGTCGAGGTCGGCGACACGGTCGCGGAGGGCGCGCTGCTCGCCGAGAACGTGGACGTCGCGGTCGAGGAGAAGGCCGTCGAGGTCGACCTGGACGACGTGCGCCCGGACCTCGCCGAAACGCTGGCGCGGCAGGACTTCTCCCGCCCCGGGGCGGAGGCGAAGCGGCACGCGGCCGGTCGGCGCACGGTCCGGGAGAACATCGCCGACCTGTGCGACGAGTTCGTGGAGTACGGCGGGCTGACCATCGCCGCGCAACGCCGCCGCCGGTCGTTGGACGAGCTGGTCGAGCGCACGCCGGCGGACGGGCTGGTCGCGGGCGTCGGCCGGGTGAACGGCCGGCAGGTCGTCGCGATGTCCTACGACTACACGGTCATGGCGGGCACGCAGGGCCTGCGCAACCACGCCAAGAAGGACCGGATGTTCGCCCTGGCCGAGCAGCGGCGGCTGCCGGTGGTGCTGTTCGCCGAGGGCGGCGGCGGCCGGCCGGGCGACACCGACCACGGCGGCGTCAGCGGGCTGGACTGCCTGGCGTTCCACCTGTTCGCCAAGCTCTCCGGGCTCGTGCCGCTGGTGGGCATCGCCTCCGGCCGCTGCTTCGCCGGCAACGCCGTGCTGCTGGGCACGTGCGACGTGGTCATCGCGACCCGGGACGCGACCATCGGCATGGGCGGCCCGGCGATGATCGAGGGCGGCGGGCTCGGCGTGTTCCGGCCGGAGGAGATCGGGCCGGTCGACGTGCAGGTGCCCAACGGCGTGATCGACGTGCTCGTGTCCGACGAGGCCGAGGCCGTCGCGGTGGCCAAGAAGTACCTGTCGTACTTCCAGGGCCCGGCCGATGGGACGCGCACCGACACGTGGGAGTGCGGCGACCAGCGGCTGCTGCGCCACCTCGTGCCGGAGAACCGGGTCCGCGCCTACGACGTGCGGTCGGTGGTGGAGACCCTCGCGGACACCGGTTCGGTGCTGGAGCTGCGCCCGGGGTTCGGCCGGGGCATCGTCACCGCGCTGGTCCGGGTCGAGGGCAGGCCGCTCGGCCTGATCGCGAACGACCCCGGCCACCTCGGTGGCGCGATCGACGCCGACTCGGCGGACAAGGCCGCGCGGTTCCTCCAGCTGTGCGACGCGTTCGACCTGCCGGTGGTGTCGCTGTGCGACACGCCGGGGTTCATGGTCGGGCCGGACGCCGAGCGCACCGCGACCGTGCGGCACCTGACCCGGATGCTCGTGACCGGCGCGAACCTCGACGTGCCGTTCGGGTTCGTCGCGCTGCGCAAGGCGTACGGGCTGGGCGCGCAGGCGATGGCGGCGGGCAGCCTGAAGGTGCCGCTGTTCGCGGTCTCGTGGCCCAGCGGCGAGTTCGGCCCGATGGGGCTGGAAGGCGCGGTGCGGCTCGGGTACCGGCGCGAGCTGGACGCCGTCGACGACCCCGGGCAGCGCAAGGAGATGTTCGAGGCGATGGTCTCCGCCGCCTACGAGCACGGCAAGGCCCTCAACGTCGCGTCGGCCTACGAGATCGACGACGTGATCGACCCGGCGGACACCCGGCGCTGGATCACCACCCTGCTGACCGCTCCGGACGGCGCGCCCGGCGCCGGCCGGACCGGCAAGAAACGCCCGTTCGTGGACACCTGGTGAAAGGGAACAAGCACATGGTCACGACCGCTCCCCCAGAGCGGCGCACGCTGCGCAAGCTCATGGCCGCCGGCCTCGTCGGCTCCAGCCTTGAGTGGTACGACTTCTTCATCTACGCGACCGCCGCGGCGCTGGTGTTCCCGAAGTTGTTCTTCCCCGAGGCGTCGCCACTGGTCGGGCTGCTGCTGTCGTTCAGCACGTTCTGGGCCGGGTTCGTCGCCCGACCCGTCGGCGGGCTGGTGTTCGGGCACGTCGGCGACAAGTTCGGCCGCAAGCCCGCGCTGGTGACCTGCCTGGCGCTGATGGCCGCGGCGACGTTCCTGATCGGCCTGCTGCCGACCAGCGCGACGCTGGGCGTGCTGGCGCCGGTGCTGCTGGTGCTGCTGCGCTTCCTCCAGGGCATCGCGGTGGGCGGGCAGTGGGGCGGCGTCGTGCTGCTGCTGACCGAGACCGCGGGGCCTCAGCGGCGTGGGTTCGCCGGGACGTTCGGTCAGGCGGGCGTGCCGCTGGGGGTGATCCTGGGCAACGTGGCGTTCCTGGTCGTGGGCGCGGTGGTGCCGGCCGCCGAGTTCGCCTCGTGGGGGTGGCGGGTGCCGTTCCTGGCGAGCGCGCTGCTGTTCCCCGTGGTGCTGTTCATCCAGCTGAAGGTGGAGGACAGCCCGGTGTTCCGGGAGATCAAGCAGCGTCGCGCGGAGGGTCCCGCCGTGCCGGCCGCGCCGTTGCGGGAGGTGCTGCGGACGCACCGCAGGCCGGTGCTGCTGGGTGCCGGGCTGATGTTCGCCTCCAACGCGGTCTTCTACGTGAGCATCGCGGGCGTGCTCGACTACGCGACCCGTGAGCTGGGGTTGGCGCGCAACTCCGTGCTGGTGGTGACGCTGCTGTCGTCGCTGGTCAGCGTGCCGGTGATCCTGCTGGCCGGGCGGTGGTCGGACCGGCACGGCAGGCGTCCGCTGATCGTGGCGGGCGCGGTCGCGATGATCGTGTGGGCGTTCCCGTACTTCTGGCTGATCGACACCGCGTCGCTGGGGCTGATCTTCGTCGCGCTGGCCGTGTCGGGTGTCGGGTCGAGCCTGGTCTACGGGCCGGTGGCGGCCTACCTGGCGGAGCTGTTCGAGCCGCAGGTGCGGTACTCGGGCGCGTCGCTGGCGTACCAGTTGGCGTCGATCCTGGTCAGCGGCGGCACCCCGGTCATCATGACGGCGTTGCTGGCGACCACCGGCACCTCGCTGTCGGTGTCGGCGTTCCTGCTGGTCATGGGCGTGGTGACGCTGGCGTCGGTGCTCGCCCTGCGGGAGACCCACCAACTGTGATTGAAACGAACGGTCGATTCTATTCCATCTGACCACGACTACTTTCGGATCGTGTGACCGGTGCACGATCCGAAGGGAGTTCGAGCATCATTCGACGACGCGGGAGTGAGAGCGGCAACGACTGCTGAACCCGAGGGGTGCGTTCAAGCGACCGCACCCCTCGGCTTCAGCTCGATGCGCATGCCAACCCTCTTGTGGAGCGGAACAGCTGTCGACTCGATGCCGTATACCGGCCGGCCGCTCCCGTCCACGGCTCGAACGACTTCGAAGCCGTCGTCGCCCTCGCTGAAGCCCAGCGCCTCGAAGTACGCGTCGAACCCCGGAGGGAGCGCGACTCGGTACCGCGCACGGACGACCGGGGTGCGGAAACTGAACGTGAAGTCGTCCGGACTGCGGTCGCGCATGAGCGGCACGCACATTCCCGGCCAGTGGCACTCGACCACAACACCGAACGAACTCCCTCGCGGCACCGCCGCGCGGAAGTGGACGATCAACACGAACTTCCCCTCGGCGTCCCACACCGACGTGGTCGTCATCTTCGGGCCGGGAACGTCGTCCGCCAGCAGCTTGCGCGCCACGACCGCGACCCTGCGCCGGTACTTGGCGGGTTGGGGCCATCCGCAGCCGTGCACCAAGCGCACCGCCCACAGGCCATCAACAAGCACCTGCGCTCGCATCGTGAGCCGTTTGCGGGTGTCGCCGTTGGGCTCGACGGTGTGGAAGTCGTCCCAGTCGAGTATCCGGTACTCCGGCGGGCCACTGTCGGACGCGAGCTTGGTGTAATGCGAGACGAGCCGCCGGTGGACTTCAAGGCGCCGCAGAGTCGCCCTGCGGTCGGCCAACAACACCAGGACGCCAGCGAGCAACACCAGCAGCGCCGCGACCAGGGCTCCGGCCTTGACCGCAGCATTGCCCAGCAACGCGCTGAGGAGCGCGGCGAAGGACAGGATACCCAGCACGGCCTTCACGATCGCGGGACTGCCCTCGTCCGCGAGGAGTTCGTCCAACCATGCGATGAACCGAGCGAGCATCCCGCCTCCTGGGAAGACCCGGCTACGTTCGAGCATCGAATGGTAACGGCACGTAGTCGCCGGTGAAGCGCACTTCGACGGGAAAACCCTGGATTGGTCCTCCTGGCGCAGCGGACGAGGCGGATCGCCAGCGGGGTCGGCGCACCTCCGGAGTGAACTGTCAAACGGGTGACGTGCGGAACGTTGTGGACTTGCCGTACGTTGCCGTGCCGTGACCACTCTCCTGGGACGGTTCAAGCAGCGGCTGCGTCGGTTCGCGCAGAAGCCCGGCTCCGCCGACCTCACGCCCTACCGGAAGCTGCTCGAAGAGGTCAACGAGCAGGCCGAACGCGTGGGGAAGCTCAGCGACGAGGAACTGACCGCCGCGGCGGCCGCACTGCGCGACAAGGCCGACTTCGGCCGCCCCGAGCTGGTGGAGGTGTGCGCGCTCGGCCGCGAGGCCGCCGACCGCGCGCTCGGCCTGCGCCCGTTCGACGTGCAGATCCTCGGCGCTCTCGGCCTCCTGGAGGGCCACGTGGTCGAGATGGCCACCGGTGAGGGCAAGACGCTCTCCGGCGCCATCGCCGCGGCCGGCTTCGCGCTGCGCGGCGACCAGGTGCACGTGGTCTCGGTCAACGACTACCTGGCCCAGCGCGACGCCGAGTGGATGGGCCCGCTCTACGAGCTCATGGGCGTGCGCGTCGGCTGGATCAACCAGAGCTCCAAGCCCGAGGAACGCCGCGCCGCCTACCAGGCGGAGGTCATGTACGCCTCGGTCTCCGAGATCGGCTTCGACGTGCTGCGCGACCGGCTGGCCACCGACGAGGGCGACCTCATCGTGCCCAAGCCGCGCGTCGCCCTGGTCGACGAGGCGGACTCGGTGCTGGTGGACGAGGCCCGCGTGCCGCTGGTGCTGGCGGGCTCCACGGCCGGTCCGGCGGTCGACCCGGCGCTGGCCGACCTGGTCAAGCGGCTGCGCCGCGACCTGCACTTCGAGATCGACGACGAAGAGCGCAACGTCTACCTGACCGGCGCGGGCAGCGAGCTGGTCGAGCGGTCGCTCGGCGGCATCGACCTGTACTCCGACGAGCACGTGTCCACCACGCTGAGCAAGGTCAACGTGGCCCTGCACGCGCAGGTCCTGCTGCACCGCGACGTGGACTACATCGTCCGCGACGGCAAGGTGCACCTGATCAACGACACCCGCGGCCGGATCGCGAAGCTCCAGCGCTGGCCCGACGGCCTGCAGGCGGCGGTCGAGGCCAAGGAGAACGTGGCGACCACCGACGCGGGCGAGGTGCTGGACTCGATCACCGTCCAGGCGCTGCTCAGCCGCTACCCCGCGGTGTGCGGCATGACCGGCACCGCGGTCGCCGTCGCCGAGCAGCTGCGCGACTTCTACCAGCTGGAAGTGCTGGTCATCCCGCCGAACGTGGAGACGATCCGGGAGGACGAGGCGTCCCGGCTCTACACCACGCTGGAGCAGAAGGAAGCCGCGATCGTCGCCGAGATCAAGGAGGTCCACGAGACGGGCCGCCCGATCCTGGTCGGCACGCTCGACGTGGCCGAGTCCGAGCGCCTGTCCCGCAAGCTCGCCGAGGCGGGCTTGACGTGCGTGGTGCTCAACGCGAAGAACGACGCCGAGGAAGCCTCGATCATCGCCGACGCCGGGTCGTTCGAGCGGGTCACCGTCTCCACCCAGATGGCGGGCCGCGGCACGGACATCCGGCTCGGCGGGCACGAGTCGACCGACCGGGAGCGCATCGCCGAGCTCGGCGGCCTCTACGTGATCGGCACCGGGCGCCACTCCAGCAGCCGGCTGGACGACCAGCTGCGCGGTCGCGCGGGCCGGCAGGGCGACCCCGGCGGCTCGGTGTTCTTCTCCTCCTTGCAGGACGAC
This sequence comes from Saccharothrix stipae, assembly GCF_054781895.1. Lineage (NCBI taxonomy): Bacteria > Bacillati > Actinomycetota > Actinomycetes > Pseudonocardiales > Pseudonocardiaceae > Saccharothrix > Saccharothrix stipae. The sequence goes on along the minus strand of NZ_BAAGTN010000006.1, from coordinate 98,004 downwards.
CTGGTCACGCAGTACGTGCCCGACCACGACGAGCCGGCCGAGGTGGACGACGACGGCCGGATCACCGACGCGGGCACGCTGCACACCGTGGAGCACGCGCAGCGCGTGGCCGAGGGCGTGCACCTGGAGATCCACCGCAACACCTGGCGGTACAACAAGCTGATCGAGCACCAGCGCCAGCTGCTGCTGGAGTACCGGGACAAGCTGCTGCGCACCGACCTGGCGTGGCAGGAGCTGTCCGAGCGCAAGCCGGACAAGGCGCACGAGATCAAGGAGCTGGACGAGGAGGTCAAGGTCGCCGCAGCCCGGCTGATCGCGCTGCACCACCTCGACCAGCGGTGGAGCGACCACCTGACGTTCCTGACCGACCTGCGGGAGGGCATCCACCTGCGGGCGCTGGCGCGGCAGAACCCGCTGGACGAGTTCCACCGGGAGGCCATCCCGGCCTACCACAAGATCATCCCGGACGCGTGGGACGAGGCGGAGGAGACCTTCGCCAAGGTGGAGATCGACGCCGACGGCGCGCACCTGGCCGAGGCGGGCGTGCAGCGCCCGAACACCACCTGGACCTACCTGGTCAACGACAACCCGTTCTCCTCCGGCCTGGAGGAGACCTTCAAGGGGCTGGTCAAGCTGGTCCGGCGCCGCTAGCGGCTGCCCGTGCGCGGGCTGGGAGTCAGGCCCAGCCCGCGCGGGCGTTCACCGGGCAGGTGAGGAGATCTTCTCGTCCTCGACCGGCTTCGCCTGTCGGGGCAGCCTGGCCCGTCTCGGCGTCCGCTGCGCCACCGCCTGCTCGGTGAGCGCCCGGAGCTCCGCCAGGATGTCCAGGTGCTGCTGGGACGGTGGCGGGCCGACGAGGTTCGAGTGGTCGAACGCGGTGCGTTCGGCCCGGTGGGCCAGGTTCTGGATGCGCCGGAACAGGTCCCACTCCCGGTCTGTGCGCGTAGAGCGCCGTTGCTCAGTCACCCCGGAAGCAGACACCTCACGCCGGGTGAACGTAAATCACCTGGCAGTGCGAACTTCGCTGGGTCAACTCAGCTACCCCTGCCAGGGCGGTCGAAACGCACCCATCGTGCGACTCAAGGCCTCCACCGCCGGGCGAGAGACCACGCCGCGCACGCGGGGACGTGCTGCACACGGCCGTTCGAGCGGTCGTGCAGCACCATCATGGTGAAGTCATGCAACCCGCAGCGTCACCCGAGCTTGTGAAAACCTCGGTGACGCCTGTCGGTCACGCCCTGTCGAGCAGGCCCCCGGTTCATGGGTCACTCATCGGTGTGTCGACGATGGCTGCGCGCACCACATCCGCCCCACCGGCCATGGCGACCGACGCCATTACGCCGCACGGCGAGCCGTCTTACCGTGCCTGGGGTGAACATCGCCGTTCCGCTGATCGCAGCGCTCCTCGCGACGACGGCGCAGGCCGTCCCCGCGTCCGCCCACGGATGCGGGCCCCTGCGCGTTCCCGGTGCCGAGCGCCAGGAACTGACCCACCTCGCCGACCTGTCGACCGCAGGCGGCCGCACCGATCCCGCCGACTGGGCCGGGCTCACCCCCGCGGGCCTGCCCGCGCCGACGCCCGTGGCCGGCACGCAGGTGGACGGCTACTTCCCCGACTCCTCCACCGGCAACACCAACCACGGCTGGGCGCACGACTCGCAGTTCGTGATCCGGCTGCCGCAGCGCTGGAACGGCGGCCTCGTCGTCACCGGCTCCCCCGGCGTGCGCGAGCAGTACGCCAACGACCGCGCGATCAGCGACTTCGTGCTGGCCCGCGGGTACGCGTTCGCGTCGACCGACAAGGGCAACACGGGCGTGACCTTCCACCGGGACGGCAAGCGGCCCGGTGACGCGATCGCCGAGTGGAACCACCGGGTCACCCAGCTGACCCGGGCGGCGAGGGCCGTGGTGGCGCAGCGGTACTGCCGGCCGCCGTCGCGGACCCTGGCCACCGGCATCTCCAACGGCGGCTACCTGGTGCGGTGGCAGCTGGAGAACCACCCCGAGCTGTACGACGGGGGCGTCGACTGGGAGGGCACGCTGTGGACCGCGAAGGGCCCGAACCTGCTGACGTTCCTACCGCCCGCGCTGACCGGGTACCCGAGCGGTGACCGGGCCGCGTTGGTGGCCGCGGGTTTCCCGGCCGAGTCGGAATTCCTGTGGCCGTTCCACCACCAGTACTACTGGGACCTGACCCAGCGGATCTACCGGGAGGAGCTGGACCCGGCGTGGGACGGTGACGTGGAAGCGGGCACGCCGTTCTGCGCGCCCGGCACACCGCTGTGCGACGCGGACTACGACTACGCCTCACGGCCGCAGGCGCAGCGGGCGGTCGAGCGGATCGCGCTCACCGGCCGGATCGGCAAGCCGCTGCTCACCCTGCACGGCACGCTGGACGTGCTGCTGCCCATCACGCGTGACTCGGACGTGTACGCGGACATGGTGCGTCAAGCCGGTCGCGGCGCGCTGTTCCGCTACTACCGGATCGAGGACGGCACGCACGTGGACTCCCTGTTCGACGCCTTCCCGGACCGCCTGCGGCCGCTGACGCCGTGCCACCGCTCGGCGTTCACCGCGCTGGAGGGGTGGCTGTCGGGCACCCGCCCGCCCGCGTCGACCACCGTCGCGCGTCCGGCGACGGTGAACGCGACGGAGTGCGCCCTGTCGTGACCCGAAGCGTCCCGCCGCTCGGCGCGCCCGGAGGCGGCCGAGCGGCGGGACCGGCTCACCCGACGGGCACCGTCAGTCGCCCAGCACCTTCATCAGCTTCAGGGCGAGCTGGACTTCGAGCACCCGGTCCGGTGACTGCCAGTCCTCGCCCAGCAGGCTCGCCACCCGGTCCAGGCGTTGCACCACCGTGTTCACGTGCACGTGCAGCTCCTCCTTGGCCCGGCTGAGGTTGGCCCCGCACGCGAAGTACGCCGTCACCGTCCGGACCAGTTCGGTGCCACGGCTGGAGTCGTAGTCCAGCAGCGGGCCGAGGGTGGAGCGCACGTACCCGGCCACGTCCGCCCGATCGCCCAGCAGCACGCCGACGAAACCCAGGTCGGCCAGCGTGCCGCCGGTGCCCCTGCGGCCCAGTTGGAGCAACGCCTTCAGGCACCGCACCGCCTCGGCGTGCGCGGCGGCGACCTCCTCCGGGCGGTGCGCCGGGCCGCCCGAACCCACGGTCACCGGCAGGCCCACCGCCTTGCCGAGCACCCGCGCCGCGTCCTCCGCCGCGCACGCCGGGTCCGCGCCGGGCAGCACGAGCACCACGTGCTCGCCGTGCGCGCCCGCCAGACCGCGGCACGACGACGCGTGGTGCGCGGCGGCGGCGAGGAGCCGGTCCCGCGGCCCGTCCGCGACCAGCACGACGTGGTCGGCGGCCAGCTCCACGCCCACCCGCCGGGCCCGGGCGCGCAACGCCGCCGCGTCCACCGCGGCCGTGAGCAGGTCGGTGATCAGCTCGCCGCGCACCTTGTTCTCCGCCTCGGCCACCGTGCGGCGCAGGAGCAGCAGCAGGGCGGTCACCACACTCGCGCGCTCGAACAGCCTGCGGTCGGCGTCGCCGAGGTCCGGGCGGTCGGTGAGCGTGATGCTGCCCAGCAGCTCGCGGCCGGCCAGCACGGCGCACACCCACGTGCCGTCCTGCGGGATGGCCCGGCCGCTGGCGCGGGAGGCGTTGACCGCCGCACGGGGTGCGAGCGCACGCGTGGTGCCGATCCGGGCCAGCTCGACGCCCTCGCTGTCGTGCACCACGATCCCGCCGTCGAGCACCTTGGCCACCGCGGCGGCCACCTCGGGCACGTCCGCGCCGCGCAGCACCAGGTCGGTGAGCCGGTCGTGGGCGTCCTCGGCGCGGCGCATGGCCTCGTTGTGCGCGCGGATCGTCTCGCCCGCCGCGCGGGTCTCCTCCAGCAGGTGCGCGGTGTCCAACGCGATCGCGGCGTGGTCGGCCAGCGACGACAGCAGCGCCACCTCGTCGGGCGGGAACTGGCGCGGCGAGCGGTTGGCCGCGTAGAGCACGCCGATGACCCGGCGGTCGAGCTTGAGCGGCACGCCCAGGATCGCGACCAGGCCCTCGTCGCGCACCGCGGCGTCGATCGGGCCGGTGTGGTTGAACCGGTCGTCGTCGAAGTAGTCGGCGGTCACGTACGGCCGCGCGGTCTGCGCCACCAACCCGCCCAGGCCCTCGCCCATGCCGAGCCGGACCTGTTGGAACAACGCGGAGATCGAGCCGTCGGTGACCCTCATGTACGTGCCGCGCTCACCGGAGTCGTTCATGCTCAGGTACGCGATGTCCGCGCCGAGCAGCAGCCGGGCGCGGCGCACGATGGACCGCAGCACCGCGTCCGGGTCGCGCACCCCGGCCAAGTCGTTGGCGGTGTCGAACAGCGCCTCCAGCTCGGCCTCGCGGCGGCGGTGCGCGGTCAGCGTGCGGCGGATCCGCAACGCCCACTCGGTGGCACGGGCGACGCGGTCCAGCTCCTGGTCCGGCACCCCCGCCGCGCGGGCCGCGGGGAGCACCGCCGCCAGCCGCTCGCTGCCCGCGTCGGTCGCGAGCAGGTCGAGCAGCTCCAACAGGTGCTCCACCGCGTCCGCCTCGCTCATGCCCTCATGCTCGCACCGAGGGGATCTCGACGTCGGTCCGGTCCAGGGAGCTGCCCTTCGTCTCCTTGGCCACCACGACGGCGATCACGGTGAGCACGCACATCCCGAGCACGTACAGCACGATCGGGAACGAGCTGTCGTAGGCGGCGAGCAGCGCGGTCGCGATGAGCGGCGCCACGGCGCCCGCCCCGATCGACGCCAGCTGGTAGCCGATGGACGCGCCCGAGTAGCGCACCTTCGTGCCGAACAGCTCGGAGAAGAACGCGGCCTGCGGGCCGTACATCGCGCCGTGCAGCACGAGGCCGACGGTGACCGCGAGCGTCATCGGGAAGAAGGACTTCGTGTCCAGCAGCGCGAAGAACACGAACATCCACAACCCGATGCCGACCGTGCCGATCAGGTAGGTGGTGCGGCGGCCGATCCGGTCCGACAGCGCGCCCCACAACGGGATCGTGACCAGGTGCGCGAAGGAGGCGATCAGCACCGCGTTCAGCCCCGCCGAGCGCGGCATCCCGAGTTCGGAGGTGATGTAGACCAGGATGAACGCCGTGATCACGTAGTAGGACACGTTCTCCGCCATGCGCGCGCCCATCGCGATCAGCACCTCGCGCCAGTGGTCGCGCACGACGGCCACGATCGGGGGCTTCTCCTTGATCTTGCCCGCCTCGACCTTCTTCTGGGCTTCGAGGAAGATCGGCGACTCGGAGACGCTGAGCCGGATCCACAGTCCGATGAGGACGAGCACGCCGGACAGCAGGAACGGCACCCGCCAACCCCACGACAGGAACGCCTCGTCGCTCTGCACGGCGGCCAGCACCGCGAGCACGGCGGTGGCCAGCAGGTTGCCCATCGGCACGCCCGCCTGCGGCCAGGACGCCCAGAAACCGCGCCGTTCCGCGCTGCCGTGCTCGGACACGATGAGCACCGCGCCGCCCCACTCGCCGCCCAGCGCGAAGCCCTGGATCAGCCGCAGCAGCGTCAGCAGCAGCGGCGCGGCCACGCCGATCGCGGCGTAGGTGGGCAGCAGGCCCATGGCGAACGTGGCGCCGCCCATCAGCACGAGGCTGAGCACGAGCAGCTTCTTGCGGCCGATCTTGTCACCGAAGTGGCCGAACACCAGGCCGCCCAGCGGGCGGGCCAGGAAGCCGATCGCGTACGTGGTGAACGCGAGCAGGGTGCCGTTGAGGGGGTCCGCCGTCGGGAAGAACAGCTTGTTGAACACCAGAGCGGCGGCGGAGCCGTAGAGGAAGAAGTCGTACCACTCGATCGTGGTTCCGATCAGGCTGGCTATGACGACCTTGGCGAAGGACTTCTTCGGCTGCGGAGGGGCGGCGTTGGTCATGTCGGTCACCACTTCGTTGGGGGTGGGGGAACGAGGGGGTCACTGGGCGGTCCAGCCGCCGTCGATCGTGAACGACGAGCCGGTGACGTGGCCGGAGTGCGCGCCGCACAGCCACAGCACGACGGCGGCCACCTCGGTCGGTTCGATGAGCTGCTTGATGGCGTGCCGGGCGAGCATCACGTCGGCGAGCACCTGCTCGGGCTCGATGCCGTGCGCCCTGGCCTGGTCGGCCACCTGGTTCTCCACCAGCGGGGTGCGCACGTAGCCGGGGCGCACGCAGTTGCTGGTCACGCCGTGCGGCGCGCCCTCCAGCGCGATCACCTTGCTCAGCCCTTCCAGGCCGTGCTTGGCGGTGACGTAGGCGGACTTGAACGCGCTGGCCCTGGTGCCGTGCACGCTGGAGACGTTCACCACCCGGCCCCAGCCGCGCTGGTACATGTGCGGCAGGACGTGCCGGGCGAGCAGGAACGGCGCGGTCACCATGACCCGCTGCAACAGCGCGAACCGGTCCGGCGGGAACTCGTGGACCGGCGCCACGTGCTGCAGGCCCGCGTTGTTGACCAGGATGTCGACCTCGGCCGGCAGGTCGCGGGCGGGGTCGTCGGCGGCGAGGTCGACCACGTGCTCGGTGCCGCCGGTCTCGCGGGCCGCGTCGGTGACCGAGTCGCGGTCGCGGTCGACGAGGTGCACCTTCGCCCCGGCACGGGCGAGGGCGACCGCGCAGGCGCGCCCGATGCCGCTGCCGGCGCCGGTGACCAGGGCGGTGCGACCGGACAGGTCATCGCTGTGACCGGGGACACTCGTCATGCCCTGGAACGCTAGGTGACCTGCGGTTCACGGCACATGTGACGCAAGCCCACAACGTGTGGGCGAGGCATGTGTTTAGCCGACAGTTAGCCAGGGAATGATCGGATTAGCCAATACCGGGTGAAGTGACGGTGCGGCCGTAGGTAGTCTGCTTTGGCCCATTCGGGGGACGACGAAGCTCTGGGGGTTACGAAGTGTCACTCACGCCGATCTACGACGATCTGCTGCGCCAGTTCGAGGGCATCATCCTCGCCAGCGAGGCAGCCGACGCCGTTGCGACCGCCGACGTGCCGACGGCCGTCGAGCCGACCGCCGAGGACAAGCCGGCCGAGGGCTGACCCCCGACCTCACGGCGTCGAGGCCCTTCGCGCGGCGATGAGGGCCTCGACGCCGTCGAGCAGCAGCCGGAGCCCGAACTCGAACTTGTCCCCCGTGTACGGCGACACGCCCGCCTGCAGGGCCGTGACCAGCGCCGGGTACGGCGCGAAGTCGACCAGTTCGCCGAGCACGGCGTCGCGCTCGCGCACCTCGTCGGGGCTGGGCTCCCGGGCGTCGAGGCCCAGCCTGGCCTGACCGCGCACGTAGGCGTCGACCGACTCGACCACCGCCATCTTCTCCGCCTCGGTCAGGCCGGTGCCCTCCAGCACCCGCAGCGCCGAGTCCATCCACCGCAGCAGGTTCGGCCCGGGCGCGGCCGCGGTGGCGACCAGTTGCAGCACCCAGGGGTGCTTGCGGTAACCGTCGTGGTCGTGGCGCGCCCACGCCTCCAGCTTGGCCCGCCAGTCGCCCGGCCAGTCGTTCGGCAACGGGTCGTCGGCCCCGACCGCCTCCGCCATGAGGGCTTCCAGCTCCGCCTTGCCCGGCAGGTAGGTGTAGAGCGAGGCCGTGCCGACGCCGAGCTCCACGGCCACCCGGCGCATGGACAGCGCGGCCAGCCCCTCGGTCTCGGCGACCTGGATCGCGGCGGCCACGATCCGCTCCATCGACAGACCCCGCTGCGGACCCCGGGCGGGCCTCCGGGCGTCCTTCCAGAGCAGCTCCAGCACTCGCCGCTGCGACTCGTCCTTTGCGTTCATGGTGAAACTCAGTATACCGTTCGGAGTTGTACGAACGGTGTTCGGAGTTTGGGGGACGACGTGGCGGACGTGGGGGCACCGGGGGTGCTGAGGGAACGGCGGACGTTGGCGGCGGCGACGCTGGCCAACGGGCCGACCGAGCTGATCGACTTCGTGCTGCCGCTGTGGGCGGGCGCGGCCATCGGGTTGAGCGCGACCGAGGTGGGCGTGCTGATGGCGGTGGAGATGGCGTTGTCGGTGCTCGTGCGGCCGTTGGCGGGCGTGCTGGCGGACCGGTGGGAACGACGTCACACCGCGGCCATCGGCGCGCTGCTCTACGCGCTGTCGTGCGCGGGGTACGCGCTGGCGCAGAGCGCACCGCTCGCCTACGGCGCGGCGGCGGTGGGCGGCGCGGGCGGCGCGCTGCTGTGGGTCGCCGTGCGCGCCATCGTCAGCGAACGGCTGGCCGAGGACTCGGCGGTGTTCCCCCGCCTGCTCTCCGCGCAGGAGACGGGCTCGTGGGTGGCGTTCGTGGCCGGGATGTCGGCGGTGGGGGCCGTCGGGTACGCGGGGCTGTTCTGGGCGTGTGCGGCGGCGTGCGTCGCGGCCGCGGTGTTCCTGTTCCTCGCGCCGCGTCGGCGGGAACGCGGCGGCCAGGGTGCGGACGCGGCCGGGCTCGGCGCGGTGGGCAAGCGGTTGCGGCCGATGCTGTTCGCGGTGGTGATGACCATGGCGGCCGAGGCGGCCGTCGGGTTGCTGCTGCTCCTGCACCTGCAACGCGGGTTCGACCTGGCGCCGCAGCAGGTGGCGTTCGTGTTCCTGCCCGGCGCGATCGCGATGAGCGCCGCCGCCGAACACCTGCACCGGTACGTGCTGCGGTTCGGCAGGCGCCGGGTGCTGGTGGTCGCGTCCCTGGCCAGCGGCGGGTTCGCGCTCAGCCTGGCGTGGGCGCCCAACCCGTACGTGATCGCGGGGCTGTGGGTGCTCAGCGGGTTGGCGTGGGCGGCGGTGCTGCCGGTGCAGCAGGCCGTGATCGCCGAGGCGTCCGACGGTCGGGTCGGCCGGGGCATGGGCGTGTACGAGGCGGCGTGCCTGGTCGGGGCGATGATCGGCAGCCTGGTGGCGGGCGTGCTGTACGACGGGGCGCACTGGTGGGTGGCGTGCGTGGTCGCGGCCGGGATGATCGTCGCGGGCGCGGTCGTCGTGCCGCGGGCGGTGCGGCGGCTCGGCGTTCCCGACATCCCGGTCACCAGGGCCTAGGAAAAGCGGACGGGCCGCCGGGTGCGTGTGCCCGGCGGCCCGATCCGTGGAGCGACCACCGGGTGCGTGTGCCCGGCGGCCCGCCTGTGCCGCGTTACTTCGGCTGCGGGAGCAGGTCGGCCGGGACCGGCTCGTCCTTCTCCAGCGCGCCGAACAGGCGCAGCGCGTTCTCCCGGTCCCACTGCACGACCGAACCCGCGCCCGGCACGGTCGGCGTGCCGCCCACCGGCACGGTGACCGTGTCCACTCCCCCGCCCATGGCGAACGCCATGCCGGCGAGGTGGTGCAGGTGGTCGTCGGAGTTCACCGAGATCGAGTCGGTGCCCGCGAACAGCAGCGGGAACGCGCGGAACGGGTTGGCCAGCGTGCCGAAGCTCGTCGCCTTGTCGGTCAACGCGGCGAGGAACTTGCGCTGGTTCTCCACCCGTTGCAGGTCGGCCGTGGCGAACGCCCGCGAGCGGACGAAGCCCAGCGCCTGCGCGCCGTCCAGCTCCTGGCAGCCCGGCTGGAGGTCCAAGCCCGCCAACGGGTCCTGCATCGGCTGGTCGATGCACATGTCCACGCCGCCGACCGCGTCGACGATCCCGGCGAACCCGCCGAAGCCGATCTCCATGTAGTGGTCGACGTGGATGCCCGTCGCGCCTTCGACGGTCTGCACCAGCAACGGCGGACCGCCGAACGCGAACGCGGCGTTGATCTTGTTCTTGCCGTTGCCCGGGATGTCCACATAGGAGTCACGAGGGACGCTCACCAGAGTGGCCTTCCCGGAACCCTCCGGGATGTGCAGCAGCATGATGGTGTCCGTGCGCCGACCGCCCGCGTCACCGGTGGACAAGTCCTGCTTCTGCTCCTCGGTCAGGTCGTCGCGCGCGTCCGACCCGACGAGCAGCCAGTTGGTGCCCGGTGTGTCGGCCGGCCGGCCCTCGTAGTCGGCCAGCGCGTCGATCCGGCGCAACGACCCGTCGACGTAGAACCACAGGCCGACGCCCAGCGCCAGCAGCAGCACCAGGACGACCCCGATGATCCGCCCGACCCTCGGCTTGCGGCGCTTGGGGGTCGGACGGCGGCCGGCCGGCTGCTGGTAGCCGGCCTGCTGCCCGTACCCGCCCCGGGCGTAGCCGGCCTGCTGCGGCCCGCGCGGCCGTGGCTGCCCGCCCTGCGGCGCCCCGCCCTGCCGGGCCCGGGACTGCTGTGCGCGGTCCTGCTGTGCCCACCCCTGCTGCGCCTGGCCCTGCTGCGCCCGGCCCTGTCGGGGCTGCCCGCCCTGTGGGTATCCGCCCTGCTGATACCCGCCCTGCTGGTATCCGGCGCTCATCAAGCGACCCCGTCCGTGTGTCGGTCACTGCTCGCACCTAAGGACGCGGTGCGCGGCAAGAGGTTGCCACCCTAGTGGTCCGGCGCCAGCACGAGTGCGGCCAACAGGCGGTCCAGCTCGGCGTCCGGGTCGTCGGTGAGACCGGTGTGCGCGGGCGAGGTCTGGATGATCGTGCTGCGCGGCGCGGTCAGCCAGCGGAACCGCTGCCCGGCCGACGTGCGCGACACCGGGCCCGCCGTCGGCACGCCGTCGCACGACAGCCCGAGGTGCTCCAGGTGCGCCCGCAACACCTCCACGTCCAGGAACGGGTCCAGCGCCAGCACCCGCCGCTCGTCCACGTGCACGCGGGCGCCCAGGAACTCCAGCGCCTTGCAGTAGACCAGCACCCCGACGTTGACGAACTCGCCGCGTTCCTGCCTCGGCACGGCGCGCAGCAGCGCGTACTCAAACACGTGCGGCACGAGCGGCCTCCAGTGCGTCGACCCACGACCGGGGCGCGGTCAGGCGGGCGGTGAAGAACGACTCGTACGCCTCGCGCACGGCGGCCGGTGTGGTGAACGACTCATCCTGCGCGAGCCACTGGTCCGGCACCAGCGCCAGCACCTCGCGCACCAGCTCGGGCGTGACCAGGGCGGACAGCTCGGCGTCCACCGCGGCCAGGTCGCCCGCGAACGGCAGCATCAGGTGGTCGCCCGCGTCGAACCGGTAGCTCGCCGCGGGGAACCGCTCCGGCCGCCAAGAGTGGTGGAAGTACAGCGAGGCGCCGTGGTCGATCAGCCAGAGCTCGCGGTGCCACAGCAGCGTGTTCGGGTTGCGCCAGCTGCGGTCGACGTTGAGCGTGAGCGCGTCCAACCACAGCAGCCGGGTGGCCAGGTCCGCGCCCGGCTCGCGCACCACCGGGTTGTAGTCGAACGAGCCGGGCAGGTAGTCCAGCCCCAGGTTCAGCCCGCCGCTGGCCTTCAGCAGCTCCTGCACCTCCTGGTCCGGCTCCGACCGGCCCAGCTCCGGGTCCAGCTCGACCAGCACGATCTCGGGCACCCGGAAGCCGAGGCGGCGGGCCAGCTCGCCGACCACGACCTCGGCGACCAACGCCTTCACGCCCTGCCCCGCGCCGCGGAACTTGAGCACGTACATGCCGAGGTCGTCGGCTTCGACCAGGCCCGGCAGGGACCCGCCCTCCCGGAAGGGCGTGACGTAACGAGTGGCCGCGACCTGGCGCAACCCATTCGAGGAGTTCACTGTGTCTATTTTGCCGCTGCTTCGCAGGCGGCGGCTCGGTCGCCTGGAAGTCGGTCGTTCGCGCCCTCGCGTGGTGGTCGAGTGGGATTAGGAACGGGTGGCGTGGTGGTGTGAGGTCGCGGCCGTGAGGGCGGGGAGGTAGCCGGAGGTTTGGCCGTCGCGGTTGGGGTGGTAGGAGCGGTCGACGGGGGCGAGGACCAGGCCGTTCATCCAGGGCTTGGTGGAGCACACGCCGTGGTTGTCGAAGGGTTGGCGGACGTCGGCGAAGGTGAAGCCGGCGTCCTCGGCGCGGTTGGCGATCACCTCGGCCAGCACGTCGGCGGCCCGGTTCACGGCTCGACGCTTGTCGCCGGTCATCAGGCACCAGGTCTCGAACGAGAACAGCCGCGGGTAGCCCAGCACGACGACCTTCGCAGAGGTCCGGTCGCGCACGGCGTCGTACAGCGCGTCGAGCCGGCCGGGCAGCTCGTCGCGGATGAACCGCTCGGCGGTACCGGCCCGCTGCGCGCACTCGGCGTCGGTGCCCAGCGTGCAGGTGGTCATGACGTCGCTGAACCCCGCGTCGTTGCCGCCGGCGGTGATGGTGACCAGCGTGGTCGTGGGCGTGATCCGCTCCGCCTGCCCGGCCACCTCGGGTGTCCGCGCACCGGCGCACGCGGCCAGCACCACGGACGCGCCGTTGCGCTGTCCCCACAGCCGTGGGTACGCGTGCGGGCTCTGCCGGCAGTCGTCGGACGCCTCGTCGCCCGCGCCGAGGCCCGCCGCGTAGGAGTCACCCAACGCGACGAGCTCCGGCGCGGCCGGGGCGGGGGTCATGGCCATCAGCATCACGAGCGCGATCAGCTTCATGCACTCGGCCTACCACTGTGGACAGTCCCGCCGGCCGAAGTTAACCCGTCAGGAGTTACCTCGTCAGTGCGACGCAGACGGGGATCGGCGCGGTGGTCGTGCTCGACGGCCGCAGCCTGCCGGTGGACCGGTCCACCTCGAACGTGGTGATGTTGTCGGAGTTCTGGTTGGCCGCGAGCAGGAACCGGCCGGACGCGTCGAGCGCGAGGTGCCGGGGGAACCCGCCGCCGACCGGGACGGCCTCGACCAGCCGCAACGCCGCGCCGCCGCGTTCCACCGCGAACACCGAGACGCTGTCGTGGCCCCGGTTGGACAGGTAGGCGAACCGGCCGTCCGCCGACACCAGGACCTCGGCCGGGTAGTTGCGCGGCGTGGTCGGCGCGCCGGCGGGCAGCGTGCTCAGCTTCGGGCCCGGCCGCAGCACGCCGCGGTCGTAGTCGGCCACCACGACCGTGGAGTCGAGCTCGTTCGCGATGTAGGCGTACCGGCCCGACGGGTGGAACGCCAGGTGCCGCGGCCCCGCGCCGGCGTGCAGGCGAGCCGTGCCCGCCGAGGTCAGCTCGCCCTGGTCGCTGAGCCGGTAGCTGTAGACCGAGTCGGTGCCGAGGTCGACCGCCAGCACGAACTCGCCGGTCGGGTCGGGCAGCACCTGGTGCGCGTGCGGCCCGTCCTGCCGGTCCGGGTCGGGTCCGGCGCCGGAGTGCACGACCAGGTCGGTGCGTTCGCCCAGCCCACCACCGGGCAGCACCGGGTGCACCGCCACGCTGCCGGAGCCGTAGTTGGCCGACAGCAGGAAACCGCGGTGCAGCACCAGGTGGCACGGGTCGGCGCCGCCGGTCGGTTGACTGCCGATCACCTCCGGCACGCCGTCCGGGCCGACCGCCAGCGCGGTCACCTCGCCCTCGGACTGCTCGTTGACCACGTACACCCACCGCCCCGCGTCGATCACGAACGACGGGTTCGGCACGTCCGGCACCACGCCGGTGACGCGCAGCCTCCCCGTCGCCGGGTCGTAGGCGCCGAGCCCGAGGCCCGTGCCACCGCCCGGCCAGGAGGTGTAGGTGCCCAGGTACGCGCGGACCTCCGCCCGCCCCTCCGCACCGGACTCGTCCGCTCGGGCGACACCCTCGGTCATCAAGATCCCCGCTCCCACGCCAACGACGCCGGGTACCGCCGCCCGTCGACGACCAGACCGACCCGAAGGTGCGGCTAGCGCAACGGGTCGGCTTCCCGGAGCCGAGCCAACTCGACGGCCGGATCGTACGAGGGTTCCGGGTAGCCGGGGGCGAGGTCCCGCAGCGCTTCGAGCAGCAGCCGGGCCACCACCCAGTTGCGGTACCACTTGCGGTCCGACGGCACGGCGAACCACGGCGCGACCGGCGTCGAGCACTTGACCAGCGCGTCGGAGTAGGCCAGCTGGTAGCGGGAGAACTTCGACCGCGCGTCCAGGTCGGCCGGGTTGTACTTCCAGAGCTTGAGCGGGTCCTCCAGCCGGGCGATGAGCCGTTCCCGCTGGCGTTCCGGCGAGATGTGCAGGAAGCACTTGACCATCCGCACGCCCTGGTCGGCCAGCTCCGCCTCGAACGCGTTGATCTGCCGGTACCGGCGCCGCCACTCGGTCGACGGCACCAGGTTGTCCACCCGGGCGATCAGCACGTCCTCGTAGTGCGAGCGGTCGAAGACGCCGATGTAACCCGGCTGCGGCACCTGGCGGCGGATGCGCCACAGGAAGTCGTGCCGCAACTCGGTCCGGGTCGGCTTCTTGAACGAGGCGATGCGCAGGCCCTGCGGGTTGACCAAACCGGCGACGTGCCGGATCGTGCCGCCCTTGCCGGAGGTGTCCATGCCCTGGAGCACCAGCAGCACCCTCCGGTCGCCACCGCCCGTGCCCTCCGCGTACAGCGCCTCCTGGAGCCGGTCGAGCTCCCGGCCGATCACGGCCATGTCCGCGGCGGCCTCGGTCTTCGACCTCGGGCCGACCGGCGTCGCGGCCGGATCGACCCCGGCCAGGTCGAAGTCCTCCGGCCGCACCCGGAAGGCGTCGGATATCGACTGGACCTGCGCGGACTTGTCGGCCATCGTCGCAGGGTATCCCGCCGATCATGACCCTGCCCATTGCGCAACGGATCGCCGGGAAAACAGTAGATTGCGCAACGAACATGACGGACGCGCAACGCCTGACGGATGAAATCGCTGGCACAGGCCCCTTAGTGTGGAGACATGACCGCCATGGCCGCAGCTCTGAGCTCCTCTGACTTCATCTCGCTCGACGACGAGTGGAGCACGCACAACTACCACCCGCTGCCGGTCGTGATCTCGCACGGCGAGGGCTCGTGGGTGACCGACGTCGAAGGACGCCGCTACCTGGACTTCCTGTCCGGCTACTCGTCGCTGAACTTCGGCCACCGCCACCCGGACCTCGTCGCCGCGGCGGTCGAGCAGCTCGGTCGGGTCACGCTGACCAGCCGCGCGTTCCACCACGACCAGTTCGGCCCGTTCTGCCGGGAGCTGGCCGAGCTGACCGGCACCGAGATGGTGCTCGCGATGAACTCCGGCGCGGAGGCCGTCGAGTCGGCGATCAAGGTCGCGCGCAAGTGGGCGTACCGGGTGAAGGGCGTGCCGGACGGCACCGCCGAGATCGTGGTCGCCGGGTCGAACTTCCACGGCCGCACCACCACGATCGTCTCCTTCTCCACCGACGACACCGCGCGCGGCGACTTCGGGCCGTTCACGCCGGGGTTCGTGGTCGTCGAGTACGGGTCGCTGGACGCGCTGCGCGACGCGATCACCGAGCGGACGGCGGCGGTGCTGCTGGAGCCGATCCAGGGCGAGGCGGGCGTGGTCGTGCCGCCCGCGGGGTACCTGGCGGGCGCGCGGGCGTTGTGCGACGAGCACAACGTGCTGCTGATCGCGGACGAGATCCAGTCCGGCCTCGGCCGCACCGGCGACCTGCTCGCGTTGGACCACGAGGGCGTGCGGGCCGACCTGTACACGCTGGGCAAGGCGCTGGGCGGGGGCATCATGCCGGTGTCGGCGGTGGTCGGCAGCCGTGCCGTGCTCGGCGTGCTGCGGCCCGGTGAGCACGGGTCGACGTTCGGCGGCAACCCGCTGGCGTGCGCGGTCGGCCGGGCGGTGGTGCGGCTGCTGGCGACCGGGGAGTTCCAGCAGCGGTCCCGCGAGCTGGGCGCCCACCTGCACGCGCGGCTGGGCGAGTTGGTCGGGCGTGGTGTCGCGGAGGTGCGCGGGCGCGGGCTGTGGGCCGGCGTGGAGATCGCGCCCGGCGGACCGCGCGGGCGGGCGGCGTCGGAGGCGCTGGCCGGGCTGGGCGTGCTGTGCAAGGAGACGCAGGACACCACCCTGCGCGTCGCTCCCCCGCTCGTCATCTCGCGCGAGGAGTTGGACCGGGGCGTCGACGCTATCGGCGAGGTGTTGAGCACTCAGCGTTAACGCAGGTCACAGACGTGTCGAGCGAGACGTATCCAGCGGGTCCGTGACGCATCCTTACCCCCATGGGTGAACGCAAGCGGGCCGAGGCGGCCGTCGCGCTGGGACAGTGGGTCGACCCGGAGGAGGTCCTGGCGCGCGGCCGCGAGCTGCGGGCGGCGGTGAGCCACCAGGCGCACCGCGAGCTGCGGCTCGCGCCGGACCGGCCGTCCGTGGTCGAGTTCGTGGAGGCCTCGAACGAGGGCCGCCTGCCGGACCTGGTGCCGCTGCGGATCGGCCGGATGCTCGTCTCGCCGTTCGCGTTCTTCCGGGGCAGCGCCGGGCTGATGGCGGGCGACCTGGCCGTGGGCGCGCGCAGCGGGCTCGACGCCCAGCTGTGCGGTGACGCGCACGCGGCCAACTTCGGCCTCTACGGCACGCCCGAAGGCCGGATCGTGATGGACATCAACGACTTCGACGAGACGCTGCCCGGCCCGTGGGAGTGGGACCTGAAGCGGTTGGCGACGTCGCTGGTGCTGGCGGGTCGGGAGGGCGGCGTGTCGGAGAAGGGCTGCCGTGACGCCGCGTCCGACGCGGTGCGCGCCTACCGCGGTGCGGCACGGCACCTGGCCGAGATCCCGTTCATGGAGTCGTGGAACGCGCTGGGCGACGAGTCGGCGTTGTCCAAGACGAAGGCCGACGACCTGCTGGACGACTTCACCAAGGCGGCGTCCAAGGCGCGCAAGAACACCAGCGCGCGGGTGGCGGCGAAGTGGACCCGGCGCGAGGGCGAGCACATCCGGTTCGTGCCGGACCCGCCCGTGCTGTCCCGGATCTCCGACCAGGCGGCGCGGTCCGTGGTCGACGCCCTGCCGTCCTACGTGGACACGCTGCGCGAGTCCCGGTACGAGCTGATCATGCGCTACAGCGTGTCGGACGTGGCGTTCCGCGTGGTCGGCACCGGCAGCGTGGGCTGGCGCAACTACCTGGTCCTGTTGCACGGCAACGGTGACGAGGCGCTGGTGTTGCAGGCCAAGGAGGCGCGACCGTCGGCGCTGGCGCCGTTCCTCGGCGCGTCCGCCAAGAACGCCGGCCAGCCGGTCAAGCACGAGGGCAAGCGGATCGTGCACGGCGCGCGGCTCGTGCAGGCGGAGACCGACATCCTGCTCGGCTGGACCACCATCGAGGGGCGCGACTACATCGTGCGGCAGTTCCGCAACCGCAAGGGCGAGATCGACGCGACCACGTTGAAGCGGGACGACCTGGACGACTACGGCAGGCTGGCGGGCGCGCTGCTGGCCCGCGCGCACAGCCGGTCGGTCGACCCGCGCCTGCTGGCCGGGTACTGCGCGGGTGGCGAGGAGCTGGACGAGGCGGTCGCCCGGTACGCGTTGGACTACGCCGACCGGACGTGCGCCGACCACGAGGCGCTGGCCGCGGCGGTCAAGTCCGGCCGGCTGCCCGCTGAACGCGAATGACCTGACGCGCCACCAGGAACAGCACCACCGCGTTGAGCACGTGCCAGGAGTAGTGCGTGCCGCTCGGCCACGCGCCGCACAGGGGCTGGTCGAGCGTCCGCAGCGTCACCGACACCACGAACACGCCGGCGGCCGACGCCAGGTCGTGCCACGGCATCCGGCGGGCCGCCGCGATCGCCGTGACGGCCAGCAGGCACAGGAACGGCGCGAGGTAGATGCCCGAGCCGCCCGGGACGAGGGCGCCCAGCGGCGCGGTCACCACCGCGAGGACGACGAACGCGGGCGCGGCGAGCCAGGCGAGCGCCCAGCGGGCGCCGAGGTAGTGGTGCGCGAACACGATCAAGTACCAGATCACGTAGGCCGCGATGAACCCGATGTCGAACCAGTTGGTGAGCGTGTCGGCGACGGTGTGGAAGCTCAGGCTGCCCAACCCCACCAGCGCGAGCAGCACCGGCAGCGCACGCAGATCGCGGGTCCGCGGCCGGTAGCGCCACCACAGCACGGCCGCGGCGACGAGGAACGCCGCGTTGCTCACCGCGTTGAGCGGTTCGGCCCACAGACCGGGTGCCAGTCGCTCGCAGTACGCGTCCACGTCGTCCACAACCCGAAGTTCTACCGCTCGCGGGTGAACACCAGGGAGTGCCGGCGCGCGGCCGGAGGGCTAAGTTGGCTCAGGTGAACTCCGTTGGGGTGGACTCCGTTGCGGTGGACTGGATCGGGCTGATCAGGCACGGCGAGAGCACCGGCAACGTGGCGCGGGAGGCCGCGGAGTCGGCCGGCCACGAGGTGATCGACATCGCCGAGCGCGACGCGGACGTGCGGCTGTCGGCCGCGGGCGAGCGGCAGGGCCGGGCGCTGGGGCGGTGGTTCGCCTCGGTGCCGCGCGAGCAGTGGCCGGACCTGGTGGTCTGCTCGCCGTACCGGCGGGCCATCGACACCGCGCGACTCACCGTGAACGGGCACCCGCGCACCCGGGTCGACGAACGGCTGCGCGACCGCGAGCTGGGCGTGCTCGACCTGCTGACCAGTCACGGCGTGGCGCAGCGGTACCCGGAGGAACGGGCGCGCGAGCGGCGGCTCGGCAAGTTCTACTACCGGCCGCCGGGCGGCGAGTCGTGGGCGGACGTGGCGTTGCGGCTGCGGTCGCTGCTGCGCGACCTGGACGGGCGGCGGGTGCTGCTGTTCGGGCACGAGTTGCAGGCGTTCCTGCTGCGCTACCTGCTGGAGTGCCTGCCGGAGCCGGACCTGGCGGCGTTCGCGCGCAACCGCGTGGTGCCCAACGCCTCGCTGACGTCGTGGCGGCGCGAGGACGGGCTGTGGGTGCTGGAACGCGAGTTCGAGACGAGCCACCTGGTCGAACAGGGTGCCCCGGCCACGGCGACCCGGGACTCCGCCGCCCGCGCACCCGAGCCGAGCACCCGCTAGCCGCCCGTCGACGGGCGAGCCCGTCGGCTCAGCCGCCACCACCGCCGTCGGACGAGTTCGGTGCCTGCCCGTCGTCGGGGTGGCCCGGGTCGTGCCGGGTCCGCACGGCCAGGACGACACCACTGACGATCACGATCACGGTGGCGACGAGCGCCACCACCAGGCCGGTGTCCACGCGTCAAGTGTGCCGCACCGGACCTGGTCCGCGAAGGCCTCGGTGCGGCCACGTGACCGACCTAGACCCGGAACGTCCGCACGACCAGGTGGGTGGTGGCCGCGACGATCAGCGCGGCGGTGACCACGTGCGCGGCCACCAGCGGCACCGGCAGCGCCAACGCCTCCTGCACCGAGCCGAGCACGCCCTGGGCGAACGACAGCGCCAACGCGGCGAACGCGGCCGGGGTGCGCAGCACGATCGCCGCACCGAGCTGGAGCCCCAGCAGCACCACGACGAACAGCACGTGGAACGCCGCCACCTCGGCGGGGTCGAAGCCGAACCGGCGCGCGTTCTCGTCACCCGCGTGCGGGCCGCTGCCGGTCACCAGGGTGCCCAGCACCAGGACGCCGGTGAGCGCCACGGGCATCGCCGCCACGCCGATCCGGAGCCGGAGGTTCGCCGGTGCGCGGAGCACGGCGTCGGGCCGGCCGAGCAGGTCGACCAGCACCACGAGCGCGGCGACCAGCACCATGCTGACCAGGAAGTGGACGGCGACGACCTCGGGCGCGAGCGCCCGGCGCACGCTCAGCCCGCCGATCAGGCCCTGCAACCCGACGCCGACCAGGACACCGACGGCCAGCGGCAGCGTCTTCGGCGGGCGGGCGCGTTGGCGGGCCACCGCGACCACGAGGGCCAGGGTGATCAAGCCGACGACGATGCCGAGCACCCGGTTGCCGAACTCGACCACGCCGTGCACGCCCATCTCCGGCGTGGTCACGAACGACTCGTCGGTGCAGGTGGGCCACGTCGGGCAGCCCAGCCCGGAGCCGGTCAGCCGCACCAGCGCGCCGGTGAGCACGATCAGCACGTTGGCCACGAGCGCCGCCACGGCCGCCGCGTGCGCGGGTCGCCGAACGGGAAGCCGCACAGCATTCACGTCCAGGAGCCTAGAGCCCCTAACGCACGCGCTTGACCCGCGCCTCGTCCCACACCGGCTCGTCCACCTCGACCACCTCGCCGTCGGAGCGGAACAGCAGGAAGCGGTCGAAACCGCGGGCGAACCACCGGTCGTGCGTGACCGCGACGACCGTGCCGGTGAACCCCTCCAGCGCGTCCTGCAACGCCTCCGCCGAGTTCAGGTCCAGGTTGTCGGTCGGCTCGTCCAGTAGCAGCAACGTCGCACCGGACAGCTCCAGCAGCAGCACCTGGAACCGGGCCTGCTGACCACCGGACAACGTCTCGAACCGCTGGTCGCCCTGCTTGCCCAAGCCGTAGCGGCTCAGCACCGCCATCGCCGCGCCGCGGTCACGTCCCGCGCGGCCGTCCTCGCCGTGCCAGAGGATGTCGACCAGCGTGCGGCCGATCCACTCCGGGTGCTGGTGGGTCTGCGCGAACAGGCCCGGCACCACGCGCGCACCGAGGCGGCACACGCCGGTGTGCGCGACGTCGCCGCCGCCGAGCAGCCGGAGGAAGTGGCTCTTGCCCGAGCCGTTGGAGCCGAGCACCGCGACCCGGTCCTCGAAGAAGACCTCCACGTCGAACGGCTTCATCAGGCCGGTCAGTTCGAGGTTCTCGCACGTGATCGCGCGCACGCCGGTGCGGCCACCGCGCAGGCGGGGCGCCACCCGCTCGTCGGTCGGCAGCTCCGGCGGCGGACCCGCCTCCTCGAACCGCTCCAGCTTGGCCCGCATGACCCGGTACTTCGCCGCCATCACCTCGCTGATCCGGGCCTGGATCTGGAGCGTGCGGACGAGGTCCTTGAGGTGGTCGTGCTCCTCGTTCCAGCGGCGGTGCAGCTCGGCGAGGCGCTCGATCCGGGACGTGCGGGCGGCGTGCCAGGTGCCGAAGGAGCCGACGTGCGTCCACGCCGAGTGCGCCTCCACCGTGACCACGTGCGTCGCGGCGACGTGGAGCAGTTCCCGGTCGTGGCTGACCAGCAGCACGGCCTTCCCGGTCTCGCGGAGCCGTTCCTCCAGCCACCGCTTGCCCGGCACGTCGAGGTAGTTGTCCGGCTCGTCCAGCAGCAGCACCTGCTCCGGGCCGCGCAACAGCGCTTCGAGGACCAGGCGCTTCTGCTCGCCGCCGGACAGCGTGCGGACCTCGCGGAACCTGGCCCGGTCGAACGGCACGCCCAGCGCGGCGACCGTCACCGTGTCCCACAGCACCTCGGCGTCGTAGCCGCCGACCTCGCCCCACGCGGTGATCGCGTCGGCGTAGCGCATCTGGGTCGGCTCGTCGTCGTTCTCCATGAGCTGCAACTCGACCGCGTCGAGCGCCTCGGCGGCGTCCCGCAGCGGCGCGGGCGACGCGGCCAGCAGCAGGTCGCGCACGGTGCGCTCGTCCCGGACCGAGCCGACGAACTGCGGCATCACGCCGAGGCCGCCCTGCACGCGGACGCTGCCCGCGGTGGGCGTCAGCTCGTTCGACAGGATCCGCAGCAGGGTCGTCTTGCCGACGCCGTTCGCGCCGACCAGGGCGACCACGCTGTTCGTGCCGACCTTGAACGACACGTCGCGGAACAACTCGCGTCCGTCGGGCAGGCGGAAGGCGAGGCCGTTGGCGTCGAGGAATCCCACCCGCGCATGGTCGGCCATGCCAGGGCTGATGGCCAGCGAATTGGGCTGTGATGAAGGCGCGGTGTCGCCGCAGGGGTCACGAAGGGCTGGGGTTAGGGAGCGCAGGGGTCACGAAGGGCTGGGGTTACGGAGCGCAGGGGTCGGCAGCCGCACGGCTCGGGGTGACGCCGTGGCCTCGGCTCAACGCCAGGTGTAGCCGCGCATCAGCAGGAGCACCGCGCTGAACCCCAGCGACGCCAGGGCGGGGCCGAACGCCCCGAGGAACAGCAGCAGCACGCCCAGGCCCGCGAACGTGGCCACGAGGGCGTAGCTGAGCGCCGGGTGCCGGGGCTTCCCGGCGACGAGAGCCGAGGCCAGGCCCGGCTCCTCGTCCGCGAGTCTCGTCTCGATCTCACTGAGGGTGCGGCGTTCCGCTTCGCTCATCACGGGCGAGGGATACCCGGCGCCAAACCCCCAAAAACGCGCCCGAACGGGGGTCTGAGCAGGCAAGATCAGCGGGACAGCGCGACGAGCCGCGATACCGCCCGCAGGTACTTCTTGCGGTAGCCGCCACGCAGCATTTCGGCGGTGAACAGCTCCGAGAGCGGCTCGCCCGACACCGCCACCGGGATGTCCCGGTCGTAGAGCCGGTCGCCGAGCGCCACGAGCCGCAGCGCGACCGCCTGATCGGGCGCGGGCCGGACGTGGCGCAGGTGCACCGCGGTGACCCCGTCCACGAGCCGGCCGTAGCTCGACGGGTGGATCCGGGCCAGGGCGGCGCACAGGTCGCCGAAGTCGTCCAGCGTGCCGCCCGGCGTGCTCCGCGACTTGGCCACCAGGTCCTCGTCGGCCAGGGGCGGCGGCGCGTCCGGCAGGCCCCGGTGCCGGTAGTCGGGGCCGTCGACCCGGACCACGGTGAACTTCGCCGACATCGACTGGATCTCGCGCAGGAAGTCCGCGGCGGCGAACCGGCCCTCGCCCAGCTTGTCCGGCAGCGTGTTCGACGTCGCCGCGACCGACACGCCCGCCGCCGTGAGCTCCTTGACCAGGCGGGTGACCAGCATCGTGTCACCCGGGTCGTCCAGCTCGAACTCGTCGATCGCGAGCAGCTTGTGCGTCGACAGGCGGCGCACCGTCTCGCCGAAGCCGAGGGCGCCGACCAGGTTCGTCAGCTCCACGAACGTGCCGTAGGCCTTCGGGCCGGGCACGGCGTGCCACACGGAGGCCAGCAGGTGGGTCTTGCCGACGCCGAACCCGCCGTCGAGGTAGAGGCCGGGCTTGGCGTCGTCGGCGTTCGACCGCTTGAACAGCCGGCCGAGCACGCCGCGCGTGCCGCCCTCGGACACCCGTTCGGCGAACTCCCGGCACGCCCGCACCGCCGCGGCCTGGCTCGGCTCGTCCGGGTTGGGCAGGTAGGTGTCGAAGCGCACCGCGTCGAAGCGGGGCGGCGGGACCATCGCGTCGACCAACTCGTCCGCGGCGACGTGCGGGGTGCGGTCGGACAGGCGCGGCGGGGCGGACATGCCCGGATCGTAACGGCGTGCTGGGATGTGGCGGTGCGGATGTTGTGGCCACCACGTGACGGCGAGATCACCGACGACGAGTTGGAACGGCTCTACGACTACCCCGCCGGGCTGGACCGGCCCTGGGTGCAGGTGAACTTCGTGTCCAGCTTGGACGGTGCGGTGTCGGTGGCCGGACGGTCCGAGGGCCTGGGCAACGAGGCCGACCGCAAGGTGTTCATGCTCGGCCGGGACCTGTGCGACGTGGTGCTGGTCGGCGCGGGCACGGCCCTGGTCGAGGGCTACCACGGGGTCAAGGCGGGCGAGGTGCGCGCGTCCCGCCGGGCCAGGCTGGGGCTCGCGCCCGTGCCGCCGATCGCCGTGATCAGCGGGCGGTGCTCGATCGAGCCGACGTCCACGCTGCTGACCAGCACGGCCGTGCCGCCGATCATCCTCACCACGCGGGCCGCGCCCCGGGAGCGGCGTGACGCGCTCGCGGCGGCGGGCGCCGACGTGGTGGTCGCCGGTGAGGAGACCGTGGCCATGGCCCTCGCGCTGGAGGCGTTGGAGGAGCGGGGGCTGCGCCGGGTCGACTGCGAGGGCGGACCGAGGGTGTTCGGCGCGTTGATCGACGCGGACCTGGTGGACGCGCTGTGCGTGACGTTCTCCCCGCTGCTCGCGGGCGGTGACGCCGGGCGGATCGCGGTGGGGCCGCTGCCGCCGACGCCCCGGTCGATGGAGTTGGAGTCGGTGCTGCACCACGACAGCGCGCTCCTGCTTCGGTACCGCAAGAGTGACGCCTGATCCGGTGGTGTTAAGCCCGTCCACGGCGTGACCGGCATACGGTGCGCGTCCGAACGGACACGCACCGAACTCGGAGGGCACGCCGTGGCTCAGAGCACCGCCGTCAAGCCGGACACCGGCGCCGCGCGTTCGGCCGAGGACACCGAGCCGGGCCGGACCACGATCGCGTCGACGGTCGTGCAGAAGGTCGCGGGCGTCGCGGCACGGGAGATCTCCGGCGTGCACGCCGTCGGCGGCGGCGTGTCGCGGGCGTTCGGCGCGCTGCGCGAGCGGATCCCGGGAGCGGGCACCGCGAACACCGCCGGCGTCGCCGTCGAGGTGGGCGAGAAGCAGGCCGCGGTCGACCTGGACATCGTGGTCGAGTACGGCGCGAGCATCGCCGACCTGGCCCGGGCCGTGCGGCGCAACGTGATCGGCCAGGTCGAGCGGATGACCGGGCTGGAGGTCATCGAGGTCAACATCGCGGTCAACGACATCCACCTGCCGGAGGACGACGAGGAGGCCGCGCCGACGACCGGGTCCCGGGTCGAGTGACGCACGTGGCGGAGGACGTCGAGGCGGTGCTGCTCGCCCACCCGGACGTGGCGCGACTCGACCGCGCGTTCGCCTCCTACCTGCCGGGGCGGCGCGTGGACGGGGTGCGGGTCGGGGACCGGGTGGAGGTGGCGGTGGTGCTGCGGCCCGGTCGGCCGATCGGCGAGGTGGTGCCGGAGCTGCGGGCACTGGTGGCGCGGGTGGCCGGCCCGGCGCCGGTGGACGTCGTCGTGGCCGACATCGAGTGGGAGGGCCGATGAGCGCGACGCAGACCGGCCTGCTCGCGGGCCTGGTCCTGGGACTGGCCGCGACCAGCGGGTTCACCGCGTTCCTGGTGACGCTGGCGGTCGGGGTGATCGGGCTCGTCGTCGGCCGCGTCGTCGACGGGGAGCTGGACCTGGGCGACCTGCTCGGCCGGGGTCGCGACAAGTGACCACACCGAACACCCCAAACCCCGCCACGACCTACCCGACCGCTTCGGCCGACACGACGACACCGCCCGACCCGGACTACCCGACCGCGAGGGGCACGGCAGCCACCGACCCGATCGGGGCCGCCGAGGCGCGAGGTTCCCTGGAGATCCACCCCGCCGTGGTGCGCAAGGTCGCCGCGCACGCGGTCCGCCTCGTGCCCGGCGCGGAGCCGAGCGCGGCGGTCCGGGTCGGTGAGGCGGGCGGTGGCCTGGAACTCGCGGTGAGGTTGGCGTTGCACTACCCCGCGCCCATCCGGCCGGTCGCGGCGGACGTGCGGCGGCGCGTTACCGAAGAGGTCGAGCGGATCACCGGGTTCCGGGTCCGGTCGGTGGCCGTGACGGTGTCCGCGCTGCGGGCCGAGTCCCTGCCGCGGGTCGGGTAGATGCGGCTGCTGCTGCGGGTGTTGTCGCCGTTGCTCGGCTCGGCGTTGGCCGCCGCCGGCGTGCTGCTGGTCGTCGCGGTCGCCCGCCACTGGTCCGGGCGCGGCCGGCCGACCCCGCCGGACTGGTCCTGGGTGGACCGGCCGGTGCTCGTGATCGGCGCGTGCCTGGCGGCCGGCGGACTGCTCCTGCTGGTCGTGGCGTCACGGGCGGGGGTGTCGCAGGTGCCGTTGGACGACCCGGCCGACGGTGTCCGCGTGGTGATCACGCCGACGTCGCTGGCCCGCGTGGTCGGGCACCGGGTGCGGGCGGAGGACGGGGTGGTGGCCGCGTCGGTCACCGCGTCGCGGCGCGAGGTGCGGGTCCGGGCGACCGGCCGCCCGCTGGACGAGGCGTCACTCCGCAAGGTCGCGCAGGCGGCGGTGGACGACCTGCCGATGCCCACCCGGCCGAAGGTGTCGGTCGTCGTCATCGCGCCGAAGGACCGCCCGTGAACCACTCGAACCGCACCGAACGCGTGATGGCGTTCGCCCTCGGCGTGGTCGCCCTGCTGGTCGGGGGCGGCGCGGTGGCGCTGCACCGGCTGGGCGTCGACCGGCCGGTGCTGGACCCGGTGGTGCTCGACTGGGCGCGCCGGCACCTGCTGCCCGTCCGGGTCGGGCTGCTCGTGCTGGGCCTGCTGGCCGTCGTCCTCGGGCTGTGGTGGGCGTGGCGGGCGGTGCGGCCGCAACGGCGCCCCGACCTGCGGCTGGACGACGACGTGGTGGTCACCGCCAAGGCGCTGGCGGCGGCGGTGCGGGCCGACGCCGAGCGGCTCCACGGCGTGCACGGCGCGAAGGTGTCCGTGGTCGGCACGCCCGCGCTGCGGCTGCGGCTGACCCTGCGGCACGGCGCGGACGTCCCGCGGGTGTGGCGGGAGCTGGACGGGCGGGTGCTGGCACGGGCGCGGGCCGCACTGGGTGTCGAGGCGCTGCCGGCCGCGGTGCGGCTCGATCTGGCCAAGAGGGCGCGGCAACGCGTGCGCCGGCGCGCCTCACCAGGCAGGATGGCCTGGTGGCGCTCCCGTTGACCCCTCCCGTGCAGCCGATGCTGGCCAACTCGGTGGACAAGATCCCGACCGGCGCGGACCTGGTGTTCGAGCCGAAGTGGGACGGCTACCGCTGCCTGGTGTTCCGCGACGGCGACGAGGTGTTCCTCCAGTCGCGCAGCGGCAAGCCGCTCAACCGGTACTTCCCGGAGGCGGAGGCCGCGCTGCGGCGCACCCTGCCGCCGCGGATCGTGGTCGACGGCGAACTCGTCGTGGCCAAGGACGACAAGCTGGACTTCGACGCGTTGTCCGAGCGCATCCACCCGGCGGAGAGCCGCGTGCGGTTGCTGGCCGAGCAGACACCGGCGAGCTTCGTGGCGTTCGACGTGCTGGCCGTGGGCGACGACCTGCTGCTGGAGCGGCCGTGCACCGAGCGGCGGTCGACGTTGGCAGGCCTGATCACGCCCGGCGACGGCCTCTACCTCACGCCCGCGACCACCGACGGCGACCTGGCTGCGCAGTGGTTCGAGCTGTTCGAGGGCGCGGGGCTGGACGGTGTCATCGGCAAGCCCGCCGCGGGCGAGTACACGCCGGGCAAGCGCACCATGATCAAGGTCAAGCACGCCCGCACCGCCGACTGCGTGGTGGCCGGGCTGCGCTGGCACAAGGACACCGAGCCGGGCACGGCCGTCGGCTCGCTGCTGCTCGGCCTGCACGACGACGCCGGCATCCTGCACCACGTCGGCGTGGTCGGCTCGTTCAAGGCGGCCGAACGGCGCGCGCTGGCCGAGGAGTTCAAGGACCTGATCACCACCGACGACCACCCGTGGCTGGTGGAGCCGGACGGCCGCCGGTTGCCCGGCGAGATCAACCGGTGGCGCGGCAAGCACGCCGACTGGGTGCCGTTGCGGCCCGAACGCGTGCTGGAGATCGCGTACTCGCAGACCGAGGGCGCCGCTCCCGCCAGGCTGCGCCACAACGGCCAGTTCCGGCGCTGGCGGCCCGACCGCGAGCCCGGGTCGTGCCGCTACGACCAGCTCGACCAGCCCGCGCGCTACGACGTGGAATCGGTGCTGCGAGGCGAAGTTCGCCCCGCGTGACCGCTCGGGTGGGTACCGTGACGACCCGTGGCTGATGTGGACGCGCTCATCCGGGAACTCGACGACCGCATGCGGCACGACTGCCGGCGGCTGTCGCTGTGGCGGGTCGTGCACCGCACGACCGGCCTGTCCTACACCGTCGTGCTGATCCTGGTGCCGGCCGTGCTGGCGGTGGGTTTCGCCTCGTCGGAGACGCCGCTGGGCAAGGTGCTGCTGCTCATCGCGGCCGTGGTCGGCGGGCTGAACGTGACGTTCAAGCCCTACCTGCACAGCCTGAAGCGGCGCGGCGACGTGAACACCATGCGGCGGCTGCGCGACGAGTACCGGGCGGACGTGGCCGCGGCGGCCGACGGCGAGGTGCTCGACGTCTACCGCAGGTACTCGGCGACCTACGCGACGATCTTCGAGCAGCGCGGCGGCGAGCTGGTCGACGGGCGGCTCAGCGTCGAGGAGCCGGCGCCCGAACCGACGGCCAAGGCCTAGGCCCGCGCGGCACGCGCCTTCGCCACGAACTCGTCCACGCTCTGACGTGCGACTTCACGTCCGATCACGTCGAGCGGCAGGTCATCGGTCCGCTTGAACCGCAGGCAGCTCTTGCCCATGTCCAGCGTGCGCCCGGTCGCCTCGAACTCGGCCCGGAACTCCTGCTCGCGCTCCCCGTACACGCCCATCAGGTACAGCGAGAGGTAGTTCTTCTGGGACGCGAGCGACACGTACCCGAGCGGCTGCCCGTTGTAGGTCTTCCCGGACACCTCCAGCGGCACCGAGTAGGTGATCATCCCCCACGCCATGCCCTCGACGTACCCGTCCGGCAGGTTGGCCACGATCACGTCCCGCACCGCCGACACCGTCGCGCGCCGGTCCTCGGGCAGCTCCGCCAGGTACTCCTCGACCGTCGACGCCTTGCTCCGCGCCATCGTTCACACCTCCGGTCTCGCGGTCCGGGTCGCCCCGACCGACGCCAGCACCACGCAGAACACCGCGACCCACTGCGCCGGGTGCAGCGCCTCGTGCAGCACGATCAACCCGGCCAGCGCCGCGACCGCGGGCTCCAGGCTCATCAGGATGCCGAACACGCGCGGCGGTATCTTGCGCAGCGCCTCCAGCTCCAGCGAGTACGGGATCACCGACGACAGCAGCGCCACCGCCGCGCCCGCGATGAGCACCACCGGGTCGAGCAGCATCGTGCCCGCCTCGGCCACGCCGAACGGCAGCGCCACCGCCGCGCCGACCACCATCGCCAACGCCAGGCCCTTGCCGTCGGACGTGCGGCTGCCCAGCGCCGCGGTCAGCAGGATGTACCCGGCCCAGCACGCGCCCGCGGCCGCCGCGAACAGCACGCCGGGCAGCGCCAGACCACCGTCGGCCCTGGTCAGCAGCAGTACACCGGCCGCCGCGAGCAGCGCCCACACCCCGTCCAGCCAGCGCCGCGACCCGATCACGGCCACCGCCAGCGGACCCAGGAACTCGATGGTCACCGCCGCGCCCAGCGGGATGTGCTTGATCGCCTGGTAGAAGCTCAGGTTCATCGCGCCGAGCACCAGGCCGTAGCCGACGATCACCGCGTAGGTCCGCCGGTCCAGCCGCAGCGACGGACGCCACACCAGCAGCAGGATCGCGGCGGCCAGCACGAGCCGCAACGTGACCGTGCCCGCCGCGCCCGCCAGGGTGAACAGCTGTTTCGCCACGGCCGCGCCGACCTGCACGCTGACCACGCCCAACAGCACCAGGGCCGGCGGTGGGATCGCACCGAACGCCTTGGCGGCGAGCGTGAACGGCCCCGAGCGGCGCAACCTGCGCTCGGGGATGCCTTCGACGTGCACCGTGACCACCCCGACATCCTGCCCCAGCCCGCTCACCGAAGTCTCACCTGGACTGTGTGAGGCTCTGCACCAAGCCCATCGGGAGACCAACGCCGTGGGAGAGAGCGAGGGGACCGCCGTGCCGCGTCGGCGTCACGCCACTTGGATGCTGGTGGCTCTGAGCGCGCTGACCGCGTGCAGCGCGGGTCCGTCGACCCGTCCGGTGATCGCCGTGCACGGTGACGGTGAGGAGCCGTCGTCGGTGTCCGTCCCCTCCGGTCCCCTCGAAGTCCCGCCACTGGAGACCTACGAGACACCCGGCCTGTCCTGGACGTCGTGCACCGACTCGGCGCGGGCGCGGATGGGCGCCTCGGCGCCGGCGGGCGCGTGGGACTACGAGTGCGCGCAGGTCACCGTGCGGCTGGACACGCCGAGCCGTCCCGGTCGGGGCAACCTGGGCATGTCGCTGCTGCGCGTCGGCACGGGCGGCAGCCCGCTGGTGGTGGTCGGCGAGGCCGGTGGCGAACCGGGCACCCTGAAGGCGGCGCGGCTGGCGGCGAGCCTGCCCGCGTCGGTGCTGAGCACGTTCACGCTGATCGGCGTGGACCGGCGGGGCACCGGCGAGTCGGACCCCGTGCAGTGCGTGCCGGAGGAGGTGCGCGAGGGCATCGTGGAGGCCGATCCGGGCGCGGAGTCGCACGAGAAGTTGGCGGAGGCCTACACGAAGGCCAGCCACGAGTGCGTGCTCGACATGGAGAACCGGCTGCCCGCGGTGGACTCCTGGCGTGCGTCGGCGGACTTGGAGCAGCTGCGCGAGGAGTTGGGCGTGCGGCACCTGAACGCCATCGGGTTCGGCGAGGGGTCGAGGGTGCTGTCGCTGTACGCGAGCCGGTACCCGGACCGCATCGGGCGGGTGGTGTTCGACGGCGCGCCGGACCCCACGCTGGACGTGTCGGCGGTGCTGCAGACGCGGGCGGTGGCGGCGGAGGAGGCGTTCTCGGCGTTCCAGAAGGACTGCGTGATCCGCGGCTGCCCGCTGGGTGCCGACGCGACGGACCGGTTCAAGGCGTTGCTGAACTCGTTGCGGGACAAGCCGTTGCGCGGCGGCGACTTCGACCTCACGCCGGGCACGGCCACGGAGGCGGTGCTGGCGGGGTTGGCGGACCGGCCGCGGTGGTCGGCGCTGGCCGACGCGATCGTGGCGGCGGAGGGCGGCGACGGGACGAAGCTGAGTGCCCTCATCGAGCCGCTCGTGCTCGGCCAGGACGACGACGCGCCGCGGCTGGACGCCGGCATCGTCACCACGTGCAACGACACCACGACCCGCATCCCGCCCGAGCGGGTCGCCGGGATGGCCGCGGACTGGCGGACCAAGCAGCCGTTGTTCGGCGCCTACTTCGCCCGCAAGCTGCTGGCCTGCGGCCCCTTCCCGGTGCCGCAGGCGGTGAAGGTGCCGAGGCTGGTCGGCGCGCCGCCGGTGCTGGTGCTGACCACGGCCGCCGATCCGGTGACGCCGCGCGAGGGCAGCGAGCGGGCCGCTCAGGCGCTGCCGGCCGGGGTCGTGGTCGGCTGGCAGGGCGGTGGGCACGGGGCCCTCGGCCAGTCGGCGTGCGCGACCAAGGCGGCCGAGGAGTTCTTGGTGAGCGCGAAGGTGCCGTCGAGCGGTACGGTGTGCCCGCCGTGAGGACGGGAGCTGAACACGATCGGGTGATCATTGCCCGAAAATGTACGGAAACACTGTTACCGCACCTCGGTTGAAAACCAGCGGAGCGCCGAAACCACCCCCGGTCCGCCACAAGCCCCGCCGCGGCACTCGGGTCGAACGCACTCGGGTCGACGGCGCTCGGGTCGGCGGAATCCGCGAGCCCCGGCAGAGCCCGACACCCACCGGCGCCTGACACCCGGCGGCGGACGACACCCAGCTGAGCCCGACACCCGGCTGAGCCCGACACCCACGGCAGAGCCCGCAAGCCCTGCATGCCGGCCAGTGCCCACTGCCAGTTCCCGACGAGCCGCAAGCCCTGCCGGCCAGTGCCCGCCACCAGAGCCCGACGAGCCGCGAGCCCCGGCCGGTGGGAAGGTGGTTCAGCGGGCGGGAAGGTGGTTCGGGCCGCGGGCTGCGAGCCGCGCGGCGGTCGTGCCGTGGCCTGCCCGCCCACTTCCGGGATGGCCGGTCAGGTCCCAACCCCGGCGCGCTGGGGCGGCCGGGGTCGGGTAGTCGGGTTGTGGTGGGTGCAGCAGTCGCGGATCTAGCAGCTGGAGCAACACCCGCAGCCCGGGCCGGTGCAACCGTTGCAGCACCCGCAGCTGCCGAGCTGGACTTGCTCAGCTGTCGTGTTCTCAACCACCATCTTGTGCCTCCGCGGCGTCGAGGGACTTCGTGCGACCGAAGGTATTTCGACCTCACCGTCCGCCCTACCGCCGGCCAGGGGAAGTACCCTCACCCGATCGCGGAACGCCAATCATCAATACGTTGCAATACGTGTTCTCGCCGGGTCAGCCGCTCAGCTCGTCCAACGCCCGCTGCGCCTCCGCCAGCTCCGCCCGCAGCTGCTCGACCCGCGCCAAGTGGCGTTCGCGGGCCGCGCTGAGCACGCTCTCCACCGCCTCGTCGACCTCCGCCGGCAGCAGCTTCGCCGCCTGCGACACCGCCGACGCGGCCACCGGCGCGGCCTTCAACGTGCGCTTCGAACCCCACTGCACGTCGGCCGTCCACTCGCCGTCCGCCGTCGACGTGAGCGTCACGGTCACCTCGGCCGGCTTCACCTGCTTTCGCGCGGCGGGCCGGCGTTCCGGCGCGGGGGCGGCGGGCGCGGGGGCGGGCTTCGGCTTCGGCGGCGCGGGAGCGGGCGTGTAGATGTGCTCGACCGGCGCGGGCGCCTGCGGTTCGGCGGCCTTCGCGGCGGCCGGGGCCGCAGGCGCGCGCTTGCGCGGAGCCGGCTTCTCCACGGTCAGCTCGGCCGGCGAGAACGACAGGTCGTCCCGCTCCCCCGTCGGCCGCACCTGGATGAAATCACCCTCGGCCGGCTCGGTGAACGCCATCACCTTCGCCGACCGCCCCGCCTCGACCCCGACCGCGGCGGAGGTGAACCAGACCGCGGGCGGGCGGCCCGCGGCCAACTCCGCGCGCAGGTGGTCGATGTCCTGCGGGGACAACGAGCTCTGCTTCGCCTTCGCCATCGCCTACCTACCTCCACGACTTGCACAAGATCCGTCGTGTGCAGCTTGCCCTACCCCACCGACAATCCCGCGAGCTGCCGGTCGTGCGCACGCGCGAGCACCCACTGTGCGACCACCGACCCCACCAGCGCAAGGAGCATGTCCCAATGCGTGTCCCACACATCCCCTTGCGTGCCAAGGAAGTCCGTCGCCGACTCGCCGCCGATCAACGCGCCCGCCCACTCCACGAACTCGTAGCCCGCGCTGATCGCCAGGCAGGTGGCGGACACGAGGAAGAACGTCCACCGCCCCGGCCGCAGCGGCGTCCGGCGCAACAGGATCTCCCGCACCAGCACGGCGGGCACGAAACCCTGCACGAAGTGGGCGAACCGGTCGTAGTGGTTGCGGTCGGTCCACGGCAGCTCGCCCAGCGGCACCTCGGCGTAGGTGTAGTGGGCACCGAGCGCGAGCACCAGCGCGTGGCCGAAGATCAGCCAGTACGCGAGGCTCGTCAGCGGGAACCGGCGGCGGGTCCAGGCCAGCAGCGGCAGCGCGACGAGGATCGGCGCGACCTCCAGCAGCCAGGTGACGTAGCTCTTGGGCCGGATGGCCGACACCGCGACCGCCACCACGACGAGTACCGCGAGGGTGACCGGCAGGCGGTCCCTGGGCTCCATCCCGCAGATCCTGCCGGCCGCCGCCCCCGCCCAGAAGTCCAATCGGGACACGGACGGCGGCGAGGACCCCCGCCGCCGCCCGTGCGGTGACCCGTGACTAGATCGGGTTGCCGTTGGTGCCGCAGATGCGCCCCGCGTTGACGCAGTTGCGCACCCTCCGCTCCAGTTCCGGCTGGTCCCACGCGTTGATGAAGTCACCGTGGAAGGTGTACCCCGGCGCGTTGGTCACGTTGGCCCCGTTCACCGTGCCGCCCAGCGACAGCCCGCCGCCGTTGACCGGGTAGGTGATCAGGAACTCCAGCCTCGGCAGGACCACGTTGTGCGTGGACGGGCACGACCCGTTCCAGAACACGATGTGGTCCTTGTGGTTGGCGCTGTCCAGGTCCCGGCCGTTCCAGCAGGTCGGGAAGTCCAGGTAGGTCTCCAGTTTGGTGCCCGCGGGGCAGTTCATGAAGTCCCGGCTGGACGGCGACTGCGTGGTGCACGACCACCGCGCGGACGGGTTCTGGTCGGGGCTCGTCGCCCGGGCGTTGCCGACGACGTACCTCATGTTCGGCGGGTACGCGACGGCGCGTTGCATGTCGTGGATGCCCTGGTAGTACACGGTGACGCTCTCCGGCGCGACCGGCTGCCCGTTCTTGTACAGGGTGGGCACCCAGTAGGCCGACAGGTCGACCACCGGGTCGCACGTGGTGCCCGCCGCCTTGAGCGACGTGTACGTGGACGACGCGTTGGTCGACCGGTTGCCGAAGAACTCGTGCACGTGCGACGCGCCGGTCTGGTTGGGGTAGATGATCGGGTCGTTGCCGGACCGGTGGCTCGCGCGGCAGTTGGCGCGGAACTCCGACGCGGCCTGGATGCCGGCTTGACCCTCGATGGCCGCGGCCTGGTCCGCGTCCGGTGCGGCCGGGTGGCCGGCGTGGTTTCCGTGGTTGACGGGCCCCGCGCCCGCCGGCTGGTAAGCGACCACCGACCCGATCAGGGCCAGTGCCAGCGCGACGGACGCGGTGCCGATGACACCTCTCATTCTCGCGTTCATCCGATCTCCTCCGAGTGGAGCGGGATGCGGCGGCAGGTCTAGGAGCCGAACGTGATCCAGTTGACGTTGACGAAGTCGGCCGGTTGGCCGCTGGTGAAGGTCAGGTAGACGTCGTGCTTGCCGGTCAGGCCGGTGATGTTCGCGGGCACGGTGCGCCAGCTCTGCCAGCCGCCGGTGTTGGCGACGGCGAAGCTGCCCAGCGGGGCCGCCGTCGGGCTGCCGACGCGGACCTCGACCAGGCCGCTCACGCCGCCGGCCGCGCCACTGGCGACCCGGGCGAGGAACTGCCGCCCGGTGCGGGTGCCGAAGTCGACGCCGCGGAACAGCGCCCAGTCGCCGTTGGCGATGCCCGCGATGTTCTGGCCGCCACCGGTGTCGGTGGTCGTCTCCTTGAACACGCCGTTGTGCTGGTCGTAGGACTCCGCCTGGACGGTTCCGAAGGCGTCACGGCTGACCGGCGGAGCCGTCGTGGTCGTGGTGGTGGTCGTAGTAGTAGTGGAGGTGGTGGTGGTCGACGTCGGGTTCACGCCGCCGGAACCGGAGTCGACGCCGCTGCCCGCCGGGCCGCGCCACGCGGTGGACGACGCCGGCACGGACAGGGTCTGCCCGTCGGAGAACGTCACCGTGGCCGTCGTCGTGCCCGGGTTGTAGGCCACGTACGTCCGCGCGCCGTTCTTGCTGAGCACGGCGTGCGTCGGCACGTTCGCGGTGACGGACGTGTCGGGCGTCCCGTACGTGTTCAGCGACGTGATCCAGTGGTGGGCGTGGGCCCGCGAGTCGCCGTCCTCGGGGACGAGGCCGGAGCCGTAGTTGGCCAGCGCCTGCGCCGGGTCGGCGAGCGCCAGGAACTGGGTGATCACGTCCTTCCACTCGACCTCGGTGCCGCCGTTGTTGGCCCGCAGCTCGTTGACGTTCTGCAGGATGTCGGCCTGGTAGTCGGCGTGGTAGAGCGAGCCGCCGGTGATCGGCAGCATGTTGATGCCGTGGATCTCCTCCGGGTTGGCCGTCCACCACGTGCTGTAGCTGGCGCCCGCACCCCACACCATGCCGACGGTGCCGTGCCGGAACGCGGCCGGGAACACCGTGTCGTCCTTGTCGAACCAGTACTGGCCGATGGTGCTCTCCTGCGTGGTGTGCAGGTAGATGCCCGCGTCGCGCATCGCCGTGTCGCCGGTGGCCTGGCCGAACAGCACCGCGGCGGTGGCGAACATCATGCCCTCGGACGAGGACTCCTCGTTGTTGCCGTGCGCGAACCCGGCGTGGCCGGACGCCCAGCCGTGACCCGCGTAGGCGTCGAAGTTGCGCAGGAACGGGAAGCGCGACTCGCCGCGGTCGTAGTTGTTGGCGTCCTTGACCAGCAGCTTGACCATGCCGCCGTACCGGGAGTCGGACGCCCACGCCGGGTCGTGCTGCGCCAGGACCGCCGCGGCCAGCACGTAGTAGCCGTAGTGGAAGTGGTGGTCGTTCAGCTCGGCGTCGGTGCCGTAGGACGCCTTGTACCCGATCAACGTGCCCCAGGTGGCGTCGTAGGCGAAGTGGTTGCCCGCCTCGCCGGGCGTCGCGGTGAGCCAGTCGGTGAGCCGGTCGCGGACCATGCCCAGCAGCCGGTCGCGGCCCTCGGTGTAGCCGATCTGGTTGGCCACGCGGGCCAGTGCCGCCAGGCGCCACAGCGCCTTGCCGGTCCAGTAGGTGTCGCCGGCGCCCTTCCACGGGTCGGCGGCGTTGAGCTCCTGGTCGATCTCGCCGCGCAAGCGGTTGCGGTCGGCTGCCGAGGACAGGGGGAGCGCCGGCAGGACGCCGTTGAACGTGCTGCGGGTGGTGAACGACGAGCCCTCGCGCAACCGCATCTCACCGCGTGGCGAGGTGTAGCGGTAGGCGGTGACGGTGTCGGTGGAGTTGAGCCACTGGTGCCGGTAGAGGGCTTGCAGGGTGCCGGTCTGGGTGCCCTGGCGTGCGGTCGTCGTGGCCGTGTAGGTGGCCGTGAGCTGGGCGTTCGCCGAGTTGTAGGTCCAGTTGACCTTGGTGTCGGTGACGAACGAGAACGCGTAGCGCTGGAACAGCGACAGCGCGTCGCGGCCGGGCAGCGCGGCCACGGAGAAGAACGCGGCGTTGGAGGTGGCCTCGGCGGTGCCGACGACGTTCCACGTGCTCGGCGAGAACAGGGCGTAGTCGCGGCCGTTGACCGTGACGCCGAGCGTGGTGCCGGTGTTGCTCCAGATCGTGGTGGCGCCGTTGAAGCCGACCCTGGCCGCGCCGCCGGTGGCCTCCGCGTACACGTACGGCGAACCGTGGCCGATGGTGGTGCGCAGGGTGCGCGTCCCGTCGGTCCACAGTGGAGTGACGGTCCAGTCGGACCAGCCGTCGACCTGGGTGCGCGGCGCGTTGAGGCCGCTCACGCCGACGAACAGGTCGTCGGTGTGCATGAACTCGTAGAACCGGCCGTCGGGGGTGATGTTCGGGCTGGTCGGGTAGCCGACGCCCAGCCCTTGCGCCGCCGCGTGGAAGGTCAGCGGGTGGGCGTACATGTTCTCGGAGTACGGGTTGCCCGGGTAGCGCTGGAAGGCCAGGGAGGACCACCAGTCGTTGGTCGGGACCGGGCGACCGGCCATCCGGGCGGTGACCTTCGGCGTCAGGGGTGCGCCGTTGGCGTCGGACGGGCCGACCGCACCCGCCGGTCGGGTGGTGGCGTAGCTGCCCGCGCCGACCGTCACGGCGTCGGCCGTCGCGGGTAGGGCGAGGGGGATCGCGGCAGCCGCGGCCACGGCGACCACCAGGGCCACCAGGTGGGGGCGGATTGAACGCACAGGGACCTCCAGCAGGGACTCACAACTCTGTGAGAGCGCTCTCACGCAGTCCAAACGGTAAACCGCTGGTGACGCGCGTGTCTA
Source organism: Saccharothrix stipae (assembly GCF_054781895.1). NCBI lineage: Bacteria > Bacillati > Actinomycetota > Actinomycetes > Pseudonocardiales > Pseudonocardiaceae > Saccharothrix > Saccharothrix stipae. Next base: position 61,121 of record NZ_BAAGTN010000006.1, on the reverse strand, counting down.
CGGCCGGCCGGTTCTGACCCTGTCAAGAACCGGCGGGCAGGCGCCTACTCCTCGACGCGGAGCCGGTACTCGCACCCGTACTCGACCGCGTACTGGAGGTCGTAGTGGTGCACGATCTTGGGGCCGCCGTGCAGGTGGACGTGGGTGACGGTCTGCTTCGGGGCCTCGGGCGGCTTGGCGTGCGAGTCGACCCGGCCGTCGAGCGGACCACCGACGAACCGCACCACGTACGCCTGCGTCATCGGCTTGCCTCCCTCTCTCCGGCGTTACACCCATGGTACGAGAGGACCAGTCGGATCGCGGCTGAACCGCTCTGGGAAACAGCCGGTCGGCGCAAGGCTCGACCGCCGGTGCGGTGGCCGGTCGGCTCGTCCGGCGTCCGCGCGGACCTCACCCCGACCGGGACGAGGGGCATCTTCCAGCGCGGTCCCGCCGGAATACGACGACCTGACGCCGTGCCCCGGTGTTGGCCGAGCGATGGTTCGGCGAGCGCTCATCGGTCGTCCTGGGGCCACAGGTCAGCGTCGTCTTCGTTGAGCTCCTTGTCGGCCCGCAGCGCACCGTCCTCGTCCAACCCGGCGGCGTTGAGCACCGCCCAGATGGCATGGGAGACGGCCGCGTAGTCGTGGGCGGACACATCGGCGGGCAACAGCACTTCGAGGCGTCGGGATTTCATGCGCCCCACCATGCTCCGGCGCCCCGGGCCACGCGATACCCCGTCCGGGAACGCGGGGACCGCCGGCCCCACCAGGAGGTGGTGAGGACACCGCCGTCGGGGAGCGGGAACTGCAGGTTTGCGATGACACCACACCCTCGCGTTCGCCCCCTGGGCCTGCCACACACCGACCGACACCACTCCGACGGGTGATCGGAACTCGGCGTTCGTCCGTCATCGCCGTGTCGGAAACCGCCTGCGGGGCGTGGTCGTGCGCGGCTGCCGTGTGCCCTGGTACTGCTCGACCGGCTGAGCCGGTGGGGCAACGGCGACTAGTTCCGCTTGCGCGACGGCTGGACGCGCGGTGGTTCGCCGGGCATCTTCGGGTAGTCCGGTGGGTATGGCATCTCGCCCCGGTCGTCGGACTCGTACCAGTCCAGCAGGGTTTCGATGCCGAACGCCTGGTCGTCCAGGGACGCGTGCGGGTCGCCGTTGTCGGCCAGGTACTTCGGCACGGTGAGCACGTCGAAGTCGTCAGGGTCCACAGTGGACAGGTGGTCCCAGGTGACCGGGGTCGAGACGGTGGCGCGCGGGGTTCCCCGGACGGACCAGGCGGAGGCGATGGTGCGGTCCCGGGCGGCTTGGTTGAAGTCCAGGAACACGCGTTCCCCGCGCTCCTCCTTCCACCACGACGTGGTCGCCCGGTCCGGTGCGCGGCGCTCCACCTCGCGGGCCAGTGCGATCACGGCGTGCCGCACGTCCACGAAGTCCCACTCCGGCCGGATCCGCACGGCCACGTGGATGCCGCGGCCGCCGGAGGTCTTGGGGTACCCGGTGAGCCCCAGCTCGTCCAGCACCTCCCGCAGCACCATCGCCACCTCGACCGCGTCCCGGAAGTCCGTGCCCGGCTGCGGGTCGAGGTCGACGCGCAGCTCGTCCGGCCGATCGGTGTCCGACCGCCGCACGGGCCACGGGTGGAAGTCGAACGTGCCCAGGTTCGCCGCCCACGCCAGCACCGCGGGCTCCGTGGGGCACACCTCGTCCGCGGGCCGCCCGGACGGGAACTTGATGCGCGCCGTCTCGACCCACTCGGGCGCGCCCTTGGGCAGCCGCTTCTGGTAGAACGCCTCCCCGGTCACCCCGTCGACGTACCGCTTCAACGTGGTCGGCCGGTCCCGCAGCACGCGCAGCAGCGGCTCGGCGACGGCCAGGTAGTACTCGACCACCTGGATCTTGGTGATGCCGCGCTCGGGGAAGTAGACCTTGCCCGGGTTGGACACCCGCACCACGCGCTCGCCGACGGTCAGTTCCACAGCCTGGGCCACGCGGGTGAGCCTAACGCGCCCGGCAGGCCCAAGCGTGGCCGAAACACCGGTGACGACCGGCCGCCCGCGGCTACAGTCACCGACCACCCGAACGGCCGCCACGAACGGAACGAGGCCGAACCATGAGCCGCACGTCGGTCGCCGGCGCCGCGCTGGCCCTGCTGCTCCTCGCGTCGACCACCGCGTGCTCGGGTGACCAGCCCGCGCCGATCACGACCCCCGCGTCGCAGACGAACCAGACGAACCAGACGAGCCAGACGGAGACGACGGAAAAGAAGGCGTCGGCCGAGCTCGACCCGTGCACCCTGCTCACGGAGAGCGACGCGAAGAACATCGGCTTCACCTACCCCGGTGAACCCGGCGCGGTCGGCGAGGCGGAGCTCTGCACGTGGACGGTCCCGGGCGACGGCCTGATCGAGATCAGCTCCCAGGACAGCGGCCTCAAGGACCGCAACATGAACCCGAAGAGGAGCTTCGAGACCAAGATCGGCGAATACGACGCGGTGCGGCAGGAGGCACCGTCCAACACTCCCTACATGTGCCTGGTCGCGATCGGCGTCACCGACTCGTCCGCGGTCGTGGTCCGAGCGGCGCTGGACCGCTCGTCCGACGACACGCCGGCGGCGTGCGAGCGCGCCACGCGGATCGCCGAGCTGATCGCACCCCGGATCGGCTGACCCGAGGGGCTCACCTGCGCACCCGCGCCGCCAGCCCGGTCACGAACGCCTCCAGCGCCAGCTCGAAGCTGTCGTGGTCGAGCTCGCGCGCCACGGACGGCAGCAGGTGGGCCTTGTCCAGGTTCGGGTACCGGTCCCGGTAGAACGTCTGGTCCTCGGAGAACCCGCTGGAGAACGAGCTCAGCGCCGCGCCGAACACCAGGTACAGCAACGACGCGGCGATCATCGTGGCCTCGCGGCGCGACCAGCCCGCCGCGACCAAGCCGCCGTGCACCACGTCCAACCGGCGCAGCGACGCCTCGCGGTGCGCCGGCCCGTAGGCCAGGAACGGCACGATGTTGGGGTGCGCGGCCAGGGCCGCCCGGTACGAACGGGCACAGCTGAGCAGGCCGTGCCGCCAGTCGCCGCCCTCGAACCCGGAGACGTCGACCTGTTCGAGGATCTGCGCCGCGACCTCGTGCAGCAGGTCGTCCTTCGTGCTCACGTGCCCGTACAGCGATGCCGCCTGAACGCCCAGCTCAGCGGCCAGTTTGCGCATTGACAAGCCGTCCAGGCCGTCCCGGTCGATGATGTGCAGTGCGGCGGTCCGGATGCGCGAGGCACTCAGGATCGGGCTCCTCGGCATGTCCGCTCCCCTTGCCTGTGGTGGATTCCACGCCTAGGTTAGATAACCTAACACCGTTCGGTTAGGAGGTCACCCCGGTGGATCTGCGCATCTCCGACGAACACCGGCAGCTCAAGGAGCTGGCACACCGGTTCACCGAGGAGCGCATCGTGCCCCACGCGGCGCGCTGGGACCGGGACGAGGCCATCGACCGCGACCTCGTGCCCGCCCTGGGCGACGTCGGCTTCCTCGGCCTGGGCATCGACGAGGAGCTCGGCGGCTCGGGCGGCGACAACCTGGCCTACTGCCTGGTGCTGGAGGAGATCGCCCGGGGCGACTCGGCCGTGCGCGGCATCATCTCCGTCTCCCTCGGCCTGGTCGGCAAGACCATCGCCAAGCACGGCACCGAGCAGCAGAGGCAGCGGTGGTTGCCGGGCCTGTGCGCCGGTCGCGAGCTGGGCTGCTTCGGCCTGACCGAGCCGGGCACCGGCTCCGACGCCGCGTCGCTGGCCACCAGGGCGGTCCGCGACGGCGACGACTGGCTGATCACCGGCCGCAAGGTGTTCATCACCAACGGGACGTGGGCCGACGTGGCGTTGATCTTCGCCCGGACGGGTGGTCCCGGCCCGAAGGGCATCACCGCGTTCCTGGTGCCGACCGACTCGCCCGGCTTCACCGCCACCGAGATCCGCGGCAAGCTGGGCATGCGCGGCCAGGCCACCGCCGAACTCGCCCTGGAGCGGGTCAGGGTGCCCGACGCCGCCCGCCTCGGCGACGAGGGCACGGGCTTCAGGCTGGCCATGGCCGCGCTCGACCGGGGCCGGATGTCCGTCGCCGCCGGGTGCGTCGGCGCGGCCCGCGGCGCGCTGGAGGCCGGCGTCGCGTACGCCAAGCAGCGCGAGCAGTTCGGCAAGCCCATCGCCGGTTTCCAGCTCGTGCAGGAACTGCTGGCCGACATGGCCGTGGAGACCGACGCGGCCCGCCTGCTCACGTGGCGGTGCGCGGACCTCGCCGACCGCGGCGAGCCGTTCGGCACGGAGGCGTCCATGGCGAAGCTGTACGCCAGCGAGGCCGCCGTGCGCGCGGCCAACAACGCCATCCAGGTCTTCGGCGGGTACGGCTACGTCGACGAGTACCCGGTCGGCAAGTACTTGCGGGACACCCGCGTGACGACCCTCTACGAGGGCACCAGCCAGATCCAGAAATTGCTCATCGGCCGGGCGCTGACCGGCGTCAACGCGTTCGCGTAGAGGGAGGACGGCATGGACTTCACGCTTGACGAGGAGCAGAAGGAGATCCGCGACTGGGTGCGGACCTTCGTGCGCAAGGAGGTGGCGCCGCTGGAGCCGGAGGTGCTGCGCCGCGAACGCCTGGGGCAGCCCGGCCTGACCCGTGACGAGCTGACGGAACTCCAGGACAAGGCCAAGGCGGCGGGCTTCTTCGGCGTGCTCACGCCGCAGGAGTACGGCGGCATGGGCCTCGGCGCGCTGATGACGGCGCTGCTGGAGGCCGAGCTCGGGCGCACGTTCGTGCCGTTCCGGTTCGGCGGCTACGCGGACAACATCCTGTTCCACGGCAACGAGGAGCAGAAGCAGCGCTACCTGCTGCCCACGATCTCCGGTGAGCGCGTGTCGTGCTTCGCGATCACCGAGCCCGGTGCGGGTTCCGACGCCAAGGCCATCCGCACGTCCGCCCGCAAGGAGGGCGGCGAGTGGGTGATCAACGGCGAGAAGACGTTCATCACGCAGGGCAACGAAGCGGACTTCGTGATGGTGTTCGCGGTGACGGACAAGGACAAGGGCGCGGACGGCGGCGTCACGTGCTTCCTGGTCGACCGGGACATGGGCTGGAAGTCCGAGCCGATCCCGACCATGGGCCAGTGGGGTCCGGCCGCGCTGGTGTTCGACAACGTCCGCGTGCCCGAGGAGAACGTGCTCGGCGAGGTCGGTCGCGGCTTCACCCTGGCCATGCAGTGGATCGGCCAGGGCCGCTACCTGCTGCCCGCACGGGCGCTGGGCTCGTGCGAGCGGCTGGTGGAGATGGCCATCGAGCAGGCCAAGACCCGGGTCACGTTCGGTCAGCCGATCGCCGAGTACCAGGCCATCCAGTGGATGATCGCGGACTCGGCGATGGAGATCGAAGCGCTGCGCTGGCTCGTGCTGCACGCGGCGTGGCTGGTCGACCAGGGCGCCGACTCGCGGCAGGCGCAGAGCATGGCGAAGCTCTACGGCGGCATCAAGGCCAACGAGATCGTCGACCGGGTCCTGCAGATCCACGGCGGCATGGGCTACACGCGCGAGCTGCCCATCGAGCGCTGGTACCGCGAACTGCGGCTGCTGCGGATCTACGAGGGCACCGACGAGATCCAGCGCCGCACGATCGCCCGCAACCTGCTCAAGGGTCACGCGAAGGTGACGGGGACACTCGGCTGAGGGTAGGGCTGACCCCACCAGCCTTCGGGCAGCGCACACCAGGGACTGACCGCGATCACGCCAGCACGATGAGTGCATGCGATCACGACCCGTGCTCTTCGAATCCGATCTGACGCGTCAGCGCATCACGACCCCCGCCGGCACGTTCGACGCCATCGCGACCGGTCCCACGACCGGTCGCAAGGTGCTGCTCCTGCACGGGGTGCCGGAGTGCGGGATCGAGTGGCGCCACCAGCTGCGGGCGCTGGCGGCGCACGGGTACCGGGCGGTCGCGCCGGACCTGCGCGGCTACTCGCCGGGTGTGCGCCCGCGGCAGGTGGACGCGTACGGGCTGGACCACGTGGTGCAGGACGTGGTCGACATCGCCGACGCGCTGGGGTGGACGAGGTTCGACCTGGTCGGGCACGACTGGGGCGCGATCGCGGCGTGGATCGCGGCGTCGAGGTACCCGCTGCGGGTGCGCACGCTGACCGCCGTGTCGGCGCCGCACCCCGGCGCCCTGGCCCAGGCCTTGCGCACCGACCCCGACCAGCGGCGCAGGTGGTCGCACCTGGACCACCTGCGCGAGCCGGGCGTCGCCGAACGCGCGCTGCTGGCCGACAACGGCGCCCGGTTGCGCGACGGCTGGCCGGCCGTGATCCCGCCGGAGCGGGTGGCGCAGTACGTGCGGAAGCTGACCGAGCCGGGCGCGTTGACCGCGGCGTTGAACTGGTACCGGGCGAACGAGTTCACCGACACCTACCGCCCGGTGTCGGTGCCCACCCGCTACCTGTGGGGCGAGGACGACAAGGTCGTGTCGCCGGACACCGCGCAGAGCACAGCGCAGTGGACCACCGGTCCGTACTGGTTCGAGGTGATGCCGGACGTCGGCCACTTCGTGCCGGAGGAGGCGGCGGAGCAGACCACGCTGCACCTGCTCGACCACCTCGCCGCGTACTGACTCAGCCGAGGCTGGTGAGCATCTGGGCGCAGACCCGGGCCAGGTGCTTGCGCATCACGTCCGACGCGCGGGACGGGTCGCCCGCGGCGACGGCCGCGACCAGGGCGTCGTGGTCGTCCAGCGACGCGTGCTGGTGCGGCGGGTCGTCCCGCAGCCCGCTGCGCAGCAGCACCACCCGCTGTTGCACCAGCCGCACCTGCTCGGCGATCCGCGGGCTGCGCGCCGCGTCCAGCAACGCCTGGTGGAACGCGAGGTCCAGCCGGTACGGGAAGCGCTCGCCCGCCGAGTACGCCCGCCGCGACTCCTCGCACACCGCGCGCAGCCGCACCACGTCCGCGTCGCTCCGCCGGGACGCGGCCAGCTCGGTCGCCGCGCACTCCAGCGCCGTGCGCAATTCGAACAGGGCGTGCACGTCGGCGGCGTCGGCGGTCGGCACGGACGCGCCCCGGTGCGGCGCGAGCACCAGCAGCCCTTCCGACGCCAGGTGCCGGATCGCCTCGCGCAGCGGTCCGCGCGAGATGCCCAGCCGCTGGGCCAGCTCCACCTCGTTCACCCGCGTGCCGGGCGCGATCTCGCCCGTCAGCACCAGTTCGCGGAGCACGTCCACGGCCTGACCGGCCAAGCTCAAGTGCAGCGGCGGTGTCACGAACGTCTCCTAGCGCGTGGCGATGCCACGATGTTAACTGTCGACAGTTGGCAGAGCACGGCTGGAGGACGCATGGCGCACGAACTGGTCGCCGAGGTCTGGCGTGGCGAGTTCCTGGAATCCGTGCACCACGGCTCGGTGATCGCCCTCGACCGCACGGGCCGGGAGGTGCTCGCCGTCGGCCGGCCGCACGACACCACGTACCCGCGTTCGTCCAACAAGCCGGTCCAGGCGCTGGCCATGCTCCGCCACGGCCTCGACCTGGACGGCGAGCTGCTCGCCCTGGCCTGCGCCAGCCACTCCGGCGAGGACTTCCACATCGACGGCGTCCAGCGCATCCTCCACGCGCACGGCCTCGACGAGACGGCCCTGCAATGCACCCCGGACCTGCCGATCGGCGAGGACGCCCTCAAGGCGCACCTGCGGGCGGGCAGGCCCAAGGCCGCGAAGTACATGAACTGCTCGGGCAAGCACGCCGCCATGCTCGCGACCTGCGTCGTCAACGGCTGGTCGACCCACGACTACCTCGACCCGGCCCACCCCCTCCAGCGCGCCATCCGCGACACCCTGGAGGAGCTGGCCGGCGAGCGCATCGGCGCCGAGGGCGTGGACGGCTGCGGCGCGCCGTTGTTCGGCATCAGCCTGACGGGCCTGGCCAGGGCGTTCAGCTCGCTGGCCGGCGCGGAGGACGGCCCGCGGCGGCGGATCGCCCGGGCGATGAGCCGGCACCCGGAGTGGGTCGGCGGCACGAACCGCGACGTCACCAAGCTGATGCGGGCGATCCCCGGCGCGGTGGCCAAGGACGGCGCGGAAGGCGTCTACGCGATCGGCCTGCCGACCGGCGAGGCCGTGGCGTGCAAGATCGCCGACGGCTCCAGCCGCGCCAGGGCCGTGGTCGTGGTGGCCGCGTTGCGCCGGCTCGGCGTGGTCGCGCCGGACGAGTTGGCCACGTACCCCGTGCTCGGCCACGGCCGGCCGGTCGGCGCGGTCCGGCCGTCACCCGCCCTGGTGAGCTGAACCGCCCGGCGGATTGAAACGCCCGATACGCTGGACTCCATGGCCAGCGCCAGAGCCGCAGACGCACCGGACGAGCGCCCGCAGGGCAGCATCGACGACGAGCTGATCGGCCTCGACCCCGACGACCCCGAGACCAGGGCATTCGCCGAGCACCTCGGCCGGATGCAGCAGCAGCCGCCGAGCTTCACCATCGAGGGCACGGTCGCGGGCGTCGGCCAGTTCGCGGACTCGGCCAACCGCGCGGGCGGCCTGCGCCGGCTCACCGCGGTCGCCGTGGTGAGCCTCATCCTGCTGGGCGTGCTCATCAGCGTCTGGTACTACCTCGGCACCCTCGTCTGGGTGTTCTTCGACTGATCCGCCGCCGGTCCCGCCTCCACCGATTCGACTAACGTGGAGGTATGGAACCTGTCGTCGGCGCCACCCCGAAGGTGGTCCACTCCGAGTCGGAGTGGCGGGAGATGCTGACCCCAGCGGAGTACGCGGTGCTGCGCGGCGCGGGCACCGAGCCCGCGTGGGTCGGCGAGTACACCGACACGAAGACCGAGGGCGTCTACGAGTGCCGCGCGTGCGGCGCCGAGCTGTTCCGCAGCGCGACGAAGTTCGACTCGCACTGCGGCTGGCCGTCGTTCTTCTCACCGCTGGCCGGTGACGCGGTGATCCTCCGCGAGGACCGCACCCTCGGCATGGTCCGCACCGAGGTGCTGTGCGCCGCGTGCCACAGCCACCTCGGGCACGTCTTCGAGGGTGAGGGCTACGACACCCCGACGGACCAGCGCTACTGCATCAACTCGGTGAGCTTGCGTCTGGTCGAGGACACCCCGGGTCGAGCAGACTGAAGGCGTTACGCCGAATTGACGACCGCATCCACACCTGGAGGACTCATGCGCATCTTCAAGGGCACTGACGGCGAAGGCTCCGGCGGCGTGGACGGCGCGTCCTCCTCCTGAGGAACGCGCGCACGGCACCCGGTCGCAACCTCAAGGCTTGCTAAAGCACTCTTGCTGGGGTGTGGCCTGGCGCACACGATTGCCTCCTAGCTGGTGGACCTGGTTCCACCGAGGCCCACAGGGGGTGGACCGTGGAGCGACCGTGGGGGCTTTCAGGCCCTGAATTCCTTGAGCTGTACTGGATCGCGCTGGCCGTGTCGGTGGCCTTCTCGATCTTCGTCCGAGTGCGCCTGCGGGGGACGCGGGACGGCGCCCCCGCGGGTGCGCTCGGGTTGCTGGACATCGCTTACCTGACCGGCGGGCCTCGACGGGTGGTCGAGACGTCCGTCGCCGGTCTCATCGACTCGGGCGCCCTGGTGCCCGCCCGCAACGGCGCCGTGCGCGTCGTCGGCACACCCGTCGCCGACCACCCGGTCGACCGGGCGGTGCTCGCGGACGCGAAGCGCTACCGCTACCGGACCCTGACGCTGCTGATCACGGCGGTGTCGGAGCTCGACGTGACGCACGAGGTCGGTCGTCGGTTGGCCGCACAGGGCTACCTGGTCGAGCGGGACGTGGTGAAGCGGCGGTTGCGGACGGGTGTGCTGCCGATGGCGGCGCTGTTCGCCGTCGGTGTCGTGCGCTGGGTCAACGGCCTGCTGATCAGCGCGCCCGTGGGGTGGCTGACGTTGCAGCTCCTGCTGACCGGCATCCTGATCTGGGGGCTGGTGCAGGCGGCTCAGGTGACGCCCACCGCGAAGGGGAAGGACGCGGTGGCGAAGGTTCGCGCGAGCCGGTCCACCTCGCGGTGGGGAGTGACGGTGACCAGCGCGGCGGACGCCGTCGTGATGGTCGCCCTCGACGGTTTCAACAGCCACCCGAACATCACGTTGCGCGCCGCGGTGCGTCCACGCGCTCGTTCCCGGACCGGGGCGAGCGGGACCTACGCGGCCACCGCGTACGGCACGACGGGCAGCGTCGGGTGCGGCAGCGGGGGCAGCAGTTGCTCCGGCAGCAGTGGCAGCAGCTGTGGCGGTGGCGGCGGCGGGGGTTGCGGCGGCGGCGGCGGGGGCTGACGGGCTCCTTACGCTTCCGTGACAGGGGCCGGGTTCGGCCCGACGGCTCCTAGGGTGGCGGCCATGACGTTCCTGTGGTGGTACGGCCCGGCGTTGGTCGCGGCGGTGGTGGTGGGCCTGCGGGTGAAGCGGGTCGCCGGCGCCGTGCCCGATCGGCCGCTGTCGTTCGAGGAGATCGGTTACCTCGGCGGTGGCCCGGTGCGGGCGGTCGAGGTGGCGTTGGCGGGGTTGGTGGCCGAGAACCGGGCGAGGGTGTCCGGTCCGGTGGCCGCGGCGGTGCCCGGCGAGGAGCAGCCGGCGACCCCGTTGCAGGCGGTCGTGCTCGCCCGGCTCACGCGGCCGTGTGACCTGGACGAGCTGGTGGTCGGCGCGGCCACCAGCGGACCGGCTCGGCAGATCGGGCAACGCCTGGTCGCGGGTGGTCTGCTGGTGTCGCCGCGACGGCGGCTGGTGCGGGCGTTGCTGGCGGTCGTGCCGCTGGCGGCGCTCGCGGTGGTCGCGGTGTTCACGGGTCCGGGCGGGTGGGTGACGGCGACCGCGCTGTCGGTCACCGGCGCGCTCGCGGTCCTGCTGCTGTTGGGTCCGCCGCCCGTCCTGACCAGGAGGGGCGCGCGGGCGTACGAGGAGGCCACGGCGGGCCTCGCCCCGGTCGACCCGGCCGAGGTGACCGCGCGGTACGGCTTGGTCCGCACCGCCGCCCCGTCCGTCCCGCCCGTGCCGCGCAGGGGGTCGGCACGGGCGGAGACGGCGGTGTTCGACGGCGAGCGGGCGGAACCGATCGCACCTGCGGAAACGTCCCAGGCACCGCTACCGCGGCGCAGGCGTGCCGTGGTGGTCGAACCGCAACGCTGGCAGCGCCGCAACGGGTGGCTGGTGGCGGGCGGGTGGTTCGCGGGTGGGTGGTTGGCCGCGCAGTGGTTGGAGGGTGATGACGGTGGCGACTCAGTGGACGCCGACTTCGGCGGGTTCGGCGGGTTCGACGCCTGAGCCCGGGCTGGAGGAGCAGGCCTTCCTGGCCGGCGGTCCGGGCCGGGCGGCCGAGGTCGCGGTGGTGTCGCTGGTCGAGGCCGGCGCGGTGCGGATCTCGCGCGAGGGCCTGGTCAGCAGAGTGGGAGGGCCGGGTCACGGCTGGAGCCCGCTGCAAGCGCACTTGCTGCGCCGGTTGCCGCTGCCGCTGGGTGACGTGATCAGCGCGACCGCGAACAGCGCCGAGGCGCAGTCGCTGTGGCAGCACCTGGTCGACCGGGGCCTGGTCACGCCGCCCCTGCGGCGGAAGGTGGCACGGCGGACGCGTCACCTGCTGATCGCCGCGGCGGTGGGCGCGGTGATCGCGTCGATCGTGCTGGACCTGCGGTTCGAGTTGCCCTTCCTCGCGATCGTGGTCGCGCTGGTGGGGTCGGTGGTGCTCAAGCGGATGGGCCGTCCGCTGACCGGTGCGGGACGGCGCGTGGTGAAGCGGCTGGCGAGGGTCGCCGTGTCGCCGAACCGGCTCGCGCTGGTCGCGTACAACGGGTTGCTGGGCCGGGTCGTGCGCAACGTCCACGTGTGGCAGGTGTTGGGCATCGAGCAGGCCGCGGTGGCGACGCTCCGGCGGCGAAGGCGCAACAGCGGGGACAGCGCGGCGGGCGGCGGTGGGTGCGGCAGTTGCTCCAGCAGCAGTTGCAGCAGCAGCAGCGGCAGTTCCGACAGCGGTGGCTCGTCGTGCAGTGGTGGTAGCAGTTGTGGCGGCGGTGGCGGTGGCGACTGATCGCCCGGCCGTGGGCGACGAAAGGCAGGTGGCTCGTGGAGAAGCTCGGTGTCGGCATCGGGTGGCGGCCGGAGATCGACCTCACCGTCGAACGCCTGCCCGGCGTCGACTTCGTCGAGGTCGTCGCGGAGAACCTGCACGTCGGGCACCTGCCCGAGTCGGTCCGCCTCCTGCGTGAACGGGGTGTCCCCGTGCTGCCGCACGCGGTGTCCCTCTCGCTCGGTGGCGCGGAACCCGTGGACGCGCAACGGGTCGCGCACCTGGGTGCGCTGGCCGAGGCGCTCGACGCACCGCTGGTCAGCGACCACGTCTGCTTCGTCCGCGCGGGCGGCCTGGACTCCGGGCACCTCATGCCCCTGCCCCGCACCCGTGACGCGCTGGACGTCCTGGTCGCCAACGTCAAAGCGGCCCAGCAGGACCTGCCCGTGCCGCTCGCCCTGGAGAACGTCGCCGCCCTCCTGGAATGGCCGGACGGCGAGCTCACCGAGGGCCAGTTCCTCGCCGAACTGGTCGACCGCACCGACTGCCACCTCCTCATCGACGTCGCCAACCTCTACGCCAACGCCCGCAACCTCGGCACCGACGTGGCCCGCTTCCTCGACGAGATCCCGCTCGAACGCCTCGCCTACGTGCACGTCGCGGGCGGTGAGGAGCACCAAGGCGTCTACCACGACACACACGCCCACGCCGTGCTCCCGGAGGTGCTGGACGTCCTCGCCCAGTTGCGCGCCCGCGTCGACCCGCCCGGCGTCCTGCTCGAACGCGACGACGACTACCCCGCCAACGCCGAACTGGCCGCCGAACTGGCCGCGATCCGGGCGGTGCTGGGGTGACCCGGCCCCAGCGCGAGCGGTTGGCCGCCGCCCAGGCCGAACTGCTGCGCGCGCTGCTGGCCGACGGCGCCGTGCCCGAGGGGTTCGACGCGGAACGGGTGCGCGTCGAGAAGCGCGCGCTGCTGAGCAAGCGCCGCGGGATCGTGGAGATGCTCCGGCCCGACGTGGCCGCCGAGCTGGGCGAGCGGTTCCGCCCCTTGTTCGACGCCTACGCCGGGGCACACCCCAAGGAGGTCGGCACGCGCTTCCGCGAGGACGCCGCCCGGTTCGCCGAGTGGGCCGCGGCCCGGGGCGAGCTGGCGCCGCCGAGGAAGAAGCGTTGGTGGCAACGAGCAACCTGACCACCCACGCGTTCCGTCCCAGGGGCATGTGGAGACGGACATGGCCCCTGGGCGTGTTGTTCCTGGCCACCGCGTGCGGATTGGTCGACGCGGGCGCCGAGATGGGGTGCACGCTGATCGGCACGCCCGTCGGCGTCACCGTGAACGTCGAGCACCCCGACGTGGTTTCCGGGTCGATCGAGGTTTGCTGGGACGGCTCCTGTGCAACCCCCGCGTTGGAGCTGTACCCGTCGAGCCGGCCCGGCGAGACGACCTGCACCGGCACGTCGCCCGAAGACTCGTGCAGCACGCGCTCCGAGCCGACGGGAGGCAAGCACGGGTTCGCCGACCTCCCCCAGCTGCCCGCGAAACCGGTCACGGCGACCCTGCGACTGCTGGACCAATCCGGTTCTCCCCTGGTGGACCGGGAAATCACGCTGACCCCCGAAATGGCCTATCCCAACGGTCCGCACTGCCCAGCGGGTGGACCACAGGCAGGTATCTCAGTTGGTGCCGACGGCTCAGTCACCGAACGGTAGGTAACCGCTTACTCGGCTGAATTGGTCAAGAACATACCGACCAATCAGCGGCTGTCCGCCCTCCTCGCAGCCTTTAGCGTCGGTGAGGTCCATGGGCGACGTCGCTCCCGGTACTTCCGCCGTCACCGCGGGTAAGTAGCCCTTTCGGCCGCGTCCCGCCGTGCGCGGCACCTCACCGGGAGGTTCGAGAGTTGAAGCGCAAACGCTGGCGTGGCGCGACCTGGGGGGCCGTGCTCGTCGCGGCCGGCCTCACGGCGAGCGGACCGGGTGTGTCGGGGGCGCAGGACGTCCCGCCCGCCACCGGCGGCGAGCACCACGAGGTCACCCTGATCACCGGCGACAAGGTCGTGCTCCTCGGCGACGAGGTGAGCGCCCTGGTCGCCGCACCGGGACGGGAACGCACGGTGTTCCACAGCTACCGGCGCGACGGGCACCTGCACGTCGTGCCGCGCGACGCGGCGCAGGCCGTCTCGCAGGGCAAGCTCGACTCGAGGCTGTTCGACGTCACGGGACTGGTCGAGGCCGGCTACGACGATCGGCGGCGCGACACCCTGCCGCTGATCGTGACCGGGGAGCAGGAGCCGGCCGCGGCCGGTCTGCGCGTCGGTCACCCGCTGCCCGCGGTCGGCTCGTACGCCGCGCGGGTGGTCAAGTCCGAGGCAGCGGACACCTGGCGCACGCTCGTGTCGAGGGCGAGCGTGCGCAAGGTGTGGTTGGACGGGTTGCGCCAACCGAGCCTGGACCGCTCCACCGCGCAGATCGGCGCGCCGACCGCGTGGCGGGCCGGGCACACCGGCAAGGGCGTGAAGGTGGCCGTGCTGGACACCGGCGTGGACCAGGACCACCCGGACCTGGCGGGTCACGAGGTCGCGGAGCGCAACTTCACCGACGACCCGGACGCCACCGACGGCGTCGGCCACGGCACGCACGTCGCCGCGACGATCGCGAGTTCCGGCGCGCGGTACAAGGGCGTCGCGCCGGACGCGGACCTGTTGGACGGCAAGGTGTGCGTCGTCTCGGGCTGCCAGGAGTCGGCGATCGTGGCGGGCATGCAGTGGGCCGCCGAGCAGGGCGCGGACATCGTGAACATCAGCCTGGGCGGCGGTGACACGACCGAGCTCGACCCGCTGGAGGAAGCGGTGAACACGCTGTCCGCGCGGACCGGCGTGCTGTTCGTGGTCGCGGCGGGCAACAACTCCCGCCCCGAGACGATCAGCTCGCCCGGCAGCGCCGACGCGGCGCTGACCGTGGGCGCGGTGGACCGGCAGGACGGCATCGCGCCGTTCTCCAGCCGCGGGCCGCGCGTCGGCGACGGCGCGGTGAAGCCGGACATCACCGCACCGGGCGTGGACATCGTGGCCGCGAGGTCGAGCAGCGGCACGATCGGCACGCCGGTCGGCGACGGCTACGTGGCGATGTCGGGCACGTCGATGGCCACCCCGCACGTGGCGGGCGCGGCGGCCGTGCTCGCGCAGCAGCACCCGGACTGGTCCGGCGCGCAGATCAAGGCGGCGTTGGTGGCGTCGGCGAGGAGCAACCCGGCGCTGACCGCGTTCGACCAGGGCTCGGGCCGGGTGGACCTGGCCGGGGCGATCACCACCGCGGTCACCGCCGAGCCGGCCGGCCTGGCCCTGGGCTTGCAGCGGTGGCCGCACACCGACGACACCCCGGTCACGAAGGCCGTCACGTACCGCAACAGCGGTTCGGCGCCGGTCACGCTGACGCTGACCACCGAGGTCAAGGGGCCCGACGGCGGTGCGGGGCCGGCCGGCCTGGTCGGCGCGTCCCCGGCGAAGGTGACCGTCCCGGCGGGCGGCGAGGCGACGGCCACCGTCACCGCCGACACCCGGCTCGGCGAGCTGGACGGCCTGTACGTCGGCTCGGTGGTGGCCACCGGCGGTTCGACGCCGCTGCGCACCGCGCTCAGCGTCAACCGGGAGGTGGAGAGCTACGACGTGGCGTTCAGCTTCCTGGACGACTCGGGCGCGCCCGCGGCCGACTACTACACGTCGATCATCGGGCTGAGCAACGACACGTTCGCCTTCCCCTACGACGCCGACGGCTCGTTCACCCTGCGGTTGCCCAAGGGCGAGTACTTCACCAACTCCGACGTGGAGACCGACGACACGCGACTCGCGCTGCTGCCGCGGCCGAGCCTGAGCGTCACCGCGGACACCGCGGTGGTGCTCGACGCACGCACGGCCAAGCCGGTGCGGATCACCGCGCCGGACCCGGCGGCCGAGGAGGCGCTGGGCGACGTGACGATGGTCCGCCACCACGGTGACCGGCAGGCCAGCGTGAGCACCGCGTTCCTCGGCGGCTTCGGCCCGGACGTGTCCATCGCGCACGTCGGCCCCGAACTGGCCGCGAACGAGGTGACCGCGTTGCTCGGCGCGCAGTTGCGCGGCACGCCGGACGGCGACAAGCCGGTGACCTACCGGTTCGCCTGGTCGCAGCAGGGCCGGATGCCGGTCGGGTTCGTGCGCGCGCCGGCCGCGGCCGACCTGGCCGAGGTGCGCACGACGTTCGGCCCCGGTCCGGCGGGTCGCGAGTTCGGCCACGGCGGCAACCCGATCACGGCGGGCGGTGTCGGTGGCTGGGCGTGGCTGCCGGACGTGGCCTCGCCGGGTGAGGCGATCGACCGGGTCACCACGGATCTGGCGTGGTCCTGGGGCTTCCTCCAGTTCGGCGCGGACGGCGCGGTCGAGGCCACCTTGATCTCGCCGGAGCGCACGTACCAACGGGGCGGGTCGCACGAGGAGCGGTTCAACGACCCGGTCTTCTCCCCCGCGCTGCCCGAGTCGCGCTCGCCGTACCTGGCGCGCAGCGGCGACGAGATCAGCTTCGCGCTGCCGCTGTTCACCGACCGGGCGGGCAACGGCGGCAACGCGGCGGTCTCGTCGGCCCGGACCACGTTGCTGCGCGACGGGGTGAAGGTCGGCGAGACGACGTACGCGGCCAACGGGCTGTTCGAGGTGCCCGCGGGCGCGTCGGCCTACCGGGTGGAGACCGACGCGGTGCGGGCGACCGGCACGTCGGAGTTCGCCACCAGGGTGAGCGCCGCGTGGACGTTCCGCTCCGACACCGCGGCCGGCGACCAGTACGTGCCGCTGCCGTTGTCGGTGGTGCGGTTCACGCCGGAGCTGGACGCCGGCGGCGCCGCGCCGAGGGGCCGGTCCCTGCGGGTGCCGTTGACCGTGCAGCAGCAGGAGGGCGCGGCCAACGGGCGGGTCGACCGGGTCGACGTCGAGGTGTCGTTCAACGACGGCACGTCGTGGACCGCGGTGCCGGTGGCCGCGGGCGTGGCCGCCATCGCCAACCCGAACGCGGCCGGGTACGGGTCGCTGCGGGTGCGGGCGACCGACAGCAGCGGCAACGCCTTGGAGCACACCGTGATCCGCGCCTACAAGATCGCCTGACCCGATCGGGAGGGGGCGTCCGCGACCGGCGGGCGCCCCTTTCGGCGAGCAACGCCGGTTGGGCTGCCCGGCCGACCGCATGCACCACGTTGGGCCGCTGAATCCACTCCCCCGACTGGTTAGCGTCGAGGTGTCGGGGGGCGATATTCACCATTCGGTGCACACCGCATTTCGTTTCGCCTCCCGCTCAACCAGATTCGGGAGGTATCTGCGTTGAATCCGAGATCACGAAGGCGCGGTGTCGCTTGGGGGACCGCGTTGCTCGCGGTCGGGCTGGTCGCCGGCACCGCGACGGCGACCGCGGCACCCGCACCGGCACCACCGGGTCGCGCCGACGCCGAGCGGCACACCGTCACCCTGGTCACCGGTGACCGGGTCGTCGTCGCCGGCGACCGGCTCGTCTCGGTCACGCCGGGTCGCGACCGCGACGGCATCACGTTCTACCGGTTCGTGCGCGACGGTCGGCTGCACGTCATCCCGCGCGACGCGGCCCGCCCGCTCGCCGACGGCAAGCTGGACCCGCGCTTGTTCGACGTCACCGGGCTCGTGGACGCGGGCTACGACGACGCGAAGCGCGACACGGTGCCGCTGATCATCACCGGTGACCAGCCGCGGACCGGTGGCGTCCAAATCACCCGGGCGCTGCCCGCCATCGGCTCGGTGGCCGCGCGGACCGCGAAGTCCGAGACGGCGGGCACCTACCAGGCCCTGGTGGCCGACCCGGGCGTCGAGAAGATCTGGCTGGACGGCATCCGCAAGCCGAGCCTCGACCGGTCCGTGGCGCAGGTCGGCGCGCCCGCGGCGTGGCAGGCCGGGTACACCGGCAAGGGCGTGAAGGTCGCCGTGCTGGACAGCGGCGTCGACCAGACGCACCCCGACCTGGCGGGCCGGGAGGTCATCGAGCGCAACTTCACCGAGGACCCCGACAACAGCGACCTGGTCGGCCACGGCACGCACGTCGCCGCCACGGTCGCCAGCGCGGGCGAGAAGTACCGCGGTGTCGCGCCCGACGCGCAGATCCTCGACGGCAAGGTCTGCTCGTTGGACTGCGCCGAGTCCTGGATCGTCGACGGCATGCAGTGGGCCGCCGACCAGGGCGCGGACGTGATCAACATGAGCCTGGGCGGCACGGACACCCCGGACGTCGACCCGCTGGAGCAGGCCGTCGAGACGTTGTCGGCGCGGACCGGCACGCTGTTCGTGGTCGCGGCGGGCAACTCCGGCGCGCCCGAGACGCTGAGCTCGCCCGCCAGCGCGAACGCGGCGCTCGCCGTCGGCGCGGTCGAGCGGAACGACGACATCGCGGACTTCTCCAGCCGCGGCCCGCGCGTCGGCGACGGCGCACCCAGGCCGGACATCACCGCGCCCGGCGTGGACATCGTCGCCGCGAAGTCCGGCACCGGCCGGATCGGCACCCCGGTGGGCGACAAGTACGTGGCGCTGTCCGGGACGTCCATGGCCACCCCGCACGTCGCGGGCGCGGCCGCCTTGATCGCCCAGCAACACCCCGACTGGACGGGCGCGCAGATCAAGGCCGCGCTCATGGCGTCGGCCAAGCACAACCCCGCGCTGACCGCGTTCGACCAGGGCACCGGCCGCGTCGACCTGACCAAGGCCATCACCACCACGGTCACCGCCGACCCGCCGTCACTCGCACTCGGACTGCACCAGTGGCCGCACGACGACGACACCCCGACCAGCAAGGAGTTCGCCGTCCGCAACACCGGAACCCAGCCGGTCACGCTCGACCTCACGGTCGAGGCCAAGGGTCCGGGAGGCACGCCCGTGCCGGCCGGCGTGTTCACCGTCAGCCCCGCCGCGGTCACCGTGCCCGCGGGTGGTGAGGCCAAGGCCACCGTCACGGCCGATCCCGCGGCCGCGACCGCGGACGGCGCGTACAGCGGCACGGTCGTCGCGTCCGGCGGCGACGTGCGGCTGCGCGTGCCGGTGGGCCTGAACCGCGAGGTCGAGAGCTACGACGTCACGTTCGAGTTCGTCGACGCGGCGGGCCGGCCCGCGGTCGACTACTTCGCGCTCGCCATCGGTCTGGACAACGGCCGGGCCGTGTTCCTCAGCGGTGACGTCGGCAAGGCCACCGCCCGGCTGCCCGTCGGCGAGTACATCGTCGTGACCGAGGTGCTGACCGACGGGACGAAGAGCGCCGTGCTGCCGATGCCGAGCCTGCGCGTCGACCGTGACAACGCCCCGGTCGTCGCGGACGCCCGGAAGGCGAAACCGATCTCCATCACCTTCCCCGACCCGAAGGCGGAACGCCCGATCGGCGACCTGCTGCTCGGCCGCAGCCACAACGGCGCGCTCGTGGCCGGCATCGGCGGGCTGTACGCGGGCGGCTTCGGCAACGTCTCCATCGGCCACCTCGGCCCCGAGCTGCCCGCCGAGGACTTCTCCATGATGGTGAACGCGCACGCCGCCGGCACACCGGTCGGCACGACCCCGGTGACCTACCGGTTGGCGTGGGCGGCACACGGCAAGGTGCCCACCGGCTTCGTCCGCGCGCCCGCCAAGCGCGAGCTCGCCGAGGTGCGGTCGGAGTTCGCCCCCGGCCCTGACGGCAAGCGGTACGTCTTCGCCGGCTACCCGATGCTGGCCTTCCCGTCCGGCGGGGGCCTGGGCGGTTTCGCCCTGGACACCGCGGTCACCGCGCCGGGTCGGTCGCTCGACTACAGCACCGCCGCGCCCGACGTGCGGTGGGCGTGGTCGCTCGGGCAGTTCCAGGGTGACGCGATCGAGGCCCAGCTCGACACGCCGATGCGCGCGCACGAGCCGGGACGCACGTACCGGGAGCGGTTCAACCGCCCGGTGTTCGGCCCGGGGCTGCCCGCGAGCGAGTACCCGTACCTGAGCAGGACCGGTGACCTGGTCGACTTCTTCGTGCCCCTGTTCGGCGACCGGGACGGCAACTTCGGCCGGTCGATCACCTCGTCGGCCCGGACCACGTTGCTGCGCAACGGAACCGTGGTCGGTGAGGAGGCCTCGCCGGGTGGTGGCCGGTTCGCCGTGCCGCCGGGTGCGGCGGACTTCCGCGTCGAGACCGAGGCCGTGCGGGCGCCGGGCGTCTCGGAATTCTCCACCGCTCTCAGCGGCGCGTGGACGTTCCGCTCGGACACCGTGCCGGGTGACCGGGTGGCGCCGCTGCCGTTGACCGTGGTCCGGTTCGCCCCGGCGCTCGACGCGAACGGCGCCGCGCCCGCGGGCCGGCTGCTGCGGGTGCCGCTCGTGGTCGAGCAGCAGGAGGGCGCGGCCAACGGCCGGGTCGACCGGATCCGGGTCGAGGTGTCCTTCGACGACGGCAAGACGTGGTCGACGACGCCGTTGGTGGGGCGCACCGCGTTCGTGCGCAACCCCGGCGCCGCCGGGCACGCCTCGTTGCGCGTCAAGGGTTCCGACCGCAACGGCAACACGTTCGAGCAGACCGTGATCCGCGCGTACAAGATCCGCTAGCCGCGAGGGGGCGTTCGCACCCGCGAACGCCCCCTTTCGGATAGCTTCGAAGTCGTTGGGGGGCTTCGACAATTCCGGCACACCGCCGCGGCCGCGAGTCGGCGGTGCCTTCCGACCGCGCTTCTCCACCGCGCACAACCGGATTCGGGAGGTATCTGCGTTGACCGCGAGAGCACGACGAACCGCCTCGGCCGCCCTGGTCGCGGCCGGGCTCGTCGCCACCACGGCCACGGGGGTGGCCGGCGCTACGCCGGACCCGGCGCGCCACCACGCCGTCGGATCGACCCTCACCCTGATCACGGGTGACCGGGTCGTGCTCGACGGCACGGCGGTCGTGTCGGTCGAGGCCGGTCCCGGCCGCGACCGGATCGGCTTCCACACGTTCCACCGCGACGGCCGGTTGCACGTCGTGCCGCGCGACGCCGCCCAGGCCTTGGCGAACGGCAAGCTGGACCTGCGCCTGTTCGACGTGACCGCGCTGGTGGAGGCGGGCTACGACGACGCCGGGCGCGACACCGTGCCGCTGATCATCACCGGTGGCGGGCAGCACGCCGGCGTTCGGGTCACCCGCGAGTTACCCGCCGTCGGCGCCGTGGCCGCGCAGGCCCCGAAGTCCGATGCCGCCGCGACGTTCCACGCGCTGCTGGCCGACCCGGGCGTGGAGAAGGTCTGGCTGGACGGCGTCCGCAAGCCGACCCTGGACCGCTCGGTCGCCCAGGTCGGGGCGCCCACCGCGTGGCAGGCCGGGTACACGGGCACGGGCGTCAAGGTCGCCGTGCTGGACAGCGGCGTCGACCAGGCCCACCCCGACCTCGTCGGCCAGGAGGTCGCGGAGCACAACTTCACCGACGACCCCGATGCCACCGACCAAATCGGTCACGGCACGCACGTCGCCGCGACCATCGCGAGCAACGGCACCAAGTACAAGGGGGTCGCACCCGACGCGCGGATCCTCGACGGCAAGGTCTGCTCCTTCAACTGCTCGGAGTCCTGGATCCTCACCGGCATGCAGTGGGCCGTCGACCAGGGCGCCGACGTGGTCAACGTCAGCCTCGGCGGCACCGACACGCCGGGTCTCGACCCGCTCGAAGAGGCCGTGAACACGCTGTCCGCCCAGAGCGGCACGCTGTTCGTGATCGCCGCCGGCAACTCCGGCCGATCCGCCAGTGTCGGCTCGCCGGGCAGCGCGGACGCCGCGCTCACCGTGGGCGCGGTCGACCGGGACGACAGCATCGCCCCCTTCTCCAGCCGCGGCCCACGCCTGGGCGACGGGGCCGTCAAGCCCGACGTCACCGCACCGGGCGTGGAGATCGTCGCCGCGAAGGCCGCCCACGGCCAGATCGGCATGCCGGTCGGTGACGGCCACGTCGCGGTGTCCGGCACCTCCATGGCCACCCCGCACGTCGCGGGCGCGGCCGCCTTGATCGCCCAACAACACCCCGACTGGACGGGCGCCCAGATCAAGGCCGCGCTCATGGCATCGGCCAAGCACAACCCCGCGCTGACCGCGTTCGACCAGGGCACCGGCCGCGTCGACCTCACCAAGGCCATCACCACCACCATCACCGCCGACCCGCCGTCACTCGCACTCGGACTGCACCAGTGGCCGCACGACGACGACACCCCGACCAGCAAGGACATCACCTACCGCAACAGCGGCACGGACGCGGTGACGTTCGACGTGTCGGTCGACGCCAAGGGCCCGGACGGCAACCCCGCGGCTGCGGGCATGTTCACCGCCACCCCCGCGACCGTCACCGTGCCGGCGGGCGGCGAGGCGAAGGTGACCGTCACCGCCGACACGAAGGTCGGCGCGGTCGACGGCATGTTCGCCGGCACCGTGGTCGCCGGCGACGTGCTGCGCACGCCGGTGAGCGTCGACCGCGAGGTCGAGAGCTACGACGTCACCGCCACGTTCCTCGACGCGAACGGCCAAGCGCCCACGCGGTACAGCGGGATCGTGATCGGCCTGGACAACGACACGTTCACGTTCCTGACCGACGCGGACAACACCGTCACCACCCGCCTGCCCAAGGGCGAGTACATCGCCTACGGCGAGGTCACCACCGGCGACCCGCAGGACGGCCGGGTCGCCATCCTCTCGCAGCCCGGTCTCCGCGTGACCGGCTCGACGGCGCTGCCGTTCGACGCCCGCGCCACCAAGCCGCTCAAGGTCACCACGCCCGACCCGGACCCGACGCCGGTGCTGGCCGAGGTGCGGGTCACCCGCACCTACCGGGACGCGCGGGCCGGGGCGGGCTCGCTGTTCATCGGCGGGTTCACCGACGGCGTCACGATCGGCGGCCTCGGCCCGGCGCTGCCCGACGACCAACTCAGCGTCATCGTCGCGACCCAGACGATCGGCACGCCCGTCGGCACGACCGCGGTCCATTACCGGTTCGCGTGGCTCGAACGCGGTCGCGTGCCCACCGGCTTCGTCCGCGCGCCCACCAAGGGTCAGCTCGCCGAGGTGCGGACGAAGTTCGGCCCCGCACCGGCGGGCCACCGGTACAGCCACGGCGCCGGACCCACCGCGCCCGACGGCTCCAGCCCGCTGGGCGCGCTGTTCGACGTGCCGGAGGGCGGCGACGCGGTCGACTACCTCACCGGGGACGACTTCAGCTGGCACTGGTTGGCCTCGCAGCACGACGCCGCGGGCAGGTCCGTGGCCGACTACTCGATCGAGGACAGCGCTTACCGCAACGGCCGCACGCACCACGAGCGGTTCGGCTTCCCGGTGTTCGGCCCCGGCCTGCCCGCGTCGCGGTACGACTACCTGGCCCGGCTCGGCGACCAGCTCCTGGTGCAGGTGCCGCTGCTCAACGATGCCGAGAACCACCTGGGCGGTGCCGCGGCCGAGTCCTCGCGCACCGCGCTCCACCGGGACGGGCGCAAGATCGGCGAGGTCGCACAACCGGGCGGCGTGTTCACCGTGCCCGCGGGTGAGGCCGGGTACCGGGTCGAGGTGGACTACGTCCGCGCGCCCGGCGTCTCCGAGCTGACGTCCCGGGTCACCGGCTCGTGGACGTTCCGCTCCGACACCGTGTCCGGTGAGCAGCCCCGCAGGCTGCCGCTGTCGGTGGTGCGGTTCACGCCGCGTCTGGACGCCGAGGGCGGCACGCCCGCCGGTCGACTGCTGCGCATCCCGCTCACCGTGGACCAACAGCAGGGCGCGGACAACGGCCGCGTCCGCAAGGTCGAGGTCGACGTCTCGTTCGACGACGGCAAGACCTGGTCGAAGGCCCCGATCATCGGCAACGCCGCATACGTCCGCAACGCCGACCAAGCCGGCTACGCCTCACTGCGCGCCAAGGGCTCCGACAGCTTGGGCAACACGTTCGAACACGCCGTGATCCGCGCCTACAAGATCGGCGCAGGCAAGATCGACTGACCGGTCACCTGAGGAGAGGGGGCATTAGCTCGAACGTATGCCCCCTCTCCCGCAATACAACGGTGAGTAATCACGCACTGGCCTGTTCGGGTGGTCAATTCCCCACTAAGAGACGCTGACCTCACCCTGACGGGTGGATAGCGTCGATGTCGTTGGGGGGCTTCACTGTTCCGGTTCTTCGCCGCCACCGGGGGTCAGCGGCGCCTTCCGACTGCGCGCTTTTCCGCGCGACAACCAGATTCGGGAGGTATCTGTGTTGACGTCCAGATCACGAAGGCGCGGGGTGCGGTGGGCAGCCGCCGTCCTGGCGACCGGACTAGCGGCAGGCACGGCAACGGGGGTTGCCGGCGCGGCGCCGGACCAGCAGGGCCGGGCCGGTGGGCACGCCGGCCGCGGCGCGACCGTCACCCTGATCACGGGTGACCGGGTCGTGCTCAACGGCGCCACGTTCGGCTCGTTCCAGGCCGGTCCCGGCCGCGAACGGGTCGGCTTCCACACGTTCCACCGGGACGGCAACCTGCACGTCGTCCCGCGCGACGCGCTCGGCGCGGTCGCCGAGGACAAGCTCGACCTGCGCCTGTTCGACGTGACCGGGCTGGTCGAGGCCGGTTACGACGACGCCAAGCGCGACACCGTGCCGCTGATCGTCAAGCAGCGGGGCGAGGCCCGGGTGCGGGCCGCCGGCACGCACGTCACCCGTGAGCTGCCGACCGTCGGCGCGGTGGCCGCGCGGACCGCCAAGTCCGAGGCGGGCACGGCGTTCCAGGCCTTGGTGGCCGACCCGGGCGTGGAGAAGGTCTGGCTGGACGGCCTGCGCCAACCGTCGCTGGACCGCTCCACCGCGCAGATCGGCGCGCCCACCGCCTGGCAGGCCGGGTACACCGGCAAGGGCGTGAAGGTCGCCGTCCTCGACGGCGGCGTCGACGGCGCGCACGCCGACCTGGCGGGCAAGGAGGTCGCCGAGCAGAACTTCACCGACGACCCCGACGCCACCGACGTCGACGGCCACGGCACGCACGTCGCCGCGACCGTCGCCAGCAACGGCGCCAAGTACAAGGGCGTCGCGCCGGACGCGCAGATCCTCGACGGCAAGGTGTGCGTCCTCTACGGCTGCGCGGAGTCCTGGATCCTCGGCGGCATGCAGTGGGCCGTCGACCAGGGCGCCGACGTGGTCAACCTGAGCCTCGGCGGCAACGACCGGCCCGAGCTCGACCCGCTGGAAGAGGCGGTGAACACGCTGTCCGCGCAGAGCGGCACGCTGTTCGTGATCGCGGCGGGCAACTCCGGCCGCCCCGGCACGATCGGCTCGCCCGGCAGCGCGGACGCCGCGCTGACCGTCGGCGCGGTCGAGCGCGACGACAGCATCGCGTACTTCTCCAGCCGCGGCCCGCGCGTCGGCGACAGCGCGGTCAAGCCCGACGTGACCGCGCCCGGCGTGGACATCGTCGCCGCGAAGGCCGCCACCGGCAGCATCGGCACGCCCGTGGGCGAGCACCACGTGGCCCTGTCCGGGACGTCCATGGCCACCCCGCACGTCGCGGGCGCGGCCGCCTTGATCGCCCAGCAACACCCCGACTGGACGGGCGCGCAGATCAAGGCCGCGCTCATGGCGTCGGCCAAGAGCAACCCGGCGCTCACCGCGTTCGACCAGGGTGCGGGTCGCGTCGACCTGGGCGAGGCCATCACCACCTCGGTCACGTCCGAGCCCGCCAGCCTGGCCATGGGCCGCCAGCTGTGGCCGCACACCGACGACACCCCGGTCACCAAGGAACTGACCTACCGCAACAGCGGGGCCGAGCCGGTCACGTTCCCGGTGTCGGTCGACGCCAAGGGCCCCGACGGCAAGCCCGCGCCCGCGGGCATGTTCACCGTCACCCCGGCCACCCTCACCGTGCCGGCGGGCGGCGAGGCGAAGGTGACCGTCACCGCCGACACCAAGGTCGGCACGGCGGACGGCGCGTTCTCCGGCGCCGTGGTGGCCGGTGACGTCCTGCGCACCCCGGTGAGCGTGGACCGCGAGGTCGAGAGCTACGACATCACCGCCACGTTCCTCGACGACCAGGGCGGGGCGCCCACGTTCTACACGGGCGTCGTGATGGGCGTGGACAACGACACGTTCACGTTCCTGGAGGACACCGACAACACCGTGACCACCCGCCTGCCCAAGGGCGAGTACATGGTCTACGCGAGCGTGGTGAGCGGCGACGAGGCCGAGGGCCGGATCGCCGTGCTGCCGCGGCCCACGCTGACGGTCACCGGGAACGCCGCGCTCACGTTCGACGCCCGCACCGCCAAGCCGGTCGACATCACCGCGCCCGATCCCGGCGCGGTGGCGGCGATCGGCGACGTCGGCTTCGACCGCGTCGTCGAGGGCAGGTCCGTCGGGTTCGGGGTGGCGTTCCTCGAAGGGTTCACCGACAACGTGACGCTCGGCCACGTCGGCCCGGCGCTGCCCGACGACGAGCTCGAAGTCACGATCGGCGCCCAGTACCAGGGCACGCCGGTCGGCGACACGCCGGTGAACTTCCGGTTCGCGTGGATCGAGCACGGCAAGGCGCCCACCGGCTTCGTCCGCGCGCCCGCGAAGCGCGAGCTGGCCGAGGTGCGGACGGCGTTCGGCCCCGGCCCGGCCACCGACGAGTTCGCCTACGGCGGCAACGCCATCGGCCCCAACGGCTCCGGCGGCTGGGCGGTGCTGTTCCCGGTGAAGGCGGGCGGCGCGTCGGTCGACTACGTCAACACCGCCGACATCAAGTGGGGCTGGCGGCTCATCCAGGTCCGCGGCGACTTCGACATCGTCGCGAACTACTCCTCGCCCGACCGCGCCTACCGCCCCGGCGGGCGCGGCACCGAGCGGTTCAACTTCCCGGTGTTCGGCCCCGGCGTGCCCGCGTCCCGGTTCGAGTACCTGGCCCGGTTCGGCAACCAGATCATCGTGGAGGTGCCGCTGCTCAACGACTCCTCGAACAACCTGGGCGGCTCGGCCTACGAGTCCGGGCGCACCGCGTTGTACCGCAACGGGCAGAAGATCGGCGAGCTCACGGAACCGGGCGGCGTGTTCACCGTGCCCGCGGGTGACGCCGGGTACAAGGCCGAGATCGACTTCGTCCGCGCGCCGGGCATCTCCGACCTGACGACCCGGGCCACCGGCTCGTGGACGTTCCGCTCGGACACCGCGCCGGACGGCGAGATCCGCAAGCTGCCGGTCTCGGTGGTGCGGTTCACGCCGCGCCTCGACGCCGACGGCGGCACGCCCGCAGGCCGACTGCTGCGCATCCCGCTCACCGTCGAACAGCAGCAGGGCGCGGACAACGGCCGCGTCCGCAAGGTCGAGGTCGACGTCTCGTTCGACGACGGCAAGACCTGGTCGAAGGCCCCGATCATCGGCAACGCCGCATACGTCCGCAACGCCGACCAAGCCGGCTACGCCTCGCTGCGCGCCAAGGGCTCCGACAGCAAGGGCAACACGTTCGAGCACACCGTGATCCGGGCCTACCGGCTCACCAAGTAACGACAGTCGACGGAGGAGGGGCGTCCGCACCCGGGCGCCCCTCCTCCCGCGTCACCACGAGTCCTTGCGGAAGATGGAGCCGCCCTCCTCCGGGTCGTCGTCCACGGGCGGACGGCGCGCGGGCGGCGGAGGCGGTGGCGGCTGGGGCCGGCCCGGCTGAGGGGGCTGCGGCGGTGGGGACTGGGGCGGCTGGGGCGGGTAGTTCCGCACCGGCTGCTGGAACGTCTGCGGCGGCTGCTCGTACTGCTGCGGCTGCTGGTGCTGCGGCGGCGCGGGCTGGCCACCCGGCGCGCCCGGCATCACCGGCCCGCCCGGCAGCACGGGCGGCGTCGGACCCGGGCTCAGCGAGCTCGGGTCGATCGAGCTGTCCTCCAGCAGCGGCGCCGCGAGCTCCCGCACCTGCTCGGACGCGGCGGCCGAGGCCTGGAAGACCAGGGTGAGCAGGTTCGCCGCCAGCTCACGGCCGTTGCGCAGCGCCCGGTCCTCGATGCGCAGGTCGACCAGCTGACCGGTCGCCGTCACGGTCGCGGTCAGCAACCCGTCACCGGACTTCCTGGTCACCCGCAACCCCGCCAGCCGGCCCTGGAGTTCGTCGGCCTGCTGCTGCTTCTGCTCGGCGAGTTGGGTGATCCGCGCCAGCTTCTGTTCGAGATCTTCTCGCATCGCGCCCTCGATCCGCTGTACTACTGTCTGCCGCAGGTGTCCGCCGCAGGCTAGTGCACCGAACGTCGGCGCAATTCGCGATCCGGCGGAACCGCGGGGGGTTCGCGACCGTCGGAGTGATCGGTATTGGGAGGTGGCGCGATGACGGCGAAGTTCGACGTCAGGCTCGACGGCATCCTGGAGTTCGCGGGGTCGTCGGTCCGCCGCGGCGACCGGTTCGACCAGGTCATGGCCGAACTGGAGGCCGCGAAGGTCGGCCGTGAGGCGTTCGGCAAGATGCCGTCCAGCGGCGACATCCACGCGTCCTACGAGGAACGCGTGACCTCGACCATGAACGATCTGAAGGAATGCGCCGAGGCGATGCGGGACATCGCCGAATCGGTGCGCGACACGGCCGAGGACTACGAGGGCGTGGACACCGGAATCGGAGAACTCCTCACCGATATCGTCCAGGGCCTCGAAGGGCTGACGATTCCGAAGGTGGGCGGATGAGTCCCAGCACGACCGTCGAGGTCAACAACAAGATCGAGACTTTCCTGAACGGCTGCCCCGGCCCGATCCAGGGCATCATCCGGCCGTTGCTGACGCCGTTCCTGGAGGCCATCGACTGGGTCGCGGGCGACCCGGACGACCTGATCCGCGCGGCCGACGCGTGGGAGAAGGCCGCCACCGACATTCGCTCGATCGTGTCGGACGAGGCGAGCGCCCGGCAGACCGTCTCCGGGGTGTGGCAGGGCCCGGCCGCGGACAAGTTCAACGGCCGGTTGACCGAGATCGAGGAGCAGGTCGAGCAGCTCGCCCAGAACGTGCAGGACACGTCCGGGATGCTGGTGGAGGCCGCCAAGGGCTGCGTCGACTCGGCGAACCTGATCATCGACCTCGTCATCGACCTGATCATGATGCTGGTGACCGACCTGCTGGTGAGCCTGGCCGCGTCGGTGATCAGCTTCGGCGCGTCGCTGGCCGCCGGCGCCGCCGCGGCCGCCGCCAAGGCCGCCGCCACCCTGGGCAAGGTCTTCAAGATCGTCAAGAAGCTCGCCGACCTGCTGATGAAGCTGTCGAACATGCTGCGCAAGCTCGCCGAGGCGGCCAAGGCCTACAAGCAGGGCCTGAAGGCGATCAAGGCGCTGAAGAAGGCCGCGGGCACGTTCAGCAAGGAAGGCATCGCGCTCGGCGTGGCGAAGTCGATCTACACCGCGCCGGTGCGCATCCCGCTGGGCCAGGTGCTGGGCGAATCGGTGCCGGGCGGACCGGCGGGCGGCCTGTTCAACATGGGCAAGGACGTCTACAACTACGCCACCGACGACGACTGATGCCGCTGGTCGACGACCTGAAGTCGTGGGGTGACGACGCGCGGCGCGCGTTGGACCCCGGTGAGGCGCTGCTCGCGCTCACGTCCGCCGCCGTGGCCTACGGCGCGCGCGGCGGCGCCGAGCCCGACTTCTGGACCACGCCCGCGGGACGTGCCGTCGACCGGGTCGCCCGGGCCGTGCCGGAGCCGAAGGGCTGGGTCGGCAAGGCGCTGGCGGGCGTCGGCGGGGTGGCGTTCGCGTCGCCGTCGGTGGACCTGCCCGCCGACTTCCCGGAGAGCTGGATCGGCGGGCGCACCTGCTTCGGCCCGGCCGGCTCGCCGGCCAGGCAGCTCGAAGCGGTCCTCACCGGGCACAGCTTCCTCGCCGTGACGCCGCGGCGGCTCGTCGCCCTGGTCAACCGCGACGACCGGATGGCCGTGACGTGGTCGATGCCGCGCAACCTCGTGGTGGCCGCCGAGCGCCGTCCCCGGCTGCTCGCGCGGGGACGGTTCGGCCTGGTCTTCCGAGACGGCTCGTGGATCGTGCTCGGCACGTTCGGCGCGCACGTCGGCAGCCATCACGCCAAGCGGGTCGTCGCCGCCCTCACGGCAGGTTCGTGACCAGCTCGGCGGCCGGGACCCGGGTGCCGGTGTAGAACGGGATCTCCTCGCGCACGTGGCGGCGGGCCTCGGTGCCGCGCAGGTGGCGCATCAGGTCCACGATGCGGTGCAGCTCGTCGGCCTCGAAGGCGAGCATCCACTCGTAGTCGCCCAGCGCGAACGACGCGACCGTGTTCGCCCGCACGTCCGGGTAGTCCCGCGCTTCCTTGCCGTGGTCGGCGAGCATGCGGCGGCGGTCCTCCTCCGGCAGCAGGTACCACTCGTAGGACCGCACGAACGGGTACACGCACACGAACTTCCGGGCTTCCTCGCCCGCCAGGAACGCCGGGATGTGGCTGCGGTTGAACTCCGCGGGCCGGTGCAGCGCGACCTGGCTCCACACCGGGGTGGACACGCGGCCCACGGCGGTGCGGCGGAACCCGGTGTAGGCCTGCTGGACCTGCTCGATCTCCTCGGCGTGCCACCAGATCATGTAGTCGGCGTCCGCGCGCAGGCCCGCGACGTCGTACACGCCGCGCACCACGACGCCCTTGGCCTCCAGGCCGTCCAGGTACTCCTGGGCCTCGGACGCGGCCGGACCGCGGTCGTCGGGCAGGCGACCGGGTTCCACCCGGAAGACCGACCACATGGTGTAGCGGATGGTGTCGTTGAGTTCGTTGTAGTTCAGGCGGGCCATGGCTCCGATTCTCTCACTGCGCTCGCCCGACTAGCCCGGCGGACGCCGTGTCGAACCTCCCCGGCCGAGCACGTGGGCGGCGACCCGGGCGGCCGCGGCGTCCGCCGTCGCGATGCACGCGGGGATGCCGACGCCGTGCAGCGTCGCGCCCGCCACCGCCAGGCCGGGCACCTCGGCGACCGCGTCCTCGATGCCGCGCACGACGTCCAGGTGGCCGACGCCGTACTGCGGCAGGCCGCCGCCCCAGCGGGTGACCGCGGTGTCGATGGGCTCGGCCGTGACGCCGGTCAGCCGGCGCAGGTCGTGCCGGACCGCCGCGACCAGCTCGTCGTCGTCGCGCTGCAACAGGTGCGCCTCGCCGTGCCTGCCGACGCTGCCGCGCACGAGCACCGGCTCGCCGGCCAGGTGCGCCCACTTGCGGCTGGAGAAGGTGAACGCCTTGGCGGTGAACGGCCCGCCGTCGGCGGCGCGCTCGCCCTCGGCCAGCAGCACGCCGGACCGTTCGGGCAGCTCGGTGCCGGGAGGCAGGGCCAGCGCCACCACCGCCATCGACGCGAGCTCGACCTCGGCGTAGCGGCGGGACGCGGCGGGCGCGACGTCGGCCAGCAGCCTGCGCGCGGCGGGCGCGGGCACGGCGAGCACCACGCCGTCCACGTCCAGGTGCCGCGGCTGGGCGGCGGAGCCGATCTCCAGCCGCCAACCGTGCTCGCGGCGGATCAGGGCACGCACCGGCAGGCCGAGCCTGACCTCGGCCGCGGCCGCCTCGGCCAGCCGTGCCACCAACGTCGACAGGCCGTCGCGCAGCGTGCCGAAGACCGGCGGTCGAGGGACCCCCGGTCGGGGTGGCGCGGGCATGGTGGTCGCGGCGGCGGCCAGCAGCGAGCCTGCTCCGGAGTCCAGCGCGGTGGCCAGTTGCGGCATGGTCGCGCGCAGGCCGAGCACGTCGGTGCGGCCCGCGTAGACGCCGCCGAGCAGCGGCCCGACCAGCCGGTCGCCCACCTCGGGGCCGAACCGCTCGCGCAGCAGGGCGCCCACGGACACGTCCGCGCCGTCCAGCCGGATCGGCGGCAGGGTCGGTTCGGCGGCGACCCGGCGCAGGCCCTCGTGCGACAACACCTGACGCACGGCGTCGACCGATGCAGGGACGCCCATGAGGGTGTGCGCGGGGATGGGTCGGGTGTCGCCGGCGGCGTGGATGCTCGCCGCGGCCTTCGTCGGGTGGACCAGCCGGTCGGCCAGGCCCAGTTCGGCGATCAGCCCGGTGGCCTCGGGGCGGCGGTGCAGGAACGCCTCCGCGCCCACGTCGTAGGCGCGCCCGCCGACCTCGGCGGTGCGCAGCTTGCCGCCGAGCACGCCGGACTGCTCGACCACGGTGATCTCGGCGTGCGGTCCGAGCAGGCGGCGCAGCCGGTGCGCGGCGGCGAGGCCGGAGATCCCGCCGCCGACCACCGCCACTCGCCGCGTGCTCATCCGACCCGGTGCACCAGCTCGACGGCCCGGGTGATGACGTCCGGATCGGTGTCGGGCAGCACGCCGTGACCGAGGTTGAAGATGTGCCCGGCGGCGGCCCGGCCCTCGCGCTTGATCCGCTCGACCTCGCGTTCCAGCGCGGGCAGGCCCGCGAACAGCAGCGCCGGGTCGAGGTTGCCCTGGACCACCGGTTTCGGCAGGTGCGGAGCCGCTTGTTCGAGCCGCCGCACGGCCACGTCCAGCGGCGTGCGCCAGTCGACGCCCACCACGTCCGCGCCCGCCTCGCGCATCGCGGGCAGCAGCTCGCCCGTGCCCACGCCGAAGTGGATGCGCGGTACGCCGCTGACGCTGCTCAGCACCCTGGTCGAGTGCGGCAGGACGAACTCGCGGTAGTCGCGCTCGGACAGCGCGCCCGCCCACGAGTCGAACAGCTGGACCGCCTTGACGCCCGCGGCGACCTGCACCCGCAGGAACTCGGCGGTGATGCCCGCGAGCCGGTCCAGCAGCGCGTGCCACAGGTGCGGGTCGCCGTGCATGAGCGCCTTGGTGCGCTCGTGGTGCTTGCTCGGGCCGCCCTCGACCAGGTACGAGGCCAGGGTGAACGGCGCGCCCGCGAACCCGATCAGCGGCACGTCGCCGAGCCGGGCGTTGAGCAGCCCGATCGCGTCGACCACCGGCCGCACCTGCTCCTCGTGCAGCTCGGGGATGGCCTTGACGTCGGACTCGGTCGCGATCGGCTTGGCCACCACCGGCCCCGTGCCCGGCACGATGTCCAGGTCGACGCCCGCGGCCTTGAGCGGCACGACGATGTCGGAGAACAGGATCGCGCCGTCCACGTCGTGCCGGCGCACCGGCTGCAAGGTGATCTCGCAGACCATCTCCGGGTCCATGCAGGCGTCCAGCATCGCGGTGCCTTCGCGCAGCTTGCGGTACTCCGGCAGGGAACGGCCCGCCTGGCGCATGAACCAGACCGGGGTGCGTGACGGCCGGCCGCCGCGCGCGGCGACGAGCAACGGGGCTTCGGTGATGTCGTTCATCTCGCCGTCCATCGTCCCATGGGCTGGGCGGCGGGCGTCTTCGGGCGGCGGCTCCGGACCCGGCGTGCCGCGCTCACGTTCCGAGGTTTAGGGGCCTACAGTCCGTGGTGTGACGGAGCCCGAACTGTTCCAGCGGGCGGTGGCGACGCTCCGGTCGGTGCGAACCC
Organism: Saccharothrix stipae; assembly: GCF_054781895.1. NCBI lineage: Bacteria > Bacillati > Actinomycetota > Actinomycetes > Pseudonocardiales > Pseudonocardiaceae > Saccharothrix > Saccharothrix stipae. Next base: position 27,676 of record NZ_BAAGTN010000006.1, on the reverse strand, counting down.
GACCCGAACTGGAGTTGACCGAGGTGCGCCCGCCGCAGCGGCTTGCGCCTTGGTCCTTCGCGTTGACCGCGGAGGTGACCGGGCCCGCCGACGAGCTGTCCACGGGACGGCTCGTGCTGCTGCACGACCCGGACGGGGTCGAGGCCTGGTCGGGCGTGTTCCGGCTGGTCGCGTACGTGCGGGTGGAGCTGGACGCGGAACTGGCCGCCGACCCGCTGCTGCCCGAGGTCGGCTGGTCGTGGCTGGTGGAGGCGCTGGAGGTGTCCGGGGCGGAGTTCCTGGCGCTGGGCGGCACCGTCACCCAGACCTCGTCGGCGAGGTTCGGCGACATCGCGGGCCCGGCCCGCACCGACGACCTGGAACTGCGCGCCTCCTGGACCGCCCGGACCCCCGAGCTGGCCGCCCACGGCACCGCGTTCTTCGACGTCATGGCCACCGCCGTGGGCCTGCCCCCGGTGGGCGTGTCGACCCTGCGCTGACGATTTTGCGCTGACGACCCTGCGCCGACGCCCGCGGCTCAGTCGTTGGCCCGCAGCACGCGCAGCGCGTTGAGGCCGACCAGCTTGGCGCAGTCGTCCTCGCTCCACCCCCGGTCCAGCAGGGTGCCGACCAGGTCCGGGTAGCACGAGACGTCCTCCATGCCCTCCGGCAGGCTGCGCGTCCCGTCGTAGTCGCCGCCGAGGCCGATGTGGTCGATGCCGGCCACCTCGCGGGCGTGCTCCAGGTGTGCGACCACGTCGTCCATCGTCACGCGAGGGGTCGGGCCGCCGTCGGTCCACGAGTCGACGAAGCGGTGGCGCGCGTCGAGGTCGTTGTGGTTCTCCCCCGCCGCCTCCATCGCGGCCTTGAGGCGGGTGTCCCAGTCGACGTGTGCCTGCGACAGGAAGTGCGGCACGAACGTCACCATGCACACGCCGTCGTTGTCCCGGAGCCGCGCCAGCACGTCGTCGGGCACGTTGCGCGGGTGGTCGGCGACCGCGCGGCACGACGAGTGGCTGAACAGGACCGGCCGCGTCGACACCTCCAGGGCGTCCCACATGGTGGATGGCGCCACGTGCGACAGGTCGACCAGCATCCCGACGCGGTTCATCTCCCGCACCACGTCGCGCCCGAAGTCGGTCAACCCGCCGTGCACCGGCTCGTCGGTGGCCGAGTCGGCCCACTCGGTGTTCTCGTTGTGGGTGAGCGTCATGTAGCGCACGCCGAGCCGCCTCAGCGCGCGCAGCACGCCCAACGAGCCGTTGATGCTGTGTCCGCCCTCCGCGCCGATCAGCGAGGCTATCCGCCCGTCCCGGAAGGCCCGTTCGGCCTCGTCGGCCGTGGTCGCGATGCGGAGGTGGTCGGGGTAGCGCGCGGCGAGCCCGTGCACCAACTCCACTTGCTCCAGCACGGCGGTCACGGCTGCGTCGCCCGCCAGTCGGCAGGGGACCCAGACGGACCAGAACTGCATGCCCAACCGGCCGTCGCGCGCCCGGACCAGGTCGGTCTGCAACGCGGGCTGGCGGACGGTCAGGTCGACGATCGAGGCGCACGAGGTCGCGTCACCGGCCGTTGACTTTTCACCGATTTGCCCGGAGGCGGCGAGGTCGCGCAGCGCCCACGGCAGGTCGTTGTGCCCGTCGACCAGTGGCACCCGGGCCAGCAGTTCCTCGGCCCGGCCTCGACCTGTGGTGCTCGCCACCCGCAACTCCTTGATGTCGTCGTGAGAACCGCTCGCGTTACGTGCCCGATCGAGTTGTCAGCCGATCGTGTGACAACGGGGGCCATCAGTGACAACTCATTCGGGATAGATACCCGATTGATCGTCCCGTAGACCCGCTTGGGCGGCTACGCTGCCCCAGACGACACCACTTTCGGTCGATCAGTGGCGCGGCTGATTGGACGAAAGTCCCGGTGCCGGTCGGGGGGCACGACCGACTCCAGGGAGGTAGTGACGTGGCTGCCGTCGGCTTAGGTCAGGCCGTTCGTACCACGCCAGCCGGCACGTTGCCGGCGAACATGGTCCCGCACCCGCGGGAGGAGCTTTTTTCAGTGCTGGTGGTCGACGACCACCCACTGCTGAGGGAGGCGATATCGGCTCGGCTCACCCAGATGGGAGCCGGGACAGTGCATGAGGCGGCTTCGGTCGCGGAGGCTCGGGCGCGGGCACTCGCCACCGGACCGTGCGACCTCGCGATCCTCGATCTGGGTCTGCCGGATGGCACCGGCATCGACCTGGTCACGGAACTCCGTGCCCAGGGCTGGCCCCGCATCGTGGTCCTCGCGTCCTCCGACGACCCCTACGCGGTCAGGTCGGCCTTCCAGGCAGGCGCTCAGGCGTACCTGCTGAAGTCCGCCTCGCCGATGGTGGTCACCGACGGGGTGCGCAGGGTCCTCGACGGCGGCGTCTACGCGGACCCGAGCGTCGCGCCCGTGCTTGCCGCGGGCACGAGGGTGCCGGGCACCGACAACACGCCGCGGGAACTCTCCGCGCGTGAGGTCGAGGTCCTCCAGCTGGTCGCCGATGGCCAGAGCAACAAGGAGATCGGCGAAGCGCTCAGCCTGTCCGCGTTGACGGTGAAGTCTCACCTGTCGCGGATCGGGCGCAAGCTGGGCACCGGGGATCGGGCTCAGATGGTCGCGCTGGCCATGCGTGCCGGCGTGATCCGCTAGCCAGGTCGGCACACTGAACCGGCCGAACACACCCGCGAGTGGTGCGTTCGTCGTAGGGTCTTCCGCCGTGGACGTACCCTCCGACGAGCCAACCGAACCAACCGGTGCTGATCCGGTGCCGCTGGTGGAACCCGCTGACGGCGTTCCGCCTGTCGTCGCCGACGCACCGTCGCTCCGGCGTGCCGCTGATGCGCTCGCCGGAGCGACGGGTCCGGTTGCGGTGGACACCGAGCGAGCCTCGGGATACCGCTACTCGCAACGCGCTTACCTGGTGCAACTGCGCCGGGAAGGCGCCGGGACCGTGCTGGTCGACCCGATCGCCCTCGGCGGTCGAATCGACCCGCTGGTCGAGGCGCTGGACGGGACCGAGTGGGTGTTGCACGCGGCGTCGCAAGACCTGCCGTGCCTCGCCGAACTCGGGTTGCGTCCGAGCACGTTGTTCGACACCGAGCTGGCGGGCAGGCTGGCCGGGTTCGAGCGGGTGGCGCTGGGCACGCTCGTCGAGCGGCTGTTGGGCTACCGGTTGGAGAAGGGGCACGGTGCGGCCGACTGGTCGCGCCGCCCCCTTCCCGCCGATTGGCTGAACTACGCCGCACTCGACGTCGAACTGCTGGTCGAGCTGCGTGACGTGCTCGAACAGGAGCTCAAGCGGCAGGGGAAGCTGGAGTGGGCGCTCGAGGAGTTCGAGGCCGCCCGCACGGCCCCCCTGCCGCGTCCGCGCGCGGAACCGTGGCGCCGCACGTCCGGGATCCACCGGATCCGCAGTCCCCGGCAGCTGGCCGCGGTACGGGCGCTGTGGGAGGCGCGGGACGCGCTGGCCCGTGAACGCGACATCGCGCCGGGCCGCGTGCTGCCGGACTCCGCTCTGGTCGAGGCCGCCGTGCGCGCTCCGGCCGACGAGGCGGCGCTGTCGGCGCTGCCCGTGTTCCGCGGTCGGGCGCAACGACGCATGGTCGGCGTGTGGCTGGGGGCGCTGCAACGCGCCGCCGCCCTGCCCCGAGCCGAGCTTCCGGAGCCCTCACAGCAACACGACGGCCCGCCGCCGGCCAACCGGTGGGCGGACAAGGACCCGGCCGCCGCGACCCGCCTGGCGGCCGCCAGGACCGCTTTGACGGCGGTGGCCGAGGCGAACACCCTGCCGGTGGAGAACCTGCTCCTGCCCGACCTCGTGCGGCGCACGTGCTGGCAGCCGCCGGAGGACGTCTCCCCCGCGGGCGTGGCCGCGGCCCTGCGCGAGGGCGGCGCCCGCAACTGGCAGATCACCCTGACCGCCGACATCCTGTCCGCCGCCCTGACCGCCCCTCCCACCTAACCCGCGAGTCCTACCTCCAACCCGCGCGTGTCCTACGTTCAGAACGCGCGTGTCCTACGTTCGCGTACCCCGAGTTCAACGCTCAGAACAGTCGATCTTGTTCTGAACGTTGAACTCGGGTGTTCTGAACGTAGGACACGCGTGACGCGAACGTAGGACACGCGGGACCTGAGGGTTCGACTCGCGCGGGTTCAGGGGTCGCAGGGCTGGGAGGGCGTCTCCTCGGCCTGGCGCACGCCCGACAGCTCGCGCCGGGCCAACGCGCGCACGGCCGCCATCGCCGCGTCACCCAGCACGGTCCCCACGACCACGCCCTCCAGCGCCTCGTCCTTGGACCCACCGCCGAGCACGTAAGCCAGGTCGGCCTCGGCCAACGGCCGGGCGGCGTCGGCGAACCCGTCGAGCATGTCCGCGAACCGCTCGTGCCCCACCTCCCGCGCCGTCGCCAGCACGCCGACCAGCGCCTGGTGCGCGTACGACTGGGGCCGGTACACCCAACCCTGCCGCTCCACGAACGCCCTGGCCTGCTCGTTCGCCGCCTCGTCATCGCTGCCGAGGTCCGGCGGCGCCACCGCGGCCGAGATCGTGCCCATCGCCTTGTGCAGTGACTTCTCCGGGTCGTCCAACGCCCCGAGCACCTCCCGCACGGCCGCGATCGACAGCCCGCCGAGCTCGACCATCGCCCGCACGAGCCGCAGCCGGTGCACGTGGTCCTCGGCGTACCTGGCCTGGTTACGGCTGGTCAGCTCACCGGCCGGGAGCAGACCTTCCCGCAGGTAGTACTTGATCGTCGGCACCGGCACACCGCTGCGACGGCTCAACTCGGCGATGCGCACGGCAGGCCCCTTCCTGAGACGGTTCTCAGTATGGATACTGTAACTATCCGATAGTAGAAAGTGCTGCTATCCATACTAGGAGTCGTCCATGACCCGCTTCCTCCGGTGGCATCCGCCGCTGATGCTGTTCTCCCTGCTCATGGCCGCCCTCACGGTGGTCGCCCTGGCCGGCTTGATCGTCGACGACCGGATTCTGGTCGGGTCGCCGATCTGGTTCAAGCCGTTCAAGTTCGCCATCTCGCTCGCCCTCTACGGCGTCACGCTCGCCTGGATGCTCACCCTCACCACCCGCCTGCGCCGCGTCGGCTGGTGGGCCGGCACGGTCATCGCGGTCGCCGGCACCGTCGAGATGGTCGTCGTCGTGGGGCAGGTCGTGCGCGGCAGGCGCAGCCACTTCAACGTCGCCACACCGTTCGACGACCTGCTGTGGGACGTCATGACCTACAGCATCCTCACGCTCTGGATCATGCACGCGGTGATCGCGGTCGCGCTGGTCTTCACCCGGTTCGCGGATCGTCCCGCGGGCCTCGCGATCAGGCTCGGCCTGGTCCTCTCCCTGGTCGGCCTCGCCCTCGGCATCCTGATGACGAGGCAGCGGAACGAGGAGGACGCCACCGCCGGCATCGTGGGCGCGCACAGCGTCGGCGTGCCCGACGGCGGCCCGTACATGGCGTTGACGGGCTGGAGCACGACCGGTGGCGACCTGCGCGTCCCGCACTTCGTCGGCATCCACGCGCTCCAGGTCATCCCGCTGGCCGTGCTCCTGTTCCGCCGGCGCGCGACACCGAAGCTCGCCTGGGGTCTGGCGATCGGTTACGCGGGTCTGATGGCCCTGGTCACGTGGCAGGCGCTACGCGGGCAGCCGCTGCTGCGCCCGGACCTGCTCACCGCCCTGGGCGCGCTGGCCGTGGCGACGTGGACCGCCGCCGTGATCGCGAGGACCCTCCGCACGACCGACAGCCCCAAGGAGGCGGTGCCGGCATGACCGGGTTCCTGTTCCAGATCACGTTCTGGCTCACCGTCCCGTTCTGGGGCCTGATGGTCTTCGCGCCGAAGTCGCCGGTGACCGCCCGGGTCGTGTCGTCGCCGTTGATCGCGGTGCCGCCGCTGGTCGTCTACGTGGTCCTGGTCGCCGCGCACCTGCCGCGGTTGTGGGCGACCATGAGCAGTCCGGACCTGGACACGCTGCGGGAGTTCCTGGCCACCTCCTGGGGCGCCTCGGCGGTCTGGGCGCAGGTGATCGCGTGGGACCTGCTGATCGGCGCGTGGATGTACCGGGAGGGCCGCCGCCTGGCGCTGCACCCGCTGCTCATGGGCCCGCTGCTGGTGTTCACGATCATCCTGTCCCCGCTCGGGTTCGGGCTGTTCCTGGCGATCCGCGCGTTCTGTGACCGACCCGACAGGGCGACCGAGGTGGTTACCGACCAGTAACAGGGGCTAGAGTTGTGTTACCGATCGGTAGGAGTCGCGCCCCGACCGCTCGGGCGAATCGTCACCACAAGTGGAGGAGACGCCGTGGCCGCACCAGTAGCGCCGGCACGCGTTCGAAACGTGGTCTTCGTCGACGGCGTGCGCACGCCGGTCGGCAAGGCCGGCCCCAAGGGAATCTTCGCGGAGACCCGTGCCGACGACCTGGTCGTCAAGGTGATCCGCGAGCTGCTGCGGCGCCACCCCGAGCTGCCCCCGGAGCGGGTCGACGAGGTGGCCATCGCGGCCACCACGCAGATCGGCGACCAGGGTCTGACCATCGGCCGCACGGCGGCGCTGCTCGCGGGCCTACCGAAGTCGGTGCCCGGCTACGCCGTCGACCGCATGTGCGCGGGCGCGATGACGGCCGTGACGACGTCGGCCAGCGGCATCGCGTTCGGCGCGTACGACGTGGTGATCGCGGGCGGCGTCGAGCACATGGGCCGCCACCCGATGGGCGAGGGCGTCGACCCCAACCCGCGGTTCCTGTCCGACAAGATCGTGGACCCGTCCGCGCTCGTCATGGGCTCGACGGCGGAGAACCTGCACGACCGGTTCCCCCACATCACCAAGGACCGCACGGACGCGTACGCGGCGGCCTCGCAGGCCAAGTACGCCGACGCGGTGAAGAACGGCAAGATCGGCCCGGAGCTCGTGCCGGTCGCGACCCGTTCGGCGGACAACGGCTGGGGCCTGGCCACCGCCGACGAGCCGCCGCGCCCCGGCACGACGGTCGAGGACCTGGCGAAGCTGAAGACGCCGTTCCGCCCGCACGGCCGGGTCACCGCGGGCAACGCGGCCGGCCTGAACGACGGCGCGACCGGCTGCATCCTGGCCGACGAGGAGACCGCCCGCGAGCTGGGCCTGCCGGTCGGCATGCGCATGGTGGGCTACTCGTTCCTGGGCGTCGAACCGGACGTCATGGGCATCGGCCCGGTGCCGGCCACGGAGAAGGCCCTCAAGCGCGCGGGCCTGACCATCGAGGACATCGGCCTGTTCGAGATCAACGAGGCGTTCGCCGTGCAGGTGCTCGCCTTCCTCGACCACTTCGGCATCGCCGACGACGACCCGCGAGTCAACCAGTGGGGCGGCGCGATCGCCGTCGGCCACCCGCTGGCGTCCTCCGGCGTGCGCCTGATGACCCAGCTGTCGCGGCAGTTCGCCGAGCGCCCCGACGTGCGCTACGGCATCACCACCATGTGCATCGGCATCGGCATGGGCGGCACCGTGATCTGGGAGAACCCCCAATGGGATGGAACGCTGCGGAACGGAGAGTCGAAGTGACCGCGTTGACCGCCGACGAGGCCAAGGCCCTGTTCCCCGACGAGGTCGTGACCCACGCCCGCACCCGGCTGGTCTCCGTGCCCGGGTTGGCCGGCCAGGTCGCCCTCATCACCATCGACAACGGCCACGACCACACCCGGCCGTCCACGTTCGGCCCGCAGTCGTTGGTCAGCCTGAGCGCGGCGTTCGACGAGGCCGCGGCGGCGTCCCCGGCCGCGATCGCGGTCACCGGCAAGCCGTTCGTCTTCGCCGTCGGCGCGGACCTCACCGCCGTCGAGGGCGCCTCCGAGCGCTCGCAGGCCGTGACGATCGGTCAGCTCGGCCACGACGTGTTCCGCAAGTTCACCGAGTCGTCCGTGCCGACCTTCGCGTTCGTCAACGGCGCGGTGATGGGCGGCGGCCTGGAGCTGGCGCTGTCGTGCCACTACCGGACGCTGGCGTCCAACGCGGCGGCCATCGCGCTGCCCGAGGTGTTCCTCGGCCTGTTCCCGGGCTGGGGTGGCACACAGCTGCTGCCGAACCTGATCGGCGCGAACGACGCGGTCACCGTGATCTTCGAGAACGCGTTGAACCAGAACAAGATGCTCAACCCGAGGCAGGCGCTCGACCTGGGCATCGCGGACGTGCTGTTCGACTCCGCGGACTACCTGGAGCAGTCGCTGCTGTGGCTGGCCTCCGTGGTGCGCGGCGACGTCGTGCCCGCTCGCCGTGAGATCGACCGCGGTGAGGGCTGGGACGCCGCCGTGGCGCGGGCGCGGGCCATCGTCGAGGGCAAGACCAAGGGCGCGGCGCCGGGTGCTTTGAAGGCTCTCGAACTCCTGGAACTGGCCCGTGCCAACGACTTGGACGCCGGGTACGCGGCCGAGACCGAGGCGCTGGCGGACGTCGTGATGAGCGACGAGCTGCGGGCCGGGCTGTACTCGTTCAACCTGGTGCAGAAGCGGGCCAAGCGGCCGGCCGGCGCGCCGGACAAGTCGTTGGCGCGCAAGGTGACCAAGGTCGGCATCGTCGGCGCGGGCCTGATGGCCTCGCAGATGGCGCTGCTGTTCGCGCGGCGGTTGGAGGTGCCGGTGGTGCTCACCGACATCGACCAGGCGCGCGTGGACAAGGGCGTCGGGTACGTGCACGCCGAGGTCGACAAGCTGCTGGCGAAGAAGCGCGTGTCGGCGGACAAGGCGAACCGGCTCAAGGCGCTGGTGAGCGGTTCGTTGGACAAGGCGGCGTTCTCGGACGCGGACTTCGTCATCGAGGCCGTGTTCGAGGACCTGGGCGTGAAGCAGAAGGTGTTCGCCGAGGTCGAGGAGTTCGTCTCGGCCGAGGCCGTGCTGGCGACCAACACGTCGTCGCTGTCGATCACCGAGATGGCGGCGGGCCTCAAGCACCCCGAGCGGGTCGTCGGCTTCCACTTCTTCAACCCGGTCGCGATCATGCCGCTGCTGGAGATCGTGCGGGCCGGGCAGACCGACGACGCGACGCTCGCGACCGCGTTCGCGGTGGGCAAGCAGCTGAAGAAGTCGTCGGTGCTGGTGAAGGACGCACCGGCGTTCGTGGTGAACCGGCTGCTGACGCGGTTCATGGGCGAGGTCGTGAAGTCGATCGACGAGGGCACCCCGTTCGAGGTGGCGGACAAGGCCACCGAGCCGCTGGGCCTGCCGATGTCGCCGCTGGTGCTGCTCCAGCTCGTCGGCCCCGCCGTCGCGCTGCACGTGGCCGGCACGATGCACGGGGCGTTCCCCGACCGGTTCGGCGTGTCGGAGAACATGAAGGCGTTCGTCGCCGCCGGCAAGACTGCGGTCTACCAGTGGGATTCGACGGGCAAGGCCTCCGTCGACCCCGAGGTGCAGGCCCTGTGGTCGTTCGGCGACCAGCCGCTGACCGGTGACGAGGTCTTCGCGCGTGCGCTGGAGGCGTTGGCCGAGGAGATCCGGATCATGCTCGACGAGGGCGTGGTGGCGGAGGCGCAGGACATCGACCTGTGCATGCTGCTGGGCGCCGGCTGGCCGTTCTGGCTGGGCGGCATCACCCCGTACCTGGACCGTTCGGGCATCTCGGAGAAGGTGACGGGCAAGCGCTTCCTCGCCCCCGGCGTCGCCTCCGTGCCTGCCTGACCTCAAGTCCCCCGCGCCCCGGCTGCTCTGGCAGCCGGGGCGCGGTGCTGTTCCCCAGACACGGCGCACGTCGGGACCTATGGTCGACACCTGCACTATCAGGTGACAACCGGTGGGACCCATCCATGACCCTCGCACTGCTCGCACCGTGCTACGGCAACCCCGACACGAGGAAGCGCTTCCACGAGACGATCGCGGGGGCGATCCCGTTCAACCGGGAGCCCTACCGCTCGCTGCTGGCCGATGCGGATCTGGCGAGACTGGAGGAGTTGCACCCGTCGGGTGAAGCGCACTTCTGGGGCGCGATCCCCCTGCACGACAAGCCCATGGAGCGGCTCCGATCAGGCGGGGTCGTGCTGTTCGTCGGCGAGAAGAAGATCAAGGCCGTCGGCGAGGTGGGCCACTTGTTCCGCAACAACGCCTTGGCCGACCTGCTCTGGAACCAGCACGCCAACAGCTCCAGCTTCACCAACGTGTACAGCGTGCTGAACGTCCGGCTGACCGACCACCCGATCACCGACCTCTGGAGCATCGAGGGCTTCACCACCGGCGACTACGTGTACGGGCAACGCATCGTCGACGAACCGCGGTCGTCTCGCTTGATCAGCGCGTTCGGCATCAGCCCGAGCACGGTGGAAGCGGAGGCCGACGCCCGGCTGAACGCCACCGCCGACCTGGTGGGGCTGGGCAGCCGGATCGTGCCGGTGGAACGCACGCACGTCGACACCGTGTGGCACAGGATCGCCGAACGGCAAACCGCGCACGACCGGATCGAGGCGCGACTGGTCGCCTACTACCGGACGTTCCGCTCCGACGTCGAGATGACCAGCTTCGTGACGCCGGGGGGCAAGCGGGCCGACCTGTACTACCGCGATGGCGCCGAGGTCGCGGTCATCGAGGCGAAGAGCCTGGCCACCCATGGCAAGGTGCGCGAGGCGGTTGCCCAACTGCTCGACTACGCGGCGGACAGCCCGGACCCGGTCACCCGGCTGATGGCGCTCTTCCCCGAACGTCCCGCCGCCGACGGCCTCACGCTCCTGCACCGGCTCGGCATCGACTGCGTCTACCGGAGCACCAACGACCACTTCGTCACCGAGGACGCACCCGACCAGCGCCGCCGATACATGTACCCGGTCTGGCGCGGCCGTTGACCACAGCGCGGGCGGTGTGACGTTCGAGGGCACGACGGGGCCCATGGACTACGCAGATGTGCGGACTCATGGGTGCTTTTCCGGCCTACGGTTCGAGGGATCGGTCACCTTCGAGGCCGACACCCTCGGACCGTGCCGCTGTTCGCCTACCGCATCAGCTACCGGCTGGCCGGCAACACCGGTGCCCCACCGACCATCAAGACCGGCCGGATCCTGGTCGACGGCAACGTGCTCCAGGACTTCTCGTTCGACATCACCGGCAAGTCGAAGACGAACATGGGGTACGTCGGTCGGCAGGCCGTCTTCGTCGCCACCGGCTTCACCACCACGATCACGTTCGCCAGCACCACGGGCTCGGGCTGGGGACCGGTGATCGACAAGGTGGGCGTCGACAACTGCCTGCCCCTGCTCTGCCTCTGACGCGTCCACTCCTGCCCCGGCCGTCGCGCGGCAGCCGGGGGCCGGGGGCCGGCAACGCCGCGCTGCCCCTACCTGGCGAGACAACTCCGCTGCTTGCGCTGACGGGTGAATCCGGCGCGAACGACGCTCCACGCGAGTCAAGACCCGGCGGATGGCGTCAACCGCCTGCGCTCGTCCGACACCGTCCGCTACGGTCGGAGATCAGCTCATCACCGAACGCAAGGGGACATGTGAGCGGCGTATACAGGTTCGGCTTCGAGGACGGCGATGAAGAGGACCAACGTCCCCGACCTGCGCCCAAGGAGCCCGAAGCCCCGCAGGACGCCCTGGTAGGACGTGACGCCGACGGTGTCGTCACCGTGGCGGTCGACGACGCGGCGGAGGTCCAGTCGGTCACCATCGCCGCGCAGTGGCGGCAGTCGGTCGACCCTCGGGCCCTGGGCTCGGCGGTGACCGAAGCCGCCAACGCCGCCACCATGGCGGCACTGGTGCAGCAGATCGGGCGACCGGCGGATCCCGCGCCACGGCCGGCGGCGCCGCCATCCCAGTCCGACGAACGCATCACGCCCGAGCAGGCGTTGCGGTTGATGGACGCCGTCAGCGCCGACCTGGGCAGGTTCACGCGGCGGATGACCGAGGTCGTGGACCGTCCGCTGACGCTGGAGAGCAGGGGTGGGCACGTCCGCGGCACGATCCACCGTGGACACCTCCTCAACCTGGAGGTCGATCCCGCCTGGACGCATTCGGCACGCGTGACGGAGATGCAGCAGGAGTTCCTGGAGGTGCTGCGGAACCTGCGCGCCCAGAGCGTTCCCGCCGACCTGGCGCAGGGCCCGCAGAGCCCCGCCATCACCGAGCTCACCGCACTGGTGAGTGATCCGAACGCGCTGCTGCGCCGAGTGGGGTTGCTGCCATGACCGATGTTCGCGTTGCCCTCGAAGCGATGCGGTCCGACGCGACCGCGTGGGCGACCGCCGCCGACAACCTCGACGGCCCGTGCGCCACGATCGGCGGCCTGGTCCTGACCGGCGCCGACGTGTCGCTGTGGGCGGTCGACCGCGGCCTGGACCGCACGTACAACGACGCTCGCCTGGCCCTGGAGGACATGCTCCGCCAGGCGACCGAGGCGTTCCGCAGCCTCAGCGAGACCCTCAACTCGGCGGCGAACACCTACGAGGCCGAAGAGGAAGCGAACATGCACGCCATGAACAGCATCCACACCGAGGGCGGTGGCCGATGAACCCGCTCGTACAGGAGGCGAACCGCAAGTCGCAGGAGATCGAGGAGAACGTCAAGGAGTTCTTCGACCAGGTCAACAGCGTGTTGAGCTGGGTCCCCTCGCCGCTCGAATACCTCGTCGACCCCATCGTCCGCGGCATGCAGCTGCTCAACGAGAAGCTGCAGGAACTGTGGGACCGGATCAAGCTGCTGTGGGAGCAGCCCGGTGACTCGGACCGGCTCAAGGAAGTCGGCGAGCAATGGGTGTCGCAGGTCGGCAACGCACTCGGCGACATCGCGGAGACGATCGGGCTGGACAAGCTCCGCACCACGATCGAGTGGGAAGGTCGCGCCGCCCGCGCCTACCAGGCGACGGTGCCGCCGCAGGCGGCCGGGCTGAACTCGGTGAAGGACGTCGCCGGACAGCTGCGCTCGTCCCTCAACAGCCTGGCCAACTCGATCGACATGTTCTGGATGGCGATGGGGTTCGCGCTGGCCGGCCTGGTCGTCACCATCGTCGGCGCGGTGGTCGCCGCGTGCACGCTCGTGGGCATCCCCGCGGCGATCACGTTGATCGTCGGAGGGGTGGCCGCGACGATCGGCGTCATCGCCGCGACGGTCATGGCGCTGGAGTCGCACGTCAACACGATCGAGACCGAGCAGTCCGCGCTCCGCCAGAAGATCCACGACCTCGGTTCGACGTGGGCCATGCCGAACACCGCTGACATGGGGGACGCGAGCGTCACCGACGGCGACGGCTCGGACTGGCGACCCGGCTCGTGACGCACCCGGGACCGCCTCCGCGGTACGTCTGGATCCCGGCTGCCCAGGCCCGGAGGATCCGAGGTCTGTGCGGTGTGCTCGGCGCGGCGGGCCTCGTCGCCTGCCTGGCGCTCGTGTGGGCGATCGTGGGGTTCGGCCGGGCGTTGCCGACGGCCTACCACCCCATCAACGCGTTGGTCTGGATCGCGGGGTGCGGTTCGGTGTTCGCGGTGCTCCTGTCCTCCGTGAGCCTGCTCGCGGCACGGTCCTACGTCCGGGGCGAGCACCTCGACGTGAACGGCGCGAGAACGGCGAGGCGAGCGCTGGCGGGTGGTTGGACGGGCGCGGTGATCGTCGCCGTCATCGCCTGGTTGCTGTTGATCATGACGGTGACGAGCGGCAGTCGGCAGGTCGGGTTCACCGGCGGCGTGTGGGCTTACCTGTTCCTGTTGGTCTTGCCTTCCGCAGCGGCAGGCGTTCTCTTCTTCCTCGGACGCGCCCTTTTTCCGACACCCCGCTGACACCAGGCGGCTGAGCCGAGCATGCCGACGCAAGCGCTTGACCCCGTCCGCGGGGCGGGGTCAACGGTGTCTCTGGGTGCGGAGTCGCTAGTGCTCACGGGTGCTTTCGTGACGCAGGTGGGTGAGGGGTGCTCACAACGGTTTGCGACACCGGATGTTGAGTGGCATGACGTCACGACGACGAAGAGCGCGCGCCCGCCGTCCCCGGCCCGATCCCGTCCGCGTGGAGGAGTTGGTCGCCTACCTCCGCGCCGACCGGGTGTGGCGGGACGAGGTGGCGAAGCGGCTGGTGGCCCGGTTGGACCAGAGGCTCGTGCGGTCGGCCCGGACGTACGGGTGTCGGCCCATCGCGCACGTGGCGGAGGAGTTGGACAGCCAGGCGTGCGTGGACCTCGGCCCCGGTGTGCCGTACCAGTTGGCCAAGGCGGTGTACGGGCAGGTGCGGTTGCGCGGTGCGGCGCGGTTGCGGCAGACGGCGCGCAGCTTGCGGGTGCTCGGCGTGTACCTGTGCGGCAGCGACCTGGCCGGGTGCCCCTGCACGGAGGCGTTGGCCCGTGATCCGCAGCAGGTCAGGGTCGACCGGGTGGTGAGCGGGGCGTTGGACGGCGCCGGGTTCTAGCTCTGGTGCACCAGCCGTTCCGGGGCCTCGTGGGTGCTCAACCACGCCTTGGCGAGCTTGCCCGCCGCCGCGCGGAACACGCCGTCGCGGTTGCCGTCGTCCGGCTGGATGGTCTCGGACGCCTTGTCCAGCACCAGGAACCGCTCCGTGCCGCCGTCGGTGTGGAACCGGTAGCGCACGCTGGCCGCGGTTTCTTCTTCCTTGTGCAAGTACACGAGCATGGCCACGGCCTACCTCCAGGGCTTGCTGTAGTCCTCGTTGGACGCCGGCGGGATCCGAGTCTCCCACCGCGACACCGCGTTCGCCGCGGCGTGCGCGTCCTTGTACGAGGCGTTCGGGTTCTGCTGCCAGTACCGGGCTTCGGCCAGTTCGTGTTCGAGCAGCGCCACGTCCTCCGGCAGCGCCCGGCCCGACCTCAGCCGCAGCCACGCCTCGGCCATGTCCGGGCTCGGGTCGAACCGCGCCATCACGGTACCGCCGTTCTGGCCATCCAACGGGTGCAGGTCCTCGAAGACGTGGTTCTTGATCTGCTCGATCTCCGCCCGGGTGAACCCGGTGCTGCCGTCGGCCCGCTGGACACCGCCCACGTGCCCGGCGACGTCGTCGACGTCGTCGGAGCCGCGGATCGACTGGTAGGCGTTCTCCGACCAGCGCTCCATCCGGTCGTACGCGCGCAGCGACCCGTCGTCCACCGGGCGGGCGCCGCCGGTCTGCCCCGGCCTGGGCGCCTCGTCGGCCTGCCGGGCGGGCGACTTCAGGTCGTCCAGCACCTTGCGGACCTTGTCGAACACGTCGCCGAGCTTGCGCAGCAGCGGGATCAGCTTGCCGATCGTGCGGACCAGCTTCTTGAGGATGTCGCCGATCTTCGCGCCCCACCGGGCGACCGCCGCCGCCGCTTGCGCCGCCACCACCGGCGTGGCCAGGCCGAGCGTGAAGGCCACCTCCAACGCCCACGAGATGAGCCGGCCGACGAGGTCGGCGATCAGGTCGCGGACGACCTCGCGGACCACGGCGACCACCACACCCGCCATCTCCACGGCCGAGCCGAAGCCGTCGGCCGCGGTGGACCCGCCGCCCAGCACGTCGGCGGTGCGCGCGGCGGCGGCCCGGTAGGCGTCACCGGCCGACCCCTGCCAGCCCGCCGTGTCGGCGGCGACGTCACGCGTGTAGTCGTCGCGCACCTCGCCGACGGCCTTGGCGACGTTCTTCCACGTCTGGGCGTGCGAGGCGACCAGGTCGGCGTTGCCCGCGAGCCAGTCCAGCGCGTCCGACAACGGCTTGACGTGCTCGATCAGCCACGACACCCCGGCCGAGAACAGCGAGCCCAACGGGTCGACGACGAAGCTCAGCGCCTCCAGGCCGACCCCGGCGACACCCAGCCCGATGTCGACCCAACTGCCGCTCTCGATGCCGGACTTGACGTCGGCGGCGGACTCGGCGACGCCGATCCCGGAGTACCAGCGGGTGCTGTCCTGCACCGGTGCGATGAGCGGGTTGCCGCCGGTCATCGCAGGCCGCCGAACGTCACGGCGGCGTCGTCCTCGCGCTGTTCGTACTCGTCGGCGGTGTAGCGGACGTCGGTCGAGATGTCCGCCATGCCCTTCGCGCCCGCGGTCAGCGCGGCGCCCGCCTGCTCCTCGATACCGCGCATCACGGCCGGCAGGAACTGGCAGAGCTGCCCGTACGCGCCGTCGGCCATGCTCACCGCGCGGGCCGCGTGCACGGCCTCGCCGAGCCGTTCGGCCAGCGCGTCGAGCTTGCCCGCGTGCGCGCGCAGCTCGGTCGGCAGGACGTCGTAGCCGGTCATGGTCGCCCCCTCAAGCCAGGTACGAATCGTCGCCGAAGTCGTCGTCGTGCCTGGTCCGGGTCGGCGGCGGCGCCGCTTCACCGAACCGCTCGCGATAGCTGTCCACCAGCATCCGGCGGGTGTCGGGCAGGTCGGCGCCGATGTTCGCCTCGGTCGCGTCTCGGACCTGCGCGGTGATGCGGGCGCGCGCGGCGCGCAGACAGCCCATCACCAGCGGTCCCAGGTCCTCCGGCCGCACCGCGCCCGCCCGGTCGGTGAACCGGATGTCGACCGGTGAGCCGCTGGAGTCGACGGTGACGACCACGGCGCCGTTCGCGCTGGTCTCGGTGACCTGGATCCGTTCCACCTCGGCGCGCAGCGCCTGCAGCTTGTCGGCCCGCTGCCGCATGCCCTCGACCCAGTCGTCGACGCTGCGCTCGGCCTGGCCCGGGTCACCGCTGAGCAGACCGTCCCACCGTGGCTCCGACATGCACACCGTTATAGCGCACCGTGACCGCCGGCCGGTCGATGTTGGACCGAGTGGACGACGATCACTACGACGATCCGGTGCACTCCACCCGTCGTCACGTTTCAGCGATCACCCACATGGGCAACATCGTCACCGTGGGTGAAATCCGAATCGGTACATCCGGCTGGCGTTATGCCGAGTGGCGCGGCAACTTCTACCCGCGCGGGTTGCAACAGCGGTTGGAATTGCAGTTCCTGTCACGGCGACTCGACACGGTCGAGATCAACGGCTCGTTCTACGGGCTGCGCAAGCCGACGGACTTCAAGTCGTGGTTCGAGCGCACACCCGAGGACTTCGTGTTCGCCGTGAAGGCGCACCGCGAGATCACCCACGACAAGCGATTACGGGACGTCGGGAAGGACGTGGAGGCGTTCTTCGACTCCGGTGTCCTCGACCTCGGACCGAAGCTCGGGCCGATCCTGTGGCAACTGCCGCCGATGCTGCCGTGGCGGCCGGAACGACTCGCCGCGTTCCTGGAACTGCTACCGGGCCCGCCGGTCCGGCACGCGCTCGAAGTGCGGCACCCGAGCTGGGACACGCCCGAACTGGCGGAGTTGTTGGCACGGCACAACGTCTCGCTCGTCGTCGCCGAGTCCGCCGGACGGTTCCCCGAGCTCCACGAGCTGACCGCCGACTTCGTCTACGTCCGGCTGCACGGCGACGAGGAGCTGTACGTCAGCGCGTACTCCGACGACGCCCTCGACCACTGGGCCTCCCGGGTCCGCGAGTGGTCGGCCCGGCGGGACGTCTACGTCTACTTCGACAACACCATGCGCGGCGCCGCGCCGTTCGACGCCCTCGCCCTGGCCGAGCGGATCAGCTGAGCCGGGGCACGCGGTCCAGCACGATGCCGAAGTGCTTGGCGTAGGCGTCGAGCAGCGCGTCGTCGTCCAACCGCTCGATCACCTTCTCGTCGCCGGTCGTGGTGATCAGCCTGTGGCCGGCGATGGTGACCCGCCCGTCCGCCGTGGGCAGTGTGCACGTCGCACGGCGCCGGAACGGCGACCCCGGCCACGTCTGCTGGTACCAGCACGTGGCGCGGAACTCCTCCAGCGCGCGCGGGCGCAATTCGAGCCGGTACTGGGGGACGCCGTCGAACAGCACGTCCACGTCGCCCTCGGGCGTGTCGACCATCCGGAACACACCGGCGGGGTCGCGCTGGTCGTCCCGACCGACGAGGTCCAACGGCCGCAGGCTGAACCGCCCGAAACCGACGTCCACGAGCAGATCGCCCACGCGCAACGCCATGTGGTCGAACGGCGGCCCGTACACGCCGTCGACGTACACCTTGGCCGACAAGACCCGCACGTCGTGCCCCAACGCCCGCAACAGCGCCGCGAACGCCCCGTTCAGTTCGTAGCAGAACCCACCGCGCCGCCGGTTGACGATCTTGTCCACGAGCAGGTCCTCGTCGAGCACGACCTCCTCGCCGAGGTGGATGGCGAGGTTCTCGAAGGGCACCGCGCCAACGTGCCGTTCGTGCAGCTCAACGAGGGTGCTGGCGCGCGTCGCGCCGATCCGGGCCAGGTAGGCGTCAAGCGTCCGGTCGTCCATGGCACCAAACTTGCACCTTCGAGCGCGCTGGAGGTCAACCCCCGTGTGCGCGGGAGGTCAACCCCACCGGCTCGCGTGGTACGCCGGAGATCATCCGGGTACCCCTCGGCGGTGACGGGTGATGTTCGGATCGGGACGTCGGGTTGGGTGTACCCGACGTGGCGTGGTGCGTTCTACCCGCGGGGCTTGGTGCAGCGGCGGGAGTTGGAGCACATTTCCCGGCTCATGAGGTCGGTGGAGCTGAACGGCTCGTTCTACTCGCTGCAACGCCCGTCGAGCTACCGGACGTGGGCAGAGCAGACGCCGGAGGGCTTCCTGTTCGCGGTGAAGGGCGGCCGGTTCATCACGCACCTGAAGCAGTTGCGCGACGTGGAGACCCCGCTGGCCAACTTCTTCGCCTCCGGCGTGCTCGCACTCGGCGCCAAGCTCGGACCGCTGCTGTGGCAGCTGCCGCCCACCCTGCCGTTCGACCCGGACCGCCTGGCCACCTTCTTCGACCTCCTCCCCCGCACCACCGCGGCGGCGGCCGACCTCGCCGAACGCCACGACGCCCGACTACCCGGCGAACGCGCCTGGACCACCACCGACGCCGACCGGCCCCTGCGGCACGCGCTGGAGGTCCGGCACCCGACGTTCCTGGACCCCGAGGTCCACGACCTCCTCCGCGCGCACGACATCGCGCTGGTCGTGTCCCACTCCGCCGGCCGGTTCCCCTACCTCGAAGACGTCACGGCGGACTTCGCCTACGTGCGGCTGCACGGCAACCAGGCCCTGTACGTCGGCAGCTACTCCGACGACGAGCTCGACGCCTGGTCGGCCAAGATCCGCGGCTGGGCCACCGACCACGACGTCTACGTCTACTTCGACAACGACACCGACGCGGTCGCACCGCACGACGCCCTCCGACTCGCCGAACGCCTCGCGCTGCCGACACCGGGACCGGCCCACACAATCAGGTGAACGACGACCGACCCGACCCCGCGCCGACGCCGGCCGCAGCACTCTGGAGCGCGTGGAGGTGACCCGAATGACCACCCGCGGCCTCGTGACAGCCCTCGCCCTCACCGCCGGCGCCCTGGCGTCCAGCGGCACGGCGGTGGCGCAGCAGCCGGACCCGACCTGCGACCGCGGCGAGTTCTGCGTGTGGTCGGGCACCAAGTACACCGGCGACGCCCACCGCCTCGACCTGGAGTCCGCGAACCCGCGCGAGTGCATCCCGCTGCCCGACGGCTTCGTGGCCCGCTCGTTCGTCAACAACCTGACCAGGGACACCTCGGTCTACCAGCGGGTGACGTGCTCGACCGAAGCCGAGTTCACCACCTACCCGGGCAAGGGCACGTACGTGCCGGACGCCCCCTTCGTCGTGAGGGCCATTCAGGTCTGGGAGCCCTGAGCCCCGGTTCTGGGAGCTTGAGCCGACCCGGATGTCGACTACCTTCCGAACCTGGTTGACTACGCACCGCAATAGCGTGGGCGACCCGGTGCTCGAACCGGCTCACCACGACGAGAGGTCGTCCCGGCCGGATTGGCAGCACCGTGAGCTACCCGCCACCACCCGCACCACCGCGGTACCTGTGGCTTCCGGCACCGCACGCGCACCGGATCCGCACGACGTGCCGAAGGGTCGCCCTGCTGCTGATCGCCGCCTGCGTTGCGCTGATCCCGCTCCTCGCGCTGTTCGGCGGTCGACTGCCTCCCGTGTACCCGGCGCTCGGCGTCTTCAGCTGGTCGCTCGTCGGCGGCAGCGTGGTCATGGTGGTCCTGGCGGGTGCCTTCCTGCTCACCGCCCGCCGCCACGTGTCGACCGAGCACCTCGACCTCCGGAAGGTCGGTGAGCTGCGCTCGGGGATCGTCGTGGCGTGGACGTCGTCGCTCTTCATGACCATGTTCGCCTTCGTCGGCCTGGCGCTCGGGATGTCGCTCAGGATCACGTCGGCACCGCTCGGCTCGGACGGCCACACCACCTCCTGGCCCGCCGTGTGGACGCTCATGCTCCTGCTGGCCATGCCCTTGGTGCTCACCACCATCGCCCTGGTCACGGGCCGACGGCTGCTCGGCCTGCCGGTCGGACGGCCGCGATGAGCGGTCCGCATGGTGCACCGCTGGGACCCCTAGCGGGTCGGCACGCCGATCGCCAGCACGGCGGTGTCGTCTTCGACGCCCTTGCCCAGTCGGTCGAGCAGGCCGACGAGGGCGTCGACCGCGGCGGCCGCGGACGCCGGGGGCAGGCTGGCCGCGAACTCCAGCAGTTCTTCCTCGCTGTACCGGGTGTCGCGACCGGTCCGGGCTTCGGTCAGGCCGTCGGTGTACAGCACGAACGTGTCCCCGGGCGAGAGGTGGACGGTCGTGGTGACGATGCGGGCGTCGGGCAGGATGCCGATCAGCTGACCGCCCGGCATCTCCACGTACTCGGCGGTGCCGTCGGCCCTCAGCAGCAGGCCGGGTGGGTGGCCGCCGGCGGCGAGGGAGAGGGTGCAGCCGTCCGGTTCGACGGCGAGCACGCCGAACGTCACCGTGCAGAACCGCGAGTGCCCACCGTCCTGCTCCTGGTTGAGCACGGTGTTGAGGTTGGTCAGCACGGTGGCCGGGTCCGGGTCGTAGACGGCCGCCGAACGCAGCGTGTACCGGGTCAGCGACGTCACCGCCGCCGCGTTGGCGCCCTTGCCGCACACGTCGCCCAAGAACAACCCCCACCGGCCGTCCGCCAGCGGGAACAGGTCGTAGAAGTCGCCGCCGACCTCGAACGGCGAGGCGTGGTGGTAGTGCGTGGCCGTCTCCACGCCCGGCACGGCGGGCAGCACCGGCGGCAGCAGGGTGCGCTGGAGGGTCGTGGCGAGCCGCCGGATCTCGTCACGTTCCCGCTCGGCCTCCTGCCGGGCGCGCAGCAACTCCCGTTCGTACGCACGGCGGTCGCTCGCGTCGAACACCGTGGTGCGGATCAGCAACGGCTGGCCGTCACCGCCCGTCTTCACCGTGGAGTGCACCAGCACCGGCAACCGGGTGCCGTCGGCCGCGACCATCTCCAACGCCACCCCGCCGACCTGGCCCTGCATCCTCAGCAACGGCGCGAAGTGGGTCTCGTGGTACAGCTTGCCGCCCACGCTGAGCAGGTCGGCGAACCGCCGCCGACCCACCAGCTGCTCCCGCTCGTACCCCAACCAGCGCAGCAGCGTCCCGTTCACCTTCGCGATGTGCCCGTCCAGCATGGTGGACAGGTAGCCGCACGGCGCGTTCTCGTACAGGTCCTCCGCGCTGTCCTCCAACAGCGCGGAGAACAGCTCGCGGTCGTGATCCGGCTCGCTCCCGCACATCACCGCAGGTCCGCCACGAAGCTCGTGATCGCCGCCGCGGTGGCCTCCGGGGCGCTGAGCTGGGGGCAGTGGCCGGTGGCGTCGAGCGTGACGAGCGTGCTGCCGGGGATCCGCGCGTGCACGAACGCACCGACCTCGGGCGGCGCGATCACGTCGTGCCGGCACTCCAGCACCAACGTCGGCACGGTCACCCGGTCCAGGTCCGCCCGGTTGTCCGACAGGAACGTCGTGCGGGCGAACACCCGGGCCACCTCCGGGTCGGTGCGGCAGAAGCTGTTGGTCAGCTCGTCGCCCAGCTCCGGCCGGTCGGGGTTGCCCATGATGGCCGGCGCCATCACGGCCGACCAGCCCAGGTAGTTGCTCTCCAGCGAGTCGAGCAGCTCGTCGATGTCGGCGGCGCTGAACCCGCCCCGGTAGTCGTCGTCGTCGATGTAGCGCGGCGACGGCGTGACGAGCACCAGCTTGGCGAACGTCGCCGGTTCCGCGACCGCGGCCAGCACCCCGACCATCGCCGACACCGAGTGCCCGACGAACACCACGTCGCGCAGGTCCAACTCGTGACAGATGTCCAGCACGTCCCGGGTGTACCCGTCGAGCGTCGAGTAACGCCGCTCGCTCCACGCGTAGAGGTCGGAATTCCCGGCGCCCACGTGGTCGAACAGCACGACGCGGCACGTCTCGGCCAGCGCGGGCACGACCAGCCGCCACATGGTCTGATCGCAACCGAACCCGTGCGCGAGCATGACCACGGGGCCGTCGGCGTTGCCGGTCACCGTCACGTTGTTCCTGCTGCGCACGTCCACCGGCTCATCCTGTCACCTCGACCAGGCCCATACCGCTCGGGAACCGGGCGCCGGACACCGACGTCTCACCGCTACGGCAAGCCCCCGCGGCAGAACAGGGACACCATGCGGCGACTTCCACCCGGTGGGCCGGCGGTGTTGGTGCCGGCACTGGCGCTGGCGCTGATGACGGCGACGGCATGCGGTTCGACACCCGGAACGCCCACCCCCGAGACGGCCGCCGGGTCGACGGCGGGAACCTCGGCCGGGTCGACGGGTGGGACTACGGCCGGGTCGACCGCCGGGTCGACCGCCGGGTCGCCGCCGACGCGACCGCGTGAGGTGAAGCTCGACGGCGAGGATCCGTGCGCGCTCCTGACCGCCGAGCAACTCGCCGAGTTCGAGATCGACGGCGAGGGCAAACCGATACCCGTCAAGGTGTACGAGACCACCGGTTGCTCGTGGACCGCGACCGGTGCGGGTTACCGCCTGATCCCGGTGGCCACCGAAGGCATCGAGGCCTGGACCAGCGGCGAGCGAACCGCCGAGGCGAACGAGACCGGACCGGTCCTCGGCTTCCCGGCCATCACGGTCACGATTTCCTCCGACACCGCCTCCTGCGACGTCATGGTCGACACGGCGGAAGGGCAGTACCTCGTCGCGTCGTTCACCGGCGCGGAACGCGGGGATGGCGGCCTCGAACCGTGCGACGGCGCGCGGCGACTGGCGGAGGCCGCCATGCGCAACCTGGTGGGGTGAGGCGGCCGGATTGTCGGTGGTCGGGGTTAGCGTGCCTGGTATGAGGATGTCGAACGCCACCGAGCTGACCGCCGAGCACCACGCCCAGCTGGCCGAGCTCGGGCTGCGCACGGACCACCTGGACGAGGCGATCTGGGCCGGGGTCGACGCCCGGGCCTCCGCGCCTCCGCTCGGCCCGACCAACGGCGCCGGGCTGCTGGACTGGATCCACCGGGTCGGCAGGCTCCGCGAGGTCCTCGTCGCCGAGGGCTGGACGCGGGTCGACAAGTGGAACGCGGGCCTCGTCCAGCACCCCACCAAACCGGTCGTGCTCGGCACCCTCCAGGGCAACCGCCACACCGGCACCCCCGGCGCCCCGCTGCGCAGCGACTACGCCAAGGGTCCGGCCATCGCGGCCATGATGCGCGGCAACGACCGCGACCAGTTCACGCTCTTCGACTCGCTGCACGCGCACGAGTGGAAGCTGTGGTTCCTGGTCACCTACCCCCACCAGGAAGGTGAACGGCTGGTCGTGCTGCGCGAGGTGGCGCAGCCGGAACCCACGCCGCAGGGCCAGGTCGTGGACCGGTGGGCACGCCGGATCACGTTGCCGCCCTTGGTGTTCGGCCCGCTGCCCGCACCACGCGACCCGCACGGCCACCACGGTCCCGAGGACGTCGACGTGACCGTCACGCCACGCCAGTAGGCGGGTGCGAGAATGGCGCGATCATGCTCACGCCCTCCCGCCTCGTCCTGGCCCGGACCCGTCGCGGTCTGACCGCGGTGGAACTGGCGCGCAAGGCGGGCACCAGCCCGGCGAGCATCGGCGACTACGAGCACGGCCGCCGCCAACCGCGGCCCGACACGGCCGCGAGGCTCACCGAGGCCCTCGGCTTCCCGCCGGGCTTCCTCGAAGCCGACGACGTGCCGGAGATCGAGGTGGCGTTCGACGGTCCGCGAGCGCGGGTGTCCCAGCGGCAACGGGACGCCGCCGTCGGCGCCGCACGCCTGGCCATCGGCTTCGACGGCTGGCTGAGCCGCGCCTTCACCTTCCCGGAGCCGGACGTGCCGACGTGGGAGCACCCCGACCCGGAGACCGCGGCCGAGGTGGTGCGCGCCCGCTGGGGCATCCCCCACCGCCCGGCGCCCAACATGGTCCACCTGCTGGAAGCACACGGCGTCCGCGTCTTCTCCCTGCCGCCGGACTGCGCCGCCGCAGGACCGTTCTCCTGCCGACACGACGGCACCCCGTACGTCTTCCTGGACCCGACCGCGGCGCCCGACCAGGCCCGCTTCGACACCGCCCGCGAGCTCGGCCACCTCGTTGCCGGGAACGTCGACGCGCACGCGTTCGCGACCGCGTTCGCCACCGCGTTCCTGCTGCCCCGGGCCGGTGTGCTGGCCGCCGTGCCGCACGGCCAGCTGACTGAACACGTCGTCGCGCACAGCGCCACCTGGCACGTGTCGCCGCTGACCCTGGCGCACCGCCTGCACGCCCTCGGCCTGCTCACCCGGACCCAGCACGCGACTGTGTGTGCCCAGCTGGCCCGGCGCTCCTCGGCCGGGACGGCTGGTCGCACCGCGGGCATGGACCGGCGTGAGACGTCGCAGCTGCTCACCAAGGTCTTTCGCGCCCTGCGGGCCAGGGGTACGACGCCGCACGGCATCGCCCGTGAGCTGCTGCTGGACGTGGAAGAGCTGAACGGGCTCGTGTTCGGCCTGGTGCTCACCGCCCTGCCGGCCGCTCTGCCGGGTCAGGGCGACACCGGCCGCCCCACCCGACCGACCCGACCGACCCTCACCGTCGTCCCGAGGTAACCGTCCCGGTCTCAGGCCCAGGAGCCGGCCGCGGCCTTGACGTAGTCGCCGAACAGCCGCCCGTCGTGGCCCAGGACGGACGGCACACCGTCGGACAGCGCGGCGTCGTGACCGTCGCGGATCGCGGTCAACGACATCGTCAACACCTCCGCGTACGCCTCGTCGATGCCGCCCTGCACCAACCTGCGGGTGTAGTCGGCCGCGGGCACGTCCACCACGCGGATCGAACGCCCCGACACCTCGCCGATCCGCGCCAACGCCTCGCCGAACGTCAACGCCTCCGGCCCCGACACCTCGTACTCCACACCCGAGTGCCCGTCCTGCGTCAACGCCGCCACGGCCACGTCGGCGATGTCCTGCGCGTCGATGAACGGGTGCGCGCCGTCACCGCCCTCGGGCAGCACGACCTCGCCCGCCAACACCTCCGGCAGGAAGTAGTCCTCGCTGAAGTTCTGCGAGAACCACGTCGGCCGCACGACCGTCCAGTCCACCCCGGACTCCCGCACGGCGCGCTCACGGCCGTCGTCCGACGAGAGCCCACGCGCCGACAGCAGCACGATCCGCCGCACACCGGCCTCCACCGCCTGCGGCACGAACGCCGCCACCTCGGTGTCGTCCAGGTTGAGCGCGAGCGGCACCAGGTAGACGGCGGTGGCGCCGTCGAGGGCGGGCGCCCAGGTGGACTGGTCCGTCCAGTCGAAGCGGATGTCCGTGCTGCGGGACACGGGGCGGTTGGCGACACCGAGGGCGTCGAGGGCGGAGGTGACGCGACGGCCGGTCTTGCCGGTGGCTCCGATAACCAGGATTGTCATGCCACCAGACAATCAAGATCGTGCTGGACGGAACATGGCTCACCGTCCCGGATGCATGTTCAATCGTCTACGTGGACCCTCTCACCGATCTCCTGCGCGGGGTGCACGCGCAGCACGCCGACGTGTGCCGCTCGTTCGCCTCACCACCGTGGTCCCTGGCTTTCCCGGCGACGGCCCCGTTCACCCTCATCACGGCCGTGCGCGGCGACACCTGGCTGCTGGTCGAGGACGGCACCAGCATCCTCATGCGCCCCGGTGACGTCGGCCTGGTCCGCGGACCGCTGCGGTTCGTGCTGGCCGACGACCCGTCGACGTCTCCGCAGCTGGAGATCACCGCCGCGGACTGCGAGCAGTGGCGCGTGGGCCCCCGGACGTACGGATTCGCCGACAAGGGCGACACGGTGGTGATCACCGCCGCCTACGACGTCGAGAGCCGCATGGCCCGCCGGCTCCTCAACGCCCTGCCGGCGGCGTTCGTGGTGTCGTGCGAGGACGAGCACTGCCCGACGTTGGACGTGCTGTCCGCGGAGATCTCCAAGGAGCAGGCCGGGCAGGACATCATCCTCGAACGGTTGCTGGACCTGCTGCTGGCGTACACGCTGCGTGAGTGGTTCGACGGATCCGAGGCGAACACGCCGGCGTGGTACCGGGCGTTGAGCGACGAGATCGTCGGCCCCGCGCTGCACGCCATGCACGACTCGCCGGAGCGTGCTTGGACCGTCGCGGAACTCGCGGCGCGCGCTGGGGTGTCGCGGACGGCGTTGGCGCGCCGGTTCACCACGCTGGTCGGCGTGCCGCCGCTGACCTACCTGACCGAGTGGCGCATGGACGTGGCCGCGGACCTGCTGCGCAGGCCGGATGCGACGGTGAGGTCGGTGGCACGTGCCGTCGGCTACGCGGACGGATTCACGTTCAGCACGGCGTTCAAACGGGTGCGCGGCGTGCGGCCGAGCGACCACCGTCGGCCTGGCGACCACCGTGTGGTAGCTCTGCGGGCATGAACTTGGAAGACCTGCGGGACGCCCTGCGCCGCTTCGCCGCCGCGCGTGACTGGGACCAGTACCACACCCCGAAGAACCTCGTGATGGCGTTGTCCGGGGAGGTCGGAGAGCTGACCGACCTGTTCCAGTGGCTCACGCCGGAGCAGGCCGCGCGGGCCATGGACGACCCCGAGTTGGCTTGGCACGTGCGGGACGAGCTGGCGGACGTCGTGCACTACCTGGTGCGGTTGGCCGACAAGCTCGACGTGGACCTCGTGGAGGCGGCGTTCGCCAAGATCGAGCGCAACGAACGGCGCTTCCCGACCGGTGATGGCCTCAAGCCGGTGGACCTCAAGCCCGTGGATGTCGAGTGAGGCGCCGCTACAGGCGCTACAGGTAGGTCAGCAGGAGCAGGATCAGGCAGACGAGGACGACCAGGCCCAGGACGACCGAGGCCCACACCGGTGTCTCGGAGGACGGCAGGCGGGCACGGGAGTGCCTGCCCCTTCGGTTGATTCGTCTGTGCGCGCGCCACGGCACCGGCGCCTCCCCTGTCCACTCTCCGCTGCTCATGCCGGCTACGGTATGGACGATCAAAGGCAGCGATCGGCGCGTCACCCAGTCGCGCGAGGTGCGTCGCCCGAATAGCGGTGGAGGCCACCGGAAAGTGACGGTTCGCCGTCAGGTGGAAATCTGCACTGAACGCAAAACGCCTTCAGGGGCACTCGAACCAGTCGAGTGCCCCTGAAGGCTGAAAAATTGTTCGGCGGCGTCCTACTCTCCCACACCCTCACGAGTGCAGTACCATCGGCGCTGGAAGGCTTAACTACCGGGTTCGGAATGGGACCGGGTGTTCCCCAACCGCTATGACCACCGAAACACTATGAAATTACCAACCCGTAGGCACCCCACCCCACCCCACTTACTCGGGTGGACCAGGATGGTCCGGTTCGGCTCTCTCAGAACCGCACAGTGGATGCGTAGCATTTTCGTAGCAAGTCCTCGGCCTATTAGTA